>JBEENR010000042.1:0-3973 GCA_041192045.1 Pseudomonadota bacterium | reverse complement strand
ATGGGGTGATCACGTTTGACCGATTGAGCAGCGTGTTCATCAGCAACACCAACCACGAAGAGCACCAGCCCGCACACCTCACGCTCAAAGATGCGAGCGTGCCGGTACGCATCAACCTAGCCACCTACGCCGGGCCAGAGAGCCGCTACTGCCCTGCCGGGGTGTACGAGTATGTGAAGAACCCCGACAACAGCGACCGTTTGCAGATCAACGCGCAGAACTGCGTGCACTGCAAAACCTGCGACATCAAAGACCCGACGCAAAACATCGTCTGGGTGACACCCGAGGGCGGCGGTGGGCCTAACTATGCGGGGATGTGAGACACCCGGCGCTTGGGGCCGGGTGACGGGGGTGACGGGGGGGTGATGGGGTTCAGGCCGAAGGCAGGCGGTAGGCTTTGAACTGTTCACGCAAACGGTGTTTCAGCATCTTGCCGGTGGCACCCAGCGGGATGCTGTCCACAAAGATCACATCGTCAGGGGTCCACCACTTGGCGATTTTTCCGTCAAAGAAAGCCAAGATGTCTTCGCGGGAAGCCACCGCACCCGGCTTGAGCATCACCACCAGCAGGGGGCGCTCGTCCCACTTGGGGTGGAAGGCGGCAATGCAGGCGGCCATGGCCACGGCGGGGTGGGCCATGGCGATGTTTTCTAGGTCAATCGAGCCGATCCACTCGCCGCCAGACTTGATCACGTCCTTGCTGCGGTCGGTGATTTGCATGTAGCCGTCGGCATCAATCTTGGCCACGTCGCCGGTGGGGAACCAGCCGTCTTGCAGGTGGCCCTCGCCCTCTTCCTTGAAGTAGCGCGACACCACCCAGTGGCCGCGTACCAGCAGGTCGCCGGTTTGCACGCCGTCGCAGGGCAGCTCGGTGCCGTCGCCCGCCACAATTTTCATGTCCACCCCAAACACAGCACGGCCTTGCTTGGCCTGCACCGCTTGGCGCTGCTCGGGCGTTTGCGTCATGTGCTTGCCCTTGAAGGCGCACACCGTGCCCAGGGGGCTGAGTTCGGTCATGCCCCAGGCGTGGATGACGTGAACCTTGTAGTCTTCCTCGAAGGTACGCACCATGGCCGGTGGGCAGGCCGAGCCGCCAATGACGGTGCGGCGCATGGTGCTAAAACTCAACTGATTGGCCTGCACATGGCTGAGCAGCCCCTGCCACACCGTGGGCACCCCGGCGGCCATGGTCACGGCCTCGGCCTCGAACAGCTCGTAGAGCGACTTGCCGTCCAAGCCTGCGCCGGGGAACACCAGCTTGGCCCCGGTCATGCAGGCCGCATAGGGCAGGCCCCAGGCGTTGACATGGAACATGGGCACCACGGGCAAGATGACATCTGCCGCTGACACGTTCAGGCTGTCGGGCAGTGCTGCCGCAAAGGTGTGCAGCAGGGTGGATCGGTGGCTGTACAGCACGCCCTTGGGGTTGCCGGTGGTGCCGCTGGTGTAGCACAGGGTGGCGGCTTCTTGTTCGTCCAGCACGGGCCAGCTGAACTGGTCGTTCTGCGCGGCCAGCAGGTCTTCGTAGCACAGCAGGTTGGGGATGCTGGTGTGCTGGGGCATTTTGTCTTTGTCGATCAGGGCGACAAAGTGGCGCACGGTTTTCACGCGGCTGGCAATGGATTCCACCAGCGGCAAAAACGTCATGTCAAAAAACAGCACCTGGTTTTCGGCATGGTCGGCAATGAAGACCACTTGGTCAGCGTGCAAGCGGGGGTTGATGGTGTTGAGCACCCGGCCCGAGCCCGATACCGCGTAGTACAGCTCCATGTGCCGGTAGCCGTTCCAAGCCAAACTGGCCACGCGCTCACCGTCCGTCACGCCCAGCGCGGCCACGGCCTTGGCCAGCTGGCGGGTGCGGCGGGCCAAGTCGGCGTAGGTGTAGCGGTGAATGTCGCCTTCCACGCGGCGCGACACGATCTGCTGGTCGGCATGGTGGCGCTCAGCATGCACCAGCAGTGTCGAGGTCAGCAGCGGCATCTGCATCATTTGTCCGTACATGGGATGAGTCTCCGTGGTGTGGTGCCTGGGCGCAGGCGGGTCAGAACATGTCCACTGGGGCTTGGGCGATGGTGTCGCCACCCACCACCACAGACGTGGCCAGGCCATAGGCCGTGGGCAAGATCGATTCGGCATAGAAGCGGGCCGTGACCCGCTTGGCCGCGTAAAAGGCTGGGTCTTCGTCCATGCGGTCCAGCGCCACCATCATGGCGCGGGCCATCTGCCAGCCGCACAGCACCACACCCGCCAGTTGCAGGTAGTTGACCGCCCCGGCATACACCGCCTTGGGGTTGGTTTTGGCGTTGGTCACGATGTATTGAATGGTCTGTTCCAGCACCTCGCGGGCACCGCGCAGGGCGTAGCGCATGGCGGCGCAGTCGGGCTCGGTGTGGGCGGCCAGGTCTTCTTCGGTGGTGGCAACAGCCGCACACAAAGCCAGGGCCACGGCTCCACGGTCGCGCACCGTCTTGCGGCCCACGATGTCGTTGGCCTGGATGGCGGTGGTGCCCTCATAAATGGTCAGGATGCGGGCATCGCGGTAGTGCTGGGCCGCGCCGGTTTCTTCAATAAAGCCCATGCCGCCATGCACCTGCACGCCCAAGCTGGCCACTTGGATGGACATTTCGGTCGAGAAGCCCTTCACCACCGGCACCAAGTAGTCGTAAATGGCCTGTTGCTGTTGGCGCACAGCCGGGTCGGACGAATGGTGGGCGGCATCAGACGCGGCAGCGGCCACATAGGCCAGGGCGCGCGCGCCTTCGGTGTAGGCGCGCATGTTCAGCAGCATGCGTTTCACATCGGGGTGGTGGATGATGGCCACCGGGCCGGGTGAGCCGGCCAAGTCGCGGCTTTGCACCCGGTCGCGGGCGTAGCCCACCGCCTTTTGGTAAGCGCGCTCGGCCACGGCAATGCCCTGCATGCCCACCGCAAAGCGGGCGGCATTCATCATCACGAACATGTATTCGAGGCCCCGGTTCTCCTCGCCCACCAAGTAGCCCACGGCCCCGCCGTGGTCACCGAACTGCAACACCGCCGTGGGGCTGGCCTTGATGCCCAGCTTGTGCTCGATGCTGACGCAGAACACATCGTTGCGCGCACCCAAGCTGCCGTCGGCATTGACCAAGCATTTGGGCACCACAAACAGGCTGATGCCTTTCACACCTTCGGGCGCACCGGGCACACGGGCCAGCACCAAATGGACGATGTTCTCGGCCATGTCGTGCTCGCCGTAGGTGATGAAAATTTTGGTGCCAAACACCTTGTAAGTTCCGTCACCCTGCGGCTCGGCACGGCTGCGCACGGCGGCTAGGTCAGACCCGGCTTGCGGCTCGGTCAGGTTCATGGTGCCGGTCCACTGGCCGCTGACCAGCTTTTCCAGGTAGGTGGCTTTCAGCTCGTCAGAACCGGCGGTCAACAGGGCTTCAATGGCGCCGTCGGTCAGCATGGGGCACAGCGCAAACGACAGGCTGGCGGCATGCAGCATCTCGATGCAGGCGGTGGCAATCAGCTTGGGGCTGCCCTGGCCACCAAAATCAACCGGGTGGCTCACGCCTTGCCAGCCGCCGTCGGCGAACTGTTTGAACGCTTGTTTGAAGCCGGGCGTGGTCGTCACCGCCCTGTCTTTCCAGCTGCTGGGGTTTTTGTCGCCTTCCCAGTTCAGTGGGGCCACCACGTCTTGGCAAAAGCGGGCCGACTCTTCCAGCACGGCCTGGGCGGTGTCGGCACCAAAGTCTTCCATGCCGGGCAGCGCGGCCACTTTGTCCAAGCCAGCGAGGTGCTCCATCACAAACTGCATGTCTTTGAGGGGGGCGGTGTAACTCATGGGGAATGCTCCGAAGGGAAAAGTCGATGAACGAAAGGCTTACAGGCGGTTGACCAGCTCAGGCACAGCGGCAAACAAATCGGCCTCTAGGCCGTAGTCGGCCACGCTGAAGATGGGCGCTTCGGGGTCTTTGTTGATGGCCACGATCAC
>JBEENR010000041.1:0-7145 GCA_041192045.1 Pseudomonadota bacterium | reverse complement strand
TTGCAATGCATACGCGGTTTTGTCCACGTAGTAGTGCGCATCGTCTTCGCGCAGCTTGGCGAAGGTCTGGATGCCAATGGGCAGCTTGCGGCGGGGCAGATTGGGGGGGCTCATGCGGGGATTTTGCGCCATTCAGGTTCAAGGCGTTGTGGCTGACCGTGTGCAAGGCCGTGCAGCTTGTTGAAATTGGCTGCACCATTTCCTACAACCGACCACATCACAGCCCAGCCCACCATGCACCAACAGCGTGAGCTGTGCCCACTATTTCAGCGATTGCGCACAAAAACGGCGTGCAAATTGCGTACAAAGTGAGTGTCAATTTGAATTCAAAGCTGGCACAGGGCTTGCGAAAGCGGAGGCATGGACGCTCACACCCCTTTGCAGCCACCCTCGCTGGAGCTGGTCTGCCTGACCAAACAGTATGGCCCCGATGCCGTGGCCGTGGATGCCATTGACCTGAAGGTGGCCCCTGGCAGTTACTGCTGTTTGCTGGGGCCGTCGGGCTGTGGCAAAAGCTCCACGCTGCGCATGGTGGCGGGGCATGAATCGGTGTCGTCGGGCGACATCCTGCTGGGTGGGCGCAACATCACCGACTTGCCCGCTGCCCATCGGGGCACGGCCATGATGTTCCAGAGTTATGCGCTGTTTCCGCACCTGAGCGCGCTGGACAACGTGGCCTTCAGCCTGAAGATGAAGGGCGTGGGCAAGGCCGAGCGCAGCGCTCGCGCTGCCGAGTTGCTGGATCGCGTGTCGCTGGGCCACCTGGCGCACCGCAAACCGGGTGAGCTGTCGGGCGGGCAACAGCAGCGCGTGGCGCTGGCGCGGGCGCTGATCATGCAGCCGCAGGTGCTGCTGCTGGACGAGCCGCTGTCGGCGCTGGACCCGTTTTTGCGCGTGCAAATGCGGGCCGAGTTGCGCCGCTGGCAGCAGGAGCTGGGCCTGACCTTTGTGCATGTGACCCACTCGCAAGAAGAAGCCATGGCCCTGGCCGACCTGATGGTGGTGATGAACCACGGCAAGATCGAGCAAGCAGGTCACCCGCGCGAGGTGTTCAACCGCCCGGCCAGCGAATTTGTGGCCCGCTTCATGGGCGGGCACAACGTGCTGGACACCCCCGCCGGGCGCGTGGCCATCCGCAGCGACCGCATGGCCGTCATACCCACACAGACGACCGCACAAACGCCGGCCCAGACAACCCCCACAGACCGCCCTCACCTGCCCGGCCAAGTCACCGATGTGGAGTACCAAGGCACCTATGTGCTGCTGGGGGTGAAGGTGGACAACGCCGCCTCGCAGCAGGTGAGTGTGAGCCTGAGCGAAGCCGCCTTTTTGGCCCAACCCTTGACGCACGGCCAGCAGGTTCAGCTGAGTTGGCTACCTGCCGATGCCCACCCCGTTTTTCCATCCGCTGCCTGACGGTTTTCAGGTGTTCCCGCACTGAGGAGTGTTTTTGATGAAACCCACCACGCCCGAAACCCTGGCCTCCACGGCAGCACAGACGACCACCCGGCGCAACCTGCTCAAAGGCACGGCGGCGATCTTGGCTGCAGGCAGCTTCCCGGCCATTCATGCCGACGAAAAACCTGTGCTGCGCTACCTGGGTACCGCCGTGAACCAGGACAAGGCCATTGCCGAGAAGTTCCAAGCCGACACCGGCATCAAGATTCAGTACGTGGCCGTCACCACCGACGAAGTGACCAAACGCGCCATCACCCAGCCCAACAGCTTTGACCTGATCGACACCGAATACTTCAGCCTGAAGAAGATCATCCCCACCGGCAACCTCAAGGGCATTGATGTCAAGCGCATCAAAAACGCCGACAAGATCACCACGCTGTTCACCAAGGGCGAAGTGGCCGGTAAAAAAGTGGGCGACCAAGGCACCGCACCCAAGAAGGTGATGTACCTGGACAAGCCCGACAGCAAGGCCTTCAGCGCCGCGCCCACGCAGTTCATGACGCTGATTCCGACCGTGTACAACGCCGACACGCTGGGCATCCGCCCCGACCTGATCAAGCGCCCCATCAGCTCCTGGGCCGAGTTGCTCAACCCCGAGTTCAAGGGCAAGGCCGCCATCCTCAACATCCCGTCCATCGGCATCATGGACGCGGCCATGGTCGTGGAGGCCTTGGGGCTGCACAAGTACGCCGACAAGGGCAACATGACCAAGGCCGAAATCGACCTGACCATCAAGACCCTGATCGAAGCCAAAAAAGCTGGCCAGTTCCGCGCCCTCTGGAAAGACTTCAACGAGTCGGTCAACCTGATGGCCTCGGGCGAGGTGGTGATCCAGTCGATGTGGAGCCCCGCCGTCACCGCCGTGCGCACCAAGGGCATTGACTGCGTGTTCCAGCCGCTGAAAGAGGGTTACCGCGCTTGGGCTGCTGGTTTCGGCATTCCGAAAACGCTGGCCGGTAAAAAGCAAGATGCCGCCTACGAGTTCATCAACTGGTTCTTGGACGGCTGGGCCGGTGCTTACCTGAACCGCCAGGGCTACTACAGTGCCGTGCTCGACACCGCCAAAGCCAAGATGGAGGCCTACGAATGGGCCTACTGGATGGAAGGCAAACCGGCTGCGCAAGACATCAAGAGCCCCAACGGCGACGTACTGGCCAAAAAAGGGGCCGTGCGCGACGGCGGCAGCTACGAAGCCCGCATGGGCGGCATTGCCTGCTGGAACGCGGTGATGGACGAAAACGAGCACATGGTGCGCAAGTGGAACGAGTTCGTGGCCGCCTGACAGCGTCCCTGCCCAACGACTGACCCGGCACCCTGCCCCACCCCCAAAAACCTGCCGCCATGAGTGCATCGACCACCCCCCACCACGGCCCGCCCGCCTCGACCGTGGTGCCGTCTGTTCACCCCTGGTGGCAGGCCGCGCCGCTGGCGGCGGTGTTTGCGGTGTTCTTTTTGGTGCCGCTGGGCTTGGTGCTGATGGTCAGCTTTTGGGACTTCAACGAGTACGAGTTGCTGCCGGGTTTTACTTGGCGCAACTACCTCTCCATCATTGAGGGCTGCGGCCAGCTCACCGACAACGGTGACCTGTGCGTGAGCCTCTCCACCTACCTGTCCACGCTCAAGTTCACGCTCATCACCTGGGCCGTGACGCTGGTGCTGGGCTTTACCGTGGCCTACTTTTTGGCCTTTCATGTGCGCTCGCCCGGCATGCAGACGCTGCTGTTTGTGCTGTGTACCGTGCCGTTTTGGACGAGCAACGTCATCCGCATGATTTCGTGGGTGCCGCTGCTGGGGCGCAACGGGCTGGTCAACCAAAGCTTGATGGGGCTGGGCCTGACCGACACACCACTGGATTGGTTGCTGTTCTCGCCGTTCTCGGTGGTGCTGGCTTTCATCCACCTCTACACCATGTTCATGATCGTGCCCATCTTCAACAGCATGATGCGCATCGACCGCTCGCTGCTGGAGGCCGCCAACGATGCCGGGGCCAGCGCTCGGCAGACGCTGTGGAACGTGATCATCCCGCTGAGCAAGACCGGCATGCTCATTGGCTCCATCTTCGTCATCACCATCGTCATGGGCGACTTTGTGACGGTGGGCGTGATGGGTGGGCAGCAAATTGCCTCGGTGGGCAAACTCATTCAGGTGCAAACCTCCTACCTGCAATTCCCCCTGGCCGCGGCCAATGCCGTGGTGCTGCTGGCCGTGGTGCTGATGATCATCTGGGGCCTGACCCGCATCGTCGATATCCGCAAGGAGCTGTGATGAACGCTGCACCACAACGCTTGTCCCCACGCTCACAGGCCCGCGCCACCGCTTTCCGGGAGCGTCGCGCACCGGGCTTTTGGCCGCTGGCTGCCGTGTTTGCCCTGTTTGTGCTGTTCCTGTACGGCCCCATGCTCACCATCTTCGTGCTCAGCTTTCAGGGGCCAGAAGGTGGGTTGACCTTTCCCATGCGCGGCTGGTCGCTGCACTGGTACCACCAACTGGCCCAAGGCTTGGGCGTGGTGGACATTGGCGCGGCCTTTCGGCGCTCGCTGGCGCTGGGCGGCGGGGTGATGCTGCTGACCGTGCTGCTGTCGGTGCTGGCCGGGCTGGCATTCCGCAAAAAGCTGCGCGGCGGCGATGCGCTGTTTTACGTCACCGTGGCCAGCCTCATCATGCCGTCCATCATCGTGTCGCTGGGCATTGGCTTGCAGTTCCGGCTGATTGACGGGGCGCTGCGTCACCTGGCTGAAACCTTGGGGGCCACGGGTTTTCTGGACAATTTCAACACCAGCTTGGGCCTGAGCACATCAGCCCTGGGCGCGCACCTGACGTGGACACTGCCCTTTGGCCTGCTCATCATGTTTGCGGTGTTCAACCGCTTCAACCCCGCTTACGAAGAAGCCGCTCGCGACTTGGGCGCTACGCCGTGGCAAACCTTCCGCCATGTGGTGCTGCCGCTGATTGGGCCGTCGGTGGTGGGCGTGGGCATGTTTGGCTTTACGCTGAGCTGGGACGAAATTGCCCGCACCTCGCAAGCCATTGGCGATGTCAACACCCTGCCGCTGGAGTTGCAGGGCCTGACCACCACCGTCACCAACCCAGCCATTTACGCCCTGGGCACACTGACCACCGTGGTTTCCTTTGCCGTGATGGGATTGGCGATACTGCTGACCTGGGCGCTGAAAGCGCCACGGCCCAAAGGACATTCGTGATTCACCTGCAAGCACACCACGAGGCGGACGAGACACCGCCCGCCGCAGCACCGCGCAGCACCGCATCGGTGACCGATGCCGATATTTACGACCGCGTTATCTCCGCCATCCTCGACCACCGGTTGCTGCCCGGCACCAAGCTGGTAGAGGACAAGTTGGCGGGCGCATTCGGCGTGTCGCGCACCCGCATCCGCCCGGTGCTGGTGCGCTTGGCCAATGAAAACGTCGTCATCATGCGGCCCAACCGGGGCGCGGTGGTGGCCGAACCCTCGCCCGCCGAAGCGCACGAAGTGTTCGAGGCCCGCCGCCTGATCGAGCCCACGCTGGTACAGGCCTACATGGCCGATGCCACCGATGACGACATCGCCCAACTCGGCCAGCTCATCCGCCAAGAAGACGAAGCCCGCCTACAAGGTGACATGCGCCGCGCCATTCGGCTCTCGGGCGACTTCCACCTCGCCATTGCCGAAGGCTCGGGCAACCAGACGCTGGGCCGCATCCTGCGCGAGCTGGTGTCGCGCACCTCGCTCATCCTCATGGCCTATGGGCCGGTGGCGGCCACCCCCAGTCGCGCTGCTTGCGGTTGTCTGGAGCACCAAGCGCTGCTGAGCGCCATGCGCCTGCGGGCCGTGCCCGAAGCCATGCGCCTGATGCGCGAACACCTCAGCCGCATCGAAGCCGACTTGGTGTTTGAACACCAGCCCCCCACCAAAGAAGACCTGGCCGAACTGCTGGGCCTGTAAGGAGAACCCCGTGCGCCACCTGCTGGTCATCAACCCCAACACCTCGGCAGGGGTGACGCTCGATTTGCACCGCCAGTTGCAAACGGCACTGGGCAGCGGCGTGGCCGTGCGATCCACTACCGCCCGTTTTGGTGCGCCCTACATTGCCGACGAAACCAGCTACGCCGTGGCCACCCACGCCACGCTGGATGCTTGGCAACACGACCAGCGCCAGCACCCGGCAAACACACGCACCAGCGCTGTGCTGATTGGCTGCTTTGGCGACCCTGGCCTGCATGCCCTGCGCGAATGCTGCCCCGGCCCCGTCACCGGTCTGGCCGAAGCCGCCCTGGCCCAAGCCGCGCAACTGGGCGACTGCGCCATCGTCACCGGCGGCGACCGCTGGGGGCCAATGCTGCACCGCATCTGCGCTGGTCTGCCGCACGGCCACCGGGTCAAGGGCATCGTGACCGTGGCACTCACAGGCGGACAACTGCGCCAAGACCCCGCCACCGCCGAAACCGTGCTGCTGGCGGCCTGCCAGCAAGCCATGGCGCAACACCCCGGCGTATCCAGCCTCATCATCGGCGGCGCGGCACTGGGCGGCTGGGCCGCACGCCTGCAAAACCGCGTAGCGCTGCCCCTCATCGACAGCGTACTGGCCGGGGCTTGGCATGCCTTCAGCGCAGCGCAGGGCGAGGGGCTGGGCATACCGCCTTGGCTCGTGGGTTCAACATGGGGCTGATGTGATGGCGGACTTATGGGAGCACATTCAGCCCCAGTTCCCGCAAAAACGCATTGTGTTTTTGCTTGGCCTCAGCAATCGCTTGTTCAAGCTGGAGCAATTCGGCATGCGTGGCAGCCAGGTCAATGTCCGCCTCGCCCACCGCTGTGCTGATGTAGCGCGAGATGTTCAGGTTGAAACCGTTCTTCTCAACCTCGGCCATGCCCACCCGGCGTGAATAGCGTGCCTCTTCAGTACGGTGCTGGTAGGTGGCGATGATTTTGTCGATGTGCTCCTGCGTCAGCTGGTTCTGGCGCTTGCCCTTCACAAAATGCTCAGCCGCGTTGATGAACAGCACATCGTCCGGCTTCTTGCACTTCTTCAATACCAGGATGCACACCGGAATGCCGGTGGAATAAAACAGGTTGGCGGGCAAGCCAATCACCGTGTCAATGTGCCCATCCTTCAGCAGCTTGGTGCGAATGCGCTCCTCCGCGCCCCCGCGAAACAGCACCCCGTGCGGCAGGATGATGGCCATCACCCCCTCGTCTTTCAGGAAGTGGAAGCCGTGCAGCAAAAACGCAAAGTCGGCGGCTGACTTGGGTGCTAGGCCGTGGTTCTTAAAGCGCACATCGTCGGCCAAGGCATCGGTGGACTCCCAGCGGTAGCTGAACGGCGGATTGGCGACGATCAGGTGGCGGATTATGCGGCGCGTCGGGGACTAGATCTGGACCGTGCACGGCAATATCTGCGGCCAAATCTCAACGAATGAAGGCATGAGGGCCTGAGCGCAGAAGGGTAAAAGATAACCACCATCTTAGCGGGGGCAATATCGCAGTTCGGATTAGCAACAATTAAAGCTTTAATCAGAGCCGATTAAAGACAAAACCAGCGAACCATCCCAGCAGCAACGATACAAGCACAGCCATCGCCCCGTAAAAAAGGGCATAGTCCTTTGCCATAACCGTAACCAACTGTTCAAAGCCCGTCTTTCGAATGCGCACTTCAACATTGTCATCGGCGACGATGACCCTACCGTCG
>JBEENR010000040.1:0-9530 GCA_041192045.1 Pseudomonadota bacterium | reverse complement strand
GGCAAACAGGGCGTGAAACAGCGCTTGCAGGCCCGCGGCATCGCCAGCGCGCAGCAGTTTGATCAATTGCAGCCGGGTGGCCAGGGCTTGCCGTTCGGGCACGCCGTAGCCTTTGAGCAAGACGGCATTTAAGCTGGTTTCTACTTCCCGGTTGGGGTAGCCTAGGGTGTAAACCCATTGTGTGCGTGAAATTTCTTCGCGTCCACGCAGCGTCAAATAACCCGTTTGAAACAAGAGGGCTTCAGGTGGAATGTCATCTACATCAAAGCTGGCAATGAGCGACTCCAACGCCACCATTTGGCTTAAATCGGGGGTGAAGAATTGGCGTTCGGCCAAAAGTTTGACCAGGAATGTGGGTGTACCGGTTTCAAACCAATAGGGCCGAAATTCATGATGGCGAAACAGCAGCAGCACATCGAAGGGGTTGTAAACGCTTTCGCCCAGCCAGTTGTAGCCGTTGTACCAGCGGCGGATTTCTTCGCGGTTCAGCCCCGGCAGTTCGGGGGCAAACACGGTATCGATGTCTTCATCGGTGTAGCCGCACAGGGCACTGAAGCGGGCATCGAGCGTGATGTCTTCTAACTGATTAAGCCCTGAAAACAAACTCACTTTGCTGAATTTGGACACGCCGGTGAGAAAGACGAATTTCAAATGCGCGTCGCTATCTTTTAAAACGCTGTACAGGTCTTTCAGGGCTTCGCGCATGCCGGTGGCGCGGGCACTGTCGGTGATGTTATCCAGAATCGGTTTGTCGTATTCATCGATTAGCACCACCACGCGTTCGCCGTGGGTTTGGTGGGCTTGTTGGATCAGTGCCGCTAAATCAATGGCGACTTCGTGCGCGGGGATTTCTGGCGGGCGGCTGATATCGAGCGCATTCCGGTTGACGCGCAAAATAGCTTGGATGCGTTGGCTCAAGGCTTCCGGCTCATGAACCACCCCACCGCCAAAGCTGATGCGAATCACCGGATAACGCCGTGTCCAATCCCAATGCGTATCGGCGTACAAACCCGCAAACAGCACCCGGTTGCCTTCAAACAGTTCTTTCAGCGTGTCTAAAAACAGGCTTTTGCCAAAGCGACGGGGGCGGCTTAAAAAATAGCAGTTGCCTTGCTCAATCAGTTGCAGCGCATACGCGGTTTTGTCCACGTAGTAATGCGCATCATCTTCGCGCAGTTTGGCGAAGGTTTGAATACCAATGGGTAGTTTGCGGCGCGGGTGGGTGGTGGGGATGGTTGGGCTGTGCATGGGGTTTTGTGCGGTTCAATGTGCCTGATCCCAATTGAGCCCCACGCCCACTTCGGCCAGCAGGGGCACTTGCAGTTGGGCCACGCTGGCCATGAGACGGGGGATTTCGGTTTTCAGCCAATCCACTTCGGTTTCGGGCACTTCAAACACCAGTTCGTCGTGGACTTGCATGATCATTTTGGTGGCCCTGCCCTGCGCGTCCAGGGCTTTTTGCACCGCCACCATGCTGAGTTTGATGAGGTCGGCGGCGGTGCCTTGCATGGGGGCGTTAATGGCTTGGCGCTCCAGCGCGGCGAGCTTGGCACCTTTGGCGTTCTGAATGCCGGGCAACACCAGTTTGCGGCCAAACACGGTTTCTACATGGCCTTGCTGTTTGGCGAGTTCGCGCGTTTCGTCCATGTAGCGTTTAACGCCAGCAAAACGCGCAAAGTAGCGGTCGATGTAGGTTTTGGCGGCGGCGTTCTCAATGCCGAGCGACTTGGCCAGGCCAAACGTGCCCATGCCGTAAATCAGGCCAAAGTTGATGACTTTGGCGTAGCGGCGTTGTTCGCTGCTGACCTGTTCGGGGGGCAGGCCAAACACTTCGCCGGCGGTGGCGCGGTGGACATCAATGCCGTCTTGAAAGGCTTTGAGCAGGGCCGCGTCGCTGCTGAGGTGGGCCATGATGCGCAGTTCGATTTGCGAATAGTCGGCACTGGCAATGCGCCAGCCGGGCGGGGCCACAAAGGCTTCGCGCACTTTGCGCCCTTCGGGGGTGCGAATGGGGATGTTTTGCAGGTTGGGGTCGTTGCTGGACAAGCGCCCTGTGACGGCCACGGCCTGCGCATAGTGGGTGTGCACGCGCCCGGTGCGGGGGTGGGCCAATTGCGCCAGTTTGTCGGTGTAGGTGCCTTTCAGTTTGCTCAGGCTGCGGTGCTCTAACAATTTGGCGGGCAGGGCGTAGTCTTCGGCCAGTTTTTCTAGCACTTCTTCGTCGGTGCTGCGGGCACCGGTGGCGGTTTTTTTAATGACGGGCAGGCCGAGTTTGTCGAAAAAGATTTCGCCCAATTGCTTGGGGCTGGCCAGGTTGAAGGGCTGGCCTGCCAGTTCATAGGCTTCTTGTTCCAACTGTTGGATGCGCAGGCCAATATCGTGGCTTTGTTTGGCCAGGGTGGGCGCGTCAATCAGCACGCCGTTGCGTTCAATGCGGTAGAGCGCCTCGCTGCTTTCAATTTCCAGCTCGTAAATGCGGCGCAGCTTGGCATCGGCTTGCAGTTGCGGCCACAGCACGTGGTGGACGGCCAGGGTTTGTTCGCTGTCTTCGCAGGAATACTCGGCGGCTTTGGCCACATCGACTTGGGCGAATGGGATTTGATGCACGCCTTTGCCGCACAGGTCTTCGTAGGTGATGCCGCTGCGGCCTAGGTGGCGGCTGGCTAGGCTGCTGAGGTTGTGGGGCTGGTGGACTTCGAGCACATAGCTTTGCAGCAGGGTGTCGTGGATGTAGCCCTGCACCTCGATGCCGTGGTTGGCAAAGACGTGGCGGTCGTATTTGATGTGTTGGCCGAGCTTGGGGCGGGCGGGGTTTTCTAGCCAGGGTTTGAGTTGGGCCAGCACGGCATCCAGCGGCAGTTGTTCGGGGGCATCGGGGCCGTCGTGGCGCAGGGGAATGTAGGCGGCTTGGCCGGGTTGGGTGCTGAAGCTGATGCCGACGATTTCGGCCCGCATTTCATCCAATGACGTGGTTTCGGTGTCCAGGGCCACCAAGTCGGCAGCTTCCAGTTGGGCCAGCCAGGTGTTGAAGGCTTCCCAGGTGAGGATGGTTTCGTATGTGGGGGTGCGTGTGGGTGATGCGGGGGTGGTAAACAGGTCGTCGGTGGTGGTGAGCAGGGAGCCCCTCACCCCAGCCCTCTCCCCAGGGGGGAGAGGGGGTAAAGCGGGGG
Source organism: Pseudomonadota bacterium (assembly GCA_041192045.1). Lineage (GTDB taxonomy): Bacteria > Pseudomonadota > Gammaproteobacteria > Burkholderiales > Burkholderiaceae_C > Hydrogenophaga. Next base: position 6,360 of record JBEENR010000040.1, on the reverse strand, counting down.
CCGTGGCCAGCGCTTGCGCTAGGCCCTTGAAGCCGAAGTGCTCGTAAAAGGCTTTGAGTTCGGTGGTTTGTGTTGGCTGGGGGCTTAGGGCTTGCAGGGCGGGCAGGCTGGGCAGCCAGGGGGAGAGGTCGCAGTCGGTTTTGATGGTGAGCAACTGCCGGGCAATGGGCAGCCAGTCGCGGGCTTTGCGCAGGTTGTCACCGGCCACGCCTTTGATGTCGTCGGCATGGGCCAGCACGCCTTGCAGCGATCCGTATTCCGTCAGCCATTTGGCGGCGGTTTTGGGGCCGACTTTTTCTACGCCGGGCACGTTGTCCACCGCGTCGCCCATCAGGTTTTGGTAGTCCAGCATCAGGTGGGCGGGCACGCCAAATTCGGCCAGCACACCGGCCACATCGCGGCGTTTGCCGTTCATGGTGTCGATGATGGTGATGTGTTCATTCACCAGTTGGGCCAGGTCTTTGTCGCCACTGGAGACGATGACGCGCACGCCCTGCTGCGCGGCGCACACAGCCAGGGTACCAATCACATCGTCGGCTTCTACGCCGGGCACGTCCAGCACGCACCAACCAAACAGGCGCACCCATTGGTGGATGGGTTCAATTTGGGCGCGCAAGTCGTCAGGCATGGGGCTGCGCTGGGCTTTGTAGGCAGGGTAAATGGCATCGCGGAAGGTGGGGCCTTTGGCATCAAAGACGCAGGCCACATAGTCGGCGGGCACTTCTTTTTTCAGGCTTTGCATCATGTTGACCATGCCGCGCAGGGCACCGGTGGGCGGGCTAGCAGGGTCGTTGGGCCGCGCCCGCAGGTCGGGCATGGCATGAAAGGCGCGGTAGAGGTAGCTGGAGCCGTCAATCAGCAGCAGGGTGGGTGGGGTGTTCAGGTCGGTCATGGCTGTCATTGTGGAGGAGTCTGTGGCGGTGCGGCGGCGGCTGAATCCACTATCATGGTTTGGTGCCGCGTGCTGGCCGTTAGAGAGTTCGTTGAGACAATGGGGATCAAGCCATGACCAAGCAGATGACCAACACCATGACTTACAAGGGTTATACCGCCCGGATGGTCTTTGATGCGGAAGACAAAATCATTGTCGGTCGCGTCTTGGATATTGATGACATCATCAGTTTTCATGGTGTGTCCGTGTCTGAGTTTGAAGCGAATTTTCATGCGGCAGTGGATGACTATTTGGCCGCGTCCGAAGCACTGGGGTCGGCTCCTGAGAAGCCTGCCAGTGGACGGATCATGTTGCGGATTGCGCCTGAAGTTCATGCAGCAGCCATCAAGGCGGCTGCCAGCAGTGGCACCAGTCTGAGCCAGTGGGCTGAACGGGCGCTGGGCCAAGCAGCACGCCAGTCACCACGGCAGGTCACATCAGAAAGTCGTGCTTGATGGGGTGAGGCTATCGGCGCGATGAGCTTGCCTACAATGCGGTCTGCCCCGGCGGTGGCCAGTTGGCTGTGTTCTACCGGGGCTTTTTGTTGGCTTTCTTATTTGCGCTGCGTGGCGCTTTCCTCATGGCTGTTTACACCGAAGTCGCGTTTGACGAAGCTGCTGCCCTGTTGCAGCGCCTGAACCTGGGGCAATTGACCCGCTTGCAGGGCATCAAGGGGGGTATCGAAAACACCAACTATTTCGTCACCAGCGAGCGCGACGGCGTGGTGCTGGAGCATGTGCTGACGGTGTTTGAGCGCCTGAGCTTTGAGCAACTGCCGTTTTACCTGCACCTCATGAAGCACCTAGCGGGCCACGGCATTGCGGTGCCCAACCCGGCGGCCACGGCAGACGGCGTGTTGCTACACAGCTTGCACGGCAAACCGGCGGCGGTGGTGAACAAGCTGGACGGCAAAAGCCAGTTGCAGCCCAACGCCCGGCACTGCCACGCGGTGGGCGGCATGCTGGCCCGCATGCACTTGGCGGGGCAAAGCTTTGGCATGCACCAGCCCAATTTGCGCGGCCTGTCATGGTGGAACGACACGGTGCCGGTGGTGCTGCCGTTTTTGAATGCGGCGCAGGCGGCGCTGATTCAGTCTGAACTGGCGCACCAAAACGCAGTGGCAGCCAGCGCGGCTTATGCCAGTCTGCCCCGTGGCCCCATCCATGCCGACCTGTTCCGGGACAACGTGATGTTTGAGGGCGAAAGCCTGACCGGTTTTTTTGATTTTTACTTTGCCGGTTGCGACAGTTTTCTGTTTGACATTGCCGTCTGCCTGAACGACTGGTGCGTGACGCACAGCGCCAGCGCAGACGACGGTAGCCACGAGGCCGAGCGGGCGCAGGCCCTGCTGGCGGCCTACCAAGCGGTGCGCCCGCTGACCGAAGCCGAGCGCGAACTGCTGCCCGCCCTGCTGCGCGCCGGTGCGCTGCGGTTTTGGCTGTCGCGCCTGTGGGATTTGCACCTGCCGCGTGAAGCGGCCATGCTGCAAGCGCACGACCCAGCGCACTTTGAGCGGGTGCTGCGCCAGCGTGTCACGCAGGCCGATGCGCAATGCGCCGCCTTGCTGCAAGCGCCCTGCCCTGCTGTTTAAGGCGGTTTGCACCATGAAGCTTCAAATCGTCGCGGCCCGTGTGGGTCTGTCCTGGGTCAAACTGGGCATGAAAACGTTTTTCCGGCAGCCGCTGGCGCTGGCGGGACTGTTTTTCATGTTCATGTTCTTGGTGTCGCTGCTGTCGGTGGTGCCGCTGCTGGGCTCAGCCCTGTCGCTGATGCTGGTGCCCGCGGCGACCGCCGGGCTGATGGCGGCCAGCCGCGAGGCGGCAGAGGGGCGCTTCCCGATGCCGCTGATGTTGGTCACCGCGTTTCGCAGCGGGCCTGCGCAAACCCGCGCCATGCTGATACTGGGCGGGCTGTATGCCGGGGCGCTGTTGCTGGTGTTGACCATTGCCAGCCTGCTGGGCTCAAGCCCCGAGACGGTGGCGGCGCTGAACGAAGAGACCGTGTCGCCCGAGGCCATGCGCAGCGCCTTGATGAGCCCCGGCATGATGCTGGCGCTGCTGGCTTACGTACCCGTCATCATGGCTTTCTGGCATGCGCCCGCGCTGGTGCACTGGCATGGCATCAGTCCGGTCAAAAGCCTGTTTTTCAGCTTCATGGCCTGCTGGAGCAACAAGGCAGCCATGCTGTACTACACGCTGGGCTGGCTGGGCGTGTTCTTGCTGATGGGTTTGCTCATCAGCTTGGTGGGGGCCATGCTGGGTGGGGCGGCAGCTTTGCAGCTGATTTTGTATCCGCTGGTGCTGCTGATGGCTTCAATGTTCCACACCTCGATCTATTTCACCTTCCGGGATAGTTTTGAGGTCAGCGCGCCCGAACTGACCTAAGCGAGTTGAGCGCCAGTCCGCTCTGCGCTGTTCAGCAACCGCAAATACGCGCCTTGGCCTCGGCGTATTCGCGTTGAAAGCGGGCCACCAAATCGGCGGCGGGCACCACTTCGCGGATGGTGCCAATGCCTTGGCCGCAGCCCCAGATGTCGCGCCAAGCTTTGGCAGCGCTGGCCCCTTCGCCAGTGGCGAAGTTCATTTTGCTGGGGTCGCTTTCGGGCAGGTTGTCGGGGTCCATACCGGCGTTTTTGATGCTGCCTTTGAGGTAATTGCCGTGAATGCCGGTGTAGAAGTTGCTGTAAACAATGTCGTCCGAATTGCTTTCGGTGATCATTTGTTTGTAGGCATCGACCGCGCGGGCTTCGTGGGTGGCAATGAAGGCGGAGCCAATGTAGGCAAAGTCAGCGCCCATGGCCTGCGCGGCCAGCACCGCGCTGCCGGAGGCGATGGAGCCGGACAGGGCGACTGGGCCGTCGAACCATTCGCGGATTTCTTGCACCATGGCAAACGGGCTTTTCACGCTGGCATGCCCACCTGCGCCAGCGGCCACTGGGATCAGGCCGTCGGCCCCTTTTTCAATGGCTTTGTGGGCAAAGACGTTGTTGATGACATCGTGCAGCACCACGCCGCCCCAGCTGTGTACGCCTTGGTTCACGTCTTCGCGTGCGCCCAAGCTGGTGATGACGATGGGCACCTTGTATTTGGCGCACAGGGTCATGTCGTGCTCTAAGCGGTCGTTGCTGCGGTGCACGATCTGGTTGATGGCGAAGGGCGCAGCGGGCGCATCCGGGTGGGCGGCGTTGTGGGCGGCCAGGGCTTCGGTGATTTCGGCCAGCCACTCGTCCAGCTGCGAGGCTGGGCGGGCATTGAGGGCGGGCATGGAGCCCACCACACCGGCTTTGCACTGGGCAATGACCAGTTTGGGGTTGCTGATGATGAACAGCGGCGAGCCGATCACCGGGAACCGGAGGTTTTGCAACACCGGGGGCAGGTAGCGCTGACGGGTGGTCATGGGGGCTCCGTGGTTGGGCGGGTGGCTCAGAAGGCTTCGGCGGGCATGGCGGTCAGGGCATCGGCCCCTTCCACAATGCTGTCGCGCACGCCAGGGGCGCGGCTGAGGATGTGGTCGGCGTAGAAGCGCACGGTGTTGATCTTGGCCTGCATGAAGGCCACGTCTTGCCCGGCGGCGTGTAGGTCTTCGGCCACCAGCAGGGCGCGGGCCAGTTGCCAGCCAGCCATGAGGTTGCCCGCCAGCATCAGGTAGGGCACGCTGCCCGCAAAGGCGGCGTTGGGGTTGCTGCGGGTGTTGGCGGCGATGAAGTCCACCACGTCAATAAACGCTTCGCGGGCCGCTGTGAGGCGCTTGAGCACGGCGCGGGCGTTTGCGCTGTCGCGCTGGCGCAGTTCGGCTTCGGTGTGTTCAATTTGGGCGGCAATGGCTTTGGCACTGGTGCCACCGTCGCGGGCAGTTTTGCGGCCCACCAAATCGTTGGCCTGAATGGCGGTGGTGCCTTCGTAGATGGTCAAAATTTTGGCATCACGGTAGTACTGGGCCGCGCCGGTTTCTTCAATAAAGCCCATGCCGCCGTGGACTTGCACGCCCAGGCTGGTGACTTCGAGGCTCATTTCGGTGCTGTAGCCTTTGACCAGGGGCACCAGAAATTCGTAGAAGGTGGCGTTCTGGCGGCGGGTGTCGGCATCGGGGTGGTGGTGGGCGGCATCAAACGCGGCAGCGGCCACGCTGGCCATGGCGCGGCAGCCTTCGGTAAAGGCGCGCATGGTGAGCAGCATGCGTTTCACGTCGGGGTGGTGGATGATGGGCGCAGCCGCTGACAGCGAGCCATCCACCGGGCGGCTTTGCACCCGGTCGCGGGCGTATTGCACCGCTTTTTGGTAGGCCCGCTCGGCAATGGCAATGCCTTGCACGCCCACGGCGTAGCGGGCGGCGTTCATCATGATGAACATGTATTCCAAGCCCCGGTTTTCTTGGCCGACCAAGTAGCCAACGGCACCGCCATGGTCGCCGTATTGCAGCACGGCGGTGGGGCTGGCTTTGATCCCCATTTTGTGTTCGATGCTGACGCAGTGCACATCGTTGCGTGCGCCCAAGCTGCCGTCGGCATTGACCAAGAATTTGGGTACCACAAACAGGCTGATGCCTTTCACGCCTTCAGGCGCGCCACTGACACGGGCCAGCACCAAATGCACGATGTTCTCGGCCATGTCGTGCTCACCGTAGGTGATGAAAATTTTGGTGCCAAACACCTTGTAAGTGCCGTCAGGCTGTGGCTCGGCACGGCTGCGCACGGCGGCTAGGTCCGACCCGGCTTGCGGCTCGGTCAGGTTCATGGTGCCGGTCCATTGGCCGCTGACCAGCTTTTCCAGGTAGGTGGCTTTCAGCTCGTCAGAACCGGCGGTCAGCAGGGCTTCAATGGCGCCATCGGTCAGCAGCGGGCAGAGGGCAAAGCTCATGTTGGCGCTGTTGAGCATTTCGCCGCAGGCCGCGCCAATGGTTTTGGGTAGGCCCTGGCCGCCAAAGTCGGTGGGGTGTTGCAGGCCTTGCCAGCCGCCTTCGGCATATTGTTGAAAGGCTTGTTTGAAGCCAGGGGTGGTGGTGACGGTGCCGTCTTTGAAGAACGAGGGGTTTTTGTCGCCTTCCCAGTTCAGCGGGGCCACCACGCCTTCGTTGAACTTGGCGCATTCTTCCAGCACGGCTTGGGCGGTTTCCAAGCCGGCATCTTCAAAACCGGGCAGTTGAGCCACCGCGTCAATGCGGGCGATGTGCTCCAAGTTGAACAACATGTCTTTCAGCGGGGCGGCGTAACTCATGGCGGTGTCTCGGTTTGTTGGTGTGTTGAAGAAAAGCATGTTGCCGCAGGGGGCGGCAGATACAACAAGGGCATCGCGAACGATGCCCTTGGGGGGTGGCTGAGCTTAGAGCTTGGCGACCAGCTCAGGCACAGCGGCAAACAAATCGGCCTCTAGGCCGTAGTCGGCCACGCTGAAGATGGGCGCTTCGGGGTCTTTGTTGATGGCCACGATCAC
>JBEENR010000039.1:0-10225 GCA_041192045.1 Pseudomonadota bacterium | reverse complement strand
CATCTTGACGTTGGCGATGTCCACACCGCTGCCGTCGCTCTTGACGCGCACCTTGACGTTGTAGTCCACCACGCGCTTGACGGGGACGAGAATCTTCATGGCTGTTGCTCCTGGGTGATGCGGATGCCTGGGTCGCTCTGGCACGACGGGGGCTGTGATGGCTCTTGCTTGGCTGTTGCTTGGCCGTTATTGCTGCTGCTGTTGCTGGGCCGCTCTGGCGCGGCGGGCGGCGGAGGTGGTCATGACGCTGGCTTCGCCGTCCACCACCACCACGTTGCCCACGCGGCACACGGTCTCCAGCACGGCGCGGGCTTTTTCGGTGTTGACCGACTTGACCGTGACCGTGGCCTTGACCGTATCGCCAGGGCGCACCGGGGCCAGAAAACGCATTTGCTGGCCCAGGTACACCGTGCCGGGGCCGGGCAGGCGGTTGGCGACCGCCGCAGAAATGACGCTGGCCGTCAGAAAGCCGTGCGCAATGCGCCCACCAAAGGGCGTGGTGGCGGCAAATTCCTCGTTGGTGTGGACGGCGTTGTTGTCGCCCGAGACACCGGCAAACAGCACGATGTCGGCTTCGGTGATGGTTTTGGCAAAACTGGCCGACATGCCCACTTGCAGGTCTTCAATGTCGTGGCCGAATTGTTCGTTCATGGCGTGTCTCCAAAGGGATGTTGTGCGTTGTGGCGTTCATCCACGCGCCCTCAGCGCGGATGAACGGGGACGAACCGGAATCAGTGACCGCCCGAGCTGGGGCGGCTGATGCCGTTCTTGTTCAGCATGGCGATCAACTCGCCCACCATGCCGCGGCGGAAGGCCAACACGCAGACCACGAACATGCCGCCCATGATCACCGTGACCCAAGAACCCACCTTGTCGGCCAGCAGGTTTTCCAGGCCGACGATGGTGGCCGCACCCGCCACCGGGCCGAGCACCGTGCCCAGGCCACCCATGAGCGTCATCAGCACCACCTGGCCCGAGGTGTGCCAATGCACATCACTGAGCGAAGCGAGCTGGAACACCAGCGCCTTGGTCGAACCCGCCATACCCGCGAGCGAGGCCGAAATGACAAAGGCCAGCAGCTTGAACTTGGCCACGTCATAGCCCAGCGAGGTGGCACGGGCCTCGTTGTCGCGGATGGCTTTCAAAATCTGGCCAAAGGGCGAATGGATGGTGCGGTACACCAGCCAGAAACCCGCCATGAACACGGCAAACACGAAGAAATACATGGCCAGGTTGTCCGACAGGTCAAACATGCCCAGCAACAGGCCACGCGGAATGCCCTGCATGCCGTCTTCGCCACCCGTGAAAGCCATTTGCATGGCCAAGAAGAACACCAACTGGGCCAGGCCCAGGGTGATCATGGCGAAGTAAATGCCCGCCCGGCGAATGGCAATCCAGCCAAACAGACCGCCCAGCAGACCGCTGAACACGCCCCCGGCCAGCACGCCCAACTCAGGCGTGAGGCCCAGGTCGCGGCACAGGTAGCCGGTGATGTAGGCCGAGCCGCCAAAAAACGCGGCATGCCCAAACGACAGCAGACCCGAAAAACCCAGCAGCAAATTGAAGGCACAGGCAAACAGGGCAAAGCACAGCAGCTTCATCAAGAAGGTGGGGTACACCAGAAACGGTGCCACCACGCCCACCACGATCATGGCCACGAACATCAGCACCACGCGGTTGTTGTTCATCTCAGCTCCTTCAGGCTTGCTTGCCAAACAGGCCAGCGGGTTTGACCAGCAGCACCAGCACCATGATCAGGAAGATGATCACAGCCGACGCTTCCGGGTAAAAAACTTTGGTCAGGCCCTCGATCAGCCCCAAGCCCAGCCCGGTGACGATGGCCCCCAGGATGGAACCCATGCCGCCGATCACCACCACCGCAAACACCACGATGATGAGGTTGGAGCCCATCACCGGGTTGACCTGCTGAATGGGCGCAGCCAGCACACCGGCAAAGGCGGCCAGCGCGGCCCCGGTGGCATACGTGGCCGTCACCAACACCGGCACATTGATGCCCAGGGCCTGCACCAGGTCGGGCCGCTGGGTGGCAGCGCGCAAGGTGGCCCCCAGGCTGGTGCGCTCAATCACGTACCAAGCAGCGGCGCACACGCTCAAGGCGGCCACCACCACCCAGGCCCGGTAAATGGGCAGGTACATAAAGCCCAGGTGAACGCCGCCTTGGAGGATTTCGGGCGCTTCATACGACTCGCCCGAGACACCAAAGAAATTCTTGAACACGCCCTCGGCAATCAGCGCCAGCCCAAAGGTCAGCAACAGGCCGTACAGGTGGTCCAGCTTGTAGAGGTGGCGCAGCATGGTGCGCTCAATCACCACCGCCAGCAGGCCCACCGCCAGCGGGGCCAGCAGCAGCGCCAGCCAGTAGTTGATGCCCAGCCAGTTCAGCCCCATCCAAGCGGCAAACGCGCCCAGCATGTACTGCGCGCCGTGGGCAAAGTTGATGATGTTGAGCAAGCCAAAAATGATGGCCAGCCCCAGGCTGAGCACCGCGTAAAACGACCCGTTGATCAGCCCCAACAGCAGCTGACCAAAAAAGGCCTGCGAGGGAATGCCAAAAATTTCCATGACCCGATTCCTTGGTTCCTGAAGACACACACAGCCCCGGCCCAGCCTGCACAGGTGCAGCACTGGGCACAGGTGCGGCGGACTGGTGGCTTATTTCTTGACCAACGGGCAGCGCGATTCGGCCAGCGGCTGGAAGGCCTCGGCAGCGGGAATGGTGGCCTTCACGTGGTAGTAGTCCCAGGGGGTTTTGGAATCGGCGGGTTTCTTGACTTGCAGCAGGTACATGTCGTGCACCATGCGGCCATCGTCACGGATCTTGCCGTTTCTGGCGAAGAAGTCGTTCACAGGCGTTTTCTTCATCTGCGCCATGACTTTGGCCGTGTCATCGCTGTTGATGGCCTTGACCGCCTTCAGGTAGTGCATGACGGACGAATACTGACCGGCCTGCACCATGGTGGGCATGCGCTTGTGCTGCATGAAGAAGCGCTTGGACCAGGCGCGGGTTTCCTCGTTCAAGTCCCAGTAGAAGCCTTCGGTCAGGTACATGCCTTGGGTGGTTTTCAGGCCCAGCGAATGCACGTCGGTGATGAACATCAGCAAACCGGCCAGCGACTGCTTCGGCGTCACGCCAAATTCAGCCGCCTGTTTGATGGCGTTGATGGTGTCGCCACCGGCGTTGGCCAGGCCAATGACCTGTGCGCCCGACGATTGCGCCTTGAGCAGGAAGGACGAAAAATCGGTGCCAGGGAAGGGGTGGCGCACGCTGCCCACCACATCGCCGCCGTTGGCCTTGACCACCGCGCTGGCATCTTTTTCCAGGGCATGACCAAACGCGTAGTCAGCCGTCAGGAAGAACCACTTCTTGCCACCGCCTTGCGTCACCGCCTTGGCCGTGCCGTTGGCCACCGAGTAGGTGTCGTAGGTCCAATGCACGGTCACGTCGTTGCAACCTTCGTTGGTCACAGCGGTAGAGGCCGCGCCCGAAATCAGGGCGATGCGGTTTTTCTCTTTGGCAATCTTTTGCACGGCCAGTGCCACCGAGGTGGTCACCAGCTCGGAAGCCACGTCCACCTTGTCGCGCTCAAACCATTCACGGGCCTTGTTGGCGGCAATATCGCCTTTGTTCTGGTGGTCGGCAGACACCATTTCCACCTTGAAGTTGGGTTTCTCAGCGGCCATGAAGTCGTCAATCGCCATCTTGGTGGCAATGACGGTGCCGGGGCCAGCCACGTCGGAATACAGGCCCGAGAGGTCGGTGAGCACGCCGATCTTGACCACGCCGTCCGATACCTGCGCCTGCGCGGCACCGGCCAAGGACAAAAGGGCAAGGCCAGCGGCCTGGGCAATGTGTGTGAATTTCATGGGAGGGTCTCCGTTGTGGGGGAATGGTTGTGGGTTGAAAGGGGGAGTTACACGCCCAGCAGGTCGTGCAGGTCGCCGGTACGGGCTTCGAGTTCGTCTTTGGGCACCGTCATCACCACATGGCCGTGCTCCAGCACATAGTGGCGGTCGGCCAACGGGGCGGCAAAGCGGAAGTTCTGCTCCACCAAAATGATGGTGTAGCCCCGTGTTTTCAGCAGGCGGATGACCTCGCCCAGTTTCTTGACGATGACGGGGGCCAGCCCTTCGGTGATTTCGTCCAGCAGCAGCACCTTGGCCCCGGTGCGGAGGATGCGGGCCATGGCCAGCATCTGCTGCTCGCCGCCCGACAGACGGGTGCCGGGGCTGTTGCGCCGCTCCAGCAGGTTGGGGAACACGGTGTAAATCTCGTCCAGCGTCATGCCACCGCTGGCCACCACGGGGGCCAGCATCAGGTTTTCTTCGGTGGTCAGGCCCGCAAAAATGCCGCGCTCTTCCGGGCAATAACCAATGCCGAGCCGCGCAATGGTGTGCGGCTGCATGCGGGTGACTTCGTTGCCGTTGAACATGATGGAGCCGGTGCGCTTGCCCACCAGACCCAAAATGGCCTTGAGCGTGGTGGAGCGGCCCGAGCCATTGCGGCCCAGCAGGGTCACCAGTTCGCCCCGGTTCACTTGCAGGTCAATGCCGTGCAGGATGTGCGACTCGCCATAAAAGGCATGCAGGTCGGTGATGCGCAGCATTTCGCCGCTGGGTTTGAATGCGCTGCTCATGCTTCCACTCCCACGTAAGCTTCCAACACACGGGGGTCTTGCGACACCGTGGCGTAATTGCCCTCGGCCAGCACCGAGCCGCGTTGCAGCACGGTGATGGTGTGGCACAGGCTCTCCACCACCGACAGGTTGTGTTCCACCATCAAAATGGTGCGGTTGGCCGATACCTTTTTGATGAGATCCACCACCCGGCCCACGTCTTCGTGGCCCATGCCCTGGGTGGGCTCGTCCAGCAGCATCAGCTCGGGGTTGAGGGCCAGCGTGGTGGCAATTTCGAGGGCGCGCTTGCGGCCATAGGGCATTTCCACCGTGATGGTGTCGGCAAAGCTGGCCAAGTCCACCTCGGTCAACAGCTCCATCGCGCGGTCGTTCAGCACGTTCAGCCGACGCTCGGACGACCAGAAGTTGAACGAATCAGACCGGGTGCGTTGCAGCGCCACGCGCACGTTTTCCAGCACGGTCAGGTGGCTGAAGGTGGCCGAGATCTGGAACGAGCGGATCATGCCCCGGCGGGCTACCTGAACCTGGTTGTCGCGGGTGATGTCGTTACCGTTGAACAAAATCTGCCCGGCACTGGGCGCGTGGTACTTGGTCAGCAGGTTAAAAACCGTGGTCTTGCCCGCGCCGTTGGGGCCAATCAGGGCATGGATGGTGCCGCGCTTGACCTTGAGGTTCACGTCGGACACGGCGTTGAAGCCGAGGAACTCTTTCGAGAGCCCCCGGGTTTCCAGAATCAAATCTTGGGACATAGGTGTTTCCGGGTGAAAGCGGTCAAGGTCATTCAATGGCGCTGGCCGACTTGACCAAGCTGCGCAGAACAAACTTTTGAATCTTGCCGGTCGAGGTTTTGGGCAGGTTCACAAACACCACGCGCTTGGGCACCTTGAAGCGGGCCAGGTGTTCGCGGCAGAAGGCGATGATCTCGGCCTCGGTGGTGTCAGCCCCGGCCTTGAGTTCGATGAAGGCGCAGGGCACCTCGCCCCATTTCTCGTCGGGCTGGGCCACCACGGCGGCAATCATCACAGCGGGGTGGCGGCACAGGGTGTCTTCCACCTCAATGGAGCTGATGTTTTCGCCGCCCGAGATGATGATGTCCTTGCTGCGGTCTTTGATCTTCACGTAGCCGTCGGGGTACATCACGGCCAAGTCACCGGTGTGGAACCAGCCACCTGCAAAGGCTTCTTCGGTGGCGGCAGGGTTCTTCAGGTAGCCCTTCATCACCACATTGCCCCTAAAGAAAATCTCGCCCATGGTCTCGCCGTCGGCGGGCACGGGTTGCAGGGTTTCGGGGTTCAGCACCGTCACATCTTCTTGCAGCGGGTACGGCACGCCCTGGCGGCCATTGAGCACGGCACGCTCTTCCATGCTCAGGCCCGCCCAGCTGTCTTGCTTGGCGCACACCGCCGCCGGGCCATACACCTCGGTCAGGCCGTACACATGGGTCAGCTCAATACCGGCGGCTTCGCAGCCTTCAATGACGGCTGCCGGTGGCGCGGCACCGGCAATGAGGCCGTGTACCGTGTGCTCAATGCCCGTGCGCAGGTCTGCCGACGCATGGATCAGCATGCTGTACACAATGGGCGCGCCGCACATGTGGGTGATGTGGTGCTGGCGGATCAGCGGGTAAATCAGCGCCGGGTCCACGCGGCGCAGGCACACGCTGGTGCCCGCAATCAGGGCCATGGTCCACGGAAAGCACCAGCCGTTGCAGTGGAACATGGGCAATGTCCACAGGTAGGTGGCATGGTGCGGCAGCTGCCACGAAATGACGTTGCTGGCCGCATTCAGGTACGCACCCCGGTGGTGCGTCACCACGCCCTTGGGGTTGCCGGTGGTGCCGCTGGTGTAGTTCAGGGCAATGGCATCCCACTCGTCGGCGGGGCGGTGCCAAGCAAAGGCCGGGTCACCTTCGGTCAACAGGGCTTCGTAGCTGATCTCGCCCAAATAATCGCCCGCTGGGGCTTCGGGGTCTTCCACCTCCACCACCAGCGGGGCACCGTCGCCCAGCATGGCCAAGGCGGGGGCCACCACTTTGGAGAATTCGCGGTCGGTCAACAGCACCTTGGCTTCGCCGTGCTGGAGCATGAAGGCAATGGCCTCGGCATCGAGCCGGGTGTTCAGGGTGTTGAGCACCGCGCCGGTCATGGGGATGCCGAAGTGGGCCTCCAGCATGGCGGGCACGTTGGGCAGCATGACCGCCACCGTGTCACCCACGCCCACGCCACGGCGGGACAGGGCGCTGGCCAACTGGCGGCAGCGGGTGTAGGTATCGGCCCAGCTTTGTTGCCGTTGGCCGTAGATGATGGCGGTGCGCCGGGGGTAGATGCGTGCGGTACGCTCGATGAAGCTCAGCGGCGAGAGCGCCACGAAGTTGGCGGCGTTCTTCTCCAGCCCGGTGGAATAGGGATTGATGCGGTCCATGCTTGTCTCCATGTTTCCCCGTTCCCGGCAACCTGATGGCCAGCGCAGCCTGAACGGGCAACTTGATCGTTAAACGCATCATCCAAGAGCATGTTTGCAGCAATCCACAGCGAATGTGACGAATGTTTGCAAGGTACGGGGCTGGGTTCTGGGGCTCCTAGAATTTGCCCATTCACAGATCGGTGACAGACGACCGGCAGGAGACAAACAAGGTGACAAGGACTGACCCACGCGGCAATGAGGCCGATGCCCAGCGCAAGGATTCGTTGCAAGCGGGTCTGGATCTGATTGACCAAGGCTTCACCCTGATCGACGAGAACCTGCGTCTGGTGGCGTGGAACCAAGCGTTCTTGCGGCTGCTGGGGTTTCCAGACCACATGGGCTATGTGGGCGCACCGTTTGAGAGCTTCATGCGCTACAACGCCGAGCGCGGTGAATACGGCGAGGGCGATGTCGAGACCTATGTCCGTGAACGGGTGCAAGCGGCCCAAACCTTCAAGGCACACAACCTAGAACGCATCCGCCCCAACGGCACGGTCTTGCACATTCGCGGCGTGCCCGTTCCGGATCATGGTTTTGTCACGCTGTATTCAGACATCACACAGCAACGCCACTCAGAAAAGCTGATCCGCGAGCAAAACGCCCTGCTCGAATCCCGCGTGACCGAGCGCACCCAAGAACTGATGAGCACCAACGAACAGCTGCGCGAAGCCCTGCGCCTGAAGCGCCAATTTGGCGAGTCGCTGGAGCGCAGCGAGGCGCAGATGCGCCTGATCACGGACTCCATTCCCGCCTTGGTGGCCTACTTTGATGCCACGCTGAGATACCGCTACATCAACCGGGGTTACCAAGACTGGTTTGGCCTAGACCCCAGCCACCCCGAACAGGTCAGTGCGCGGGCGTTTCTGGGCATCGACACCTACACCCGCATCAAGCCCTTCATCAAACAAGCCCTGCGCGGTGAACGGGTGACTTTTGAATACGAAGCGTCCACGCAAGCGGGTAAGAAACTGCTGCGCACCTCGCTCATTCCGGAGCTGAAAGAAGCGGATCAGGTGATCGGCTGTTTCGAATTGACATTCGACATCACGCAAGAACGCAAATCGCACGAAATGCTGGTGCAAGCCCAAAAAATGGAAGCCTTAGGGCAATTGACCGGTGGCCTGTCGCACGATTTCAACAACATTCTGACGGTGGTGCTGGGCAATCTCAGGGCGCTAGCCAGCCAGCCGGACGTGAAACATCATTGGGATGAATTTATTTTTCCTGCCATTGAAGCCGCCCAAAAAGGTTCCGAATTGATCAAAGGTTTGCTGGCTTTTTCGCGCCAGCAGCCCATTCAAAGTTCGGAGGTGGACATTGATGCCTGCGTGCAACGCATGGACAAGCTGGTGCGGCACACCTTGCCCGCCAGTCTGAATTTGTCGTTTGAATTGAAGGCATCGCCCGCCCGCTGTGCGTTGGACGCGCACCAGTTGCAAAACGCTTTGCTGAATCTGATCTTGAATGCGAAAGATGCCACCGAATCCCGAGGGCACATCCAAATCCGCAGTGAAATTCAACACTTGGACGTGCCGCACGCCAAGAGTCTGAATTTGCAACCCGGTGCTTTCGCCTGCGTTGCCGTCACAGACGATGGCTGCGGCATGGACGCGCAAACCCAATCGCGCATATTCGAGCCCTTTTTCACCACCAAACGGGTGGGCCAAGGCTCCGGCTTGGGCATGGCCATGGTGTACGGTTTTGCCAGACAGTCCGGCGGCAATGTCGAAGTCGCCAGCGAACCCGGTGTGGGCACCACGGTGCGCCTGTGGCTGCCGCTGAGTGTGTCGCCTGTGTTGCCAGAACCCCAGACCGAGGCCAGTGTGGCGGTGCAAACTCCAGAGTTGGCCCCACAAGCGCTGGCCTTGCTGGTCGAGGACGATGCCAGCGTCAGAAAAGTCGTCCGACGGCATTTGCTCGATCTGGGTTATGCCGTGATCGAAGCCGAAAACGGCCAAGAAGCCATTGATATTTTGGTCAAGACACCGGGCCTGAAACTGGTGCTGTCGGACTTGGTGATGCCAGGCAACCTGGATGGTCAACAAGTGATTGCCCGCGCCCTGGAACTGCAAACCATTGACCAAGTGGTGCTGATGAGTGGTTACACCCCCAGCGCACAGCAATTGAAAGGGGTGCCGCTGATTCAAAAACCCTTTACCAAGGAGCAACTGTCCGAAGTGCTCCAAGCGAATCTGCACTGAAGAACGTCATGCCTAACCGATGTACCCCTTTCCCCAATCCTTGTCTTATTTTTCTTATCGAAGACGAGGAAGCCGTGGCCCGGATTGTCAGGCAAGCCCTCGAAGCATTCGGGTTTCTGGTCGAATGGTTTCGTGACGGTGAATCGGTGCTGCGACGGCTCAAAACCGAACATCCAGACCTGTGCATTCTTGATCTGGGCTTGCCCGATATGGACGGCGTGACCTTGATCAAACAAATTGCCACCTTGCACGACTGTGGGGTGCTCGTCCTGACCGGTCGCGGACACCCCATAGACCGCATCATGGGCTTGGAAATGGGCTGCGACGACTATGTGGTCAAACCCTTCGAGCCCCGCGAACTCGTCGCCAGGGTGCGCAGCATCCTGCGACGCACCCGGCCCGCCAGCCGCGCAAGCCAGACCAAACCTCGGCGCTATGCGCACTTTCTGGGCTGGACGCTGGACTGTGCCGCCAACACCCTGACCGCACCCAACGGCACCGAACACCTGCTGAGCACCGCCGAAACGCAGGTGCTGCGCGAGTTTGTGGAACGCCCCCACCAGATCCTGACGCGGGAGCAGCTGATGGGGCAGCGAGACTTGTCGCCCATGGATCGCAGCATGGATGTGCGCATTTCTCGCATCCGACGCAAGATCGAGGAAGATCCACAAAATGCAAAAATCATCAAAACCGTCTATGGCGCGGGCTATATGTTCGTCGCACAAGTCACCTGGTCTTGATGCCCCAATGCCTTGATTCTTTGATTCCCCCCCATTCCCTCAAGCCCGTTTTTTACTGGACGATCAAACCATGAGCCCCCAAGAAATTCTGAGCACCTACGGCCCGCGCGAAGCGATGGAATACGACGTGGTCATCGTCGGCGGTGGCCCCGCTGGCCTCTCAGCG
>JBEENR010000038.1:0-14335 GCA_041192045.1 Pseudomonadota bacterium | reverse complement strand
GTTGCAAGCGCGGGGCTATGCCGAGAAGTACCGCGCACGCGGGGAGCCCATCTACTTGATTGGCGTGGAATTCAGCCGAACGGCGCGGAACGTGGCGGGGTTTGAGGTGCTGGGGCTGGGAGACAGCCCATAAAAGCAGGTTTTTTTAGCGATCCTGCATTGCACAACCTGCTGCCGTGTGGCGAACAATCAGTTTCAGCAGGGTTTGCGTCTCTAGGGGTTTGAAGCAGATGGTGGCCCCGGAATCGCGCAGCCGCTGAATGTCTGCTGGCGCGGTGTCCCCGGTGATGATGATGAAAGGCAATGGCCGACTTCTGGCGGTGGACAGGCGGGCAGCGAGTTCTGTACCGGTTTCCTCAGCGCCCAAACGGTAGTCAACGATGGCCAGGTCCAGTTCAGGATGGTTTCGCACGATGGTCATGGCTGTCTCGGTGTTCGAAGCCGTCCATATCCGGGCACCGAATGAGGACAGCAGTGCTGCCATGGCATCGGTGATGGCGGTTTCGTCATCAACCACCAAGATGCTCAGGCCACAGAGGCTGTCGCTGTGTACGGGTTCGGTGGACGACTTGACGGGTTGAGCATCTGCCTGGGTGTGGATGGGTTCTGCAAGGCTGGCGGCGGGCTCTAGGGCAGGCAAGCACACGGAAAAAGTGGAGCCACAGCCCGGCGCAGAGCGCAGGTTCAGCGTCAAACCTTGCAGCTGCACCAGCCGCCTGACAATGGACAACCCAATACCGAGCCCTTGTGCGCGGTCTCGTCCGGGGTTGCCGAGCTGGAAAAATTCGTCAAACACGCGCGCGTGGTGTTCTGGTGCAATGCCCAGCCCAGCATCACGCACCTCCAGCCGCACCTGGGGGGTGCCCAGGGTGCCGCGCTGAGGGCGGGCACACACGAGCACACCACCGGTTTCGGTGTACTTGATGGCGTTTTCCACCAAATTGCTCAGCAGACGCTCCAGCAGGTGAGGATCAGCCAGAACCCAGCGTGCGCCGCTGCGAAACCGCAGCGACAACTGTTTGCTGTCTGCACGGGCCAGGTAAGTCTGGCGCAGGGCCGCGAAGACTTTGTTGAGTTCCACCGGCTGCCGGTTGACGGGAACCACGCCAGCATCAAGCCGAGAAATGTCGAGCATGGTGTTGAGCGATGCGTTCAGCGCCAGCACCGACTGCATCAAGCGGTCAAAGTCGGCGCTGTCGGGGGTGTTGGCGTGCTTGCGGCGCAAGGCTTCGCCAAACAAGGTCAGTGCGTGCAAGGGCTGGCGCAGGTCGTGGCTGGCAGCGGCCAGAAAACGGCTTTTTTCGGCGCTGGCTTCACGGGCAATTTGCACCTGATGCGCCAAGTCCTGAGCCAAGGCGTTTTTTTCTAGACCCAGCCGCAATGCGGAGACCTGTAGCCGGTGAGTCTGCAAACCAAACCAGATGAACACCACCGTGGCCACCGCAGAACCAATGGCCTGACCCAGGTAGAGCACGGTGCCGCCACTGGCCATGCACAGCGCGAGGCTAAAGCCGGTGATGCTGCAAAACCAAACCATGGCCTCGCGCATGCAAGCCAGTGCGGGTGCGGCACCGGCAATCATGCCCAGAAACCAGAGCATGAGCAGGGCATTGAAGGTTTGGTTGCTGCTGTCAAACATGGCCCAGGGGCCAGCCGCATAGGTCAGGGCACTCAGCACGGCCGTGATCAGTGCCTGCCGCTCCCAGCGCTGGGGTTCGCTATGGGTGTGTGGCTGTTTGCGGTAGCGCAGATTCAGGGTGAGCCGAAGAAGCTGCATACCCATGGTGACGGCGATCCACCACACAATGACGGGGCGGCGGTAGGTCATGTAGAACATGCCGCCCCACAGCGGGGTGATGAAAAACACCGGCAAAAACTGCTGCTTGACCGTGGCGTAAAACTGGGCGACGAGGTGGGCACGCACCTCGCCATCCACATCGGTCGCGGCAGGGCTGGCGAAGGCTGGGGGCATGACGGAAGGGCTGCGCAATCAGCGAAACAGGCTGATCAGCTTGGATCGGCTGCTGACATTGAAGACAACGAACAGGCCCGAGATGTAGTTCTTGACCGTGCCCAAGCGCAAGCCGGTGCAGTCAACAATTTCTTGGTTGGTTTTGCCTTGCAGCACCTGCTCCAGAATCTCCAACTCCCGTTCACTCAGGCGCAGGTTTTCACGCGCATTTCGGGCCTGAATGGACGCTTTGACCGGCTGGGGCTGGGCGGCGCGCAGCAGCAGGGTGTTGAGCTTGCCAAGGTCGCCCGATTTGGGGAAAAACCCTGCTGCACCCAACTCTTGGGCTTCCTGGGCAATGGCTGGATCCACCGAACCTGAGAGCACCACAATGTGTGCCGCGGGGAACTGGTGCCTGAAAGCCTGCAAGCCCGAGAGCCCTTTGCTGTCAGGCAGGTTCAGGTCGAGTACCACCAGACCGGTATCGTGTTGATGCTGCTGGTAGAGGCGCAGCGCGTCTTTCAGGTTGTCTGCCTCCAGCATGGGCGTATGGTCAAGACCGAGGGCATCCAGGGTCGATCGCATCCCCAGGCGAAGCAAGTGATGGTCGTCAACCACGAGGATTGAAGCTTGCGTCATGGTCAGTCGCTTGCGGGCTGGCACGGCCCGGCTGTATGGTTGGGAAGGATGGAGAGCAAAAATTATCCAGATGCCAAACCCCAAAGTGAATTCAAAATCAGCAAGTCGTCTGGCTGTTTTGATAAAGAATTGAAGGAAAAATACCCCAATGGCCTCTTTAGCCGATGCCCACTTTGCACTGGATGAGAAGTCTTGGCTGCTGTTGCAAGCCTTGCAGGAAGATGGCAGAGCACCGCTTAAGGTGCTGGCAGCGCGGGTGGGCTTGTCCATTCCGTCCACCACCGAGCGGTTGCGACGCTTGCAGGAAGCGGGTGTGATTCGCAACATCGTGGCGCAATTGGATCCCGTGCGTGCGGGCTACGGGGTACAGGCTGTGGTGGGTATTACCGTGTTCCAGCCGGGCAAGAAAATGTTGTTGGACAAACTGCGCCAGATGCCAGAGGTGATTGAGTGCCACCACGTGGCGGGTGCTGACTCTTACATCATGACCGTGGTGGCCCGCGATCTGGCGCATCTGGAGCAGTTTCTGGGTTCGATCAACCTGTTTGGCGAAACCCGTACCTCGATCGTGTTTTCCACGCCCATACCGCGTCGGGGACTACAAGCCCCGGCGGCGGTCTGAGCGGGGGTTTCAGCCCATGAAGCCCAAGTCTGGCGTGCTGAAGTTTTTCAGCTCGCCGGGAAAGACGGTGGTGTTTAAGGCAGCGGCATCGGCACCGAACCATTTGCCCAGCGTGGCCCCTATTTGCTGGTGGCCAATGGTCGGAATCCAGGTACCGCGTGTGGTGGCATCGTCTGGCCCACCCAGTACAAAAGCGGGGAACTGACCATAAACACCCCCTTTGACAGCGCCACCCATGACCACCGAATGGCTGCCCCAGCCGTGGTCGGTGCCGCTGCTGTTGGGCGAGAAGGTGCGTCCGAATTCCGATGCGGTGAACAAGGTGACTTGTTTGTCCAGCCCGGCAGCGGTGATGGCCGTCTGAAAGGCTGACAAGGCTGCGCTGAGTTTGCCCAACAGATCAGCATGTGCCCAGGCTTGGCTACCGTGGGTGTCAAAACCGGGCAAAGATGCGTAAAAAACCTGCCTGCCTGGCCCCTGCTTGGCGTTGTAGGCAATGAGCTGTGCCGCTACCTTGAGCTGGTTACCCAGGCTGGTCCCCGGAAAACTGGCGGCCAGTGGCTCTGTGGCAGCTGTTTTCAGCAGCTTGGCTAGGGCCATGCCATCGCTCAGCGCTTTGTTGGCTGCGTTGGCAACCCGATGACCGCTGTCGTTGGCCAAGATTTTTTTCAAGGCATCCATGCGCTGATCGGCTTCTTTCTGTGGCCAGAAATTGAAGCCGTTGAGCACCAAGTCACCCGTTTCGGGCACCAAGTTGCTTGCATGGATGTTGCCCTGCACAAACATACCCGCCGACCCAATGGCGATGGCATCCAGCGGACGGCCTGTACCCAAGGCATCCAGCAAACGGCCACCCCAGCCCGTGGCCGATGCAGCGGCCAAACCCGCATGGGCCTGTACCTGCTGGTCGGGGTGAGAAAACAGCTCGCCCGGCACGGCAGCACCGGCTTGGTATTCCGCCTTGGTCAGGGGTTTGGCTAGGTTGCCGGTGTTGAGCACCACGGCCACCTTGCCCTGCCCATACAGGTTGTCAAGGGCCGAGAGCTGGGCGTTAAAGGCAAAGGCCTGATCGCCCGAGGCTCGGGTGGACATGAGGTTGGCCCCGCTGAGCGCCAGCCCGCTGCTGCCGCGAATGGCGTTGTAGGCTTTGACGCGGCTGGCCTCGCGGGCGACGATGGTGTTGTCGCCATCGTTGCCACCGGGCAAAAACACACAGACCAGGGCCTTGTAGTCGGCGGTGGCTGCCTGCACAGGCGCTGACAGGCTCAGCAGCCCGCTGGACGCAAGCGATGCCAAGCCCAAGGATCGGGCTGACTGGCCCAAGAAAGCGCGGCGGTTGGGGTGGTTAGGGTGGTTGTTGGGGGTCATGTCAATAGCTCCTGAGCGCAACGGCTGTGTCGTGGGTGTTTAGCGCTGGACAGCGAATTCAGCGGTGATAGCGGTCAGGTAGAGCGCCGTGAGGGCCCGCTGCTTCATATCGCTGATGTTGAACACAGCCGTGCCAATGGCCTGGCGCGCGGTATCGCTCATGCGGTTTTGCAACAGGGTTTTGTTGACCAGCAGCAGCAGGGCCTGAGGGTCTTTGGCGGCTGTCACATAGGGGCTGATGTCGATGGAAAAGGCTCCTGACATTTCGCCATTGAGCAAGGCGAGCACAAAGTTGGCCCGGCGCACGGCATGGCTGCCGCTGTAAATCTGGAACTCAGGGCCCACAAAGCCGGGGTTTCCTGGCAGTGCCGCCATTGGCGAGTAAAAGCTGAACACGCTGGGTGCTTGCGCCAGTCGCTGACCCATGAGGAAATAGTCCCACAGAATGTTTTTAGGATCGACCACTTGGCCACCGAGCGCACGCACCAGGCTCAGGGTGTGCAGCATGGGGTCTTTCAGGTGCCCACTGTGGTTGCCCGGCATATCTTGGCGTGCTTCCGTGTCCAGCAAGATGGCCTTGACGACAGCCGCAAGGTCGCCATCGGTGTTTTTGAACACCGTGGCCACGCGCTGGACATAAGCGGGTGAAGGGTTGCTGGTGACGAAATGGCGAATCAGGCGCACCGAGATGAAGGGTGCCAGGTTGGGATGCTGGAGCAGCGCGGTCATGACGGCATTCATGTCTTGCTGCGCCGTCTGGCCAGCAGGCAACACAATGCCGCGCACAAGGGTTTTGGCTCCCTTGTCGTGGTGCTGCTCGCGGGCCACCAGTGGCGCACTCATGTCCTCATAGCCGTTGGCAAAGCCCCAGCCGCTGAGGGCACGGGCCATTTCAGAAATGGTGGTCTGGTTGTAGGTGGGGATGCGTTTGCCTGCCGCGTCCAACTTGAAGCTGCCGTCCATGTTCAGTTCGTGCAGGCCAATGGTGAAGAGCTGCATCACTTCGCGGGCAAAGTCTTCATTGGGTGACGGAGCCTTGCTGTGGCCGAGTGCCAGGTATTTGCCCATGGCTGGGTTGAGGGTCATTTCGCGCAGCAAATCGCCAAATTTGCCAAAAGCGTGTTTGTTCAGCGTCTCAAGCCAGGGGGTGATTTCTCGGGCATACGGGTTTTTGTCGGACGACACCACCATGATTTGCGACAGGGCAAAAATCATGCGCTGACGCAACTGGTCGGGCGCGGAGGCCATGGCCATGAACCAACGCTGGCGCACCGGGTCCACGCTGCCCGCGTCTCCCGGCACGATGGCGGTGGCGGTCATGCCAATTTGCTGGTCAATCCAGGCGCTGGCCCCGATGGACTTGACCAGTGCCAGATCGGCGGGGGTAGGCCCAAAGCTGGCCTGCTCCAGCAAGCGGGCAGCCGCTATATCGGCGGGAACTTGAGCCGGTGCCGCAAACACCGGAACCGCAGCAGGCGTGGCCGAACCCGTGCTGGCACCCGATACCGTGCCCCCGCCTGAGCCCGATGCGCTGCCCGTGGGTGTACCGCCCTTGCATTCGTAGCTGTTGGGTTTTTCCCATACGCCGTTGTTGCAGCGCAGGCCCGCCCAGCCGGTTTCTGGTGCGGTTTTGTCGTAGATATAAGCCGTGGTGCCCGACGGGGCCTCGCCAGTCATGGCGCTGCATGTGGAATAGGTCCAACTCACAGTCCATTGGACAGACTGGTTGGTACAGCGGGCGGACTGTGCCTTGACGGGCATGGGCAAACAGAGCGCGGCAGCGGCCAAAACGGCTGCACACCGGGTTGCGCGGCGGGCCATGTTGAAGATGTTCATGAAATGCACTCCTGTTGATGGGCTGAAGCGTAAAAACGCTCAGCCCCTGGCGTGCATGACCAAGGTCATATTGGCAGGGGTTTTTTTGCCTCGGCCCACCGTTCACGGGTAGGCCCAGACGAAAAAAAAACCGGGCGCTCAGAGCCCGGCCAAAGTTGCGGAAAACGTTTTTCAGGGTGCCGACATGCGGTCAATGGGGCTGTTTGCGGAACCGGTTGTCGTAGCGGCCCCAGCCGCGTCCCGTGTCTGTTTGGCTGGTGCTGTCGTAGGCATCGCTGTCGGTGGTGCCGGGCAGGCGCAGTTCACGCGCCTGCAAAACACCCGCGCTGTCCAACACACCTTGCACCACCACCGTGGTGGCCGTGGACAGACTGGCAGCCGTGAGGGTGCCACCCCAGGCGGTAGCATCCGTCCAGTGCACGGTTTGCACGTCACCGCGTGCGGTGGTCAGGGTAAAGGTCTGGGCGGTGCTGTCCACGGCGCTGGGGGTACCGCGCAGGTCACGGTGTGCCACTTGGGCCTTGACGGGGCAGCTCAGGGCGGTGGCTTTGACCACGTCAGTACCTGCCTGCGCGGTGGCTACCACGCTCACCGCCACATCGTTGGCCAGCGTCACACCGGGGCAGGCTGTGGCCACGCTGATGGCCGAGGCATCCACCGGCACGCCGCGCACCACAAACGAACTGTCGCTGACATAGCTGGTGATGAGGCCGCTCAGGCGGATGCGGGCGGTGTCGTCCACGGTGTCCGATTGCCGAACCTGCACCGCCGTGGCAACCACACTGCCGTCGGCCTGCACCACGCCTGTCACGGCCACATAGGCTGCGTTGACCACGCTGGCCCCGGTAGGCTTGATGGTGGTGGTGGACGATGTGCTGACTTTCACGCCATTGACCTCAAAGCCGGTGCTGCTGGCGTTGCTGACCAGGCCCGAAAGACGGGCTGTGGTGGCTGCGGGCAGGTCGGCACTGGTGTTGACCACCCGAACGCCGCTGGCGGTGAGTGCATTGCCACTGGTGTAGGTGCTGCTCCAGACGATGACGTTCTGGTCGTTGGCCAGCGTGACCGAGGCAGGGCGCAAGGTGGCTGCGCTGTAAGACACGGTCAGGCCATTGAGCACAAAGGTTTTGGCACTGGTATCCAGGCCGCTGACCTTGCCGGTGACGCGAACCAGGGCGGTATCGGTGCGTTTTTCAATGCGGCTGGCCTGAATGTCATAACGCCCGGCGCTGCTGTTGTAAACCGGCGTGCCGTGAACCTCGACGACATCGCTGGCCAGCACATCGCTGAGTGCGGTGTAGCCACCGGCAAACACGGTGACGGGGCCAACCGCCGAGTCGGTGTTCACGGTCACGGTCTGGGCGGCCACCACCAGCGTACCCGCTGTTGCGTCCAAGGTGCTGACGGCACCGATGACGGCGGCATCCACCAGCACACGGCTGGCTTTGTGGTCGCCATCGTGCACCACGCGCACCTGCTGCCCCAGGCGCAGGGCTTGGGCATGTTCGCTGCCGTCGGGCGCATAGCTGAGGCTGGGTGCGCTGGTGTCGTCCATTTTGATGCCGTTGACGTACACACTGCCAAAGCCGGTGATGGTGCCTTGCGACACCTGGGCGCTCAGCTCGGTGGGGCTGCTGGTGCTGGCACTGTCGCCACCACCACCACAGGCGCTGAGGCCCAGCAGCAAACCGGCACTGAAGGTGCCTGCCAGCAGCACGCGGCTGGCCAGCGCGATGGCAGACCGTTGGGGACGGGCGGGAGACCCATAGGGCAAAGAACGGGAGACGGGAAGCTTGGACATGGTGTTGACCTTTGATCGAATGAAATCGAATGAAATGAACGTTTAAGGGCTGGGTTGTGACGATGGAGTTGGCCCCGCTGTCACATCCTGACCCGCCGAATCCGCAACTGGCTACCGTTTTGAATGCCCTCGATCTCGACCGTGAGGCCGGGTAGCGTGTCGGGGCTGATGGGGAAATAACTGTTCGCGTCCCACTGGGCGCTGATGCGCACGCCCTGCCCTGGGTGCAAGGTTTGCAGCACCAAGGTGCGGGTGGTGGTGTCCACGCTGAGCACTTGACCACGGCGCTCCACCGTTGCGCCGGTGGGTGCCTGTTGCAGCGGGCACTGCACCTGCGAAGCCACCACGGCTTCACGGCCGGTGAGCCTGCCGGTGACCTGCATGTACACATCGGTGCTGCCAGCACTGAGGCAACGGTCGTCAATGACCGAACGGCTGGCTTGTACCGCGATGCCGCGCATGCTCCAACTGACAGGATCGGTGCTGAAGTCCACCCCACTGACCACGCCCCGCAACTCAATGTCGCGCTGCAACGAAGTGCCGCCCGCTTGCACCGTGCCGCTGAGCACTTGCCACTGTTCGCCCGAGCGGCTGAGCTGCACCGTGACGTAGCCGCCGTTGCTCAAGGCCGTTTCATCCAGTTGCACATCGGTGGGCAATTGCAGCGAAACGCCTTGCACTTGCAAGGTGCGGGTACTGCGGTTGTAGTCGGCGGCTTGTGCGCCAAAGCGCAGCGGCGTGCCTGCTGGAGCCAGCGCGGTCAAATCGGCCAGCGCCACCCGGTCAGCCACGGCGGGCACCTGACCCAGTGCGCTGGCGGGCAGCCAGACGCGCACCAGCGAGCCGTTGACCATGGCAGCGGGCACGCTGGCTGCCGAAAGCAGCAAACCATTGTCGGCATTCAAGCGCCAGCGGGCACCCGTGGTCTGGGCTGTGCGCGCATGCACCACGCCGGAGAGCAGCACCGCCGACCCCACCGTGCTGGCGGCATCACGTTTTTCTACCCGCGAGGCCACCAAGCGGTAGCGGCCACTGGTGGTACGCGTCCAGCTACCGTGCACCTCCACCCAGTCACCCACGGCCAAGCCGTTGAGCTGGCTGATACCGGCCAGCACCGCTTGGCGGCTGCTGGCCCCATCCAGCAGAGCAACGGTTTGGCCCATCACCTGAAACACCCCCAGGGCATCCGCCACCGCCGTGACGGGGCCAAACAACTGCGGCACCACTTCAATGCGGCTGGCCACGTCAGCCGTGCCCGAGGTGCTGTAGCTCACCCGCACACGCTGGCCCAGCTTCACCGCGGTATTGCCAGCGGAGCCCGCGGCATCTTCAGTCACCACGGCAGCATCGGTTTCTACATAGGTTTGGCCGTCCACAATGACACTGCCCAGCCCCGTCACGGTGCCCTCAGCCAGCCCAGTGCCGCCACTGCCCACCCCACCAGCGGTCAGCGAATCACCCCCGCCACAGGCCACCAGCAGTGCCATCAAGGTGCAGGCCAGAGCATTCATGCCGCAACGGGTGGCAACTGCCCCGCGCCATGCACGCGGCAGCAGCATGCGCAGTCGGCTTTGCAACAGGGGCCACTTCTGCACCACCGTTTGCCTTGGGGTGTGGGGGCTGCGTTTACTCATGATCGGTTTCTCCCGCCTTGGCGGCTGGTTCGGGTTCCATGGCTGTGCCGTAGCAATACAGCCCCAGGCGGATGCGCTGGTCGCCGCCGAGCGGCTCGTCCTGTTCGCACAACGGCTGGGCCGCTGCCACCACGGTTTGCAGCACATGCGCCCAGAGCTGGTTGGCCAGTTGTTCCAGTGCCTGAACGGATTCGGGGGTCAGGCCGTCAGCAAACACGCTTTGGTCTAGGTAGCGGCGCGGGCCAGCGCCCGATACGTTGTGAACGGCCGCGGCCAAGTGGTCGCTGACGCTCTCGGCCAGCAGGCGTGCGGCCTCGCTGCTGCACGCATCGGGCACATAAGCCTCCCGGCGCAGACTGACCTGGCCATCTGCTAGGCTGACCACGCCCAGGCGCAGCAATTCGTCAAGCAAGGCGCGGTGGTGCAAATCGCGGGTGACCTGTGCAGCCAGTTGGGCAAAACTCTGGCCTTCGCCCATCAGGGGCAAGGTGTGCGGCCAGTCCTGCGTCAGCCAGCGGGTCACGAGTTGTTGCGCCGGGGTGGGGCGGCCCGCAGCCGCACGCTCAGCGTCCCCCTCTGCGGCAACAGGATGCGCCAAGCTCTTCACATCTTTGCGGTGCAAGCCAGAGCGCAGGCTCAAGGCCGAATCGTTGACACGCTCTCCATGGCGCAGCAACTCTTGGCGCGCCTGCTCCAGAAACAGCGGCTTGAGCGCTGACGCAAAGTCGGCATACCCCACCCCCGAGCGCACCAGCCAAGTGACCAGCGGACGCATGACCACCAGCGCTTGCTGGCGAACAAGATCGGTGCGGGTGGCTGCGTTGGACGATGACATGGGAAGAAATTATGGTAATTTTTCCCATTTACGTCAAGCGCCAAATAGCATCTTGTCGCTTGCGCCAGCCAGCGAGTCCGGCCTGCCTGGACGAGCCCAGCGGTATCCGACCTCAGGTAGCCATTGGCCGCTTCTCAAGCTTCTCAATCAACCAGTGGGCGTGTCAGCGTCAGAAAGCTAATGTGGTGTTCCGGATCGTGGTATTGGCGCAAGCTGGCCTGTGCCGACGCGGGCAGGCTGGCGGTGAGCTTGCGCATCTGCTGGTCGTCGCGGTAAACCAACCACCAATCCATCAAGCCCTCCATGTAGCCCAGCTCGGGCAGGCCAGGCATGAAGTTGGCGATCAGAAGCGTTCCTCCTGGTGCCAAGGCTTCATAAAGGCGCTGGGTTAGCAGGGTTGCTGCGGCATCGCCCAAGTAGTCGTAGAGACCGGCGGTGTAGATCAAGTCCATAGGCTGTGCCGCCACAGGACTGCGCCCGCCCAGCAGGTCGCGCACGCTGCGCGGGTCAAGATGCACGCCGTGGCCGCCCCAGTCCCGCCCGACTTGTGCCAGGCTTTCAGTGTCTTGATCCAAGGCAATCAGCGTTTTGAAGCCGTGTTCACGAATGCCTTTTGAGAGGGCAGCTTCGCGCAAATGACCGCAGGCCACTGACAGAATGCGGGCTTGTCCCCAGGTGCGCTCACAAACCGTGTCCAGCACTTGTGCCAAGTGGCGACGCCGCCAACGTACCGCACGGGGGGCGGCAGTGGCCGTGGTGGCGCGCAGCAGTTCCTCCGCCACGGAATCCAGCGAAGCGTCATGACCCATGCCATAGATCAGATCCATCATCACCGCGTCACCGGCATAGCCTCGGGGTTTGTCGTGGCAGCGCCGGGTAAATGGACAGCGCAGCGCAAACGAACGCACCGGGCTGGCACGCAACTGGGTTTGCAGGTAGTTAAGCCAGTCTTGTGGTGTCAGCCCGGCGCGGCGGTGGTTCATTAGTGAGCCTATAGCGTGAATCGCATCCCAGTAGCGATCGTGTGCGATCAGGTCTTCAACAATCGTCATCAAAGCGGGGTCGGTGGCCATCATGGCAGTGTCTCCAGCGTCAGCGGTGGTTGGGCGGCAGGGGGCAAGGTTGTCTGACCGGGCGGATCACTCGCAAAGATCATTGATTGCCACGGTGCGGCTGTACTCCACCGAAGCATCTATGCCTTGATCGACCGTCAGGGTGGCACTGCCCGCACCAACCAAGACAGCAATTTGGGTTTTCTGCGGGTTTAGCGTCAGGCTCCAGCGTCCGTTTACCGGGCATGCCTCACTGGTCTGCACCGTGCCCTGCGTGGCCATGGTGTAGCCCAGACCGGTGCTGCCTGTGGTGGTGTGCTGTCCGCTGTAAGCCACCGATGTGACGCTGCCGCTGCTGTTGCGCACCACGGTGCTGGTCATGTCTAGCCCGCTGGTGGCGAGTGTGCGGGGCGGTTTACCCGTGACAGTAATGGTGTTACTAAGCGCGTTTGCTACCACTCGTGTGGTCAGTGTGGTGTCGGCGGTACTGGCGGTGCTGATGTTGCGTTCAAAGCTGCCGCTGCCGGTGCTGCTCAAACTGGCACGGCTGCCCGTGGCGGTCAAACCGGTGGTACTCCAAGTACCTGCATACGTTGTGCTGGCGCTGCTGACGCTGGCCGTGCTGAAGACCAGACGTGCCTGCCCATCCACAACACCCGTACCCCAGCCGCTGCAATTGATGAACTGGAATTCATAGATTTCGTCAACATCCGGCCCAGGGTTGGCTAAGCTGGCAAGGGTACCCGTGACATCCACCTGTAAACTGCCGCCGCCAGGACACGGCACATCTTTGGTTAGGGTGGTCACAATCGGATCGGGTTTTGCAGCAGTGGCACTGTCCCCAGTCGTATTGACAGCCAAGGACATGCGCACCAGCGGTGCAGTCAGCATGCCTTGCGGGTTTTGCATGTCGCTGGTAGTGCGGTTTGTCACCGAGCCAAGTTCACTAATCGACTTCATGCCTTGCGGGTTTTGCATGTCGCTGGTGTCTGTAGCAGTCGCTCCTGCTAGCAGCACATCCACCGTGTCCAAGCTTTCGCTGGCCACTTGGTTGCTGTCGGCAGCCAGGCTGGCCACCTCGGTGTCACTCAGGCTGGTGGTGGTGCTGTCGTCGTCCGATCCGCCGCCGCAGGCGCTCAATGCCAGACACACACTGCCTGCGGCCAGCGCCACGGCATGGCGCGCCCAACGGGGGGTTGCAAGAAAGGAGCGACATTGAACTGCGCGCAGATCATCGGTGGTGGAAGTGTGCAAATAGGTCATGGTGTTCTCCAGTTGAAGTCCCCTGGAACGTTTGGGGATGGCTTCACTGTAGGCAGCAGCGATGAGCCAGGTGTTGCGCATCGCAAGACAAATATGACAAAGCATCACAAGGCGCGGCACTGTGTCACGGTCTGTCATGCATTCGTGTAATGGCGAGTCAGGATGAGACCTCTTGCTACTGTGGCACCCAGCACCAGGTACCTACAAAGCCTTTGCCCGACTGGCCAGCGTGCAAGAAGTGGACGGCGTGCCCAGTGCAGACGACATGGTGCGCCACCTGGTGAACGCACAAGAAACCGTGGCCCGCACCGCCCGCAAGCTGTTCCCGCTGGTGGATGGCACCAACGACCAGCCCACCGCAGACCTGCTGACACAGCGCCTCGAAGTCCACGAAAAAACCGCATGGATGCTGCGCAGCGTGCTGGGCGGCTGATATCAGCTGACGGGGACACCAGCGCGAATGGCGCAAAATCTGCGCATGAGCCCCCCCACCCTGCCCCGCCGCAAACTGCCCATTGCTGCCCCGCCGCAAGCTGCCCATTGGCATCCAGACCTTCGCCAAGCTGCGCGAAGACGATGCGCACTACTACGTGGACAAAACCGCGTATGCATTGCAACTGATTGAGCAAGGCAATTGCTACTTTTTAAGCCGCCCGCGCCGCTTTGGCAAAAGTCTGTTTCTGGACACGCTGAAAGAACTGTTTGAAGGCAACCGGGCTTTGTTTACCGGCCTTTATGCCGATACGCACTGGGACTGGACGCGGCGTTATCCGGTCATTCGCATCAGCTTTGGCAGTGGGACTTGGCAGAGCCCCGCCGCGCTAGAGCAGCGCTTGCGCGAACTGTTGCAAGAGCATGAACAACGGCTGGGCATCACACTGACGCACGCCAGCTTGATTGGCCGCTTTGCGCAACTCATTGAACTGGCCCACCAAACCCACGGCGAGCGCGTGGTGGTGCTGGTGGATGAATACGACAAACCCATCCTCGACAACATCACCGACACCGAGCGCGCCACCGTCATGCGCGAAGCGCTGAAAGACATTTACAGCGTGCTGAAGGACAGCGACGCGCATTTGAAATTCGTCTTCCTGACTGGGGTGTCCAAGTTCAGCAAGGTCAGTTTGTTTTCTGGCCTGAACCAGTTGGAAGACATCACCCTAGATGCCCGCTTCAGTGCGCTGTGCGGCTACACCGATGAGGACATTGACACCGTATTCGCGCCGGAACTGCCGGGGCTAGACCGGGATGAAATCCGCCGCTGGTACAACGGCTACAACTGGCTGGGCCAGGGGGTTTACAACCCGTTTGATGTGCTGCTGCTGTTTCGCCAC
>JBEENR010000037.1:0-13939 GCA_041192045.1 Pseudomonadota bacterium | reverse complement strand
AAGAGCGCACCTAAGCCCCCCACCAAGCGCGTTCACAATCCCCGCAAACCCCATGTTTCCCTGGCCAAACTGCTGGCGGGGGCACCTTGAAATCACTCGGGTTGGGAATTACGATTTAGATGCGCATCACAAAATATATAAACAAAAAGATTTGGATTATCCATTTTATATAAACTTCAGAAAACATACACGATGGATGCGTCCTGATCTTGTGGAAATTATTTATTCGCAACAAGAAAAAATTTTCTCAACAGCAATAGGCATTGAAAATTTGCGCAAGTTCAATAATAATATGATTAATTTCGATGTGCGCTTATTGGATAAATCAAAAGAATCTTTATATAAAGAATTTTGTAAAAATTTAGCTAATGCAACCCATGGAGCACGTAAAAAACTAGGCCGGAATGGTATAACTTCTTTTTTAAATTATTTCCCTCGACAACTAGAAATGCACAAAAAGAGACTGCTTGCGAAACATCAATTAAACTCAACCTCAACTCCCACTAAAGTACGAATCATTGATTGGAAATATATGGAGCTTTCAGATTTTTCCTATCATAATCAAAAAGTGGAAATGGATGTTACTAAACAATTGAGTTATGAATTTTGTTTATCAAGGCTAAAATTAGGAAAATCAGAAAATCAACCAATTCAAGAAATACAAAGCATATTTGTACTACCGAAATTTAATGATCGAGAAGATGGAATAAATGACTTAAATGAAATTACTGATTACACTAATGTCGTAGACTCAATAAAATCAAATAAAATAGGTATCTATACAATAGATTTTTCAGCAGTTCAAGAGGTATACATTAAAAATGATTAAAGATTATGATGGTATAGAAAGTGATTACTTGGTTTGCGCGTTAATTAAAGATTCTACTATAATTAAGCAAAATTTAATAAATCCTTTAGTTGCTCGTTTTTTTCAATTCCAGGAAATAGAGAAATATGAAGAACTCTCTATTGAATATGGGTTTAGCGATATTGATTTTCCGAGAATAGGGTTTGATCGAATATATAATACATTGTTAAGTGTGATAAAAAGGGAGGATAATATAATTGATGTTCCTGTTAAATATTTTTTAACATTGGATAAGATCAATTGCTCTCAAAAGTGCAAAAAGACTGATATATATTATGATACAATAGAGATTAATGATAGGCCGTTTCTATATTTCATATATATTGATTTAATTGAAATAATACAAGAATTAAGAAAACCAAGAATAAACTTATAGCAATTGATGAGCTAGAAAGCTTGCAAAACCCTGTCTTTGGTGATTATGTAAAAGTATGTAGGTGAATTTAACGTTAAAAATAACTAGAAAAATTCGATGTTGTGCGAAAATAATATACGCTATTAAATAATAAGATAATTAGGGTCAGATTCCAATTTCATAGAAATCTGATTTCAAATACTAAAATTAGAATCTGACCCTGAATTTTCTTCGTTCTCTGTATCCAAGTAACTACAATCGCTGTATGTTCACTGTCTTTCAGACTGAGGAATTTGTCGCTTGGCTTGATGGCTTGGCAGACAAGCGTGCCCAGATTCGGGTAGCCGCTCGGCTGCGCCAAGCTGAAGCAGGCAATCTTGGCGACTGGCAGCCTGTTGAGGGCGATGTTTCGGAAATGCGCGTGCACTTTGGGCCTGGCTACCGTCTGTACTTTGTACGCCGAGGTCGGGTGATCGTCGTCATGCTCAATGCTGGAGACAAGGGAACACAAAAACGAGATATTCGCCGCGCTTTGAAGCTGGCCTCTGAACTTGGAGAAGATCTATGACGAAGGCAAAGACCCCGATAAAACTTGTTGCATTTGATGCTGCGCGCTACCTTGAAGACGACGCGGCGATTGCAGAGTACATGACGGCAGTGCTCGAAGCCAACGACCCCGATTTGCTACTTCTCGCTCTGGGTGACGTGGCTCGGGCCAAGGGCATGGCGCAGGTGGCAAAGGATGCCGGATTGGGGCGTGAGAGTCTGTACAAAGCGCTTGCGCCCGGTGCCAAGCCCCGGTTTGAAACCGTGATGAAGGTGGCGCACGCGCTGGGTGTCAAGTTCACGGCCCAACCGGTTTGAAGCGGTTTCAAACCCGCCAACGTCTTGACGCGCTTGTTGTCGCGTTTCTATCAGCCACCAGCGCAGGCGCTGAAAACCGCTCAAACTCTTACCCTGCTGAAATTAGAATCCGACCCTAATTTTATGAGAATTGATCATGCCTATATCCAGATTTATTGAGGTTTGGCCAGGTGAAACGGTTTACATTTTTTCTGATGTACCATCGACAAGCA
The DNA here is from genome assembly GCA_041192045.1 of Pseudomonadota bacterium. Taxonomy (GTDB): domain Bacteria; phylum Pseudomonadota; class Gammaproteobacteria; order Burkholderiales; family Burkholderiaceae_C; genus Hydrogenophaga. Next base: position 11,640 of record JBEENR010000037.1, on the reverse strand, counting down.
TATCTAATGAAATTGGCTTAAAAAAATTTCAACGAATTCCTGTGACTACAGTGATTCCATCATGGAAAAATGCAGCAGTCGGTGAATACTATGATGCACTGAAGCCGCTAAATTGCCAAGAGGTAGGCGATATAACTGTACTCAAAATACCTATCTCTGTTGCCGAAAGCTGCATTGAATTTACAGCAACCAATGGGGATCAATACCATCTGGTAATTAAAAAAGAATTTTTTATACCAAAGAATCGATTGTTTCCTATTTACGCAGAAATAGCAGGTGCACAAATTCTCGATGCTTACGCTAAGGCAAATAAAATAACCGGAGATTTTATATACGCTTTTCAAGGCCCGCAGACGCTGAAGGCGATAACGCTGGCAAGAGAGTTTGGAATTGAACCGGTGAAGCAATCTATTCACTGGTTTCATGAATGCCAAGAACCATATCCTTTTGATATTGATGGCGACTTTTGCTATGAAAATTTGGTGTTACAAAATAACATTGCTCCTCCGGTTGTGTTCTGCAACGCAAAACCCGATGGAGATTGTTCTTATGCGCCACATCATCATTTTCTGCAGGAAGTAAACAAGATCGCTCCGCCTGGCACCATCGCTTGGTGTGCTGACGAGCCATACGATCCTTCTCTGCCTACCAATACCAATGGTGTACCTATTCCGGAAGCCATAAAAAGAATTCGGTATGTTAACGAACATGCCCCTAAACTTAAATGCGCCGTTACAGGATCTCTTGAAATTATTGAGAAAATTAAAAAGTTGATCGGGGATGAAATAGATATTTTGGGGATTGTTGAGCAAACAACGGATGACGGTTTGCAAGCATGGCCGCAGAAAGGCTCGTACTTTGCATGCACTGCACAGGGGAATTGTAAGAATGCGCCGTCTCCTGATTGGGTCAATGATCGAACGAGTTACCCGGTTGCCGTGATCGAAGGAGACCCCGTTACGGACTTTCAAGAGTCCATTAAACTGGCCTATAAAAATAATGCCAGTTTTGTCATGTATTACTCGATCACAAAAAAACTCGCCTCATGCTGGGAAAAGGGTGGCATGTATGATGAGGGCGGCAATGGTGACGGAACTGCCATGTATTACGACCCGGAAAATGGCGACCCTTGGCCATCTGTTCGGATGATGCATTGGCATATTGCGCAGCAAGAAATAGAGAAATCTATTGTGATTAAAAATCACTTGATTGACCATGACGAAAGCGAACTGCTGGATGCCTTTGAGCGGGGAGAATTGAAGTCCGTCGCAACCAAGGGCGCGTTAGCCCTTCTGAATTTCAGGGTTCGCTTTTAACCACTCGCGCAAGGCATGATTGATGCGGGTTTGCCAACCTGCGCCACTGTTCTTGAATGCCCCGAGTACGTCCGCATCCAAGCGGATGTTGACGTGTTCTTTCGGGTGCGTCAGCGTGGGCCGGCCCCGCTTGGGTTTGAGCATGTCGTGTGCAACTGCGCTGCCCAACAAGTCAGGGAGAACCTCTCGGGCTGGGCGTGCCCTCTCAAACCACGCTGCCGTGGCTTCTGGTGCGTCTTCATCGACCCGTTCAGGCTTGGGTGTGTGCGGCATATCGGTTCCTTTCACGTGGGTTGGCTCGGCGCAGGCTGATCACATGGACGGCTCCCAAAGACCCTCACCCCAACCCTCTCCCGCAAGCGGGAGAGGGAGTTAGGCCACAGCCTTGGTTTAACCAGCCAGTTCGCTCACGGGTAGGCAGCTGCAAAACAGGTTGCGGTCGCCGTACACGTTGTCCACCCGGCCTACCGAGGGCCAGTATTTGGTGTTGAGCGACAGGCCCGACACGGCGGCGGCTACTTCGCGGGGGTAGGGGTGGCTCCAGTCGGTTTTCAGCACGCTGGCGGCGGTGTGGGGCGCGTTTTTCAGCGGGTTGTCGTCTTGCGGCCAGGTGCCGTTTTCAATGTGGCGGATTTCCTCGCGGATGGCGATCATGGCGTTGATGAAGCGGTCCAGCTCTTCCAGGGTTTCGCTCTCAGTGGGTTCGACCATGAGGGTGTTGGCCACCGGGAAGCTGAGGGTGGGGGCGTGGAAGCCGTAGTCCATCAGGCGTTTGGCCACGTCTTCGGCCATGATGCCGCAGCTGGCTTTGAAGTGGCGCAAGTCCAAAATGCATTCGTGCGCCACATGGCCGCTGGCGCTGGCGTAGAGGGTGGGGTAGTGCCCGGCGAGGCGCTGGCTGATGTAGTTGGCGCTGAGGATGGCGGTTTCGGTGGCTTGTTTCAGGCCCTCGGCACCCATCATGCGGATGTACATCCAGCTGATGGGCAGCACGGCGGCATTGCCTAGCGGGGCGGCGCTGACGGCACCGACGCGGTGGCTGCCCTCACCCCAGCCCTCTCCCAGAGGGAGAGGGGGCAAAGACTTGCTGCCCTCAGCCCCACCCACCGGCACAGCGCCGCAGGCTTGGGCGGTGGCGTGGCCGGGCAGGAAGGGCACCAAGTCTTGCACCACGCACACCGGGCCGACACCGGGGCCGCCGCCGCCGTGGGGGATGCAGAAGGTTTTGTGCAGGTTCAGGTGGCTCACGTCGCCGCCAAATTCGCCGGGTGCGGCCACGCCGACCAGGGCGTTCATGTTGGCCCCGTCCACATACACCCGGCCACCGTGTTGGTGAACCAGGGCGCAGAGTTCTTTGACCGTGGTTTCAAACACGCCGTGGGTGCTGGGGTAGGTGATCATGACGGCGGCCAGGCGGGCGCTGTGCTGTTCGCACTTGGCTTTCAGGTCGGCCATGTCCACGTTGCCGTTGTCGTCGCATTGGGTGACGACGACTTGCATGCCCACCATTTGGGCGCTGGCGGGGTTGGTGCCGTGGGCGCTGCTGGGGATGAGGCAGATGTTGCGGTGGCTTTCGCCGCGCGAGGCGTGGTAGGCCTGAATGACGAGCAGCCCGGCGTATTCGCCCTGTGAACCGGCGTTGGGTTGCAGGCTGATACCGGCGTAGCCGGTGGCTTGGCAGAGCCAGGCGCGCAGTTGTTCGTCAAGCAGGCGGTAGCCTTGTTGCTGGTCGGCGGGGGCAAAGGGGTGGACGTGGGCAAATTCGGGCCAGGTGATGGGGATCATCTCGCTGGTGGCGTTGAGCTTCATGGTGCAGCTGCCCAGCGGGATCATGCTGCGGTCCAGCGCCAGGTCTTTGTCGGACAGGGCGCGGATGTAGCGCAGCATGCCGGTTTCAGAGTGGTGGCTGTTGAAGACGGGGTGGGTCAGAAAGTCGCTGGTGCGGCGCAGTTCAGACGGGATCAGCGGTTCAATGCCTTTGGCAAACGCGGCCAAGCTGGGCAGGGGCCGGGCGGGTGTGCTGCTGTGGGCAAACAGTTGCCAGAGTTGTGTGATGTCTTGCCGGGTGCTGGTTTCGTCCAGGCTGATGCCGACCCAGCTGGCGCGTGGGCCATAGAAGCGGCGCAGGTTCATGCCTTGGGCCACGGCTTGGCGGTGCAGGGTTTGGGCGGCTTCGGCACTGCCCATGTCGATGACCAGGGTGTCAAAGGCGCTGTCCCACAAGGGGGCGCGGCCCAGGGCGGTCAGGCCCTCGCTCAGGATGGCGGTGTAGCTGGCAATGCGCTGGGCAATGCGCTTCAAGCCCTGTGGGCCGTGGTACACGGCATACATGCTGGCGACCACGGCGGGCAGCACTTGGGCGGTGCAGATGTTGCTGGTGGCTTTTTCGCGGCGGATGTGCTGTTCGCGGGTTTGTAGGGCCAGCCGGTAGGCGGGGTGGCCGTGGGCATCGACGCTGATGCCCACCAGACGGCCGGGCAGTGAGCGTTTGAAGGCATCGCGGCAGGCCATGAAGGCGGCATGCGGGCCACCGGCCCCCATGGGCATGCCGAAACGCTGGGTGTTGCCAATGACGATGTCGGCCCCCATGTCGCCGGGGGTTTTTAGCAGGGTCAGGGCCAGCAGATCGGCGGCCAAGATGAAGGCTGCGCCTTTGCTGTGGATCTGCTGGGCATCGCTGCTCCAGTCCACCACCCAGCCGGTGCTGCCGGGGTATTGGTTGATGGCGGCAAAGTAGTCGTCTTGTTGCAGGGCATCCAGCCAGTCTTGCGGGCCGCTGGCCACCCGCACCGCAATGCCCAGCGGCTGGGCGCGGGTGCGGATGACTTCCAGCGTTTGCGGGTGCAGGTCGCCCCCCACCAGCAGGGTGTTGCCACGGGCTTTGACCGAGCGCCGTGCCAGCGTCATGGCTTCGGCGGCGGCGGTGGCTTCGTCCAGCATGGAGGCGTTGGCAATGTCCATGCCGGTGAGGTCAGTCACCAGGGTTTGGAAATTGACCAGCGCTTCCATGCGCCCCTGCGAAATTTCGGCTTGGTAGGGCGTGTAGGCGGTGTACCAAGCGGGGTTTTCTAGGATGTTGCGCAGGATGACACCGGGCGTGTGGGTGCCGTGGTAGCCCTGACCAATGAAGCTTTTGAGCAACTGGTTTTGGCTGGCCACGGCTTTGAGTTCGGCCAGCGCGGCGGCTTCGGTGACGGCGGGTGGCAGCTGCATGCCCGCGCTGCGGGCAATGCTGCGGGGCACGACGGCATCGATCAGCGCCCGGCGCGAGGGGGTGCCGAGCGCCGACAGCATCTGCGCTTCGTCGGCTTCGCTGATGCCGATGTGGCGGGCGATGAATTCAGTCGGGTTTTCGAGCTGGTCCAGGGGTTTGGCAGACGGCATCAGCATGGGAGAGACCTTATGGCTGGGGGGGGAAGTGGGGGGCGGTGTTGTCTTGCCCCTTCTCCCGCTGGGGGAAGGTTGGGATGGGGGCAGGCTAGGGGCAGGCGGGCCGAGAGCCCCCACCCCAGCCCTCCCCCAGCGGGGGAGGGGGTTAAGTCCAACGCTCTCCGGGGGAGGGAGTTAAGTCCAATCCTCTTTGGGGGAGGGGGTTAAGACATCAAGCAGCGAAGGCGGCGTAGGCGGTTTCGGTCAGCAGGCTGTCCAGTTGCGATGCGTCAGACAGCTTGACTTTGAAGAACCAGCCTTCGCCCATGGGGTCGGTGTTGGCCAGGGCGGGGTCGGCGTGCAGGGCTTCGTTGACTTCCACAACCTCGCCCGAGAGCGGCATGTACACATCGGCGGCGGCTTTCACCGACTCGACCACACCGGCCACGTCTTTCTGGGCCAGGGTTTTGCCCACATCGGGCAGATCGACAAACACCACGTCGCCCAGCGCGTCTTGCGCATGGTGGGTGATGCCGACGGTGGCGATGTCGCCGTCAACGGTGATCCATTCGTGGTCTTCGGTGAAACGGGTGGTCATGGGCGTGAGTCCTTGAGAGCAGTGAAAAAAATCCGCAGGCCTTGGGCCTGTCTGATGCGGGCGCTGCGGCTGGGGGTGAAACGGTTTCAGACAGTGAAAAAACGCGGTGCCAGAAAGCAGGCCACAACCGGGAGGTGTTTTAGCCCCGGAAATAGCGCTGCGGCACAAAGGGCAGGGCGGTGACTTCCATGGGCACCACTTTGCCGCGTACCAGGGCATGAATGCGTTGCCCCACGGTGGCGTAGGCCGGGCTGACGTAGCCCATGGCAATGGGTTTGCCGGTGCTGGGACTCAGCAGCCCGCTGGTGACTTCGCCAATGCGCTGGCCGTCGGGGTTTTGCAGCTCGGTGTGTTCGCGCACCGGCACCCGCTCTAGGCCCACCAAGCCCACCCGCTGGCGGGTGAGGCTGTGGCCGGTGCTCAGCTGTTCCAGCACCCGCTGCGCCCCCGGAAAACCGCCTGCGCGTGCGCCACCGCTGCGGCGCACTTTCTGCATGGCCCAGGTCAGGCCCGCTTCTACCGGGGTGGTGCCGGTGTCAATGTCTTGCCCGTACAGGCACAGCCCGGCTTCTAGGCGCAGCGAATTGCGTGCGCCTAGGCCCACCGGCTTCACCGTATCTTGCGCCAGCAGGGCGCGGGCAAAGTCGGTCGCCACCAGGGCGGGCAGTGAAATCTCGAAACCGTCTTCGCCGGTGTAGCCGCTGCGGGTCACAAACAGGTCGGCCCCGGCCCAGGTGAAGGCGGCACCGGTCATGAACACCAGTTTTTCAATGCCGGGCAGCAGGCGCTGCAAGCTGCTGGCGGCCAGTGGCCCTTGCAGGGCGAGCAGGGCGCGGTCAAATTGCGCTTCCACCTCGCACAGCCCGCCCAGGCTGGATTGGATGTGGGCCAAGTCGCTGTGTTTGCAGGCCCCGTTGACGATGACAAAAATGTCTTGCCCCCGGTTGACGAACATCAGGTCGTCCAGAATGCCGCCCGCATCATTCAGCAGCAGGCCGTAGCGCTGCTTGTTCAGGCCCAGGCCCACCACGTCCACCGGCATCAGGGTTTCAAAGGCGGCGGCGGCATCGTCACCCACCAAGCGCAGCTGGCCCATGTGTGACACATCAAACAGCCCCGCTGCTTGGCGGGTGTGGTGGTGTTCGGCCATCAGGCCAGCGGGGTATTGCACCGGCATGCTGTAACCCGCAAAGGGCACCATGCGCGCCCCCAGCTCTAGGTGCAGCGCATGCAGCGCGGTGTGTTGCAGGTCGGCGGCGGGCGTGGTGTCTGGCATGGCAGTCTCTGGGTGGGCGGTGACAACAAACAGGGCCGCTGTGCAGCAGCCCCAAACGGGCGGACACGGTGCATCCGTGCGCTGCCCCACTGTCCGCTTTACCTGAGAGATTCACGCGGGCGATGCCGCGTTTGCTCCTTCGGTGGGCCGTAGCCTCTCTCCAGTCGGGGACAACAGCTTGCGCTGTTGTTTGCCAGTCCTTTTGCCTGAGCGTTCAGGGCCTGTGACCGGGAATAACCGGAACCAAACCGCCTGCGCCTTCGGCGGCCACCGTGGCGGTGGCTCTCTCCTGACCGGGCGAGTTTACTGGATGGAACTTACTGAAGCCGATGATTTTGCTCAACCGGGCTGGGTTTGTGGGCACGCTGGTTGAACAGGGAATCACGCGCTGGCACCGCAGGCACCCCGGTGGGGCTGACCTCTTGCGGCAGTAATTTGACCAGCCGCTGCCGGATGCGGTCAGCCCGTTCTGCACCGGCCAGCGTGTGTACATCTTCAATCAGGCGCAGACCCACGGCCAGCATGGCAGGGGCATCACGCGCTTGCCGCAGCGATTCTCGGTAGCGCTCAGCCAGTGCCTTGTCGCGGGGGGCAAACAGCCGTTCGCTCAAGTCAAACAGGTACATGCGGGCCGAGGCCAGCGAGGGCGCACCCACAAAAGCCTCACCATGTGTACCCGGCGCAGCAATGACCGATTCAGCCGCTACGGCATCCACGCTGGTGTGAGCCACTGCCTCGGTGTCTTGGTCTGGCTTGGTAGGCCGCTGCAAATAACCTTGCTGCAAAAGCCGGTCAATCAACAGCTGGCCCTCACCGTCAAACAGCGCAGCAATAGCCGCCTCGGGCTGCTGACCATTCGCCAACAGCAAGACAGCCCGCTCGCGTTGATCCAGTGAACGTTGACCGGGGCGCAACTCCTCCCGGCCTTTTTCAGTTTTGAGCAACATGCGAAGACTCCAGAAACATCCTGCTGGCATGTTCTGAAGTTTGTATGTCGCTGGTGTTACGCGCTGGCGCTTATGAGGTGATTCACGGCCTTGTGAACCGGTAGGTGTGGCCTGAACAAAATCCCAGACAATGCCCGCATGGAAAAATTCTTCAACAACGCTGGGCCGCAGCAACCCGCCAACCACTACACGCTAGACCCGCTCCAGCGTGTGAACTTGGAGGAACTGCAAGACCTGATAGCCCAGCAGCGCTACTTTGTGCTGCACGCCCCGCGCCAGACGGGCAAGACCACCGCGCTGTATGCGTTGATGAAGCACTACAACACGGGCACGCAATACCGCTGCGTGTATGTGAATGTGGAGCCCGCACAGGCCTTTCGGGACAACGCCAGCGCGGTGGCGCAAACCTGTGCCGAAGCCCTGGCCGCTGCTGCCCAAACCCATTTGCACGACGCAGGGCTGCGGCAAGCCCTCGCCCGGTGGCGGCAAGAAGGGGTAGGCGCTGGGCAGCTTTTTCAGCAATCCATTGCCCATCTGTCACAAAACGACCCCCAATACCCCGAGAACCCGCGCCCGCTGCTGCTGCTCATTGACGAGATTGATGCCCTCATTGGCGATGGCCTGATTTCTATTCTGCGCCAGCTGCGCGCTGGTTATGCCGACCGCCCGCATGCGTTCGCCAGCAGCCTGATTTTGTGTGGCGTGCGCGATGTGCGCGACTACCGCATCCATTCCAGCGCCAACAAAGAAATCATCACGGGCGGCAGCGCCTTCAACGTCAAGGTCAAATCCATCCGCCTGGGCAACTTCAGCCAAGCCGAGATGAATGCGCTGTACGACCAGCACACCACCGAGACGGGGCAAGTCTTTACGGCTGAGGCCCGTGCTTTGGCTTGGTATTACACCGAGGGTCAGCCGTGGTTGGTGAATGCACTGGGCTACGAGGTGACTTACGAGATGCGAGAAAACCGCGACCGCAGCCGCCCGATTACCGCCGAGGTGATGCGTGAGGCCAAAGAGCGGCTGGTTTTGTCAAGGGCCGTCCACCTCGACCAGCTGATTGACAAGCTGCAAGAACCCAGGGTGCGCCACGTCATCGCCCCCTTGATTCGCAGCGAAGACCATGAGCTGATGCCACTGAACCCGGACGACAAGCAGTACTGCATAGACCTCGGCTTGGTGGTATTGGACCCGCTGACCAAAGGTTTGCGCATTGCCAATGCCATTTACCGCGAAGTGATTCCGCGTGAACTCACTGACGACACCCAGACCAGTTTGGCCGTTAATCAGCCCCCACTGCTCTGGTACAAAAAACCCGACGGCACGATCGACCTGCCCAAGTTGCTGGGGGCGTTTCAGCAGTTTTACCGGGAGCATTCAGAACACTGGCTCGCGGGCATGGCTTACCGCGAAGCGGGGCCACAGCTGTTGCTGCAAGCGTATTTGCAGCGCGTGGTCAATGGCGGGGGTTACATCGAGCGGGAATATGGCCTGGGGACGGGGCGCACCGACCTGTTCTTGCGCTACCCGGTAGGTGAGAACCCTTTGCAGCGCGAAGTGATCGAGCTCAAGGTGGTGCGTCACAAGCAAAGTCTAGCCACCGTGCTTGAGCAAGGCAGCGCACAAACCCGCGCTTACATGGATCGCTGCGCAGCCACCCACGGCCATTTGGTGGTGTTTGACCCGCACAGCGGCAAGACTTGGGAGGAGCGGGTGTATGTCAAACCGCTGGCCAATGACTTGACGCTGTGGGGGTGTTAGGTGTCAAGTTAGGTCTGTTCAGGACGCGGTGAACCGGTAGGTGTGGCCGTCAGCATCCAGCCGGATGCAGCGCTGGGCGCGGTGGCTGGTGGCTTCAATGCGGCGTGCGTTGGGTTCGTCGGTGCTGGCGATCCAGGCCAGCGCTTGTTCGCGGCTGCGGCCAAATTGCTGGTGGCGCTGGGCCAGCCGCTCCAGCCGCAGGCCAGCGTCCACTTGCAAATACCACACTTCGTCCAGCAGCTGCGCCACACCGCCCCAGCCGTCTTCGGTCAGCAGCAGGTAATTGCCTTCGGTCATGACCAGCGGCGTGTGCGCAAACACCGGCAGGGCACCGGCCACGGGTTCTTCCAGGTTGCGCCGAAAGTCGGGCGCATAGACCACTTCATCAGGCGTTTGCTGGCGCAATCGGCGCAGCAGCGCGGCATAACCGGCGGCATCAAAAGTATCGGGCGCACCTTTGCGCTGGGCGCGGCCCAGGCGCTCCAGCTCGGTTTGCGCCAGATGGAAACCATCCATGGGCACCGATTGCGCCTGCTGGCCCAGGTGCTGCGCCATCAGCGCAGCCAGCGTGGATTTGCCCGCGCCCGGTGGCCCCACCACGCCCAGCAGACGGCGCGGGCCGCTGCTGAGCTCGTGCAGACGCGCTGTGATGGCGGCATCCAAGTGCAGTGTGTTCATAGCGCCTCACATCCCCGCATAGTTAGGCCCGCCGCCGCCCTCGGGCGTGACCCACACAATGTTTTGCGTGGGGTCTTTGATGTCGCAGGTTTTGCAGTGCACGCAGTTCTGCGCGTTGATCTGCAAACGGTCGCTGTTGTCGGGGTTTTTCACATACTCGTACACCCCGGCTGGGCAGTAGCGGCTCTCTGGCCCGGCGTAGGTGGCTAGGTTGATGCGTACCGGCACGCTCGCATCTTTGAGCGTGAGGTGCGCGGGCTGGTGCTCTTCGTGGTTGGTGTTGCTGATGAACACACTGGAGAGGCGATCGAAGGTGATCACCCCATCGGGCTTGGGGTACGTGATCTGCGGCATCTGCGCAGCAGGCTTGAGCTTGGTGTGATCCTGGGTGGTGTTGTGCAGCGTCCAAGGCGGGTTACTCACACCCACCTTGGGCAAGAACCAATGCTCCACGCCCGTCATGAGTTTGCCCAGCAGCGGGCTCTTCTTGAACCAGTTCTTGAAGTTGCGGTAGGTCCAGAGCTCTTCATGCAGCCAACTGGCTTTGAAGCCGGTCTCAAACGCGCTCAGCTCGTCGCTTTGGCGGCCTGCTGCGAGTGCTTCAAACGCCGCTTCTGCACACAACATACCGCTCTTGATGGCGGCATGGCTGCCCTTGATGCGGGCGGCGTTCAAGAAACCCGCATCACAACCCACCAGCGCTCCACCCGGAAACACCAGCTTGGGCAGGGCCTGCGGCGTGCCGTTGTTCAGCGCCCGCGCCCCGTAGCTCAGGCGCTTGCCGCCACTAATGTGCGCTTTGATGCTGGGGTGCGTCTTCCAGCGCTGCATCTCCTCAAACGGGCTGAGCCACGGGTTCTGATAGTCCAGCCCAATGACATAACCCAGCGTGACCTTGTTGCCCTCCAGGTGGTACAAGAATCCCCCGCCAAAGGCATCGTCATTCAGCGGCCAGCCCGCGGTGTGCACCACCAAGCCCGGCTTGGCTCGCTCGGCGGGCACTTCCCAGAGTTCTTTGATGCCAATGGCAAAGGTTTGCGCGTCTTTGCCCGCATCCAAACCGTATTTCGCAATCACCTGTTTGCCCAAGTGCCCACGCGCCCCTTCGGCAAACAGGGTGTACTTGGCATGCAGCTCCATGCCGATTTGAAAGCTGTCCATGGGCTCGCCGTCTTTGCCGACACCTTGGTTGCCGGTGGCCACACCCTTCACAGAACCGTTGTCGTGGTAGAGCACCTCCGCGCCAGTGAAGCCGGGGAAGATCTCCACGCCCAGGGCCTCGGCCTGTTCGCCCAGCCATTTGGTGAGGGCCCCTAAGCTGATGACGTAGCAGCCGTGGTTATCAAAGTTGCGCGGCATCAGCCAGTCAGGCGTGCGCTGCGCGCCAGTTTCTGAGAGCACCAACAGATCGTCACCCGTCACCGGCTGGTTCAGGGGCGCGCCCAGTGCTTGCCAGTTGGGAAAGAGTTCGGTGAGGGCGCGCGGGTCCATGACGGCACCGGACAGGATGTGCGCGCCGGGCTCGGAGCCTTTTTCTAGCACGCACACCGTCACTTCGCTGCCCTTCTCAGTGGCGAGTTGCTTGAGGCGAATGGCCGCTGAGAGGCCAGCGGGGCCACCGCCGACGATGACCACGTCGTATTCCATCGCTTCGCGCGGGCCGTAGGTGCTCAGAATTTCTTGGGGGCTCATGGT
>JBEENR010000036.1:0-16008 GCA_041192045.1 Pseudomonadota bacterium | reverse complement strand
CCCCATGAAAGTCAAACAAATCTCCACCGCCTTGAATCGCATTGCGATTCAAGGCGGAATCTGGTTTTCCTGACTGACTGTCCTTCCACTTCGTGCCCAGCCCAGCACCAAACCCTATGCAAAGAATGTGGACAGCGAAACTACAAACGGTCATGAATGCAGGCACTTTCTGGCTTGCAGACCCTGATGAAAGACGCACGCGGGCAACCCATTCGTTAGTCGAGGACGCAGCAATGCGCCTCCTTAAGTTAATCGGTCACCGCCCGCGTAGGTCCCAACCTTTGCTCATCAACGCTGGCTTTCACACGGTGGAAGTTGCTCTTTCTGGTTCTTCTGTTGTCTCTTGTGCTTGTCGCTCACGCAGGCAGGCCAAACGCCTCGCCTTTGTTCAGCACAGCCCAGCACATGCGCGCGTTCTTGGCCGCGATGGCCACCACCGCACGCCAGTAGCCTCTGCGCTCGGCCAGGGCGTTGACCCAACCGGGCAAGTCTTCCAGGTGCCGGGTGGCTTCACGGCGCACCACGGCGGCTTTCAACGGCAAGACCACACCGAACTCGGCCAGCAAACCCCGGATGCGGTTGAGGGTAGCGGTGCGCTGCTCGACAAACCCCTGGCGGGCGCGGTGTACCGCCAGCTGGCCTTGCTGCTCCAGGGTCTTGACGGGCACAAAACGCATATTGGGCCGGGTGACGGCTTCGCAGATGGCTGCGGCATCTGCCGCATCGTTTTTGCCGCGTTTGCCCGACAGGCGATAGGGCACGACGAACTTCGGAGCCATCAGCCGTACGGTGTGACCAAACTTCGCAAACTCGCGTGCCCAGTGGTGGGCACCGGAGCACGCTTCCATGCCGATGAGGCACGGCGGCAAAGCGGCGATCAGCTCCAGCAGTTTGGCCCGGGCCACGCTGGGTCGAACCAGCACGGCTTTGCCTGTGGCATCCACGCCATGCACGGCGAAGACGTTCTTGGCGAGATCGATACCAATGGTGACAATGGCCATGGACTTCTCCTTTCTACACAAACGAGTGAGTTGATGAGATTTCGCACTTCCCATCTTGGCACCTGGGTGCCGATTGCTGCAACTGTGCGGTGCGCTCGGGACGGGGAAGTCCCTTTCATTCGTTAGGTGTCATTAAACTCCGTCCTCTCACTACTACGGCCGCAATGGAAAAATACGTGAAGTCCCAAGTCATCTCGCTCAAGGATCATCCCGAGCTGACAGAGAAATGGGTTCAGGCAAGAATTGCCGAAGATCCATCAATAATCGGCTTGGGTGAACTCACGCTCAAAGACTCCGAGCGTCTTCAGCCGAGCGGTGGACGGCTAGATCTATTGCTCCATGATCCAGACAGCAATACTCGGTATGAAGTGGAACTTCAACTCGGGAAATCTGATGAGTCACACATCATTCGCACTATTGAGTACTGGGATTACCAGCGTAAGAAGTTTCCGCAGTACAAGCACTGCGCAGTTCTCATAGCAGAAGACATAACAAGTCGCTTTCTGAACGTTGTGTCTCTGTTTAATGGCAATATTCCCTTCATAGCCATACAGCTAAAAGCAATCAAAGTAGAGGGCGGTGTAACTCTGTTCTTTACGACAGTTTTGGATGTATTGACGTTGGGAACCGAAGAAGAGGATGAGCTTGAAGTCGTGGATCGGAAATATTGGGAAACAAAGGGTTCAAAGGAATCGCTCAAACTTGCTGATTCCATTCTTGCGATTGTCGATGAAGTTGCCCCAGGGTTTACCTTGAAGTACAACAAACACTACATCGGTTTGTCAAATAAGCAGGGGATATCAAAGAACTTCATTTCAATAACCCCGAGAAAGAAGGCCGTACTTCTTTCAGCTAAGCTACAACAAGCGGAAGAAATTCAGGCACTGCTCGAACAAACTGACATGGACATTCTTGCCTATGATAAGCAATGGAACCAGTACCGAGTGCGTTTGACGGAGAAGGATATTCAGCAAAGTAAGGCCACTTTGCTGCAGCTAGTACAAAAGGCCTACGCTTCATACATCGCGTGATGACGCCTATGGAATTACTCGTCAATCTTCTAGTCGGAATCGCTTGGCCAGTTGCGGTGGTTTGGATTGCTTACCTTTTCAAAGGCGAGTTACGGTCATTACTCCATCGCATGTCCCAATTGAAGTACAAGGACGTTGAGGCAAAATTTGAAATTGGGTTGGCTGAAGCTGAGGCAAAAGTATTATCCATAGAGCACGTCGCGCCTCAACTGCCACAACGTCCTGAAATAACATCCAAGCTCGAATCGTTGCGTCGAATTGCGGATGTATCCCCACGCGCCGCAATTATGGAAGCTTGGGTGCTTGTCGAAGATGCGGCTGGACGGTCGGGCTTTGTTCAAGGCGCCGCAATTCCAAGGGTTAATCCTCACTTATTTGTTGAGGAGCTTGTGCGCCTCGGTAAGCTTCCTAAAGGTAGCGATTCGGTGCTCGACCAAATGCGCAAGCTAAGAAACCAAGCAGCCCATTTGCCTGATTTCAGCCTCAACCAAGATGAGGCTGATCGTTACCTTCAGTTGGCGTCTCGAATGTCGGAGCTTATTCTCAATGTCGAGGGCTAACCCTTCGGTCAACCGGACCTTGCGCATAAAGCCGCGCAGCGCCCCTGAGCTTCAACGTTACCCCCTTCACCTCACCCCCAAAAGGAGAATCCCCATGAAAAGCAATCCAGTCGGTGGGTTTGAAATCTACGTTCAGGACATGCCCCGTGCGAGCAGGGGCGTTGGTGAAAATGGTCGGTTGCCCTTCGGGTGGCAGTACTTTGGTTTATTTCTCGTGTGAGGATTGTTCAGTTGAGTCTGAACGAGCAGCCGCGCATAGAGGCAGCATCTTCAAAGGCAAGATGTCGATTGGTGAGTACGGCTTAACTGACCTGCCCAAAGTGAAAATAGGCAACCCCGCCCCCCCTCAAAGCCGACAAGCCTCTTGCAAATTCAACGTCCCCCGCTGCCCCAGATCGTTGCGGTGTTGTTGCAGCCAGCGATTGGCGGCGGTTCTGCCGAGTTGGAACAGTTGCTCCAGAAAAACAGCATCGGTGCGCAATTTGGACGAAGCCCCCAAATCGCGCAGCGCGGCATCGGCATCAATGCGGTGAACCCGCAGCGCTTGCACCCGCGCAAACAGCGGGTTGCGGTAGTGGCGGTCTGGGGCGGTGTCTTCGGCAATCAGGTTTTTCAGCATCTGCACCGTGCGCAGCTCTTTGAGCAAGCTGGCGTTAAAGGTGATTTCGTTGATGCGGTCCAAAATGTCGGGGGCCTGTTGCGGGGTCTCGTCACGGCGGCTGGGGTTGATCTGCACCAACAGCAAGTCGTCAGCGGGGGTTTCCTCAATCAGCGGCAGCAACGACGGGTTGCCCGCATAGCCCCCGTCCCAGTAGGGTTCGCCGTCAATGTCCACCGCCTGAAACAGCGTGGGCAGGCAGGCCGATGCCAGCACCACATCGGCAGTCAGCTCGTTTTGCCGGAACACCCGCAGCTCGCCGGTGCGCACGCGGGTGGCGGCAATGAACAGGCGGGTTTTGTGGCAACGGCGCACCCGGTCAAAGTCCACCGTGTTGTCAAGAATGGTGCGCAAGGGGTTGAGGTTGAGCGGGTTGAAGCCGTAGGGCGAGAGCGTTTGCGCCACGCTGCGGCCCCACCACGACGAAGCCTCGCGCATCCAGTGCTGCCAAGCATCCAGCCCCGGCTGGGCGGCCAGCCAATCGGGCTGCCACAGGGCAAATGGCGACTGCGCGCCCACCTGCTGCCAGAACGTGCGCAGGCTCTTGCGTGCGCCTTCGCGGCCACCCGCCATCAGCCCAGCGGCCAGCGCCACCGCATTCATGGCCCCGGCACTGGTGCCGCTGATGCCAGAAAACTCCAGCCATTCCTCTTCCAGCAGGCGGTCCAGCACGCCCCAGGTGTAGGCCCCGTGCGAGCCCCCGCCCTGCAAAGCCAAGTCCAGCGGCAGCGGTGTGGAAGGTGGAATGGGTGTGCGCAAAGGGGTGGGGCGGGTGTTTTGACGGGTGTTTTTCATGCCGGTCATTATCCGCATGCAGCCGCAGCGACAATTCGCAGCCCTGCCCCAGCCACCCTACCGCCATGCGCTCTTCCATCCAAATTGTTGATGTTGACCGGGTTGACACCTGGAGCCGCTACCGCAGCGGCCTGTGCGACCAATGCCAAGCCAACTGCTGCACCATGCCCCTAGAGGTGCGACTATCCGATTTGGTGCGTCTGGGCCTGGTGGATGCCTTGGAAGCCGAGCACGAAACCCCGGCCCGCATCGCCAAACGGCTACAAAAAGCGCGGCAGATTGACCACTACCACAGCAAAACCGAAACCTTCACCCTGGCCCGCCGGGCCGATGGCGACTGCCAGTTTCTGCACCCGCAAACCCGGCGCTGCACCGTGTACGCCCAACGCCCCGACACCTGCCGTCTGCACCCCCAAAGCAAAAGCCCACGCCCCGGCTACTGCGCTTTTGGTGCGCGCACGCCAGTGGGCAGGGGTTGAGGGCGGGCCGGGCACCGTCAGTGCAGCGTGAGCGGGTGCGTGGAGGTCTTCACCCGCACCACGGGCGGCTTGGCTTCATACGGCACGGGCGTGGCACCCGCAATGGCGGCGGCAATGCAGCGGGCTTGCCGTGCAATCGGCTCGATGAAACGGCTGGCTTGGCCGTTGACGGTGATGCAGTCGCCCAGGGCGTGAATGCGCTCTGCGCTGGTGCGCAGGCCCTGGGGCTCTACGGCAATGCCGTTGTCCCAGACCAAACCGGCGCTTTGCGCCAAGCGCGGCGGTGTGGACAGGCCAGCGGCGGCAATCACTTGGTCGGCGGCAAAGCGCTGGCCGCAGGCGGTGGTCACGCGGTAGCGCCCGCCCAGCTTTTCTAGGCGGGTCACTTGCACACCGCCCTTGAACTGGATGGGCAAATCTTGCCAGGCGGTCAACAGCGGGATGCCCGCCTGTTCGCCGGGCCAGCGGGCCAGGGGCTGGTTCGTCACGTCCAGCAGGGTGATGCGGTGGCCGCCCAGGGCAAGGTCGTTGGCCAGTTCGCTGCCAATCAAACCTGCGCCGATGATGACCACGTCTTTGCCCGCCTCACCCAGCGCGGCGCGCAGGCGCTGGTAGGCCCCCAGGTGGTTGATGCGCCAGCACAGCGCGGCGGGCAGTGCCGGGGGCAGTGCGGCTTGCGCGCCGTGGGCCAGCACCAGATGGTCGTAGCGCAGGTTGCCGCGTGTGGTGCGCAGCGTGCGGGTGTCGGGGCAAATACGCACGGCATCGGTGTGGGCCAGCAGGCGCAGGTGCAGGCGGCGGGCGGCCTCTGTGCCGGTTTCTTTCACCAATTGGGCAGGGTCTAGTTGCCGCGCCAGGGCCACGGACAGCAGGGGTTTGTCGTACACATCGGCACTGCACGCGCTCACCAGGGTGATGGGCAGCGCGGCATCCAGCGCCCGCAGGGCTTCGGCCATTTGCCAGCCCGCCCGGCCACCGCCCACGATCAGTACCCCCGGCTGCTGGCGCGTGGCCGCGTTGCACAGCGGCGCGCTGTGGCTGGTCTGGGCGCGCAGGGCTTGCCTGCTGGAGGCTTGGTAGGGCGCAAAGTCGTTTTTGGTCACGCCGCACAGCGGGCAATACCAGTCGGCGGGAATGTCTTCAAACCGCGTGCCCGCAGCTAAGCCGCTGTCGGCATCGCCCACGGCTTCGTCGTAGATGTAGCCACAGGCATGGCAGATGTATTGGCGAAACGGCTGCGCGCCCGCGTCGGGTGGCACGGGTGCTGCCAGCGGCAGGTCGCGCACCTCGCCGTAGATCTGGGACAGGGCGCTCATGCCGGCATCTCCTCGGCGCTGAGCCTTGCAATCTCTTTGCGCAGGTGTTTGATGGCCGGGGTGACGATGGCCACAAACTGCGCCTCGCGCACGCGGCGCTGCACCTCGCTGCTCATCAGGTAACCGCGCGCGCCTTGGTGCAGCAGGGCCGAATTGGCCGCACGCAAACACAGCTCGGCCCCATGGGCACGGGCATCGAGCACGTTGATGAAATAGTCGGTCGATGTGTCCAACGGGGTTTCGGCCAGCGTCATGATGCGCGCTACCAGCGCATCCAACTCGGCTTGCAGCGCGGCGGGCCGGTCTTCTAGGTACTGGTTCACATGGCCCAGCTGGCCTTCCACCGCCCACATGCTGTCAATAGCCCCCTGGATGATGCCCGCCGCGATCCCGCATTGCAGCAGCACAAAACCGCCGCGAATGCGTGCGATGTACGGCTTGGCTGGGTCGGCCACCACGTCATCCATGCCCACGAACAGGTCTTTGCAATGCACGCTGTAAGTGCCCGTGCCTTCCATGCCCGAGAACTCGGGGCAGGCCTTGAGCGTCACGCCCGGCGCGTCGCAGCGCAGCATGAACATCATTTCGCGGCCCGCGCAGCTGCCGTCTTCTAGTACCGCTGCAATGGCACCAAAGTAGTGGTCTGGCCCCAGGTTGCTGACCCAAGGCAGCGTGCCGTTGACCAAATAGCCGCCCTGCACGGGCGTGGCCTTGAGCAGCAGGGCTTCAATCTGCGCAAAGCTCTTCATAGGGTTTGACAGGCCGGTGCCGCCCAGCGTCTCGCCGCGCACATGCCGCGCCAGCCGTTCACCCGCCAGCGCCGGGTTGCCCGATGCCTGCATGTACAGCCCCGCCACGCACTGGCACCACATCATGAAGCCGGTGGCACCGCACACCTTGGCCGCTTCGGCCATGGCCGCAATGGCCAGCCCGTAATCGCCCGGCGTGCCGTCGGTGCGCGGCAGGTGGGCGCTCATGGCACCCATGGCCGCCAGCTGCTTCAACAGGTCTGCCGGGTAAGCGCCACGGTCAATGGCATGCACCCGGCTGGCCAGCGGGCCTTGGGCAATGGCGCGCACGGCTTCAACAAGCCCAGCGGGCCGGGTGGCGAGTTCGTGGGGCAAGTCAGCGGGGTTCATGGCGAGTCCAGAAAATGGCGTTGCATTCACCCCCTCTCCCGCTCGCGGGAGAGGGCCGGGGTGAGGGTCTTCAAATGGGCTTTAAGGGGGCTTGTCAGACCATCGAAATCTCAAAGGGAATCGGGTTGCGCATGCTGTTGGCCACCGGCGAATAAAAATTGGCGTGCTGCACGATCTCATCCAACACCTCGCGGCTCGCGTCACCTTCCACCAGCACCTTCACACGGATGGCCTGAAAACCCATCTCAGGCGGCGTTTTCTGCAACGCACCACCCGCACCCCAAGCAGCGGGGTTGCCAATGTCGCCTTCCAAGAAAACTTCCAGTTTGCTCAGCTTCACACCCTTCCAGGTAGCTACCGCCGTCACGCCCACGGCAATGCAGCCGCCCAGGCCCGACAACACAATCTCGCCCGGCGCGGGTGCCGTGTCTTGCCCAAACAGGTGCAGCGGCTCGTCCACCACCACCGGCGCATGCTGGCCCACATAGCTCAGCGAACGGTACTGGCCCTCCATGATGGTGTGAACCTTGTTCGTGCCCCGGCTGGCCGGGTTGGCTTGGCCCTTGGCGGCAAACGCGGCCAAGCCGGTGGCATCAATGGGGCGCAGGTAGGCTTTGACGGTGGTGGGCGTGGATGGGTCGAGGGTGTCGGTGGCGGACATGGTGTCTCCGGTGGGTGAAAGCGCAGTCGAGTTGAACTGCACTCCTCATTGCAACCGACGTGCCAAGGCGGCGAGCAGCGGGGGTGCTGCGCGCAAGTGTTTGATTTATTTGTGGTTTTTGTGCTGGGCGCTAACCCAGACTGGCCGTGGCCGCAGCAGGCTGTTGCCACTGTGTTGACATTTTGTTAACAGCGTGGCGATGGGCGATTGGGCTTCTGCGGGTGGGGGCTGGCGTGTGAACTGGTGGGGGAAGGTGCTTGTTTTTTGCCCGTAGTGGAAGTAGACAGATCGCAATTGGATGCGCGATACCTGACGTTCGTACCGTCTAGTATCTCCGCACTGGAGTCGGCAGGTAAACTCTGGTCAACCTATGGGAGAGCAAGTTGAAACTCGAACAAGTCTTCGGCGTGAGCCGCGATCAAGTCGCAACCTACATTGAGCGTGAAACGGTAGACAACGCGCTGGCGATAGCCTTGAAGGAGACGCGGCAGATCATCATTTATGGCTCGTCTAAACAGGGAAAGACATCTCTGTTGCATCGACATGTCAAGCCAGAGAGCCGCGTGACCGTTCATTGCGGCCCCACGACGACCGCCGAAGACATCTATCGGTCGTTTCTGCGGCAACGTGACGTTCAGATAGTTACTGAGAAGTCGTCAAGTACTTCGCGCGAGATGGGAACATCTATATCCGCCAAGTTCACAGCACTGATACCGTTCTTTGGCGAGGGAAGTGCCGAAGCGAAGGGCGAAGCCAAGGCTGCAACCAAGCAGGACGAAAAACGCAAGGCAATTGAATTCAATCTCGCCAATGCGCAGGACGTTGGCGAGTTGCTGCATCAAGTTGAAGGCTCATGCGTCTTTTTTCACGTCTTAGAAAATTTCCATTACCTGACCGATGATGTTCAGCGTCAAATGGCGTTTGATTTGCGCACCTTCGAGGAAATGGGACTACGCTTCGTCATCCTAGGCGTTTGGCGCGAACGCAACCGATTGGTTCAGTACAACGGCGATCTTCAAGACCGAATCGCGGAAGTGCCGGTCGAGCCCTGGGACAAGTCTGACTTTCAGCGCATCTTGGACGTGGGCTCTGATATCTTGCGCGTTACGTTATCGCCAGAAGTCGGTGCACGCATCTTCACCGAAGCTCATGGCTCTGTTGCCGTGGTTCAGGAACTGCTGAAGAAGGTCTGCGAGCGAGCAGGGATCACTGAATCCATTCCGGACGACAAACCAGCGATTCATCTCTCCGATCTTACCCAGCTTCAAAATGCCATAGAGGACAAGGTTGCCGAGTACGCTGCACGCCACATTCGAAGTCTCGAATCGATCGCTGCTGGTTCCCGTGCACGTCGTACGACAGAAGAAATTTCCGCGCTGTTCTTGCCATACCATCTCGTGCGGGTAATGGTGCATCGCAGTTACAACGAGTTGAAGGACGGGATTGAGCGCAAGACGCTTCAGCAGTTAATCCAGGATAAGCACAAGACACCGGACAACGTAAGAACTTCTGACGTTACCGGCATGCTGTCCCGGCTAGCAGCGCTTCAAGCCAATCAAAACATTGTGCCGCCGCTTTTCGACTTTGATCCTGGTACGCGCCGTCTCAAAGTTGTCGATTCGACACTGTACTTCTTCATCGACAACTGCGATCCAGAAGAGGTCATGGCTGAGATTCCCCACCCTGACCCTGATCCTGTTGCTCAATCCACAGAAGATGAGTCGTCCGAGGCATAAGTTAAACCATCTTTACTTTTGAAAACCGTAAGTCTTTGATTTAGCAAGTCCTCAGCATCCAGCGCAGGCGGGCGCGTCAGGTCTTCGTCGATGCCCATGGCCGCGCTGGCCCGCTCGATGGCTCGCCACAGCGGTGGCGGCATTTTCAAAATCTCGTCGGGCGAGTTGGCTTGGGCGATCCAGCGGCTGATTTGTTGGTGCTGGTCGGGGGTCAGCAAGGCCAGGTTCAGCATTTCGTCGATGGTCTTCATGCGTGCTCCGCGTCGGTCTGGGGGAATGGCGCGGCTGCAGTCACTGCGCGGGTGGGCCGGTGTTCAGCGCCTGTTCAATGGTTTTCCCGTGTCAGCCGTTCGGCATACGAAATGCCGATGGCCGACAGCACGAAGGTGAAGTGGATCACCGCCACCAGGGTGACGATTTGCATGTTCTCCATGGTCAGGTTGCCGCTCAGGTAGGTCTTGAGTGCGTGAACGCCCGAAATAGAGATGATGGCAAAGGCCAGTTTGAGCTTGAGGTTGTAGGTGTTGACGTGGTCCAGCCAGTCGGGCTTTTTCATGTCTTTTGAATCAAAGTGCCCGGTGGTCACAAACAACGAGACACCGGCCAGCGCCACCACCCAGACCAGCTGCGCCACCATGGTCATGTCCACCAGTTCCAGCACTTTGATGATCAGGTCGATTTTCTGCAAGTTGTCGAACAGCAGGCTGTTCATCAGCTTGTAGGTTTCGAGTAGGAATTTGCCGAGGATGCCCAGAATGATCGCGACCAGTCCGACATAAAAGAAGAGCATGGTGAAGCGCATGCTGTACAGCAAGGAGCCCACGCTAGCGAGTAGCTTTTCCATAAGTTTCCAAATGCAGGTGTGAAAGGGTGTGAAGCGCTTGATGCCGTGTGACAGGGTTTTTCGCTCACGAAAATGGGATGCAGAGTATCACCGACCTGTGCAATACCCGTGACCACCGCTTGGCTTCACCGCAACCCCGCTTTGCGCAACCGGTAGCCAAACTGCCGCAGCGTGAGCCCCAGGCTTTGCGCGGCTTGGCTTTGGTTGCCGTGGTGGCGCAGCAGGGCTTCTTGCAGGGTTTGGGTGCTGTGGGAGCGGGCGCTTTGGTAGTCGCGCACGAGGCTTGTGGACGGGGGTGGCGCGGGCGGTGTTTCGGGTGTGGTCAGCGGTGCTGCATGGGTGGGCATGAAGCGTTCGAGCGTGGCGGCGGTGATGCCGGGGTGGTCGGCCAGCAGCACGATGCGCTCGATCAGGTTGCCCAGTTCGCGGATGTTGCCGGGCCAGTCGTGCGCTTCTAGCCGGGCCAGCGCGTCGGGTGCCAGGTACACGTTGCGCTGGTGCGCTTGGTTGGCGCGGCTCACGAAGTGCAGGGCCAGGGCGCGCACGTCTTCGCGCCGCTCGCGCAAGCTGGGCAGGCGGATGGGGATGACGTTGAGGCGGTAGTACAGGTCTTGCCGAAAGCGCCCGGCCTGTACCTCGCGGGCCAGGTCGCGGTTGGTGGCCGCCACCAGCCGCACGTCGATGCGCAGTTCGCGCTGGCCGCCCAAGCGCACCAGGGTGCCTTCTTGCAGGGTGCGCAGCAGCTTGCTTTGCATGGCCAGCGGCAGTTCGCCGATTTCGTCCAGAAAAATGCTGCCGCCGTTGGCCTGCTCAAACCAGCCGGG
Source organism: Pseudomonadota bacterium (assembly GCA_041192045.1). Classification (GTDB taxonomy): domain Bacteria; phylum Pseudomonadota; class Gammaproteobacteria; order Burkholderiales; family Burkholderiaceae_C; genus Hydrogenophaga. The sequence goes on along the minus strand of JBEENR010000036.1, from coordinate 4,964 downwards.
GCGCGCGGTGTTCGCGCCGGTGAAAGCACCGCGCTCAAAGCCGAACAGCTCGCTTTCAAACAGCGCCTCGGGAATGGCCGAGCAGTTGACCTTGATGAAGGGCTGCGCATGCCGCCCGCTGGCCAGATGCACGGCGCGGGCAAACAGCTCTTTGCCGGTGCCCGATTCGCCCAGCAGCAGCACGGTGGCTTGCGATTGCGACACGCGCTCCAGCTCGCCCAGCGCTTGCAAGAGTGCGGGGGATCGGCCAATGAGGCCGTAGCGGGCGGTGTGGGTGTCGAGTGCGCGGCTCAGTTGTTGGTTGCGGGTTTGCAGTTGGCGGGTTTGTTCGGCCACCAGTTGTTCCAATTGCAGTAACTGCCCGGCCAGCGTGGCCAGCAGGCGCAGCACGGCCAAGTCGTCGTTCAGGTGGCGCTGGCGGCTGCGGATGCGGTGGCAGGCCAACACGCCCACGGTGGCCCCGTTGATTTGAATCGGCAGCGCCATAAAGGCCACGGTTTGCGGCGGCAAGTCGGCACGGGCCACGGTGCGAAACAGAAACAGGGGTTCTGCATCCACGTCTTGCACGATGGCGGGCAAGCCACTGGCCAGCACCCGCCCGGTGATGCCCTCGCCCCACGCAAACACGCCACGCGCTGCCTCTGCCGCCGTCAGGCCGTAGGCGTGGCGGATCGAGGCCGTGCGCGGTGCGGTGCCCGCGTCGTCGGCCAGCACCATGCGGCCCCGGTTCAGGCCCAGCAGCTCGCTCATGAGGTGCAGCATTTCGCGCAGCACAAACGCGGGTGCCAAGCTGCGGCCCACCAGCTTCATCACCTCGCGCATCAGCAGCAGTTCTTGGGTGGGCCAGTCGGTGGATGCGTCGGTGGCGGGTGGTTCAGGGGCGGTGCGGTGCGGCGGCATGGGGCGTGTGGTTTGCGCGTTTTTAAGCAAACATTGCACCATCGAAGCCTGCCCGCTGGCGCTGCTGCTGGCCTTTATCGGCGAGGCACACATCCGCAGCGCACCAGGACAGGGCACACGCCCGCGAACACCCGATGGACCGCCGACTCACCCCAGGCCACACCGTGAGCGAAATTGGTGCGCAACGGGGCCTAGCCCCCAACACGGTCAGCACCTACCGGGCGCGCATCCGTGGGGTTTCTGGCCCGCAGCTTGCAATGCCGTGTGCATCTTCAACTCGCGAGGTGCGCCATGTCCGAATTCTTCGACCCCTACAACGCTGACCGTCCCCTGATGATGAAGTGCAGCTGTGGCCGCGACCACACGCTGGCCGACCACCACGCCGAGACCAACGCCGACCAAGCCGCCGCCACCTTGCGTGCGCGCAGCGAGACCACCGAGTTCGAGGCCTACAGCAACGAATTCATTGAAGCCACGCTGATGAAAGCGCTGTTTCCGCAAGACGAAGAGCGCCGCCGCTTTTTGCGCGCCGTGGGCAAGGGCACGGCCATGGCCGCGATTGCCAGTGTGTTGCCGGTGGCCAGTTTGCAGGCCATGGCGCAAGACAAAGGGGCGCTGGAGAAAACCAACCTCAAGATCGGCTTCATTCCCATCACCTGCGCCACGCCGCTGATCATGGCGCACCCCTTGGGCTTCTACCAAAAGCAGGGCCTGAATGTGGAAGTGACCAAAACCGCCGGTTGGGCGCTGATCCGCGACAAGGTGATCAACAAGGAATACGACGCTTCGCACTTCCTGTCGCCCATGCCGCTGGCCATGAGCATGGGGCTGGGCTCTGCCACCGTGCCCACCAACGTGGCGACGATCCAGAACATCAATGGTCAGGCCATCACGATGTCGGTTCGCCACAAAGACAACCGCGACCCGAAAAACTGGAAGGGCATGAAGTTCGGTATTCCGTTCGACTATTCCATGCACAACTTTTTGTTGCGCTACTTCTTGGCCGAACACGGCATCAACCCCGACACTGATGTGCAACTGCGTGTGATTGCACCGCCCGAAATGGTGGCCAACCTGCGTGCCGGGAACATCGACGGCTTCCTCGGCCCCGACCCGTTCAACCAGCGCGCCGTTTACGAAGAAGTGGGCTACCTGCACACCCTGACCAAAGACCTGTGGAACGGCCACCCCTGCTGCGCTTTCGGCAGCACCACCGAATTCATCCAAAAAAACCCCAACACCTTCGCCGCGCTGTACCGTGCCGTGCTGACCGCTGCCGCCATGGCACGCCAGCCGAAAAACCGCGAACTCATCGCCAAGGTGATTGCCCCCGCGCAGTACCTGAACCAGCCCGAAATCGTGCTCCAGCAGGTACTGACCGGGCGCTATGCCGACGGCCTGGGCAGCATCAAAAACGTGCCGAACCGGGCCGACTTTGACCCTATGCCGTGGCAGAGCATGGCCGTGTGGATACTGACGCAAATGCAGCGCTGGGGCTATGTGAAGGGCGATGTGGACTACAAGGCCATTGCTGAAAAGGTGTTCCTCATCACCGATGCCCGCAAACACATGAAAGACCTGGGCCACGAATTCAAAGCGGGCCCCACTTACACCAAGCACCAGATCATGGGCAAGGAGTTTGACCCGGCCAAGGCTGCGGCCTATGCCAAGAGCTTTGCCATTGCGAAAGCCTGACATGAAACCCATCAGCCTCAACGCACGGGCAGCGGTGGTCTCGCTGCTGTTGCTGGCCTGCTTCCTCGGCATCTGGGCGCTGGCGACCAGCGGCCCGTCCGTCGGGGGTTCGTCTGCTGGCCTGAGCGCCGAAGAGATTGAATACCTGCAAATGATGGGCAAAGACCCCGGCACCGAAAAAACCGCCGGGGTGCCGGGGCCGTGGGCGGTGGCACAGGCCAGTTGGGGCCACTTGTCGAACCCGTTTTACGACAACGGCCCGAACGACAAGGGCATCGGCATCCAGCTGGGGCATTCGCTGGCCCGTGTGGCAGCGGGCTATTTCCTGGCCATGGTGGTGGCGATTCCGCTGGGTTTTCTGATTGGCATGTCGCCACTGATGCGCAAAGCGCTCGACCCCTTCGTGCAGGTGCTCAAACCCATCAGCCCGCTGGCTTGGATGCCGCTGGCGCTCTACGCGCTGAAAGACTCTGATGTCAGCGGCATCTTCGTCATCTTCATCTGCTCGGTCTGGCCCATGCTCATCAACACCGCGTTTGGTGTGGCCTCGGTCAAACGCGAATGGCTGCATGTGGCCAGCACGCTGGAGGTGAACCCGCTGCGCAAAGCGTTTCGGGTCATCTTGCCCGCTGCTGCGCCCACCATCCTGACAGGTATGCGCATCAGCATGGGCATTGCGTGGCTGGTGATTGTGGCGGCTGAGATGCTGGTGGGCGGCACCGGCGTGGGCTACTTCGTGTGGAACGAGTGGAACAACCTCTCGCTGACCAACGTGATTTTTGCGGTGCTGTTGATTGGCGTGGTCGGCATGCTGCTGGACTTGATGTTTGCGCAGCTGCAAAAGGCGGTGACCTATGTGGAGTGAATCCAGCGTGCGCGAAAGCGCAGCCCTTACCGTTCCTGTCAGCACCCCCACTGAAAAGGTGTCTTCGATGTCTGGTTTCCTGCAAGTTGAACACCTGAGCAAGGCCTACCAAGCCGACAAGCCGGTGTTTGCCGACGTGTCTTTCACCATCGACAAGGGCGAATTTGTTTGCATCATCGGCCACAGCGGCTGCGGCAAAACCACCATCCTCAATGTGCTGGCGGGCCTAGACACCGCCAGCAGCGGCCACTGCTTCATGGACGGACGCGAAATCAGCGGCCCCAGCTTGGAGCGCGGCGTGGTGTTCCAAAGCCATGCGCTCATGCCCTGGCTGAGCGTGCGGCAAAACATCGCCTTTGCCGTCAAATCGCGCTGGCCCGACTGGGGCAAGGCCGAGGTGGACCAGCAAGTCCAAAAACACGTCGCCATGGTGGGCTTGAGCGCTGCCATTGACAAAAAACCCAGCCAGCTCTCGGGCGGCATGAAGCAGCGCGTGGGCATTGCGCGGGCGTTTGCCATCCAACCCAAGATGCTGCTGCTGGACGAACCTTTTGGCGCGCTGGATGCGCTGACACGCGGCACCATTCAAGACGAGCTGATGGCCATCGTGCGCGAAACGCACCAGACCGTGTTCATGATCACGCACGATGTGGACGAAGCCATTTTGCTGGCCGACCGCATTTTGCTGATGAAGAACGGCAGCGAAACCGCCCTGGGCTACAAGCCCGGCGGTATGGCCGAGGTGGTGGTCAACCCACTGCCACGCGGCCGCACACGCGCACAGCTGCACCACTTGCCGGGTTATTACGAACTGCGCAACCACATCGTGGACTTTCTGGTGTCCCGAGCAAAAGCCCACTGAACTCTTTTTTTCTTCCACCCCAACGAGGCAACCACCATGAGCCGACTCGCCGTCACCGAAAAAATCATCACCACCAAAGTCACCCAGGGCCTGAGCTGGGCCGATGTGGCACAGAAAGTGGGCAAGTCCAAAGAATGGACCACCGCCCTGTGCCTGGGCCAAATGACCGCCACCCCCGAACAAGCCGCCGCACTGGGCGAGCTGTTTGGCCTGACTGCCGACGAACAAAAATGGCTCATGGTCGTGCCCTACAAAGGCTCGCTGCCCACCAGCGTGCCCACCGACCCGCTGATTTACCGCTTCTACGAATTGGTCAGCGTGTACGGCACCACCTTCAAGGAGCTGATCCATGAAGAGTTTGGCGACGGCATCATGAGCGCCATCGACTTCAAAATGGACCTGCAACGCCAAGCCGACCCGAACGGCGACCGGGTAAACATCGTCATGTCGGGCAAGTTTTTGCCGTACAAGCAGTATTGAGCAGGGTTTAGTGGCTGGGCGAGAACACCTATGGCGCAAAATCTGCGCATGAGCCCCCCCACCCTGCCCCGCCGCAAGCTGCCCATTGGCATCCAGACCTTCGCCAAGCTGCGCGAAGACGATGCGCACTACTACGTGGACAAAACCGCGTATGCATTGCAA
>JBEENR010000035.1:0-19365 GCA_041192045.1 Pseudomonadota bacterium | reverse complement strand
TTTTTCGTCTTTAAAAACCTGCACCGCTTGCAAGACCTGCCCGCACGTTTGCAAGGGCGGATTTTTGAGCGCATGTTCAAAGAAGCGCAAATTGCCCGGCTGGATAGGCAAGAGCAGGAAGCCTATGAGGACAGCTTGAAGGTGTACCGAGACTTGAAGAATGTGCTGGACACGGCGCGGGATGAGGCGTTTGTAGAAGGACTTGCCGAGGGAGAGCGCCGACGCAATGTGGAGATTGCCCGCAGCATGAAAGCGCAGGGGCTAGACGCTGGCTTGATTCAGCAAATCACTGGCCTGCGCGTGCAGGACATGGATTAACCCTGAACCGTTCGGGCGGTTTCCCTGGGCTTGGAGGCTAGGGAAAGTACGGGGGTGAAACAGCGGTTTTTGGCTTGTTTTGGTTATTTTCAATAACCATAATGCAGCCATTCACAACCGATCAACCCCAACACGATCCCGTCATGAACCCCAGCAACCCCGACCTGAGCCTGAGTCTGCAAGGCGCGCACAACGAAGTGGCGCTTGTCAGCCTGAACCGCCCCAGCAAGCGCAATGCCCTGAACGATGGCCTCATCATCGCCCTGCGCGACATGTTTCAAAACCTGCCCAAGAGCGTGCGCGCCGCCGTGGTCAATGGCAACGGCGACCACTTTTGCGCCGGGCTCGATTTGTCGGAGCTGAGCGAGCGCGACGCGGGCGAGGGCGTGCTGCACTCGCGCCTGTGGCATGCCGCGCTGGACTGCGTGGAAAAAGGCACGGTGCCGGTGGTGGCCGCGCTGCACGGCGCAGTGGTGGGCGGCGGGCTGGAGCTGGCCAGCGCCTGCCACATCCGCGTGGCCGACGAATCCACCTTTTACGCCCTGCCCGAGGGCACGCGCGGCATTTTTGTCGGCGGCGGCGGCTCGGTGCGCGTGCCCAAGCTGATTGGCGCGGCCCGCATGGCCGACATGATGTTCACGGGCCGCGTCTACAACGCCGCCGACGGCGAGCGCATCGGCCTGTCGCAATACCTGGTGCCCACCGGCACCGCGCTGGACAAAGCCCTGGCGCTGGCCTCCCGCATCGCCACCAACGCGCCGCTGACCAACTACGCCCTGATGCACGCCCTGCCGCGCATCGCCGAACAGCCCGCCGACCACGGCCTGTTCACCGAAGCGCTGATGTCGTCCATTGCCCAAAGCGCCCCCGAAGCCAAAGCGCGGGTGCGGGCCTTTTTGGAAGGCAAAGCGGCGAAGGTTCAGAAGTAACCCCAGCGCAGGCAAAAAACAACACGGAGACAAGACATGACCCCCGCAAAATACCGCCCCCTGACCTTTGGCGTGACCCGTGCCGTGCTGCGCGACGGCGACACCGGCGTGCACTACCTGAGCGCCGACAAAGCCCTGCCGCCCTACCCCGAACGCATCACCGACCGGCTGGTGCACTGGGCGCAGCAGCGGCCCGACCAAACCCTGTTTGCCCGCCGCCGCAAAAACCCCGACGGCAGCAGCGGTGACTGGCGGCACATCACATTTGCGCAAGCCTTGGACGCGGCGCGGCGCATTGGTCAGGGCCTGCTGAACCGGGGCCTGAGCGCCGATCGCCCCGTGCTCATCCTGAGCGAAAACGACCTGGAACACGCCCTGCTGGCCCTGGGCTGTTTGTACGCGGGCATTGCCTACTGCCCCACCTCGCCCGCTTATTCGCTCATCAGCCAAGACTTTGACAAGCTGCACCATGTGGTGAAGACCCTCAGCCCCGGCTTGGTGTTTGCCAGCAGTGCCCAGCGCTATGCCCGCGCCATGCTGGCCACCGTGGCCGACGGTGTGGAACTGGTCTGCACCGAAGGCACGGTGCCGGGGCGTGACACCACCTCGTTCGCCGCCCTGCTGGCCACCGAAGCCACGCCAGCGGTCGATGCCGCCATGGCCGCCACGGGTGCGGACACCATCGTCAAATTCCTGTTCACCTCGGGCTCCACCAAAATGCCCAAGGCCGTCATCAACACCCAGCGCATGTGGTGCGCCAACCAGCAGCAAATGACCGAATCCATGCCGGTGTTGCGCGATGGCCCACTGGTGCTGGTGGACTGGCTGCCCTGGAACCACACCTTTGGCGGCAACCACAACTTTGGCATGGTGCTCTACCACGGTGGCACGATGTTCATTGACGACGGCAAGCCCACGCCCGCCCTCATGGCCGAGACCCTGCGCAACCTGCGCGAAGTGGCCCCCACGGTGTACTTCAACGTGCCCACCGGCTTTGAGGCCATTGCCCACGCCATGAAAGCCCCCACCGACGAGGGCCGGCTGCTGCGGCGCAACTTCCTGTCGCGGGTGAAGATGTTTTTTTACGCCGGAGCCGCCCTGGCGCAGCCGGTGTGGGACAGCCTGTTCGAGAGCGAAGAGGCCGAGCTGGGCCAGCGCATCGTCATGACATCGGGCCTGGGCATGACCGAATCCGGCCCGTTTGGCCTGTTCGTCACCAGCCCCAATGTGAAAGCGGGCGACCTGGGCCTGCCCACCCCCGGCCTAGAACTGAAGCTGGTGGACAGCGACGGCAAAACCGAGGTGCGCTACAAAGGCCCCAACATCACCCCCGGCTACTGGCGCATGCCCGCCGAAACAGCCGAGGCGTTTGACGAAGAAGGCTTCTTCAAGACCGGTGACGCGGTGAAATGGATTGACGAAACCGACATCCACCAGGGCCTGAAATTCGATGGCCGCATGGCCGAAGACTTCAAGCTCGCCACCGGCACCTTTGTCAGCGTGGGGCCGCTGCGCGGCAAGATCATTGCCGCCGGTGCGCCCTTTGTGCAAGACGCGGTGCTCACCGGCATCAACCTGAAAGAAGTGGGGGCCATGGTCTTCCCCACCCCCGCTGTACGCAGCCTGAGCGGCCTAGGGCCTGAAGCCTCGCTGCACGAGGTGCTGGACCACCCGGCGGTGCTGGCGCATTTCCAGACCGTGCTCAACGACTTGGCCCGCACCGCCACCGGCAGCGCCAACCGCATTGCCCGCCTGTGCCTGCTGGCCGACCCGCCCACCATTGACCGGGGCGAGATCACCGACAAAGGCTCCATCAACCAGCGCGCCGTGCTCAGCCACCGGGCCGACACGGTGGCCAAGCTGCATGCCGATGAACTGCACTACATCCTGAAACCCACTGTTTGAGAGCACACACCATGAGCAACAAAGGTTTTTTCACCGCCTTCCAAGACGTTCACATCCTGGGCGGTGTGCGCACCCCGATGGTGGATTACTGTGGCGCGCTGGGCCACATTTCGCCCACCGACTTAGGGATCAAGGCCGCCCGCGCAGCGCTCCAGCGTACCGGCGTGCCGGGTGCCGACATTGGCTCGGTCGTCACCGGCAACATGGCCCCTGGCGACTTTGACCAGTTTTTCCTGCCGCGCCACATTGGGCTGTATGCCGGGGTGCCGGTCGAGGTGCCCGCCATCATGGCGCAGCGCATTTGCGGCACCGGCTTCGAGCTGTTCCGCCAAGCGGGCGAACACATCCAAGGCGGGGCTTGCGATGCCGCGCTGGTGGTGGGCACCGAGAGCATGACCCGCAACCCCATTGCCGCCTTTGACCACCGCACCGGCTTCAAGCTGGGCAGCCCGGTTGGCTTTAAGGACTACATGTGGGAAGCGCTGAAAGACCCAGCAGCGGGCATCAACATGATCCAGACCGCTGAAAACCTGGCGAAAAAATACGGCATCAGCCGCGACGAGGTAGATGCCTTTGCTGCCGACTCGTTTGCCAAAGCCGTGGCCGCGCAGACCAGCGGTTTTCTGGCCGGTGAAATCGTGCCCGTGGTCAGCGAAAAATTTGAACTGGCGGGCTACAAGCCACGCGGCATCCGGCTGCAAGGCAAAACCACCGAAGTCGCCACCGACACCCACCCGCGCATCTCGCCCAAAGAGGTGCTGGCCAAGCTGCGCCCGGTGTTTGAAGACGGCGTGCAAACCGGCGGCAACAGCTCGGCGCTGGTGGACGCGGCGGCGGCTTGCGTGGTGGCATCAGGTGATTACGCCCGCCAACACGCCGCCAACCACGGCCAGCAGCCGCTGGCCCGCTTGGTGGCCGCTGCCGCCGTGGGCGTGCCGCCCGAGATCATGGGCATTGGCCCCGCGCCCGCCATCCGGCTGCTGCTGGCACGCACCGGCCTGAGCTTGGCCGACATTGGCCGGTTTGAGATCAACGAAGCCCAAGGCGCGCAAACCCTGGCCGTGGGCCGCGAACTGGGGCTGGACTTGAGCCGCCTCAACGTCAACGGCGGTGCCATCGCCCTGGGCCACCCCCTGGCCGCCACCGGCGTGCGCCTGACGCTCACCCTGGCGCGCGAACTGCAACGCAGCGGCCAACGGTGGGGCATTTCCAGCGCCTGCGTGGGCGGCGGGCAAGGCATTGCGCTGCTGATTGAGAACCTGCAAGCCGCTTAACACCGGTATGCGCTGCATCCACCCACAGGCTCTCGGGGGAGCCCCCATCCCAACCTTCCCCCAGCGGGGGAAGGGGCAAAGAGATGCGCCTGCACGCCTCATTTACCCAGTGGGGAAGGAGCAGAGAGATGTGCCTGCATGGCTCATTCACCCAGCGGGGGAAGGGGCAGGGAAATGTCCCCGCATGCCTCCCTCCCCCGCTGGGGGAGGGCTGGGGTGGGGGCAAGCGCGACCCAAGCCTATTTCATCCACAGACCGCAAAGGACTTTCGATATGAACATCACAGGACACGCTGCCCTCGTCACCGGCGGCGGCTCCGGCCTCGGTGAGGCCACCGCCCGCGAACTGGCCCGGCTGGGTGCCAAAGTGGCGGTGCTCGACTTGAACCTAGACAACGCCCAGCGCGTGGCCGCCGAGATCGGTGGCGTGGCGATTGCCTGCGACGTGGCTAACCCCGAGAGCATGCAAGCCGCCATTGAGCAAGCCGCTGCCGCCCACGGCCCGGCGCGCATCCTCATGCAGATTGCCGGTATCGGCAGTGCCAAACGGGTGGTGGGCAAAGACGGCAACGCCGCCCCGCTGCAAGACTTCGCCCGCGTGATCAACGTCAACCTGATCGGCACCTACAACGCCGCCCGCCTGTTTGCCGCCGCCTGCGCCCAGCTGGCCCCACTGGAAGACGGTGAACGCGGCGTGATGGTGTTCACCGCCAGCGTGGCCGCGTTTGACGGCCAAGTGGGCCAGCAGGCCTACAGCGCGTCCAAGGCCGGGGTGGTGGGCATGACGCTGCCCATGGCCCGCGACTTGGCGCAGCATGGCATCCGCGTCTGCACCATTGCGCCGGGGCTGTTCCTCACGCCGCTCATGAAGACGCTGCCCGAGCCGGTGCAGGCTTCGCTGGCGGCCAGCATTCCGTTCCCGCCGCGCCTGGGCAAGCCCGAAGAATTTGCCGCACTGGCCGCCCACATCGTCAGCAACACGCACCTGAACGGCGAAGTCATTCGCTTAGACGGCGCGCTGCGCATGAGCCCTCGTTGAAAGCCCCCCATGACCAAAACCGTTGTTTATGAAGTGGATGTGATGTTTGGCGACTGCGACCCCGCGGGCATCGTGTTCTTCCCCAATTTTTCCAAGTGGATGGATGCCTCGTCGCTGAACTTCTTCGTCCAATGCGGCGTGCCACCTTGGCGCGAACTGGTGAAAACCACCGGCATCATCGGCACGCCGCTGTTAGAGATCAACACCAAATTCATGCGCCCAGCCACCTATGGCGAGCGGCTGCAAATCCACACCAGCATCGTCGAGTGGCGCGAGAAAGTCGTCATCCAAAAGCATGTGGTCATGCGCGGTGAGGTGGTGCTGTGCGAGGGCCTGGAAACCCGCGCCTTCTGCATCAAACACCCAGACGACCCCGACCGCATCAAAGCCATTGCGGTGCCTGCCGACATCAAAGCGCTGTGCAGCGCTTGAACCGCTCAGCACCCGCCACCGATCCCCGGTCTATTTTTCCCCCCAACCCTTGAACAGGAGACAGTCCATGAAAGCCATCAAAACCCTGGTTGCCGTTGCCATCGCCACCTTGGCCAGCACCGCCGCCCAAGCCGACATCAACATCGGTGTCAGCCTCGCGCTCACCGGCCCCGGCTCTGGCCTGGGCATTCCCATGCAGAACCAATTGAAGCTGTTGCCCAAGACCATCGGCGGTGAAAAGGTCAACGTGATCGTCTTGGACGATGCCACCGACCCCGGCAAAGGCGCAGCCAACGCACGCCGCTTTGTGACCGAAGACAAGGTGGACATCATCGTCGGTTCGTGCATCACCGCCGTGGCTGCTGCCATGACCGACATCGCCTCCGAAGCCGGTACGGTGCAACTCGCGCTCTCGCCGGTGGGTGTGCCTGCGGGCAAAGACAAGTGGTTGTTCCGCCTGCCCCAGTCGAACACCGTGATGGGCCACGCCGTGGTCGAGCACATGAAGAAACAGGGCGTTAAAACCATCGGTTTCTTAGGCTACACCGACGCTTACGGCGAACAGTGGCTGAAAGAAATCACACCCCTGCTGGACAAGGCTGGCATCAAGATCGTGGCCACCGAGCGTTTTGCCCGCAACGACACCAGCGTGACCCCGCAGGCCCTCAAGATGAACGCTGCCAACCCCGATGCGGTGCTGATCGTGGCCTCGGGCTCTGGTGCCGCCATGCCCCACATGGCCATGGTGGACCGTGGCTACAAAGGCAAGATTTACCAGACCCACGCAGCAGCCACGCAAGACCTGATGCGCGTGGGCGGCAAAGCGGTTGAAGGCGCTTATGTGGTGTCTGGCCCGGCGGTGATTGCCGAGCAGCTGCCCGACAGCCACCCCTCGAAAAAGGTGGCGATCGACTTCGTGCAGAAGTACGAAGCCGCTGTGGGTGCGGGCACGCGCAACCAGTTTGCTGGCCACGCCTACGATGCCCAACTCACGCTGGAGAAGGTGCTGCCCGTGGCGCTGAAGAAGGCCAAGCCCGGCACACCCGAGTTCCGCGCCGCCATCCGCGATGCCATAGAAACCATGGGCCGCACCATCTTCGCGCACGGTGTCATGAACTGGACAGCAGCCGACCACTGGGGTTACACGATGGAAACCGGCGTGATGCTCAAGGTGGTTGACGGCAAGTTCAAGGTGGAGTGATGCGGAACACCCCCCTGCGCCGCTGACGCGGCTTCCCCCCTCTCTGGCGCGCCTTCGGCGCTGGGAGGGGGGACGGCATCTCGGGCCGGCTGAGCCGGATCCTTGTTGCCCCTGGTGGGGGACATGTTGCGCGCCACAGCCTGGTTTTTTTCAGCCATTTTCTCGTTAGGCTTTTATGGACTTCTCCATCGCCAGCATTTTGCTGCTGGACGGTCTCACCAACGGTGCCGTGTATGCCTTGCTCGGGCTTGCCACCGTGCTGGTGTTCACCGTCACGCGGGTCATCTTCATTCCCCAGGGTGAATTCGTGGCCTATGGCGCGCTCACCTTGGCTATTTTTCAAACCGGCAAAGTGCCCGGCACCGTGTGGCTGCTGTTGCTGCTGGCCGGTGTGGCGGCCCTGATGGAGCTGTCTGGCCGCTGGCAGCACCACCGCAACGCGCTGGTGGCCTTGAAAGCCGCCGGGCGCATGCTCATCGTGCCCTTGGTGGTGGCGGGCATCGCCATTTGGGCGGCACCGCAACAGTTTCCGCTGGCGGTGCAGGCCGCCCTCAGCGTGGCGGTGGTCACGGTTTACGGCCCGCTGGTGTACCGCGTGGCCTACCAGTCGCTGGAAAGCGCCACGCCGCTGGTGCTGCTGATCGTGTCGGTGGGTGTTCACTTCGCCATGACCGGCCTAGGCTTGGTGTTTTTCGGTGCCGAGGGTTTCCGCAACCCTGCGTTCTGGGACCTGCGCCTGAACATCGGCCCGGTGATGCTCTCGGGCCAGGCCATCATCACCGCGCTGACCACCGTCGCGCTGATCGTGCTGCTGTGGCTGTACTTTGAGCGCTCGCTGCGCGGCAAGGCGCTGCGCGCCACGGCGGTCAACCGCACCGGTGCGCGGCTGATGGGCATTTCGTCCCAGGCCTCGGGTCAGCTCACCTTCACCATGGCTGCGTTCATTGGCGCGCTCTCGGGCTTGCTCATCGGCCCCACCACCACCGTGTTTTACGACTCGGGCTTTCTGATTGGCCTCAAAGGCTTCGTGGCCGCCGTGGCCGCTGGCTTAGCCAGCTACCCCGGTGCCTTGGTTGCTGCGCTGTTCGTGGGTGTGATCGAGGCGTTCGGCTCGTTCTGGGCCAGCGCGTTCAAAGAAGTGATTGTGTTCACGCTCATCTTGCCGGTGCTGCTGGTGCGTTCGCTGCGCAGCGGCCATTCGGACGAAGACCACTGATATGAAGAACATTCAAAACATCGGCCTGCTCGCGCTGGCCGCCGCCATTCCCGTGATGGCCGTCTTGCCCCTGCCCGATTTCTGGATCACCCAGCTCAACTACATCGGCATGTACAGCATGACGGTGCTGGGGCTGGTGCTGCTCACCGGTGTGGGCGGGCTCACCTCGTTCGGCCAGGCCGCGTTTGTGGGCATTGGGGCCTACACCACCGCTTGGCTCACGCTCAACACCGGCCTGTCGCCCTGGCTCACGCTGTTCGTGGGCATGGGCTTAACGGCGGGCAGCGCGCTGCTGGTGGGCCTGATCACGCTGCGCATGTCGGGCCACTACCTGCCGCTGGCCACAATAGCCTGGGGCCTGTCGCTGTACTACCTGATGGGCAACCTGGACGCGCTGGGCAAGTACGACGGGCTGCTGGGCATCCAGAGTCTGCGCATCGGCAGCTTCGACATCGGCCAAGGCCGCGCCTTCTTCGTGCTCACCTGGACATTGCTGCTGGCCTTTGCGGCGGCCCTGCTGCACCTGCTGGACTCGCGCGCAGGCCGTGCCATCCGGGCGCTCAAAGGCGGCTCGCAAATGGCCGAGGCCATGGGCATCAGCACCTTCCAATACAAAGTCACCATCTTCGTGCTGGCCGCGCTGTTTGCCTCGGTGGCGGGCTGGCTGATGGCGCACTTCCAGCGCACCGTCAACCCGTCGGCCTTCGGCCTGAAGATGGGCATTGAATACCTGTTCATGGCGGTGGTGGGTGGCGTGGGCCATGTGTGGGGTGCCCTCGTGGGTGCCGGCCTCATTCGCTTGCTGGAAGACCAACTGCAAGTGCTGTTGCCCAAACTGATGGGCACCAGCGGCAGCTACGAGGTGATCGTGTTCGGTATTGCGCTGGTGATGGTGCTGAAGTACCTGCCCGACGGCCTGTGGTCGCTGGTCGGTCGCCACCTGCCCAAGCGCCCGCGCCCGGTGGATTGGCAACACGCAGCCCCCCTGCCCGAGCGCGACAAACCCGAGGCGGGGGCGCTGGTGCTCGACGTGCGCAAGGCCCGCATGCAGTTCGGCGGTTTGGTGGCGGTGAACAACATCAGCTTCCAAATCCACGCCGGTCAAATCGTGGGGCTGATCGGGCCCAACGGCGCTGGCAAGTCCACCACCTTCAACCTCATCACCGGCGTGCTGCGCGCCACCAGCGGCGAGGTGGAGTTCCGGGGAGTGCCCATCAACAGGCTAAACTCGCGCCACATCGCCCGCCAGGGCATGGCGCGCACCTTCCAGCACGTCAAGATGATCCCCGACATGACGGTGCTGGAAAACGTCGCGCTGGGCACCCACACCCGGGGCCGCAAGGGCGTGCTCTCGGCCATGCTGCGCGCCAACCGCACCGAAGAACAGCAGCTGTTCCGCGAAGCCCAGCGCCAGCTGGAGCGCATCGGCATGGGCGAGTACCTGCACGAGCAGGCTGGCAACCTGGCCATGGGGCCGCAGCGGCTGATGGAAATTGCCCGCGCCCTGTGCGCCGACCCGGCCCTGCTGCTGCTGGACGAGCCTGCCGCTGGCCTGCGCCACCAAGAAAAGCAGGCCCTCGCGGGCGTGCTGCGCCAGCTCAAGTCCGAAGGCATGAGCATCTTGCTGGTGGAACACGACATGGACTTGGTGATGCAGATTTGCGACCACCTGGTGGTGATGGAGTTCGGCACCCTGCTCACGCAAGGCCCCCCGGCACACATCCAGCAAGACCCCAAGGTGCGCGCCGCTTACCTGGGTACAGACCATTGAACAGATGGAACACCCCCGCGCCGCCCTTGGCGTCACCCCCTCAAGGGGGCGGCACTGGCCGTCCGGCAAAGCCGGCCCGGCGGTGCCCTTGGCCTCAACCCTTTCACGTGCACCCCAAGACACCGACTGGTGAGACGACATGAGTACCACACCCCTTCTTCAGCTCAAAGGCCTGCGTGCGGGCTATGGCCGCGCCGAGGTGCTGCACGGCATCGACCTGCACGCCGACCAAGGCAGCGTCATCACCGTCATCGGGCCCAATGGCGCGGGCAAGTCCACGCTGCTCAACACCGTCATGGGCATCCTGCCCGGCCAGGGCCGCATTGAGTTTCGCGGCCAAGACATCAGCACCCTCACGCTCGAAGAACGCGTGATGAACGGTATGGCCCTGGTGCCCGAAAAGCGCGAACTCTTCAGCACCATGCCGGTAGAAGACAACCTGCTGCTGGGCGGCTTTCGCCAGATGCGGCTGGGCAACGCGCAGTGGCGCAGCAAGCTGGACGATGTTTACAACATCTTCCCGCGCCTGAAAGAACGCCGCACCCAACTCGCTGGCACCCTCTCGGGTGGTGAGCGCCAGATGCTGGCCGTGGGCCGCGCGCTCATGTCCGGCCCTGAGCTGCTCATGCTCGACGAGCCCAGCCTGGGTCTGGCACCGCTCATCGTGCGCGAGATTTTCTCGATCATCCATCGGCTGCGCCAAACCGGCGTGACGATTGTGCTGGTGGAGCAAAACGCCCGCGCCGCGCTGCATGTGGCCGACCACGGCTATGTGCTTGAAATGGGCGAACTGAGCGCCCAAGGCCCAGCCAGCGAACTGGCCAACGACCCGCGTGTGATCGAAACCTACCTCGGCAGCGCGCGCCAAGCCGCCTAAGCACGCCCCAAGCTTGCGCTACCCACCTTGCACCACCACCCTAAAGACCGCCATGTACTACGAACCCGGTAAAACCCCCCACGGCCTGCCGCACGACCCGTTCAAATCCTGCGTGGTGCCCCGCCCCATTGGCTGGATTTCGACGGTAGACGCGCAGGGCCGACACAACCTCGCGCCCTACAGCCAGTTCCAAAACGTGACCTTTGACCCACCCATCGTCATGTTCAGCGCCAACCAAACCACCCAAGGCGAACGCAAAGACTCGGTGCGCAATGCCGAGCAAATGGGCCAGTTCGTCTGGAACATGGCCACTTTTGCGCAGCGCGAGGCGGTCAACATCAGCGCCGAAGAACTGCCGCATGGCGTGGACGAGTTTGAACGCGCCGGGCTGGACAAACTGCCCAGCCGCTTGGTGAAGCCCATGCGCGTCAAAGGCTCGCCCATCCAGTTCGAGTGCGAATACCTCAACACCGTGCGCTTTCCGGGCCGCCCGCCCATGGGCACGGTGGATGTGGTGTTTGGCCGGGTGGTCGGCATTCATATTGACGACCAATACATCGACGGCCACGGCATGGTCGATGTGCTGAAGATGCAGCCCATTGCCCGCATGGGCTACTTTGACTACACCGTGGTGGACAACAAGTTCCAAATGGTCATCCCCGGCAACAGCCAAGCCCTGCTGGCCGGGCTGGAAGGATCGCCCGACAAAGCCCAGCAAGCCAGCCAAGCCCGTTAACCCCACCCAGGCACCACCGTGAACACCTTTCAGCCCGCCACCGCCGACCTGTTTTTCATCCTGCACGATGTCTTGCAAATACCCGCCCAGCTGCAAGCCCTGCCCGCGCATGCCGACACCGATGCCGACCTGATGCGGCAGGTGCTGGAAGAAGCGGGCAAGTTTGTGGCCGATGTGGTGGCCCCGCTCCACCGCAGTGGCGACGAAATCGGGGCGCGGTGCCAAGACGGCACCGTCACCATGCCGCCCGGTTTCCGTGATGCCTACCAAGCCTTTTGGCAGGCCGGTTGGCCCGCGCTGGCCTGTGCGCCCGAAGACGGCGGGCAGGGCCTGCCCAGCGTGCTCGAAGCCATGCTGTATGAAATGCTCAGCGGTGCCAACCACGGCTGGACCATGGCCCCCGGCCTGCTGCACGGGGCTTATGAGTGCATCAAACACCATGCGTCCGACAGCCTGAAAGCGCGCTACCTGCACAAAGTGGCCAGCGGCGAATGGCTGGCCACCATGTGCCTGACCGAGCCGCACGCGGGCAGCGACTTAGGCCTGGCCAGCACCCGCGCCCTGCCGCTGGCGAACGATACCGAGGGCCGCTACGCGCTGCGCGGCACCAAAATTTTCATCTCCGGCGGCGAACACGACCTGAGCGACAACATCGTGCACCTGGTGCTGGCCCGCCTGCCGGATGCGCCGCCCGGCCCCAAGGGCTTGTCGCTGTTTTTGGTGCCGAAGTTTTACGAAGACGGCACGCGCAGCGCCGTGGTGTGCGAGCGCATTGAAGAAAAAATGGGCCTGCACGGCAGCCCCACCTGTGTGATGCGCTTTGACGACGCGCCCGCCTGGATCGTGGGCGAGCCCGGCAAGGGCCTGAACGCCATGTTTGTGATGATGAACGCCGCCCGCCTGCATGTGGGCCTGCAAGGCATTGGCCTGCTGGAAGCCGCTTGGCAAAAAGCCCATGCCTATGCCCAAGAGCGCCGCCAAATGCGCGCCCCCGGCAGCCGCAGCAAAGCCGGTCAGGCCGACCTGATTGGCAGCCACCCGGCCATGCGCCGGATTTTGGACACGCAACGCGCCTGGATTGATGCCGGGCGGGTGCTGGCCTACCGCACCGCGCTGGAGCTGGACAAGCTGAAGCACCACCCCGAGGCACAGCACCGCGAAGCCGCGCAGCGCTGGTGCAGCTTGGTGACACCCGTGCTCAAGTCCGCTTGGACGGAGCAAGCCTTCAGCGGGGCCAGTGCCTGCCTGCAAGTGCTGGGCGGGCATGGCTATGTGCGGGAATGGGGCATTGAGCAAATCGTGCGCGATGCCCGTGTGACCATGATTTACGAGGGCACCAACGAAATCCAGGCCATTGACCTGCTGCTGCGCAAGGTGCTGCCCGACGGCGCGAGCGCCCTGCAAACCCTGCTGCACGAACTGGCAGCCGAACTGCCCGCCACGGGGGCAGACAGCGCACGCACCTGCGAAGCGCTGGCCCGCCTGAGCCACTTCAGCACGCAGCAGCTCATACCCGCCAGCACCGCCCCCAGCGCTTCACCCGAGCTGCCTTACTGGCTGGCCGAAGACTTTCTGCGCGCCCTGACCCTGCTGCTGATGGCCTGGGCCTGGTGCCGCATCGGCGCGGTGTCAGACCACGACAGCGCCACAGCCGCACGCTGGCAGGCACCGCGTGCCAGTTTCTGGCGCTGGGTGTGGCCCGAATTTGAATCCCGTATGCAGATCATGCAGGCGGGTCTGGGCGCACCAACGCGCCCCTGAAGCGCCACTGAACGCCCCAGCCTGCGCAGGGAGGCACCGCTTACTTGATGCAGACGCTGCGCACTTGCTTCAAGTCGGTCAGCCCCATCAGCACCTTTTCCATACCGTCCATCTTCAGCGAGTGCATGCCCGCCTCTAAGCAAGCAGCAAACAGCTCGGTCACGCGGGCACGGGTTTGCACCAAGCGGCGCACCGTGTCATCCGCCACCAACAGCTCATGCAGGCCTACACGGCCTTTGTAGCCGGTGCCCCGGCAGGCATCGCAGCCGCGGGCGCGGTACAGGCGCAGCTGGCCGCTCTGTCCATGTTGCTGCTGCCAGCGGGCCAGCAAGCGGGCGCGCGCCTGTTCGGGCTGCTCGCGCCAGGCGGGGGTGTGCTGCAAGTCGGCGCTGTATTCGCGCACAAAGTCTTCCAGTTCCTGTGCATCGGGTGTGTAAGCCTGTTTGCAGGCACACAGCCGCTTGGCCAAGCGCTGCGCCAGAATGCCCAGCAGGGCATCGGCAAAGTTGTACGGATCCACCCCCATGTCCAGCAGACGCGTAACCGACTCGGGGGCCGAATTGGTGTGCAGGGTTGAGAACACCAAATGGCCGGTGAGTGAAGCCTCAATGCCCATGCGCACCGTTTCTTGATCGCGCGATTCGCCCACCATGATGATGTCCGGATCGGCCCGTAAAAAAGCCCGCATCACCAAGGCAAAGTCAATCCCTGCCTTGCGGTTGACCTGCACCTGTCGCAGGCCCCGCTGGGTGATTTCGACCGGGTCTTCGGCTGTCCAGATCTTGGTCTCTGGCGTGTTCTGGTGCTTCAGGATGGAGTGCAGCGTGGTGGTCTTGCCCGAGCCGGTGGGGCCGCAAACGTAAAACAGACCGTAGGGCTTGGCAACCGTCTGCACCAAACGCTGGTGGTTGTGCGGGGTCAGGCCGAGTTGCTCCAGGGCAATGGGTTCACCGGCGGCCAGAATGCGCATCACCACATCCTCCACCCCCCCTGCCGACGGAATGGTGGCTACCCGCAACTCAATGTCCAGTGGCCCAAAGCGCCTGAACTGAATCTTGCCGTCCTGGGGTTTGCGGCGCTCCGAAATGTCGAGATCGCACATGATCTTCAACCGCGTCACCATGGACTGCCGAAAACTGGCGGGCACTTCCACATAAGGCGTGAGCGAGCCGTCAATGCGGAAGCGGATGCCTGTCTTGAGCTTGCCCGGCAGCGGTTCAATGTGAATGTCGGAGGCCCCTTGCTGGTACGCATCAACGATGACTTTGTTGACAAACTTCACCAGTTCATTGTCTGAGGCCTGAGCGGACAGCGCCTCGTCTTCGTCAGCCTCGGGCGCATCGCTGGCGTTCATACCAGCCAGCATGTCGCCTACCGTTGCCTCGGTCTTGCCGTAAAGCTGGGCCAGACTCAGCTCGAAGTCGTGTTCGGTTGTCACGGCGTACACAAACTGGCTGTGCTGGTGAAAGACGTGCGGCACGGTGCGCCCGCTGCGCACGCCCTCTGGGTCGATGCACATGATCAGCAGCCCTTGCGGCGTTTCTTCCAGCGCCAACCAGCGGTGGGCCAAGATGAAATCTTTCTTCAGCCGCCCATGCAACGCTTCGATGCGCAGGCGTGAAGCCTCAAAACCGACATAGGGTGCGCCAAAAAAGTGTTGCAAGGAATGGCCGATTTGCGCCGGTCTGAGCTTGAAGCGCGTCTGCAAGAGCCGCTCCAACGAAGCATCCTGCTCACGCGACTCCACCATCGCACTGTGCAATTCGGCGGCACTGAGCAGCCCGTCGGCCACCAAGCGGTCGTATTTGGAGCGACGCACCGGGGGTACCGGTACGGCGCTGGTCTGCTGGCGACGACGAATGGCCGCAGCCAAGGTGCTGCACAGCTGCCGCACCACGTCCACCTCCAGCTCGCCAAAAGGCCGCCCTTGCGTGTGGTTCATGATCTGCAACACCCCCAGCAGACGACCAGCCTGCTCGCTGCTGTCTTGAATGGGGGCCACCATCATCTCGCGGGTGCGGTAGCCGGTGCGCTGATCGACCGCCTTCAGGTAGGTCAGTCGCAGGTCAATCGACTTCAGCTCGGCATCGTCATACACATCCCGAATCGCCAGAAAGCGCTGCGTCACGGCCACAAAACCCGCCAGACTCTGGGTGGACACCGGCAGGCGCAGGTCTTTGGTGGTGCCCAGCCCGGTCTTGATGCGAGAGACGATGGACTGGCCGTCATCGCTGAGCAGGTAGAGGGTGAGCCGATCGGCACTGAGCAGGCGACAAATGTCTGCCGACACCTCCAGCATCAGCTCATCGAGGTTGTCGGTGTCGTGAATGCGCGCCGTCACATGTTGCAAGTTGCGGTAGTACACCGCTTCATTGGAGAGGTGCAGCACCGGCGGCGGTGCCTGGCCGGGTGCGGGGGCTTGTGCATCGGCAAATTCCTGAACCGTGGTTTTTTTCAACATACAGCATCCGACCGAGATTGACCGCCCCTGACGAGGCGCAGCGTGGGTGTAGGATTGTGCGACAGTGCGCTCCCGCCCGCCCAAGCCCCAGTCACCATGCAAGGTCTCAGGGCATTGCAGTCATCAACAGGCATTGAAAAGTCGTGATCTGCAATGATCTTGAGCCAAGCTGTTTACAACCCCCCTGGAGCCATCCCCATGAAAACCCAACTTGATGACTTGCTGGCACGCATCCGTGCCCTGCAAGAAGAAGTGGAAGAGGAATACCGGCAGCAGCGCAGCGTCTGGGAAGCTCAGCGGCTGCAACTGGCCGATGACTTGGCGCGCCAGCAGCGGCGCTACAAGGTGGGTCTGTTCCGGTTTTTGCGCCGCTCTAGCCTGCTGGCCATGCTCACCGCGCCGGTGATTTACCTGGGCTGGATTCCGTTTTTGCTGATGGACTTGTTCGTCACGCTCTACCAAACCATCTGCTTTCCGGTGTACCGCATCCCCAAAGTGCGGCGCTCGGACTATCTGGTGTTTGACCGCGAAGACCTGCCCTACCTGAACACGATTGAAAAATTCAACTGCTTTTACTGCTCGTATGGCAATGGCGTGGCGGCCTACACCCGCGAGGTGGCGGCGCGCACCGAACAGTACTGGTGCCCCATCAAACATGCCCGGCGCATCCGCGATGCACACGACCATTACCCGAAGTTTTTTGACCACGGCGATGCCGAAGCCTTCCGCCAAGGCCTCGCCCGTCTGCGCCGCCAGTACGACGACCACCCACCAGAGCAACGCTGATCTGTACGGCACGCATGGGGCACATGCACGGCCCAGGCGCTTTGGTGCATCGTGACATACTGCACACATTTGTTCAGCCCTGTCCTTATGCATACCCCTGAAGCTGCCCTGCCCCCGTCTGACATCCGCACCGCTTTGGCTGTCACCGTTTTTGCGGTGACATCCCTGTCCAAAACCCGCAATGCCGACAGTTGCAAGCATGTGCTGCGGGTTCAGCGGTATGTGCAGGCGCTGGGGCATCAGCTGCAAGCCCATCCGCGCTTCAGCGCCAGCCTGACCGATGCATTTCTGGCGCAACTGTTCCAGGCCGTGCCACTGTACGACATGGGCACCATCGGCATTCCAGACCGCATCCTGCTCAAGCCCAGCCGCCTGACACAGGAAGAGTTCGAGATCATGAAAACCCACACCACGCTGGCGGTGCAAGCCCTAGAGAACGCCGAACGGGTGGTGGGAGCCAGCCACCCGTTCATTCAGACGGTGAAAGAATTGGCCCACAGCCACCAAGAAAAATGGGATGGCAGCGGTTACCCACAAGGCCTGTCGGGGGAGCAGATTCCGGTCTCAGCCCGCCTGATGGCAGTGGCCGATGTGTACGACGCACTCACCAGCGACCGGGTGTACAAGGCCGGCATTGCCCACGAGGCAGCCATGGGGGTGATTTTTCAGGGGCGCGGCAGCCATTTTGACCCCGACATGGTGGATGCCTTCATGGACATTCAGCACGAATTTGCCGCCATTGCCCAGCGCCACCCCGACACCGAACAAGACATGCACCGCAAGATGGACTACCTGGTGCATGCCATTGCCGAAACCGCTGAACTCTGAGCGCCGGTCAACTCAAGTCGGTGCCGTCCACCACCCGCACCTTGACCCGGCGGCCCTTGATGCGGCCATCGTTCAAGCGACTGGCCGCCTGCTGCGCCACGCTGCGCTCCACCGCCACATAGGTGGACCATTCATTCACATGAATCTTGCCCACCTGCTCGCGCTGGTAGCCCAAGTCGGCAGTGAGGGCACCCAGCACGTCACCGGCGCGAATTTTCTCTTTGCGCCCGCCCTGAATGTGCAGCGTCGTCATGGGCGGCAGCAGCGGCCCACGGCCGGTGGGCGTGAGTTCGCTCAGCGCATGCCAAACCGATTCGCGGCCCTGCAACTGCTCAATGCGGCCCACCGCCCCCATCTCGTCTAGGCTGGCCAGGTTCAGGGCCAGCCCGCGCTCGCCCGCCCTGCCGGTGCGGCCAATGCGGTGAACATGCACCTCGGGGTCGGGGGACAGTTCTACATTGATGACCGCCGACAGGCTGGCAATGTCCAGCCCACGCGCGGCCACGTCAGTAGCCACCAGCACCGAACAGCTTTTGTTGGCAAAGCGCACCAGCACCTGGTCGCGCTCGCGCTGCTCCAAGTCGCCCGATAGCGCCAGCGCACTGAAGCCCTGCGCCTGCAACACGGCGGCCAAGTCGCGGCACTGGGCCTTGGTGTTGCAAAACGCCAGCGTGCTGGCCGGGCGGAAGTGCAGCAGCAGGCGGCTCACCACATCCAAGCGCTCGCCCTCGGTCACTTGGTACCAGCGTTGCTCCAGCTGCTGCGCATCGTGCTGGGCCTGCACCGTCACCCGCAGCGGGTCGCGCATGAACTGGGCCGCCAGTTGCGCAATGCCCTCGGGGTAGGTGGCAGAAAACAGCAGGGTCTGGCGCTTGGCGGGGCAGCGGCGGGCCAGTTGCACCATGTCATTGAAGAAGCCCATGTCCAGCATGCGGTCGGCCTCGTCCAGCACCAGCGTGTTCAGCCCGTCCAGCGACAAGCTGCCGCGCTCCAAATGGTCTAGCAGCCGCCCCGGTGTGCCCACCACGATGTGCGCGCCGTGCTCCAGCGTGGCCAGTTGCCCGCGCAGCGGCACACCACCGCACAGCGTCACCACCTTGATGTTGTCCTCTGCCCGCGCCAGCCGCCGGATTTCCGTGGTCACTTGGTCGGCCAGCTCGCGGGTGGGGCACAGCACCAGGGCCTGCACCGCAAACCAACGCGGGTTCAGGTTAGCCAGCAGCGGCAGGGCAAATGCCGCTGTTTTGCCACTGCCGGTTTTGGCCTGCGCCAGAATGTCGCGCCCCAGCAAGGCAGCGGGCAGGCTGGCGGCCTGAATGGCCGTCATGCGCAAATAGCCCAGTTGTTGCAAATTAGCCAGCATGGCCGGGCTCAGCGCCAGCTGGCTGAAGTCGTCCGTGGCCGCTGCCACGGGCTGAGGGGGTAGAGGTGAAGAAGTCATGCGCGATTATCCGGCGCGGTGGGGGGTGGTGGACGCAGAACCGCTGGGCTGTGTCAGAGGGCGAAAATCTACCCCGTAGGGGTTGGTTTTGTTTTTGCTGCGGCTATAGTGCGGGTAGCGCATCTGTTCCTGAAGCTGACCTAGCAGCAGTGCCGGGTTTCATGGAATTTTTATACCTGTAATTTTGAACAGTACATAACCTGTAGTACTATGATTCAAAACTATTTTCTAGGGAAAACCCTAGCCAACTTTGAACTAAACCGCTAACGCGGTGGCTGGTGCGCGAAGCCTAGCCACCGCGTTTTGCATGGTGAGGGGCTTGCAAAAGATGGTGTTTTGAGCAGCCTGAAGCCTGGGGAATGTTCCCCGGAACTTCAGGAGAATTGCCATG
>JBEENR010000034.1:0-20140 GCA_041192045.1 Pseudomonadota bacterium | reverse complement strand
CATGGCAATTCTCCTGAAGTTCCGGGGAACATTCCCCAGGCTTCAGGCTGCTCAAAACACCATCTTTTGCAAGCCCCTCACCATGCAAAACGCGGTGGCCAGGCTTCGCGCACCAGCCACCGCGTTAGCGGTTTAGTTCAACATACAGTAGTCCTCTTTTTTTCACTTATAAAAACCCATCTATGCGTTAACCGCGCTGGATAACCGTTGACTGAACAAGCTGGACATTGAACTGCTGGTGCCAAAAAAGAACCTAAGTGGTTGATCCGCTTAGGTTCTTTTTTTAGGTGTTGTCAACCCTGTGGACGAGCAAAATACGACTGGATGGTCTGTGTTTCTACCCAGCGACGCATGCTTTCTGCATCTTGCATACGGTTGATTTTCCCGGCTGCGTTCAAAAAAACCATGATGATTTTCCGCCCAGCCACCTTGACTTGCATCACCAGACAACGCCCTGCTTCGGCGATATAACCGGTTTTCTGCAAGCCAATTTCCCACTCAGGGTTGTGAACCAATTGGTTGGAGTTGTTGTACTGAAGCGTGCGGCGGCCCAGTAACAGTTGATGACCGGGTGAGGTGGACAAGTCCCGAAGGATGGGGCGCTGGTAAGCCGCAGACACCAGGGTCGCCAAGTCACGGGCACTGGAGCGGTTTTCACTGAACAAACCAGTGGGATCTACAAACCGGGTATCTTGCATGCCCAGTTCACGCGCTTTGCTGTTCATCAAGGACACGAATCGGTTCATGCCCCCTGGAAATGTCCGCCCCAGTGCATTGGCCGCCCGGTTTTCACTGGACATCAAAGCCAGATGCATCAACTCACCCCGAGTCAGGGTCGTGCCAACAGCCAGACGTGAGCGGCTGCCTTTGTGGGTATCGACATCGTCATCGGTCAGGGTAATGACTTCGTCCATGGGCAGGCTAGCATCGGCAATCACCAGACCTGTCATGAGTTTGGTGATTGACGCAATCGGCAGAACAGCCGAATCGTTTTTACTGAACAGCACCTCCTTGGTGTCTTGGTCGACCACCAAGGCCACGCTGGCACTGAGGGTGGGCAGTGGTGCTGAGTGATCTTGGACCGTCAGAGGATTGGTTGCCGGGGGACTTCCCGGCACCGAGGCTGACCAAGCAGCACCATAAGCGCCCACGCCAGACAGTGCCGCATCGGAACGCAGCCGTCCCACTTGCGGCTCTGGTGCGCTGGATAGCCGTCCAGTTAGGTCGCGTCGTGCCGACGGAGGGGTCAACTGCAACGTTGACGAGCCCGTGCGCAGTTCAGGATGGTCGGTGGCCTGAAGCGCTTTCTGTGCGGGAACTGACCGGGATTTGACCGCTCGTTTATGGCGTGCAGACACGGTTCGTTTGGACACGCTGGATGCTACGTGTTGTTTCCGACTCGGTGTGCGCTTGGCTGCCTGACGAGCATCGGGAGACTTTTTCTTCGCTGATTGAACCGTCGAGGTTTTTTGAACAGACGGAGAATTTTTGACCCCAGTTGCTGCGTAAGCAGCAGTGCTTGACATGACCAACACGAGCAAAGAAACACTCAGTTGCTGGACAAGTTGGGTCAACCGGTTCAGGTTATTTTTCATAGACGAACGACTGACTGTAAGAGGACTGAATCTCTCACAGTATAGACAAGAAAATTAAACGTTATCAACAACTTGTGTCGGCTTTTGAGGCAATTTTCACCAGCGCAAAATAGATTGTTCGGGCAAAAAACGAAAACCGGACAGTCGGATAACCAACTGTCCGGTAACAGGCTAGTCACCTACCCGCCAGCGAAACCTAGCGCTGTTCAACCCTGTGCCGAGACCCTGTCTGCTTTGCTGTGCAGTTTGTTCAGCGCACTGAGGTAAGCCTTGGCCGACGCGACAACGATATCCGGGTCAGCGCCCACACCGTTAACGACACGTCCTCCATGTTGCAGACGGATCGTCACCTCACCCTGGCTTTCGGTGGAGCCGCTGGTGATGGCGTTGACCGAATACAACATCATTTCTGCGCCGCTTTTCAACTGACTTTCAATGGCTTTGAGCGAAGCATCGACCGGGCCGTTACCACCCGATTCAGCCACGATCTCCTTGCCGTTGTCGGTGAAGACTACACGGGCATGAGGACGCTCACCGGTTTCGCTCTGTTGGGCCAGAGAGACCAGGCCGTATTGCTCTTTTTCTGCCGTGACGCTCTCATCGCTGCACAGCGCGAGGATGTCTTCGTCAAAAATCTCGCTTTTGCGGTCGGCCAGTTCCTTGAAGGCGGCAAACGCGGCGTTGATCTCGCTTTCCGACTCCATCTCAATGCCCAAGTCTTGCAAACGCTGCTTGAATGCGTTGCGACCACTGAGCTTGCCCAGCACAATTTTGTTGGCCGACCAGCCCACATCTTCGGCGCGCATGATTTCGTAAGTGTCGCGGGCCTTGAGCACACCGTCTTGGTGAATGCCACTGGCATGTGCAAACGCATTGGCACCCACCACCGCCTTGTTGGGTTGAACCACAAAACCCGTGGTTTGGCTGACCATGCGGCTCGCGGGCACGATCTGCGTGGTGTCAATGCCCACATCCAAGTTGAAATAGTCACGCCGGGTACGCACGGCCATGACCACCTCTTCCAGTGAGCAGTTACCCGCTCGCTCGCCCAGACCGTTGATGGTGCATTCCACTTGACGTGCCCCACCAATTTTCACACCAGCCAGTGAATTGGCTACAGCCATGCCCAGATCGTTGTGGCAGTGCACCGACCAAATAGCCTTGTCGGAATTGGGGATGCGCTCACGCAAATTGCGGATGAAGTCACCATACAACTCAGGAATGGCATAGCCTACCGTGTCAGGAATATTGAGTGTGGTGGCTCCGGCATCAATCACGGCTTCAAGCACGCGGCACAGAAAGTCTGGGTCGCTGCGGTAACCATCTTCGGGACTGAACTCGATATCTTCAACCAGATTCCTGGCAAAACGCACCGCCTGCTTTGCCTGCTCAAACACCTGATCCGGAGTCATGCGCAGCTTTTTCTCCATGTGCAACGGACTGGTGGCAATGAAGGTATGGATGCGCGCCCGCTGAGCACCGCGCAGGGCTTCTGCCGCCCGCGAAATGTCACGGTCATTCGCACGGGCAAGTGAACACACCGTGGACTGTTTGATGGTGTTGGCAATGGCCTGCACGCATTCAAAGTCGCCGTTGGAGCTGGCCGCAAAACCGGCTTCGATCACATCCACGCGGAGCCGCTCCAACTGACGGGCAATGCGGAGTTTTTCGTCCTTGGTCATGGAAGCGCCGGGCGACTGTTCGCCATCGCGCAAGGTGGTGTCAAAAATGATCAGTTTGTCGCTCATTTGCATTTCTCCTGTGTGGCGGCTTGCCACTGAAAAAGACCAAAAAACCCACAACCCAAAAAGCAAACGGCCCGTTGCGGGTGCAATCGGGCCGTTGTTGGAAAACTGTCGTGCGTTACCAATGCTGCCCGAGGGTGAGCAGCAGTCGTAGCGAGTTGGGCAAGTATTTCATGGCGTTCAATGTATCACAAAGCCTGTGCGGCACGGCTTGTACAAACCCTCAGCCAGACAAGGTTGTGACAAACACAGGCTTGGTTGTGGTCAGTTGTGCAGGCCACGTTCATCCGGTTCGTCGGTGGATGTGCTGATGACGCTGGTAGGCTGCCCCCTGGACTTGCGGAAAAAATACATGACATAGCCCGAAAGCCCGTAGAGCACGAACAGCGCAAACAGCACCGCAGGCGGGTCGATGTTGATGACTGCAATACCCAAAGCCACCAGAATCAGTGTCGCAAAAGGCACGCTGCGCTTGAGGCTGACATCCTTGAAACTGTAAAAAGGCAGGTTGGTGACCATGGTCAGACCCGCAAACAAAGTCAGTACAAACATGGGCCAAACCAAGGCACTACCTCGAACACCGTAATCGGTAGCGACCCAAATGAAACCCGCGACCAAGGCTGCCGCCGCCGGTGAAGGCAAACCCTGGAAGTACCGTTTGTCCACCACGCCCGTGTTCACGTTGAACCGCGCCAGACGCAGCGCCGCGCAGGCGCAATAGACGAAGGCAGCAATCCAGCCCCAGCGCCCCAGGCCTTCCAGTGCCCAGACGTAGGCAATCAATGCCGGTGCGGCACCAAATGAAACCATGTCTGATAGCGAGTCCATCTGCTCACCAAACGCGCTCTGGGTGTGGGTCATGCGGGCGACACGACCGTCGAGGCTGTCGAGCACCATGGACAGAAAAATGGCCACAGTGGCCAGATCAAAACGGCCATTGATGGCCATGACGATGGCGTAAAAACCGCCAAAAAGCGCTGCCAGCGTGATCATGTTGGGCAGCATATAAATACCCTTGCGCGGTTTTCGGGGCTCGTCGCTGGGGGGCACGGGGGTGGCAGATCCGTCGGGCATGAAGTCCTCTATGCAGTCCTAACTAAAACGCCAGTGTAAGCCAGTCGCTGGCCCATCACCGATGAGCGCTGACGCAACAAAGGCCACCTAGGTGGCCTTTGTTGCGTCAATTGGCTTCAGGTGCGGGATCAGTTACGGGTTTGATCCACCAGTTTGTTCTTAGCGATCCAGGGCATCATGGCGCGCAGTTGAGCACCGACCACTTCGATCTGGTGGTCAGCCGTGTTACGGCGGCGGGCCGTCATGCTGGGGTAGCCGGTGCGGCCTTCCAAGATGAACATCTTGGCGTAGTCACCGTTCTGAATGCGCTTGAGCGCGTTGCGCATGGCTTCGCGCGACTGGGCGTTGATGACTTCGGGGCCGGTCACGTACTCGCCATACTCCGCGTTGTTGGAGATGGAGTAGTTCATGTTGGCAATGCCGCCTTCGTAGATCAGGTCCACGATCAACTTCAATTCGTGCAGGCATTCAAAGTAGGCCATCTCGGGGGCATAGCCTGCCTCCACCAAGGTCTCGAAGCCCATCTTGATCAGCTCAACCGCACCGCCGCACAACACGGCTTGCTCGCCGAACAAGTCGGTTTCGGTTTCTTCCTTGAAGTTGGTCTCAATGATGCCAGCCTTGCCGCCGCCGTTGGCCATGGCGTAGCTCAGGGCCAGATCACGGGCGCGACCGCTTTTGTCTTGGTGCACCGCCACGAGGTGGGGCACGCCACCGCCTTGGGTGTAGGTGTTGCGCACGGTGTGACCGGGGGCCTTAGGAGCGACCATCCACACGTCCAGATCGGTGCGGGGCACAACTTGGTTGTAATGCACGTTGAAGCCGTGGGCAAAGGCCAGCGAGGCACCTGCCTTGATGTTGGGCTCGACGTTGTTTTTGTAAACCTCGGCGATTTGCTCGTCGGGCAACAGGATCATGACCACATCAGCGGCTTGGACAGCGTCGTTCACTTCCATCACGGTCAGGCCAGCTTTGCCGACTTTGTCCCAAGATGCGCCACCTTTGCGCAGACCGACCACAACCTTCACGCCGGAATCGTTCAGGTTCTGGGCGTGGGCGTGGCCTTGGCTGCCGTAACCGATGATGGCGACCGTTTTGCCTTTGATCAGGGACAGATCACAGTCTTTGTCGTAAAAAACTTTCATTGCTTTGCTCCAGTGAAGGGTTTAGATAAGTTTGCCGTTCATCCTGAGCCTGTCGAAGGTTTCTCAGGAACCCTGCGGCATGGGCATGCCTCAGGGCTTCGACAGACTCGGCCCGAACGGGCAAACGGCTGAGTCCGTGAAAACAAGCTCAGACCCGCAAAATGCGCTCGCCACGACCAATGCCACAAGGGCCGGTGCGCACGGTCTCCAGAATCGCGGAGCGGTCGATGGCTTCTAGGAACGCATCGTTCTTGCTCAGGTCGCCGGTCAGTTCGATGGTGTAGCTTTTCTCGGTCACGTCGATGATGCGGCCCCGGAAAATGTCGGCCATGCGTTTCATCTCTTCGCGCTCCTTGCCCACAGCGCGCACTTTGACCATCATCAGCTCACGCTCGGTGTAAGCGCCTTCGGTCAAGTCCACCACTTTGACCACTTCGATCAGGCGGTTGAGGTGTTTGGTGATTTGCTCGATCACGTCATCCGACCCCGAAGTCTGGATGGTCATGCGCGAGAGGCTGGGGTCTTCGGTGGGGGCAACGGTCAGCGACTCGATGTTGTAACCCCGTGCAGAAAACAGGCCTACCACGCGGGACAGTGCGCCGGGTTCGTTTTCAAGCAAGACGGCAATGATGTGTTTCATAAAGTGATTCCTCTGGATGCGACAGTGTTGATGCACCTGGGTTCAAGTGCCGAAACTGCCGCACTTTTGCGCCCTGTGCTGCGCACGTGTGGCGCACAGACCGGCCTGCAAATGGATTTGTTGTTCAGGACTGCCCGTGTGTTTGACGGGCAGTGCTTGATCAGTCTCAGAGGTCTTCCGAGCTGAGCAGCATTTCCGTGATGCCTTTGCCTGCCTTGACCATCGGGAACACGTTCTCGGTGGGGTCGGTGCGGAAGTCAATGAACACGGTGCGATCTTTGAGTCTGCGGGCTTCGCGCAATGCTGGTTCAACGTCTTCTGGACGCTCAATCAGCATGCCCACATGCCCGTAAGCCTCGGCGAGTTTGACGAAGTTGGGTAGCGCATCCATGTAGCTGTGGCTGTAGCGGCCTTCGTAGTCCAGCTCCTGCCACTGACGCACCATGCCCAGGTAGCGGTTGTTCAGGGCCAGAATTTTGATGGGTGTGTTGTACTGGAAGCAGGTCGAGAGCTCCTGAATACACATCTGCACCGAACCCTCACCGGTGATGCAAAACACTTCGCTGTCAGGTTTGGCCAGCTTGATACCCATGGCATACGGAATACCCACACCCATGGTGCCCAGGCCACCCGAATTGATCCAGCGGCGCGGCTGATCAAAACGGTAGTACTGCGCGGCCCACATTTGGTGCTGTCCCACGTCGGAGGTGATGTAAACATCGTCCTCTTTCGTCATGTTCCAGAGGGTTTCCACCACGTTCTGCGGCTTGATCACGTTGGGGTTGCTGCGGTCGTAGGCCAAGCATTCCTTGGCACGCCAGCCTTCAATCGTCGCCCACCAGCCCGCCAGTGCAGCGGCATCGGGGCGGGTGGTGGTTTCGCGCACCATGTTGATGAGTTCGGTCAGCACATCTTTGACATCGCCAACGATGGGCACATCCACCTTGACGCGCTTGGAAATGCTGGAGGGGTCAATGTCGATATGAATGATCTTGCGATCGACCGAGGCAAAGTGCTTGGGGTTGCCAATGACGCGATCGTCAAACCGGGCACCCACGGCCAGCAACACATCGCAGTTCTGCATCGCGTTGTTGGCTTCGACAGTGCCGTGCATGCCCAGCATACCCAGGAACTTTTTGTCGGTGGCCGGATAAGCACCCAAGCCCATCAGGGTGTTTGTCACGGGGTAGCCCAGCATGTCCACCAGCGTGCGCAGTTCTTGTACCGCGTTACCCAGCAACACACCACCACCGGTGTAGATGTAAGGACGCTTGGCAGCCAGCAGCAACTGCAAGGCTTTGCGGATCTGGCCGCCGTGGCCTTTGCGCACCGGGTTGTACGAGCGCATTTCGACCGACTCGGGGTAGCCGGTGTAGGGCGTTTTGTTGAAGGAAACGTCCTTGGGAATATCCACCACCACGGGACCGGGGCGGCCCGTGCGGGCGATGTGGAACGCTTTTTTCATGACCATGGCCATGTCGCGCACATCTTTCACCAGGAAGTTGTGTTTGACGATGGGGCGGGTAATGCCCACGGTGTCGCATTCTTGGAAAGCATCCAGACCAATGGCCGCGGTAGGAACCTGACCGCTGATGATGACCATGGGAATGCTGTCCATGTAGGCCGTGGCAATGCCGGTGACGGCGTTGGTCAGGCCTGGGCCTGAGGTCACCAGCGACACGCCCACTTCGCCAGTGGCACGGGCGTAACCGTCTGCGGCGTGTACGGCAGCCTGTTCGTGCCGAACCAGCACGTGCTGGATGGTGTTTTGTTTGTAGAAAGCGTCGTAAATGTGCAATACGGCACCACCGGGGTAGCCCCAGATGTACTTCACGCCTTCGGCTTGGAGGGCCTTGATGAGGATTTCAGAACCGCGAAGTTCTTGAGGTGCAGCGCCTGCGGCTGCGGCAGCCAGTTCGGCTTTATTGATTTCCATGATGAACCTTTTGAGAATTTCTCTGACGAAAAACCTTGGGTGCCTCTGCGCCTACTCTTGTGAAGCGGTGTTGAGACTTGAGACCAGTTGCCATGGGCGGGCACATACCCCGCCGGACCCTGACCCGTTTGCCGTGATTTAAAGTGCGGCGCGCATTATCGCACTACAGCAGGTTCGCACCACAGCGGGTGCGACAATGCGCGGCTTTTCCAGTCTGCCGCCATGTCCACCCAGTCAACGCCCCCGCACCAGCCCTCTGATTCATCGGCCCCACCTGCTGCAACACCCGCGCTGCCCCTTGTGGCACCGCCGTTGGTGCGCCGCATGGCCTGTTGGCTGTACGAAGGGTCGCTGCTGTTTGGTGTGGTGTTTGGCTCGGGGCTGTTCGTGTTTGGCTTGGTCTTTGCAATTGGCTATCTGGTGCCTTCGCTGGGCTTTTTGCATGACGCGTTCAACAACCGCATGGCGCTGCAAGCGTATGTATTTTCTGTGCTCGCGCTGTATTTCGGCTGGTTCTGGGCCAAAGGCCAGACGCTGGCCATGAAGACTTGGCACATCCGGGTGGTGGACTTGCAAGGCAAGGCCCTCACCCGCCGCAAAGCCTTGTTGCGTTACCTGTGTTCGTGGCTGTGGTTTTTGCCCCCGCTGGCGGTAGGTGGCTACCACAAATTGCCCGGTGGTGAGTTGACGGTGATCGTGCTGGGCTGGGTGAGTATTTGGGCGGTGCTGGCGCGGTTTCACCCGCAGCGGCAGTTTCTGCACGATGCGCTGGCCGGTACGCGGCTGATCCACCACAAACCGGCACCGGGCAAGCGCCGGTTCGGTATTTTCTAAACCCGTCATGAACAAGCCTATGCAGCCTGCCCGTTTCTCTGTTTGTGTGTACTGCGGCTCCAGACCCGGCAACAGCCCCGGCTTTGCCGACAGTGCGCGCGTGGTGGGCGACTGGATTGGTCGCCAGGGTGGCCGTTTGGTGTATGGCGGGGGCAACAATGGCCTGATGGGCATTGCCGCGCAGGCCACGCTGGATGCCGGTGGTCAGGTACTGGGCATCATGCCCCAAGCGCTGGTAGAACGGGAATGGGCCAAAACCAACTGCACCGAGCTGCGCATTGTGGCCAACATGCACGAACGCAAGTACCAAATGGCCGAACAGGCTGACGCATTTTTGGCGCTGCCCGGTGGCATTGGAACGTTTGAAGAACTGTTTGAAGTCTGGACTTGGCGCCAGCTGGGTTACCACGACAAACCCATTGGCCTGCTCAACCAGCAGGGCTATTACGATGGTTTGCTGGCCTTTGTGCAGTCCAGCGTGCAACACGGCTTCATGAACCCGTGGCAGATGGACTTGATCCAAGTGTCTGATGCGCCGTTGCAACTGCTGCCTGCGCTGGTGCAGGCAGCCGGGTGGCCGGGGCTCAGTCACTTGGATGCGATCTGAACCCTTTTTTTGGGTGCCCGCTTCAGACGGCGGTTTCGTCTTCCTCGCCCGTGCGGATGCGCACGATACGGTCCACCGAGGTGACAAAAATCTTGCCGTCGCCAATTTTTCCGGTGTGCGCCGCACGGATGATGGCATCGACACAACGATCCACATCCTCCGACTTCACCACCACTTCCAGCTTGACCTTGGGCAGGAAGTCCACCACATACTCAGCACCGCGGTACAACTCGGTGTGGCCTTTCTGACGGCCAAAGCCCTTCACTTCGGTCACGGTCAGACCGGTGACACCTTGTTGAGACAGCGCCTCGCGCACCTCTTCAAGCTTGAAGGGTTTGATGATGGCGGTGATTTGCTTCATGCGAACAGCTCCAGAGGAAAAACAAGGGGTCAAAATGTATCACGCTCCTTTGAACGCCCTTTTTATGCCCGGTAGTGGCTGGTGATGGGATAACGCCAGTCCTTGCCAAAGCTGCGGTGCGTCACCCGGATGCCCACCGGCGCTTGACGGCGCTTGTATTCGTTGAGGCGGATCAAGCGCACCACCTGATTGACGGCCTGTGCCGGATAACCGGCGGCGATGATCTCGGCTGGACTCTGGTCGTTTTCCATGTAGCGGGCCACGATGGCATCCAGCACCTCGTACTCGGGCAAGCTGTCTTGGTCTTTCTGGTCGGGCCGCAATTCGGCGCTCGGCGGGCGCGTGATGATGCGCTCGGGGATGGGGTTGCTGCCCGTCTGGTACGGGTCGTGCAGGTTGCGCCAGCGGGCCAGACGGAAGACGGCGGTCTTGCAGACATCTTTGATGACAGCAAAGCCCCCGGCCATGTCGCCATACAGCGTGCAGTAGCCTGTGGCCATTTCGCTCTTGTTGCCGGTGGTCAGCACGATGCTGCCAAACTTGTTGGACAGCGCCATGAGCAAGGTACCCCGGATGCGGGCTTGCAGGTTTTCTTCGGTGGTGTCGGCTGCCCGGCCAGCAAACTCGGCGGCCAAGCTGGACTGGAAGGCTTCAAAGTGGGGGCGAATGTCGATCTCGTCGTAGCGCACGCCCAGCCGCTGCGCCATGTCGCGGGCATCCAGCCACGAAATATCGGCGGTGTAGGGTGAGGGCATCATCACCGCACGCACCCGGTCTTTGCCCAGCGCATCCACCGCCACAGCCAGCACCAAGGCGGAATCAATCCCGCCCGACAAGCCCAGCAAGGCTCCCGGAAAACCGTTTTTACCCACATAGTCGCGCACGCCCAGCACCAGGGCATGCCACAGGTCGGCATCGGCGCTGTGCTCGCGCTCGGTGGCGGCTGCAATCTGCCAGCCCGCACCCTGGCGCTGGAAAGTGGCATCAAACAAACACGCTTCAAAACTCGGTGCCCGGCCAGCCAGCGCGCCGTCTGCGTTCAGCACAAAGCTGCGCCCTTCAAAGACGATTTCGTCTTGCCCGCCCACCAGGTGTGCGTACACCAAGGGCAGGCCCGTCGCCTGTGCGCGTGCCCGCATGGCCGCTTCACGCTCGCCGCCCTTGCCCGCGTGAAAGGGCGAGGCATTGAGCACCAGCAGCACCTCGGCACCAGCTTGTTGCGCTTGTGCGGCGGGTTGCTCAAACCAAGCATCCTCGCAAATCATCAAGCCCAAGCGCAGCGATTCGCCCGTGGGGGTTTGGATTTCAAACACCCCGGTGCCCTGGCCCGGCACGAAATAGCGCCGCTCGTCAAACACCTGGTAGTTGGGCAGCTCGCGCTTGGCATAGGTGTACACCACTTGACCGCCCTGCAACACACTGGCCGCGTTGTGCAGGCCTGCGGTGGATACGCTGCGCTCGCGCAAAGCCTGGGCGGTGTTGGCTGGCACACGCGCTGGGTGCCCCACCACGACAGAAAGGCCATTGAGGTGTGCCGTCTGCCGGGCGATGCGTTCAAGGGCATCATCACACGCGTCTAAGAAAGCCGGGCGCAAAAACAGGTCTTCTGCGGCGTAGCCACAAATGGCCAGCTCGGGGGTCAGCAACACCTGCGCACCACGGGCATGGGCCTGTTCGGCGGCAGCAACGATTTTCTGGGCGTTGCCGACCATGTCACCCACCACAAAATTGAACTGTGCGACGCTAATGGAAAAAGTCATGCGATCTGAAGAAATGAACCATGTCGGTCAAGACAGTGGGCAAAACCACCCGCTGCTGGCGTGCCAAGAGGCCGCGGCGCATTATGTCACCCAGGTTTTTGTCTCTCCACGGGACATTGCGCCGTCCGACTGGGATGCCCTGTTGTCGCTGGAACCCGCCGCCAGCCCCTTCATGAAACAAGCCTACCTGAGCGCTTTGCACGACAGTGGTTGTGCCCAACACGCCACCGGCTGGCAGCCCCAGTTCGTCACCCTGTGGCAAGACGGTGAATTGCAGGCCGCCTGCCCGCTGTACCTGAAAAATCACTCTTATGGTGAATACGTGTTCGACTGGGCCTGGGCCAACGCCTACGCCCGGCACGGGTTGGACTACTTCCCGAAGGCGGTGGTGGCCGTGCCCTTCACCCCGGTGCCGGGGGCTCGCCTGCTGGCGCGCAGTACGTCGGCCCGCGTTGCACTGGTGCAAGCCCTCATCAGCCATGCCCGGCAAGAGCAGTTGTCTTCGCTGCACCTGCTGTTTTTGTCAGCGGCTGACCGCTTGGCCTGTGAGGCCGCAGGCCTGATGCTGCGCCACACGGTGCAATTCCACTGGAGCAACCCTGGTGCCGAAACGGGTCAGGGTTACGCCGATTTCGAGCATTTTCTGGCCCGCCTGCAACAGGAAAAGCGCAAAAAAATCCGCCAAGAACGGCGCAAAGTGGCTGACGCGGGGGTGGTGTTCCGCTGGGCCGTGGGGTCTGACATCAGCCCGAGTGACTGGGCTTTCTTTTACCGCTGCTACGCCCGCACCTACCAAGAACACGGCAACCCGCCCTACCTGAGCACAGCGTTTTTTCAGCAAATTGCCCAGCAGATGCCCGAACACTGGCTGCTGTTCGTGGCAGAGCGCAACGGCCAGCCCATTGCCAGCAGCTTGATCGGCATCGACCCCGTTGCCCGTGTGGCCTACGGACGTTACTGGGGCGCGCTAGAACGGGTGGACTGCCTGCACTTTGAGGCGTGCTACTACCAACCACTGGCTTGGTGCATTGCACACGGCTATGTGCGGTTCGAAGGTGGTGCGCAAGGCGAGCACAAAATGGCCCGCGCCCTGCTGCCGGTCAACACGACCAGTGCCCATTGGCTGGCCCACCCCGCCTTTGCGCAGGCCGTTGAACGGTTCTTGGCCCAAGAGACAGAGGGTATCGGGCAGTACCTGACGCATTTGGCCCAACGCAACCCACTGAAACATGCCACCCAGGCCTGAGCGGTTGCGGTTGTGCGGGAGTTGTTCTGACGTGCGTTGAAATGCCTTGAAATGCGGTCAGAATGGGGCTTCGCGTTGTCTTGCCAAACCCTTGAAGCCATGAACGACACCGACCTCTTTTTCACCGAAACCATTGTGGGTGCACCATTTTCTGTGCGCTTGGGCCGGGCCATTGGCCCAGGCAGCAAGATAAGCGGCATGCAGGGGCTGGAAGTGCAACCCGGCAGCACCGAGCGCCGCTTCAGCCCTGCTTGGCTGGCTTGGTTGCGCTTGCAGTCGGTGCGCGAGCGTGCCGGGCAGCCGCGTCGTCTGCCGGGGCGTTGGCGGCAGTGGCTGGAGCAACATGCGCTGATCTTCGCGCTGACCGGCCTGCTCAGTACCGCCGTGAACCTGCTGGTCTGGGGAGGGCTGTCATGGCGCTGAATCACCCGCAAGACATTCTGACCATTGACCCGGTTGCCATGGACGTGGTCAACCGGGTGGCGGCCAAAAGCTTTCTCAGTGGCGACCTGGTCTTCGAAGGCGGCTTGCTGGTGCAAGGCGAGCTGGTAGGCAATATCCAAGTGAATGGCTGCCTGATCGTCTGGGGCGGTGGCGTGGTGCGTGGCCGGGTGCGCGTCACGGGTGACTTCTACCTGTTTGGCCGCTTGGGTGACCCCGGTGTCAATGCCCAAGAAACAAAGCTGGAATGCCAGGGGCTGGCCTGCGTGGCCAATACGGGGGTATCGACCGGCACCCTGATGGCCAGACGGCTGCAACTCTACGAAGGTGCCGACCTGCAAGGCCCCTTCAAGACCCTGCAAAAAAACGACAATGTGCCGGTGCTGCGCGAAACGGTACCCACGCGCGCAGGCTAAACCCGATACTGCTTGGTTGACCCACCTACCCTCAGACCTCTTCTGCCATGTCCGATCCGTCGTACCTTGACACCCCCGCCAGCCCGAACAGTCGTCCGCAACCCGCGCAACCCGCCTTGGTGGTCAGCATGGGCAGTGCCATGCCACACACCCCCACCCAGACGCTGCCCGTGCTTCAGTCCGCCCCGTCAGCCACACCGGCGCGCAGCATGATTGCCGAAGGCATGCACTTTGTCGGTCATGCTGTGCTGCGTGGGCCCTGCACCGTGGCGGGCACGGTCGAAGGCAACCTGAGCGCTGCGCCCGATGTGAGCCTCTCGGTCGTCGTCACCGCCACGGGGCGCGTGCTGGGCGACATCACGGCGCAAAAAATCTCGGTCATGGGCACCACCGAAGGCATTTTGGATGCAGGCACGGGCGAAGTGGCCCTGCACGACACCGCCAGCGTGCGTGGTCTGGTGCGCTATGGCCGCATCCAAGTCAACGGTGCCGACCTGAACGCCACCCTGGAACGCGCCACCCCGGCCCGGCCACTTTGAACCCGTCCACCCAAGCCCCCTGAACCACAAGGAACCGTGTGATGAACGCCGATAACCCATCCGCCACGCCGCCCGTCCGCCTCATTCCGGCAGAACGGCTGGATCACATCAACAGCCTGATTGCCGAAGGGGCTGTGTTCGAAGGTCACTTTCATTGCAACACCGACCAGGGCATCCGGATTGATGGCCGCCTCTCGGGCAGCATCACTTTCGAGGCGGGTGGCACGCTGCACATCGGGCGCACCGGTGTGGTGGACAACACCCAGTTGCAGGCCGACTATGTGCTGATTGAAGGCAAAGTCACTGGCAACGTGACGGCCCGCAAAGCGCTGGAAGTCACCAGCACCGGCACGCTGGTGGGCGATGTCAGTTACCACGAGTCCATCGACATCCACCCCCGCGCCCGGCTGCGCGGTCGGCTGGACTACCAAGGCGAGATGGAAGGCTGAGAAACCCTGAATCAAAAAAGCCTGTGCGGTTTGCACAGGCTTTTTTGATTTGACACCACGGCAGCGCGTGGTGTTGTGCCGTTTGCTTGCCCGCCTCAGGCAGGCATCAGACTTCAGGCTTCGGTCTGGGTTTTGTTGTAGTTGGCAATGCCGTCCAGAATTTCTTTGTGGGCGGCTTCTTTGCCTTCCCAGCCAATCACCTTCACCCATTTGCCGGGCTCCAGGTCTTTGTAGTGCTCAAAGAAGTGCTGAATGTTTTTCAGGCGCAGGGGGTTCAGGTCTTCCGGCTTTTGCCACTGGGTGTAGAGCGACAGAATTTTGTCGGTCGGCACAGCCAGCACCTTGCCGTCTTCGCCCGATTCGTCTTGCATCTTCAAGATGCCAATGGCGCGGCAGGGCACCACCACACCGGGGTACAGCGGAACGGGGGTAATGACCAGCACATCCACCGGGTCGCCGTCGCCCGACAGGGTCTTGGGCACATAACCATAGTTGGTGGGGTAGTGCATGGAGGTGCTGACGAAACGATCCACGAAAAGAGCGCCCGTTTCCTTGTCCACTTCATACTTGACAGGGTCCGCATTCATCGGAATTTCGATGATGACGTTGAACGATTCAGGTACTTTGCTGCCGGGGGTAACGTTGTTCAGAGACATAGGAAAAGTCTGGTGGTTGAGGGAAAACAAATGGCGGATAACGGCTTGCCAGTAGGCCCAGCACCGTGAACCGCCGTGCATTTACCCTGATTTTACTGATCAGAACCTTACTGAACCTTGCCTTGGCGGCAGCAAAATGCCGCCCAAACCCCCACCCGCAGCGGGTTCGTCAGGGCGCGCGGCCTGGGTAGTCGCCCATAATCCGGCCCCATGTCTGAACGAGTCATCCCCCTGGTAGACCAGCGCAGCAGCGCACGCACCGCCACCATTCCCCCCCAGCCCCTGGCCGCCACCGGCCTGCTGGGCGACCAACTGGGCCGGCCCTTGCGCGATTTGCGTATCAGCGTCACCGACCGTTGCAACTTCCGGTGCAGCTACTGCATGCCCAAGGAAATTTTCGGCAAAGACTACCCGTATCTGCCCCACAGCGCCCTGCTCAGTTTTGAAGAAATCACCCGGCTGGCCCGGCTGTTTGTGGCCCACGGTGTACAAAAAATCCGCCTGACCGGGGGCGAGCCGCTGCTGCGCAAAAACCTAGAAATCCTGATCGAACAACTCGCCGCCCTGCGCACCCCACAGGGCCAGCCGCTGGACATCACCCTCACCACCAACGGCTCTTTGCTGGCCCGCAAAGCCGCCAGCCTGAAAGCCGCTGGCCTGCAACGGGTCACGGTCAGCCTAGACGGCCTGGACGACCGCATCTTCCGCACCATGAACGATGTGGACTTTCCGGTGGCCGATGTGCTGCGCGGTATTGAAGCCGCCCAAGCTGCGGGCCTGGGGCCGATCAAGGTCAATATGGTGGTGAAACGCGGCACCAACGACCATGAAATCTTGCCCATGGCCCGCCACTTCCGGGGCAGCGGCATTGTGCTGCGCTTCATTGAATACATGGACGTGGGGGCCACCAACGGCTGGCACATGGACGAAGTGATGCCCAGCGCCGAGGTGTTGCAGCACCTGCAAAGCGCTTTCCCGCTGGTTCAACTCGACCCCTCAGCCCCCGGCGAAACCGCCGAACGCTGGGGCTATGCCAACGCACAGGGCCAGCACGACCGGCAGGCGGGTGAAATCGGCCTCATCAGCAGCGTCACCCAAGCCTTTTGCCGCGACTGCAACCGCGCCCGCCTCTCCACCGAAGGCAGGCTCTACCTCTGCCTGTTCGCCAGCGAAGGCCACGACCTCAAACCCCTGCTGCGCGGCGGTGCCAGCGATGACGAACTGACCAGCGCCATGGCCCACATCTGGCAAGCCCGCAGCGACCGCTATTCCGAACTGCGCGCCAGCCTGCCGCCGGATGCATCCAGTGGCGGGCGACGCATTGAAATGAGCTACATCGGCGGCTAAAACAGCTAAAACATGATCCAACACCATGAAATCACCGCCCTTGTGCTCGCCGGGGGCCGCGGCTCCCGCATGGGCGGGGTGGACAAGGGCCTGCAAAACTTCAACGGCACCCCGCTGGCCTTGCACACCGTGCTGCGCTTGCAAATGCAAACCGGCCAGCTGCTGGGCGACATCCTGATCAACGCCAACCGCAACCTGGCCGCCTACGAAGCCTTCGGCCCCGCCGTCTGGCCCGACAGCCTGAGCGACTACGCCGGGCCGCTGGCCGGGTTCCTGACCGGGCTGGAACGCTGCGAAACCCCCTATCTGCTAACCGTACCCTGCGACACCCCCCTGTTCCCGCTGGACTTGGCGCAGCGCTTAGCACAAGCCTTTGACGACGAGCGCACCGAAATCGCCATGGCCAGCGCCCCCGAAGCCGACGGCCAGCTGCACCCCCAACCCGTGTTCTGCCTGTTGCGCGTCAGCCTGCTAGAGAGCCTGAGCGCCTTCACCCAGGCCGGTGGCCGAAAAATTGACCGCTGGACCGCCCAACACCACACCGTGCTGGTGCCCTTCAACCAGCCCGGCGACGATGGCCGCGCCTTCTGCAACGTCAACACCCTGGCCGAACTGCACGCCCTGCAAACCCCCACCAGCGCCTAAGCAGTCCCCATCACGGCCCCCATCACATCACCCACGCCAAGCACACCATGAAAACCCTTGCGCAGATTGCCGCCGAACTGCAAGGCTACGACCC
The DNA here is from genome assembly GCA_041192045.1 of Pseudomonadota bacterium. Taxonomy (GTDB): domain Bacteria; phylum Pseudomonadota; class Gammaproteobacteria; order Burkholderiales; family Burkholderiaceae_C; genus Hydrogenophaga. Next base: position 2,610 of record JBEENR010000034.1, on the reverse strand, counting down.
CCAAGCCCTCAGCGTCGAAGCCGTCAACCGCTTTCTGGCCCAGCTGGTCGAACCCATCACCGACACCGAAACCGTCGGCATCTTCCAGGCCCTGGGCCGCGTGCTGGCGCACGATGTCATCTCCCCCATCAGCGTACCGCCGCACGACAACTCCGCCATGGACGGCTTCGCCTTTGCCAGCAGCCAGCTGCGCACCAGCCAGCCCACCAGCCTGCGCGTGGTCGGCACCGCCTTTGCAGGCAAAGCCTGGGCTGGGCCGGTGGGGCCGGGCGAATGCCTCAAGATCATGACCGGGGCCATCATGCCCGCCGAGCTGGACACCGTGGTGCCACTGGAATTTGTGCGCTTGCAAGGCGAACACCTCGAAATCCCGCCCGGCGTGGTGGCCGCTGGCGACAACCGGCGGCGGCTGGGCGAAGACCTGATGGCAGGCCAGCCCGCCCTGCGCCAAGGCCAAACCCTGGGGCCTGCCGCCCTGGGCCTGCTGGCCAGCCTGGGCCTGCCCGATGTGCGCGTGTTCCGCCGCCCCCGCGTGGCCTATTTTTCAACCGGCGACGAAATCCTCAGCCTGGGCCAGCCCCCGCGTGAAGGCGCGGTGTACGACAGCAACCGCTACACCGTCTTCGGCCTGCTCAGTCGCTTGGGCGTGGACGTGATCGACATGGGCGTGGTCGGCGACCAGCCCGCCGCCTTAGAGGCCGCCTTTCAAGAAGCCGCGCACCGGGCCGATGCCATCATCACCAGCGGCGGCGTGAGCATGGGCGAAGCCGACCACACCAAAGCCATGATGAAGCAGCTGGGCGACGTGGTCTTCTGGCGCATCGCCATGCGCCCAGGGCGGCCCATGGCCGTGGGCCGCATCAGCGAACAAGGCACCGAACCCAACACAAAACCCCGGCGCAGCGCCCTGCTGTTTGGCCTGCCCGGCAACCCGGTGGCCGTCATGGTCACGTTTTTAGCCTTTGTGCGCCCTGCCCTGCTGCGCCTCATGGGCAGCACCGCCAGCGCGCCGCTGCTCATCAAAGCCCACAGCGCAGAAGCCCTGCGCAAAAAACCCGGCCGCACCGAATACCAACGCGGCATCGTCAGCCGCCAGCCCGACGGCACGCTGCATGTGCGCACCACCGGCAACCAAGGCTCCGGCGTGCTGCGCTCCATGGTCGAAGCCAACGGCCTCATCGTGCTGCACCACAGCCAAGGCCATGTGGCCGTGGGTGACGAGGTGGATGTGATGATGTTTGACGGCGCGGTTTAGCGCTTATATTTATTTAGCGCTTGTAACTTATTGCATGGAATGCAGGCCAATCATATTGCCTTCGGTATCAATCACCATCGCAATAAAGCCATGCTCACCAATGGGCATCTTGCCCTTAAAAATTGTTCCTCCGTTGGCTGCTGCGCGTTCAGCCTCCACAGAACAATCTTCACAAGAAAAATAAACCAAGGTACTGCCCCCAGAAGGGCACCCGGCCATTTTGACCAAGGCCCCTGCTGCGCCTAAGCCTTCCATTGACATGGGAAACGCCCACATCTCCATGTCCGTGAAACCGTTGGGGTCAGGGTTTTTCAGTTCTTCCAAACTGCCCTGAAACACCGCTTCGTAAAACGCTTTTGCACGGGGCATGTCTTGAACATAAATTTCAAACCAGCCAACTGGATTGCTTTTCATCGCTTTTCCTTTTTTGGGGTGGAAGAGGTTGGGGGTAACGTTTGAGCTAACCGGCTCGCTACGGCAAGGCAGCCTGGCCGTAGCGAGTCCGGTTGAACGACCTGTTAGGCCTCACGTTGGTGGCTCGCCGGCCGAAGGTTTGGTTCTCTCTTCATGCTCTCTGATTCTTTGCTGCACTTCGGCTCGTTCTGAAGCCCTGTCTTCTGAGTCGTACGTGTTGACACCCAAGCGGCGGAATCCCGTAGCGAGCTGGTGAAGATCACTTTGCATCTTCTCCAGGTGCTTTGCGATCTTTAGCAGAGGAGGCTCCCCGATCTGACTGGAGCCCTTCAGTTCCGCGAGATCAAGAACGTGCTCGACCCGGTAAGGGGTTCCTGTGACGCTCTTGTACGCGCACTCAATCTGGATCCGGGACTCGACCTTGCTCTCGTCACCGTCCATGAGACTTGTCCAGAACGAGGCAAACTCTTGCTGTGGCCCGAGGTACTTGATGCCTCCGCCGAAGGCGTTCAAGGCCTTGAGCGACTGAACCAGAGGTTCGGCAGCGGAGTTCGCTGACACCGCCTTGATCGTGAACCTCAGATCCTCCGCGGGCCCCTGACCAATATTCTTCACTGCAATATCAAGCAGATTGATCCATTCGGGACGTGTGCGATAGGTAATCTGAATCCTTGGCTCGGTCTGCACCTGACGGAGTTTGCGCGTCTCGTCAACCAGCTTCGCTGTCAGCCACGCGTAGACGACGGTTGCTACCGTGACGACACCAGAGAACAACGCGCTGAGGCCGCCGGAGTTGCGATTGAGCTGGTCTAGAAGTTCGGACATGGTCTGTGTGAAGCCTAACACTAAGCGTTTATCCGCCGCGCCAACGAAGCCAGCCAAAGCCAGCCGTGTCATTCGCGGCGGATGAACCCTGTTGAACTGAACCGCCGCCGCAGCGG
>JBEENR010000033.1:0-21871 GCA_041192045.1 Pseudomonadota bacterium | reverse complement strand
CAGAACTTGCAGTGATCAGCGAAGCCTTGAATTCTATACCGCTTTTCTACACAACGTCAAACTCCATGAGAAAAAATTTCAGAAATCACTCGGATGCACTTAGGACAGGCTCTTAGCCTCTTACTTAGTACGCTACCGAACCCGTGACACCCTGTGCTTGGTGGCACTCACATAATGCTGGCTGCTTGACTCAAAACTGCTCTCTGACATGACACGCCCACACAACCCGCCCCCTCAGCTTGCCGACGTGACGATTTCAGAGCACGGGGATGTTCGCTTCCTGCATCTGGGTACGGAGTGGGTTCAGGGTTCGATGCTGCTGAGTGCGCCATTCGACATCGAACTGGAATATGTGCAACGCATGATGGCTTGGCTGCTGTTTGTGTCGCCCGACTCGGTGCCACAGCGTTGCGGCATGCAGCTCGGCCTGGGGTCTGGGGCGTTGACCAAGTTTCACTTTAAGAAGCTGCGGATGGATACCACCGTGATCGAAATTCATCCGCAGGTGCTGGCGGTGTGTCGCACGTGGTTCAAATTGCCGCCTGACGGGCCCAGGTTGCGCGTGGTGCTGGCGGACGCGGGGCAGGAAATTCGCAACCAGGCCTACACCGGGCGCATGGATGCATTGCAGGTGGATTTGTACGACCACGAAGCAGCAGCACCCGTGCTGGACAACCCAGACTTTTATGCCGACTGTCGGTCTGTCCTGACCGATGAGGGTTGTATGACCGTCAATCTGTTTGGCCGCGATGCCAGTTACGAGCGGTCGCTACAAAGCATTTGCAGCGCATTTGGCCGCGATGCGGTCTGGGCGTTCAAACCAACACGGGAAGGTAACACGGTCGTTCTGGCCCAGCGCAGCCCCAGTCGCCCCGAGCGGCTGGACTTGCAGGCACGGGCAGAGTCCGTGCAAGCGCGCTGGGGGTTACCTGCATTGAAATGGTTGAAGGTTTTCAAACCCGTGTCGTGACATCATGAACAACCCCAAACCTGTTTTATTTCAGAGCCCTGAACACACCACGCTGCACGGGCCACTGGACTGGCGGACGCTGGTGGAGTGGCTGCATCAAGATGGTGTCATCAGTGCTGCCGAGGCTGAGCGCACGGTCAACCGGTGTGCATCGGCCCACAGTGCGCAACATCCGCTGCAACGTCTGGCAGTTGTGGGCATGGTGCGTGCCAGCGATGCGCATGTGCTCGACACCGAAATGCTGACCGAATGGCTGGCACAGCACTGTGGCCTGAGCTATCTGCGCATTGATCCGCTGAAGGTGGATGTGGGCAAAGTGGGTGACGTGATGAGTGCTGCCTACGCCGAGCGGCACAAGGTACTGCCGGTGCAGGTAAGCCCCAGTGATGTGGTGGTGGCGACATCGGAGCCCTTTTTGCGTGACTGGGTACCCGAGGTCGAGCGTCAAACCCGCAAAACTGTGCGCTTGGTGCTGACCAGTCCGGCAGCCATTGCGCGCTATACCGCCGAATTTTTTGCACTGGCCAAGTCGGTGCGCTCCGTCAGCAAGAGCAGCAGCACCAGCAGTCTGGGCAATTTTGAGCAACTGGTGGAGCTGGGGCGTTCCAACAAACAGCTCGATGCCAACGACCAAGGCGTGGTGCAGGTGGTGGACTGGCTCTGGCAATACGCCTTTGACCAGCGCGCCAGTGACATTCACCTAGAGCCCCGACGCGAGCAGGGCGTGATCCGGTTTCGCATTGATGGTGTGCTGCACCCCGTGTACCAACTGCCGCCAGGGGTGATGAATGCCATGGTCGCCCGCATCAAACTGCTGGGCCGTATGGACGTGGTAGAGCGGCGGCGGCCACAAGACGGACGTATCAAAACCCTGCGCCCCAGCACGGGAACCACACGCGGTGATGAAGTGGAAATGCGCTTATCCACCCTGCCGACGGCCTTTGGCGAAAAGCTGGTCATGCGTATTTTTGATCCCGATGCAACCGCCAAAGATTTGAGTGCCCTGGGTTTCTCGGCCCACGATGCGCAGCGCTGGGAAACCCTGACGCAACGCCCCCACGGCATCGTACTGGTGACGGGGCCAACAGGTTCGGGCAAAACGACCACGCTCTACGCCACCCTCAAGCGTCTGGCAACCGAAGAGGTGAACGTGAGTACGGTGGAAGACCCCATCGAGATGATTGAGCCAGCCTTCAACCAGACGCAGGTACAACCGCACCTGGAGCTGGACTTTGCCCAAGGACTGCGGGCGCTGATGCGGCAAGACCCGGACATCATCATGGTGGGCGAAGTGCGCGATCTGCCCACCGCCGAAATGGCGGTGCAGGCAGCTCTGACGGGCCACCTCGTGTTCACCACGCTGCACACCAACGACGCGCCCAGCGCGATCATGCGGCTGCTGGAGCTGGGCATACCGCCCTACCTCATCAATGCGACGGTGCTGGGCGTGCTGGCGCAGCGCTTGGTGCGCACCCTGTGCCCGGCCTGCCGGGTACGCGAAGACGAAGAACGTGCCCGTGAATCACGAGAGGCTCTGAGCGATTTGGTGAAGCCCTGGAAAGTCAGCGGTGCTTACCGCCCCTATCAGCCCGTAGGCTGCGTGGACTGCCGCATGACGGGCTTTCGGGGGCGCACAGGACTGTATGAGTTGCTGGTGGTGAGCGAAGCTTTCAAACACCAAGTCAGCCGGGAGCCTAGGCTGGATCAACTGCGTCAACAAGCCATCAACGACGGCATGCGTCCAATGCGTCTGGCGGGTGCCGTGCGTGTGGCCGAGGGGTTGAGCACCCTGGACGAGATATTGGCCTGCACCCCGCCGGTGAATTGAACCGCAACCGCATGGTCAGCCTGACAATCCATACACGCTTATATTCAGCGGTTTTCAAAGCTCCGACCTTGCTGGTTCATCCGCATGATTCCCATCAAAACCGAATCCGCTTGGCGCGGAACCGCCGACTGCCAGCGCTGCGGCATACGCGACATGGTGTTGTTTGCAGACTTGCGCGAAGAGGACTTTGCCCTCATTCATGCGCCGATTGACGACCTGGCGCTGGAAGCTGGGGACGTGGTGGTGCGCATGGCAGAGCCTGCCACGTCGCTCTACACCTTGCGGGTGGGCATGATCAAGCTGGTGCGCAACACGGTGGATGGCCGACAGCGCATCGTGCGGGTGCTGCGCCCTGGCGATGTGGTGGGGCTGGAAGCGCTGATGGGGCCACATTACGAATCGGATGCGGTGGCCCTCACGCCCATCAAGGTGTGTCGGCTGCCGCTGCAAGTGATCCAGCGGCTGAACCGGGAGACCCCGCGCCTGCACCAGCGTCTGCTCGAAAAATGGCACCGCAGCTTGAAAGAGGCTGACGACTGGCTGGCCGAACTGAATTTTGGCAACGCCCGTCAGCGCGTTGCCGGGTTGATTCTGAAAATGCGTACCGAGCAAGATGCCCGCGTCTCGCAGCTGTTCTCACGCGAGGACATGGGGGCCATGCTCGACCTGAAACTGGAAACCGTCAGCCGTACCCTGTCGGCCTTTGAGCGCGAAGGCTTGATTGAGCCACTGGACAAGTCCAGCCGCCTCTACCGGCTGTGCAATACAGGACGGTTGACCGAACCCAACGCCTGACATCACTGACCACTTTTGGTGGGTACTCAGGCACGCGGCCACTGCACGCCCGTGTCGGCCAAGATGGCATCCAGCGGCAGATCGTGCGGCTCGGCTTGCAGTTGGGGCAAATAGGCAAAGTCGTAACCCAGCCCGACGGTGAAGGGTTTGGGTTGCAGCTGGGCCAGGGTGCGGTCGTAAAAACCGCCACCGTAGCCCAGCCGGTAGCCCCCCGGCCCAAAGCCGACACAGGGCACAAAGATCAGGGTAGGTTGCACGACTTCGGTGTCTTTGGGCTTGGGAATGCCGTAGGCATCTTCTTCCATGGGACAGCCGGGATACCACGTGTGAAACGTGAGCGTTTTGTCCAACTTGTTGACCACCGGCAGGGCAATGCGGCGGTGTCGTTGCGCGCTCTGTGCGTCGGCTTCTAAGCCGGCTTCTTGCCAGCGAAAGAGTGCGGGCAAGGGATCAAATTCACCCTTGATGGGCCAGTAAGCGCCGATGATGGTGTCGGGCCGGTCAATCAACCAGACGCGCATCACCCGCTGCAACAACTCGTTGCGCCAAGCGCGGTCGGCCAAGTTTTGTCGCTTTTGCACAAGCTGCTTGCGCCAAGCGGACTTTTGCTGAGCGGGTGTGGTGTCCAGCAGCTGTTCAGGCTGCGCGGAATGGCGTGCGGGGGTGGCGGAACTTTGAGCGTCGGGCTTGTCCATAATCGGCTGAGAAACTGAGGTTGACGGATGACTGGACGCATGATGAAACACGGGCTTGTTGGGATTATGGCTGTGCTGATGGGGTGGGCGACGCTGGCGGCAGAACCGCCTCTGCCGGACAACCCGCCTGCGCGAGCTGCCACGGCGGCACCCAGCCCTGCCGATAGCGCGCTGCTGGCCATGCGCGAAGCCTTCCGGCGCAACAACACCACGGAGCTGGTGGCCTTGCTGCCCCAGGTTCGCGGCCACCGCTTGGAGCCACTGGCGCTGTACTGGAGCACCCGCGCCCGACTGGACACCGCAAGCCCTGCCGACATTCGACAGGCGCTGCAACGCATGGCGGGCACTTACTGGGAAGACCGCTTGCGCAACGACTGGCTGTTGCAGCTGGGCCAGCAGCGCGACTGGGCCAACTTCAGCAGCGAACTGGCCCAGTACCGCATGAACGACGACCGCCAGGTGCAGTGCTACACCCTCATGCGCGACGTGCTGAGCGCCCGCACCAGCGGGGCCGACGCTGCCCGCCAGCTGGTGCCGCTGTGGCACACCCAGCGCGATGCCGAAGAGGCTTGCGCAGCCACCGCCAAGTTTTTGCTGGACACAGGCCATCTGCGGCCCCTGGCGGTGTGGCAACGTGCCCGCTTGGGCATGGATGCCAATCGCCCCCGTGTGGTGGCGCAGGCCGTGGGCATGCTCAACCCCGACTGGGTGCGCCCTGTCGAGACCGTGGCGGGCAGCCCAGAAAAATACCTGAACGAAAAACTGACCGCCCTGCGCCCGCGCACCCAAGAAATCGTGACGCTGGCCATCATCCGCTTGGCCTCTGACGACCCCGCATTGGCTGCCGAGCATCTGCAAAACAAGCGCTGGCAGTTGCAACTGAGTGCCGAAGAACGCAGCTGGCTGTGGGGCGTGATCGGGCGGCGCTCCGCACAGAAACTGCAAACCGAAGCACTGGGCTATTTCGCCCGTGGCGAAGACCGTTGGATGCACAGTGAACACCTCGCCTGGAAAACCCGCGCCGCCTTGCGCGCCGGGGCTTGGGCCACGGTACGTGAAACGATCAACGTCATGGAAACCCCACAGCGCAACGAAGCCGCTTGGGTGTACTGGCAAGCCCGGGCTGTACAAGCCTTGCAAAGACCCGACGCAAGCAGCGCCGAAACACAGGCGCGCACGCTGTACGAGTCGATTGCTGCACCCACCGGTTTCTACGAACTGCTGGCCCTAGAAGCGCTGGGCCGCCCAATTGCTGTGCCCCCCGCACCAGCACCCCTAACAGCCGCCGAGCAAGCCGCCGCCGAACAGAACCCCGGCTTGCAGCGTGCACTGGCCGCCCTGGCCCTGGGTTTGCGCACGGAGGGGGTGCGCGAATGGAACTACACCGTGGGCCTGCACACCCCTGGCGGCCTGAGTGAACGCGAACTGCTGGCCGCCGCCGCGCTGGCCTGCCGCTTTGAGATTTGGGACCGCTGCATCCACACCAGCCAGCGAACGCTGACAACGCTGGATCACAGCCAGCGCTATCCCATGCCACACCAGCGCTCCGTGCTGGCGCAGACGCAAGCCATCGGGCTAGACCCCGCTTATGTGTACGGCCTGATCCGGCAGGAAAGCCGCTTCACCCAGGATGCACGCTCACCCGTGGGTGCCTCGGGCCTGATGCAGGTGATGCCCGCCACCGCCCGCTGGACGGCACGCAAGATTGGCCTGACCGACTTCCAGCCACAGCACATCAGCCAACTCGATACCAACATCCGCATCGGCACGGCCTACCTGAAATTTGCCCTGGATGCCTTTGACAACGCCCTGCCCCTGGCGGCAGCGGCTTACAACGCAGGGCCCAGCCGAGCCCGCGCTTGGCGCAATGGCCCCAGTCTGCCCGCTGATATCTGGACAGAAAACATCCCCTTCGATGAAACCCGCGACTATGTCAAACGTGTGCTGGCCAACACCACGCACTACGCGGCCCTGATCACGGGTCAACCACAGTCGCTGCGGCAGCGCCTGGGCACCATTGCACCAGCGGGCAACAGCCCCAGCCGGTACGACGACCTGCCCTGAGCACACACAGCCACTGCACACAAGCCCATCCGTCCGTTCTTCCATTTGGAGATCGCCATGAAAAACATCCTGCTGCTGGGCGGCACTGGCTTTGTAGGCCGTCATGTCTGCGAACAGCTGCACCGCATGGGCTGGCGCATCACCGTGCCCACCCGGCGTGCGCGCAACGCTGCCGCCGTGCAACACCTGCCCCGTGTCACGGTGCAAGCCGCCGACGTACACGATGAAGCCCAGCTGGCCCGCCTGTTACCGGGGCACGACGCGGTGGTCAATCTGGTGGCCATCCTGCACGGCAGTGAAGCCGCTTTTGACCACGTGCATGTGCAACTACCGCACAAGCTGGTGCGTGCCTGCCAAGCCACGGGCCTGCGCCGCGTGGTGCATGTCAGCGCTTTGGGTGTGGGGCTGAACGCGCCGTCGCGCTACCAGCGCAGCAAAGCCCGTGGCGAGGCGTTGCTGCAAGAAGCCGGACTGGACTTGACCGTGCTGCGCCCCAGCGTGATTTTTGGGGCGGGTGACCGCTTTTTGAACCTGTTTGCCAGCCTGCAAACGCTGTTTCCGCTGCTACCCCTGGCAGGCTCGGATGCGCGTTTTCAACCCGTCTGGGTCGAAGACGTGGCCAGCGCAGTGCGGCTGTGCTTGACCGACAGCGACCTGCCGGCCCCGCTGCGCACCACGGTGGGCCAAACCTTTGAATGCGCCGGGCCGGATGTGCTCACGCTAGCCGATTTGGTTCGACTAGCCGGTCGCTACGGCAGCACCGAACGGCCCATTCTGCCCCTGCCCATGGCACTGGGCCAACTGCAAGCGCGGTTGATGGAGTTGGCCCCCGGCGAGCCGCTGATGAGCCGCGACAACTTGGATGCCATGCGCACCCCCAATGTGGCCAGCGGGCAATACCCCGGCCTGTCAGCCTTGGGCATCCAAGCTGCGCGGGTGGAAGCGATCGCCCCCCGCTATTTAGGCCACCGGGGGGCACGCAGCGCTTTGCTGCAAGCGCGACAGGGCGCGCAGCGGCGATCCTGAATCCAGCACCTGAGCCGCCTCACCTCTCTGTTTTTATTTGGCAAACTCGGACGGTTCTGAACCTCCACAGGAAACACCATGGCAGCATCCTCTGCAAAGAAGGCTTCTTCACCCCCCACGTCCCAAGTTGCCAAGACACCCGCAACCCGCGCAGATGCCGTCGGCACCACCAACTACCGCAACGAACACCAGCGCGATGTGATCAACCGTCTCAAGCGCATTGAGGGCCAGGTACGCGGCCTGATTGACATGGTCGAAAGTGGCCGACCTTGCGAGGATGTGGCCCAGCAAATGTCGGCAGCACGCAAAGCCATGGACAAAGCCTTCTACCGCATGATGGCCTGCTCGGTCATGGAAGCGGTCTCGGGCACCGAATCCGAAACCGAAACCCTGCGCGAGGTAGAGCGTTCCACCCGCATCCTAGAAAAATACGCCTGAACCCAGCCCCGCCGATCCGTACCCGACAACCTACAGAAAGCACCGTCATGGCACTTCAACTCTACATTGGCAACAAAAACTATTCATCTTGGTCTATGCGCCCCTGGGTGCTGCTGACACAGGCAGGCATCGCATTTGAAGAAGTGAAGGTGCGCTTTGACTCGTTCGCCGCCGACTCTGCCTTCAAGCGGCAGATCCGCAGCATCAGCCCGGTGGGCAAGGTGCCGGTGCTGGTGGACGATGGCCTTGCCATTTGGGACACGCTGGCCATTGCCGAATATGTGGCCGAGCGTTTCCCCGAAAAAGCCCTGTGGCCCACCGATGCGCGGGCACGCGCACGGGCACGCAGCGTGTGCGCCGAAATGCACAGCGGTTTTGGTGCCCTGCGCAGCCACTGCCCCATGAACATTGAAGCCAGCCTGCCCGATGTGGGCCGCCTGATCTGGCGCGACCAGCCCACCGTGCGCGCCGACATGGCCCGACTGTGCGGCTTGTGGGGCGAACTGCTGGCCGCGCAACCCGCCCGGCCCGATGGCACCAGCCCGCTGTTGTTTGGCGACTTCAGCATTGCCGATGCCTATTTCGCCCCGGTCTGCATGCGCCTGAAAACCTACCAGCTGCCACTGCCCGCCGACCTGGCGGCCTATGTGGACCGCGTGGCCGCCCTGCCCGGCGTGCAAGCCTGGGTGCAAGGCGCGCTGGCCGAACACGACTTTCTGGACTTTGAAGAACCCTACCGGCTGGGCCGCTGAGCGCGTGCCCGCCCTGTCTTTATGAAGATTTATTTGGTGGGCGGTGCCGTGCGCGATGCCCTGATGCAAACCCCCAACACCCAAGCCACCCACAGCGACCGTGACTGGGTGGTGGTGGGTGCCACGCCGCAAGCCCTGCAAGCCCGTGGTTTTTTGCCTGTGGGGCGCGACTTTCCGGTGTTTCTGCACCCCCACACCCGCGAGGAATACGCCCTGGCCCGCACCGAGCGCAAAACCGCCCCCGGCTACCACGGCTTTGCCTTTCATGCCGCCCCCGGCGTAACCCTAGAAGACGACTTGGCACGGCGTGACCTGACCATCAACGCCATGGCCGTGGCCGAGGCCCAGGCGCACGACCCGGCCTCGGCCCACCTCATTGACCCCCACGGCGGTCAGCGCGATTTGCAGGCACGGGTGCTGCGCCACGTGACATCCGCATTTGCCGAAGACCCGGTGCGCATCTTGCGCGTGGCCCGGTTTGCCGCCCGCTTTCCTGACTTTTCGGTGGCCCCCGAAACCTTGGCACTGATGCGCCAGATGGTCGAACAGGGTGAGGTCGATCACCTGGTGGCCGAGCGGGTGTGGCAAGAACTCGCACGCGGCCTGATGGAGCAGCGCCCCAGCCGCATGCTGACTGTGCTGCGCGACTGTGGCGCGCTGGTGCGCCTGCTGCCCGAAGTGGATCGGCTCTGGGGTGTCGCCCAACGCGCCGACTACCACCCGGAAGTGGACACCGGCATCCACCTGATGATGGTGCTGGACATGAGCGCACGCCTGAATGCCCCGCTGGCGGTGCGTTTTGCCTGCCTGGGGCACGACCTGGGCAAAGGCAACACCCCGGCCCATGTGCTGCCACGCCACCTGGGCCATGAAACGCGCAGCGCACAGCTGTTGCACGGCGTGTGCGAACGCTGGCGTGTGCCACGCGAATGCCGTGAACTGGCCGACGTAGTGGCCCGCGAACACGGCAACATCCACCGCAGCAGCGAATTCGATGCCGCCGCCCTGCTGCGCCTGCTGGAACGCTGCGATGCCCTGCGCCGCCCCGAACGCTTTGACGACGTGCTGCTGGCCTGCGAATGCGATGCCCGTGGCCGCCTGGGCTTTGAAGAAACCGCCTATCCACAACGCCCACGCCTGCGCCTGGCCCTGCAAGCCGCCCTGACGGTGGACAGCGCCGCACTGGCCGCTGGTGTGGTGCAGCGACAGGCAGCACAGGCAATACAAACAGCATCGGCAGCATCGCTTGAGACAGCAGCACCGCGCCACCCTGGGCCACAGATCGCGCAAGCCATTCACGCAGCGCGTGTGCGGGCCATTGCCCAGCACTTGAAGTCGGCATCACCCAGCGATGAAGCTGCCCCAAGCACACCCGCCTGACAGCAGCACCGCCCAACACGCTACCCGTCCGCATGGCCCACCTCTTGATTGTTGAAGACGACGAACTGCTACGCGACGGGCTGAGTGCCCAGTTGATGCAGGCTGGTCACCAGATTGACACCGCCGCCGACGGGCTGCAAGCCTGGCAGATGCTGCAAACCCTGTCGTTTGACGGCGTGGTGCTCGACCTCGGGCTGCCCCGCATGGACGGCCTGACCGTGCTGGGCCATGTACGCCAGCGCCTGCCCGCGCTACCCGTCTTGATCCTGACTGCACGCGACGGCATTGAAGACCGGGTGGCTGGCCTCAATGCCGGTGCCGACGACTACCTGACCAAACCCTTCAACCTCGACGAATTGCAGGCCCGCCTGCAAGCCCTGCTGCGCCGCGCCAGCTTGCCCGCCTTTGCCAGTGGCAGCACACCGCCCAGCCCCAGTCTGCGGCTGGGCGTGCTGCGGCTCGATGCCGTTCTGCCCCGTGCTTGGCTGGGCGAAGAAGCCATCGACCTGACCCAACGCGAATGGGTGCTGCTGGGCCTGCTGGTGCGGCACAGCTGCCAAGTGGTCAGCCGCGAAGACGTGCTCACCGCCTGGCAAAGCGACCCCAGCGAACCCGGCGCAGTGGCCTCCAATGCGCTGGAGGTGTACGTACACCGGCTGCGCCGCAAGCTCGCGGGTGCGCCGTTGAACATCCGCAACGTGCGCGGCCTGGGCTACATGCTGGAAAGCACCAACCCCTGAAGCCCGCCCAAACGCTGCACCCACACCCCACCACCACCCATGCTCAGCCTGTCCGTCACACCGGCCCTGCCCTCGCTGCGCCGCCAGTTGCTGCTGTGGCTGCTGCTGCCGCAACTCGCCCTGTGGGCGGGTGGTGGCCTGCTCAGTTACCGCATCGCGCTGTCGTATGCCGAAAAGGCCATTGACCAATCGCTCACGCAGTCGGTGCGTGCGCTGGCACGGCAGGTTAAACCCGTGGGTTCTGGCCTGCTGATCGACTTCCCGAGGGCCGCGCAAGACGTGCTGGAGCAAGACCCCAGCGACCGCATCAGCTACATGGTGTCATCCCCTCCGGGGCACTTTCTGCTGGGCAACCTCCAGCTGCCACAACCGCCAGATACCCCCGCCGGGCCGGGTGAACCGGTGCTCTATGGTGCCTCACTGCCCGACGACAAACCCCTGCGCGTGGTGGCCTTGGATGTGCAATACGGCGACGGTCCGGAGCCCCAGACCCTGCGTGTGCAGGTCGGCAAAAGCACCGCCGCCCAGCAGCGCATTGCCCGCGAACTGGTGGCCGACCTGCTGGCCCCGCTGCTGGCACTGGGGCTGCTGCTGAGCCTGCTGGTGTATGGCGGCATTCGGCGCGGCCTGAGCCCGCTGACACGGCTGACCGACCAGCTCGAAAACCGCTCGGTCAACGCCCTCTCGCCCATCGGCATGACGCAAGCCCCCAGCGAAGTGCATGCCCTGGTACAGGCCATCAACGGCCTGCTGGACGAAGTGGCACGCAGCGTGAACCAAGAAAAACGCTTCATCAACGATGCCGCACACCAGTTGCGCACCCCGCTGGCCGGACTCATCACCCAAGTGGAACTGGCGCAACGCGAAACCACCGACCCCGCCCTGTCGCAACGGCTGACCAAGGTACTCACCGGCGCACAGCGCAGCGCCCACTTGGTGCACCAGTTGCTGACGCTGGCCCGCACCGAAACCCGCGCCCGCAGCGAACCGCTGGACTTGCCCATGCTGGCCCGCGAAGTGGCCCGCGAATGGACACCGCGCGCGCTGGCCGCCGGCATGGACTTGGGCTATGAAGGCGAAGACCACCTGATGATGCACGGCGACGCACTGCAACTGCGCGAAGCCATGACCAACCTGATCGACAACGCCCTGCGCTACACGCCACGCGGCAGCACCATCACCCTGCTGGTGCAAAGCCTGCCAACTGGCGTGCTGCTGGCGGTCGAAGACAACGGCCCCGGCCTGAGCGAAGACGATGTCGCCCATGTGTTCCAGCGCTTTTGGCGTGGCAGCGAACAACCCGGCGGCTGCGGCCTGGGTCTGGCCATCGTGCAAGAAATTGCCCGCCGCCACGGCGGCGAAGCGCGGGTGCAGCGGCTGACACCGCAAGGACTGCGGGTGGAGTTGCGGTTGGTGTGATGGGAAATTCCATCATGGGATGACGCGAATAGGTTTTTTTCCAGCGTAACTAGGCATTGCCATCCCTAAACTCGCATTGATGTAAGTAGGATCAGCAATAACATATTTCTTGTTCTGCCAATCTACCGTTGCCCAGTTGGGTTGCGGCGGGTCGCTGAGCAGTACAGCTGTCGTTACATGTCCAGGAAAATGAAGTCCCACCGTATTGATTTTTAACAACTCTCGAACCAACCAAGCAAACAAAACAGAACGATCTTCACAATCAGAATACGGGTAATGTAATACTTCTTCAACAAAAAAGTATTTTTCCCTACCAAATTGCTCTTCATCGTTTTTATAAGCAAATGCAGTTTGTACAAAAGTCAGTAAGAAATTAACTACATCAACCTGACTCATACCTCGCGTACGTTCACCCAATGCTTTCAGCAAACTGCTGCGGGAAAATTGATCAGGTTGGGTAACAAAATATAATTCAAAATCAAATTGTGGATAAGTAGACAAAAACTGTACCAACTGACTGTCATATTGATAGCTTATCTGCACTGGTTGATCTCGAAATGAAAAACTCACGGTTTTCTCAATAATTTTCGGCTGGGTAAACCCAGTACTGGCTGCCACCAAACTCAATGGCTTGAGACTCACCGGACCGTTAGACGGGTAGGTATGAAAAGTCTTCAAACTATCGGCACTGTTCAGTATCGCGTAGTAAGTACGTCCTTCCAGCTGAACAAACGGTACAGCATAAACAGGTTGCTTAACTGATGCAAAAAGATAAACCTGCTGACCACTGTACCCTAAACGCACATCCAAACCACGTTTAACCAGAAGAAACCACAACAACAAATCCTGTTCTGTCCGGCTTGATGCTGTAGCTCTGACAACGGTTTGCCATAGGTTCACATGAGCCCAATCATCCAGATTCCATTGGGTGCGCAACTGTTCTACAGCATTGAGTGTAGGTTGAACCGAAGTATTGCTCACTCGTTCCCAATAGTCGGCAATGCCATCCGCACTAAAGGACTTAGCGCGTAAATTTTTCCACTTTGGATCAATTGGTATGTTCAATTTATGACCACCAAATTCCAACGTCACATAAGTTTCGCTTGGTTTGATCGCTGGAGGCTCCATGGGAGGCACAACAACAGGCAGAGGGACAGAATCCGGAACGATAGAGGGTTTGGGTGACTGTGCAAGCGGCACTACAGTTGGCGCAGGCAAGTCTGGCCTATCTGGCGGCTGGGCGATTGGCAACTGGCGCGGCTTAGGATTAGCATCGCGTACTTTACCTTGAAAAACTTGAAAGTCTTGCCATTCCTGACGCAAGTGTTCAGCGAACTGACGATCTTGCTCTGTCCGCCAAGTCAAAAAGGCATTCTTCTGAGCTTGCCCCACATTAACTTGAGCACGTTTCCAATCTTCAAAATTGGTTTGTGCCCAAGATACACTGCCAAAGATGTGAAAAATACTACACACCATTAACGTGTAACGAAATAAAAATTTTCTTCTTTCAAGTGGTTGGACGTATGTTTGAATGTGAGTCGATTTTTTCATACATACGCCCCTGATTCTCAGATTACAAAAAGTTAATAAATAACGAAGCAACTACTATACGAAACAACAACCAAGTAGCCCTCTGATGTGCTATCAGAGGGCTACTTTATTTACAGACGAAGGAAAATCCAAAACTCAAAATTTTACGGCGAGTACTCAGAATTCAAGCAAACCTTTTTTGTACTCTACCTTCACAAAATCACCCAAGCGAATTTTCTTAGCCTGTTCTGGATCATCTGGAATAATCCATGCAGAATCGTCAGTAATCGTACTACCGTCCGCAAATACACCGGTAGCGATCTCTACCTCTTCAAACTCTGTCTTTTTAGTAAGAAGATTTACGTTTTTACGTACAGTAAAGATACGCAATTTATCGCCACCAGCGGCACCCTGTAATTTGCCTACCATGACTTTGAAAATAACATTCTTATCCGAGATACGCTTGTCAACCACATACCCTTTGGGCGCAAAAACATTCTTCAATTCAACCCGACTGCGTTGAACTGAGTCTTCCACTGCTTTTCGCTGCAAGTCCAAGAACAGACTCTTGTCATTGCGACACTGCGCTTCTTCTTTACTAGACACATCGCCGTTTATGGCAAACGTACGAAGTAAACGAAAACTTGGTAATTCGTATATGCGAATCTCACCAGCTGCACCAGCCGTATAAGTGCAGTAGTGTGGGTTAACTACTCTTTTGCCTTTGTACTCACTTACAGAACTTGGGGTATACTTGTAATCGCTGCTTACATTATTAACAAATGATTTAACAACCGTACTTGCTACGGCAGGTCCAGTATAAGGCTTTGATACCTCGCCACTTAGATTAATTGCCGCGATCTCTTGTGTCAACTTACGAGCTAAACTTCGATCAACAATTTCCACACTGCTGCCAGTTAAAACCGCCTCGATTTTCCGTGTTTGTAAAATCCCAGCTTCGGGCAACCGGCCTCGCAACGAAGAGTCATCAGCTTCTAGTACAACAATCTTGGTTCGTTGACTTTGTAACTGCTCCGGCGTTGGCATCACCTCCGTTTCTACCAACGGAGCAGATCTATACTTATCAAAATCTGAAATTGCCTTGTGTGCACAACCAGTTGCTACCAAAACCAGGGCAAGAGCACCGAAAGTTTTTAAGTTTACTTGCATATAAAGTCCTTCCAACGTTGAATTAAGTTACAAACCAAGTCCTACAGAAATACCAGCAGCCTGCATGGCATTAGCTAATTTTTTGACAGCATCTTGTCTCGCCATAGAGTAAGTCTCCAAAGAGTTACCAGATTGTCGGTACTGTTTAGAAGCGATGATCTGCTTCTTATCATCTACCAACTGAAACGTTACCGCTAAGAGATGACTTTTGTTTCCAAACAACAGATCCTCTCTGACTTCAGTAGTAATTCGTAGCACCAAAGCTCTTTCACTCGGTGAAATACGAATACCATACGAATTAAAAAAAGTAGTCACTGCATTTGCAATATCGCGGTCTCGCGGCTCATGCTCAATTGAAAAAGATACCCGGCTGGCGGAGTTTGCAGCGTATTGCCGCTGAGTCTCTAGTCTCCTCAAATCACCAGACACAGAGAATTCAGGGTCTGCAATTCGAAGCAGTTGTCCTAACGCAACAGCCTTATCGATATTTGGCACGACAGCATTCAGTTTGCGAAATTGCTCAATGGCTGAACGTCGATCTAAATCAGACAGCTCATTTTGAACAGAACGATTCAGGGTATCAAACTTAGCCTGCGTTTCTTTTAAAAATGCCTGTCGATCAACTTTTACCAAAACAAAAAAATTATCGTTGTACTTAACACTTTTCTCAACAGAGGTTTTTGGAAATTCTATCTCTTGGATTACTTCAGCAACCCTAGACTGTTCAGCACGATCAACAAGTTGATTATGGGTCTTGGTCTGATTCTCTACAGAGCCCGAAATACTGACTCGTAACTGTGAAGCAACTGAGCGGAGCGCTGTACGGCGAGCCGTTTCATAGTCAAACCCCTCACCAACACCCCAGTATTCGGTTCGGCTTTGACTTGGTGGATTGAGAACCCAACTGGGCGGTGATGCTTGAGTCTTGCCGGTAGCACAAGCTACCAATAACCAAGCAGCCACCAAGGCCAGCCCCCATTTGATTGTTGAAACAGCGAAGTTCATATTATTGATTACTTGGATGGCTGACCATTCGCAATCGCAGCTGCTAACTCGTCTTGTGCCTGTTTAGACTTGAATTGCTGCCAAAGCGCTCTTTCGTTGTTCATACTGGTTTTAAGCACTTCCTGGGTCTTGCGTGCAGCAACTTTTTCATCAAAGCCTACCAATACATACATCGAGCCCGTTGGACTCACTGCCGATTTAAAAATTCGCGACCCTTCCAAAACCTCACTGGTAATCAACCTTGAGACTGACGTATTCACCTTGTCAACCGTTTCAGCACTACCCGCTCCTGTGGTCTCAGCATATTGCTTAACCATATTTGCCACATGTACTTTCATTTGCTGGGCTAACGTGACCCGTGCAGCCGCAGCCGCTTGGTCTTTTTGGAATTGAAGTCCAGCAGCGGTTTTTTCGTAAATACCAATAGCAGATACCTCAACACCTTCAATGGGCTCGTCACACGTCCATCCCGGTGCAGCTTGACTGGTACCAGGCCATGAACAATCTGGTACTTTTGCAACAGGTGCCTTGACACCTCCTGTTGTACCCAAGCATCCTGTCAGCAAACTGATAGCGCCGATCGCAACAAGCCACGTCACTTTTTTCATTTCAAACTCCTTAGTAAAAAATTCTTGAGTAAACCATGTAAAAATCAAGGAGTAGGCATCAACCACACCCACAAGATTTCAGTTCCTGGTTCGAACCATTTAGCTTTAACTAAAGCCTTCACTTCTGTCTTCGATACAGTTTCTTGTATCTGCTTGCTAGATCGACTGACGGAGCGGTCGTTGCTGACATGTTGTTCTGTCACACTTTGGCTGTCAATCGACACACCTAGTCGCTTTGCGAGCTCTTCGCGCGCACGGGTGACAGCCAGTGCCTCTTGTGCCGATCGACCGCGAACATGAACGCCAGCAGACGCAGAAACCCCATCGCCAGGGTTATCAATCCAAACGGGACGTGCTACATCGCCCGATGAATGCCGATCTGTGTGGGCCAAACAAGCTGCGAGGAACAGTGGCAAACACAAAACCAAACACAAGGCACGTGATACGGCAGAAGTTATGCGAGTCACAGAAAGCTTAAAAATTTACAAAAAGCACCGCAGTTTTTGAACTACTGTGGATTAAGTATATCCAAAGTCTCTTTTTTTTTGAGTATTTTCTACACAAAAAATTTAGAAAAACAACCTAGAAAAGAAATTTCTGTTGTCGCTTGAAGTGACAGGTATGCGTTCACAACCCAAGCCACGCTTCAGCGCGCAGGCTCGCGCATCGTCACAAATTCTTCGGCTGCTGTGGGGTGGATGCCGATGGTGCTGTCAAACACCGCCTTGGTGGCCCCGGCCCGCATGGCCACGGCGAAGCCTTGCACAATCTCGCCCGCCTCGGCACCCACCATGTGCAGGCCCACCACGCGGTCGGTGGCGCTGTCCACCACCAGTTTCATGAGCGTGCGCTCGCTGCTGCCCGACAGGGTGTGGCGCAGCGCCTTGAATTCGCTGCGAAAAATGGTGACTTGGCCGAATTTTTCGCGCGCTGCCGCTTCGCTGTAGCCCACGGTGCCGATGTTGGGGTGGGTAAACACGGCGGTGGGTATGAAGTCGTAATCCATGCGGCGTGCGGCTTTGCCCGCAGCGGGGCCAAACAGTTGATCAACCACCACCATGGCTTCGGCCAGGGCTACCGGGGTGAGCTGCACGCGGTTGGTCACGTCGCCCACGGCGTAAATGTTGGGCACATTGGTTTGGTAATGCGCGTTCACCAGCACCTCGTTTTGCGCGCCCTGGGCCACGCCCACTGCCGCCAGACCCAAGCCCTGTACGTTGGGCACGCGCCCGGTGGCATAGAGCACCGCGTCAGCCAGCACCGTGTTGCCGTCTTCCAGGGCCACGCGCAGGCCGTCGGGGGTTTTGCGAATGTCCAGTACCCCCGCGTTCAGGCGCAAGTCCACGCCCGACTTGGCCATTTCGGCAGCCACGAAATGGCGTATCTCGTCGTCAAAACCGCGCAGCACCTGTTCGCCCCGGTACAGCTGCGTCACTTGCGCGCCCAAGCCGTTGAAGATGGACGCAAATTCGCAGGCAATGTAGCCACCGCCCACCACCAGCAGGCGCTGCGGGAAGGGCTCTATGTCGAAGATTTCGTTAGAGGTGATGACGTGTTCACGCCCCACAAAATGCGGCACATGCGGCGTGCCGCCGGTGGCAATCAGGATGTTTTGGGCGCTGAACGACTGGTGGCCGGGGCTGCCGTCGGCATGCAAGGTGGCCAGCGTGACGGCGTGTGCGCCGTCGATGCGGGCAAAGCCGTTGAACACGGTCACGCCCGAGCCGCGCAGCAGGTTGGCGTAAATGCCATTGAGGCGGCTGATTTCTTGGGCGCGGCGGGCTTTCAGGGTGGCCCAGTTCAGGCGCGGGGCTTCGGCCACTTCCCAGCCGTAGCCCCGCGCTTCTTCAAAACCATCGTGGTAGTGCGCGGCGTAGCTGTAGAGTTTTTTCGGGATGCAGCCCAAGTTCACACAGGTGCCACCCAAGCCGTCGGTGCCCAGCATTTCAGCCAGCGCCACGCGGGCTCCGCGCTGCGCGGCCATGCGGGCAGCGCGCACACCACCACTGCCGCCACCGATCACAAACAGGTCAAAGTCAAAAGTGCTCATGTCCGCTCCTTACGCCAAACGGCGGGAATGCCATGTTAGCGACATCGCTCGGTTGTTTTTTGCAAGCCCTGCCCATAATGAGCCGCCATGAACCAAGCCAACACCCCCACTCCGTCCATTCCTGCAACGCAGCAGCCCCCCGTGCCCGGCCTGAACCTGGTGCTGGGTGGCACCGGTGGCGTTGGTGCAGCGCTGGTGGCGCAACTGACGGCGCAGGGCGAGGCGGTGCTGGCGCTGGGGCGGCGTACACAGCCCGCGTTGGACTATGCGCAGGAGGACAGCGTGGCCGTTTGTGCGCAAGCGGTGGCACAACACTTGGCGGCCAGCGGCCAGCAGCTGAGTCGTCTGATCGTGACCACCGGCTTTCTGCATGGCAAGACGGCCAGCGGTGCGCAGACGGAGCCTGAACGCTCGTGGCAGCACCTGAATGCCGAAGCGATGGCGCACAGTTTTCTGGTCAATGCGATTGGCCCGGCCTTGGTGATGAAGCATTTTTTGCCGCTGTTACCGCGCCAAGGCCGTTGTGTAGCGGCATTTTTGTCGGCACGGGTGGGCAGCATTGGCGACAACGCGCTGGGTGGCTGGTACAGCTACCGTGCCAGCAAAGCCGCCCTGAACCAGTTGGTCCACACGGCGGCCATTGAACTGGCGCGGCGCAACCGGCAGGCCCTGTGCGTGGCGCTGCACCCTGGCACGGTGGACACGAGCCTGTCGCAGCCTTTTGCCAAAACCGGTTTGCAGGTACGCCCGCCCGCCGTGGCTGCACGCGAGTTGCTGGCCGTCATCGACCAGTTGAACAGCGCACAGTCTGGTGGCTTTTTTGACCACCGGGGCCTGCCCGTGGTCTGGTAAGTCGGCGCTGTGGCGTAAAACCTGGGTTGCCCGGTTCAGGATTTGATGATCAGCACAGGCACCTTGGCGTGCGTCAGCACTTTCTGGGCGACGCTGCCCAGAATCAGGGCCTGCACGCCCTTGCGACCGTGCGATCCCATCACGATCAAGTCACACGCTTCGGCCTGTGCGGTCTCCAAAATGCCCTCGTAGGTGGCGTTGCGCTCAATGGTGTCCGCGTCAAACGGTACACCGCGGGCCTCGCAGCAGCGGCGAATGTCGCTCAGCGAACGCTCAGCGCTGGCCTGTGCCTCGGCCATGTAGGCCTGCAAGCCCACAACCGACGCATCCCCAATGCCGATGAAAGGGAAAGGATCGATCACAAAAAGACCGGTAATGGCTGCGCCGTGTACCTTGGCCAGATCAGCAGCAAACTCGGCAGCTGCGTGGGCCAGTTGGGAGCCGTCGGTTGGGACAAGAATTTTCTTGAACATGGGGTGTTTCCTATTCAGTCAGTCTCTCAGTAGGTGTACACGCCGCGCTTGGTCTTGCGGCCCAGCCAGCCCGCAGCCACCATTTCTTTCAGCAGCGGCGCGGGGCGGTATTTGCTGTCGTTGTACTCGGCCATGTACACGTTCATGACGGCCAAGCACACATCCAGACCAATCATGTCGGCCAAGGCCAGCGGACCAATCGGCTGGTTGCAGCCCAGCTTCATGCCCGCGTCAATGTCTTCGGGCGTGGCCAGCCCTTCAGCGAGCACAAAGAAGGCTTCGTTGATCATGGGCACCAAAATGCGGTTGACCACAAAGCCGGGGGCGTTTTTCACGGTGATGGGGGTTTTGCCCAGAGCTTCGGCCAGGGCCTTGACCGCGTCGTGGGTGGCATCGCTGGTTTGCAGGCCCCGAATGATTTCGACCAGCGCCATCATGGGCACCGGGTTGAAAAAGTGCATGCCAATGAAGCGATCCGGGCGCTGGGTGGCGGCAGCCAGTTTGGTGATGCTGATGGAGCTGGTGTTGGTGGCCACGATCACCTCGGGGGCCAGCAGGCTGTCGAGCTGTTGCAGGATTTTGACCTTGAGCGCCTCGTTTTCGGTGGCAGCCTCAATGACCAGCTGTGCGCCTTTCAGGTCTTCGTAGTTGGTGGAACCCTGAATGCGGGCCAGCGCAGCATCCTTCTCGGCCACGGTCATTTTGTCTTTTTTGATGAGCCGATCCAGACTGCCGGCCACCGTGAGCAGCGCCCTGTCCACCGCCGCCTGCGCAATATCGACCAGCACCACGCGGATGCCGCTGGTGGCGCAAGCCTGCGCGATGCCGTTGCCCATGGTGCCCGAGCCGATGATGCCCACGGTTTGAATAGTGCTCATGAGGTTCACTCCTGTGTGTTGAGGTTGATAAAAACAAAATGCTGATGTGCACAGATGGCCGATTGTCACCCCTGCCAAGGGGCTGCCCAGCAGACAGCGGGTGCGCTGCGTCGCCGATATGATTTCCACCCCTCTAACCTCGTGCCCCGCCACGCTTTTTTTGAAAGCCTGCCCCATGATTCTTGAACATGCCGACATTCGCATTGACCCCGCCCGCGCCGCTGAATTTGAGCAAGCCATTGCCCACGGGGTCAGCAGCATCATTGCGCTGTCGCAGGGCTTCAAGGGCTACAAAGTCAACCGCAGCGTAGAAAGCCCTGACTGCTACATCCTGATGATCTATTGGGAAACGCTGGAAGACCACACGGTCGGCTTCCGCCAGTCACCCGCGTTTGCCGCTTGGCGTGCGGTGGTGGGGCCGTTTTTTACGCAGGCACCGGTGGTCGAACACCTAGAGCTGGTGGTCAAGAGCTGAAGTCAGGGCGGCCAGCCCACCGGCGGGCAGCTGCTGGGATCAGGCGCTCGCCACCTCAAAGGCAACGATGTTGCGGTCTTGTTTGCTGAATTCCACGCCCACCAAATAGATGGGTTCGCCCCTAGCGCGGTATTTGTCGGCATAGGCTTTTTGCTGGATTTGCTGCAATGCCCGCCCTTCGGGCACCAGTTCCACCACCTTGAATTCAAAAATCCAGACGCAGCCCTGGAACAGCACCGTCATGTCCATGCGCCCGTGGTTGCTGGTGTCTTCCAGCCGAATATCCAGGCCCAGCGCGGCAAAGTGGCTGTAAAAAATGCTGGCGTAATAGCCCTCAAACTGCGCAATCGGGCTGTTGCGGTACCAGTCGTGCGGAATGCTGGCAAAAAACGCATGAAACAGCGCCTTCATGCCCGGCCCGTCTTGCGCCAGCAGCAGGTCGTACAAAGCCACCACCTGGTTGCCCGCGGCCAGTGGGTTGCCGGTGAAGTGTTGCAGCAGGCTGTCGTTCAAGCTGGCCTGCACTTCGAGGTTGGGGTATTTCAGCGCCAGTTGCAAACGCCCCGGCAAGTGCCGGGCGCTGGCAATGGTCAAGTAGCCCGCTTGAAACATCAGCGCCTCGACCGGAATGTGGTCCACATCAAAGGTGGACAGCAGGCTCTCTGCGGCCACGATGCGGCCAATGTCGGGCGTGAATTGTTTTTTCTCGGCCAGCAGTTTGAT
>JBEENR010000032.1:0-23328 GCA_041192045.1 Pseudomonadota bacterium | reverse complement strand
AGGCCAGCATGCGGTCAATGGGCAGGCGGGCGCGGGGAATCAGGGCGGGGTCTACATGGATTGCGTTCAGGCCGTGTTCCAGCACATGCGCCACACCGGTATTCAGCCGCGTATCTCACAATTGCGCCGACTCTTCCATCGAAGGCAACGCGATGCAGGGTAGGCTTGCCCGTTTTCAATAGCGAGAAGCGCTGATTCCAGTTGAGCCGCACTTCTAGTACCGAAAAAGTAGTCATAGACCTCGCCATCCACCAATATTGCCATTTGTGGTGAGCCTGTCATTCCGTTAGCCGCGGTGTCAAGCTTATCTTTCAGTGGCTTTACGGAAGACGGAAGAAAAAATCGTGAAGGCACAGTAGATGCAATAACTTTCTGAACATGAACAAATTCAATACGCTGAAAAACTTCCGTAGCTTGTAATTTCGGTAATTCAAATTGTCGCCACGCCACACACGGTGGGCAGTCATCGCCTCCCATGTAAATGACTTGAATCTTCTGAGCTGACTGCGCTGCGGAAAAGAGAGGAACAGACAGCGTGCCGACGACAGTCAACATCAGCAAGAACATGCGATAGCGTTTCAGGCCAGCATGCGGTCAATGGGCAGGCGGGCGCGGGGAATCAGGGCGGGGTCTACATGGATTGCGTTCAGGCCGTGTTCCAGCACATGCGCCACACCGGCTAAGCCGTTCATGGCCATCCAGGGGCAGTGGGCGCAGCTTTTGCAGGTGGCGCTGTTGCCCGCGGTGGGCGCTTCAATGAAGGTTTTGCCAGGGTTTTGCTGGCGCAGCGCATGCATCATGCCCTTGTCGGTGGCGACGATGAAGGTGCTGGCCGACATCTCGCGGGCGGCCTTCAAAATGGCGCTGGTCGAGCCCACTGCGTCGGCCAGGGCCACCACATCTGCCGGGCTTTCGGGGTGAACCAGCACTTTGGCACCGGGGTATTCTTGCTTCAGGGCTTGCAGCTCAAGGGCCTTGAACTCGTCGTGCACGATGCAGGAGCCGTTCCACATCAGCATGTCGGCCCCCGTTTCGCGCTGGATGTAGCCGCCCAGGTGCTTGTCGGGTGCCCACAGGATTTTGTGTCCCTTGTCTTTCAGGGCGCGCACGATCTCTAGGGCGCAACTGCTGGTGACGAGCCAGTCGGCACGGGCCTTGACGGCGGCGCTGGTGTTGGCATAGACCACCACGGTGCGGTCGGGGTGGGCATCGCAAAAGGCGCTGAAAGCGTCAATCGGGCAGCCCAAATCCAGCGAGCACGTGGCATCCAAGTCGGGCATGAGCACGGTTTTTTCGGGGCTCAGCATCTTGGCGGTTTCGCCCATGAAGCGCACGCCCGACACCACCAGGGTCTGCGCCGCGTGGTCGCGGCCAAAGCGGGCCATTTCCAGCGAATCGCTGACGATGCCGCCCGTCTCCAAGGCCAAGTCTTGCAGGTCGGGGTGGACGTAGTAGTGCGACACCATGACGGCGTTGCGCGCTTTCAGCAGTTGTTTGATGCGCGCCTTCAAGGCGGTGCGCTGGGTTGGGCTGGGTTCCACGGGCACCCGCGCCCAGGCGTGCCGGGTAGAGCAGGCGGGTTGCTCGTATTCAACGTCAATCAGGGTGGTGTCGGTCAGGTCGGTCATGTCAGGCATTCCAGTCAGCGCCCAGGGCGGGCTCAGTCCATGCGCATCGAAAAATCAATGGCTTTCACGTCTTTGGTCAGGGCACCAATCGAGATGCGGTCCACCCCGGTTTCGGCCAGGGCACGCACGGTTTTCAGGTTGACTCCGCCCGAGATTTCCAGCACGGCACGCCCGGCGTTCATACGCACCGCCGATTGCAGGGTGGGGATGTCCATGTTGTCCAGCAGCACCATGGTGGCCCCGCAGGCCAGGGCCTCATCCAGCTGGGCCAGGGTTTCCACTTCAATTTCGACAAAACGGGCCTGCGGTGCGGTGTCTTTGACGCGCTGCAACACAGCAGCCACGCCCCCGGCAGCGGCAATGTGGTTTTCTTTGATGAGCACCGCGTCGTACAGGCCAATGCGGTGGTTCAAACCGCCACCGGTGGTGACGGCGTATTTCTGTGCCAAGCGCAAACCGGGCAGGGTTTTGCGGGTGTCCACAATGCGGGCGCGGGTGCCCGCCACGGCGGCCACATAGGTGGCGGTTTGGGTGGCGACGGCTGAGAGCAGTTGCAAAAAGTTCAGCGCGGTGCGCTCGGCACTCAGCAGCGGCTGGGCCAGGCTGTCTATTTCCAGCACCACTTGGTTGGGGGTGCAACGCTGGCCCTCGGCCACATGCCAAACCAGTTGGGCCTGCGGGTCTAGGGCCAGCACGGCGGCCTGCACCCAGGGTGTGCCGCAGATGATGGCCTCTTCGCGGGCCAGAATGCGGGCGCGGGCGCGGCGGCTGGGGTCAATCAAGGCAGCGGTCAGGTCGCCGCTGGCCACGTCTTCGGCCAGGGCGCGGGCCACGTCAGCGGTAGCAAGTTGTGCCAGATCGGCGGGGGTGAATTCAGAGAGGTGTTTCATGGCGTGCAAGCATAACGGGATCGAATAT
Source organism: Pseudomonadota bacterium (assembly GCA_041192045.1). Lineage (GTDB taxonomy): Bacteria > Pseudomonadota > Gammaproteobacteria > Burkholderiales > Burkholderiaceae_C > Hydrogenophaga. The sequence goes on along the minus strand of JBEENR010000032.1, from coordinate 20,782 downwards.
AGTGCCGCACGCGGATTGCCCCACCCCCACCCAACGGAGAGACACCGACATGACCTCATCCACCGTGACGGCCACCCCCATGGCCACCCCCTACGGCACCCTGCCTGCGGCATCGCCCCTGCCGCCGCGCAAGCCCGTCAGCCTGCCCCGGTTGGCAGAAATGCGCGAGCGTGGCGAAAAAATCACCATGCTCACCGCCTACGATGCCACCTTTGCCGCCGTGGCCGATGCCGCTGGGGTGGAATGCATCCTGATTGGCGACTCGCTGGGCATGGTCTGCCAAGGCTTGTCCAGCACCGTGGGCGTGACGCTGGAAACCATGCGCTACCACACCGAAAGCGTGGTACGTGGCCTGCGCCGGGTGCAAGGCACCGCTTGGATCATTGGCGATTTGCCCTTTGGCAGCTACCAAGAAAGCCCCGAACAAGCCCTGCGCAGTGCCGCCGAGCTGATGCGAGCCGGGGCGCACATGGTCAAGCTGGAAGGCGGTGGCTGGACAGCCCCCACGGTGCGGTTTTTGGTGGAGCGCGGCATTCCGGTGTGCGCCCACCTGGGCCTGACCCCGCAAACCGTGCATGCCCTGGGCGGCTACCGGGTACAGGGCCGTGGCGACGATGCCGCACAAACCCTGCGCCGCCATGCCCTAGAACTGCAAGAGGCCGGTGCCACCATGCTGGTGCTGGAAATGGTGCCTGCGGCCCTGGCCCGCGACATCACCCACGAGCTGAGTACCTGCCACACCATTGGCATTGGCGCGGGCAAAGGCACCGCCGGGCAGGTGCTGGTGATGCACGACATGCTGGGCATCAACCTGGGCAAAAACCCCAAGTTCGTGCACAACTTCATGGAGGGTGCCGCCAGCGTGCGCGATGCCATGGCCGCCTATGTGCGCGCCGTGAAGGACGGCAGCTTCCCCGACGACCAGTTGCACGCTTGGTAAGCCGCACGCTCTAGCCTGATACCTATCCCCTCAAGCCAAGCGCATGCCACTGGCGGCATCGAACCAGCTCGCGTGGTCAGCGGTAAAGCTCAGGCCCACGCGGTCGCCAGGGCTCAGGCGCTGCTGCGGGGCGGTGCGCACCGAAACCAGCCCAGCGCTGGTCTGCACCACCACATAGGTATCGGCCCCGGTGGGCTCAACCACACTCACCTCGCCGCGCCAAGGTGCGCTGTCGTTGAACACCAAGTGTTCCGGGCGCAGGCCCAGCAGGGCATCACGCCCTGGTGCGGCGGGGCTGGTCAGCGGCAGTTGGGCATCGGCAATCGCAAACACCGGGCCTTGGGCTGATGACACCGCCTGCCCTTTGATCAGGTTCATGGTGGGCGAGCCGATGAAGGTGGCCACATAGGTGTTGGCCGGGCGGTTGTAGATGTCGTCTGGCGTGCCCAGCTGCTGCAAGATGCCGTCCTTCATGACGGCAATGCGGCTGCCCAGCGTCATGGCCTCGATCTGGTCGTGCGTCACATACACACTGGTGATGCCGCTGGCTTGGTGCAGGCGTTTGATTTCGGCGCGCATTTCCACCCGCAGCTTGGCATCGAGGTTGGACAGCGGCTCGTCAAACAAAAACAACTGCGGCTGGCGGGCCAGTGCGCGCCCCATGGCCACCCGCTGACGCTGCCCGCCAGAGAGCTGGCTGGGCCGACGATCCAGCAAATGCGTGATTTGCAGCATGGCTGCCACTTCGTCGATGCGCTTTTTGCGCTCGGCCAGCGGCACTTTGCGCATTTCCAGCGCAAAGCCAATGTTGTCAGCCACGCTCATCGTGGGGTAGAGCGCGTAGCTCTGGAACACCATCGCAATGTCGCGCTGCGCCGGGGGCACGCCCACCACGTTGCGCCCGCCAATGTTGATGGCCCCCTCCGTCGGCTCTTCCAGCCCGGCAATGATGCTCAGCAGGGTCGATTTGCCGCAGCCCGAGGGGCCGACGAGGATGAGAAATTCGCCGGGAGCGACGGCAATGTCGATTTTTTTCAACACCTCCACCGCCTTGTCGCCTTTGCCGAAACACTTGCGAACGCCTTGAATGTCGAGTGACGAAGCCATGATGTGATTTCCTTAACCTTTAACAGCGCCAGCGGTCAGGCCGCGCACGAAATAACGCCCAGCCAGCACATACACCGCCACGGTGGGCAAGGCGGCAATCAGGGCAGCGGCCATGTCCACGTTGTAGGCCTTGACGCTGCTGGTGGTGTTGGCCAGGTTGTTCAAACCCACGGTAACGGGCTTGGAGTCGGCACCGCTGAAGGCCACACCGAACAGAAAGTCGTTCCAGATTTGGGTGAACTGCCAAATGAGCGTGACCATGACGATGGGCGTGGACATGGGCACGATGATGCGGAAAAAGATTTGCCAAAAACCCGCGCCGTCCAGCCGGGCGGCATTGAGCAATTCACCCGGCACGGCAGCGTAGTAGTTGCGGAAGAAGAGCGTGGTGCTGGGCAAACCGGCTAGGCAGTGCACCAAAATCAAACCGCCAATGCTGCTGGACAAACCCAGCCAGCCCAGCACTTGGCTCATGGGCAACAGCACCACTTGGAAGGGCATGAACACGCCAAACAGCAGCAGGCCGAAGAAGGTTTCACTGCCGCGAAACTTCCACAAACTCAGCACATAGCCATTGAGCGCACCCCAAGTGGTCGAGATGAGCACAGCAGGAATGGCCATCCAGACCGAGTTCCAGAAAAATGGCTCTAGGCCGCGGCACTCCACGCCAGTGCAAGCACTGGACCAGGCCAAGCCCCAAGCCTCCATATTGAAGCTGCCGGGCAGGCTCAACAGGTTGCCGTTGCGGATTTCCTCGGCATCTTTCAGCGAGGTGACCACCATCACATACAGCGGGGCCAAAAAGAAGGCGGCACCGACCAGCAGCGTGGTCATGAGGGCGAAACGCCCCAAAGAGAATTTAGCGTTCATGGGGTTTGCTCCGCAGTTCGCTGTACAGGTAGGGCACCACAATGGCCGCCACCGTGGCCAGCATGATGGTGGCGCTGGCTGCACCCAGACCAATCTGGCCGCGGGTGAAACTCATGGCGAACATGAAGGTGGCGGGCACGTCGGTGGCGTAACCTGGGCCACCAGCGGTCAGGGCCATCACCAAGTCAAAGCTCTTAATGGCCAAGTGGGCCAGCACCATCAGGGTCGAGAAAAACACCGGCTTGAGCGCGGGCAGCACGATGCGCAGGTAAATGCGCGGCAACGAAGCGCCGTCAATCTGCGCGGCTTTGATGATGCTGTCATCCACCCCGCGCAAACCGGCCAGAAACAGCGCCATAGCAAAACCGGCGGACTGCCAGACACCGGCAATCACCACGCAGTAAATGGCCATGTCGGACTGCACCAGCCAGTCAAAGCTAAAGCTGCTCCAGCCCAGGTCTTGCATCACTTTCTGCAAGCCTTCGCTGGGGTTGAGAATCCATTTCCAGGCAGTCCCTGTCACCACGAACGACAGCGCCATGGGGTACAGGTACACGGTGCGGATGAAGCCTTCGCCACGCACTTTTTGGTCGAGCAGCACGGCCAGAAAAATGCCCAGCGCCATGGACAAGCCCACATAGAGCAGGCCAAAAATGGCCAGATTTTTTAAGGCCACCCACCAGCGGTCCATTTCCCACAGCCGCGCGTACTGGGCCAGACCGACCCATTCGTAGTTGGGCAACATGCGCGATGCCGTGACGGACAGCAGCCCGTTCCAGACCATGAAACCGTAAATGAAGGCCAAGCCGAGCACAAAGGCCGGTGCCAGCACCAGCTTGGGCAATAGGTTGTCGAGTGTTTTGGACATGAGAGGGCCTGGGCGCAGACGGGTTGCGTCTGCGCCTTGTCACTGAAAGAACCAAGGGGGTTTGCCTGAAGCGCTGAGGCTTGTGCCCGGCTTCAGGCAGGCAACCCGGCAAGCTGCCGGGTACTGGGGCTTTAGTTGGTGGCGGCCTGGGCAATGCGCTTCTGCGCTTCAGCCACGCTCAACTTGTCGTCGTTCCAGAACTGCGTGACCGCATCCTGAATGGCACCAGCCTTGGCGGGGCTCACAGCCATGCCGTGAGCAATCGAGGGCACCAGACCGCCAGACTTGGCGGAGGCCACAAAGTCGGTGGCCGAGAGTTTGGCGCAGTCGTCAAACTTCTCCATGTTGTGGCCCAGACGCACGGGAATAGAGCCCTTGTTCTGGTTGAACACTTCTTGGAACTCGGTGCTCAGAATGGCCGATGCCAAGTCAGCCTGCGCTTTTTGGGCACCTGCATCCTTCAGCTTGAACATGATGAACGAGTCCACGTTGAAGGTGTAGGCGTTGGCCGTGCCGGGTGCAGCCGCACACAGGAAGCCCTGGCCGGGTTTCTGACCAGCGGCGGTGAATTCGCCCTTGGCCCAGTCACCCATGAACTGGAAGCCAGCCTTGCCGCCAATCACCATGGCGGTGGTCATGTTCCAGTCGCGGCCATTCGATGCGGGGTCGGTGTAGCTCTTGAGCTTGCGGAAGGTGGTCAGCGCCTTGGTCATGGTGGGGCTGGCAATGGCCGCGGGGTCGAGCTTGACCAGGGCCTTGTTGTAGAAGTCGGCACCGCCAACACCCAGCACCACCGACTCGAACACCGTGAAGTCTTGCCAGTTCTGGCCGCCGTGGGCCAGGGCCACGTTACCCGACTTCTTGATCTTGTCAGCCGCGGCAAAGAACTCGTCCCAGGTCTTGGGCATGCCCGAGACACCGGCTTTTTTCAGCACTTCGGGGTTGGCCCACATCCAGTTGACGCGGTGCACGTTGACCGGGGCGGCCACATAGCTGCCGTTGGCCTTCATCACGTCGGCCACCACCTTGGGCAGCAGTTCGTCCCATTTCTCGGCCTGGGCCACGCTGTCAATGCTGGCCAGCATGCCTTCGGTTGCCCATTCTTGAATGGCCGGGCCTTTGACTTGCGCAGCGGTGGGCGGGTTGCCCGACACGGCGCGGCTCTTGAGCACGGTCATGGCGTTGTCGCCACCGCCACCGGCCACGGCAAAGTCTTTCCACTCGTGGCCTTTGGCTTCCAGCATTTTCTTCAGCTCGGCAGCCGATGCAGCCTCGCCACCCGATGTCCAGTAGTGCAACACTTCCACCGAGGTTTTGGCAGGTGCAGGCGCTGCTGCTGGGGCGGGTGCTGGGGCAGGTGCAGCAGCTTCTTCCTTCTTGCCGCAGGCCGTGGCCAACAGCGCCACCACCAAGGATGCGCCGAGGGTGTAATTGAATTTCATGCTTGTCTCCGAGACGGGCTCCAAAGCCCAAGGGTGTTGACTTTGCACACCATGTGCAAAGGTTGTTCATTATTTTTTAATTAAAGAAAAATGAACATACGGGAAAACCCCGTGTCCCGACCGTTCTGCCCCGTCAACCCAGTGCGCGGGCAGCCCCCATGAGGGCTGGCGACTGCGACGATGTGATGACCCACACCGGCAGCGCGTGCAGGTAAGCCTGAAACCGGCCCTTGTCCTCAAAACGCTGGCGAAACGGCGAGTCATCAAACCACGCCCCCAGGCGCGGCACGATGCCACCGCCCACATACACGCCACCCCGCGCACCCAGCGTCAAGGCCAGATTGCCCGCCACCGAGCCCAGCAGCGCACAGAACAGGTTCAACGCCTCCAGCGCCTGCGGGTGTCCGGCCTTGAGCGCGGCATCGGTCACGTCGGCAGCGTTGCGCAGGTGCTCGGTGCTCACGCCGTCGGCTTCGCACAGCAACCAGCAGGTATCCAGCAAACCTTGGCCGCAGGCCACACGCTCGGCAGAGGCATGGCCGTAACGCCGAATCAGGCCGTCCATCACCAGCCGCTCGCGGGCGGTGGTGGCGGGCAGGGTGACGTGGCCGCCCTCGCCTTCCAAGGGCACCCAGCCGCCCCGGCCATCGGGCAGCAGGCCCGACACGCCCAGCCCGGTGCCCGCGCCCACCAGCCCCACCGGCGCACCCGCCAACGCGGGGCCGCCGCCCACCTGGCGCAGGTCTTGTGCGGGCAGGTCGGGCAAAGCCAGTGCCAGCGCGGTGAAATCGTTGAGCAGGCGCAGCACCTGAAAGCCGAATTCCGCCTTCACCGCCGCTTGCGAGAACGTCCAGTGGTGGTTGGTCATGCGGATCTGATCACCCGTGATCGGGTTGGCAATCGCAATGGCCACCGCGTGGGGCGTACCGCGCCCCAGGTCGGTGAGGTAGGTGCGCACAGCGTCTTGCAGCGTAGGGTAATTGGCACAAGGCAGCACCCGGACATCGGTCAGCGGCGCACCAGCAGCAGCCTGCCAAGCAAAGCGGGCATTGGTGCCGCCAACATCGGCCAGTAAACGGGGCAAAGCGTCAGAGATAGGCATGAGGTTTGTGGACGTTAAGCAAAAAGCAATGGTGGGATCGGTGAAACCGTCGGGCTCCGGATGATAGCGAGCCTGTAACTTGATTACAACGATGGGGCGGTAGCGTCCGCCTGCCTCAAAGCCAGTGCGCCAGCCAGCTGGCCATCCAACTCAGCAGCAGGGTGGTGGTCAAGGGCAGGTACCAGTCGCGCCCCAGAAAGCGGAACCGCACATCGCCCGGCAGCTTGCCCAGCCCCAGCTTGTGCAGGAAGGGCATGAACCAGCTGATGAGTGTCAGCGCCAGAAAAATGACGATCATCCAGCGGATCATGGGCTTGCCTGGGTCTTAGAGGCGGTGGCAGCGGTCGCCCGTGGCAAAACCCAGCGCTTCCCAGCCGCTGGCGCTGGCCGCAGGAGCCAGGGCCAGCACCTTGAACAGCTCGCCCATTTCATGCTCATGAATCAGCTTTTGCATCAGCGCCTGCTGGGCTATGGGGGCCGTGCGGGCTAGGTCGAGCAAACCGCAGTTCAGCAAAAAACGGCCTTGACTGGTGTAGCCCAGCACTTGCATGCCCGCGTCTTGCGCGGCCAGGGCCACGCCCGTGAAGTTGACGTGGGCGGTGATGTCTTTCAGCCCCACATCCACCAGCGGCTGGTGGTCGCTGCGGTGGGCGCGGTGGCACATCAGCGTGCCCATGTGGCGCTGCGGGTGGTAATACTCGGCCTCGGGGAAGCCGTAGTCCAGCAAAAAAGCCGCGCCGCGTTGCAGCCGCTCGGCCAGGGTTTTGATGAAAGCCTCGGCCTGCGGGTGGATTTCGGTCAGGTAGTCGTGCTCGCCTTCAATGGGCATGGGCGGGCGCAAGGCAGTGGGGCGGTCGGCCCAGACCAGATCGCCCGCCGGGTTGCAAGCCACGCCGCGCTCTAACCAGGTGCCATTCACACGCGCCAACAGCTGCACCGGCATGGCATCCAGCACCTCGTTGCCCAGCACCACGCCTTCAAAACGCTCGGGCAGGCTGTCGGCCCAGTGCACCCGGTCGGCATGGGCGGCCAAGGTGGCGCGTTGGCGTTCGCGCAAGCTGCCCGAAAGATCAACGATGGTGTAACGCCGGGGGCTTTGGCCTTGCGCGGCCAAGCTGTCCAGCACTTGCAGGGCCAGGGCACCGCTGCCTGCGCCAAATTCCCACACCTCGTCGGTGCCGGTGGCATGCAGCGCCTGCGCCACCTGCACCGCCAGCGTCTGGCCGAACAAGGGGGTGAGCTCGGGTGCGGTCACAAAGTCGCTGCCCTGCCCGGCCACGCCAGCGGGCATGTGGCCAAATTTCGCGGTCTGGTTGGCGTAGTAGCCCAGGCCGGGTTCGTACAGGGCCAAGGCCATGAAGCGGTCAAACGGTAGCCAACCGTCGGCCTGCGCCATGGCTTGGCGCACCCGCTCTAGCAAGGCGCTCGTTAAACTCGTGGGTTCTGTGTTCAAGGGGGTGTTCACCCTCGGATTGTCGCCCAATGTCCCCTGAAACCTGTTCAGCCACCCCGCCCATGCCCCACCCAACCGTGCTGGTCACCGGTGCGGGCAAGCGTTTGGGGCGCGAAATTGCCCTGACCTTGGCCCGTGCGGGCTGGAACGTGGCGGTGCATCACCGGCAGTCCGTGGCAGATGCCCAGCAGACCGCCGCCGACTGCGATGCCATCACCGGTCGTGCGGGCAGTGCGCAGCCGTTCTATGCCGACTTGGGCGATGAAGCCAGCGTGCGCGCCCTGCTGCCTGCGGTGGTGGCGCACTTTGGCCGGGTCGATGCCGTGGTCAACAGCGCATCCACCTTTGAGCACGACAGCGCAGAAACCTTCGGCTTTGCCGCCCTAGAAACCCATTTGCGCGCCAACACCGGCGCTGCCGTGCTGCTGGCGCAAGCGCTGCACGCCCACTTGCAGGCCCGAGGCGATACCCATCAGACGGGCGCTGTGGTCAACCTGCTGGACCAAAAGCTCTGGAACATGAACCCGGACTTCTTCAGCTACACCCTGTCCAAAGCCGCGCTAGAAGCGGCCAACACCATGCTGGCGCTGGCGCTGGCACCGCGGGTGCGGGTGGTGGGCGTGGCACCGGGCCTCACACTCACCAGCCATATGCTCAGCGACGACAAGTTTCAGGCGCTGCACCGCCAGTCGCCGCTGGGGCGCTCGTCCACCCCCGAGGACGTGGCGGCTACCGTGGCCTTTGCCATCCACAACCGATCCATCACCGGCACCACCTTGCTGGTGGACGGTGGCCAGCACCTGATGCGCTTTGAGCGCGATTTTTCGCTGATGTAACCCCGCGCACGGCGCTACTCCCCCTTTGCCCGCCATGAACACCCCGCACACGCCCCCCGTTGGCACCCAGATTCTGGCCTTAACCGGCCTGCGCTTTGATGCCAACCTGGGCATTTTGGAACACGAAAAAAACAGCCCGCAGCCCATTCAGGTCGATGCCGAACTGAACCAAGGCACGCAGCCGCTGCTGCCGCACGACGACGACATCAGCCATGTGCTGGACTACCGCAAGGTGCGCCAAATCATCATTGATGAATGCACCGCCGAACACGTCAACCTGCTGGAGAGCCTGATTGGCAAGCTCACCCGCCGCCTCATGCAACTGCCCGGCGTGGTGGGGGCGCGGGTCAAAATCACCAAACTGGAAATTTTTGACGACTGCGAAGTCGCCATCCGCATGGAAAGCGGGCAGTGGTGAAAGTAAACGGTAGAAAGCGGACGGTTTCCAGGCCATATCAAGCGAAGTTTGAAAAGTTATTAGAAACGAGTAACTTTTCAAATATCCGTATCATCCCGGCATGAACCCCATCTTGAATCCTTTTGCACCCGGTGCTGGCACCCCACCGCCCGAGCTGGCAGGCCGGGGTGGTTTGATCGAATCGGTCCACATCGCCCTAGAGCGTGCCCGCATTGGGCGTGCCGCCAAAAGCGTGATGCTGGTGGGCCTGCGCGGGGTGGGCAAAACCGTGTTGCTCGACCGCATGCGCGACGATGCCGAGGCTGTGGGCATCCACACCGTGCGGCTAGAAGCCCCCGAAGGCCGGTCGCTGCCCGCGCTGCTGGCCCCACAACTGCGCCAAGCCCTGCTGCGCCTGAGCCAGTTAGACGCGGCCAAAGCCTTTGCCATTCGCGGCCTGCGGGCGCTGGCCGGTTTTGCGCGCCGCTTGAAAGTGACCTACAACGACATTGAAGTCGGCATCGACTACGAGCCCGAACCCGGCTTGGCCGACAACGGCGACCTAGAGCACGACCTGCAAGCCCTGCTAGAACAAGCGGGCCTGGCCGCCAAAGCCGCTGGCACGGCGCTGGCGCTGTTTATTGACGAGCTGCAATACGTGCCCGAGGCGCAGCTGGCAGCCCTCATCACCGCCATGCACCGCACCGAGCAGCGCCGCCTGCCGGTGGTGCTGGTGGGGGCGGGCCTGCCGCAGTTGCGCGGCCTCATGGGCAATGCCAAGTCCTATGCCGAACGCTTGTTTGACTTTCCGTTCATTGGCCCGCTGAGCACGGCAGATGCCACACAGGCCCTTGAAAAACCGTTGCACGATGAAGGGGTGCGCATCACGCCCGAGGCGCTGACCGAATTGCTGCACCTCACGCAGGGCTATCCCTATTTCCTGCAAGCCTGGGGCAGCCACACTTGGCTGGCAGCCGATGCCAGCCCGATTGACATCAGCGCCGTGCGCAAAGCCAGCATCACCGCCGTTGCCGGGCTGGACGAGGGCTTTTTCCGGGTTCGGTTTGATCGCTGCACGCCCAAAGAAAAGAAATACCTGCGCGCCATGGCCGAACTCGGCCCCGGCCCGCACCGCTCGGGCGACATAGCCGAGAGCCTGCACGAAAAAGTCTCGTCGCTGGCCCCCACACGCAGCGCCCTGATTGGCAAAGGCATGATCTGGAGCCCCAGCCACGGCGACACCGCTTACACCGTGCCCATGTTTGACACCTTCATGAAACGCATCATGCCCGGCGCTGACTGGCACTGAAAACCCCACCCCCAGCCGCGCACTTTTTCCCGCTTTTTCCTGCGAGCCCCACCATGAACCCTGACACCATTGCGCCCGACAAACTGGCCCATGAAAACCACAAACTGGAAAAGCGCCTGTGCCGCGAGGTGGGCCGTGCCATCGTGGACTACAACATGATTGAAGAGGGCGACCGGGTCATGGTGTGCCTCTCGGGCGGCAAAGACAGCTACGGCATGCTCGACATCCTGCAAAAGCTGCAAGCCCGTGCGCCCATCCACTTCGAGCTGATCGTGGTCAACCTAGACCAAAAACAACCCGGTTTCCCAGAACACATCCTGCCCGCCTATCTGACGCAGCTGGGCGTGAAGTTCCACATTGAAAACCAAGACACCTACAGCATCGTCAAGCGCGTCATCCCCGAGGGCAAAACCCTGTGCAGCCTGTGCAGCCGCCTGCGCAGGGGCATTTTGTACCGCGTGGCCAGCGAACTGGGAGCCACCAAAATCGCTCTGGGCCACCACCGCGACGACATTTTGCAAACCCTGCTGCTCAACATGTTTTTCGGGGCCAAGCTCAAGGCCATGCCGCCCAAACTCGTGAGCGACGACGGCCAGCATGTCGTCATCCGGCCCATGGCTTATGTGGCCGAAAAAGACCTGGCACGCTGGGCCGAGGTACAGCAATTCCCCATCATCCCCTGCACACTGTGCGGCAGCCAAGAAAACCTGCAACGCAAACAAGTGGGCAACCTGTTGCGGGAATGGGAGAAAAAATACCCTGGTCGCATTGAAAATATGTTTGCAGCGCTGCAAAACGTGGTGCCCAGCCACTTGCTGGACACACAATTGCACCCGTTCACCCGCCTGCAAGCCACCGGCGAGGCCAGCGAAGACGGCGACAAAGCCTTTGACGAAGACCCGCTGCCTGCCACGCCAGCAGCACGGAGCAGTATCCCCATTGCAGCATCCGCTTGAAGCCAACAACGCGGCCCCAGCAGCCCCACCCACCGAGAAAACCCTTTGCAAGCCACCTACATTCTGGCCCTGCGCCACGGAGAAACCGCCTGGAACCAAGACACCCGCATCCAGGGCCACACCGACATTGACCTGAACGACACAGGCCACTGGCAGGCCGAGCAACTGGCCACCGCACTGCGCGAAGAGCCCTTGCAAGCCATTTACAGCAGCGACCTGCAACGCGCCCACCACACCGCTGAAGCCATCGCCAAGCCGCACGGCCTGCGTGTGCAGACCCACACCGGCCTGCGCGAGAGGCACTTTGGTAGCCTGGAGGGCAAAACTTGGGCCGACATTGAAAACCAACACCCCGAAGCCGCGCTGCTGTGGCGTGCCCGTGTGCCGGACTGGGCACCGCCCGAGGGCGAGTCGCTGCGGGTGCTGCGCCAGCGTATTCTGGACACCCTCCACCACCTAGCCAGCCACCACCTGGGGCAGCACATCGCCATCGTGGCCCACGGCGGCGTGCTCGACATCCTCTACCGCGCTGCCACCGGCCTAGAACTGCAAGCACCGCGCAGCTGGCAGCTAAAAAACGCCGCCATCAACCGCCTGCTCTGGACACCCGAGAGCCTGACGGTGGTCGGTTGGGGCGACACGAGTCATCTGGACAACGCCGTACAGATGCCGCCTCTGCTGGATGAAAAAACCACTTGAACACCTGAACCCCAGCAGACAACCGTTCGTTTACCCTCTGGTAGGTTTGACACCGACTCAAAGTAAGCATGAAGTAGTAAAGTTGAAGCAGCATATACCGACAAGGAACTCAACCAAGCCCCAATGTGTTGTGATCAGTCTCAGAAAACAACAACTTTCACACAATCTATATCAGTAGTTCTGTGTGCTTTTGGCTAGGTTGCGGTTTAATAAAGCATCTTGACGGTGCTTGTCGGGGTATCAGGCCTGAAATCTAAGCCTGTTTTGCTAGGTTTTTCTGATTTTTCCTGAGTGATCGTTTGAGACTGTCTGATTTTGTGATCGTTTGAACTGGAGTAACTATGAAACTGTTTACCAAAAACGCCGTCATGGCGGCAGTGGGCTTGAGTCTGGCGGGTGCCGCCGGAGCCTACGACGTGCAAAGCAACACCGCCAAGTCCATCATCTGGCGCTACCACAACTGCACGATGGACACCACCACCGGTAGCACGGGTGATGATGGCTCGGCTTACTACTCGGCAAACCAAAACAGTGGTCGAATCCCCACCACAGGCCCTGCCGCAGCCTGCTACGCCACCAACTTCAACACCCTGCAGAACCCACTGACAGCACCCGCTGAGCTAGACCTGCTGACCCCCCGGATTGCCGCTACGCTGATCGAAACAAAGAACGTCAACGCAAAAATTCCGTTGACGGGTGACGACCAAACCAACATTTACGTGAAAGCGGGCACAGAGGTTGATGTCTGGGTTACTTTCATGACCGAGGGAGCCACTTACAGAAATAGCGTTGGGTTTTTCACTTGGTCTGGCAACGCACTCAACAAACCCAATGCACTCAAGCCTGTACGTGATGTTGATGGTCTGCCCAAGTTGGCCGATGGCTCAGTGCTGAACAGCGAACGGATTGTTTTTCCGGACGCTTCAAGCAATCCAGTCACCATTCCCAATTCGGATAAATCGGGCACCACCGTTTATCTGGGCAAGTTCAATGGCGGTCAACATGGCTTAGGCATCGGCTTCATGGTTGCAGCCAATGCATGGTCAAGCACGGGACGGGGGACATCCCCCAACAGGAACGGCACCAGCCCGAACCACAACAAAGACAACATTTTTTACTCGATTCGGGGCATGAACCCCGAGTGCTATCTCGCTACCTGCACGGGTGATTTCCTCTTCCGAGATCAGCACACCATCATGCTGTACGACGAGCAAGTCACTGGCCCCGTCAGTGGCAACAAGTACCGCAGAATGATTTTGGGCATGGAAGACCAGTATCGCACCGGTGGTGACCATGACTTCAACGACGTGCTGCTGGCAGTTCACGTGAAAGAAAGCACCGCAGGCGCGTTTGAGAACTTGGCTGGCATTCCGAAGCTGCTGCCAGCCACCTCCGCAGACTCTGACGGCGATAGCGTCCCCGACTCGGTGGACGAGTTTCCCAATGACGCTAGCCGCGCTTTCTCGCGCTACTTCCCAGGTAAAACCAGCTGGGGTACCTTGGCCTACGAAGACCTCTGGCCTGCCACAGGTGACTACGATTTCAACGATCTGCTGATGCGCTACAGATCGCGTGAAATTATGGACAAGGATCGTAAAGTCGTTGCACTGGAGATGGACTTCCGTCTGGCTGCCACAGGCGCTGGTCATGTCAACGGTTTCGCCCTTAACCTGCCGGCTGTTGCACGTAGCGCCATTGATGTTAGCGCAGGCAAAGCACCCACGTTGACAGGTAAATACTACGATTTGACTGGAGAACGCACAATCTCGGCTAACCCATTTTTGGCGATCACTGGCGGACAAAATGGCTCTGTCTTCGAAATTTTCAAAAATGCGAAAGTGCTGTTGGAATCCGATAACGGATCAGCTGGCCTCAGCGCAAGAAATTCTCCTTACGACAACGCCAGTTGTATAGAAAAAGGGTTCCGCAATACTGGCAAGGCTTGTGGCGCATCGCCAGCTGCGGAATTCAAGTTGACGGTGAATTTCAAGAATGCCATCAACAGCAGCAACTTTCCTACGCCACCCTACGATCCCTTCCTGTTCCGCGCAGACACAACGCCCAATTCGGGTGTAGAAGGTAATGTAATTGAGGTGCACTTGCCCGGTAAAGGCCCTACAGCACGCGCAGACAAGAGCTTCTTCGGGACTCGGAATGATCGGACACCCAAGACGCTTAAAGAGACTACGACCAATGCGACGGAACTGGCACAGTCCTATCTCTCTAATACGAAGCTGCCATGGGCTATCCATATTCCGGTCGAATGGAACTACCCCTACGAAAAGCTTGATTTCACAGTGGCTTATCCAGATGTCGTGAACTGGGCCAATTCAGGCGGAACAACCAATACCACTTGGTTCTCTAGACCTGCGCTCGATGGTGAGTACACCTTCAAGAAGCACGCCAAATAATCCAACTGGGAAGTCATGATCATGAAAAACGTATTTTCCTCTCGTGCCGCCTGGATGGCTGGTGTTTCAGCCTTGGTTCTACTGTCTGCGTGCGGTGGTGGTGGTAGCGGAACAGGTACTGAAAAACTTGCTCCACAAAACGCCTCCGTTTGGGTTGGTGAGTCATCCGTCAAACAGATTACTGTGAAGCGCGTTGATGGTGCTGCTGTCAGCGTGAACACGGTGGTGCAGGTTTCCGAATGGACTTGTGCCGCTACAGGCGAGCTGCCGCAAGCAGCTGGTGAAGTGGCTATTGAGGCTGTCACCGGTGCTGCGAATTCTGTAACCTTTGATTCCATGCGCTTGCCCGCAACCAAGCTACTGGTCAGGGTCATGAACGGAAACTCAACCTACTACCCCTACGAAGCTTCTGTGTTTTCCGCAAAGCTATACGACATGGCAACCGCTGGCGATGCATCTGGGAACTTGGTAATCTCCTACGATGTGGCACCCGATTCCGAAGAGAAGCTGGCCGCGCAGTTTGACAAGTGCCCATAACTTAGCAGTGTGTCGGCAAGCTGGGTTTTGACCCGATGACGACCTAGCCCCAAAAAACCGCTGCCCTGCGCAGCGGTTTTTTTGCTTCAAGGTTTCCCAAGCTTTGTTGCAAAAAGCGGCCGATCATGAGGTAGTCGCGCACATGACCGAAGCCAAGAGTACCAAGAAGCGCTACATGTCTGAGATTTGGGGTGGCTCTTGCCAATTTTCATTTATTCAACAAAGCCGTTCTGATGCAAAGCCAGATCGTTGAAGTAAAATGTAGTTCGTTAGTATTCTTACTTCATACAGGTACGCCACGTCACATCAATAGGAAGCAGCTATGTCTATTACACTTTTTATACGAGAAAAATTCATTAGCTATCAATCAAAAAATTCTTATGCTTTTAAGTTTCGAAGCAAAAGAGCCCGACGCATCATGAGCTTGATTGATACCTGTTTTGAAAAATATGGTCAAGTGAACTTAATTGATATTGGTGGCACTGAAAGTTACTGGGATATCTTTCCAAGAGAATACTTGATAGACAAGAAAGTGCATATCACCCTCATCAACACACCTGAAACGACTTCAAGTTTTAAATCAAATAATTTTTTTACGATTACTGAAGGCGACGGCTGTAATTTACATCAGTTCGGCAACAAAGAATTTCATATCGCTCATTCAAACTCAGTCATTGAGCATGTCGGTATAACTTGGGAAAGAAAGCAGGCTTTTGCCACAGAAATGATGCGTGTTGCCGAGCATTATTACATCCAAACTCCCAACTACTGGTTTCCACTCGAACCTCATTTCGTCACACCATTCTTTCAATGGTTTCCGAGAAGTTTTCGCATCAAACTACTCCAAAATTTTACACTGGGATGGTTTAAAAAGACACCTAATTACGAAAAAGCAAAATCGATTATTGAAGGATGCGATCTCTTAACAAAAAACGAAATGATCAGGCTTTTTCCAAATGCGAAACTTCACAAAGAAAAATTTCTTTTTTTAACCAAATCATTGATTTTGATTGATCAATGATTTTATTAAATCTTATTGATGAAATAAATAACGATATTGCTCAGAAGAAATTTTTAAATTTGATTGAATATGAACAGCCACATGTTGTTTTTCAATTAAAGCCATAAATCCAGGTAAATCATTCGGATGATTAACTTGGTGGTACCATGAACTATGACATAACAGTTCATGTGCAATGAAATGACCTTTTAAATCCAAGACATTCTCTACATATGTTCCATAGAGAATGTATTCAGAAAAATCCCAAGTGCCCAGCAGCACCTCCATCCAAGGCCGTCCTTCCATTTGCTCAATTCGTCGCAGCAAACCCAGTAAGGCATCACGCTTCAGGGTATTGAGCTGTGCAATATAGGCCCCCGTGACCACCTGTGGATCGGAAAGCCCGCAGTATTGTGCTGCCACGTTGTACCAATTGCGGTAGCGTCTGGTATCGACCATCACGCCACGGCGGTATTCGCGCTGGAATCGCAAGCGGTCACCCCGCCACAACAGGCTGGCATCAAACGGACGAATAAAGGCGATGTCGGAGTCGGCATAGCAATAGGCATCGGCCTCAATGTGTTCAGCCACCGCCAGTTTGATAACTTGTTGCAGAATCCAGCCTCGAAAAGGCAGGGTTTTGGCCGACAGCCACCATTTGGAGGTGAACGGCATTTTGTGAACCCACCGGGGTAACAGATCTTCTTTGGTGACCAGCGTCACCTGACTGGAGCGCAGGTGCGCAAAGTACGGCATGTCGGCATGATCCACGATCACGTAATGCCCCGCCATGCCGGTGACGTGGTGGCTGGCGGTTTCCAGCATCAGCTCACAACGCTGCAAGTCGGGGCGGTAGCTGGGTGTGATGAGGACGGTT
The DNA here is from genome assembly GCA_041192045.1 of Pseudomonadota bacterium. Classification (GTDB taxonomy): domain Bacteria; phylum Pseudomonadota; class Gammaproteobacteria; order Burkholderiales; family Burkholderiaceae_C; genus Hydrogenophaga. The sequence goes on along the minus strand of JBEENR010000032.1, from coordinate 3,978 downwards.
TTCATGCGTTTGCCGATGCACTGTCGCTCAGCAAGTCCGCCGTGCGGGCCGGCGGCAGCAGGCCCAGGTGTCGGTAGGCGGCTTGTGTGGCGATGCGTCCCCTGGGGGTACGCTGCAAATAGCCTTGCTGAATCAAGTAAGGTTCAATCACGTCTTCAATGGTCTCACGTTCTTCACCAATGCTGGCTGCGATATTGTCCAAGCCTACGGGGCCACCGTCGAAGCGGAGAATAACCGCCTCTAGCAGTTTACGGTCCATCAGGTCAAAGCCCAGCGGATCCACATCGAGCATGGCCAAGGCGCGATGCGCCATGTCCAGGGTGATGGTGCCTGTGCCCTTGACCTGTGCATAGTCACGCACACGCCGCAGCAAGCGGTTGGCAATGCGGGGCGTACCGCGCGAGCGTTTGGCCACTTCCATACCACCTGCTTCGTCCATGGGCACGTTCAGCAGCCGAGCACTGCGCTGAACAATGCGGGCCAGTTCCTCAGCGCTGTAAAACTCCAAGCGGGCCACAATGCCAAAACGGTCACGCAGGGGGTTGGTCAACATGCCCGCACGGGTCGTTGCACCCACGAGGGTGAAGGGTTGCAGATCGAGTTTGATGCTGCGTGCGGCGGGGCCTTCGCCAATCATGATGTCGATCTGGTAATCCTCCAGCGCGGGGTAGAGGATTTCCTCGACCACCGGGCTCAGGCGATGGATTTCGTCAATGAACAGCACATCGTTGGGCTCTAGGTTCGTCAGCAAGGCGGCAAGGTCTTTGGGTTTTTCTAACACTGGCCCGCTGGTTTGGCGCAAATTCACACCCAGTTCTTGGGCAATGATGTGGCTGAGGGTGGTCTTGCCCAAGCCCGGTGGGCCAAACAGCAGCACATGATCCAGTGCTTCTTGGCGTTTTTTGGCCGCGCCCATGAAAATTTCCAGCTGTTCGCGCACCTTTTCTTGGCCTATGTACTCGTCGAGCAGCCTGGGGCGTAAGGCCCGCTCAATCGCCTCCTCTTTGCTTGAAGCGGGCCGGGCAGACACCATCCGGGGGGCCGGGCTGAAATCATCGGTTTGAATGCTCATGGTGGCGGCGATCGGTGAAGGGTCAGGTGGTCAGCGGGTCAGGCGTTTGAGTGCAAGCCGAATGCCTTCACTCACGCCCACCCCTTCGGGCAAGCTGCTCAGGGCGGTGGCGGCTTCTTTGTCGTTGTAGCCCAAAGCCAGCAGGGCCTGCTGGATGTCGCTCTGGTTGTCGGTGTGCGCTGGCATGCCACTACCCGCCCCCTGCGCCATATCGCCTAGGTCAACGCCGAGCTTGCCTTTGAGTTCGAGCAGCAGGCGTTCAGCGGTTTTCTTGCCCACGCCGGGAACCTTGACCAGCCGCCCGACTTCCTGTCGGGTGATGGCCTGTGCCAGATCGGCCACGCTCAAGCCGCTGAGCACGGCCAGCGCCATGCGTGGCCCCACCCCCGTGACTTTGATGAGCTGGCGAAAGGCCAGACGCTCGGGCGCACTGCCAAAGGCGTAGAGCATTTGAGCGTCTTCACGCACGACAAAATGGGTGAGCAAAGAGACCACCTCGCCTGTAGCGGGCAGGTTGTAGAAGGTGCTCATGGGTACATCGACCTCGTAGCCCACGCCGTGACAGTCAATCAGGAGTTGAGGCGGATTCTTTTCCAGCAAGATACCGGTTAATTTGCCTATCATTGTCGTTTTCCTTGTTTTCTCTCGTTCTACCGCCCAGATTTCAGGAGACTGACCTGGGCTTGACGAGTTTGTTGGATTATCCATTTGATTCTCAGACACCAATTTTCGCCGCCCGACAACCAGCGCATGGCCCACCTGTGTGGCCCGCTGGATTGCCACATCCGCAGCATCGAGGCGGCCCTTCAAGTCAAGGTGGCGCACCGCTTTGAGCAGTTCCGCATTGAAGGCCCCAAGGCGCAAGCCACGCAAGCCCTAGAGGCTTTGCAGGCGCTTTATGAAATGGCCAAACGCCCCATTCCCGCCGAACAGGTGCAGCTCATGCTCAGTGGTGACACCGCTCTGCCCGACGGGGTGGATGCGCTGAGCCTGCAAACGCGGCGCGGTGAGATCAAGGGCCGATCGCCCAACCAAGCGCGCTACCTAGAAAACATGAGCACGCACGACATCACCTTCGGCATTGGCCCGGCAGGCACCGGCAAAACCTACCTGGCCGTGGCCTGCGCGGTGGACGCGCTGGAGCGCAGCGCGGTGCAAAAGATCGTGTTGACCCGCCCAGCGGTAGAGGCCGGCGAAAAGCTCGGCTTTTTGCCCGGCGACCTGGGCCAGAAAGTAGACCCCTACCTGAGACCCCTGTACGACGCGCTGCACGACCTGATGGGTTTTGACAAGGTGCAAAAAGCCTTTGAGCGCCAGCAAATTGAGATTGCACCGCTGGCCTTCATGCGTGGACGCACGCTCAACCATGCCTTCGTCATCCTAGACGAGGCCCAAAACACCACGCCGGAGCAGATGAAGATGTTCCTCACCCGCATTGGCTTTGGTAGCAAGGCGGTCATTACCGGTGACGTGAGCCAGATTGACCTGCCACGCACCCAGCTCAGCGGCCTGATTGATGCCGAGCGGGTGCTCAAGCGCGTCACCGGCATCGCCTTTAACCGCCTGACCAGCGCCGACGTGGTGCGCCACCCACTGGTGGCCCGCATTGTGGATGCCTACGATGCCCGCAGCCCCCAAAGCGACAGCCAAACCGACGAAGCCGCGCCCGTGAAACGCAGCCGTCGCCCCACACCCTGACATGCCCGCCACCATGCCCCTACCCACCCTCAGCCTCTCGCTCCAGTTCGGTACGCTGCTTGATGCCGCCGCCCACCGCGCCGCCCTGCCCCGCCACCGGGTTGCGCGCTGCATTCGCCATGCGCTGGAGCGTGATGCCGAAATCACGGTGCGCATTGTGGATGCCGAAGAGGGCCAGGCCCTGAACCGCGACTACCGGCAAAAAGACTACGCCACCAACGTGCTGACGTTTGACTACGAAACCGAGCCCGTGGTGATGGCCGACTTGGTGCTGTGCGCGCCCGTGGTAGCCCGCGAAGCCGCCGAACAAGGCAAAACCCTGGCCGACCATTACGCGCACCTGCTGGTACACGGCACCCTGCATGCCCAAGGCTGGGACCACGAAACCAGCGAGGCCGAGGCCGAGGAGATGGAAGCGCGGGAGGTTGAAATTTTGGCTGGTCTGGGGCTGAAGAACCCCTATGCTTGAAGCGGGATCAACCTACAAAATTTCAGTATGTGTTTGTGAGGGCGGACGGCTTCGCGCCAGGGTTTGATGGTCATGGTTCTGCTCTTGTCAACGTCCACGGCTGGTTCGGTGCGGACTCACGTTCGTTCAACACAAAGCACTGCACGTTGTAGGCGGCTAGGCGCTGGCGCAGCTTGTCACCTAAGCGCATGGCCAAGCGGCCAAAGTCTCGGGCAGCGGGGTTCCACGTCAACAGCAGCACCACGGACCATTGCGCGGACGCATCCATGACGAGGGCAAAGCGCAGCACCTCTGCGGCATCTGCGTGTGGCGGGTCTGCACGCACGGCAGCAGCCAAACTGACCAGCGTGCCTTCCAGCTTTTCCGCCACCTCGTCCACAACGAAGGGCTTGGCCCGCTTGACAAAAACCGCATCGCGGTGCCCCTGTGCTTGAGCCCATTCACGCACAGCCGCCACCGCAGCGGGGTCATTGGGTGAAAGCCTTGGCTGATTGGCCGGTTCAAAACCCAGGCAATCTTTCACCTCAATCCACCAATGTGCGGCCCCTGAACAGGCCAACACATCCATGGCTTTGACGCGGGTTTTGATCACATCCCGGCACCAAGCTGTGTCGTCAAATTTCAGCGCCAGCCAGGGATCGTAACTATTCAGCCCCCCACCCTCAAAGTCACCCCCCAGTTTGCAGCTAAACTTTTTGCCATGAAGCCCACACCCACCCTCTTGACCGAAGAGCCGCCC
>JBEENR010000031.1:0-23361 GCA_041192045.1 Pseudomonadota bacterium | reverse complement strand
CACGCCACACAAGATGATGGTTTGCGGGAAAGCGTGGGGCCGTTGGGCGTAACCGGCGCGAATCTGGCGCAGCAGTGAGATGAGGGTGTCACCGACCAAGGCATCGACTTCATCGAGCAACAGCACGACGGGGCGGGGATGGCTGGGTTGTTGGCCATCGGTTTGTGACCAGTGTTCCAACACGCTGCGCAGCACATCGGTGCGTGCGGTGCTGTGGCGCAGGTGCTGGCGCGTCCAGTCGGCCAGGGGCTGGTCGTGCCAATACACTTGGGTCGCACTGGCCAGCGCGCCCACAATGGCCTCCATGCCTCGGTCCACATCACCCCGCGCGGCTTGCGCGGCTTCAATGTTGACGTAGAGCGCTCAGGCTTTCGATGTTTTCAATGTCGATGCGCGCCAGCGGATCGATCATGAAATGCATGCCCGCTACGCTGGGGCCTGCGGTGTTGAATTTTTTCATGGTGCTGAGCATTGTGGTGCAAGCCAGCGCTCAGTTTTGCTGAACCAAGGCCTCTAGCACGCCCGCTTCGGTATGCTGCACCAAAAAATCCGCCAGCCCATCAAACACGCTGTCCAGCGTGGGCACGCTGGCCCCAAACAGCGCCCGCAGCAGCGCCGGGTTTTCAAACAGGCCGTGCAGGTAGCCGCCCAGCACATTGCCCACTGCGTTTTGCCAGACCAGGCCGGGCGCCACCTCGCGGGCCACATCGCCCGCAGCGGCCATGGCCGGGTGCTGCACCGTTTGGCCGTGGTGGATTTCGTAGCCCGACACGGCTAGGCCCGAGAGCGCCTGCCACACGCCCACCAGTTCACCCAGGCGGGCGGTGGTGTGGCGCACGGTTTTGTCGGCATCCCAGGCCGTCACCAGCGGCAGCAGGCCCAGGCCCGGCGCATTGCCACCGGCCAGCGGCTCTGTGCCGTGCAGGTCAATCAGTGCCTCGCCCAGCATTTGCAGCCCGCCACAAATGCCCAGCACCGCGCCACCCCGTGCCGCATGCTCCGCCACCGTGCGGTCTAGCCCCTGGGCGCGCAGCCAAGCCAAGTCGGCAGCGGTGGCTTTGGAGCCGGGCAACACCAGCCAGTCCGCCCCCGCACAGTCGGCAGGCGTGCGCGCCCACACCAGGCGCAGGCCGGGCACGTTTTTCAGCGGCTGAAACTCGTCGAGGTTGCTGATGCGCGGGTAAGCCAGCACCGCCACGGTATGACGCACCGTGCCCGCAGACCGGCTGCGGTCGTCAAACACGCCGTCTTCTTCGGGCAAACCGTGCTGCCACCACATCGGCAACACCGCCACGGTGGGCACGCCGGTCAGGTCTTGCAGCATCTGCGGGCCGGGGGCCAGCAGGGCCGCGTCGCCACGGAACTTGTTGAGCACAAAGCCGTGGATCAAGGCCCGTTCGTCGGGCGGCAGCAGCGCCCAAGTGCCGTACAGGTGGGCAAACGCGCCGCCTCGGTCAATGTCCGTTACCAGCAGGCAGCGGGCCTGCGCATGGCGGGCCACCCGCATGTTCACCACGTCGCTGGCATGCAGGTTGATCTCGGCGGGCGACCCAGCCCCTTCCATCACCACCACATCGTTGTCGGCACGCAAAGCGTCCAGCGCAGCCGTGATGTGCGGCCACACCACCTCGCTGCGGCTGCGCCAGGGCATGTCGCTCAGTTCGCGGCTGACTTGGCCCAGCAGCACCACTTGGCTGCGCGTGTCGGCCTCGGGCTTGAGCAGCAGCGGGTTCATGCGCACATCGGGCACCGCCTGGGCGGCCAGCGCCTGAAAGTATTGCGCCGAGCCAATTTCGCCACCCGCCACCACGCGGGCGTTGTTGCTCATGTTCTGCGCCTTGAACGGGGCCACCTTCAGGCCACGGCGCGCATAGTGGCGGCACAGCGCGGTGGTGAGCCAGCTTTTGCCCGCGCCGCTGGTGGTGCCCAGCACCATGATGCAGGTGGCGGTCATGGCTGGCCTTTCTGCGCGGTGGGCGGCAGGGCAGCCAGCGCCTGCTGCACCCAGCCAAAGCCGGTGCGTTCTTGTTCCAGCCGCACAGCGCGGCCTAGGCGCTGGTAGCGCAAATCGTCAAACACAGCCTGTTCCTTCGGGGTTAAACGGGGCAAATCGCGCAGCACCGGCGTGGGCTCATGGCCCCATTGCGCGGTGTGCGCCAGCAGGGTTTCGCGGTCCATCAGCAGCGACTGCGCATGCGGCAGGTGGGCGCGCAACTGATCCAGCATAGCGAAGCCGTGGGTGTCAATATCGCCCCAGTAATGCACCTCGCAGCCCTGTAACCAAGGCGCAGCGGCCAGGGCATCAAAACCGTAACCGGCACCAAACACCAACAAACTGTCGGCCATGGGCGGAAAGGCCAGAAAGTTGATCTCGTTTTCGGTGATGAACACGCGCCGCACCGGCAAGGCCAAGCGCGCAAAGGCGGCTTGCGTCACCGTCACGTCTTGCTCGGTTTCTGCCGCTGCGGGCAGCAACACCGCGCCTGCCCCCAGCCAGCGCAGGCGCACCCGCAAGGGCTTGTCTTGGAAGCCATAACGGTGGGCAAACTGGCTGGCACCGCTGGCGCTCGCGTCAATGGCCTCTGGCGGCAAGGCCAAGTCCAACAAGCCCGCCAGCACGCCCCGGTGCGCTTCCATGAACTTGCTGTCCACCCCCGGCAGATCGACTTGGCGCAGGTACACGCCCGGCCTGGGGTTTGCCTGCAACCAAGCAACCACGGCCAGCAAACGCGGCCAGACGGCGGCCAGATCCAGCGCTTTCAAGGGGTGTTGTTGCACCCAAGGCAACACGGCGGGCTGTTGCGTGCGGGTGGTTTGCACCAGTTGCGCAAAGCGCCGCGCCTCGGCTTGCTTGCCCAGCAGCGCCAGTGCCGCGTCCAGCGAATCCAGCCACACCGCCTCGGGTACGGCATTGGTACCCAGCACCCGGTGCCGAAATGTGCGCAGGGCAATGCGGTAGGGCGGGGCCTTGTCGCCAGTGGCGTGGCAACCCAAGTCACGCATCCAGGCCCGCACATCGTCAAACCGCTCGGTCAGCTCGGTCGATGTGGGTGCCACCAAACGCAGGCGCAACGGCGGCATGGGTACGCCGTCCACCAGCGGGCGCAGCAGTTCGCCTTTGTCCCACAGTTTTTGCACTTGGGCACGCAGCTCGGCGGCGGTGGTCCAAGTCATGGGAGAGCCCCCACCCCAGCCCTCCCCCAGAGGGGGAGGGGGCAAGGCACGGCAATCCAAAAACACCCAAGCGCAGCGGTGTCTGCCTCTTTCCCCCAGAGGGGGAGGAAGTCGGAGAGCGCAATGTCTGGCTCCTTCCCCCTCTGGGGGAAGGTTGGGATGGGGGCAGGCGTGCAGGAGAAACCTTCGCAAGCGAGCCCCCACCCCAGCCCTCCCTCAAGGGGGGAGGGGGTGAAGGCACGGTGTTTCATCTCAAAACCCATGTTCGTTCTTCGCTTCACGCGCTGCCAGCGTCACTGCTTCCCTGCCAATGGCCCGCTCCTTCTCCTCCCGATACGCCTCGATGCTCAAATTGCGCAGCCGCGAATCGCGGCCTTCCACGTTGTGCACAAAGCCGACGCTGGAGACAAAGGGTTCGATGATGTGGATTTTTTGCAGCGGGGTGACGATGAGCAGTTGCAAACTGAGCTTTTCAAACAGTTGCAGGCCGTATTGGGCCGACTCGTCGGAGCCCCGGCCAAAGGCTTCGTCAATGACGACAAAGCGAAAGCTCTTGGACCGGGTTTCGCCCCAGGCCAGGCCAAATTGGTAGGCCAGGCTGGCGGCCAAAATGGTGTAGGCCAGTTTTTCTTTTTGCCCGCCGGATTTGCCGCCCGCGTCTGAATAGTGTTCGTGTTCGCGCTGGTCTTCGCGCCAGCGTTCGCTGGCGGCAAACACAAACCAGTTGCGCACATCGGTCACTTTGGCGCTCCAGCGCCGGTCTTGTTCGGTTTGGCCCTCGCGGCCCCGCAGGCGTTCAATGATGTGCTTGACCTGCAAAAACTTGGCTTCGGCATAGGGGCTGTTGGGTGCATCGCCGCCCAGGCTGTCGTCTAGGCAGTTGCGCAGCTCGGTTTGAAAGTCGCGCACCTCGGCATCCGGCGTGGGCTCTAGCGCCAACTTCACGAAGCGCCCAGGGTTGTAGTCAATTTGCGTGAGCGACTGGTTGATGCGCTCAATGCGTTCTTTGATGGTTTCGCGCTCTTTGTTCAGCTGCGCGCTGAAGTTGGCCATTTCACGCACCGTGTTTTCGTTCAGGGCGCGTTTGAAGTCGGCCTCAAAACGCGGCAGGTCGTCAGCCAACAAGCGCTGCAACAGGCTGCGGTATTCATGGGCCGCGCTCACCGACACATCAAATTCTTGCGTCTCCACCGGAAAGCAGTGACTGAAGCTGCGCATGGCATCGATGATTTTTGTTTGCAAGCGGCTGGCGCGTTTGTCGGTGCTGTCAATCTCGCTTTCTAGGCGGTCGCGCATGTCGCGCTCGCGGGCATCGCAAGACTCGACTGTGATGGCCGACCAGCGCCGGGACTCGCCGGTCTCGGTGGCTTCTTGCTGTTGCAGCTGTTGCAACAGCGTTTCTAGGTGCAGCGTCAGCGCATCAAAACCCGACGGGGCTTGTGCCAGCAGGGCTTCGGTGTCGCGGCGCTGCTGTTGCGCATCCTGGATTTTTTGCTCGGTTTTGGACCGTTTGTCGCGCTGCTCGGTGCGCTGCTGTTCCAGCCGGTCGCGCTCGGTCTCCAGCTCGCCCAGTTGCCGGGTGAGGGTGGCCAACACGTCGGACGCGGCTTGCAGTGCGGCCCGCTCGTCTTTCAGGCGTGCCACCTCGCGGGCGTTGGCGTGCCAGTCCAGGTCGGCAAAGTCTTGAAATTCTTCCAGCTTGGCCAGGTTTTCTAGGCGCTCGCGGATGCTGCGCTGCTCTTGCTGCAAGTCGGCTATTTGTTGGCCCAGCGTGCCCAGGCGGGCTTCGCATACGCGCAGCTTGCCTTCTAAAACGGCCAGCTTGGCGGCGTTGCTCCAGCCCAGCACATAGCGGCTGCGGTCGTCTAGGCGGTGGCGGTCGTCTTTTTCGTGGCGTTCGCCACTGGTTTTGATGTGCCCAGCGCGGGTAATGGCTTTGGGCTCGGCGCGGAACTGCTCGGGCGTGGTGCAGCAGGCATGGTCAAACCGGCGCGCTACCTCGTTTTCCAGCCAGATATAGAACGGCGAATCGGGCTTGATGGCGATTTTTCGCGCCAGCGCGTGCTCGGGCAGTGGCGGCGCGGGCGGGGCAGGGCGGTCGTGGCGGGCCGGGTTGCGCACCCGAAAGTACACCAGCCGTCCTTTCAGGTGGGTGTCGTCCACCCACTGCGCCACCTGGGCGTAATGCAGCTCCGGCACCAGCAAAGACAAGGCAAAGCTGTGCAGCAGGCGTTCGGCGGCACCTTCCCAGTCGCGGGCATCGTCACGCACTTGCAGCAGCTCACCGGCAAACGGCATGCTGTCTTCGCGCAAGCCCAGCGCGGCGCACAGCGCAGCACGCAGGGCAATGTGTTGCGCGGCCATGTTGCTGCGCCGTGCCCGCAGGCTCTGGATTTCGTCTTGCAGGTTGCGCCACTCTTGCCGCCCTTGGGCCATGTCCACACCGAGTTCGGTCAGCCTGTTTTGCAGCTCGGCCTCGCGCTCGCTGTCGGCTTGGCGGCGCTGGGCACAGATTTGCTGCTGGGTATGCAGCTCTTCGCGGTTGGCCACTTGCAGCAGGCCCAAGCTGCGGCGCAACTGGTCGTAACGCTGGGCGTTTTTCTGGCGGCGGTTTTGTTCGGTTTGCTGGCGTTCAATGTCGGCATCCAGTTGCGCCAAGCGGTCGCCACCACGCTGGGCCATGCTCAGGCGCAGGGCGCTTTCTTTGCTGCGCAGTTCGCGTTGCTGCGCTTCCAGCCGTTCCACTTTGGCGGTTTCGCTGGCCAGTTGCACGCCCAGGTTGTCCAGCCGTTGGTCCAGCAGCGTGCGCTTGCGGCCCGCAAACCAGGGTTTGAGCGCCTCGCGGCACTGGCGTAGCCCGCTGGCGTGTTCCGTGTAGGCGCTGTGTTGGTCGCAGTCGGCCACCAGCGGCGTGAGCAGGTTCACCTGTTCTTGGGCCTTCAGCACGGCGGCGTGTGCCCGGCTCAGGTCGTCAAAGTGCGCCAGCAGCCCGGCAATGCGCGGTGCCACATCAAACGGCTCCAGCATGTGGTGGCGCACAAAGTCGGTCAGGTTGCCTACCGATTTCATGGACACGGTTTGGTGAAACAGCTCCAGCGCCTGCTCGCCCATGCCGCCAAAGCGGCGGCGAAAGTGCGCGCTGTAGGGCGGAAAGCTGTCAAACAGACTGACGCTGCTTTTGCGCAAACGGCTGCGCAGCGCGCTTACCGTGGTGCCAAAGTCAGAAAAATCTTGTGTGATGGACAAGGCTTTGTCAGCCACGGCATACAAGCGGTCGGGCTGGCCAAAGCTGTCTTTCAGCCAAAACACCTGGGCCAGCGTCACGGTTTGGTCGTAGCCCGCGTTGTGGAACACGCCCAAAATCACCGCATAGTCGCTGGCGCTGCGCAGCGCCACCGGCTTGGCGTGGCCGCTGGCCTCATGGCGCTCCGACTTGTAATGCCCCAGCACATACGAGCGCAGCGAACGCTCACGCGCATCGGCCCCGGCGGCCTTGTTGTAGGCCACGCGGTGCGCGGGCACCAGCAGGGTGGTGATGGCATCGACCAGCGTGGATTTGCCCGAGCCAATGTCGCCAGTCAACAAGCCATTGCGGCCATCCAGCGCCAGCGTCCAGACCCGTTTGTCAAAGGTGCCCCAGTTCAGCACCTCTAAGCGCGTCAGCCGAAAACCGGCGGGCGGGTAGGCTTCAAGCTTCATCGCTGGCCCCGGTTTCTGGTGTCAACAATTGCCGTTGGTAAGCGGCCAAGCGCTCGTCAAAGTCGGCCAGCCACTGCGCATCCACAAAGGCTTTCAGGATGCGGCGCACCTCGTACACCGGCTCTTGCGCGGGCCGGGCGGCTGCGCCGTCGGTGCCGGTTTTCAGGCGGCGCACAAAGCCCAGCTCTGCCACTTTGCCCAGCTGGGTGTCAATCTGGTCAATCAGTTTCGATTCGTTAGACCCCGCTGGCAAAAACACGCGCACCAGCTCCACCACCGCACTGCGCGGCAGGATCAAGCGCGTGTCGCCGCCACTGGCATCGAATTCGGCCAGCTTTTTGCGCAACAGCGCCAGCAGCAAACTGACCTGAAAACTCAGCGGCTGGCGGCGCACCAAGCGCGGCAGCTTGTCGGCGCTTTCATCCACCGGCTGGGCACGCACAAAGGCATAACCCTCGGCCTCGTCCACCACCAAATCCAGCGCCAACACCGCCACATAGTCGCGCACACGGGCTTGCAGTTGCAGCAAAGCGGCCCACTGCGCGGCATCGTCTTCGCGGTACAGCACGCCTTTGAGCAAGGGCACGATCAGGCGGGTTAGGTCGGGTTGGGCGGGTTGGGCCGTGCCCGCGCGGGGCTGTGGGGTGTCGGTGGGGGGGTCTTGGGTCATGGATTCAAGCGGGTTGTACTTGGCCGCAAGGTTTGGGGAAAAAACGTTCACACACCCATCTTCTTTTTGAGTTCATCTACAAAGCGCTTTGCCCATGGTGACGCTGCTGCCACCTGTGCGGGGTCGATTTTGGCCAACAGCTTGAATGAGTGTTCGCCTTTTCCATAAGGTGCTTTGGTTTTGCAATTTTTTGTTGCTTGCTGCAAGGTGCTGTACACCGTTGCTTTGGCAATGCCTTCAACACGGTTTGAAGCAGCGGGTAGTGCGTTGGCATTGAATCCTGGGTCGAAAAATGCTTTCAGCGTCGTGCTATCTGCAAGGAACCAGCTTTCCATCAACTGCACCATCAGGTGGCAATCGGTTTCTTGGCTTCCATTCGGCTTGTGCCAGTTGTCTCGCTCCAGTAAATGCGCCCAAGGTTGCCACTGGTCTGGGCTCCCTGTTTGATGCGCAGCAGCAACAGCCGCTTCGCCATCGACCAGCAAGACAGCAGCTTCGCCTTGGGCAATTGCTGTACAAAACGATTCGTAGGCATCCCTTCGGTTGCCACAAGCCACGACGCGAGGCCGTTTTTGAATACCGGCCTTCGTGATGAATTCGGTAAAGCCTTCCCGGCAAGCGGCTTTTAACGCAGCGGTATCTCCGCCACCTTCTACAAAAAGCTTTACCACCGCGTTCCCCCAATGTCACCACGGGTCCAGAGTTGTCCGAGTCGGTATTTCTGTAGCCATGGTTTCAGCTTGTCTGGGTCCAGCCTTTCGAGCGTGGTACCCATTTCCGCTCGCTCGGCCACCATGACGGTTTCTGGCATGTCGGTGAGTGCGTCAATCAGTACATCGGAATGGGTGGTGACAATCAGTTGCGTGCGTTCAGCGGCATCCTTCAAGAGTTGGGCCAGCGTGGGTAGCACATCGGGATGCAAGCCGAGTTCTGGCTCTTCAATGCAAACCAGTGGGCCAGGGCTGGGGTGACACAGAATGGCAAGCAGGCACAAATAGCGCAGGGTGCCGTCTGACAGGCGGGTGGCGGGAATGGGGTAGCGCCCTTCGTGAAAGAAAACTTGAACCGTTCCCCCTTCAATTTGCACATCAAAGTCATCAATGCCAGCGTACAAAGCGCGCAGGGCTTCAAGGAGCTTCTTTTTGACGGTGGGTTCACGCCGAAGTCGGTTGAGAACCAAGCCTAGATTGCTTGCGTCTGGTTCCAAATGCTCGTTGGGCAGGTCTGCCTTTTGTGGCAAACGCGCCATGGTGTAACGACCGAAACTCCATTCACGGTAAAGACGAATTTTCGCGAAGGTATTTCCCAAATACGTGAGTTCGGGATATTGGTCGGGGTCTTTGCGTTGAGAAAGAATGGACGCAACAGGATCAATATCTTCATGCTGCAAGCGGCGCTGTTTGCCCTTGACGTTGAGAATGCCGTGCCCATTCTCAAATTTGTAATAAAGATAGGGGTTCTGATGTCCGTGGTCAGGAGACGCTCTTTCAACCCGTTCATCCACAATTTCAAACCGTTGCCCCACTTCGGTAAAGCTGAGTACGTAGCGCAGGGGAGTAGGCATTTTGGGGTTGTCGATCACCGCATCGATTTTGGCAATGGGTGGCTTGATGGCACCCTTCCACAGCCAGTCTCGTACACCGCCGCCATCTCTGACCGGTGTCAAGAGGTCTTTTGGTGTGTAGCGGAGCAATTCGATTGACTCCATCAGGTTAGATTTTCCTGATCCATTGGGGCCAATCATTACATTAAGCGCACGAAGCTCAATCGGGTTTGCCGTTGACCCGTAGCTCAAAAAATTCGTCAGCGTGAGGCTTTTAATCATCAATCTTCCTTATTTGATCAAGTCCAGCGGATTGATTTGCAGTCTGGCACGAAGGTGCCCTAAAGAGCGGCAGCCGGGCAAAAGATGTTCGGTCATGACGCGGGCCAACGTGGCGTTTTCCAGGGGTTGATGACCTTCAAGCCAGCGGCTTCAAACGGCCCGGTGTCTCGGGTGGCAACGATCAGGCCATGCGTCATGGCAATCGCGGCGATGTAACCGTCCGCCGTTGCAATCGCCTTGCCCTCAAGCCGAGCGCGGGCACGAAGTACGGCATAGGCGTTGGATGCGGCCTCATCAAAGGCCAGGATTCGACCGGAGAACAAGGGCAGGATACGTTGCTCCAGGCTGGTGTGCAGCGTGTCCCGTCGTTTGCCCGGTGGCAGTGCCGCGATGCCAAAACGCAATTCGGCCAAGCTGATCGTTGACAAATAGAGTGTTTCGATCAGTTGAGCATCGATCCAGGCCAGCACAGCCGTATCAGCGCTCAGCTTCAACGGTTCAGAAACGACATTGGTATCGAGCAAGATCATTCAAAACGCACCGGTTCTGTGGGGCACTTGTCGCGCTCAATCACCAGATCGAAGCCGCCTGCCTGCTGACCAATTTCAGCCAGCAAGGAACCCAGCTTGATGCGGCCTTCTGGCCGTGCCACGCTCTCCAGAATGGCTCGGACTTCGGCCTCGGTGCTGCGCCCTGCCATGGCAGCGCGCACCCGCAAGGCACGGTGTGTTTCCTCGGGCAAATTTCTGACGGTGATAGATGACATGGGTGATTCCTTCCATACGTTGCATGCAATGATGGCACTCAAAAGCATTTGCAATCATTCTGCCAGACACGCCAGAACAGAGACAGCTTCACCCCCGCACAAAAATCACCCTAGGCAAGCGCGCACGCCTAGTCATTTCAGCGCCCGCCTCATCGCGCACCACCCAAGCCACCACGTCTTCGGTGGACTCGTCCACCACCGAACCCGGCGACTCGCTGGCCAGTTGCAAATAGGCCACCAGTTCGCCCAAGCCCTGTTGCAGCGGGCGGGTTTGCAGCAGCGCGGCCAGGGTGACTTGGTTTTGGGTTTGCAGCGACTGGCGCACATGGGCGGCCAGGGCGGCTTTGTCCACTCGTACTTGGGCAAACAGCGCGGCGGTGTCGTCGTCGGCTTCACCGGCTTGCAGGGCCACGCGCTTGAGCAGGGTTTGCGGTGCGCTCTGGTACAGCGGGCGCTCTAGGGGCAGGTCGATGTCGGTGCCGATCTCGTCGATGTGGGCAAAGTCTGGGTGGCGCAGCAGGCTGGCGGGGGCGGTGTCGCGCAGGGCCAGGGCGCGGCCTTCGATGCTGCGCAAAATGTCCATGATGCGGCGGTTTTCTAGCCAGGCTTTGTCGTCCAGAAAACGGCGCAGCTGCTGCGAGAGCTGGGCCACGGTGCGCTGGGCGTGTTCTCCGGCATCTAGCCAGTCGTAATGCACGCGCTTGAGGCGCTGGTCGGGCTGCAAGTCGGCCACGGCGGGCAGTTCCAGCACGCGGGCCAGCAAGTCGGTGAAGGCTTCTTGGCGCGACTGCGACATCAAAAAGTCCCAAAATGCCCGAAAGCTTTTGCCCTGGTCGGACTCGGCAATCGCATCGCGCTGGCCCATGATGTCTTGCAGCAGCGCGCCTTTGGCCCCGTCCCACAGGGCAATGCGTTCGCGCACCGAGCGGTCGAGCGCCCGAAAGTTGTGTTCCACCTCCCGAAAATCGGCCAGCAGTTCGCGGGCCAAGGCGCTGAATTGTTGAAAGCGGTCTTTGATGGCGGTGTCGTCCAGCAGGGCCAAGTCACCTTCTTGCACGCGGGCAATTTCGGCATCCAGGGCGGCGCGCTGGGCGTGCAGCTCGGCCAAGCGGGCTTCGGGGCTGGTTTCGCTGCCGTCGTTCATTTGCTTGAGCAGGCCAAACAGCGTGAGCAGGCGCGATTCGGTGCCCACAAAGCTGCGGTCTGACAAGCCCGCCAGCCAGGCCAGGGCGCGTTCGGTGGGCGGGGTCAGGTCGTAGTGGGGTTCGTCAGAGCCCAGCGGGTAAAACTTGCGCAGCCAGCCTCTGTCGTTGGCGGCCCAGTCGTTCAAATAGGCTTGCGCGCTTTTTGGGAACACCTGCTGGCCCAGGGTTTCGCGCAGGCCATACAGCGTGTCTTCCAATGCCTCGACCAAGGGGGCTTGCGCCATGACCCGCACATTGGGCTGCACAAACACGCGGTGCAAAAAGCTGGCCACCAGCGGGGCCGATTCGGCCAGCAGCAAACGCCAAGCCGGGTGTTGGCGGCGCTGCATGTCTAGGGTGTGGAAGTCGAGTTGCATGGGGCAAACGGTAGCGACTTTTTAGCGGCGGTTCGGCCTACACCGGCAAAGCCACCCAGCGCGGCCCCAGCGGGTGGATGGCGATGCGGTGCTCAAACACCGCTTCCAGGGCGCGGTGGGTGGCGCTGTCGTGGGCCGTGCCCGCGTGGGCGACGCGGCCTTGCTGCATCACCACCAGCTCGTCGGCCATGAGGGCCAGGGTGATTTCGTGCAGCACGCTGACCACGGTTTTGCCCTGTGCCACTAGGCCGCGCACCAGCGCAATCCAGTCGGCTTGGTGCGGCGGGTCTAGGTTGGCTAGGGGTTCGTCCATCAGCATCACATCGGCCTCCACCGCCAGCAGCCGGGCCAGCAGCACGCGCTGACGCTCGCCGCCCGAGAGCGCACCCAGCGGGCGGCATTGCCAGTCCCAGGCTTGGGTTTGGCGCAGGGCGCGTTCCACCGCGGCATGGTCTGCCGGGCTGGGCGGGGCCAGCCAGGCTTGGTGCGGCAGGCGGCCCAGCAGGGCCACGTCGTACACCGTCAGGTCGTCGGCGCTGGCCTCGCCCGCACCGCTTTGCGCCAGCCAAGCCAGGGCGCGGGCACGCTCGCGCGGGGCCATGCGCGCCAGCGGCTGGCCGTGCAGCAGCACCTCGCCTTGGTGCGGCAGCACACCGGCCAGGGCGCGCAGCAGGGTGGATTTGCCCGCGCCGTTGGGGCCGACGATGCTGGTCCAGCGGCTGCGGCTCAGGCTCAGGTCCACGCCCTGCAACACATGGCGCTGGTTGTGGCCTACGCCCAGGGTGGCGTGCAGCTGGCGCGTTTGCAAAGCAACGGGGCGGGTGTCGGTGTTCAACATCGCATCAGCCCCGCTCAGCCCACCCGCTTGCGCATGAGCCACAGCAAATAGCCACCGCCCAGCACGGCGGTCAGCACGCCCACCGGCAGTTCTTGCGGGGCCAGCAGGCCACGGGCCAGGGTGTCGGCCAGCATCAGCAGCACGCCGCCCATCAAGCTGGCCAGCAGCACCAGCCAGGCGTGGGTGGTTTTGACCACGGCGCGCACCAAGTGCGGCGCGGCCAGGCCCACAAAGGCAATCAAGCCGGTTTGCGCGACTGCCGTGCCGGTGGCCAGCGCCAACACGCCCACCAGCGCCACCCGCAGCGGCCCCAGCGGCAGGCCCAAACTGAGCGCGGTTGATTCGCCCAGCGCCAGCCCATCAAGCACCCGCGACAAGCCCGCAGCCAGCAGCAGGCACAGCAGGCCAATGCCGCCCATCAAAGCGCAAGCGGCCCAGCCCACATAGCCTGTCGAGCCGAGCATGAAGGCTTGCATGGCGGGCAAGGTGTCGGGCGCGGTGAGCGTGACCAGCGAGGTGAGCGCGCCCAACACCACGCCCACCACCACACCGGCCAGCAGCAGGCGCAGCGTGTGCTGCACGCCACGCGCCAGCGCCAGTGTGAGCAGCACCGCAGCCACCGCGCCCACAAAGGCCGCGCCGGTCAGGCCCAGGCGCACCAGCCACTGCGTCGCAAAGGGCGACACGCCCAAGCCCGCCAGCGTCAGCGCCACCCCCAGCGAGGCACCCGAGGCGCTGCCGAGCAAAAACGGATCGGCCAGTGGGTTGCGAAACAAACCCTGCGCCACCGCACCGGCCAGCCCCAGCAAGGCACCCGCAGCAAACGCGCCCACGGTGCGCGGGGCGCGAATGTCCCACACGATTTGCGCCGCCACCGGGTCGGCCAACATTTGCCACACCGATTCCAGCCCGGTGCTGCCCACGCCCAAGCCCAGCAGCCCCAGCACCGCGCCGCCCAGCACCAGCCCAGCGGCCAGCCAGAGCCGACGCGCCGACTGCGCATGCGCCGCCGCCCGCAGTGGGGGCAGGGTGGTGGTGTTCAAGGCGCTTTCTCCTGCAAGCAGCGGGCCATCAGGCGGGCGGCTTCGGCCATGCGCGGGCCGGGGCGCACCAGCACGTCGGACTCGGCCTCGGGGAACACACACACCCGGCCTTCACGCACAGCGCGGATGCCGCGCCAGCCGGGGCGCTGCGCCATGCCCGCGCTGTTTCGCTCGCCCACCATGATCACGTCGGGGTTGGCCCGCACCACAAATTCGGGGTTCAGCTGGGGGAACGGCCCCAGGTTGGCGGGCAAGATGTTTTGCACGCCCAGCCGGGTCAGCGTCTCGCCAATGAAGGACGAGGTGCCTGCGCCATAGGGGGCCGGGTTCACTTCAAAATAAATGCGGGTGTTTTTGACTTTAGCGGGCAGCGACTGCGCCGCTGCCGACACCCCCGCGTCAATGTGCCGCCAAATGCGTTGCGTGGCCTGTGCGTCCAAGCCCAGCACCCGCGCCACTTGGCCCAGTACGCGCTGCACATCGGCATGGTTTTTGGGCTCTAGGGCCACCACCTTCAGCCCCAGGCCCTCCAGCTGCTGCACCACCCGCGACGACTGGGCCAGCAGCACCACATCGGGCCGCAGGGCCACAATGGCTTCAATCGTCGGGTCTAGGCCACCGCCCAGACGCGGCAGCGCAGCCACGGACGCGGGCCAGTTGGAATAGCGGTCCACCCCCACCAGCCGCTGGCACTGGCCCAGTTCGCACACCGACTCCGTGAGCGAGGGCAGCAGCGAGACGATGCGCTGCGGTGGCGCATCCCAGCGCACGGTCACGCCCCGGTCGTCGGTGACTTGTACGCCTGCGGCTTGTGCGCTGCCCAGGCAAAACACCCAGGCCAGCAGGCAGGCGGTTAGCCAGCGCAGCTTGGCTTGGCATGCGTGCCCCCATCCCAACCTTCCCCCAGGGGGGGAAGGAGCAAAGCCGGGCACTTGCGCCCGTTCAAACGTTCTCCTAGCCGGGGAAGGAGCAAGGCCGGATACCTGCCCCCATCCCAACCTTCCCCCAGGGGGGGAAGGAGCAAAGTCGGGCACTTGCGCTCGGTCAAACGTTCTCCTAGCCGGGGAAGGAGTCAGGCACTGCGGCGGCGTGGGCGTTTGGGTATTTGCCCCCTCCCCCTCTGGGGGAGGGTTGGGGTGGGGGCAAGCGCCAGCAGCGAATCTCTGGTGTATCAACGGCATGCGGCCATCCAATTCGTCACGATGCGGTGCATCTGCGCCACGCCGTCGGTCAGTGCGGCGGGGCCGGGTTGCAGAATGTCGGCGGATTTGATTTCAAACAACTGGCCGGTTTTTACCGCCGGTACATCTTGCCAGCCGGGCCGTGCGGCCACCGCCTCGGGCCGAAACTTCTTGCCGCACCAACTGCCGATGATGATGTCGGGCGCACGCTGCACGATCTCGTCACCGCTGGCAATGATGCGGTCTTTGCCCAGCGGCTGCACCGCCAGTTCGGGGAACACATCGTCACCCCCCGCAATGCCCAGCAGCTCAGACACCCAGCGGATGCCGCTGATGTGGGGCGTGTCCCATTCCTCAAAAAACACCCTGGGCCGACGCTTGCCGCTGGCTTCCAGCGCGGCCACGTCGGCGCGCATGGCATCGAGCCGCTGGCGCATGGCGGCCATGCGGGCCAGCCCCTCGTCGGCACAGCCCACCATGGCCGCCACTTGGTACAGCATGGCAAAAATCTCGTCCACGCTGCGCTGGTTGAACACCGTTACCTGCACCCCAGCCCGGATGAGTGCGGCGGCAATGTCGGCCTGCAAGTCGGAGAAGCCAAACACGCAGTCGGGCCGCAGGGCCAAGATTTTGTCGATCTTGGCGCTTAAAAACGCGCTGACCTTGGGCTTTTCCTCGCGTGCCCGGCGTGGCCGAACGGTGTAGCCGCTGATGCCCACAATGCGCGCCTCCTGCCCCAGCAGGTAGAGCCATTCGGTGGTTTCTTCCGTCAGACAGACGATGCGTTGTGGGCCGTTCATGGGCGTGGGCGGGGTGTCGGTGCTTTTAGCGGGTGGTGTAGTCCAACATCATCCACAGCGCGCGCCGTGGCGTGTTGTAGCCATAGGCCAGCTGGTAGTCGCGGTTGGTCGCGTTTTCTAGCTTCATGTTCAGCTTCCAGTTCGGGCTGATGCGGTAGGCGGCCAGCAGGTCAAGCACGGTGTAGCTGGCCAGCACGTTGTTGTTGAAGTCTTGGTCGCGCCGCTCAGACTGGTAGCGCGCCTGCGCCCCCAGCGTCCAGCCCGCCACCGGCTGACTCACGCCCGCCGAGGCCAGCTTTTTGCCGCGCCGCGCCAGCGCCAGCCCGGTGTCCAGGTTGCGCGGGTTTTGCCGGGTGAGCGATGCATTCAACTGCGTTTGCCCCCATTGATAGGCACCGCTCCATTCCAAGCCCCGGTTTGTGGCGTTGGTGTTGGTTTGGGCGTAGGTGCTGGGGTGGGTGATGATCATGTCGGTGGCCTGACTTGAAAACACCGCCAAGCGGCTTTGCACCGCACCCTGGCGGTAGGCCAGCGCCAGCTCGCGGTTCAGGTAGTTTTCGGGCCGTAAGTTGGGCGAGTTCGACAGGTCGTAGCTGGTGGGCACCCGGAACCCCTGGCCGATGCTGGCCGATGCGCGCCAGCCCTGGCTCAAGTCATAAGCCGCGCCCAGCAGGGCCGAGGTTTCGCTCCAGCGCTTGTGGCTGTTGCTCAGCAGGTTGTGCATGCGCACCTCGTCCTGCCGCAGGTTGCCCTGCAAACTCCAGTCACCCAGCTGCTGGTTCAGGCCCAAAAACAGCGCCGACAGCGTGCGCTCGGTGCGGTAGCCCGACGCGGTGGCATCCGATTCGTAATGCTCCTTGGCATAGTCCGCCCCAGCCAGCAACTGGCGCGATGCGCTGTACGACACCACGTTTTCCCAGCGCAAGCTGGTGTGGCGCGACTCGGCCACGCCATAGCTGTATTGGGATGTGCGCAGCGCGCCGTTTTTGCGGTCTTCAATGCGCTGGCGGTTGCTGGACACCGAGAGCTGGCTGCGCCAAGCGCTGCTGATTTGCGAGGTCAATGACAGCTGAGCGCGGTCGGTGGTGCGGCTCATGGCATAGGTATCCGTCACGGCACCAAAGCCAAAATTGTCCTCGTCGTAATCCACCTCGGCAGACTCCCGGCCCACGCGGGCATCCAGCCGGGTGTTGTTCGACAGGGCCTGAACCCAGCGCAAGTCCACCGATTCGTTCACCGTCTGGTCGGCATCGGGGTTGGCAGCGGTTTTTTGCGCCACGTTCATGGCCGAGAGCTGCGCACTCTCGCGCCGCACCGCCGCCAGCGAGAAAGTGGCCTTGCCCGACTGCACCGCTCCACCCGCTTGGTACTGCCGCGCCCCACGTTCGCCAACACCCACACCGGCATAAGCCCCCGGCTGGGGCTGGCGGGTGATGATGTGGATCACGCCCCCATTGGCCGCGTCGCCATACAGCGCCGAGGCATCACCGCGCAGCACCTCCACCCGCTCAATGGCGCTGGGCGGCACATCCACCGCGCTCAGTGCGCCAATGCCGTCAACGGGTGTGCGCACACCATCCACCAGAATCACCAAGTTGGCGCTGTTGTGGCCGCGTAAAAAGAACGATGTGTTGGTGCCCGGCCCGCCGTTGCGGCCAAATTCATAGCCCGGCAGAAATTGCAGCAAATCGGCCAGCGAAGCCGGTTGCAGCCGGTCAATGTCCTGACGGGTCAGCACATCCACCGAAGCCAGCACATCGCTCAGCGGCGTTTCCACCCGCGTGGCCGTGACCACCACAGGCTCCAGCACCGCAGCGCTTTGGGCAAAAGAAGAACAGGCCGCCAGCGCAGCCACAGACACCAACGCCCGGCGGGCGTGAACAAGTTGGGAATACATGAAGAGAAACACAAAGGACGGTGCCCTCACCGCCTTCCCCGACGGTGCATGAGCGTCACGGCAGCGCGCCCGCAAAAGACGCACCACCACCACGTTGGCCGGTATCCGGGCTGGCAGAACAACTTTCAACACCTTCCCAGACAGCGAGGGGCCGTCCAGTGGTTGTGAGATGAAAGCGGAGTTGCCTGAAAAGGCTTCAGGGTTCTCGTCTGCTTACCGTTGCGGGGGCAGCGCAGGTTAGGTCGGCCCGTGTGTGGGCCTGTCCCTCCTGCTTCCCGTTGAACTGCGGCATGCGAACCACACCGCGAGCACCAACGGCGCGCATTCTAAGCCCGCTGCCTGACGGCATTCCAACGCGGTTGCGGGTGCGCACAGTCGATCAGCGCATACGCTTGCAAACTGTCCAGGAAGCAGCAGTGGGCAAACCGGCAGACCCGCATACCGTGGGCATAATGCAGCGCATGGCGGGGGATATAGATGCATCCATCGCTTGTCGATCCATTCACACACCACCGCTGCTTCGGTGATTTTGCGTAACGCGGTTTATTGCTTGCGAATGGCGTTGCGGGCTTGGGCTGGCTTGATGGCTGTGATGGATGAAGATTCTGTGGTTGCGAAAAATCCGAGGGTTTACCATTGCTGACAATTGAGCAAACCAGATTGCAGGTATCAAAGCAGACAGAGGCAAGCAAGAAATCGCAGCTTGGACAATTTCTGACTCCCGCACAGACTGCGCAGTTCATGGCGAGTCTTTTTCCTGATGCCAGCGGTTACTGTAGATTGCTTGATGCGGGGGCCGGTATCGGCTCTCTTTCAGATGCTTTTTTAAATCGGTGGATGTTAGGTGGATTTCATTTCCAGCATGTGGATATCGATGCTTTTGAAATTGACAAATCATTACACACCTATTTACGGAAAACCCTGGAAAAACACTGCAACGATTCAGGAAAAATATCTGTATCACTTCGAGATGAAGATTTCATCTACGCGGCAACGGAAGCGCTTTCAGGTGGTCTTTTTAAAACGATAACGCCGACTTATACCCACGCGATACTCAATCCGCCCTATAAAAAAATCAACAGCCATTCGGGCTATCGGCTGGCACTACGCTCAGTTGGCATTGAAACAGTAAACCTCTATTCGGCATTCGTCGCGCTGGCCGTTGCACAGGCCGTACCGGGAGGCCAGATCGTCGCAATCATCCCGCGCAGCTTTTGCAACGGCCCGTATTACCGTCCCTTCCGTGACTTCATCTTGGAGCGTGCAGCCATTCGTCACATGCACCTCTTCGAATCGCGCAACAAGGCATTCAAGGACGATGAAGTCCTGCAAGAGAACGTCATCATTCGCCTTGAACGTGAAGGTCAGCAGGGGCAGGTCACAATCACCACATCGACTGATGACAGCTTTACTGACCTTGAGATCAACGAACACCCGTTTCATCGAATCGTATTTCCGGATGACCCCGAGAGGTTCATCCATGTGCCTACGACGACCGAGAAAAGCACCATTGAGCTTTCGTCCGCCGTGCGTTATTCGCTGGCTGATCTTGGCATCAAAGTATCGACTGGCCCTGTGGTGGACTTCCGGCTGAAAGAGCAATTGCGCGATATGCCCGAGGCCGGTACGGTGCCGCTGATTTACCCCGGCCACCTGACGAGCACTGGGGCGGCGTGGCCAATGCTGGGTTTGAAGAAGCCGAATGCTATGGTGCGTAATGCCGAGACAGAAAAGTGGCTTTACCCGAGCGGCTTTTATTGCGTGGTGCGCCGCTTCTCATCAAAGGAAGAGAAGCGCCGCGTGGTGGCGAGTGTGATTGACCCCGCAGCCTTTGGCGACCATACCGTGCTGGGTTTCGAGAACCACATCAACCTGTTTCATGAAAATAAGAGCGGCTTGCCAGAGCTGTTGGCCCGAGGGCTGGCCGTGTTTCTGAACACCAGCGCTGTGGACGAGAGTTTTCGCCGATTCAACGGCCACACGCAGGTTAATGCAACCGACCTGAAGCTGATGAAGTATCCGAGCCGTCAGGCGCTGATCGAGCTGGGGCAGTGGGCCAAGCAGCACAGCCAAATCACGCAGGAAATGATGGATGAACAACTGCGGAAATTGACGGTATGAACGACAAGAAGAGCGAATACATAGAAGCCGCCCTAGACATCATGGTTTCGCTGGGCCTGCCCCGTGCGCAGCAAAACGAGCGATCCGCTCTGTCATTGCTGGCCTTGCTGAACCTCACGCCGGGCAAGCCCTGGGCTCAGGCAGAAAACCCGCTGGTGGGCATCACGCCGATGATGGGCTGGGTATGCGAGCATTACGCCAAGGAATATGCGCCGAATACCCGCGAGACATTCCGCCGCCAGACCATGCATCAGTTCCGTGCTGCTGGCTTGGTTCTCCACAACCCCGATGAGCCAGGCCGCCCGGTAAATAGCCCTAGGTCCGTCTATCAAATTGAACCTCATGCCCTTAATTTGCTGCGCAGCTTCGGCACGGCCCAATGGCACAGCAAGCTCACGGCTTATCTGGCTGGGCGTGAAACCTTGGTTGCCCAGTACGCGAACGAAAGAAAGCAACATGCTGTACCGGTGAATATTCGTGCTGGGTTGCATATCGACTTGAGCCCCGGTGAGCATAGTGAATTGATTCGCGCCATTATTGAGGATTTCGCTCCCCGCTTTGCACCCGGCAGCGTGTTGATTTATATCGGGGACACTGGCGACAAGTGGGGTTATTTTGACATGGCCCTGTTGTCCGAACTGGGGGTAGCAGTGGATTCGCACGGCAAAATGCCTGACGTGGTTTTGTATTTCAAGGCGAAGAATTGGCTGCTGCTGGTGGAATCTGTTACCAGCCACGGCCCGGTTGATGGCAAACGGCACGCCGAACTCGCTAAGCGCTTTGCCGGTTCCACCGCTGGGCTGGTCTATGTGACTGCTTTCCCCAACCGTTTGATCATGGGCCGCTATCTAGGCAAAATTGCATGGGAGACGGAAGTGTGGGTGGCCGATGCGCCTTCACACCTCATTCATTTCAATGGGATACGCTTTCTTGGGCCATACAACGAGTCCTAAGATAGTGCTGTTTTCATCGACTTTCAATCAGCGAAATTTTAAAAATCAATACGTTATAACGATCAGATGATTTTAAATTTTATTAAATCATAACATCTCTGAAGTCACTTAAAAATACTCATAAAATTGCTTGATATGACACCCTCTAATCTTTGTGTCAATAATTCTGAATATGTTCAATCATTCAAGAATGTAGCTAAATGGGTTTGGGAGAAAACTGAATCTGCGTATCAGCATGGTATCTCCTTAAATGAAGAAACGATTACTGGAATGATTCTGTTGATGTTGGCTGAAAAGTTAAAAGGAAAAGGCCTTTCAGTAAAATCATATACAAAGGCTGAAGAGGGTAGAAAAATAAAGAAAAATCAAAATACTCCAACAGGTGCAGACTGGTCTTTTTGGTTTCAGGGACGCGATGGAAAGGGAAAAGAGCTACGCATTCAAGCAAAAAGACTTTTTGCTAGTGGAAAATATGAGAGCTTGGATAATAAAAAATTTCGTAGTCAAACACATCAACTTATTAAGAGTAGTCAAAAGGTTGGGGCTATTCCATTGTATGTTTTTTACAATGGGCGAATGAACAATATAAATCCGAATTTTAATTTATCTTATTGTTGCGAAGCGTATGGTTTGAGTTCGTTGCTTGATAGGAATTCATTGGGTGTAATTGAGAGTGACGTGATAGATAGAGTTTGCTGTGAATTGATTCATCCGATACACTCATCCTTGACAGGTATTCTTGATATAAGTATAAATTCAACTAATTATTGGGGTTGTGCCTTTGTGTCGGCACACTTGGTGCCGAAAAAATCAAAACCAACACCAAAAGATATCCCAATGATTCCTTGGCATTGTATGTTTTGCAGTGCTCATGGAAAGGGGGGGGAACAATCGTTGCCAGAAATGGTAATTCAATCAATCAAGCATTTATATTCGAATAATTCTTCAGAGGACTTTAGTGAGAGATTGTGGTCGCTCGACGAGCCGCAGCCTGAGTGGGTTGGTTTATTGAATTCATTGAACGACAATGGTAATGAGAGAATTGATCAAAAACTGAAGAGCCTTGGACTTAAAGGAGTTGCTTTATTTCAGGAGATTTAATGTATAATAAAACTATTAGTTTCCGCGTTTGTGGGAGTTTATAAATTTTTAAATGTGTTTGGTTTTTTATTTTGCTTAATGAGTATTTAATGTAAAGATTAAAAATTACCGAAATAAACCCCGGTTTATGCTTAAATAAATGTCTCCGAAAATGTGATTATCTCGACACATATAACGAGATACCACTTGAATCGCATGTCAAGGCGGACATTGCCAAGCAGCCCGTGGCCAACAAGTTCGACTTCCGTCTGGCGGTCGAGCGTACGCTGACCCGATTGAAATCTATGCATCAAACGATTGCAGCGTTTTTTAATCATCCAGAATGTGGCTTTGTCTGAATCAACTTTATTGAAGTCTTAGTAATCCGAATCGCTTGCAAGCATCCTGAACTGATACGGGATGCACTCACCTAATCCGATATCCTGCATGAACACCCCCCTCATCAACCTGCGCGATGCCCGCGCCCAACACAGCGGCCCCGGCGTGCCCTCGCCCTGCGTGTCCATTTGCGAACTGAACGAGCGCGACAGCCGCTGCAAAGGCTGCTTTCGCACCCTGCAAGAAATTGCCGCCTGGGGGGCCTTGAGCGATGCCGACAAACTGCGGGTCTGGCAGCAGATTGAAGCCCGCCAGCGTGCCTGACATGAACAACGCCAACGCAGCCACGATGCCTATGTCCACGCCCGCCACCGCCCTGCGCGACATTGCCTTCTATTACGACCCCATTTCGCCCTATGCCTACCTGGCCTTTGAGCGCCTGCCCCTTGCCCTGATGGGCCACAGCGTGCGTGTGCGCTACAAACCGGTGCTGTTTGCGGCCCTGCTCAAAGCCCACGGCCAGTTAGGCCCGGCAGAAATTCCGGCCAAACGCGACTGGACTTACCGCCAAGTCAGCTGGCTGGCCCACCACCACAGCGTGCCGCTGGACTTGCCTGCCGAACACCCCTTCAACCCCCTGGCCTTGCTGCGCTTGGGGCTGGCCACCGCCACGGACGACATGCCCGGCGAAACCAGCCGCTATGTCACCGGGCAACTGTTTCACCACGTTTGGCAGGGCGGCCACAGCGCCACCGACGCGACGCGGCTGGCCCATCTGCAAACCCTGCTGCAAGACCACATGGCCCAGCGCCAGCAACCCTGGCCCCATGCGCAGTGGCCCGACAGCGAAGTGGTGAAGCAGCGCCTGCGCGCCAACACCGACGAAGCGCTGGCCCTGGGCCTGTTTGGCGTGCCCGCGCTGGTGATGGATAGCCATGTGTTCTGGGGCCTGGATGCCCTGCCCATGCTGCGCGACTACCTGGACGGCAGCCCGTGGTTTGCCACTGGCGCATGGGATGCCGCCGCACGCCTGCCGGTGGGCATCAGCCGGCTTCCACCTCAAACGCGCTGATGTTGCGGCTGTCTTTGTCAAAAGCCACGCCAATCAAATGAATGGGCTCGCCCCTCGCGCGGTATTTGTCGGCATAGCCTCGGTCTTTGATCTGCTGCAATGCGCCGCCTGTGGCTTGCCCATTCACCACCTTGAATTCAAAAATATACACATGCCCATTGAACAATACTGTCATGTCAATGCGGCCTTGGTTGGTGGCATCTTCTAGGGCAATGTCTAGGCCCAGCGCCGCAAAATGGCTGTAAAAAATGCTGGCGTAATAGCCTTCATATTGCGCAATGGGGCTGTTGCGATACCAGTCGTGCGGAATGCTGGCAAAAAAGGCATGAAACAGCGCTTGTA
>JBEENR010000030.1:0-26185 GCA_041192045.1 Pseudomonadota bacterium | reverse complement strand
CCGTGGGGCTGGGGGTGGTTTTGATGGATGGGGGCGGGTTGTTTGGATGCGGGGTGGGTGTGCGGTGCCCCCATCCCAGCCTTCCCCCAGCGGGGGAAGGAGAGGGAGCGGGGAGGGGTTGGGTGGTGGGGCTGTCTTGCTCCCTCCCCCGCTGGGGGAGGGTTGGGGTGGGGGCGCTCCCCGGTTTGGGTTTTTCAGGGTCAGAGCGTCTGGCCAAACAAGGGCGAAGCGCCCGATTCCGCCGTGCCTGCCTGTGCGCGGAACAGGCCGAACAGCTCGCGCCCGGTGCCGTGGGCGTTGTGGCTCAGGTCGGGGTGCTGCACGGGGCGCGCGGCCAGCGTGTCGGCATCCACTTCCAGCGTCAGCACGCCGCGTTCGCAGTCCAGCGTGATCCAGTCACCGTCCTGCACGCGGGCAATCGGGCCGTCGGCCAGGGCTTCGGGGCTCAGATGAATGGCGGCGGGCACTTTGCCCGATGCACCGCTCATGCGTCCGTCAGTCACCAAGGCCACCTTGAAGCCCTTGTCTTGCAGCACCGCCAGCGGGGGTGTGAGTTTGTGCAGTTCGGGCATGCCGTTGGCGCGGGGGCCTTGGTAGCGCACCACGGCAATCAGGTCTTTGTTCAGTTCACCGGCATTGAACAGGGCCAGCAGGTCTTGCTGGTCGCTCACCACCACGGCCTGTGCGCGCACGAAACGGTGTTCGGGCTTCACGGCAGACACCTTGACCACGCTGCGGCCCAGGTTGCCTTGCAGCAGGCGCAGGCCGCCGTCGGCGCTGAAGGGGGCGTTGACCGGGCGCAGCACGCTGGTGTCACCACTGTGCGCGGGCAGGTCGCGCCAGGCCAAGCGGTCGCCGTCCAGCCAGGGTTCTTGGGTGTAGGCATGCAGGCCAAAGCCCATCACGGTGAACACATCGCCGTGCAGCAGGCCGTGGGCCAGCAGCTCGCGCATCAAAAAGCCCATGCCACCGGCGGCATGGAAGTGGTTCACGTCAGCGCTGCCGTTGGGGTACACGCGGGCCAACAGCGGCACCACGGCGGAGAGTTCGGCAAAGTCGTCCCAGTCAATCAAGATGCCTGCCGCACGCGCCATGGCCACCAAGTGGATGGTGTGGTTGGTGCTGCCGCCGGTAGCCAGCAGGCCGATGATGCCGTTGACCACGGTTTTTTCGGTCACGATGTCGGCCAGCCGAATGCGCGGCTGCCCGTTGCGCCCGGTGTTGATGAGGGCGCGCTCCAGCGCGGCTTGGCTCAGCGCTTGGCGCAGCACCGCGCCGGGGTTGACGAAGGACGCGCCCGGCAGGTGCAGGCCCATGATTTCCATGAGCATTTGGTTGCTGTTGGCGGTGCCGTAAAAGGTGCAGGTGCCGGGGCTGTGGTAGGCCTGGGCTTCGCTTTCTAAAAGGGCTTCGCGCCCGACCAGGCCTTGCGCGTATTGCTGGCGCACCTTGGCTTTGGCATCGTTGGACAGGCCGCTGCTCATGGGCCCGGCGGGCACAAAGGCGGTGGAGAGGTGGCCAAACTGCAAAGCCCCCATGAACAGGCCGGGCACGATCTTGTCGCACACGCCCAGCATCAGGGCGGCATCAAACACGTTGTGCGACAAGGCTACGGCGGTGGAGAGGGCAATCACATCACGCGAGAACAGCGACAGCTCCATGCCCGCCTCGCCCTGGGTGATGCCGTCGCACATGGCGGGCACGCCACCGGCCATTTGCGCGGTGGCACCCAAGGTGCGGGCATGGTTGCGCAGCAGCTCGGGGTAGTGCTCGTAGGGCTGGTGGGCCGAGAGCATGTCGTTGTAGGCGCTGACGATGCCGATGTGCGGCGTGCGTTCGGCATGGATTTTCAGTTTGTCCGCAGCGGGCAGGGCGGCGGTGGTGTGGGCCATGTTGGCGCAGCCTTTGCCTGCCCGCTGGGTGCCGTTGCGGGCTTGGGCGGCCATGGTGGCCAGGTAGCGGGCACGTGTTGGGGCACTGCGCTCGGTGATGCGCTGGGTCACATGGGCCAGGGTGGCGTTCAGCGTGAGGGTCATGGCTTGTGCTTTAAAAAAGGTTGACAGAGCGGGTCTGAGGTCTCAGGTGAGCCAGACTTGCACGGGTGTGCGGGTGGCTTGGCCCACCGGGTTCAGCAGCAGCGAGATGGGCAACGCCGGGTCGGCTCGCCGCAGGGCCTGCCGGTACACCGCCAGCTTGGCTGCCCCGGCCAGCGGCAGCAGCAGTTCGCGGCTGGCCAGCAGGCTGTGCAGGGTCAGGCTGATACGGGCATGCGGTGCCGTGTGCGGAATCAGCCAGACCAGCGTGTCGGTGCTGCGCAGGGCTTGTTCGTAGCCTTGGGCACCGGCAAACAGCGAGGCCGTGTGCGCGTCCTCACCCATGCCCAGCACCACCACATCCAGCGGCCAGGGCAGGGCAGACAGGCGTTCGCGGGCCTGGCGCACCAGCGCGTCCAGCTCGGCTGGGCTGGGGTTGGCGGGTACGTCATCAAAAAAAGGCACCAGATGGGCGCTGCTGGCCGCTTCTTGCAGCAGATGCTGGCGCACCAGCGCGGTGTTGCTGTCGGCGTGCTTGTGCGGCACCAGCCGCTCGTCCACCAGCATGATGTGGATGTGTGACCAGTCCAGCGGCTGTTTGCGCAGCGCTTCAAACAGGGCAATGGGTGACTTGCCCCCCGAGACCGCCAAGCTGGCCTGACCACGTTCCATCAGGGCCTGCCGCAGCAGGCGGGCCACATAAGCAGCCAGCGCAGCGGGCGTGGCATTGATGTGTTCGGTGACGTGGCGGTTCATGTTCAGGACTCTTCCACCCACGACGAACCCTCACGCGCCATCAGTGCCGACGAGGCGGCTGGCCCCCAGGTGCCTGCCGTGTAGGGCTTGGGTTTTTCGCCCAGCTGCTGCCAGCCGTTGATGATGGGTTCCACCCAAGTCCAAGCGGCTTCCAGTTCGTCACGGCGCATGAAGTGGGTCAAGCGGCCTTTGATGACATCGATCAGCAGCCGCTCGTAAGCCTCGGCCCGGCGTTCGGCAAAAGCGGTTTCCAGGTCCAGGTTCAGCTTGACCGGGCGCAGCTTCATGCCGCTGCCGGGTTCTTTGGCCATCATCTGCAACTGGATGTGTTCTTCGGGTTGTAGGCGGATCATCAGCCGGTTCACCGACTGGTGCGGCGAATCTTTGAACAGGGTGAAGGGCAGACCAGCGAACTCGATGACGATTTCGGACTGGCGTGCGGCCATGCGTTTGCCGGTGCGCAAGAAGATGGGCACATTGGCCCAGCGCCAGTTGTTGATGTGGGCCTTGAGGGCCACAAAGGTCTCGGTGGTGCTGCTCAGCGGAATGTTGGCCTCTTGCAAATAGCCCTGTGCCACCTCGCCGCCCGAGGCACCGGCGCTGTACTGGCCGCGCACCGTGTCGCGGGCCACATCGGCCACCGTCATGGGCCGCAGCGAGCGCAGCACCTTGAGCTTTTCATCGCGCACCGCATCGGGGTCTAACGACACCGGTGGTTCCATGGCCACGATGCACAGCAGTTGCAGCAGGTGGTTTTGCACCATGTCACGCATGGCCCCGGTGCCGTCGTAAAAGCCAGCCCGGCTGCCCACGCCCACGCTTTCGGCCACCGTGATTTGCACGCTTTTGATGTAGGGGCTGCGCCACAGGGGCTCAAAAATGCTGTTACCAAAGCGCAGCACCATCAGGTTTTGCACCGTTTCTTTGCCCAGGTAGTGATCGATGCGGAAGATTTGCTGCTCGGCAAAGTAGCGCCCCACATCGTCGTTGATCTGCTGTGCCGAGGCCAGGTCGTGGCCCAGCGGTTTTTCTAAAACCACGCGGGCGCGCTCGTCAATCAGGCCCGCGCTGTGCAGGTTGGCACAAATGCCCACGAACAGGCTGGGGGCCGTGGCCAGGTAATAAACCCGGTCTGAAACCGTGTGGGAACCGTGGTGCAGGGAAGCAGCCAGCGTCTGGAAGTCTTGCGGCTGCGTGGCATCCACGCTGACGTAGTTCAGCCGCTCCAAGAAACTGCCCCAGGCCTCGGGGTTGAAGGCACCGTCTTCCACAAACCCGCGCACCTTGTCTTGCACGAAGGCCAGAAATTCGCTGCGTGCCCACACCTGCCGCCCCAGCGCATGAATGCGGGTATCGCGGGGCAGGTTGTTGTGCAGGTGTGCCATGTACAGCGCAGGCAGCAGCTTGCGCACCGAGAGGTCGCCCACGCCACCGAAGATGACCAAGTCCAGCGGTGCCGAGGGGGGGGATGTGGTTGAGGTGTTCATGAATCTAACTTTGTTACTTAATATTTTTGATTCTAGTGTAATTTGGTTACATGCCGGATTCTTTTTGCTGCCGTTTGTGCAAGCACGGTCCGTTTCAGTACCGGGCGTTTCACCAGCGTGTCAGGCGGGGTGGCTGCTGGCTGACGCGGGCCACCACCTGGGGCAGGGTGGGGGGGACGCAGCCGATTGCTTGCACGCACAGGCTGGCGCTGGCCACGGCACGGCTCAGGATGTGTTGCACATCCGCCTCGTCCAGGTGCAGCGTGCGACTGTGGATGGCCGCTTGCAAGGCTGGGCGCTCCAGCAAGGCGGCCAGCAGGCCAGCAAAAAAGCAGTCGCCTGCACCCACGGTATCGGCCACCGTGACGGGGGCGGTTTCGGTGGCGTGCCAAGCTGATCCGCTGCGCGCCAGCAGCACGGCACCGCGTGCACCCAGCGTCAGGGCCAACCAGTCGGCCTGGGTTTGGGCCAGCAGGGCGCGTGCGGCATCCAGCGGGTCGGCATGGGCAAAACCCAGCGTGACCAGATCGTCGTCACTCACTTTCACGATGTGCGCTTGTTGCAGCGCGGCCATGACGCTGGCGCGGTAGGCGGCCATGTCGGGCACGATGGCCGGGCGCAGGTTGGCATCGACGGCCAGCAGCAGCCCAGCATCGCGCTGCGCTTGCAGCCAGGGCAGGTATTTGTCGCTGTCTTCGGCCACCAGCGCCAAGCAACCCGTGGCCACGATAGCCAGCTGGCTGTGTTGTGCGCAGTGCTGGTTCATCTGTTGGGCCTGTACCTGCCGGTCGGCCACGCCATCGCGGTAAAAGCTGTAACTGGCTTTGCCCTCCGCATCGACGCTGACCACCGCCAGCGAGGTGGGCTGGTGCGCTGGCTCGGGGTGGGCCAGCGTCACGCCTGCGCGCTCGATGCCGCGTGCCAAGCCCCGCCCAAAGCGGTCAGACGACAGCGGGTTCAGGTAGAGCGTGCCCACGCCTTGCAGGCCGAGTGCGCGGGTCAGGTTGTAAACCGCGCCACCGTCACAGGGGCGCAGGCGGCCATCGGCCTCCTGAATCAGATCCATCAGGGCTTCGCCAGCGGTGGCGACTTGGATGGGAGTGACCTGGGAAGGGGTAGAAGGCTGGGTGCTAGGGTAAACCATAATTAAATCCAATTGATTTATTAACCGAAACGCCACTATAGTTCATGCACTCCGCAGCGTGTATCGTGAAAACCCCAAGATGCACGCCGCAGAGTGGTTCGCTGTGACCTGTCCTTTGTTCTTGTGTCTGCGTTGTTTCTCTTCCATTCCTCCTAGGAGACTTCTGTGAAAAAAATCGTCCCTGCATTCGTGATCTCTGCCGTTGCCCTGGCTGCCGGTTCTGCCTTTGCTCAGCCCGTCATTGGCCTGATCACCAAGACCGAATCCAACCCCTTCTTCGTGAAAATGAAAGAAGGTGCCGATGCCGAGGCCAAGAAACTCGGTGCCAAGCTGATTGCCGCCGCAGGCAAGACCGACGGTGACAACGCCGGTCAGGTCACGGCCATGGAAAACATGATTGCCGCCGGTGCCAAAACCATCCTGATCACCCCCAGCGATGCCAAGGCCATCATCCCCGCCATCAAGAAAGCCCAGAGCCAAGGCGTGATGGTGATTGCGCTGGACAGCCCCACCGACCCCGCCTCTGCGGTCGATGCCCTGTTTGCCACCGACAACTACAAGGCCGGTGTCTTGATTGGCCAGTACGCCAAGGCTGCGCTGGGCAACAAAAAGCCCGTCATTGCCACGCTGGATCTGTTCCCTGGCCACCCGGTGGGCGCACAGCGTCACAACGGCTTCCTGAAAGGCTTTGGCTTGAACGCACCCGATGCCAAGAGCAACGAACTCGGTGGCGCAGCCGCTGGTGTGGCCTGTATGGCTGACAGCTTCGGCGATGCCGCCAAAGGCCAAACCGGCATGGAAAACTGCCTGCAGAAGAACCCCAACATCAACTTGGTGTACACCATCAACGAACCCGCTGCCGCAGGTGCTTACAAGGCACTGAAGGCCGCTGGCAAGGAAAAAGATGTGGTCATCGTCTCGGTGGACGGCGGCTGTGCCGGTGTGAAAGACGTGGGCGCAGGCGTGATTGCCGCCACCAGCCAGCAGTACCCCCTGCGCATGGCTGCCATGGGCGTGGCCGCTGGCGTTGAATACGCCAAGACCGGCAAAAAAGTCAGTGGCTACACCGACACCGGTGTGACCCTGATTGCCAACAAGGCCGTGGCTGGTGTGGACAGCAAAGATGTGAAGACCGGCATGGATCTGTGCTGGGGTAACAAGTAAAAAGTAGGGATCACCCCCCTGCGCCGCTGACGCGGCTTCCCCCCTCTCTCGCCTACGGCGGGAGGGGGGACGGCATCTCGGGCCGGCAAAGCCGGACCCTAGGTGCCCCTGGGTTTTGCGCCTCGCTTCGCTTGGCTTGGCTTGGGGGCTGCTTGCTGTTGTTCCTCCTCACTGAATTTCTTCTCACTGTCTCCTCTGACTGGACGGGTTGACCGCCATGAATGCCATCAAAGCCAAACTTCCGCCCATGGGCACGCTCGGGCCGTTTCTGGCCCTGCTAGGGGCCTGCCTGTTTTTTGCGACGCAGAGTGAGCGTTTCCTCACGCTGCAAAATTTTTCACTCATCCTGCAACAGGTGATGGTGGTGGGCACCATTGCCATTGGTCAGACCCTCATCATCCTGACGGCGGGTATTGACCTGTCGTGCGGCATGATCATGGCGCTGGGCTCCATCGTCATGACCAAGATGGGTGCGGACTTCGGTCTGTCGGCCCCAGTGGCTATTCTGTTGGGCATTGGGGTGACGACGCTGTTTGGCCTCATCAACGGTCTGCTGGTCACCAAGGCCAAGCTGCCCCCTTTCATCGTCACGCTGGGCATGCTCAACATTGCCTTTGCCATCACGCAGCTGTATTCCGGCTCGCAGACCATTACCGAAGTGTCCGAGGGTCTGGCCTGGCTGGGTAACTCCTTCCGCATTGGGCAGACCAACATCCTGTATGGCGTGGTGCTGATGCTGGCCCTGTACCTCATCACCTGGTTGTTCCTGCGCGAAACCGCGCCGGGCCGCCACATTTATGCCGTGGGCAACAACCCCGAGGCCACCCGCCTGACCGGTATTTCGACCGACAAAGTGCTGCTGGGCGTGTACGTGCTGGCCGGTGTGTTTTACGGCATTGCCTCGCTGCTCTCGGTGGCGCGCATTGGTGCCGGTGACCCCAACGCTGGGCAAACCGAGAACCTGGATGCCATCACCGCCGTGGTGCTGGGTGGCACCAGCCTGTTCGGTGGCCGCGGCATTATTTTGGGCACCCTGGTGGGCGCGCTGATTGTGGGTGTGTTCCGCAACGGCCTCACCCTCATGGGCGTGTCTTCTGTTTATCAAATTCTGGTCACCGGTGTGCTGGTGATCCTGGCGGTGCTGACCGACCAGATGTCGCGCAAAGGAGTCCGGTAATGAGTCCCAACGCTTCAACCCCCCTGGTGATGCAGGCCAAGGGCTTGGTCAAACGCTACGGCCAAGTCACCGCCCTTGACGGTGCCGACTTTGAGCTGCGCGCTGGTGAAATCTTGGCCGTCATTGGCGACAACGGGGCGGGCAAGTCCAGCCTCATCAAAGCCCTGTCAGGGGCCACCATCCCCGACGAAGGCGAGATTTTTCTGGATGGCCAGCCCATTCATTTCAAAAGCCCGATTGATGCCCGTCGCGCTGGCATTGAAACGGTGTACCAAGACCTGGCCGTGGCCCCGGCCATGACGATTGCCGAGAACCTGTTTCTGGGCCGCGAAATCCGCCGCCCTGGGATTTTGGGCAGCGTGTTCCAGGTGATCGACAAAAAGAAGATGCTGGAAGAAAGCATTGCCCGCATGAACGACCTGAAGGTCGGCATCCGCAGCATGACGCAGGCCGTCGAAACCCTCTCGGGTGGTCAGCGCCAGTGCGTGGCCGTGGCCCGTGCAGCGGCGTTTGCGCAGCACGTCGTCATCATGGACGAACCCACCGCCGCCCTGGGCGTGAAAGAGGGCAACATGGTGCTGGAACTCATTCGCCGGGTGCGCGACAAGGGCCTGCCGGTCATCCTCATCAGCCACAACATGCCGCATGTGTTTGAGATTGCCGACCGCATCCACATTGCCCGCCTGGGCAAGCGTGCCGCGGTGGTCAACCCCAAAAAGATCAGCATGAGCGACACCGTGGCCGTGATGACCGGGGCCAAGAGCGCCGCTGAGCTGCCGGAGGACTGCCTTGCTTAAAGGAATCGACCCCCTGCTCAGCCCCGAGCTGCTGAAAATCATGGCCGAAATGGGCCATGACGACACCTTGGTGCTGGCCGATGCCAACTTCACCGCCATGAGCCTGGGCGCGGGCAAACCCATCATCCGCCTGCCCGGCGTGGGCATGCTGCGCGCGGTGCAGGCCGTCACCAGCCTGCTGCCACTGGCTGCTGATGTAGCGCACCCCGTGGCCTGCATGCAGGTGGGCGGCACCGAAGCGCCTTACCTCAGCGCCTTGCAGCGCGAGGTGCTGGCCCATTTGCAGCCCCATTTGCCGCAGCACACCGGCGTGCAAGCCGTAGAGCGCTATGCGTTTTATGGCCGTGTCGCCAAGGCTTACGCCATCGTGGTCACGGGCGAGTTGCAACCCTGGGGCAACTTCATCTTGCACAAAGGCGTGCTTGGCGAAGCCCTGATGGCATGACACACGACTTCCTGCACCCCCTGACCGGCTCGTTTGCCATGCCGGCGGCAGAAAACCCCACGGTTGTCATGATCGAGGCGGCCTACCGTCAGCTTGGCCTGAACTGGCGCTACCTGAACTGCGAGGTTCACCCCAGCCAGTTGGGTGACGCGGTGCGTGGTGCGCGGGCCATGGGCTGGCGCGGTTTCAACTGCTCCATTCCGCACAAAGTGGCGGTCATTGCACACCTGGATGGCTTGGGGGAGTCCGCCCGCATCATTGGAGCAGTGAACACCATCGTGCGCCGTGGCGACTCGCTGATCGGTGAAAACACGGATGGTCAGGGCTTTGTGCAGGCCTTGCGCGAAGTGACCGATCCGGCAGGCAAAACGGCAGTGGTCTTCGGGGCAGGCGGCGCGGCACGGGCTGTGGCGGTTGAGCTGGCGCTGGCGGGCGTGCCGCGCATCAGCATCGTCAACCGGGGGCAGGCAAGAGGCCAAGAACTGGCCGATCTGCTGAACCGCCATACCCCGGCACAGGCCGCTTATGTGCCCTGGGAAGGGCCATTTCAGGTACCGGCAGACACGCAGTTGGTGATTCATGCCACCTCGGTGGGCCTGTATCCACAGGTAGATGCGATGCCCGACATCGACACCGACAGTCTGTTGCCCCACATGGTGGTGGCCGATGGCATCCACAATCCGCCGCTGACGCGGCTGCTGCGTGCAGCCCGACAACGCGGTTGCCCGGTGGCCGATGGCCTGGGCATGCTGGTTAACCAAGGGGTGATTGGTATCAAACACTGGACGGGGCTGGATACCGACCCGGTGGTGATGCGCAACGCCCTGCTTGAACTGCGCCTGTGAGGCTCATCCCCATGTTGAGACATGAGCATGGGCGGTGGCAATGTGTGTATAAGACTTACCTATCGACGAGTGGGCTGCGTGGGGCATGCCTGCCTTCCGATTGTTGGTGAATACCGTGAACGACTTGGCCGAATCCTCTGTGCTTGAGCCTGCCGAACAGGCCCCGTTGCGCCCGCGTGGCTCTAACCAGGTGGGCATGCGCCAGTTCAATGAGCGGGTGGTGTTGCAAGCCCTGCGCACCCACGGCAGTTGCCCCAAGGCCGAACTGGCCCGCCTGACCGGCCTGACCGCGCAGACCATTGGCCTCATCACCGCCCGGCTGGACGAAGACCAGTTGCTCACCCGCGAAGCGCCAGTGCGCGGTCGCGTCGGCCAGCCCTCGGTGCCCATTGGCCTCAACCCCGACGGTGCGTTTGCCGTCGGCATCAAAATTGGTCGCCGTGGGGCCGACTGGCTGCTGGTGGACTTCACGGGTCAGGTGCGCCAGCGCCTCACCCTCAGCTACCCCTTCCCCGACATTGCGGTGCTGCTGCCCGCCATCAAAACCAACTTGAACCGGTTGCTGCGTGGGCTGGGGCCGTTGCGCAGCCGGGTGGTGGGGGTGGGCGTGGCCGCACCGTTTCAGCTTGGGGGCTGGCACCGCATGCTGGGCCTGACCGAAGCCCAGTCGCAAGCCTGGAACGACATTGACTTGGCTGCCGAGGTGCAGGCCCTGACCGATTTGCCGGTCAGCTTTGCCAAAGACACCACCGCCGCCTGCGTGGCCGAGCTGTTTCAGGGCCGTGGCCGCGACATTGGCAGTTTTTTGTATTTGTTCATGGACACCTTTGTCGGCGGTGGGCTGGTCATCCATTCGCACCTGCACCGGGGAACCAACGGCAACGCGGGCGCGGTGGCCTCACTGCCTTTGCAGGTGGCACACGGGCGCGAGCTACCGCCGCAGTTGCTCAGCCAGGCTTCACTGTGGGACTTGGAACAGCGCTTTCGCGAACACGCCCTTGACCCCATGGCGGCCTACGACAGCCGCGCCCTGCAAGCCCCTTGGCTGCCCCACACCCGCATCTGGATCGACCATGCCGCCCTGGCCCTGGCGCACTGCGTGGTGGCGGGCACCGCGTTTCTGGACATGGATGCCGTGGTCATGGACGGGGCCATTGCCCCCGACCTGTTGGGCGAGCTGCTGGCACACACCCGCGAAGCGCTCAAGGCCTACAACTGGGAAGGCTTGCAGTCTGTGCCCCGCCTAGAACAGGGCAGCATGGGCTCCGATGCCCGTGCCCTAGGCGGTGCCCTGCTGCCGCTGCACGCTTGTTTTGCGCCGGACCATGGGAGCTTTTTGAAGAGTTGAGGGGCTGGGGTGGGTAGGTCGAACGGCTGGCAGCATTCAAGCACCCACCGCCCGCGCCTTGTTGCGACGCTCCACCCCTTGCCGTACCACCGCCGTGGCCATTTTCTGCACTTCCTGCGGCAGGTCTTGCAGTTTGTGCTTCGCGCCTGCCAGCTCGTACAGCGCTTGTACAAAGGGCTGCAAAAACAAAGTCTGCGGGCTATCCATCATCCAGTCGGCCAGCGTTTCACCCAAACCCAGCTCGCTGCATTCCCACACCTGTACTTTCAGGCTGTCAAACATGGCGTTGTTGCCTTGCTGGGCCAGCTGGGCCATGGCGTTCAACGCATCCAGAGCCAGTTGCCGGTTGCCCAGGGCCAGGTGTGCTTGCAGCCGCAGTTGATGATCTTCCGCTTGGCTTAAATCCAAGGTCTGTTTGAAATATTCAAGGGCCTCGGCTTGGCGGCCTTGTTGCCACAGCAGCCGGGCCAAGTTGGTCACTGGGTAAGCATATTTTTCATCCAATGCGATGGCTTGGCGGTAGGCCGCTTCGGCTTCGGCGTAGCGGTTCAACTGGTGGTGCAAAAGCCATGCACGTTCGAGTGCGAAATGAAGTACCCCCGGAAATTGCTGCACGGCCCAGCACAGGGTTTTGTACGTCCATTCATCTTTTTGCGCTCTGAACTTTTTTTCGCAGGCGAACCGGCAGGCCTGCGCGGATTGCCCAAAGCACGCACGAATCTGTTCATACGCCAGCCGTGAATCGGGCATGTCGGGAAAGTAGTCGGCGTTCAAAACCGCTTGCCGCAGCGTTTGTGCTGCTTCAAAACCAAAGTGTTCTTTCCATGCAGCCATCTCTTCAGCAAAGTTTTTGTGCAATTCATCAAATTGAGACTGGCTCAACGATGCTGCCTTGTAGGCCACAAGCGTTTTCATCCCCAAGTCCAAGCTCAAAGACCCCATCACCGCCTCCGCCCACTGCGTGCGTTCTTCTTCAGTCTCGGCGTGTGGGCATTGCCGCAGGGCCTCGCGTGCGGCTTCAAAGCGGCGCAGGTAATCGTCTGCCCCTTTGAAATCTTGGTCGGCTCCATCCAGGTCAAACAAGGCGCTCAAGGACTCGCGTTGTTCGCGCAACTGTTTCAGGATGCCCCAGCGCAGTTGGTGGCGTTCGCTGCTTTCGGCGGGCAGGGCTTCGGCCAGGGCGTGGTCGTATTCCAGTTCGTGCAGGTGTTTGCCTGTACGGCGGCGTTGGGGCTCACCCGTTCGGCTGTGTGCCATGTGCTGCAATTCGTCGGGGCTGAACCACAGGCGCATAAATTCCACCAGCCACAGCAAATGCGAGCGGCGGCGGCGCGGCGACATGCGCATGAGGTACCAGATGTTGAAGAAGCGCTCGGCCACTTGGTAGCCGCTGCGGGTGGTGCCATGCAGCGCGGTTTTTTCAACCAGACCTTCTTGCTCCAGGCGCTTGAGCTGGCCGCTGATGGTGGTGGCCTTGATTTGCGAAACCTTTTCCAACTCGCCCATGGCGATGGGTGACCAGTGCTCCAAGATGTGCGCCAGCAATTTGCGCTGCATATCGGCCAGGTTGTCTAGGCGGCTTTTGTACAGCGGGGTCATGTCGTCCAGCAGGGCTTCCAGGTCGCTGCGCACCTGCCCGGCCTGACCCCCAGCCAGCAGGGTGTAGAGCATGACGGTGGTGCGCGGGTTGCCGCCCGACAACTGACGCAGGGTGGCCAAGCGTTCGGGCTGGGTGCGCAGGGTGGTCTGCATTTGGGCATGCGCTGCGGCACCGCCAAAGGTTTGCGCCAGGGCCAGCAGCGCGGCCTGCATGTCTTGCAGCTTCAGGGGGCGCAGTTCCAGCACCCGAAAAAAGTCTAAAAAAGCGTCGTGGTATTCGCTTTGGGCTTCTAGGCTTTGGTAACTGCCGCCCACCCACAGCAGGTGGCGCTGGGTTTGCAACACACCGCGCAAGGCCCATTGCGCGTCTTTGCCAATGTTGCTGAGCAAAAAGTCGGTGTTGTCCACCAGCAGCAGCAGGCGCTGGCCCCGCGTGTGGGCGCAGTGGGCAATGGTTTGCAGGTAGGCGGCAGTCTGCTCAGCCACAGGCAAGTTGGCAATGCGCTCGGCTTCGTCGTCCAGTGCCTGGGTGGTTTGCAGGTCGGTGCCCCGGCGCTCCAGCGCATCCGTCAGGGCATCGAGCACGTTGGCCCAAAACGGGTTCAAGGCGTTGACGGTGTACTGCTCTTCAGGAAAGCGCAAGGCCAGCCACTGTGCGGACAGTTCGGCATCGTCATCCACCGCCAAGGCCAGGCGCTGCATCAGCGTGGATTTGCCCATGCCGCGCCCGCCCACCAGCAGCACATGCTGCCCCACGGTGTCGGGCGGGGTGTTGCGCAGCGTGGCCAGCAAATCGGCCAGCTCGTTTTGTCGCGCCACAAAAATGGCCCGCAGTTGCTCGGGGCTCCACAAATGCGGGTTGTATTTGCTGATGGCGGCCAAGCCACCAGCGGGCATGGCGGGGGCTTGCGTCGGGGTTTTGGCTGGGGTATGCGGCGTTTTAGACATGGTTGCGGCTCCACCAGTCGCGTAGCAGGAAGGATCGGAACTGCACCCGGCCCTCGGCATTCACCGGGGTGGTGTAGCCCTCGTCGGTCAGGTAGGCCAGCGCGTTTTGAAGCTGTTCGGCGCGGCGGTTGGTATCGGCTTGTTGCTTGGCTAGGCGGTTGTTCAGTTGCTTCAGCGTCAGGCCGCTGTTGCTTTTCGCTAGGTGCGTGAGCAGGGCTTGTGCGAAGTCGAATTCGGTTGTGGGCAGGGCTTGGCGCAAGCGCTGTTCCCAGTGGTGAAAGCGTCCGCGCAGCGTCAGCAGGGTTTCGTAAGCCGCATCTATGTCGTCGGTGGTCAGTGCGTGGGGTGCGG
This sequence comes from Pseudomonadota bacterium, assembly GCA_041192045.1. Taxonomy (GTDB): domain Bacteria; phylum Pseudomonadota; class Gammaproteobacteria; order Burkholderiales; family Burkholderiaceae_C; genus Hydrogenophaga. Next base: position 12,091 of record JBEENR010000030.1, on the reverse strand, counting down.
CATGGGGGGTTTCGTCCATGCGCACCTTGGCGGCTTTGCCGCTTTCATCAAGCAGCAGGCAAACATAAAACGGGGCCAGCCAGCCAATGCGCTGCAAAGCATGGGCGGTGACGGTGGGGTGTGACGACAGGCCGCCGTGGTGTTCTTTCGCAAACGCCTGCCACATGGCGCTGGCCTCAGCATTCGAAAACGGGCCGAGCACATAGGCATAGCAGTCGTTCATGTGCACGGCCAAGCCGTGGCGCTCTAGCAGGTTTTGCAGGCCAATCGAGCCGGTGAACACAAAACGGCAGCGGTTGCCACGGTTCTGGCGCCAAGTGCGCAGCCAAACCAGCAGCTGTTCGGCTTCGTGCGGTGCGGTCTTCAGCAGGTTTTGCAACATCACCGGGAACTCGTCCAGCAAGATCAGCAAAGGCTGGGTTTGCAGACGCTGTTGCAGCGTGTGGGCGCTGGCTTGCCAGTGGGCTGGCGCGTGGGGGCTCAGTTGAATTTCGGCACCGCCACCGCCCAGCGCATCGGGCAGCGTGAGGGCCACGCTGTCGAGTCTGCTGAACCACTCCGTGACCTTTTTCTGGTGTTTTTTGATATAGGCGGTGATGCCTTGATCGGTGAATTCAGCATTCAGATGCTGGATGAAAGCTTCGGCGCTCTGAAGCATGCTCACATCCAGCACCTTGGCCACCACACCATGCTCGCTGGCTTGCTCTTGCATGCGCAGCAACACCGAACTCTTGCCCAGACGGCGCACGCCCGGCAAGATCAAATGTTCTTTTTCGAGGTACTGCCAGATGGCCGCCAGCGCTTGCTCACGGCCCCAGAAGTCTTTGCCAGTGGCGGGGCTACCCAGTTTCATCGCATGCTCTCCGGTAGGGTGAGGAAAGCAGCGATGTTAGCTTAAAAATAAATTCAAAAATGAATATATTCAAAAATGAATAAAAATGCCAGGCCGTGAGTGTTTTTTGGCCCCGACGTATAACGAGATGGTGGCTTAAACCGTCATGCCACCGGCCACCTCAATCACCGCGCCGTTGATGTAGCTGGCCTCGTCGCTGGCCAAGAAGGCATAGACGTTGGCGATTTCTTCGGGCTGGCCGAGGCGGCGCAGGGGCACGCGCTGGGCCATGTCGGCCACCACTTTCTCGGGCATGGTGTTCAAAATGGGGGTGGCAATGAAGCCGGGGGCCACGGCGTTGACGCGCACGCCTTTGGGGCCGAGCTCGCGGCTCCAGGTTTTGGTAAAGCCAATCACGCCAAACTTGGTGGCGGCGTAGTTGGTTTGGCCAAAGTTGCCGTAAATACCCACCACGCTGGAGGCGTTCAGGATGACGCCGCTGCCTTGCGCCACCATGCTGTCGGCCACGGCTTGGGCGCAGTGGAACACGCCGCGCAGGTTGACATCGATCACGCGGTCAAACTGCTCTAGCGTCATTTTTTGCAGGCGCGCATCTTGGGTGATGCCCGCGTTGTTCACCAGCACGTCGATGCGGCCAAAGCGCGCCAGCACCTGCGCGACCACCGCGTCCACCATGGTGCGCTGGGTCACGTCCACCACAAAACCCACGGCTTGTGCGCCCAGTGCCTCGCACTGCTGCACGGCATCGTCCACCGCGCTTTGTCGCACGTCGCAGACGATGACGACCGCCCCTTCACGGGCAAATTTGAGGGCGGTGGCCAGGCCAATGCCTTGCGCCGCGCCGGTGATGAGGCTGATTTTTCCGTCGAGTCGTTTCATGGGGTGGATATGGGTTGGTGTCAAAAAAAGGCCGGTGAACGGCTGAGTTCACCGGCAACCAGCGAAAAGTGTAGCGTTTCAAGCTTTCGGGGCCGTTTTCAGTACACGGGCTGGTGCTGGTGCAGCGTGGCTTGCACAGCCTCGTCCAGCACAAAACCTGGCCCGTGTTGGCTGGCCAGTCTGGTACAGCGTTGCGCAAACTGTGGCACGCCCATGCTGTAGATGAACTGCAAGGCTCCCCCCGTCCAGCCCGGAAAACCCACGCCAAAAATGCTGGCGATGTTGCCCTCGGCCACCTGGCTGACCACGCCTTCGTGCAGGCAGCGCGCGGCTTCCACGGCTTGGCGGTAGAGCAGGCGGTCTTGAATGGGCTGCACATCCCAGACTTTTTGTGCTTGTTCGGGGCTGAGGGCTTGTTGTCCTGACAGCGTCGTGTCCAGCCCGCAGGCCGCCAGCAGCACCAGCGGCCCCAGCGCCATAGCGGCTTGCAGGCCCGCGTTGTTCACCAGCGCAGCGGGCAGGCCCTCGCTCAGCAGGGCGGCGGTCTCTTGGGCCACGCTGTGTTGCAGGCGGCGGGTGACGGTGGGGTGCAAGGCATCCAGCAGGGCCTGCACGCTGGGGTTGGGGACTTTGGGCAGGCCGGGCAGCTGAGCTGGGCGGGCGGGCAAGCTGTTGGACGCTGTGCCAGCCGCTGGGCCGGGGCGGTGCTGGATGGCGTTGAGGTTGAAGAAGAAGGTGTTGACCATGTTGCGCGCTACCGGCCCCACCATCACGGTGGCGAGGTAGCGGCTTTCAAGGCGCAGGGCGGTGTCCACGTCCACCAGCGCGCCTTCGACCATGGCCGCCAGCGCGGCCTCGGGTGCGGGGTAGCGCCCCTGCGTGCTGCGCTTGAGCAGCGCCGGGGCCATGCTCAGCAGGCCCGCCAGTTGCGGCTGCTGCGGGGTGCCGCCGGGCAGGGTGTAGCCCTTGCGGTCCCATGGCTGGCAGGCTTCGGGCTGGTGCTGTTGGGCTTCAATCAAAGCCAGCGCCTGGGGCAGCAGGGCATCGGGGGTGTCCACCAGCGCATGCACCAGGCCCAGCTTCAGCGCCTGTTCGGGGTTGAACAGGCGGCCTTCCAGCAGGTAGGGCTGCGCCGCTTGCAGGCCCAGCAGGCGCGTCATTTTGGTGATGCCGCCGCCACCGGGTATCAGGCCCAGCGTGACCTCGGGCAGGCCAAAGCGAACGGACGGCTGGTTGAGTGCTATGCGGTGGTGGCCCACCAGCGCCAGCTCCCAACCGCCGCCCAGCGCGCTGCCGTTGAGGCACGCTACCACCGGCACGCCCAGGGTTTCCAGGGTGCGGAACTGCTGCTTCATGCGCTCTACCGCCTGAAACACCTGCGGGCCGTCAGACGGGCGCAGCCGCATGACGGCCCGCAGGTCGGCACCGGCAAAAAACGTGGACTTGGCCGAAGCCAGCACCACGCCACGGATTTGCGCTCGGTCTTGCACCACCTGCGCGGTGATGCGGGCCATGTCGTCCTGCCACTGCGCGCTCATGGTGTTGACTGGCGAGCCCTGCTCGTCAAAGGTCAGGGTGGCGATGCCGTCGGCCAAGCGGTAGCGGATGGTCTGGGTGTTGATGGGGTTCATGGCATTCATGGTGGGGGTCGGTGCGAGAGGGTCAAACCCGTTCAACGATGGTGGCAATGCCCATGCCGCCGCCCACACACAGCGTGGCCAGGCCGTAGCGCTGCTGGCGGCGGTGCAGTTCGTCAATCAGGGTGTTCAAAATCATCGCGCCCGTGGCCCCCAGCGGGTGGCCCAGGGCAATCGCGCCGCCGTTGACGTTGACCTTCTCGGGCGGCACGCCCATCTCGCGCATGAACAGCAGGGGCACAGCGGCAAAGGCCTCGTTCACCTCGAACAGGTCAATCTGGTCCGTTCGCAGCCCCGCCAGCGCCAGCGCTTTGCGCGCGGCGGGCATGGGGCCGGTGAGCATGATGGTCGGGTCTGCGCCCGACAGGGCAGCGGCCACCACACGCGCACGCGGCGTGAAACCATGGGTCTGCCCGGCGGCTGCCGAGCCGATCAACAGCGCCGCTGCGCCGTCCACAATGCCCGACGAATTGCCCGCGTGGTGTACGTGCTGGATGCGCGCCACCTGCGGGTAGCGCTGCAAAGCCACCGCGTCAAAACCCATGGCTCCCAACTGCTCAAAAGCGGGTTTGAGCCCGGCCAGCCCTTGCAAGCTGGTGTCGGGTTTGATGAATTCGTCCTGCGCCAGCAAAGTCTGGCCCAGCGCGTCTTGCACCGGCACCACCGAGCCCTCAAAGTAGCCCGCTGCACGGGCGGCGCTGGCGCGTTGCTGCGACAGCAGGGCAAAAGCGTCCACGTCTTCGCGGCCAAAGCCGTGCAGGGTGGCGATCAAATCGGCCCCAATGCCTTGCGGCACAAACCGCGTGGCGCTGTGGGTTTCGGGGTCTTGTGCCCAGGCACCGCCGTCTGCGCCCAGCGGCACCCGGCTCATGCTCTCCACACCACCGGCCACCACCAAGTCTTCCCAGCCGCTGCGTACTTTCATCGCGGCCAGGTTCACCGCCTCCAGGCCCGAGGCACAAAAGCGGTTGATTTGTACCCCCGCACAGCGCCAGTCCCAGCCCGCCTTGAGTGCGGCCACTTTGGCCAGTACCGCGCCTTGCTCGCCCACGGGCGACACCACGCCCATCACCACATCGTCCACCGCCGCTGTGTCCAGGTCGTTGCGGCGTTGCAGCTCGGTCAACAGCCCCGCCAGCAGGTTGATGGGTTTGACCTCGTGCAGGCTGCCATCCTTTTTGCCTTTGCCGCGTGGCGTGCGAATGGCATCAAAAACATAGGCTTCGGTCATACGGGGTCTCCTCGGCGTTGGTTGGGTTGGAACAAGCTTGTAAAAATACAGGCTTCACCTGCGATTGAGCCACCATTGACCCCGTCCAGCGTCTAACCGGAGACAGCCATGATTGCCCGCACCCTCTTCAACGCCGACCATGAAGCCTTTCGCGACAGTTTCCGCCGCTTCATTGACAAAGAAATTGCGCCCCATCACGACGCTTGGGAAACACAGGGTTATGTGGACCGTGCGGTGTGGCACAAGGCGGGCGAAAACGGGTTTTTGTGCCTGACCCTGCCCGAGGCTTACGGCGGCGCGGGGGCGGACAAGCTGTATTCGGTGGTGCAGATGGAAGAGCTGGCGCGGGGTGGTTTCAGTGGCATTGGCTACGGGCTGCACAGCGAAATCGTGGCCCCGTACATCTTGCACTACGGCACGCCCGCGCAGCAGCAAAAATACCTGCCGCTGCTGGCCCGTGGCGACATGGTGGGTGCCATTGCCATGAGCGAGCCCGCCGCAGGCAGCGACTTGCAGGGCGTGAAAACCACCGCCATTCGCCAGCTCGATGGCAGCTATGTGCTCAATGGCAGCAAAACCTTCATCACCAACGGCTGGCATGCCGACTTGGTGATCGTGGTCGCCAAAACCAACCCGGCGGCGGGTGCCAAGGGCACGAGCTTGCTGCTGGTTGAGCGTGGCATGCCGGGTTTTGAGAAAGGCCAGCGCCTGAAAAAGCTGGGCCTGAAGGCGCAAGACACGTCGGAACTGTTCTTCAACAACGTGCGCGTGCCCGCCGACAACCTGCTGGGCGGCCCAGCCCTGGAGGGCCGGGGCTTCATCTGCCTGATGGAGCAACTGCCCTGGGAACGGCTGCAAATCGCCATCACGGCCGTGTCAGCCGCGCAGGCCGCCATTGACTGGACGCTGGATTACGTGAAAGCGCGTCAGGTGTTTGGTCAGGCCGTGGCCGCCTTTCAAAACACCCGCTACAAACTGGCCGAACTGCAAACCCAGGTGCAGGTGGCGCGTGTGTTTGTGGACAAATGCTGCGAGCTGGTGGTGCATAACCAACTGGATACCGCCACCGCCAGCATGGCCAAGTACTGGTGTTCGGACCTGCAATGCCAGGTGATGGACGAATGCGTGCAGCTGTTCGGCGGCTACGGCTATATGTGGGAATACCCCATCACCCGCGCCTATGCCGATGCGCGGGTGCAGCGCATTTACGGCGGCACCAACGAAATCATGAAAGAAGTGATTGCCCGCAGCATGGGGCTGGGCGGGCGCTGAACCGCCAAAGCGCAATCACAGCGCAATCACAGCGCAATCACCCCCGCCAGTGCCACTCCGGCGGGCGCTTCGTAGTCGGCCACCACCCAGGCGCGGCTGGGGTGGTGGGCGGCTTCTTGCAGCAGTTCGGTCAGCAGCTGCATGGACGGCGCGTCCAGCGCGGCAAAGGGCTGGTCGATCAGCGTCAGCGCAGCACCTGCGGCCATGGCGGCGCTGAGCCAAACCTTGCGTTTGCTGCCCGCCGAGAGCATGTACAGCGGTTTGTGCAGGTGTGGGGCGAGTGCGAAGCCGTCGATCAGCTCGGCCAGCAGCTCGGCATTCCAGCGGGGGTAGGCGCTGCGCAAGTCTTCTAAGCAGGCGGCTGCGGGTTGGCTGTCAAAGTCGGTCGTGCGCGGGTCTATCCAGAACACGGGCTTTTCCCCTGGGGCGGGTGGTGTGCTCAGTGTCAGTTCGCCCGACTGGGGCGGGCATTCGCCCGCCAGCAGGCGCAACAGGCTGGTTTTGCCCTTGCCCTCGTCACCCAGCAAGGCCGTTACGCCGGGGAAGATGTCCAGGTTCAGCTGATCGAACAGCAGCGGCTGAGCGGGCCAGCCAAAGCACAGTTGACGGCCATGCAGCAGGGGTTCGCTGCGCGTGGGGTGGGTGGATGCGGTGGCGGCTTGGGGCAGTGGCATGGTTGTCAGGTTCAGTACGGCAGCTTGAAGCGCAGGCCTTGGTGCTGGAGCACGGCGTGGCGTGGGCCAATGGATTCGAGCAGCAGGCCCGGTGCAATGGCTTGCCCTTCATGCACCACTTGGCCGTTGATGATCAGCATGCGCAGGGCGGGGTTTTGGGCGTAGGTGGCCCCGCTGAGGCGCAGCGCGGGTAGCTGGGCCTGTGTTTCGGCGGGCAATTCGGTCAGGTTGCGCAAGGGGCTGGTGGCTGCTGGGGCCGGGGTCGGTACAGGGGCCAGCAGGGGTGGCGCAGGCGGGGCAGCGGGCAGTGGGCTGACGGGTGGTGTGGACGGCGGTGCAGCGACAGGTGCGGGTGTTGGGCTCGTCACAGGCACCGGGGCGGGTGGCGTGGCTGGGGTGGTGGTTGACTCCGACACGGCCCATCCCGCCCACACGGCCAGCAACACCATCACAACGGCCAGCAGGCCCAGAACCACCCGCTGGGTGGGGGGTGCTGTGCGGCGGGTATCGGCTTGGGCCTCGGGTTGGGGCTGGGCAGACAGGGCGCTGTGCAAGGCGCTGGCGGGTTGATGGCGCTCACGTTCCGCTTCGGCACGTTGCAGGGCATCAAGGATGTAAGACATGGCGGCAGGCAATCGCTGGGTGAAGGGCTTGGCTCAGGGGCTGGACTCAAGGGCTGAGGCGGTATTCAGGGGCGTGTGGGGGCAAAGCTGGGTACCACGGACGGGTTGGGGCTGTTGCTCGGGCTGTTCGGGCTGCTTAGGCGTGGTTCGGCCACCTCGCTGGCGCGGTTGAGCAGCATGAAGGTGAGTGGGCCTGCGGGCGCGTCTGGCTCCAAACCCTGGCTGTGCTGAAAGGCGCGCAGGCGTTGCGTGCTGTCTGTTGCGCGGGCATCCAATGCGCCACGGGTTTGCAAACTGAGCAGGGTTTGCGCCAGCCAGTCGGCAGCGGGGCCGCTGTCGCCCCGCGTCAGGTGGCCTTGCTGGCCGGGCGGTGTGCGCCAGAGGGTGGTGTAGTCGCCGCGCCACTGGCCAGCCAGCACCGTCAGCGGCATGCGCCAGCGCCCGTCTGCGGTGCTCAAGGTGGCGGTTTCTGCGTCCATGGCGCTCAGCACAGCCCAGCCGCTGGAGGCCGGACTGCGCAGCAACAGGGCGGCGGGCCGGTCTAGCTGGCGCAGGCCGTGCAGCGTCATGCGGTTGGTGCGGAAACATTGCAAACCTTGGCGCAGCGCCTCGGTGCAGGGCTCGCTGTTGCTGCTCATGCCCCACTGGGTGCTGAGCGTGCGCAGGGCGGCGGTTTCGTTGCGCCACAGGGCTGATGCGGGTGGCTGGCCCCATGGGCTTGGGTCGGGCTCGGCACGGGCTGGGGCAGCAGCGTCAGCCACCGCCGTCTGGCTGGCCGGTGGTGTAGCCGGGGTTGTGGGGGGGCTGGTTGGGGTGGCGGGGGCGGGTTGCTGCACGCTGGGGGGTGCTACCGGGGTGTTGCGCCAAGCGTCAAGGGCTGGTCCCCACAGGCCCAGCGCGCCGGCCACAGCGGCCACCCCCGCCACCAGACCCAGGGCCGCACCGGCCAGCAGGCCCACACCCAGACCCGTGGCCAAGCCCGGCTTCATGCCGTGGCCGGTGGGTGGCGCAGCGGGTGTTGTCTGATGCACGGGTGCAGTGGCTGGGGGTGTTGGAAACACTTCGGCAGCGGCTTGCCGCAGCATGGTGCGGTCAACCTGCTGTTGCCCCAGGGCATAAGCCCCCAGCAAGGCCCGGTCGCACAGCAGGTTAATGCGCCGAGGCACCCCCCGGCTCAGGGCGTGGATGTCGGGCAGCAGCGCATCAGGAAACGGCAGCACGCCCTGCCAGCCTGCCACCTGCAAACGGTGGGCGATGTAGTGCTGCGTCTCGGTGGGGCTGAGTGCGCCCAAGTGACAACGCGCTACCACCCGCTGCGCCAGTTGCTCCAGGTCAGGGCGGGCCAGCATGTCGCGCAGCTCGGGCTGGCCGATGAGGATGATTTGCAGCAGCTTGCGCTCGGGCGTTTCCAAGTTGGTCAGCAAGCGCAACTGCTCCAGCACCGCTGCGCTGAGGTTTTGCGCCTCGTCAATCACCAGCAGGTTTTGCAAGCCCGCTGCGTGGCATTGCAGCAGGTAGTCGTTCAGCGGGGCCAGGTGGTCTTGCACGCTGGCCGCACCGGGGGGCAGCGTCACCCCAAATTCTTGGCCAATGGATTGCAGCAGCTCCAGCGTGGTCAAGCGGGGGTTGAAGATGAAGGCCAGTTGGCAATGCGCGGGCAACTCATCCAAAAAATGACGCACCACCGTGGTTTTGCCCGCCCCGATTTCACCGGTCAGCACCACCACACCGCCGCCGCCTTGCAAGCCATACACCAAGTGCGCCAGCGCCTCGCGGTGGCGCTGGCTCATGTACAGAAAGCGCGGGTCGGGGGCGATGGAAAACGGTGCGCGTTGCAGACCAAAAAAACCGAGGTACATGCCCGGAGGATAACGGCAGCGGCTGTGCCCGCCGTGCCACGGGTCAAGGCGATGCGCGGTCTGGCGGGCTTTGCGTGTCTTGTGCTTCCAACTCAGGGGGCAGGGGTGTGCTGGCAGCCACCAAACTGGTTTGGCGCTGTCGCCACTTGGGGGCAAAGCGCTGCAAAGCCCGCAGCAGGCGGGCCAGCTCCAGGCCCTGCGCGGTCAGCCGGTAGCCTTGGCGGTTGTGTTCCAGCAGGTGCGTGGCACGCAGTTGTTTCAGGCGCGTGTTCAGGGTGTTGGGCGTGGCACCCCCGAGGCTGTCTTGTAGCTGGCGAAACGTTTGTGGCAGGCCATCGCCCAAGACCCACAGCAGCCGCAAAGCGTAGCGCGCTTCCAGCAAGTCCAGCAGTTGGAGCAGGGCGGCATTTTTTTTCATAAGCATGCGTGTCTCCGGTCTCTGCCTGATTGTCTGACCGCGCCAGCAGCCGCTTCAGGCTATGAAATCAATAGCAAACCAAGGCCCAGAAAACACAAATGGCAATCGGACGAGGCCCGATTGCCATGAGTTTTGCGTGCAATGTACCGAACAGGGCCGGTCTGTGACGATCCGGATTTTCCCCAGTCTGCGGGTTTGTGCGGTGTCTGGCCTCGCTTAAACGGGCCGGTACACCTTGCGCAGCAGCGCAATCAGCGTCTGCAATTCTTCGGGGCTGAGCTGGGTACACACATCCTGCTCCAGCTGCGTGGCCACGGTTTGCGCTTGGCTTTGCAACTCCTGGCCCGCTGGCGACAGGTGCAGCCCCTGCGCACGCCGGTCGGTGGGGTGGGCGCGGCGCTCGATCAGGCCACGTTTGTCCAGCTGTTTGATCATGCCCACCAGATTGGGCGGCAAGATGTCCAGCGCATGGCAGATTTGCCGCGAGGTGATACCGGGGTTGTGCGCAATCAGCGTCAGCACCGAAAAGTCCACCGGTCGCAGCCCGTAAGGCTCCATGCGCCGCAGAAACACGGCAATCACGGTCAACGCGGCACGGCGTGCGTTGTAACCCAGCAGGGTTTCCAGGTAACGGGTATCCAGCTCTGCGCCTGAGCTGGTATCGGCAGGCTCAGTGGGTGGGGCCGCTGGACGCGCCGCACGCGGGCGGCGAAAGTTGTTGGCAATCGAGGTCTCAGTCATGCGGCAAGCATAGCGCGGCTGGGCAGGTTGTCGTTCCCCATCAGCGTGACAGAAGAAGATGTCGAGAATGCCTTCAGAAGCTGGTTTTGGACTTCACCAGAAACTGCAACCGCTTCACATCGGGCGGTGCGTTCAAGGGAAATGCCAAGTCAACATGCAAGACGTTGCTGAACGCAGAGCGGGTCGAGATGATGCGCAACCCGGCCCCGACATTGCTCAGCCACTGTGGCGTACCCGTATCCGCACCTGTGCCCGCATCTGTACCACCCCAGGCACGCCCGGTATCCAAATAAGCCGCGCCACCCACCCGGAACAAGCGCCACAGGTAGAGGTCGGTGTAAAAGCGCTCTTCAACCGTGAACAGCGCACGCCGGGTGCCGTTCTGGTAGCGCAGCGGGTAGCCACGCAGCCCGTTGTCACCGCCGAGCGACAACACCTCGTCTGGGTTGGGGTGGGTCAGTGTGTCCATGGACATGGCCGCATAAAACAGCCAGCGCGGGCTTTGTGGCCGGTAGTACTGCGCCTGCACGCCTGCGCGCTGGCGCAGTGTCTGCCCGTTGCTGAACTGGCCCCGCAAATTCGCCGCCACCATCAGGGTGTGGTCTGACTGGGGTTCAAACCCGCGACTGATCGATGCGCTGTAAGTCCATGCGTCATCTGTGGACCCCAGACGCTTGCTGGCACGCCCGATCTGCGCATTCACATTCAGGCCCAGCGCAAAATATTCGGGCCGTCCGACCAAGTTGCGGTTCAGTTCTTTTTCGAAGCGGTCTTGGACACGTTCAAAACGCAAAAACGGTGCCACCAGCGTCTGGTTGCTGGGCAGGGTGGCCGGTGCCGGCGCACCAGGCACGAGGCTGTACACATCTTCTTGCCGACTCAGGCCCACCGAATACCGATTCACCCAGCCATTGATCAACCCCGCAGACCAACCACCAGACAGCTCCGCTTGGCTTTCTTGGTGACGGTACTGGCCCGACACATTGCCCGCGGTGTACAGGCTGTCGATGCGGTCATCCCGAGAGAGCTTGACACCCGCCGCCCACCGTTTGTCCAGCGCATAAAAAGGGTTGGCGACCGACACCATGTCGCGCTGACCGTCGCTGTTGGTGGCGTGGCTCAGCCGAATGGCCGTCCGGGTGCCCAAAGCACGTTCGTTGGCAAATTCAAACTCAGTCCCGCTGCGGTCCACCGTTTTGGACTGGCCGATGCTCATCATCACCCCGGTGCCCAGCAGGTTGTAATCGCGCAGCCGCAGACCGCTGGAATTGGCACCCCCCGTGCGCCCCACGCTGGCCCCCATTTCAATCGACCAGGTATCACGGGTTTCCACCTCGACATCGACCACGTCACCGCGCACCGCCACGGGCCGAATGCGCACATCGCTCAGGTAACTGGCGCTGCGCAGCAGGCGTTCGGTTTCTTCGAGCACGCGCACGGAAACCGGGTCACCCGTTTGGAACAGCAGGGCACGATCGACCACGCCGGGCCGGGTCTGGATGTGCAGCCAGTTGGCCAAACGGAACAGACGCTTGTTTTCCTGCGGGTCGGTGGTGTCAAAAATATCCAGCGGCACCACCCGGATGGTGCCAAAGCGGGTACCTGCGGCCTCCAGCGCTGCAAAGCTGGGCAGGGGGGCGCTGGGTTCAGCGGTGAATCCTTCAACCGTCACGCCCAAGGTCAGCGAGACGGCGAGCAATGCGGCACGAAATGTCATGAGGCGCGATTGAAGACAGCCGCCCTTAAGCCAAGATTAACCTACGCCCTGCGTTCAAACGACACCCGTCAGCCCCAGCACCTCAAAACCCGCCACGTTCCGCGCCGTTCGGCTGAATTCCACGCCAATCAAGTAGATGGGCTCCCCGCGTGCGCGGTACTTCTCGGCATAGCCCCGCGCTTGCAAC
>JBEENR010000029.1:0-26372 GCA_041192045.1 Pseudomonadota bacterium | reverse complement strand
TGAGCCCGTTCTCGACGTTGGCACCCAGGGTGTAGGCGCTGAGGCTGGTGTGGACGATGTCGGTGCCACCGGTGGCACTGGCGTTGGTTTCTGTGACCATGTCGCCTGCGTTGTCCACGTAGTAGGTGTCTGCACCGTCGCCACCCAGCATCGTGTCGTTGCCCGCACCGCCGTCCAGGGTGTCGTTGCCTGCGAGGCCCTCCAGCCGGTTGGCCCCTGCGTTGCCGGTCAGCATGTCAGCATGCACACTACCTTGGAGGTTTTCGATGTTGATCAGGGTGTCAGAGCCTGAACCACCGGTGGCCTGTGCAGTACTGAGTGCCAAATTCACACTCACGCCAGACGCTGCACGGGAATAGCTCACCATATCAGCACCCCCACCGCCGTCGAATACGTTGTTGCCCGTACCGCTACCCGCATTGAGCCAGTTATTGAGGGCATTGCCCGTGAGATTGGCGGTTGCAGAGGTGTTGATGATGCCGTTTTCGACGTTAGCAGTGAGGGTGTAGGCTCTGATGCTGGTGTTCACGGTATCGCTGCCACCTGTGCTGCGGTCAGCATTGGTTTCGGTGATCACGTCGCCAACGTTATCCACGTAGAAGGTGTCTGAACCGTCGCCACCGATGAGGGTATCTGCGCCTGACTTCCCATCCAGCACATTGGCAGCGCTGTTGCCGGTAATGAGGTTGTCGGCGGTGTTACCTGTGCCGTTCAGGGCGGCTGTCCCAGTGAGCAAGAGGTTTTCTAGGTTGGCCCCTAGGGTATAGCTGATGCTGCTCTTCACCGTATCGGTGCCTTCGTAAGCCGCTTCAGTGACGACATCGCCCACTGCATCCACCACATAGGTGTCGTTTCCTGTGCTTCCAACCAGAATGTCTGAGCCAGTACCGCCATCAAGCAGGTCGTCATACTCGCTACCTCTCAGGGTGTCGTTACCTCCACCACCTTCGATTTCGGCACCCGTCTGGGTGTCACTCTCCACAACCACGTACAGAGAGTTGTCTTCAGCTCCGCCGATCAGGGTTATTGCAGCTTGGGGCTTACCGTCAGCGCCGTAGCGTTGGTTGTAAATACCGCTGTCACTGCCGTCTTGGTTCTCTGAACTCCATGTGATGACGTAGCCGCCATCGGTCATGCCGGTTACAGAGGCTTGGTGCTGGTTTCCGCTGGTGTAACTGTTGACCAAGGTTTCACCACCCACAGGATTGCCATTGGCATCGTAACGCTGGCTATAGATACCCCCATCCAGATCTTCAGAATCCTGATTGTTGGATGTCCAGACCACAACATAGCCACCGTCTGCCAGCGCAGCCACTGTGGCTTCGTGTTGATGATCCCAGGTGTTTGTATTGACCTGTTCTTCGGCACCTACTTTGCTGCCATCAGCATCAAAACGTTGAAGGAATACGCCGCCCTCATCTCCGTCCTGCTCATGGGCAGTCCAAACGATCACATAACCCCCATCCATCAAACCAGTGATGGTTGGAAGAGCATGTGACTGCCACGGGTTGGTATTGACTTTCAAGTCTGTACCGTTTTGGATGTCATCACTGTTGAACTGCCTGACGTAAATATCTGTGCCATACCAACCATCCCTATCTTGGTAGGGTGACATCCAGGTAACTGCATATCCGCCATTTGCTAATGCAGTCACGGACGGGGGCGCATCTGAACTGGCCGATACAAAGGTGCCAGTTTGAATCACTGTGTTTGCAGGTATGCCCTCCGAGTCATACCTAAGCACATAAACACCGGGGCCATCTCCTGTTTGGTTTTGAAATTCAGCCATCCAAGCGATCACATAACCACCGTCAGTCAGCGCGGTAATACTCGGATATTTAAGTCCATCGTCATTGGGCACATCGACCAGCGTTTCCTCACCCACTGCATTGCCATTAGCATCAAAGCGCTGGGTATAAATCCCCCACTCCCAATCATGATCGGACATCCAGGCCACCACATAACCCCCATCTGCCAAGGCCGTGATGCTGGGGCTTTGTTGGTTGAAACCGATGCTGGTGTTGACTTGGGTCTCAACGCCCACCTTGTTACCGCTGATGTCATAGCGCTGGGTATAAATCTCCCAGTCCCATTCATGATCGGACATCCAGGTCACCACATAACCCCCATCGGCCAACCCGGCAACTTTGGATTCGCTCTGATTGAAGTTAGTCGAGGTGTTGACACGGGTTTGAGTGCCTTCGCTACGTCGCACGATGAGCGTGCCGTCGGGGGTGACGATCTGCTCAACCCCGATGAGCTGGTCAGTGCCGCCAGCGGAGCCACTGACCAAGAAGTCACCTTCGCTGTCCAACGTGAAGATGAGCTGATTTTGGGTTTCGCTGCGGATGACGGCATCAAAACCATCGCCGCCGTCGATGATGTTGTCATCTGCATTGCCCTGAAGCGTGTCGTTGTGGGCGCTGCCGATAATGCCTTCAATGCTGAGTAGGGTGTCGCTGCCACTGCTACCTGTGGCTTGAGCACTGGTCAGGTTCAGGTTGATGTTCACGCCTGCGCTGGCGTTTTCGTAGCTGACGGTATCAATCCCTAAGTCGCCGTCAATGACGTTGTCACCCGCACCGGCTACCAGACGGTTGTCTAAGCTGTTGCCAGTCAGGTTACTGGCACCGTTGTTGAGGATGACAGCGTTTTCAATGTGATTGCCTAGGCTGTAGCTGCTCAAACCCATCACGCGCACGGTGTCAGTGCCACCCAAAAATAGGCTGCCATCCTCATTGACCACATCGCCTGCGTTGTCTACAACATAAGTATCATTGCCGATGCCACCGAGCAGGGTGTCGGCCCCTTCGCCACCGTCTAGGGTGTCATCGCCCGCATCGCCATCGAGCATGTTGTCACCGCTGTTACCGATGAGATGGTCGTCATACTCGCTGCCAGCGAGGTTTTCGATGTTGAGCAGGGTGTAGATGCCGCTGTCGCCGGTGGCTTGGGCGCTGCTCAGGCTCAGGTTGATGCTGATCCCTTCACCGGTAAATACATCACCGGTAACGAGTATGAAGCTGATCACGTCGATACCTGCGCCACCGTCGATGGTGTGGTCACCGTCGCCAACAAGCAGAGCATTGTCCAAATCATTGCCTGTAAGGCTGACTGAACCGGCGCTGTCGATCATAGCCCCTTCAATATTCGCTCCCAGTGTGAAACGATCAACACCCGATAAAAGAACGACGGTGTCAACACCGCCTGTGCTGGGGTTAGCATCGGTTTCTACGACCATGTCGTCTGGATCGTCAACGATATACAAATCGTCACTGGCTCCGCCGGTCATGAAGTCGGAGCCTTTGCCACCATTCAAGATGTCTTGACCTGCGCCACCGTAGAGCGTGTCATGGCCTGCAGCACCGTTCAGCCAAGCTTGGTCAATGTTGTTGTTCGGGTCAAAGCGCAGCGTGTTATCTGAGCTGTCGCCAGTCAGACTGACCACAGTCTGTGGATTCCCATCGGCTTTGTAACGCTGGCTGTAGATGCCGTTGCTGCCGCCATTCTCGTTCTCTGATTTCCAAGTAATGACATAGCCACCATCGGCCAAACCGGTGACCGAGGAGTGGTGCTGAGTGACCCCGACAGAGCCGTTAACTTGGGTCTCGGTGCCCACGGCGTTGCCGTTGGTGTCATAGCGCTGGCTATAAGTACCCAAAATATCGCCGCCTTGGTCGTACGATGTCCAGGTGACGATGTAGCCGCCATCGGCCAGCGCCGCGATGCTGGGGGTGTGTTGGTCGGTATATGTGTGGGTATTGACCTGGGTTTCGGAACCCATCGTTGCACCATTGGCATCAAAGCGCTGGGTATAAATGCCCCAGCCATCGCCATCTTGGTTCAGCGACATCCACGCCACCACATAGCCGCCGTCGGCCAGACCGGTGATGGTGGGGCTTTCTTGGCTGCCGCCCGTTGTTGTGTTGACCAGGGTTTCAACGCCCACTGCGTGGCCGCTGGCATCGAAGCGCTGGGTGTAAATACCCCCATCGTTGCCGTCTTGATGCTGCGACATCCAGGCTACGGCATAGCCGCCATCGGCCAGACCGGTGATGGTGGGGTTTTGCTGGCTGCTGACCGTGGTCGTATTGACTTGGGTCTCTGCGCCAACCATGTTGCCACTGGCATCAAAGCGCTGGGTGTAAATACCCCATTCGCTGCCGTCTTGGAGCAGTGACATCCAAGCGACGACGTAGCCGCCATCGGCCAGCGCGGTGACACTGGGGTTTTGCTGGCTGTCGGTCGTGGTGGTGTTGACTTGGGTCTCAGTGCCCACGGTTGCGCCGGTGGCATCAAAGCGTTGGGTACACACCCCCCATTCACTGCTGTCTTGGTGCTGCGACATCCAAGCCACCACATAGCCCCCGTCGGCCAGTGCGGTGACACTAGGGCTTTGCTGGCTGTTAGCCGTGGTGGTGTTGACTTGGGTTTCTGTACCAACCATGTTGCCGCTGGCATCAAACCGCTGGAGGTACACCCCCCATTCGCTACCGTCTTGGTACTGCGACATCCAGACCACCACATAGCCACCGTCAACCAATGCGGTGACGCAGGGCTCAGTCTGTTCACCTTGGGTGAACGTATGCACATCTACCACAACTGGTCTCGTTTCTCCCACTTTGATGGTGCTACCGTCAGCGGTGATGACGCGGTCAATGTCGTGCAGGTTGTCAATCCCATCTGTAATGCCACTGAGGCTGATACCTCCGTCAGCCGCTACACCCCAAGTCAGGTCAGCCTGTGTCTCGGAACGCACAGCGGTGTCAACGCCCCCACCTCCGACCAAGATGTCGTTCCCCGTGCCGCCGTTGAGCAAGTCGTCGTACAGCCCACCGATCAAAGTGTCGTTACCCGCATTACCTTCGATTTCAGCAGCAGTCTTGGCATCGAGCTGCACATCCAGTCGCAGGAAGTTGTTTTCGGCACCCCCACTCAAGGTCATTACAGGAAGGGGCTTACCGTCAGCGTCGTACCGCTGGCTGTAGATCGTGCCACCGGTATAGTCTTCTGAGCTCCAAGTGATGACATAACCACCATCAGCCAGACCCGCCACCGAGGGCCACTCTTGGTTTCCATCGGTGTAGCTGTTGACCAGCGTCTCGCCGCCCAAGGGTTTGCCGTTGGCATCGTAGCGCTGGCTGTAGATACCCACGTCCCAGCCACCACTGTCCTGGGGTACGGACTCCCATACCACCACATAACCCCCGTCAGCCAAGGCTGCAATGGTTGGAAAGTACTGAAATTCGTACTCGGTGGTGTTGACCTGTGTTTCAGTACCGACCGCCGTACCGCTGGCATCGAAACGCTGGAGGTACACCCCCCATTCACTCCCGTCTTGGTACTGCGACATCCAAGCCACCACATAGCCCCCGTCGGTCAGTACGGTGACACTAGGGCTTTCTTGGCTGTTAGCCGTGGTGGTGTTGACTTGGGTTTCTGTACCAACCGCCGTACCGCTGGCATCGAAACGCTGGAGGTACACCCCCCATTCACTGCCGTCTTGGTACTGCGACATCCAGGTCACCACATAACCGCCATCGGCCAGGGCGGTAATGCTGGTGCCTATTTGGCTGTGTTCTGTGGTGGTGTTGACCCGTGTTTCAGTACCGACCGCGATGCCGTTGACATCGTAGCGCTGGGTATATACGCCCCATTCACTGCCATCCTGATGCTGCGAACTCCAGGCCACCACATAGCCGCCGTCAGCTAAGGCGGTGATGATCGGGATGTCTTGGCTGTAAGCTGTGTGCGTATTGATCTGCGTCTCTGAACCTACTGCGTGACCGCTGACATCGAAGCGCTGCGCATAAACGCCCCAGTCGTTGCCGTCGTCTTGGAGCAGTGATGCCCAAGTCACCACGTAGCCCCCATCAGGTAGGGCGGCAATCTTGGGGTTTTCTTGGCTGCTGGTCGAGTGGGTGTTGATCTGGGTTTCCGTGCCCAACCTGTTGCCGCTGGCATCGTAGCGTTGGGCATAAATGCCCCAGTCGTCGCCGTCCTGGTTCATGGACATCCAAACCACCACATAGCCCCCATCGGCCAGCGCAGCGACTTTGGGTTCGTTTTGCTCGCCGGCAGTGGTCGTGTTGACGCTGGTAATCCCGCTTTCGCGATGGTGCACGGTCAGCGTGCCGTCTGCGGTGACGATCTGCTCAATGCCGATCAGTTGGTCGATGCCGTCAATGCCGCCCGCCACAAAGAAGTTGCCCGCGTCGTCTACCGTGAAGCTGAGCTGGTCTTGGGTTTCGCTGCGGATAACGTTGTCGTTGCCTGGGCCGCCGAGAATGATGTCGTTGTCTGTAGTGCCTGGGATGGTTGCCATGGTAAGAGGTCTTTCAAACAGGGAGAGTGCATTGACGCTGATCAAATACAGCCAACATATTAACAACTAGACACTAAGTATCAACCCCAATCAGAGGGAGTTAGGTTCAACTACAACCAAATAGCTATTTTTTGACAAATCTGAAAGCGTCCATTGGAATCTGACCCCGACTCTTTAACCCCGATTCTTCACGCCGGGGAGGCTGGCTTGATCGTCCGAACAGCCAATGCGGGCACACGGTCGAATCCTTGGTCGGCCGTCACAAACAAAACTTCGTCGCCGGTGCGCTGCCAAACCAAGGCAGTCGCGGCCTGCAAGGCATCGGGTGTCTTGAGCCCGTGGCGGGCGCGCAAATGGGTCGCCACATCAACCACCGCTGCATCCAGTTCCAGTATCTGAACCGACGCAAAAAAATCTGTGTAGCGCTGTAACAGCACGCCATCGCCCTCTCGCAACGGCTTGATGCGGCATTCCATGACAGAAAGACGAGAAACAGCCAGCTCTACCGCTGTTTGTCGCGCCGTGAGTTGCTGCAACAGCAAGATGGTGGCTTGGCGGAAGGCATGCGCGCCTTCAAACCGGTAAATCAAGGCACAGGCATCTAGAAACAGCTTCATCGATCAGGCCAGTTGGTCTGTATTTGTGCCAAACGCTGCTGCATCCCGTCTGTGTCTAGGCCAGCGTTGGATACGGGTTCTGGCGACAAGAGCATGTCCAGTCCGGCACGGCCCGATAGGGTGGCGTTGTGCTGGGCTTGTTGCACAAGACGTTCGTAATCGGCGGGGCTCAGCAGCACGGCGCTGGGCCTGTTGCGCTTCATCAAGTGCACAGGGCCGTGTTTTAGGGCCGCATCGACAGCGGCAAATCCGCTGCGCCTGATGTCCGCGACAGTGACCACATTCATAAAACCCCCTTTGGGATGCTGAAAAACAAATTGCCTACGGGCTGCATCGTAGTCTTGACCGCCGGTGTGCGGCAAGCATGCTGGCCGGTTCGCCTCACCCCCGCCACCCCCCGCCCTCTTGCCGGGCGCGGCCTAGGGCTTCTAGGGTTTCTAGGATGCGGGGTAGGCCTTTTTTCCAGGGGCCTTTGCCTTTGAAGCTGGCTTCGATGGCGGCTAGGTTCAGGGGGGTGGGGCTGGTTTGTAGGCGTTGGGCGACGGCGCGCATTTGTTCGGGCAGGGTGGCGGGCCAGGCTTCGGGGCTGGCGGCTTGGGCTGGGCTGGGGTGGGGGGTGTCGGGGGTGTCGGTGTCGGTGCGGGCGGCAGCTTCGGCGGCGGATTCCAGCCCTTCAATGCCGGTTTGTGTGGGCGTGGGTGCGGGGGGTTCGGCGGCTGGTTGGGCTTGCAGGGCGCGCTGGGCGGGGTCTTGAAAGCTGGGGCGCAGCCAGCGCACGGTGCCGCTGGCTTCTTCGGCGGCGCGTTGCGCGTTCAGGGCCACTAGGCGGGCCAGCAGGGTTTCGGTCCAGGTGGCGCGGGCGGCCTCATTGCGCCAGGGCACGGGGCCTAGGTCGCTCCAGCCGTAGGCGGCCAGCACGGCGGCATCCAGTTCGTCGTGCAGGCTTTGCAGCACGCTGACCAGGCCTTGTTCGTGCAGGGTTTTGTCTTTGGCGCTCAGCGCCTCGCCCCGGCGCAGTTTGTCCAGCACGTTGTAAAGCCCCGTGAGCGTGACCGACTCGAACGCCGCTTGGCGGGCTTTGCGGTGCGCGTCCAATTGTTCGGCCAAGCGGCGAATGCGCTCGGCCAGCTCAGGGCTTAGGCCGGTGTCTTCGTGGGGGAAGGGGAAGGGTTCGAAGCAAATTGTGTTGTTATAGACCGGACGATCTTCCAATGTTCCGCCAACCTTTAAAGTCCACTCGACATGGATAGAACTGCTGAGCACGCCCAATAACAGCGCATCATCACTGCCGACGACACGAATTTTCTGATCGGGCGTAACCAAGCCGGATATGAAGCTGAATAGGCGATGTTTAGCCGTTTCGGTTGTGCCGATGTAGCGAGACAAGCCGGAGATGGCGCTGCGCAGCTGAATATTCGTCCGCCGGAACAGCCACCAGAGTTCACGCAGCGTCTTGTCATTGCTCACATTGCGCTCAGGCTTTACACGCTCGTACAGACGCTGGTAACAGGCGGGGTATTGCTGACGAACCTCATCTTCCTTGAGTCCGTACATGTCGATGACATACACACCGCGTGATCGCTGCGTCAGGTCTTTGCCATTCAAGTACGGCTTGATCCGCTCCGGTTCCGCGAGCAACAGCGGGTCGCCCTGCTCAACGATGAAGCCTGAGCCCACCAGGATCATGCCCATGGCAGATATGTCGCTATTCGAGCGCAACCGCTGAACTTTGGTCACATCTGTACCAACGACAAGGTTTGCGTGTATCACGCCAGTCCGCTCAGACAGCACAACTGAAAGGGCATCTATGTCTCCGTCCGACTCAGAAACAACGGCGTGCAACGATCCCTCACCAGAACCGGGCGCGCCCACCGTCATCGCAATGCGGACTGCTGCTCCTTGCGCACTGTCAACCCAAGGGTGGTCGGGGATGGCATAGCGAAGATGAACCGGTTTTTTGGCTTGAAGGTGAGCTTCAACCACTCGACGGTTGTAGGTCATCGTCAAGCTGTTGGTGGTGATGAACCCGAACTGACGAGCCGAAGCTTGAGCCACGAGACTCGCAGCTTTGTGCCACCAGTACATGACGAAATCGGCACTGTCTGGCACATCGACATACGTGTCCCGCAAGGAAACGACATAGCCATCGCCCAAGGCCTCGCGCATCTTCAACTTACCAATGAAGGGCGGGTTGCCCACAATAAATTCCGCCTCTGGCCACTGCGCCGGGCGCGGGTTCACATAAGCCCACTGCACGGTTTGCGCCGTCTCGTCGGGCACGTCTTCGCCCGTGACCGGGTGTTTTTTGAACGTGACACCATCCCAGCGCGTCAGGGGCTGGCCGTCCACATCTTGCGCAGGCTCGGCCCGGTCAAAGGCCAGCACCGCGTCGCGGTTCTCAATGTTGCGGTAGTCATGCACCACCGGCTCGGCCACGCTGGACAGGCCCCGCGTGCGCACATGCCACTGCAACCAACCAATCCACAGCACCAACTCGGCCAAGGCCGCAGCGCGGGCGTTCAGCTCCATGCCGCGCAGCTGTTTCAGCGTCACCGTCTCGCCCTCTAGGCCCAGCTTGTCCTGCGTCTCGCCCAGGGCTTCCAGTTGGTTGATGACTTCGCCCTCCAGGCGCTTGAGGTGTTCCAGCGTCACATACAAAAAATTGCCACTGCCGCAGGCCGGGTCCAGCACGCGGGTGGCGCACAGCTGGTGGTGAAACCGGCGGATTTCGGCGCGGGCTTCGGCCAGCTTGGCCTCGCGCTTTTTGCCGTCCAGCGCCTCGGCCTCGCGGGCCAGCAGCACGGCGGCGGCTTGGGCGTTGGCCCAGTCGGCGCGCAGCGGCTCGACCACGGTGGGCAGCACCAGCCGCTCCACATAGGCGCGGGGCGTGTAGTGCGCGCCGAGGGCGTGGCGCTCGGTGGGGTTCAGGGCGCGTTCTAGCAGGGTGCCAAAAATGGCGGGCTCCACCTCTTGCCAGTTGGCGCGGGCGGCGCGCAACAGGCCGTCAATTTGCGCGGTGGTCAGCGGCAGCACATAGCCATCCGTCCCGGCGCCTTTGAACAGCTTGCCGTTGAAGCGCAACACGGTCTGCGCAATGGCCGGGTTGAAGCCGCCCACGTCCATGCCCTGCCAGAGCACGCGCAGCATTTGCGCCAGGGTGGCGGGCTGTTCGCGGTAGTGGGTCAGCAGCTGGGCAAAACTGCCCAGCGGCGCGGTGCCGGGCAGCGCATGGGCGGGCGGGCTGGGCGGCAGCAGGCCCACGTCTTCGGCAAACATGGAAAACAGGCAGCGCGTGAGGAAAGCGGCCACGGTTTCCGGGTGGTGGCCCGCCGCTTCCAGGCTTTTGGCCAAGTCGGCCAGCTCAGCGGCCACAGCGCGGGTGACTTTGGCGCTGATGCGCGAGGGGTCAAGGCTGAGCGGGTCTGTCCACAGCGCTTGCAGGCGGGCGCGAATGGCCGGGTCGGCCAGTTGGCCGAGGCGGATGCGGTGGCTGCGCGGGTCAGGAAACGGGGTGTAGGTGGCCCCGCTGCGGGTGAATTCGGCGTACAGCTCAATCACATGGCCCACGTCCACCACCACCAAAAAGGGCGGGCGGCCTTCAGCGGCAGGCAGGGCACGGGCGTAGTTTTCGGCCTGCTGGCGGGCTTTCAGCAGGGCATCGTCAAAGGCTTTGGTGGTGGCGGTGGGCATGCCGCTGGCTTTGGGCTTGAGCTTTTTGCTTTCCCACACAAAGTGGCCGCGCTTGTAGCAGTCCACCCGGCCTGGGCTGCTGGTGCCATCGCCGTGGCGGAAGGTGATGGGGCGCTCGAACTGGTAATGCGGCTCGTGCGTGGGCGGCTCCACGCCCAGCAGGGCGCAGAGTTCGATGACAAAGCTTTGCGACGTGGCCAACTCGGAAGCGGCTACGCCGTGCCAGCGCTGGATGAAGGCTTGGGCGGCTTCTGTGGCGGCAGCGGTGACAGCGCTGTCGGCGGGGGTGGGGTTCCCTGGGGGTGTGGGGTGTTGCATGCGGGGGATTTCAGGCGGGTTTTCGCCCGTTGTAGCTCAGCGCTGGGATTCAGCAACTTTTTGAGTGACTTCTTGGCACAGGCGGAGAACTTCTTGCGCTCGAAGTAACGCTGCTTGACAGTCTTGCGGGCGCAGAAAGGGTTCGCTGATGTCGTAATCGGCCGCATTGCGCAACCTGCGCAACTTGCTGAGCTGGAGGGCAATTTGCGCGGCAGCGCTGCGGCCAGGGTTCATGCCTTTGCTATGGGCTGTGGCTCGACCAATGATTTCAGCGTGGCTGGACTCATTGCCCATGCGCTCTCTGCCCGCAAAGGTTTGCCGTGTGGCATGCAGGCCAGCATAGTAGGCACGCGACACGGCAGAGCGCACGTGTGCTTCATTGCCCTCGTTCTGAGCCAGCTCATGTGCCAGCCGCAGCAGATCAGACGGAGAGATCGGCATGCTGCAAAGGGGTGGCTAACAGTTCCATCACAAACACACAGGGGTCCCAGTCGGGCAAATCAGCGAGCTTGGAAGCCAATTCGCTTTCTAGGCGCATTTCATCAAGGGGGGTGCCGATGAACTGGATGCTGAACACCAACATCTCGGAGCCATCGGGGTCAGATGACACGCGCACGGTGTATCCATGTATGCGGCGGCGATGAGCCGTCAAAACATCACGGGCAAAGCCCGCCTGAGCAGACATCGTTTCATCGGTGATACCCAGCTTGTCTGCCTGGGCCGCCAAAAACAAGGTGCCGTCTATAAAGTCCGCATGTGGTAGAGAACGGTCAATCATGGCTTGGCAAATTTTTGCCGCTTCATGCAAGCGCCCGGCGCTGATCAACACCTCTACCGCAAGCTTTTGTACTTCCATGTCCGCTGGGTAGCGCTGCACGGCCTCGGTGACCAGTTGCACAGCACCTGCGGTGTTGCCAACAAGGCGCAACGAAAGCGCACAGTTCAGGTAAGTGGTCACAGTGGCCCCCAAACGCAAGGCCTTGTTGGTGTTGTCCAACACGGCGGCAGCGTCCCACTCTAGGGCAGCAAGACCCGCTTGCACCACATAGGCTTCTTGGGCGTTTGCCTTCAGCAGCTTGGCGGCCTCGCGTTTGAGACGAGCCAGTTCAAACGACGGGAGCGGATCGTCTGTGGTGCCGAGCCGCTCAATGGTCGTCAACAGGTTGGAACCGATGGTCAGGGGTTGTGCTTGGTGCATGTAGAACGCATCCACAAAGAACCGTGGACAGCCATAAATTGTGTCAGATTGAGGAGGAAAAGGTATCAGCCTGCGCCGGTTCCTCTTTGAAACCACATTTGCACTGAATTCAAACGGAAGCAAGTACCCGTCAAAAGAGGCATGCATGTTGCTGCGGGCGCGTGTTCACAGCGCATTCAAGCCCGGTCACTACAATGAACGAACGCTGTGCCGCTGCTCAGGCACCTACCTCTTGTCTTCTCCATCATGGAAATTTTCATACTGTTCGCGCTGATTCTGCTCAATGGCTTGTTTGCCATGTCGGAGTTGGCGCTGGTGACGGCCCGCAAGGCACGCTTGCAAAAGCTGGTGGACGAGGGTGACCGGGCGGCGGCGGCGGCGGTGAAGCTGGGCGAAGACCCGACGCGGTTTTTGTCGGCCATCCAAATTGGCATCACGTCCATTGGTGTGCTCAATGGCATTGTGGGTGAGGCGGCGTTGGCGGCACCGCTGGGGGTGTGGCTGGCCTCGCTGGGTTTGACGCAGGCGTTCAGTCAGTGGCTGGCCACAGGGCTGGTGGTGGTGCTGATCACGTATTTTTCGATTGTGGTGGGTGAGTTGGTGCCCAAGCGCATCGGGCAGTCCAACCCCGAACTGCTGGCGCGCATGGTGGCGCGGCCCATCAATGCGCTGGCGCTGGCGACCAAGCCGTTTGTGCTGCTGCTGTCGGTTTCTACCCAGACGCTGCTGCGCTTGCTGGGTATTCAGCAGGGGCAGGCCAATGCGGTGACCGAGGAAGAAATCCATGCCATGCTGGCCGAGGGCACCAGCGCCGGGGTGATTGAGTCGCACGAGCACGCCATGGTGCGCAATGTGTTCCGGCTGGACGACCGGCAGATTGGCTCGCTCATGGTGCCGCGCAGCGATGTGGTGGCCCTGGATTTGGATGAGAGTTTCGAGGTCAACATGGCGCGGGTGGAGGCATCGGACCATGCGCGGTTTCCGGTGGTGCGCGGTGACTTGAATGCGGTGGTGGGGGTGGTGAATGCGCGCAAATGGCTCTCGCAAGCGCTGCGCGGCGTGAACCGCGACCTGGAGCGCCAGCCCATGCAAGAGCCGCTGTATGTGCCCGAGACCATCACCGGCATGGAGCTGCTGGACAACTTCCGCCAGTCGGGCGGGCAGATGGCGTTTGTGATTGACGAGTACGGCGAGGTGCAGGGCATCGTGACGCTGCAAGACCTGATTGAGGCGATTACCGGCGAATTCCGCCCGCGTGACCCGGCTACGTCGTGGGCGGTGCAGCGCGAAGATGGTTCGTGGCTGCTCGATGGTCACATTCCGGTGCCGGAGCTGAAAGACCGCCTGGGCCTAGATGCCGTGCCCGACGAGGAGCGGGGCCGCTACCACACGCTCAGTGGTTTGATGATGCTGCTGACGGGCCGCTTGCCCAAAGAGGGCGATACCGTGAACTGGGAGCTGTGGCGCTTCGAGATTGTGGACATGGATGGCCGCACCATCGACAAAGTGCTGGCCACGCGCCTGCCAGAGGCCGAGTCGCCAGCCGACGATTCAGCCGCCGTTGTCTGAACTGCCCAGCGTGTTCAGGCGGTCAGTGGCGCAATGCGCTGGTCAATGGCACCAAACACGCTCTGGCCGTCTAGCCCCTTCATTTCTATGCGGATGGTGTCGCCAAACTTCATGAAGCCGGTGCGGGGTTGGCCGTCCAGAATGGTTTCAATGGCTCGCTTTTCGGCAATGCAGCTGTAGCCCTTGGGCCAGGTTTTTTGGCCATTGACCACGCTGGCTTGGTTGCTGACGGTGCCACTGCCGACCACCGAACCGGCGCGCACCCGCCGCGTTTTGGCCATGTGGGCAATCAGCTGGCCGAAGTGGAAGGTCATCTCGGGGCCGGCTTCGCACAGGCCTACGGTGCGGCCATTCCAGGTGCTGTGCAGCGTCAAATGCACGCGGCCCCCTTGCCAAGCGCTGCCCAGTTCGTCGGGCGTGACGGCCACCGGGCTGAAGGCGCTGGCCGGTTTGCTCTGGAAGAAGCCAAAGCCCTTGGCCAGTTCGGCAGGAATCAGGTTACGCAGCGACACATCGTTGACCAGCATCAGCAGCCGGATGCCCTCTAGGGCCTGTGTGGGGCTGGCACCCATGGGCACATCGCCGGTGATGACGGCCACTTCAGCTTCGAAGTCGATGCCGAAGTCCTCGCTGGGCACCACCACGTCGTCGCAGGGGCCTAAAAAGTCGTCGCTGCCGCCTTGGTACATCAGCGGGTCGGTGTAGAACGAGGCGGGCACCTCGCTGTTGCGCGCCGCCCGCACCAGCTCCACATGGTTCAGGTAGGCTGAGCCGTCGGCCCACTGGTAGGCGCGGGGCAAGGGGGCCGTGCACAGCGCCGGGTCGAAGGCAAAAGCATGCCGCGCTTTGCCTTGGTTCAGCGTCAGGTACAGGTCGTTGAGCTGTGGGCTGATGAAGTTCCAGTCATCCAGGGCCTGTTGCAGCCGGTGGGCGATGCCAGTCGCATAATGCGCGATCGACAAATCGCGCGACACCACCACCAGTTGCCCGTCGCGTGAGCCGTCTTTGTAAGTTGCCAGTTTCATGCCTGTCTCCTGCCTTCGCTGTGATGACAATTACGAATAGTGAAATGAATTTACCTATCCGTAAAGCTGGACATTCTAGTGCAAACCGCCCCCATGCCCGCTGCCCCGATGCCTGCCGCTGATGCCCCATCCCACCTGCCCGCCGACGAAACCGAGCCCCTGCGGGCGGGCATTCAGTCGGTCGAGGTGGGCTTTGAACTGCTCAATGTTTTGTCGCACGCCAGTGGCCCGCTGATGCTGCGCGACTTGGCCGCCGCGGCGGGCATGAGTGCGGCCAAGGCGCACCGCTATTTGGTGAGCTTTCAGCGGCTGGGCTTGGTGGTGCAGGACTTGGTGAGCACGCGCTACGACCTGGGGCCCGCAGCGCTGCGGCTGGGGCTGGCCAGCTTGAGCCGCATGGATGCCGTCAAGCTGGCCCGCGAACGCCTGCCCGCCTTGTTGCAGGCAACCGGCCACACCCTGGCGATTGCCGTTTGGGGCAACCACGGCCCGACCATGGTGCACTGGCTGGAAGCGCCGCAGACCGTGCCGGTGACGCTGCGGCTGGGCGATGTGATGCCGCTGCTCACCTCGGCCACGGGGCGCTGTTTTGCCGCTTTCATGGGGACGGAGGGGCGGGATGCGCAGCGCCTAGAGCCCATGATCCGCGAGGAACTGGCCCGCCTGAAAAAACGCCCATCCACCGACCTGCCCTGGGTCGATGTGCCACAAACCCCGCAGGCGGTACAGGCTGTGCTGCTTGAAACCCGGCAGCAGGGGCTGGCGCGGGTGGTGCACAGCCTGCTGCCGGGGGTGGCGGGGTTTTGTGCGCCAGTGTTTGATGCCCAGGGCCGTCTGGCGCTGGGGCTGGTGGTGTTGGGCTCGGTCAGCACGCTGGACACCGCTTGGCATGGCGCACCGGCCAGCGCCTTGCTGCGCTGTGCGCGCCAATTGAGCAGCGATTTGGGCCATGCAGCGGTCTGACGCAACCGTGTGCCCAGCCGCCACAGGCCGGACGGGGCCGGGTGGCTTGACGCTGCTTGTGCTGGTGGTTTGGGTGCTGGCCTTGCACGGCTTGCTGCTGGGGGCTTGGCAACCCTGGGCCTCCTCGCCCGATGAACCCCGCCCTGCTGCCGGGGTGTTGTCTTCGGCGCTGGCCGACGCAGCGCCTGATGCGCCCCCTGTGCAAGCCCTTGCCGCGGCTGCCCATCCGCTGGCGGGGCCGCCCTTGCTGCGCCTGACCCTGGGCACCGTACACAACCCACCGGCTGAAGTGGCTGACCGCCCCGCTGTGGCCGTGCCGCCCGCCCGTGCTGTGCGCGAGGCCAAAGTGCCGACGACACAGGCATCACAGACCCAAGCCTTGCCGCCACTACCGCAGACACCGGCACTGCACGAAGCCCTGCCCGACCCCCCACCTGAACACCCGCCCGAACCCTCGCCAGCCCCCATCCCGCTGCCACCGACCGACACCTTGCTGGCCCAGCTCAGCGATGCAGCACCGCGCAGCACGGCCCGTGCTGCGGTGCCCGCCGTGTCTAACTTGCCACCGGCTGCCGTGCCCGACAGTGTGCGGCTGGACTACGAGGTCGATGGCGTGGTCAAAGGCTTCAGCTACCGTGCCCGCAGTGGGCTGGACTGGACGAACGCCGCAGGCCGCTACAGCGCCCGCCTAGAGATTCGCCTGCCGCTGCTGGGTAGCCGGGTGCAGACCAGCACCGGGCGCGTGTTGCCCACGGGTTTGCTGCCCGAGCGTTTTGCCGACAAAACCCGCAGCGAGAAAGCCGCGCACTTTGATGCAGAGCGCCAGACCATCCGCTTCAGCAACAACCAGCCCGACGTACCGCTGCAAGCCGGGGCACAAGATCGCCTGAGCCTGTTCATGCAACTGGCCGGGTTGCTGCAAGCCCAGCCTCAGGGGGTTGCCACGGGGCAGGTCATCAGCATGCAGGTGGCGGGCACCAGCGATGCAGAAATCTGGCGTTTCCAGGTGCAGGCTACCGAGTCCTTGGTGTTGCCTGCGGGTGCGCTGCGTGCCCGCAAACTGGTGCGCGAGCCTCGCGAGCCGCATGACCATCAGGTCGAAATCTGGCTGGCCCCGGCGCATGCGCACCTGCCGGTACGCATCCGCATCACCCAGTCCAACGGGGACCGGGTTGATCAATTGTTGGCACGCCTGCCTTGAGTCGGGTTTTTTCATCATTTTTCAGGCTTTCGGTCACACCATGAGTGCACATCAACTTCAAGGTCGGCAAGCGTCAGAGCTGCTGTGGTTTCAACGCCGTCAGGCGCTGCAAGCGGCAGCAGCTTGGGTGGCGCTGGGCGGCTGGCCGGCGGCGCAGGCGCTCAGTCGCAGCAACATCGTGGAGCTAGAAGGCGACGCGCTGGCCAATGGTCAGCGGCTGTATCCGGGCTCGATGATCCAGTCGGGCGATGTGGTGGAGACCGGCCCGCGTTCGCGCCTGGTGTTTGTGGTGGGTAACGCGGCATTTCATGTGCGCCAGAATTCGCGGCTGGTGGTGGAGCGGGGCCGCACGCTGAACGTGGTGTCGGTGCTGCGGCTGCTCAGTGGGGCGGTGGTCAGCGTCTGGGGCCGGGGCACGGGGCGGCAGATTGCCACGCCCACGCTCACGGCTGGTATTCGGGGTACGGGGGTCTATACCGAGATATTTGCCGACCAGGGCGACCGCAGTTATTTCTGCAACTGCTACGGCACGGTGGACATGGCCACCCGCGACGACCGGCGCACGCTGGTGACCGAGTACCACCAAGCCGTTTGGGCCGACCGCGTGATGGATGACAAGGTGGTGCTCCAGCCCGCCAAGGCGTTTAACCACACCGACGAGGAGCTGGAGTTTCTGGCCCGGCTGATTAACCAACGCACGGCCTGGCAAATCAGCGGCATCAAGGGCAGCAAAGAACGCGGCTCGGCCTACTGAAACCCCGCATGCCCCTTGCAAGGCCCTTGAAAGCCAAGGGAACGTATCCTATCTAGCGGCTGTCTGACCCGTTCCGCCGGAACCTTGATTTGTTTTTCAGCCGCCCTGTTTGTCAGGAGAACCCCGCCATGCACATGCTCTATGACTCGGAAGCCTTCGCCGTGGTCCACATTCTGGCCAACGCCCCCCTCGAAGGCGAGGCCGTCAACCCCGACGGCCCCCAGATGCCACGCCACGGTTTTGAGATCGTGGACAAACGTGCGGGCAAAGAGATTTACCTCGATGGCTCGTGGGCCGAGATGTTTCAGCGCCAAATCACCGCTTGGCAGCAAAAAACCCCGTCACAAGAAGAAGTGGAAAGCACCCTAGAAGGCTATGCCACGCTGGCCCAGATGCCGGTGGTCATGCACTGACAGGGCGCGGCCCCGCTGGCCCCTTGATCACGCAGCGGCGCGGGCCTGCCGGGCATTCCACCAGCGGAACAAGGGTTCGGCCAAGATCAGCACCGCCACCAGCCGACTGACCTGAAAGGCCGTCACCACCGGCACCCCCAGTTGCAGCACCTTGGCGGTGATGGCCATCTCGGCAATGCCACCGGGTGAGGTGCCCAGCACCAGCGTCGCTGGGTGTGCCCCCGTTAGGGCCGCCAGCGCCCACGCAAAGGCGGCGCACAGTGCCATCATGACCGCACTGCCCAGCGCCACCGAAGCCAGCCAGCGCGGCGCGGTGTGCAAAAAAGCCGGGGTAAAACGCACCCCCAAACTCACCCCAATGACCATCTGCGCGGCATTGGTCAGGCCGCCGGGCAGGGCCGACAGCACCACGCCAGACAGGCTCAGGCCCATGCTGACCAGCAGCCCGCCCATGAGCCACGGGTTGGCCCGCCCCAGGCGGCGCATCAGCCAGACACCCAGCAGCGTCAGCCCAGCCAGCAGGGCCAAGCCGTCTGCTTGCACGCTGCGCAGGGTATCGGGCAGCGGGTGCAGCCCGTGCACGCCCCAGAACTGCAAAGCAAACGGAAGGGTGAGCGTGACCATGAGCACGCGCAGGCTGTGTGCAGCGGCCACCAAGTCGGTGCGGGCACCGTGGCGCTCGGCCAGCAGCGTCATTTCGGAAGCGCCGCCAATGGCGCTGGCAAAGTAGCTGGTGCTGCGCAACTGGGCCGGGCTCAGGTCGGGCCAGCGTGGCGCATGGTGGTGCCGCAGCCAAGCCCCAAAACCCAGACCCAGCGCCAGCGCCCAGAGCACGCCCAGGGCAATGGCCCACCACCAGCCCAAGATCAAGTGCCCCACCTCGGGCGTGAAGTACAGCCCCAGCGCGGTGCCCACAATCCACTGACCGGTGTTGCGAAACGCCACCCAACTCTCGGTGTGCGCACCCAATATGGACACCAGTGCTGTGGCCAGCAGCGGCCCCATCATCCACGGAATGGGGGTGTGCAGCCAGACACACAAACGCGCAGCGCCATAGGCCAGCAGCAGCGTCAAGATGACGCGCTGCCACGATGTCGGGGCAACAGGTAAATAAACAGACACGGGGCTGAAACCATGAACCTAGGGTATGCCCTGATTGTCGAGGATGTTGCAGCACCCCCAAGGGTTAAACCGTCTCGTGCCGATGGCGGCCTGCTGGGGCGGCGTAGCATGGCGACATGAACTTAACGGCCCTGACCTCCAGCATTTTCAGCCCCTGTTTGTGTCTGCTGAGCGGACGGTGGCGCACGGGTTTGCGTGCCCGTGCGTCTGCCGGTGCGTGCGCCAGTGCGCTGGCGCTGGCTGGGTGGATGCCTGCCCAAGCCCAGCCCCAGCCCGCTTTACCCGACGATGCCCCGCGCTGGTTGGCGCAATTGCCCACCACGCCCTTGCTGTTGCTGGGCGAACAGCACGACAACCCCAGCCACCAAGCCCTGCAACGGGCCACGGTGCAAACCTTGGCCGGGCAGGGGCGGCTGGCCGCGCTGGTGCTGGAAATGGCCGACCAAGGCGGCAGCACCCGTGGCCTGCCCGCCCAGGCCAGCGAGGCCGAGGTGCGCGCCGCCCTGCGCTGGGGCGACGAGGCACAAGGTGGCTGGCCGTGGGCGGTGTATGGGCCGGTGGTCATGGCGGCAGTGGCCGCCGGTGTGCCGGTGCTGGGCGGCAACTTGCCGCGTGCCGAGATGCGCGCTGTGATGGCCGACGAACGCTGGGACCAGCGCCTGCCCGCTGCCGCGCTGGCCGAGCAGCAAGCGCAAATGCAGCAGGGCCACTGCGGCCTGTTGCCCGAGCGGCAAATTCGGCCCATGGCCCGCATTCAAATCGCCCGCGACCAGCGCCTGAGCGAGGTGGCCGCATCAGCCCTGCAACCGGGGCAGACGGTGTTGCTGGTGGCGGGCAATGGCCATGTGCGGCGCGATTTGGGTGTGCCCTTGCACCTGCCCAGCGGGCAAGACCATCATGTGCTGATGCTGTTGCCCACACAGACCGGCGCTGAGCAGGCCCTGACGGCGGATGCCCAAGCCCACACCGTCTGGCCCACACCCCCCGGCCCCGACACCGACCACTGTGCCGAGTTGCGCGAGCAGATGAAGCGCTGAAAGGGGCGTTCAGCCCAGCCGCTTGATGGCATCGGCCAGCACGCCGACCAGGGTTTCAATCTGCGACTTGTTCACGATGAAGGGCGGCGCAAACACCAGGTTCTCGCCCGCGTTGCGCACCAGCACGCCCCGGTGGTAGCAGTCCATGAACACATCAAACGCCCGCTTGCCCGGCAGACCCGGCAGCGGGGCCAGCTCCACCGCAGCGGCCAGCCCAAAGCTGCGGATGCCCACCACATGCGGCAGGCCCTTCAGGGCGCTGTGCATGGCATCGCCCAGCACCGGCCCCATGGCGGCGGCACGCTCAAACAGCTGCTCTTCGCGGAACAAATCCAGCGTGGCAATGGCGGCTGCGCAGGCCACCGGGTGGCCGGAATAGGTGTAGCCGTGGAAGAACTCAATGGCGTGTTCCGGGGCGCTGCGGTGCGCGCCCATCATCGTGTCGTAAATGCGGTCGGTGCAGATCACGCCACCCAGCGGAAACACGCCGTTGGTCACCGCCTTGGCAAAGTTCAGCATGTCGGGTTGCACGCCAAAGTAGCCGGATGCAAACGCGGTGCCCAGGCGGCCAAAACCCGTGATCACCTCGTCAAAAATCAACAAAATGCCGTGTTTGTCGCAAATCTCGCGCAGGCGCTTCAGGTAGCCCTGTGGCGGCACATACCAGCCCGCACTGCCTGCCACCGGCTCCACGATGACGGCGGCAATGTTGCTGGGGTCGTGCAGCGGCAGGATGCGGTTTTCCAGCTCCAGCAGCGGGTCTTCGTCCCACACCGGCTCGGCGTTGTGGATGTAGGCATGGTTGACCGGGTCGTGGATGAAACGCATGTGGTCTACGCGCGGCAGCAGGCTGGTGCCGTACACCTTGCGGTTGGCCGGAATGCCGCCCACGCTCATGCCGCCAAAACCCACGCCGTGGTAGCCGCGCTCGCGGCCAATGAACAGGTTGCGCTGCCCTTCGCCGCGTGCGCGGTGGTAGGCCAAGGCCACTTTCAAGGCGGTGTCTGCCGCCTCACTGCCCGAGTTGCAAAACAGCACCCGGTTCAAGTCGCCGGGGGCCAGGGCGGCAATCATTTCGGCGGCGCGAAAGGCCTTGTCGTTGCTCACGCTGAAGGCGGTGGCGTAGTCCAGCGTGTCGAGCTGCTGCTTGATGGCTTCGTTGATGGCACGCCGGTTGTGGCCCGCACTCACGCACCACAGGCTGGAGATGCCGTCCAGCACCTGCCGCCCATCGTGGGTGGTGAAGTGCATGCCATCGGCGGCCACGAACACGCGCGGGTCTTTCTGAAAACTGCGGTTGGGGGTGAAGGGCAGCCACTGGTTGTCCATGCGTAGCGCGTCTGGGCTCATCGTTGAGTCTCCTGAGAAGGGTCTGAAGAAAAACGCTTGGATTCTGGCACCGCCTGTGGGTGTGCACGGGCTCCAATACGGGCCGTTGCGGTGAGCCCACCCAGGGCCATGCTGCGACAATCGCCCGCCATGCAACACACCTATGTTCTGACCCTTTCATGCCCGGATCGACCCGGCATCGTGCATGCCGTCTCCGGTTTTCTGCTGGACAACGGCGGCAACATTGAAGAAGCCGCGCAGTACAACGACCCCGATACGGGTCTGTTCTTCATGCGGGTGCAGTTCGCCTGTCCCACCTTGTCGCCCGACGAGTTGCGTGCCCGCTTACAGCCCTTTGCCCAACCCTTTGCCATGCAGTGGGGCCTGCACCCCCTGGCCGAGCCCATGCGCGCGGTGATTTTTGTCAGCAAGGAAGGGCATTGTCTGAACGACCTGCTGTTCCGCTGGAAAAGCGGCCTGCTGCCGCTGGACATTCGGGCCATTGTCAGCAACCACCGCGACTTTTACCAACTGGCCGCCAGCTACAACGTGCCCTTTCACCACATCCCGGTGACGGCAGCCAGCAAGGCGCAGGCCGAGGCCCGGCAACTCGACATCATCCGCACCGAAGGGGCCGAGTTGGTGGTGCTGGCGCGCTACATGCAAATTTTGAGCAACGACCTCTGCCGCGAACTCTCGGGCAAGGCCATCAACATCCACCACAGCTTTCTGCCCAGCTTCAAGGGGGCCAAACCCTATTACCAAGCGCACGACCGGGGTGTGAAGCTTATCGGGGCCACGGCGCACTACGTCACGGCAGATCTGGACGAAGGCCCCATCATTGAACAAGACGTGGCCCGTGTGGACCACACCGACACGGTGGACGACCTGACGGCCCTGGGCCGCGACACCGAAAGCCAGGTGTTGGCGCGGGCCGTGAAGTGGCACGGCGAACACCGCGTGCTGCTCAACGGCCACAAAACCGTGGTGTTTCGCTGATCTGACCATCTGAAAGAGGTGTTCGCATGGCCATTCGGATTCCGCCTATTCAGTGCCTGCTCACCTTCGAGGCGCTGGCGCGGCTGCGCAGCGTCACCCAGACCAGCGAAGAGCTGTGCGTGACACCCAGCGCAGTCAGCCACCGCATCAAGCAGCTGGAGCAGATTCTGGGTACCAAACTGTTCGGGCGGGCCGATTTTTCACTGACCACCGAAGGCAGCGAATACCTAGCGCATGTGCGCGAGGGCTTGTCGCACCTGCAAAAATTCCCCAGCCAGTCGGTCACACCGGGGCGGCGCAAGCTCCGGCTGGCGGTCACACCCACCTTTGCTCGCTCCATTTTGCTGCCGCGCCTCAAGCAGTTCAGCGAAACCTACCCCGAGATCGACCTGACCTTGCAGGTCAGCATTCCGCTCTTGGATGTGGTGGCCGAAGATGCCGACCTCACCATCCGCTTTGGCACCGGGCGCTATGCCGATGTGGAACACGTCTGCCTCATGAAAGACGATGTCACGCCCCTGGCCTCACCCGCTTTTGCCCGCGAACATGGCCCGTTTGAAACCCCGCAAGACCTAGAAGGCGTGCCGCTGCTGCGCAGCCCGCTGGAGCCCTGGCGTACCTGGTTTGCCGCGCACAACCTAGACTGGCCCGAACCGGTGGACGGCTCGCAGTTCAACGATATTGGCCTGATGTGCGACGGTGCCGCCGCGGGCATGGGCGTGGCCTTGGTGCGGCTGAAGCTGGCGGCCCCTTGGCTGGAGCACGGCACGCTGGTGCCCCTGTATCCGCGCCATGTACCCAGCCCGCACGCGCACTACCTGTGCTGGCGCACCGGCACCATGGACCGCTGGGAATGCGCAGCCTTTGCCGAGTGGCTGAGGAAAGCGGTGGCCTGACACCGCAAGCGGCTCACAAACCGCTGCAAGATTCTTCACATCAGCGGGCGGGCTTTGGCCTAAACTGACCGGCATCTTTTGGTCTATCCCTCAAACGCCATGAATGCCCCCCTGACCAGCGCACAAGCCGCCTCCTTCGACCGCAGCCGTCGCCAAGCCGAGGTGGTGCAGGCCCTGCGTGCGGTGTTGCCATCGCATGCCCTGCTGTGGCAGGCCGAGGACACCATTCCCTACGAATGTGACGGCCTGACCGCCTACCGCGAGCGCCCGCTGGCGGTGGCCTTGCCCGAAACCGAATCGCAAGTGGCCGCTGTGCTCAAGGCCTGCCATGCCCTGCGCGTGCCGGTGGTGGCGCGTGGGGCAGGCACAGGGCTTTCTGGTGGTGCCATGCCGCATGCGCAAGGGGTCACGCTGTCGCTGGCCAAGTTCAACCGCATCCTGAACATTGACCCGCTGGCCCGCACAGCGGTGGTGCAAGGTGGGGTGCGCAACCTCGCCATTTCCGAAGCGGTGGCCTCGCTGGGCCTGTACTACGCCCCCGACCCCAGCAGCCAAATCGCCTGCACCATTGGCGGCAACGTGGCCGAAAACTCCGGCGGCGTGCATTGCCTGAAATACGGCCTCACGGTGCACAACGTGCTGGCTGTGCGCGGCTTCACCATGGCGGGCGAGCCCGTCACGTTCGGCGGCGATGCCCTAGACACCCCCGGCCTAGACCTGCTGTCGCTGGTGGTGGGCAGCGAAGGCATGCTGGCCGTCACCACCGAAGTCACCGTGAAACTGGTGCCCAAACCCCTGTTGGCGCGCTGCATCATGGCCAGCTTTGACGACATGCGCAAAGCCGGTGACGCGGTGGCCGCTGTGATTGCGGCAGGCATCATCCCGGCGGGGCTGGAGATGATGGACAAGCCCATGACAGCCGCCGTTGAGGACTTTGTGCACGCGGGCTACGACTTGTCTGCCGAGGCCATTTTGCTGTGCGAAAGCGACGGCACACCCGAAGAGGTGGAAGAGGAGATTGGCCGCATGAGCGCCGTGCTGCGCCAGTGCGGTGCCACGGCCATTGCCGTGAGCAAAGACGAGGCCGAGCGCCTGCGTTTCTGGAGCGGGCGGAAAAACGCTTTCCCAGCCAGCGGGCGCATCAGCCCCGACTACATGTGCATGGACTCCACCATCCCGCGCAAGCGCTTGGCCGACATCCTGCTGGCCATTGCCGAGATGGAAAAAAAGTACCAGCTGCGCTGCGCCAACGTGTTTCACGCCGGTGACGGCAACCTGCACCCGCTGATCTTGTTTGATGCCAACGACCCCGACCAGCTGCGCCGCTGCGAGCTGTTTGGTGCCGACATTCTGGAGACCAGTGTGGCCATGGGCGGCACGGTCACCGGCGAACACGGCGTGGGGGTAGAAAAGCTCAACAGCATGTGCGTGCAGTTCAGCCCGGAAGAAAACGCGCAAATGTTCGCGGTGAAACGCGCTTTTGACAGCCAGTCACTGCTCAACCCTGGCAAGGTCATCCCCACCCTGCAACGCTGTGCCGAGTACGGCAAGATGTTGGTGCGAGGCGGGCGGCTGGCCCACCCGGATCTGCCGCGTTTCTGAGGCTGCCGCACGCCCTGTTGCCCTGTGGGTACGTGCTGGCTGGGCGTTCAGGCCGCTGTGTCCTCAAAAACCATCTTCATGCGCGTGATGTTGCGGCCATCGACATACTGGAAAGTCACATCGTCACAGGCGTTGTGGATGATGAAGTTGCCAAACCCGCCTTCTGGGTACTCGTCCAGATGGATAGAGATGTCCTCAGGTCTGGGCGGTGTGTAACCATCGCCCGGGTAGCTGATGCAGCACCAAAAGGCTTCGGTGTCGCGCTCCAGCACCATGTCAATGCGAGCCTCGTCGGGCAAGCCTTTCGCGTGTCGTATCACATTGGTGACAAACTCGACCACCGCCAATTCCAGCCGATCCACTTGCGCGTCGGACAGGCCGGACTGACTGGCGTGAACCGTTGCAAACGAGCGGATTTCAGCTAGGTGGTCAAACGACACCAAGGTGTTCAGACTCGCTATTGAAATTTTGCCTTGCATACAACGTCAACCCGGTTGGGAACTGGCCATTTTGACCCTTTTGCATCCAAGTCTGTGAATCGGTCTGCTGGGTGGTAGAGATGAAAGCTTACATCTTAGTCTTTCGCGCAGGGTTTGGATGCTGCATCAATCCCATCTTTTTGGGATTTTGACGGCAGCTTGCGTTACACGATGTGCGACACCAAAGCCGACGCTACAAGCGTGCCTAGGTGCGACCCATCTGTCGGGCCGGTGAGTGGTGGCGTGTGGGCTTGTCGCCTGCAAAATGTGCACGAAAATCGTGGTTGGTACGTCGATGAGCAAAAAAATCATGGCATAATCTGTGGCTGTTCTGCGGAAGGGTGGCCGAGTGGTTAAAGGCAGCAGACTGTAAATCTGCCCGCTAACGCGTACGCTGGTTCGAATCCAGCCCCTTCCACCAGCAGAGCGTGTGTTCTGGGTTGTTTGCGTCGTGTGACGCAGTCTTCCTTGGGCGGGAGTAGTTCAATGGTAGAACCCCAGCCTTCCAAGCTGATGACGCGGGTTCGATTCCCGTCTCCCGCTCCAGTGGCGCGTCAAACGTCAGCCTGTGTTTAAGGCGACATCATTTCAAAAACATCTGGTAGCATCAGATGTTTTGCCCTTGTGGCTCAGTGGTAGAGCACTCCCTTGGTAAGGGAGAGGTCGCGGGTCCGATTCCCGCCAAGGGCACCAACTTTAATCTTTGTGTTTCGGCAGTTTTGATTTGGAGCTGAAAAATGGCAAAAGAGAAATTTGAGCGGACCAAGCCGCACGTGAACGTGGGCACCATTGGTCACGTGGATCACGGCAAGACCACCCTGACCGCTGCCATCAC
>JBEENR010000028.1:0-27437 GCA_041192045.1 Pseudomonadota bacterium | reverse complement strand
CGTGGAATATGCAAGATGGTGTTTCAACCGTGTTCTGACCAACCCAGAGACCTGCCAGCTATCATGCCAGCCTCTTTTTAGCGCTTCAGTCTTTGTTTGACCCGTTATGTCCCACACCAAAGCCAGCCCACCAGACCCAGCACAGCCACACAGCGTACCTGCGCACACGCTCAGTGCCGTTGACCAAACCCGCTGGCTGGCCGTGGGCAGCGTGTTGGGGTTGATTGCGCTGGGCTTGGCTTGGGAGCTGTGGTTGGCTCCGCTGCGCGCTGGGGGTTCTTGGTGGGCCATCAAAGTGCTGCCGCTGGCTTGGCCCCTGGCTGGACTGCTGAAAAACCGCATGTACACCTACCGTTGGGTCAGTTTGCTGGTGTGGCTGTACTTTACTGAGGGCGTGGTTCGTGCTTGGAGCGATGCGGGTCTGTCTGCCGTGCTGGCTGGCGTGCAGGTGTTGCTGTGCCTGCTGCTCTTTGTGGCGTGTGCGCTGCATGTGCGCATCCGCCTGCGCGCTGCTGGCGACGAAGCCGTTCAGGCGGACAAGGCCCGGCATGCCGCTGCCATTGGTGCGGCCAGCGACCCGCAAGCATGAACCACCTGCCGCTGTTGGATGCCTTGCGCAGCGCCGTGGGTGCTGCCCATGTACTGACCCATGAAGACCCCAGCACCGACCTGAGCGCTTGGGAACAGGACTGGCGTCGCCGTGCGCAGGGTCGTGCGCTGGCCGTGGTGCGCCCGGCCAGCACGCCCGAAGTGGCTGCTGTGGTGCGCGCCTGTGCGGCGGCTGGCCACAGCATCGTGCCGCAAGGTGGTAACACCGGGCTGGTCCTGGGTTCGGTGCCCGATGCCAGTGGGACCCAAGTGGTGCTGAGCCTGCAACGCATGAACCGCATCCGCACCCTGGATGTCGCTAACCTGACCCTGACCGCCGAGGCCGGTTGTGTGCTGCAACACGTACAGACTCAGGCGCAAGCGGCGGGCCTGCTCTTTCCGCTCAGTTTGGCTTCTGAAGGCAGTTGCACCATTGGCGGCAACTTGGCCACCAATGCGGGCGGTACTCAAGTGCTGCGCTATGGCAATGCACGCGATCTGTGCTTGGGCTTAGAGGTGGTGACGGCACAAGGCGAAGTGTGGCAAGGTCTGTCGGGCTTGCGCAAAGACAACACCGGTTATGACCTGCGCCACCTGTTCGTGGGCAGCGAAGGGACGCTGGGCATCATCACCGCGGCCACCTTAAAGCTGTTCCCGCAACCGAAAGCCCAGTACACTGCTTGGGCCGCAGTGCCTAGCTTAGAAGCGGCTGTGACGCTGTTGGGGCTGGCGCACCAGCACCTAGGGCCAGACCTGA
This sequence comes from Pseudomonadota bacterium, assembly GCA_041192045.1. Taxonomy (GTDB): domain Bacteria; phylum Pseudomonadota; class Gammaproteobacteria; order Burkholderiales; family Burkholderiaceae_C; genus Hydrogenophaga. The sequence continues at coordinate 26,092 of JBEENR010000028.1, read as the reverse complement.
CCGGCTTTGAAGTCATGAACCGGTTGAGCCTGCAACTGGTACAGCGGCATTTTCCGGGGCTGCGGGTGCCACTGGGTGACACCGCCCTGCCCTATGCCGTGCTGCTGGAAAACAGCGACAGCGAATCGGCAGAACATGCGCAAAACCGCTTGGCACAACTGCTGGAAACGGCGCTGGCGCAAGGCTGCGTGCTGGACGCGGTGGTGACTGAGAGCCTGAGCCAAGCGCAGCAACTTTGGCACATTCGCGAGACCATTCCACTGGCCCAGTCGCAAGAAGGGCTGAACATCAAGCACGACATCAGCCTGCCCATTTCCAGCATTCCTGCCTTCTGTGCCGAAACGCAGGCGCTGCTCGAAGCAAAAATTCCGGGTGTGCGGCTGGTGAACTTTGGTCACTTGGGCGACGGCAATCTGCATTTCAACGTGCAGGCCCCCGCCAGCGGCCCCTATGCCAGCGAGCCTCAAGCCTTTTTGCGCGACTTTGAAGCGCAGGTCAACGCCTGGGTATTTCAGCAAGTGGCGCGTTTTCACGGCTCCATCAGCGCCGAACACGGCATTGGCAGCCTTAAAGTCAAGCAGTTGCCACACTACAAAGACCCTGTGGCTTTGAGCTTGATGCGCCGCCTGAAACGGGCACTGGATCCGGACAACCGCCTCAACCCAGGGCGTGTGCTGGGTTGAAGTGGGTTCAGCCTCTGTTCAGGACTTGTTGCCCTGCTGCTTGCTGCTGTTGATCCAGGCTTGCTGCGTCACGGCATCCAGTGCAGTATTGACCACGCCATTGGGGGCCACCACACGCAGCCGGTTTTGGGCGCGCAGGCTGTCGAGGCTGCGCCGGGTCAGTGAAATGGAATGTCCATCCACTGCGGTCAGCATGAACAGCGTGCCGTGCGGGCTGGCCCAAGTGATCTGGCAGCGCATGGGCATGACACCCTGCCACACATCCACCCAAGTGCCTACCGGCAGAGCTGCCGACTCTTGCTGGACGATTTCCTGCTTGATCTCCGCCCAGTCACGCACGAAGGGCCGCTTGCTCAGTACCTCCGTCGGGACTTCGGACGTATCGGCCAGATCGGGTGACGGTGTGGCCCCGATGGCTGTGTCTGACAGGAAATCTTCTAGAAAACCCGTGATGCGGGCTTCTTCAGGTTGAACCCAGGGCTCAGGCTCAACCTTGAACACACGCGGCGGCGCAGGCGGCTCGACAGGAGATTGTGTACGGGGCACCTTGTTGGCGGCCATGTGAGCCTTCATCAGGCGCTGAAAAAACGTATCCGTCTGTTCGGACGGACAGTCAATGCCTTGCAGTCCTTCGCGCAGGGTGCTGAGCAAACCGGGTATCACCTTCATCAGGCGCTGGCGGTTGCGGCAGGCTAACGCAGGCTGTGCAGACCAGATCAAATCGGGTAACAGCGCCATGTAGCGCACGGCTGGCGCGTCGGGTGGCAGCAACTGGCCCGAGTTGCCAGCCTGCTCGGCTCCATCCATGCGCGCCTGTGCCACCACTTGACACCAGGGGCCACGTAAAAAATCTTTCACAAACTCGGGGGCTGGCCCAAAGTCATTGCGTGCGGTCATTTCGGTCAGTACCCGCTGGGCCAGCAGGTTGCGCTGCTCCACGCGCACCAAGGTCTGCACGGCCAGACCACGGGCCTGTACCTGGGCCGGTGGCAGGGTATTTTTGGGTGAACGGCTCAAGGTTTGTAGCAATTCCGGAAAGCGTGCGGCCACATCCGGTGGTCCAGGGCGCTGCAAAGTCTGCACGATCGTGCGCAAATCATCTTGAAAGTCGGCGTAACCAGGGCTTTGTTCAGTTGTGAAGGCCAGGCAGCGTTCGGTCACTTTTTCAAGCAACAGCCGTGCCGGATTGTCACGTTCAGCAAAAAATCGGGGGTTGCTGTTGGCCAACTCAATCAACGCCGGTTTCATGCCTGCAATGAGGCGACGCAGACCCGGCAGCAGACGCTGGTCGTCTTCAATGCTGCGCATCATCAGGCCCACCACTTCAGCTGCCAAGGTGCGCACCATGTTGGTACTCATGCGCACAGCATCGGGGTTGTCGGTGGCATCAGTGGGGCTTTGCAGGTTGCCTACCAGCAACTGGTGCAGGTGACCCAAGGTCAGTAAGGCATCGCTGTTCAACAACGAGACAGCCGCTGCATCGGCCCGGGAGGCTGCCGACGCTTGACCCGCCATGTTTGACGAAGCCGCGCCCAGAACCATTCGACTCACCGGGGCCTGTATGACATGGAACGCCGTTGGCTCAATACCATAGCCCTCGAGCATGGTGCTCAGTCGGATGTAGGCGTGGCTGAGTACCTGGCCCAGTGGTGCAGCTCCTACCTGCAACCAGCGCTTGCGCACATCGGCATCCACGGTCAGCGCGTTCAAGGTCTGCATCAGCACCGAGACGATCGCCTCTGGCCGCAAAGGGTTTGCCTCAGCACGAATGCGGTTAAGCCCCTGGATGCTGCTCATGCGGCCATTGAGTGCGAACAGCGCTTCATCTGCCGTCATCTTGACCTGCTGTAACACGCGGCCTACTTCAACGGTTTCCTGAACCTGCTGATCGCCCATCAGCTCCAGTTCTTCAAAACTGATGGAACGCAGCGACCTGGCATGCACGCCGTCAGACAAAGACGTTGTCTGCAAGGAGTTGGCAAACGCTTCAATGAAGCGCATCGCAATCAGGTCGCGCTGGTTTTCTAGTTGCTTGCGCGCTTGGACGAACTGTAATTTTTCGTTGATGTGTACCGCGTCGAGTTCGCGTTGCAGAAGTGCCTCATGCAGCTTGGACAGCCACTGAGGCACCCATTCACGCATGTGAACCAGTGCCTCGGCCAGGCAGGCATCGAAAGCGTTGGCATATCGGTTTTCCATGGTGAATCAGGTTCAGAACCTCGCAGAGGCGGCGTTAAATGGCGAAAGATGCCTGAATTATGGACACTTTGCCCCGTTTTCGAGCAAAGCCTGCCAACCCGCCACACCCAGCTGGCGCAGCGTGTCCATGTTGCGCTGCACGATGCGCTCGGCATCGCCGCCGTCTGTGGCCACGGCACGCTCCACACTGTCTTCGCGCAGCAGGTGCAGCGTGGGGTAAGGGGCGCGGTTGGTGTAGTTGGTCACATCATCGGGCGCTGTGCCCTCGAACTGGAACTGCGGATGGAAGCTGGCTACTTGCATCTCCCCTTCTAGCCCATGCTCGGCCACCACATCGTCCACCACGTTCAAAAAGTCGTTGAACACCTCGAAATCCGGAAACAAGGTGGGGTGGATCAGCAGCGTGGTGTCAATCTCTTCGGCGGGTGTGTTTTGTAGCAACGCCAGTTCGCGGTCTAGGTCGTCCAAAAAAGCATCCAAGTGCCGCGCTTGGCTGACCACCAAGCGCACTTGGTTTTTGACGTACACCGAGCGGGCAAATGGACACAGGTTCAGGCCGATCACGGCTTTTTCCAGCCAGCGGCGGGTATCGGCCAGGACGGTATCGGTGTCGGGTGCGGCATTGGGGGATGAAGTCGGGGTCGGTTTCATGGCAGCTTTCACGGTTATCAGGTATCAAAAGAAAAGCACAGCCAGGCCCAAGGCTAAAAAGATCAGGGCCGCCAGCACATGCACCACCTTGATGGGCACGCGCCGCGTGATGGCCTCACCAAACAGCACCACGGGCGCGTTAGCCAGCATCATGCCCAGCGTGGTGCCAGCCACCACGGCCAGCAGGGGCTCGTACTGCGCACCCAGGGCCACGGTGGCAATTTGGGTCTTGTCACCCATTTCGGCCAGAAAAAATGCCCAAGTGGTCGTAAAAAATACGCCCAACTGCTGTTTGGGGACCGCATCGTCGTCGTCCAGTTTGTCCGGAATCAGCATCCAAGCTGCCATGGCCATGAAGGACAGGCCCAGCACCCAGCGCATCACATCCGGCCCCACAGCGGCCATGACCCAGGCACCCACCGCGCCGGCCAGGGCGTGGTTGAGCAGGGTCGCCAGCAAAATTCCCCAGATGATGGGCCAGGGTTTTTTGAACCGCGCTGCCAGCACCAGTGACAGCAGCTGCGTCTTGTCACCCATTTCGGCCAGTGCCACGATACCGGTCGAGAGCAGAAAAGCGTCTAGTGCCATGCTTGAACAAAACAAAAATGAAAATGAAAACGCCCACACCATGCGGTGTGGGCGATGATCCCGTTGCGCAGTGTAGCCACTGCGACTCAGGCAACGATCAAATCAGCGGTACGCCGGTTTTGCTCTGGATAAATTCGCGGCTCACGCCGTCCGCCAACTCCACCAGCTTCAGGCCTTCGGGGGTCACGTCCATCACGCCCAAGTCGGTGATGATGCGATCGACCACGCCTTTGCCCGTCAGCGGCAAGGTGCAGGTGGGCAAAATTTTCAGGTCTTCGGTGCCGTCTTTCTTCTTCGCCACATGCTCCATGAGCACGATGACGCGCTTGACACCGGCCACCAAGTCCATGGCACCGCCCATGCCCTTGACCATCTTGCCCGGAATCATCCAGTTGGCCAAATCGCCTTCAGCGGTGACTTGCATGGCACCCAGAATGGACAGGTTGATCTTGCCACCCCGGATCATGGCGAACGACTGGTCGCTGCCAAAAATGGCCGATCCTTTGAGCGTGGTCACGGTTTGCTTGCCTGCGTTGATCAGGTCAGGGTCTACCTCGTCCTCGTAAGGAAAGGGGCCGATACCCAGCATGCCGTTTTCACTTTGCAGCCACACCTCCACATGGTCGGGCACGTGGTTGGCCACCAGCGTCGGAATACCGATGCCGAGGTTGACGTAAAAGCCGTCTTGCAATTCTTGCGCCGCACGGGCGGCCATCTGGTCTTGGGTCCAAGGCATGATGAATTCCTTACTTACGGTCACGGGTGGTGCGTTTTTCGATGCGCTTTTCGGGCGTGGGGTTGAGCACAATGCGGTGCACATAAATGCCCGGCAGGTGCACGTCGTCGGGCGCAATGTCACCGGTGGCCACAATGCGCTCCACTTCCACAATACAAATCTTGCCAGCGGTGGCCACGGCGGGGTTGAAGTTGCGGGCCGTCTTGTTGAAGCGCAGGTTGCCCGACATATCGGCCACATCCGCCTTCACCAGCGACACCTGGGGCACCAGCGAGCGCTCCATCACATAGGTTTCGCCGTCAAATTCGCGCAACTCCTTGCCCTCAGCCACCAGCGTGCCCACGCCGGTTTTGGTGAAGAAAGCCGGAATGCCTGCGCCGCCTGCACGCAGTTTTTCGGCCAGCGTGCCCTGGGGCGTGAATTCGAGTTCGAGTTCACCGGCCAAATACTGGCGCTCAAACTCTTTGTTTTCACCCACATAAGACGAAATCATTTTTTTGATCTGGCGGGTTTCGAGCAGCTTGCCCAGACCAAAACCGTCCACGCCCGCGTTGTTGGAAATGGCGGTCAGGTTCTTCACGCCGCTGTCGCGCAGGGCATCGATCAGTGCTTCGGGAATGCCGCACAGGCCAAAACCGCCCACGGCGATCAGCTGGCCATCGGCCACCACGCCCTTCAAGGCTTCGGCTGCACTCGGAAAAATTTTGTTCACGTTGAAGGCTCCAGTGTTGGTAAAGGATTGACCGTGACGATACTACGTAAAGTCATACGTAGTGTGACTTAATGAGTAACCCGAACGGCGCAGGCTTGAGCGGCTGGCACCAAAGTTGCATGAATTCTTGTATCCAAGAAGGAATGCCTTTGTATGGTGCATCAACCCCCTACCCTGTCTGACGCTAGCGCCCGCAACGCCTGGCTACACCAGCCCACCGAGCCCTTGAAGCTGGCCAACGCTGGCGCGCTGGCAGGCTTGTCGTTTGCCGTCAAAGACAACATTGACGTCGCCACCTGGCCCACCACGGCGGCTTGCCCGGACTTTGCCTACACCGCGCCGCGCCATGCCACGGTGGTGCAGCGCTTGCTCGATGCCGGTGCATCGCTGCACGGCAAAACCAATTTGGATCAGTTCGCCTGTGGCCTCAACGGCACCCGCTCGCCTTTTGGTGCGGTGCCCAATGCGTTTGATTCGGCGCTGGTGTCGGGTGGCTCCAGTTCGGGGTCGGCGTTTGTGGTGGCCACGGGGCAGGTGGACTTTGCGCTGGGCACCGACACCGCCGGTTCGGGCCGGGTGCCTGCCGGGCTGAACAACATCGTGGGCCTCAAGCCTTCGCGGGGGCTCATCAGCGCGCATGGCGTGGTGCCTGCGGCGCAGGCGGTGGACTGCGTGTCCATTTTTGCGCGCACCGTGGGCACTGCCGCGCAGGTGTTGGCCGCCGCCCTGGGCCACGACCCGGCAGACCCGTATTCGCGTTCCCTGCCCATGGCCAGCACGCCCTGGGGCGCGCACTTTCGCTTTGGCATCCCCGCCAATCCGGTATTTTTTGGCGATGCGCTGGCGCAGCAAGCCTTTGCCGACGCGGTGGCCCGCATGCAAAGTCTGGGTGGCGAGGCGGTGCCGCTGGATTTTTCGGTGTTCAACGCCTGCGCCGACATGCTCTACGGCAGTGCGCTGGTGGCGCAGCGTTACGCCGCCATTCAGGCGTTTTTTGATGCGAACGAGCCCGCCGTGATGGAGCCGGTGCGCAGCATCATTGCCGCTGGCCGGGGCTACAGCGCTGCCGATCTGGTGTCGGCACAAACCCAGTTGGCCGCGCTGGCGCAGCAGGCCGATGCCCTCTGGCACGGGCTGGATGTGCTGCTGGTACCCACCGCGCCCACGCACTACCGCATGGAAGCCATGCGCGCCGACCCGGTGGCCCTGAACCGCAACCTGGGCGCTTACACCAATTTTGTGAATTTGCTGGACTATGCCGCGCTCTCGGTGCCCAGCAGCTTGCGCCCCGACGGCCTGCCGTTTGGCGTGACGCTGATTGGCCGCAGCGGCAGCGACTGGCAGCTGGCCGAACTGGGGCAGCGCTTTCACCACGCCACCGGCCTGCCCCAAGGCGCTACCGGCCAGCCCTTGCCTGCGCCGCAGCGCATTGCCGGGCTGCGCGCCGAGCCCAGCGTGCGGCTGGCGGTGGTGGGCGCGCACCTCTCGGGCATGCCCTTGAACGGCCAGCTGATTGAACGCGGGGCTACGCTGGTCGCCCGCACCCACACCGCGCCCTGTTACCGGCTGTACGCCCTGCCCAACACCACACCGCCCAAACCCGGCCTGCTGCGCGTGGCTCCGGACGAGGGCGCGGCCATTGAGATTGAGGTCTGGGACATGCCGCTGGCCCACTACGGCAGTTTTGTGGCCCTGGTGCCGTCGCCCCTGTCCATTGGCAGCCTGAGCTTGGCCGACGGCAGCACGGTGCAAGGTTTTTTGTGCGAACCCTGGGCCTTGCAAGGGGCCAGCGACATCAGCGCGCTGGGCGGCTGGCGCGCTTTTGTGCAAGGCGGGGCCAAACCATGAAATCGACCATGACCCCGACCATGACCCACGAACAAACCCTGGCCTATGTGCGCGCCAGCGCCACCGCCCTGGCCCTGCCGCTGGACGAAGCGCGGGTGCAGCGGGTAGCCATGCATTTGCAGCGCACGGCAGCTCTGGCCGCGCTGCTGGATGCCTTTGCCCTGAGCCCGCACGACGAACCCGCCGCGTTGTACTGCCCGGCCCCAGCCAAACCAGCCACACCGGCCCAGCCTTGAAGCATGGACACGCCCATGAACCAGACCCCAGCGTCACCCTTGCCCAGCCTGAGCGACTGCATTCAGGCCGTGGCCCGTGGTCAACACAGCGCCAGCAGCTTGCTGGAGGCTTGCGTGGCCCGCATCGAGGCCACCGACGACCGGGTGAATGCCTTCACCAGCACCCGCTTTGCGGCAGCACGGGCGCAAGCGCAGGCCATTGACGCACGCCGCACGCAAGGCGAAACCCTGGGGGCGCTGGCCGGGGTGCCGTTTGCCGTGAAAAACCTGTTTGATATAGCGGGCGAGGTCACGCTGGCGGGCTCGCGCCTGTTGCAAACCCAGCCGCCCGCCAGCGCGCACGCGGTGCTGGTGCAGCGCCTGCTGGATGCCGACGCGGTGTTGGTGGGCGCGCTCAACATGGACGAGTTCGCCTACGGCTTCACCACCGAAAACAGCCACCACGGTCCCACCCGCAACCCGCACCGGTTGGACTGCACCGCAGGCGGATCATCGGGCGGCTCGGGCGCGGCCATTGCGGCGGGGCAGGTGCCGCTGACGCTGGGCTCGGACACCAACGGCTCCATCCGCGTGCCGTCTTCGCTGTGCGGCGTGTGGGGCCTCAAGCCCACGTTTGGGCGCTTGTCGCGCCGGGGCAGTTTTCCGTTTGTTCACAGCATCGACCACCTGGGGCCGTTGGCCGACGACCTGCCCGGTCTGGCCCTGGCCTACGACCTGCTGCAACAACCCGACCCGCTGGACCCCGCTTGCAGCGCCCAAACCCTAGAGCCCTGCCTGCCCAGCCTGAACGAAGGCGTACAGGGTTTGCGCGTGGGCGTGCTGGGCGGCTACTTTGCCGACCTGGCCAGCCCAGCCGCCCGCGCAGCGGTGGCGCTGGCCGCCGAGGCTCTGGGTGTTGGTGGTGCGCCAGCGGTGGAATGGCCCGATGCCGCTACCGCACGGGCGGCGGCCTTCATCGTCACCGCCAGCGAGGGTGGCACGCTGCACCTGGAGACACTGCGCCACCATCCTGACGCGCACGAGCCGCTGTCGGTGGACCGGCTGATTGCCGGTGCGCTGCAACCCGCCAGCTGGTATGTGCAAGCACAGCGCTTTCGCCGCGTGTACCGCCAGCGGGTGCAGGCCCTGTTTGCCCAGTGGGATGTGCTGCTGGCCCCGGCCACCCCGGTGGCGGCCCCAGCCCTGGGCACCGAATGGCTGGACATCAACGGCCAGCACCTGCCCTGCCGCCCGTCGCTGGGCCTGCTGACGCAACCCATTTCCTTTGCCGGTTGCCCGGTGGTGGCCGCGCCGCTGTGGCCCAAGGGCTGCGATGGCCTGCCGCTGGGCGTGCAAATCATTGCCGCGCCCTGGCGCGAAGACTTGGCCCTGCGTGCGGCTGCCGTCTTGGCCCAAACCGGTGTGGCGCAAGCCAGAAAGGCGGTGCTGTGATGACCGCCACCCTAGCCATCAACCAGCCCGAGGTGCTGGCCGAGGTCAGCGCCGTGTTTGCGCGCTACGAACAAGCCCTGGTGACGAACGACGTGGCGGTGCTCGACGAGCTGTTCTGGAACAGCCCGCACACGCTGCGCTTTGGGGCCACCGAAAACCTGTACGGCTACCAAGCCATTGCCGCCTTTCGCGCCGCCCGGCCCGCCGCTGGGCTGGCCCGCGAACTGCTGAAAACCGTCATCACCACCTACGGCACCGACATGGCCACCGCGAACTGCGAATTCCGCCGCGTGGGCAGCGAGCGCACCGGTCGTCAAAGCCAAACCTGGCTGCGCACGCCCGACGGCTGGCGCGTGGTCAGCGCCCACGTCAGCCTGTTGTGAACCGAACCCGCTACCCACTCGCCACTCCCACCTACCCACTTCTTCCGTCCCCCCACCGCAACCCTGGAGCCCTTGCCATGACCCATGCCCTGCCCAACCGCCGCGATTCGCTCAAAACCCTGGCCGCGCTCAGTGCCGCTGCCGCCAGCCCGCTGGTCTTTGCGCAAAAGCCCATCACCGTGGGCGTGATCTATGTCGGCCCGCGTGACGACTACGGCTACAACCAAGCCCATGCCGAAGCCGCTGCCCTGCTGAAAAAAATGCCCGGCGTGAAAGTGGTGGAAGAAGAAAACGTGCCCGAAACCGCCACCGTGCAGCGCACCATGACCGGCATGATTGCCCAAGATGGTGCGGAGCTGCTGTTCCCCACCTCGTTTGGCTACTTTGACCCGCACATGCTGGCCGTGGCAGGCAAATACCCCAACGCCCGCTTTGCCCACTGCGGCGGCATGTGGACCGAGGGCAAACACCCCAAAAACACCGCCAGCTTCTTTGGCTACATCGACGAATGCCAGTACCTCAACGGTGTGGTGGCCGGGCACATGAGCAAGAGCAAAAAGCTCGGTTTCGTGGCGGCCAAACCCATTCCGCAGGTGCTGCGCAACATCAATGCCTTCACCATGGGCGCGCGCTCGGTCGATCCGTCCATCACCACCCAAGTCATCTTCACCGGCGACTGGTCCATGCCCGTGAAAGAAGCTGAAGCCACCAACAGCATGGCCGACCAAGGTGTCGATGTGTTCACCATGCATGTGGACGGCCCCAAGGTGATTGTGGAAACGGCGGCCAAGCGCGGCAAGATGGTTTGCGGCTACCACGCCAGCCAAGCCAAGCTGGCCCCGCAGGCCTACCTGACCGGTGCCGAATGGAACTGGCTCACCGCCTACACCGCGTTCTTAGAAGCAGCACGCAGCGGCAAACCGCACCCCAACTTTGTGCGCGGTGGCCTGAAAGACGGTTTCGTCAAAACCTCGGCCTACGGCCCCACCGTGACCGACGCAGCCAAGAAAAAGGCCGATGCCATCAAGGCGCAAATGATGGGCGGCACGTTTGACATCTTCAAAGGCCCGCTGAAAGACAACAAGGGAGCCACCGTCATTCCCGCAGGCAAAACCTTCAAACAAACCGACTTGGAGCTGGAAAAAATGAACTACCTCGTCGAAGGCGTGAACGGCAGCGTCTGACCGCCATGAACCACGCTGCGCTCAACATCGTCCTGCCCGCCTCGGCCATTCTGGGGGCGCTGCTGCTGTTTGGTCTGGTGGTGTCTTTGGACGGCGTGAACCCGGTCGATGTCTGGGTGCTGCTGTTCATGGGCGCGTTTGGCGACAGTTTTTCTTGGCAAAACACGCTGCAACGCGCCGCGCCGCTCATGCTCACCGCGCTGTGTGTGGCCATTCCGGCACGCGCCGGGCTGGTGTTGATTGGGGGCGAGGGCTCGGTGGTGCTCGGTGGCCTGGCCTGTGCCGCGTTGGCCCATGCACTGCCCTTGCCCGGCGGCTGGGCGGGCAGCTTGGCGCTGTGTGTGGGCGGTGCGCTGGTGGGCGGCCTGTGGGCTGGGCTGGCGGGTTGGCTGCGGCAGTTTCGGGGTATCAACGAAACCATCAGCAGCCTGCTGCTGGCCTATGTGGCCATTGGGCTGTTCAAGCACCTCGTGGAAGGGCCACTGCGCGACCCAGCCAGTTTGAACAAACCGTCCACCCCGGCGCTGGACGAAGCCTTGCTGATTGGCACCCTGCCGGGGTTGGATGTGCATTGGGGTTTGGTCATTGGCGTGTTGGTGTGTCTGGTGGCTGGGCTGTGGCTGCACTTCACCGCGTCGGGCTTTGCGGTGCGGGTGGTGGGTGGCAACCCGCGTGCGGCGCAGTTGGTGGGCCTGCCCGCCACGCAGCTGGTGGTGTTGGCCTGCGCCTTGGGCGGTGCGGCGGCGGGGCTGGCCGGGGCCATTGAGGTGGCGGCGGTTCACACCAGCGCCAATGCCGCCTTGATTGCCGGTTACGGCTACACCGGCATTTTGGTGTCCTTCATTGCCCGCCACAACCCGTGGGCGGTGGTGCCAGTGGCCATTGTGTTTGGTGGCTTTGGCGCGGCGGGCAGTTTGTTGCAGCGGCGGCTGGGCCTGCCCGATGCCTCGGTGCTGCTGCTGCAAGGCATGGCCTTTGTGCTGATTTTGGCCAGCGAGGCGCTGCGCGATACCGACTGGAAGCGCGTCATGGCCCGCTTGCTCAGGCTGGGCGCACAGCCCGACAACCCCCGCTCAGGAGAGCCTTCATGACCAGCGACCAACTCATCATTTTTCTGGCGGGCATTGTGGGCGGTGCTTTGCGCGTGGGCGTGCCGTTTCTGTTTGTCAGCCTGGGCGAATGCCTCACCGAAAAATCGGGCCGGGTCAACTTGGGGTTAGAGGGCGTGCTGGTGCTCTCGGCCATGACGGCCTTTGGCGCGGCCTACCTCAGCGGCTCGCCCTGGCTGGGCGTGCTGGCCGGTGCCGTGTCGGGCGCGCTGCTGGCGCTGCTGCACGGGCTGCTGTGTTCGCTGCCACGGGTGAACGATGTGGCCACCGGCATCGCCCTCATGCTGCTGGGCATGGGGCTGGCGTTTTATTTGGGCAAACCCTTTATTCAACCGCAGGCACCGCAAATTCCGGCCATCCCACTGGGCAACTGGAGCGACTCCGCCGCCGTGCGCGCCGCCTTGCAGGTCAATGCCTTGCTGCCCATTGGGTTGGTGCTGGCCGTGTTCATGGGCTGGGCGTTTGCCAACACCCGGCTCGGTCTGCTGGTGCGCATGGCGGGCGATTCGGCCATGGCCACCCGTGCGCTGGGCTATTCGGTGCCCGGCATTCGCGTGGCCGCCACCGCTGCGGGCGGCCTGATTGCGGGCCTGGGCGGTGCCTCGCTGTCGCTGTTTTACCCCGGTAGCTGGAACGAAGGCATCTCCAGCGGGCAGGGCCTGATTGCGGTGGCGCTGGTCATTTTTGCCCGCTGGAGCCCGCTGCGCTGCGTCGGCGCGGCGCTGCTGTTTGGCGGCGCGGGGGCCATTGGGCCAGCGCTGCAATCGGTGGGCATTGGCTGGGGCTACCACCTGTTCAACACCCTGCCCTATGTGTTCACGTTGCTGATCCTCGTCATCAGCTGCCGCCCCGGCACCGTGATTGCGGGCAGTCCGGGCGAGCTGTCTTCGCGCTGAACCTTTCCTACGTCTTCACCCCCAAGAGGCGAACCCCATGACCTGCTATGTGCAAGCCCAACCCTACGCTTGGCCCTACCACGGCAAGCTGCGCCCAGACAACACGGCGCTGATCGTGATTGACATGCAGACCGACTTTTGCGGCATCGGTGGCTATGTGGACAAAATGGGCTACGACATCAGCCTGACCCGTGCGCCCATTGCCCCGCTGCAAACCCTGCTGACGGCGCTGCGCGGCGCGGGCTTTGCCATCATCCACACCCGCGAAGGCCACCGCCCCGACCTGTCCGACCTGCCCGCCAACAAACGCTGGCGTTCGCGCCAAATTGGCACCAATGGCGTTGGTATTGGCGACATGGGGCCGTGTGGCCGCATCTTGGTGCGCGGCGAACTGGGCTGGGAGATCATCCCCGAGCTGGCCCCGTTGCCCGGTGAACCCATCATCGACAAACCCGGCAAAGGCTCGTTTTACGCCACCGACTTGGAGCTGCTGCTGCGCACACGCGGCATTGAAAACCTGTTGCTCGCAGGCATCACCACCGATGTGTGCGTCCACACCACCCTGCGCGATGCCAACGACCGGGGCTTTGAATGCCTGCTTCTGTCGGATTGCACCGCCGCCACCGACCCCGGCAACCACCAAGCCGCCCTGAACATGATCACCATGCAAGGGGGCGTGTTTGGCGCACACGCCACCTCGGTGGCCCTGCTGCATGCGCTGGGGTTGTCGTCATGACCAGCAGCACAAGCACACACCCCATTGGCGCACTGCCCGCCGGACAAGGCGCACTGGCCTTGGACACCTACCAGCTCGGCATGCGCTTTGGCAGCTTTCAGGCCCTGCGCGGCGTGAACCTGAACGTGGAACCCGGCACGGTGCATGCCCTGCTGGGCGAAAACGGCGCGGGCAAAAGCACGCTGGTGAAATGCGTGGCCGGTTTCCAGCGACCCACCGAAGGCAGCATCTTGATCGACGGGCGCGAGCAAGACATTGCCAACCCCGTGGTGGCCCGTGCGCTGGGCATTGGCATGGTGTACCAGCACTTCACCCTGGCACCGGGCATGACGGTGGCCGAAAACCTGCTGCTTGCCGGGGGCAAAACACCCGCCGTCATTCCGTGGAAACGCCAGCGCGCCGAACTGGCCGCGTTCCTCAAAACCACGCCCTTCCAGCTGGACCTGGATGCCCGCCCGCAAGCGCTGGCCGCTGGCGAAAAACAAAAGCTGGAACTGCTGAAACAGCTCTACCTCAAGCCGCGTTTGCTGATTCTGGACGAGCCCACCTCGGTGCTCACCCCGCAAGAAGCCGACGAGGTGCTGGGCCATGTGCGCGGCTTTGCGCGCAGCGGGCAGTGCACCGTGCTCATCATCACCCACAAATTCCGCGAAGTCATGGCCTATGCCGACGCGGTCACGGTGCTGCGGCGCGGCCAAGCCGTCCACCACACCGCCGTGCCCGACACCACCCCCGCCCGGCTGGCGCAGGCCATGGTGGGCGACAGCGCTGCCGCCCCCAACACCAACACCAACACCAACACCAACACCAACACCAACACCAACACCAACACCAACACCAGCACACCGGTACAGCCTGCCGCAGCGCCTGCCCAGGTGCCCGCTGACCATGCCCGCCCGCCCGCACTGGCGGTGCAGGCGCTGCACGTCATGGGCGACCGGGGCACGCTGGCCGTGCGCGACCTGAGCCTGCGCGTGGCCGCTGGCGAAATTCTGGGCGTGGCCGGTGTCTCGGGCAACGGCCAGCGCGAACTGGTCGAAGCCCTGGTGGGCCAGCGCCCGCGCAGCAGCGGCAGCGTGCAGGTGGGCGGCCAAAGCTACAACGCCCAGCGCGCAGAAAACCACCGCCTGAAAGTGCGCAGCCTGCCCGAAGAACCCCTGCGCAACGCCTGCGTGGGCGACATGTCGGTGGCCGAAAACATGGCCCTGCGCGACTTTGACCAGCCACCCCTGCGCGTAGCAGGCCGCTTGCGCTTTGGCCACTGGCGCAGCCGCGCACGCGACTGGATTGCCAGCTACGGCATCAAAACCCAGGGCGAAAACGCCCCCATTCGCAGCTTGTCGGGGGGCAATGTGCAGCGCGCCGTGCTGGCGCGTGAGCTGCACGGCGACATTCAGGTGCTGATTGCCGCCAACCCGGTGTTCGGGCTGGACTTTGCCGCCGTGAAAGACATCCACACCCGGCTGCGCGGCGTGCGCGACCAAGGCGCTGCGGTGCTGCTCATCAGCGAAGACCTGGACGAACTGCTGGAGCTGGCCGACCGCATCGTCGTCATGAGCGAAGGCCGACTGGTGTTTGAAACCCCCGCTGCCACCGCCCAGCGCCACGAGCTGGGTGCCCACATGGGCGGCAGCGCACACTGAAACCGGACTGCCATGCACATCAACGCCCAACCCTTCGCCTACACCTTTGATATGGCCCACACCGCGCTGCTCATCATCGACATGCAGCGCGACTTCATCGAGCCCGGCGGTTTTGGCGAAACCCTGGGCAACAACGTGGCGCTGCTCTCGGCCATCGTGCCCACTTGCCAAGCGGTGCTGCACGCCTGGCGGCAGGCCGGTGGTCGGGTGGTCCACACCCGCGAAGCGCACCACCCCGACCTGAGCGACTGCCCCCCCGCCAAACGCAACCGGGGCCAGCCCAGCCTGCGCATTGGTGACCCCGGCCCCATGGGGCGCATTCTGGTGGCGGGCGAGCCGGGCAACCAAATCATTGATGCCTTGGCCCCCCTGCCCCTTGAAACCGTCATCGACAAACCCGGCAAAGGCGCGTTTTATGCCACCGGCCTGCATGAAACTTTGCAAAACCAAGGCATCAGCCACCTGATCCTGATGGGCGTGACCACCGAAGTCTGCGTGCAAACCAGCATGCGCGAAGCCAACGACCGGGGCTACGACTGCCTGCTGCTCGAAGACTGCACCGAAAGCTATTTCCCGCACTTCAAAACCGCCACGCTGGCCATGCTGCATGCGCAAGGCGGCATTGTGGGTTGGACGGCACCCAGCGCCAGCCTGCTGAACGCCCTGAGCGCCCGACACAACCGGCCCGCCGTGGCACAGAAAGTGGTCTGAGGTAAAGTCCCGGCGTGACCCGCCCTGCCCCCTCCATCCCCCCACTCCCACCCCGTTCGGCCCCTGTTTCGCGGGCCGACGAGGTGTACGAGCAAGTCAAACGCGACATTGCCGACTTCCGCCTCGTGCCCGGCGACCGCTTCACCGAACTGGAACTCTGCACCCGCCTGGGCGTGTCGCGCACCCCCGTGCGGCAGGCGCTTTACCGCTTACAGCAAGACGGCTTGGTGCAGGTGATGTTCCGCAGCGGCTGGCGTGTGCTGCCCTTTGACTTTGACCGCTTTGACCAGCTCTATGACCTGCGCATGGTGCTAGAAACCACCGCCGCGCAGCGCCTGTGCCAGCAAGAAGTGGCCGACGCATCGCCCCTGCTGCACGCCCTGAAAGACCGCTGGCTGGTGCCCGCCACCGAACGCAGCAGCGATGCCGCCGCCGTGGCCGCTTGGGACGAAGCCTTCCATGAAACCTTGGTCAAGGCCTGCGGCAACGCCGAAATGGCCCGCGTCCACCACGACGTGACCGAACGCATCCGCATCATCCGGCGGCTGGACTTTTTGCAGCAAGCCCGTATTGATGCCACCTACGACGAACACGCCAAAATCCTGCGCGCCATCTTGGCCCGCCAAGCCGACCGCGCCAGCCTGCTGCTGCGCGCCCACATTGAAGCCAGCCAGGCCGAGGTGCGCAAAATCACCCTGCATCAGGTGTACATGGCGCGGCAGATTGCGCCGGTGAAGCAGTCGCTTTCTGGCTGACCCGCTTGATGCCAAAATTCGCCCATGTCACTTCCACAACCCCACCCCCCCACCTTCAGCGCAGCAGACTACTTGGCTTGGGAAGCCACCCAAGACACGCGCAGCGAACTGATCAAAGGCCAGGTGTTTGCCATGGCAGGCGGCACACTGGAACACAACGCAGCCACCTTGGCCACGGGATCGGCCCTGCGCCAGCACCTCAAAGGCAGTCCGTGCCGGGCGTTTGTGTCAGATGTGCGGGTGCAAGTACAGGCCAGCGACAGCTTTTTTTACCCCGACGTGGTGGTCACTTGCCAATCCGCCGACATGGCCGATGCCAAAGCCTTGGCGCTCAGCCAGCCCACTTTGATTGCCGAAGTGCTCTCACCCAGCACCGCCGCTTTTGACCGAGGGGCCAAGTTTGCCCACTACCGCTTGCTGGACAGTTTGCAAGAGTATGTGCTGATCGACCCCGATACCGCCCAAGTGGATGTATTCCGCCGCAATGCCGCTAACCGCTGGGAACTGCACCCCAGCGCAGGCCCCAGCGCCGTTGTGGAATTTGCCAGCGTGGGCTGGCAGGGAACGGTGGCTGATTTGTTGGAATAAGGCTTGGGTCAGAATCCCACAGCGCTTATTTGGGCGTGTTTCACCGGTTGATGCGCTGAAGGCGTTGCGCGGTAAAACTTAGGTGATTTTCAATCGAGTGGTAAATTTATAACGTTTAGTTCACCTGCGACACGAAATGCCTGCCGCCGAAGGCGGCGCGCATTTTGGGATGTCAGGTGCAACGGGAAGTTAGACCAGCGGTTTTTGCAACTCTTTTAGGGTTGCCGAACATTGGGTGGCGTGAGGTCGGGGAGGAGTGGTTTCAAGGTGAGAAAAAACATAAATAAAATCAACAACTTAGCGCATAGAGAATGTAACTTTATTAGGACTTACGCGGGTATGTCATAACTTGTGCTTATAAGTTTTTGATTTTTAAAGACTCGATTGATTTCCAGTATTTCCTTTGCGTAAGTCCTATTTATGTAAGAAATTTATGTAAGAAAGCATCGCCTAGGTACGTCATTGATGGGCACTTTTCAGGTGCTCTCTAGCTAAATCAAGGACTTATCGATGTGACGTTTTTTGTCACCTTGAAATCACTCGGTCGGGGAGCTAGAAACTCTATGCTACCCGATACTTTACGTTTTAATTAAATAGAACTGGTGAATATCTAAAAGGGCCACCCATCGTGATTGTTATTTCCCGCTATTGTTAAGATGATTTCGACGTTCGTTTGGTGTTCTTTTTTTAGTGATGAAATATTTATTTTATAGTCTCCATCCACTAAACTTTTTATTACCTCCGATATTTTTTCTTCGAGATGTTTTATTGGTATTTTTTTGATATTTTCGTATGCATCTGTGAAATCTTTTCCAGGTACTCCTTCAAAGTCTAATGACCATGAATTAGCTGGTTCTTTTATTTTTTTCTCTGATTCCTTGATTTTATCTAGTAATTCTTCGTGTTTTTCAACAAATGCTTTTACTGACGCAATATTGCTGTAGGTTTGAAGTGTGGATAATATATCTTTTGTCGATGGATAGTATCCATTTGCGATGCTAATCATTGCGGTAGTGAGTGGCAACTTTTCTTTGTGATACAAATCTTGAAGAAATTCAACCGATATTTCTTGGATTGGACTTGGTTTGAATGATTGCATATTAAGTAAAGGTGTAAATAATAGTGGTATTTTTAACATAAAGTTCACCTGCAAGTATATTTACTCGCGCCGGAGACGCGAGTAAATATACTTGCAGGTACAACGGGAAGTTAAAAATTATTACGGGATTAATTCCTGTATTTTTAATGATGCTGAATACGGCATATATTCTGCTTCTAATCGTTTCGTTTCTTGGATTATTTTTTTTGCCTTGGTTAAAACATCAATTCTCCATTGCGTTCCATGTTCCCATGTTGGTAACGCCTCAAAAACGTAAAACACGAAATTCTTTTGATTGCTCGAAACCCACATAAAATCCATATCAACTATTTTTTTCTCTAAAGCATACGAAGAATATGGGTATGAATTTATAGCGTTCCAATATTTAAGAATTCTGATTGTTGGTTTTATTAAATAGTTGTGGTCTTTATTTTTGCTAGTGAGTGTTGAATTGAAGTCATTTGGATCGGTTGTCATCCATCCGCCAGAACCATTAGGAATTTTATACGTACCCCACCAATCCTTGGTTGCAGGAACTAGCTCAAATTTTATATGGTTAAGTTCTAAGACAATGGTCGGGTGAGATTGATAAATTTCCGAAGTACTATAATATTTTTCAGCAAATCCTTTTAATCTAGTCAAATAAGTTTGAGGAGTGAACCCCGCATCATTGAATACGATGATGTAATCAATGTCAGAGTTGCCGTCCATTTTTCTTGGAAGAATTGTTCCTCGTGTGGATGACCCAAATTGAAAATGCTCGTCTATATTGGAAAAATGATATTTCAAGCGTGTTTGTAAGGTTGATATAGACGTACTAATTGAAGATTTTTCATTATCTGACAAAACTGCATTGCTTGCAGTATTTGTTAAATGTGAGAGTACAGACATATTTATTCAGAAGGGTTTAATTGTCGGCAGCATATTTTGCTTCGCCCTGCTCAATTCCTAATCTGGCTTTTTCAAAAGCTTTTCTTGGAATTTGTGGGCTTCCTTGATTTAAAGAGCTTCTTCTTTTGCTTAATGATTTTACTCCTTCTTGAATAGTAGCTGCTTTAGTTAAAGTTGATATTTCTATTTCTCTGAATATTCGCGCATCATTTCTTAGTGATAAATATTGATCTCCAATTGACTTGTGAAGGGATGCTTTCTCGGATGGTTTTAGAAATGTGGTTAGTCCTGTTAAAATCGTACTAACTAATGAAAAAATAGCAGCGAACTCAGTTTGATTTTTAACAAAGGCAGCACCAGCGGCGGCCCCCAATAAAGTGGCGGGTACGCCAATATAATAATGACGGTGAAGCCAAACATCGCTAGCATTAAAGTGACTTTTAGCTGAAAAAATACAATCCTCTTCAATACGAATGGCTTCTTTGATCGCGGCCTCTGATAAATTTTGAAGGTTATCGGTCATGACATACTAATAATTTTTAACATAATTTATACCGAAAACCCTGCGTAATAAACTGGACGTTGCGGTATAAGTTGGGCAGGGTTTTCCCTAAAAAGCTATTCTGAATCATAGACTTACAGCAAACATACAGATATACAAAAGCCATGAAACCCGGCACACCTGTTCAACACACGGCCCGTTGACTGAATCGGGTTTTTGAGACCGCGCTTGGCCTCCACTATAGCCCCAAAAAAGGTAGAAACCTCCTGCTCAAGCTAAGGGTTTTCGGGGGGTGACTGGTGGGCGCTTGCCCCCATCCCAGCCTTCCCCCAGGGGGGGAAGGGGTTGAAGACCCTTAGTCCGGCCCTCTCCTGCACGCGGGGCAGGGATACATGCCGGTTTTAGCTTACGGGGCTAAGTTCTGGGGTTGGGATGGGGACGGGCGTGTGTTTGCGGGCCAGCAGGGTGTACATGGTGGGCACCACAAAGATGGTGAGCAACGTGCCCAGGCTCATGCCGCCCACAATGACCCAGCCGATTTGTTGGCGGCTTTCGGCACCAGCGCCGGTGGCCAATGCCAGGGGAATGGCACCGAGCACCATGGCACCGGTGGTCATGAGGATGGGGCGCAGGCGCAGGGCGGCGGATTGTTTGACGGCTTCTAGGGTGTTGGCCCCTTGTTCGCGCAATTGGTTGGCAAATTCCACAATCAAAATACCGTGTTTGGTAATGAGGCCGACCAGGGTAATTAAACCAATTTGGCTAAATACGTTCAGGGTGCCGCCTGACCATTTCAGCGCCAGCAATGCGCCCAGCATAGACAGTGGCACGCTGAGCATGATGATGAAGGGGTCAATGAAGCTTTCAAATTGTGCGGCCAACACCAAATAGATGAACAGCAGCGCCAACACAAACACAATCGCCAAAGAGCCGGATGCATTTTTGAATTCGCGGCTTTGGCCGTTGAGGTCGGTGGTGTAGCCGGGGGGCAGTATTTCGGCGGCGGTGGCATCCATGAATTTCAGGGCATCGCCCAAGGCCAATTCGGGGGCCAAATTGGCGGTGATGGATGCGCTGCGGCGTTGACCAAAGTGGTTCAGTTCGCGGGGCACCACCACTTCGCGGGTTTTGACGAGTGAGGCCAGCGGGATCATGGTGTCGTTGCGGCCACGCACAAACAGGCGGTCAATGTCGTCGGGGGTGTTGCGCTGGGCGCTGTCGGTTTGCACCACCACGTCGTATTGTTCGCCGTCGCGTTTGTAGCGGGTGACGATGCGCCCGCCCAGCAGGGTTTCGACGGTGCGGGCGATGGCATCGACGCTCACGCCCATGTCGGCGGCGCGTTCGCGGTCCACGTCGAGGCGGATTTCGGGTTTGTTCAGGCGCAGGTCGGTGTCCACCTGCACAAAGCCGGGGTTTTTGGCCAGCGCATCTTGAAACTGGCGCACCACTTTGGCCAGGTTGTCATAGCTGTCGGAGGTGACGATGACGTAGTTGATGGGGCGCTCGCGAAAGCCCTGCCCCAGCGACGGCGGCGTGATGGGGAAGGCGCTGATGCCCGGCAAGCCCGCCACGCGGGGCGTGATTTCGCGGGCAATGTCTTGGGTGGTGCGGGTGCGTTCTTCCCACGGTTTGGCACGCAGGAAGATGGTGCCCTGGGCCACGGTGGGGTTGCCAATGTTGCTGAAGATGCGGTCGAACTCGGGGTAGTCCTGCCCAATGCGCTCAATGGCTTGGGCGTAGCGCTGGGTAAAGGCCAGGGTGGCTCCGTCGGGGCCGTTGACGTTGACCAGGAGCACGCCCCGGTCTTCTAGTGGGGCCAGTTCTTGTTTGGTACTTTGCAGCAGCCACCAGCTGCCCCCTGCGCTGGCCAGCATGACGGCCAGCACCAACCAGCGCACCCGCAGCGCACCGGCCAGCACGCGGCTGTAGGCGCGGGTCAGGGCGTTGAGCAGGTTTTCCATGCCACGGTCAAAGCGGCCTGGCTGCGGGTTGTGGCGCAGCAGTTTGGAGCACAGCATGGGCGATAGTGTGAGGGCGACAAAGCCGGACACGACGACGGCCCCAGCCAGTGCCAAGGCGAATTCGGCAAACAGGCGACCGGTTCTGCCGGGGGTGAAGGCCAGCGGCGCGTACACGGCGGCCAGGGTGAGTGTCATGGCGACGACAGCAAAGCCGACTTCGCGGGCACCCTGAATGGCGGCATCAAAGGGTTTCATGCCGTCTTCAATGTGCCGATAGACGTTCTCCAGCACCACGATGGCATCGTCCACCACCAGGCCAATGGCCAGCACCAGCGCCAACAGCGTGAGGGTGTTGATGGAAAAGCCAAACAAGGCCATGAGGGCGAAGGTGCCGATGAGGCTGACGGGAATGGTGACCAGCGGAATGATGGAAGCCCGCAAGCTGCGCAGGAACACAAAGATGACGAGGGCCACCAGCACGACGGCTTCGGCAATGGTGCTGTAAACCGCTTTGATGGAGCGGTCGATGAAGACGGAGTTGTCGTTGGCAATGTCCACGCTCACGCCGGGGGGCAGGTCGGTTTTGACTTTTTCGAGCAACTGGCGCACGCCAGCGGACAACTCCAGCGGGTTGGCCGTGGCTTGGCGGATGACCCCGAGCGAGATGGAGTCGCGCCCGTTGAGGCGCACCGAGGTGCGTTCGTCTTGCGCGCCTTGCTGCACGCGGGCCACGTCGCCTAGGCGGATGGTTTGGCCGTTGATCTGGCGAATGGCTACCGCCCGGAACTGGGCGGGGGTTTGCAAGTCGGTGGCGGCGGTGACGTTGAATTCGCGCTGTGCGCTTTCAATGCGGCCAGCGGGCACTTCTAGGTTGGATCGGCGCAGGGCATCTTCGACGTCTTGCACGGTGAGGCGGTAGGCGGCGAGGCGGTCGGGGTCGAGCCAGATGCGCATGGCGTATTTGCGTTCGCCATACACCCGCACATCGGCGGCACCGGGGGCGGTTTGCAGCACGGGTTTGGCAATGCGGTTGGCAAAGTCCGAGAGTTGCAGCGCGTCGTGCGTGTCGGAGCTGAGGGCCAGCCAGATGACGGGGAAGGCATCGGCCTCGACTTTGGCGATGACGGGCTCGTCAATGCCCTGCGGCAGACGCTGGCGCACGCGGCCCACTTTGTCGCGCACGTCGGCGGCGGCAGAGTCGGGGTCGCGCTCTAACTTGAAGCGCACGGTGATTTGGCTTTGCTCTTGGCGGCTGATGGAGGTGATGACATCCACCCCTTCAATGCCCGCCAGCGAGTCTTCGAGGGGTTTGGTGATTTGCGATTCAATGACTTCGCTGGAGGCACCGCCAAAGCGGGTTTGCACGGTGACGGTGGGTTCGTCGATCTTGGGGTATTCGCGCACGGTCAGGCCGTTGAACGAGACCCAGCCCACCAACAGAATGAGCAGCGAGAGCACGGTGGCAAACACCGGGCGGCGGATGGAGATTTCAGGCAGTTGCATGGCGATGTCTCCGGTTCATCGGCCAGCGGGGGCGGGCTGGGGGGCACCGGCTGGCGCTGAGGCTGGCGGGGCAGCGCTGGCCCCTGCCTGCGCGGGTCGCTGGCCGCCAGCGCCGGGGCCGGGTTTGTTCATGTCCACCACGCGCACCGGGGTGCCGTCGCGCTGCAAGCGCTGCTGTCCGGCCACCACCACGGTGTCGCCTTCTTTCAGACCCGATGTGATCTGCACCTGCCCGCCTTGCCGGGTGCCAATTTGCACCTCGGTGCGGCGCGAGACCAGCCGGGGCGCGTCGCCACTGGGGGCGGCGGGTTTGGCGGCATCGCTGGCCTCGGCGGGGGCTGGGGCCTGGGTTGGGGTTGGGGCTTCTTTGTCCAGCTTGAAGACGAATTGTTTGCCCGCTTGGGGCACCAGCGCTTCTTCGGGCACGACCAGCGCGGCTTCGTTGACAGAAAACACCGTCAACACCCGCGCAAACAGGCCGGGGCGCAGGTCTTTGCCTGCCTGCGGGGGCAGCACGGCGCGCACCGCCACCGAGCGGCCATTGGCATCGAGCAGGGGGTCGAGCGCCTGCACCTTGGCCACCCAAGACCGGCCCGGCAAGGCATCGAGCTGCACCTGCACCGACTGCCCCACCGCAATGCGCGAGAGGTAGCGCTCGGGCAACCGAAAGTCCACCAGCAGCGCCGAGGTGTCTTCCAGGTTGACCAAGTCGGCACCGTCTTTCACGTAGTCGCCCAGGTTGATGTTGCGCAGGCCGACAGTGCCGTCAAACGGTGCGCTGATGCGCATGCGCTGCAAACGGGCTTGGGCCAGCGCCACTTGGGCTTCGGCGACCTGCACGCTGGCTTGGTTTTCGTCGAGCACGCGGCGGGCCACAAAGTTTTGCGCCACCAGTTCTTGGTTGCGCTGCAAGGTGGTGCGCGCAATGGCCAGTTGTGCCTGCGCTTGGCTGAGTTCGGCCCGCTGCAAGGTGTCGTCAAGCTGCACCAGCAGCTGGCCCTTGCGCACCCGGCTCCCTTCGGTAAAGCCGATGTCGGCAATGCGCCCGCTGACTTCGGGGCGCAGCGTCACGCTCTGGCGCGACCGCAGGGTGCCCACGGCTTGCGCATCGTCTTGCACGCGCACGGCCTTGACTTGCGCCACCTCCACACTCGGGCTGCCCATGGGCCGCCCTGCACCAGGGCCGCTCGCTGCGCCGGGGCCGCCGGGGCCGCCAGGGCCAGCGCGGTTGGCTGGGTTGCCCGCTGCGGATGCTGCGGCCTCAGTGGATGGGCTGGCAGGCCGGTTTTGCCACCACCAAGCCCCTGCCGAGGCCAAACCAATACCGCCCGCGGCGACCAAGATGTAGAGTTTTTTTTGTGTCATATCGAAAAACTTGTGGAGTTGAATAGGGTTCTGGGTGGCAGGGTTGGCTTGTTGGGTGCTGATTGGTTGTCAGATTTCAGGTGGGTACGCCTCGGTTGGCCAGGGCATCGGCGCGTTCGTTGCCGGGGTCACCGGCGTGGCCTTTGACCCAATGCCAGTGGATGCGGTGCGGGCCTTGGTGGACGAGTGCGTCCAGCTGTTGCCAGAGGTCGGCGTTTTTGACGGGCTGTTTGGCCGCTGTCTTCCAGCCCTTGGCCTTCCAGCCGTGTATCCATTCGGTGATGCCTTTGCGCACGTATTCGCTGTCCAGGTACAGGGCCACGGTGCAGGGGCGTTTAAGGGCGGACAAGGCTTGGATGACGGCCATCAGCTCCATGCGGTTGTTGGTGGTTTCGCGCTCGCCGCCGCACAGCTCTTTTTCGTGCGGGCCGGACTTCAGGAACACGCCCCAGCCGCCAGGGCCAGGGTTGCCCTTGCAGGCACCGTCGGTGTAAATGGTGACTTGATCCAATGAAAAACTCCGGGAATTTTGAAAAATTCAGCGCTGCTCAGTCGGCAAGCAAAGCCCGTACCCTATCGCGAACAGGTAAAGCAATGTAAACGCCGGTGACAGGGCCATGATGTTGGGCCGGTTCAGGACTGGCGGCTGGTAACGACTGCCGCTGCGGATGGCACGGGGCGCGGTTTCCAAGACGGCCCCAGCAAGCGCATGCCGTGTACCCGTTTGACGGCCACCACCAGATAAACAGCCCCCAGCACCGGCCACCAGCGGGCACCCCAGCGGTCCATCCAAGCGGTGCGTTGCAGCCAAGCCTGCGCACTGACGGCGGGCCGGTAGCAGCCGTAGCGGTCGGACTCGACCTCAAAACTCAGCAGCCGCAGCCAGTCGCGCAGTCGCCAGGGGCCAATGAAGTCGCCCGCCTCGGGCAGGTACAGCGCGGTTGCACGGGCACCCGTCAAACCCAGCCGCTGGCCCAGCCGCGCCCGCCCCTGCCGCCAGCCCCACAAGCTGGCGGGGTTGAAGCCGGAGATGACCACCCGCCCCTCGGGCATCAGCACCCGCTCGACCTCGCGCAGCACTTGGTGGGGGTCGGCGCTGAGTTCGAGG
The DNA here is from genome assembly GCA_041192045.1 of Pseudomonadota bacterium. Lineage (GTDB taxonomy): Bacteria > Pseudomonadota > Gammaproteobacteria > Burkholderiales > Burkholderiaceae_C > Hydrogenophaga. The sequence continues at coordinate 571 of JBEENR010000028.1, read as the reverse complement.
GTGTGAGGCAAAACCACCAAGTCCAAACTGGCTTCGGGGAATGGCAGGGCAGCGGCATCCGTCACCAGGGCGACCTGGGCCCAGGGGGTTGACGCGGCGGTGTCTTCGGGCAAGGCCAGCCAGCGGTGGGGCATGCGGTTGCAGCGCAGGGCATCCAGCTCGGGCAGGCCCAGTTGCAGGGCATGAAAGCCAAACAAATCGGCCACCGCCAAGTCCAGCTGGGCCTGTTCCCAAGCCAGCAGGTACTGGCCGGGGGGCGTGCGCAGCCAGGGACTCAGACCGCTGTCTGCTGCGGGGTGGGGGCTGTCGGCTGGCGGGGTGGCGTTCACAATGGGCGGTCTCCAGAACGGGCTGGGCATCGTAAACGCTGGCCGCGGTTTCGTGTGGGGCCGGGGTTGTTTGCTACCGCTACCCGCTGGCCCCCATCGACTTCAAGCAGCAGGCTTAGGCGGGCATGGGTTCGCGGCGCACGCGGAACCATGCCGCGTACATGGCAGGCAAAGCCAGCAGGGTGAGCACCGTCGCCACCACCAAACCGCCCATGATGGCCACCGCCATCGGCCCCCAGAAC
>JBEENR010000027.1:0-37244 GCA_041192045.1 Pseudomonadota bacterium | reverse complement strand
TTGACGCAGCAGCAAAGCGAAGGCCTCAGCCTTGTCTGAGAGGCTTTTTTGCTGGTGCGATGCGGGTGCATGCGCCTGTTTGATCTTCCACGATGTATATTATGTTAAGTTTTGGAGCAGTCGCTATCATTTCGGCACCCCTGCGCACCATCCGCGTGACATCAAAGGCTATGACGTGCCGGACAAAATGGCCCGCGCCAAGCTCGAAGGCTGGTTTGATGAAGCCATCAACCGCCCATCACCACCGCTGCACTGGTGGAAACGGTTCCGGTGGTACTGAGTTTTCAGGCCAACTTCAGATTCATGGTGCGCGCCGCGCTGATCAGCCCACGATCGAGCGTGGCAATGGGCGCTTTGAAGTGGTCGGCCAAGGCAACGTACTGAGCATCGTAGCCTTGCACGTTGTGCCGCCAAGCATACCGAACAATGCCGGCCATGCTGGATGTGACGGTGAACATGCGAAGGGGAACCATGTCCAAGAACTCGGCCAGTTCGGCGGTCTTGGTCTCTCCCCAACGGGCATGCCGCCCGTGTTTGAGCAGCTTGTATGTGATCTCTGCGGTGATGATGCGCGGTGCAACCAGTTGCACGCCGTTGCCATGGGCATGGCTCAACACTCGTTCGGCGTACTCGTAGTTTTCGGGCTCGTCGGGCAGCACTAGGGCGAGCATCACACCCGCGTCAATGACTATCACGCCACTCTCGCAACTGCTCGGTGATGCCCTTTTCACCCTTGCGCAGCTTGCGTACCGGGTATTTCTCCCGAATCGCTTTCAGCGCCGCCATAAAGTCCTGTTTCGGGGGCGTGTAGGGATCGGCCTGAAACGACAAACCTGGCAGCTTTGACGCTGCCTTGGTATGTTTGGCCTGATCTTCGAGCAGTTGGATAAGTGTTCCCATGTCCGGCATTGTCGCGCAAGGGAAAAAATCCCGCAAATTATCTGTTTTTCATCATTTTTAGCCCCCCACTACCAAGCTGCACACGGCAAACCCGGTGTGTTTTTTGCATGGCATGCGGGCAAACACCAAGCTGGTGCGTATCGGTTGCGGCTGTAGCACGGCCTAAAATGGTTGTCATCTGAAAACTGTCCTCAAACTTGAGAAAGATGTTTATGAAAAAACTGGTTTTGTCTTTGGGTTTTATGGCTTTACTGAGCGGCTGCGGCAAGTCGGAAGCGCCTGCACCAGCAGCACCTGAAAAAGCCGCTGCACCGGCTGCTGCACCCGCACCAGCTCCGCTGCCCGAGCTGAAAGTCGCCATTGACCCGACTTACGAGCCCTTCACCTTCAAAACCCCCGATGGCAAACCCACCGGGTTTGACGTGGACATTGCCGAGGCACTTTGCAAGGAAATCAAGCGCCAGTGCGTGTATGTCGAACAGGTTTGGGACAGCATGATCCCCGGCCTGCAAGCCAAAAAGTACGATGTCATCATCAGCTCCATGTCGATCACCGAAGAGCGCAAAAAAGCGGTTGACTTCACGGACAAGTACTACAACACCCCCAGTCGCATCGTCGTGAAGGCCGATACGCCCTACACCGACCCCGCCTCTCTGAAGGGTAAGAAAATTGGTGTCCTCAAAGGCTCCACCCAAGAAAAATACGCCATGGGCGAGCTCAAACCCGCAGGCGTGAAAGTGGTTCCCTACGAAGCCCAAGATCAGGTCTATCTGGATATCAAGTCTGGTCGCCTTGACGGCACAGTGGCTGACAAGGTTGAAGTGTCAGGGGGCTTCCTGCGCAAGCCCGAAGGTCAGGGTTATGGTTTTGTGGGGCCAGTCCTGAAAGAAGCCAAGTATTTTGGCGTGGGTGCTGGTGTTGCGCTGCGTCAAGGCGAAACTGCCCTGCGCGACGAATTGAACGCTGCCATCAAGGCCATTCGTGCCAACGGTGTGTACGACAGCGTCAGCAAGAAGTATTTCGACTTCGACGTGTACGGCGACTGAGCCGCTGCTGAGTGTTGTCCGGCTATTACCTCTCCATCCTGCAAGGTGCCCTCCTCACCGTGGGCGTTTCGTTGACCGCCTTGCTGGTTTCGGTGTTGCTGGGTTTGATGGGTGCGGCAGCCAGGCTGTCTGGGCAACCGGTTCTGGTGGCCCTGGCAACGCTGTACACCACACTCATCCGGGGGGTGCCCGAGCTGGTGTTGATGCTGCTGGTTTTTTACGGCGGCACCATCGGCCTGAACCACCTCTTGCTGCTGCTCGGCAGCACCGCTACGGCTGACATCAACCCGTTTCTGGCGGGCACCCTGACGATTGGTTTTATCTACGGTGCTTACATGACAGAGACATTTCGCGGTGCCATTCTGTCCATTCCCAAAGGTCAGATGGAAGCTGCTTGGGCCTTTGGTATGGGGCGTGTGCAGACGTTTTTGCGCATCACGGCACCGCAAATGGTGCGCTACGCCCTGCCCGGCTTCACCAACAACTGGCTGGTGTTGATCAAGGCCACCGCACTGGTCAGCTTGATTGGCCTCAAGGAAATGACCTATCTGGCCAAGCAGGCCAGCGCGGCCACCCGTGAGCCTTTCACCTTCTTTCTGTTTGCAGCAGGCCTGTTTCTCATTTACACCTCCCTGTCCTTGTGGGCGTTGCGCAGACTGGAACGCCGCTTCAGCCTTGGAGTCAAGCGTGGTCAGATGTAGGGCGGTGTTGCGATGAAATGGCAGGTCATTTTTGAACCACAGAACCTCGCCCTGTACGGCGAAGGGATCCTGACCACACTCGGCCTGCTCCTGTCCTCGCTGGGTGTTGGGGCTGTGCTGGCACTGCTGTTCGCGCTGGCGCTGACCAGCCCGTGGGCTCCGCTGCGGCTGCTGGTGGGGGCCTACACCTATGTCATCCGGGGCACGCCTCTGTTGATTCAGGTCTATTTGATTTATTACGGCTTGGCCCAACTGGAATGGATACAGGCCCGCTGGGACGATGTCTGGCCTTGGACGCATTTCAAGGAGCCCTTTTTCTGTGCCCTGCTGGCTTTCAGCCTCAACACCGCAGGCTATACCGCCGAAATGCTGGCTGGGGCCATCCGTGAAACCGCAGCGGGCGAAATTGAGGCCGCGCAGGCCATGGGCATGAGTCGTGGTCAGACGCTGCGTCGCATCGTGCTGCCCAGCGCCTTGCGGCGCACCCTGCCCGCTTACAGCAACGAAGTGGTGATGATGCTGCACAGCACCAGTTTGGCCAGTTCGGTGCCTGCCATGCTGGACATTACCGCGGCTGCCAGCCGGATTTACTCTGACTATTACCTACCGTTTGAAGCCTATCTGTTTGCTGCTGGTATCTACCTCAGCATCACCTTCAGCCTGATCGGGGTGTTTAGGCTGGCCGAGCGCCGCTTCTTGGCCCATCTGGCACCCCGTCGCCACTGACAACACTCCATGCAGCGTACCGAACATGTCCTGTTGAGCCCGAGCCTGGGCAGCCAGAAAACCCTGGTCAGTTTTCAATACGGCACTGCCGATGCGCGGCCCAAGGTGTATATCCAGGCCAGTTTGCACGCTGAAGAGTTGCCGGGCATGCTGGTGGCACACCACTTGCGCAGGCATCTCGAAGCGGCCGAACGCGAAGGCCATTTGACGGGTCAGGTGATTCTGGTGCCAGCAGCCAACCCGATTGGGCTGGCACAGCGCATCAACCACAAAGCCTCGGGGCGGTTTGAGCTGGATACGGCCCAGAACTTCAACCGCCACTACCCCGACTTGGCGCAGGCGGTGCTGGAGACGGTCAAGCCTTTGCTCGGTCAGGATGCCCAGCACAATGTGCACACCGTGCGTGCCAGCGTGGGGGCTTGGCTGCAAGCTTGGCAACCGCTGACCGAGCTCGACAGCCTGCGCCGACACCTGCTGCTGCTGTCACACGATGCCGATGTGGTGATCGACCTGCATTGCGACTGGGAAGCCTGCCTGCACCTGTACAGCGAAGAAGCCTGCTGGCCCACGCTGGAGCCGCTGGCGCGTCTGCTGGGTTGTCGGGCGGTTTTACTGGCCCGCGATTCGGGCGGCGGGCCGTTTGATGAACGCCTCTCGGGTTTGTGGTGGCAACTGGCGGCGCACTTGCGCACAGCAGGTTTGCAGTTGCCCCTGCCACAGGCGTGTGCCAGCACCACGGTGGAACTGCGTGGCGAGTCCAACGTAACTCACCCCTTGGCACAACAGGATGCGCAGGCCATCTTGGCTTACCTGAGGCATCTGGGTGCCTTGCAAGACACCTCGTACAACACCTTGTCTGACCCATCTACCCTGCCCGCCCTGCCCTGCACCGCTACACCGCTGGCAGGTTCGCAAACTTTGCGCTCGCCCTGTGCTGGGGTGCTGGTGTTCGTGGTGCAACCGGGGCATACGCTGGCCGTGGGTGATGTGGTGGCCGAGGTGATTGACCCCACAGCCCCCACCGCCGCCAGGGTTCACACCGTGCGCACTGATGTGGCCGGTGTGCTCTATGCCACGGTGAAAGAACGCTATGTGGTGGCTGGTGGCGAGGTGGGCAAAGTGGCAGGCCATATTCCCTTCCGTACTGGCGATTTGCTAGGGGCCTAAAGCCCTAGCCCGTTTCAATATTTCTGCACGGCTAACAAGGCTCCCATGAACGCTCGTCCCGACACATCGCCCGCTGCCCTGCTCAAGGTGGACGGCATCCACAAACGCTTTGGCTCCAACGAGGTGCTCAAAGGCGTGTCGCTGGAGGCCTGTGCTGGCGATGTCATCAGTCTGATTGGCAGCTCGGGTTCGGGCAAAAGCACCTTGCTGCGCTGCATCAACCTGCTCGAAAAGCCCAACAGCGGCAGCATTACCCTGGCAGGGGAAACCTTGCAGCTCAAGCCCGACCGCCAGGGTGAGTTGCAAGCGGTCAATGCCGCGCAGTTGCAGCGCTTGCGCACCCGGCTGGCCATGGTGTTTCAGCATTTCAACTTGTGGGCTCACATGACGGTGCTGCAAAACATCATTGAAGCGCCGGTGCATGTGCTGGGGGTTTCCCGTGATCAGGCCGTGGAGACGGCACGGCGCTACCTAGAACGGGTGGGTTTGCGCGGCGTGGAAGACCGTTACCCGGCCCATTTGAGCGGCGGACAGCAGCAGCGCGTGGCCATTGCGCGGGCACTGGCGGTGGAGCCTGCCGTCATGCTGTTTGACGAGCCCACCAGCGCGCTGGACCCCGAGCTGGTGGGTGAAGTGCTGCGTGTGATGAAGCTGCTGGCCGAAGAAGGCCGCACCATGGTGGTGGTGACGCACGAAATGGCGTTTGCCCGCGAGGTGTCGTCGCACCTGATTTTTTTGCATCAGGGCAGGATTGAAGAAGAAGGCGTGCCCGCTGAGGTGCTCTCGCGCCCCAAAAGCGAGCGTCTGGGGCAGTTTCTGTCGGGCAATCTGAAGTAAACCGCCCCACAAGGCGGCCACTGGTCAACCCCAAAACAACAGCGCGTCGCGGCCCTGCACCAGCAAATCCACGCTTTGCCCCACGGGCAGCAGCACTTTGGTGGGCACATGCCCAAACGGCAGACCGGTCAGAACCGGGGTACGGGTTTGGCTGCGCAACCAGTTCACCACCGTTTGCAGTTTGAAACCCCGGTCGTGCGGCGTGAGTGTGTAGCGGCTGAAGGAGCCCAGCAGCACCGCCTGCTGCCGATCCAAAATGCCCGCCAGCAGCAACTGGGTCAGCTGGCGCTCGATGCGGTAAGGGTGTTCGTTCACGTCTTCCAAGAACAGGATGCCGCCTTGCACCTGAGGCAGGTAGGGTGTGCCCACCAGCGCACACACCATGCTCAGGTTGCCACCCCACAGCGTCGCAGCTTCAACACGCCACTCGTCGGGCGGCGTTTCGTCTGGGCTGGCGGCCTGTCTCGCCGTCCAGGCCAATAAATCACTTTTGGGCAGCCGCCAGCCAGAACCTTCGCCCTGCCCCCGAAGCAGATCATCAAAGCAGGCCTCCATGATGTCGTCGGGGCCTGCTTCGGCCCCGAAGTCCTCACCCAGTGCGGGGCCAGCCCAGGTGATGGCCCCGGTACGGGCTTGCACCGCACACTGAAACGCGGTGAAGTCGCTCAAACCCACAAACTGCGTACCTCGTTCAATCGCCTGGGCCACCGCGTCATAAGGCAGGTGCGGCAGCAGACGGGTCAGCCCATAACCCCCACGCGAAATCAAGGCCACATCAGCACCACTGGCCGCTGCACGCCCCATAGCCGCCAGCCGGGTGGCATCGTCGCCCGCAAAACGCTGGTGACTGCTCAGCACCGACGGGTCCAGCTCCACCTCATGACCCAAGGCCTTCAGGCGGGCTACCCCCCGGCGAAAGGCGACCTTGTCGCGCACCGCGCTGGACGGCGAGTAAATGTAGATATGGCTCATGGCGTAGAACGGCTGACAAAAGCGGCCATTATCCCGGACGCTGAGCCCCGCCAAGGGCTCCAGCGGCAGCCGCACCGCCCATAAAAAAAGCACAAGCCAGCCCAGCGGTATGGGCACTGAAATCGAGCACACCAGCGGCATGTACGGTGTTCATGGTGTTCATCTGGCGCAGCAGCTCACGCAATGCTGGGTCTTGCACGTCAGTCCCTGCCAGACACGGGCCGGGCGGTTGCTGCCAATAGGCGACGGTTGCCTGCCACAGTGCCGCGTCGTCCTGCGCTTCGCTGGCTATTGGTTTGGGGGCGGACTGCGCGAAGGCCCGCAGCGCCGCACGGTGCCCCGCATCGGGAAAGGGTGCGGTATAGGCCGGGTCGTTCTCGGCATTCGTGGGCGCGTTCAACGCCAGCAGACCCCGGTAGCGCTGGCGTGCCGCCAGGGGCAGCGTCAAGCCCAGCCACCCGCTGCCGTCGTACACCACCAGCACCACGTTGCACAAATCCAGCCGTTCCACCAGCTCCAACAACACCTGCCGGTGCCAGGCCCAGCGGTGCGTGTTGGGTTTTTTCGGCTTGTCGCTCTTGCCAAAACCGATCAGGTCAGGGGCCACAACCCGTCCCCCTGCGGCCGTCCAAACCGGAATCATCTGGCGGTACAGGTGGCTCCAAGCCGGGCTGCCATGCAAACACAGCCAAGTTATTGACTCCTCCTGGGTGCAGCCGTCAGCGGGTGGTGGACTGGGTTTCACATCCAGGTAATGCAGGCGCAAGCCTTGCAGCGAGGGCAAGTCGCTCACGTACTGGGGTGGCCACGGGGTGTTGGGCAGCTGGGCGAAGCGGGCCTCGGGCGTGCGCAGGGCATCGTCGCGCAAGGGATGTGCCCGCAGGCGTTGCGCGGCCCGGCGTTGCTGAAAAAACCCCGCCAACACCTCACCGCATTCATGGGCCAGCACGCCGCCCTCCACCGTGGTCTGGTGGTTCAGGCGGGGGTGGGCAAACAGGTTGACCACCGAACCCGCTGCACCGGTTTTGGGGTCTGAGGCACCAAACACCACCCTTTTGAAGCGAGCATGCAGCAAGGCCCCGCTGCACATGGCGCACGGCTCCAGCGTGACGAACAATTCGCAACCCTCCAGCCGGTAGTTGCCCAGTACCTGCGCCGCCGCACGCAAGGCCACCATTTCGGCGTGTGCGCTGGGGTCGTGTGTGGCAATGGGGGCATTGCAACCCTGGGCAATGACCCGCCCTTGGTACACCACCACCGCACCCACCGGCACCTCGCCCCGCGCAGCCGCTGCATGCGCTTGCACCAGCGCTTGGCGCATGAAGTGCGCGTCATCAAGCGGCATGCCCTGCACCATGGCGCAACAGGTTCAGTCCGTCGGTGTGCCGACCAGACCGAGCCGCGTCATCCAGTCGGCCAGCGCCTGCGCTTGGGCGTTGCCCTGCCGGTAAGCGTGGTAAGTGGCCGCATGGGCTTCGGGGCGGTGCTGGTTAAGTTTGAGCTTGCTCTGCACGGCCAGCACCTGCAACTCAAACGCCACAATGCCAGCCAGCATTTTGTCGGTGTACGACGCATCCAGCGCACGCCACTGCGCGGCATAGGCCGGTTCATGGTCGCCAATCAAGCATTTCAGCAAGCTGTCCTTGTCCGACGGGTCGTCGATCATGCGCGCTTGCACCCGGCAATGCACCGCCAAATAATTCCAAGTAGGCACCCGTTGCAGGTCGGGATACACCGCAGGCGATAAATAAGCATGCGGCCCTAAAAACGTCACCAAGGCTTCAGGCCGCTCGCGCAAAAAACGCCCATGCGGATTGCCCCTGGCGCAATGGCCGAACAAACGCCAGGGTTCACCCGCCTCGCCGTCAACCAAGTGCAGCGGCAGATGCGTGACAAACGGAAATCCGTCGTCATCGTTCGAGATCAGGCTGGCAAACGGGTGCTCACGCACCACGCGCCGCGCATGCACGAGGTCGTGATCGACAAAGGCAGCAGGCATGTACATGGCGGTTTATTCCCATTCAATCGTCGCCGGGGGTTTGCTGCTCACGTCATAAGTCACGCGGTTGATGCCGCGCACCTCGTTGATGATGCGGCCAGACACCTTTTTTAGCAGCGCATAGGGCAGCTCGGCCCAGTCGGCGGTCATGAAGTCGCTGGTTTGCACGGCGCGCAGGGCCACCACATAGTCGTAGGTTCGGCCATCACCCATCACGCCCACGCTTTTCACCGGCAGGAACACGGTAAAGGCTTGGCTGGTCAGGTCGTACCAGCTTTTGCCGCTGATGGGGTCTAGGGTGGAGCGCAGTTCTTCAATGAAGATGGCATCCGCCCGGCGCAGCAAGTCGGCATAGTTTTTTCTGACTTCGCCCAAAATGCGCACACCCAGGCCGGGGCCGGGGAAGGGGTGGCGGTACACCATATCGTGCGGCAGGCCCAGGGCCACGCCCAGCTCGCGTACCTCATCCTTGAACAAATCGCGCAGCGGCTCCAGCAGCTTCAGACCCAGTTGCTCGGGCAGGCCGCCCACGTTGTGGTGGCTCTTGATGGTGACGGCCTTCTTGCTCTTGGCCCCGCCGGACTCGATCACGTCCGGGTAAATGGTGCCTTGGGCCAGCCACTTCGCGCCCTTGGCACCATCGCCTTTGAGCTTGGCCGCTTCAGCTTTGAACACATCCACAAACAAGCCGCCGATGATCTTGCGCTTTTTCTCCGGGTCGGTCACGCCAGCCAACTGGCCCAAGAACAGATCCGACGCATCGACACGGATCACCTTGGCATGCAGCTTGCCCGCGAACATGTCCATCACCATGTCGCCCTCGTGCAGGCGCAGCAGGCCATGATCGACAAAGACGCAGGTGAGCTGGTCGCCAATGGCGCGGTGGATGAGGGCAGCGGCCACCGAAGAATCCACCCCACCGGACAGGCCCAAAATCACTTCCTCATCGCCCACTTGGTCGCGGATTTTCTGCACCGCTTCCTCAATGTGGTCGCGCATGATCCAGTCGGGCCGGGTGCCGCAAATCTCCAGCACAAAGCGCTCTAACAGCGCCCTGCCCTGCACCGTGTGCGTCACTTCGGGATGGAACTGCACGGCATAAAAATGGCGCTCCACATCGGCCATGCCCGCAATGGGGCAAGCCGGGGTCGAGGCCATGAGTTTGAAGCCCGGCGGCATCTCGGTCACTTTGTCGCCGTGGCTCATCCACACCTTGAGCATGCCGTGGCCCTCGGGCGTGTGAAAGTCGGCAATGTCTTTCAGCAGCGGCGTGTGGCCGCGTGCGCGCACCTCGGCATAGCCAAATTCCCGTGTCTGGCCCGCCTCCACCTTACCGCCCAGCTGCTGCGCCATGGTCTGCATGCCGTAGCAAATGCCCAGCACCGGCACGCCCAGCGCAAACACCGCGTCGGGCGCTTTGTCGTCCACCTCGTACACGCTGGCATGGCTGCCCGAGAGGATGATGCCCTTGAGCTGGCCATCTGCCGCAAACTGGCGCACCCAGTCGCTGCTCACATCGCAGGGGTGAACCTCGCAATACACATGTGCCTCGCGCACCCGGCGCGCAATGAGCTGGGTGACTTGGGAGCCGAAGTCGAGGATGAGGATTTTTTGGTGGGACATGCGGTATTTAAGAAGTTCAAATGGATGAAAAGTCCAGACACGGCACACCCAATTGCCGGGCTGCGTGCTTCATTTTCTGGTCAAAAGTGGCCAAATGCGTTTTTCGGCGCAATGCCAATTCAACGTAAGAAGCGTCGTAGTAACTCAGGCCGGTGGTATGGGCCAGCGCTATGCAGGCATGCTGCACTTGGGCACTGGGGGCGGGGTCAATCTCGGGGTGGGCGTAGCGCATCAAAGCCAAGTAGTCTGGCACTTCCGGTAGCGCAATCGCACCCTGCCGAACCATGCCGAGCAACACATTGGCACATTCCCAATGCCACAGGGCGGGTACCCAAATTAGGCATTCGCGGCGAAAAGCATTCAGGAACAAACTGCGCAGGGCTTGGCTGTTATCCAGCTCATTGAGCAACCAAGCTAGGCTGACTGAAGCGTCGATGACGACAGGCGCATATTTCTGGCTCAAAACCGGCGTCCCTCGTCTCGCAGCCTCTGCCAATCTGAGAATTGGAGTTTGCCACGCAGTTTCAAGCGAGCCGCCTCCAATTGGGCCAAAACCGCTGCTTCGCGCGCCGCCTGGGCAGCGTCAGGAACCAGCGGTTGCTGTGCAACCAAGCGAACCACGGGCTTGCCGTGGCGCGTCAGCACCACTTCTGCGCCCTGCTCAACCGCATGGATCAGGCTAGAGAGTTGGCTTTTGGCCTGTGCAATAGAAACGGTGTGCATGGATAAAGCCCGAAAAAATAAGACCAGAATTTTGAAAAATCTGGCCTCATTTTATGTGTGCCCCGTGCTACGGGCACTCACTCCGCCCGGTAGTTCGGCGCTTCCTTGGTGATCTGCACATCGTGCACATGGCTCTCGCGGATGCCTGCGGAGGTGATTTCCACAAACTCAGCGGTGTTGCGCATGTCTTCAATGGTGGCGCAGCCGCAGTAGCCCATGGAAGCGCGGATACCACCAGCCATTTGGAAGATGATGGGCACGACGGAGCCCTTGTAGGGCACGCGGCCTTCAATGCCTTCGGGCACCAGCTTGTCGGCGTTGGGGTTGCCGGTGCTGGACTCTTGGAAGTAGCGGTCGGCGCTGCCCTGCTTCATGGCACCAATGCTGCCCATGCCCCGGTAGCCCTTGTAGCTGCGGCCTTGGAACAAAAAGACTTCGCCCGGCGCTTCTTCGGTGCCAGCAAACATGCCGCCCATCATCACGGTGTGGGCTCCGGCAGCAATGGCCTTGGCAATGTCGCCGCTGTAGCGGATGCCGCCGTCGGCAATCATGGGTACGCCCGTGCCTTGTAAGGCGGTGGCCACGTTGTCAATGGCGGTGACTTGTGGCACGCCCACACCGGCCACGATGCGGGTGGTGCAAATGGAACCGGGGCCAATGCCCACTTTGACGGCATCGGCACCCGCATCGACCAGCGCCCGTGCAGCGGCACCGGTGGCAATGTTGCCGCCCACCACATCCACCTGCGGATAGTTTTGCTTGACCCAGCGCACCCGATCGAGCACGCCTTTGCTGTGGCCGTGGGCGGTGTCCACCACAATGGCATCGACACCGGCGCGCACCAGCGCTTCGACGCGCTCTTCGGTGCCCTCGCCCACGCCGACCGCAGCGCCTACGCGCAGGCGGCCCGCGCTGTCGCGGGCGGCATTGGGGAAATTGAGCTGTTTGGTGATGTCCTTCACCGTGATGAGGCCCTTGAGCTCAAAGGCCTCGTTGACCAGCAGCAGGCGCTCCAGCTTGTGTTTGTTCAGCAGGGCCTGGGCTTCAGCGGGCGTGGTGCCGTCGGGCATGGTGATGAGGCGGGCACGCGGGGTCATGATCTCGCTCACCGGCAGGTCGTAGCGGGTTTCAAAGCGCAGATCGCGCCCCGTGACGATGCCCACGACCTTGCCATCGTCCACCACGGGGAAGCCAGACACGCCCAACAGGTCGGACAATTTGATCACTTCGCGCACCGTGGTCGTCGATGCGATGACGACGGGGTCGCGCAGCACGCCCGATTCGTAGCGCTTGACCTTGGCGACTTGGGCAGCCTGTTCGGCGGCAGACAGGTTTTTGTGGATGATGCCCATGCCACCTTCTTGGGCCACGGCAATGGCCAGCCGGGCCTCGGTGACGGTATCCATAGCGGCTGAAACCAAGGGCAGGTTCAGCTGGATGCGGCGGGAAAATTGGGTGGCGAGTGAGGTGTCCTTGGGCAGGACTTGGGAGTAAGCGGGCACCAGCAGAACATCGTCGAAGGTGAGCGCTTTGCCGAGTAGGCGCATGGGAAAAACTCCAAAAGCGCCATTGTAACTTTCCGGTTTTTTTGGGGCATCCGGGTGTGTCTGGCTGAATGAACAACAAGCCACGAGCGCTAAACTCAAGCAGTCCTCACAGCCTGATCGTTTGCTCATGTCCTCTCGCATTGCCCTGTTTTTACTGAGTTTGCTGACCTGTACCAGTGCTGCCGCTCAGTGGCAGTGGGTGGATGACACGGGTCGCAAGGTGTTCAGCGACACGCCACCGCCCCTGTCGGTGCCCGATAAAAACATCCTGAAATGGCCTCCCGGTCAGGCCAGCAAGCAAGCACCTGCTGCCGACACGCCAGTCGCCAACGCGGCACCCGCGGCTAAACCGGTCACGGCACCCCCCCCAACGGGAACAGACAGCCAGCTTGAAGCCCGTAAAAAAGAGGCCGAAGCCGCTGAGTTAGCCAAGAAAAAAGCTGATGACGCGAAGCGTGCGCAGGTGCGCAGTGAAAATTGCGAACGTGCCCGACGCGCCAAAGCCACCTTGAGCAGTGGCATGCGCATGGCCACCGTCAACGCACAGGGCGAGCGTGAAATCATGGACGACAAGGCACGCGCTGCCGAGGAAAAACGCTTGGACGGCATCATGCGCAGCGACTGCGGCAAGGTCCCAGCCAGCGCAGGCACGCCATGACAGCTTAGCCAAGGCCCCGTCAACAGCCTGTCAACAGTCCGTCAATAGCCCGGTTTGGCCCCTGGGCGGCGGCGACTGAACAGGCCCGCAGACCGCGCGCCCTGACCCACAAAGCGTTCACGCCGCGCTACTTTCGGGTCTACCCGCAAATCCCGGTAAACCTCAACGCGGTCACCTGCCCGCAGCACGGTATCGGCTTGGGCTTTGCGGCCCCAAATGCCCAGAGCCAGCGGGGTGTTCACGATCTCGGGGAAACGTTGTAACCAGCCTGCTTCGTTCAGGCACTGCGCGATGGTCTGACCGGGAGCTACCTGCACCGTGGCCTCAAACACGGTACGGGGTGCCGGGGCATAGACGAGGGTGATGTCCAGCGGCTGACCCATGCGGGCCTCTCGGGCCTCAAGCACCGCCATAGACTTGGTCGGCACGTTTGACGAAGGCATCGACCAAGTTGCCCGCAATCTTGTCAAAAACCGGCCCTACCAAGCGGGCCAGGGTGTTGCTGCTGAAGCCGTAGGTCAGGGTGAACTCCACTTTGCAGGCACGCTGGCTGCCGTCACCCAGCGGGGTGAACACCCAGTAGCCGTTGAGCTGAGAAAACGGGCCATCCACCAGTTCAATGCTGACCTTGCGGTCGATTTCGTGCTGGTTGCGGGTGGTGAAGCTGTGGCGCAGCCCACCGATGGACATGCCCACGCGGGCCACCATGCTGTGCTCGGTGTGCTCCAAGATTTCGCCCCGGTCGCACCAAGGCAAAAACTTCGGGTATTGATCGACACCGGTCACCAGTGCAAACATTTCGTGGGCGCTGTGCCAGAGCAAAACGGATTTGTGAATGGTTTTCATACAATGGGCCCCGCGTGCAGGTGGGTTGTCAGCCCGCTGGTCAATTCCATGACCTCAAAGCTGTTGACGGCTGCGTCAATGCAAGCCCAGCCCTGAGCACCGAACCCCATTGTATGGGGCCTTGTGGATGACAAACCCGGCCCCCACCTGAACACCCATGGTCACCAAATCCTCCGCATCTGCCCACGCCAAAGCGGGCGACAGCCGCATCGCCGACAACAAGAAAGCGTTTTTCAACTACGCCATTGAAGAGCGTTTCGAGGCCGGGCTGGTGTTGGAGGGCTGGGAGGTCAAAGCCCTGCGCGAGGGCAAGGTGCAGCTCACCGACGGCTATGTGCTCATCCGCGAGGGCGAGGTGTTCTTGATTGGCTGCCAGATCAACCCGCTGAAAACAGCCTCCAGCCATGTCTCACCCGACGCGGTGCGAACCAAAAAACTGCTGCTGCACAAAGATCAAATTCGCCGCCTGATCGGCAAAGTCGAGCAAAAAGGCTATGCCCTCGTGGCTTTGAACCTGCACTGGAAAAATGGCCGGGTGAAATGCGATCTGGCCCTGGCCAAGGGCAAGGCCGAGCACGACAAGCGTGACACCATCAAAGACCGCGAAGGCAAGCGTGAGGTGGAACGCGCCATGAAAAACCGCCAGCGCTGACGCTGGCGGCTCAGTCAGCGGGCAGCGGCGGTGCGCATGCGCCAGCCCAGGGTTTCGTTGGTCAGCAACGCACCAATGACCAAGCCACCACCGAGCAAGACCTCGCTAGACGGGCGCTCATGGGCCAACAGCCAAGCCAGCAGAATGCCAAAAATCACCTCCAGCAAGGCCAACAGCGAAATTTCCGGGGCCTTCAGCACCCTCGCGCACACCACCGACAAGGTGCAGGGAATGGCCAGTTGAAACACGCCCAGCACCGCCAGCCAAAGCATGTCGGTGCTGGTGGCCACAAAAGGCCAAGCCAGCGGCAGCGTGAGCGTCACCGACACCAGCGCCCCCAGCAACACCGACGGCACCAGATCGATGGCCTCGCCATGGGTCTGGCTGCGCTGTACCACCGTCCAGTTCACCGCACCGGCCACCGGCACACACAGCGCAATCAACGAGCCCAGCACCAAGCTGGATGCCTGACCACTGCCGCTGTACAGCGCCGCCAGCATCTGACTGCCGTACATGTACACAATGCCTGCGGCAGCCACCACAATGGCCAACCAAGTGCGCACAGGCAGCCGCTGGCCGATGGTGAAACGGGCCAACAAAGCGGTGAACAAAGGGCCAGCAGCCAGGATGATGAGCACATTGGCCACACTCGTGAAGCTCAGCGCCAGCATGAAGGCGGTGAACATCACACCCCAACACAAGCCTGAGAGCCAGTAGGCGCGTGAGGTCAGCAACACGCCCCAGTGCCGCAGCAAGAACAATCGCCAGCCCGTTTCAGGTGGCGGAGCCAGGTGGGCAGACGCTTGAAGACGGCGGCTGATCGGCAGGATGATCAGCAACGACAGGGCGGTGAAGGCGCTGCGCCAGAACGTCACCTCAAAACGGGCCGCAGATTCGAGCTGGCGCGAGATCACCCCGGCGGTGGACCACAGCAGCGTGACCACCACCATCAAAGCCACCGCCTGGGTGTGGCTCAGCGTGCGGGCATGGGTCATGCGAAGGGCATCACTTGTTGCGCTTGCGGTCGCTTTCTTTCAGGAAGCGCTTGCGCAGGCGGATGGACTTGGGCGTGATTTCCACCAGTTCGTCGTCTTCAATGAATTCCACGCCATATTCCAGCGTCAGGTCAATCGGGGGCGTGATCTTGATGGCATCTTCCTTGCCCGAGACGCGGAAGTTGGTCAGCTGCTTGGTGCGGGTGGCGTTGACCACCAAGTCGTTGTCGCGGCTGTGAATGCCGACGATCATGCCCTCGTACACCGGGTCACCGGCCTTGACGAACATGCGGCCCCGGTCGTCCAGCTTGCCCAGGGCATAGGTGAAAATTTCACCATCGTCCATCGAGATCAGCACACCGTTCTTGCGGCTGGCAATATCGCCTTTGTGGGCCTCGTAGCTGTCAAAGATGTTGGAAATCAGACCCGAACCCCGCGTCAGGTTCAGGAATTCGTTGGTAAAGCCAATCAGGCCGCGCGCTGGAATGCGGTATTCCAAACGCACGCGGCCACGGCCATCGGGCTCCATGTTCACCAGCTCACCCTTGCGCTCGCCCAGGGCCTGCATCACACCGCCTTGGTGGTTTTCTTCAATGTCAGCGGTCACCAGCTCAATCGGCTCGTGGCGCTCGCCGTTGACCTCTTTGAACACCACACGCGGCTTGGACACCGCCAGTTCATAGCCTTCGCGGCGCATGTTTTCCAGCAGAATCGTCAAGTGCAACTCACCCCGGCCCGACACTTCAAAAATACCGTCTTCGTCGGTCTCGCGCACGCGCAGGGCCACGTTGGATTGCAGCTCTTTCTGCAAGCGGTCCCAAATTTGACGGCTGGTCACGTATTTGCCTTCACGGCCCGCCAAGGGGCTGGTGTTGACGCAGAAGTTCATGGTCAGGGTCGGCTCGTCCACCCTCAGCATGGGCAGCGGTGACGGGCTCAGGGGATCGGTCACCGTCACACCAATGCCAATGTCGGCAATGCCGTTGATCAGCACAATCTCGCCCGGCCCCGCTTCGGTGGCCTGCACGCGGTCGAGCCCCTGGAAGGTCAGCACCTGGTTGATGCGCCCTTTGAGGGTTTTGCCCTCCGGGCCTTCCATCACCAGCACATCCATGCCGGGTTTGATCGTGCCCTGACTGATACGACCGACACCGATGCGGCCCACGAAGTTGGAAAAATCCAGCGCCGAAATTTGCAGCTGCAAGGGGCTGGCCGGATCACCCGTTTGGGCAGGTACGTGCTGAAGCACGGTTTCAAACAGGGCCGACATGTCAGGGCCCCACTGTTCGCCCGGTGCGCCCTCTTCCAGCGATGACCAGCCGTTGATGCCCGAGGCATACACCACGGGAAAGTCGAGCTGCTCGTCGTTGGCACCGAGTTTGTCAAACAGATCAAACGCGGCGTTGATGACTTTGTCTGGGTTGGCACCGGGCTTGTCCACCTTGTTGACCACCACAATCGGCTTCAGGCCCAGGGCCAAGGCTTTTTTGGTCACGAAACGGGTTTGCGGCATCGGCCCTTCTTGGGCATCAATCAGCAGCAGCACACCGTCCACCATGGACAGGGCACGCTCCACCTCGCCGCCAAAGTCCGCGTGGCCGGGGGTATCCACGATGTTGATGTGCGTGCCCTTCCAGCTCACGGCGCAGTTTTTGGCCAGGATGGTGATGCCACGTTCTTTTTCAATGGCGTTGCTGTCCATCACCGTGTCCACGACTTTTTCGTGTTCGGCAAAGGTGCCAGATTGGCGCAGCAACTGATCGACCATGGTGGTCTTGCCATGGTCAACGTGGGCGATGATGGCGATGTTTCGGATTTGTTTGCTCATATAACAAAGGGAATGACAAATAGGGAGAAGAAATGAAGGAAAACGTAGAGTTCAGGTGTTCAGGCTGTGTGGGCTAGGCACTGGCCATTTGTTGCACCTCGGCAGGGCTTAACAGCCGCCCCGGAACCAGTTGGCCGCCCGCCACATGGGCACTGCCCAGCAGGCAAACGGGCACATTGTCGGCGGCTTGCGTGACAGGCGCGGGGCCAAAAACCGCCACCTGGGCCGTGTCCGGCCAGTGGCCGCGTTGCCGCACACCGTTCAAAAAGGCCGGCACTTGCGCGGCAGGCAAATGAAGCGGCGTGTGGTCAGCCAGCAGGGCTTGCACAGGTTGCAGCAGCCGGTGGCGGTGTTCGTCGGCAGTGGCCTCTAGGGCTTCTAGGCTGGTGCACTGTTGCACGGTAAACGGGCCGGTGGCTACGCGGCGCAGCAGGCTCAGGTGCGCGCCACAGCCCAGCGCCTCGCCAATGTCCTCACCCAGGGTGCGGATGTAGGTGCCTTTGCTGCATTGCACCCGCAGGCGCACAAACGGGTTTTCGCCTTGCAGGTCAAAGTCCAGCAGGCTCAGGTCGTGGATGGTGATGCTGCGCGGCGCACGCTCCACCGTTTCGCCGTCTCTGGCGTATTCGTACAGCGCTTTGCCGTCTTTTTTCAGGGCGCTGTGCATGGGCGGAATTTGCGTCTGCGGGCCGGTGAAATCGTCCAGCACCTGCACCAGCTGGCCCACACTACAAGCCACCGGACGCTGCACCAGCACTGCGCCCTCGGCATCGCCAGTGGTGGTTTTCTGGCCCAAACGCAAAACGGTTTCATAGCACTTGTCCGCGTCCAGATGCATTTGGCTGAATTTGGTGGCCGCACCAAAACACAGCGGCAGCACGCCGCTGGCCAGTGGGTCTAGGGTGCCGGTGTGACCGGCTTTTTCAGCGCGCAGCAGCCATTTGGCCTTTTGCAGTGCCTGGTTGCTGGAGAGACCCAGCGGTTTGTCGAGCAGCAGAACCCCATGCACGGGGCGACGCTGCACCCGTGCACGAGGCGCAGCAGTCATATCAGGTCTCGTCGTTGGCGCGCGAGGCCACAGCCTTGGCAATCAAGGCGTTCATGTCGGCAGCACGTTCGGTGGTCCGGTCAAACACAAAATGCAGCGTGGGCACGGTGTGGATGTGCAGGCGTTTGAACAAGCCATTGCGCAAAAAACCCGCTGCCGCATTCAGGCCCGCAGCGGTTTCTTCCGGGTTGCCCGTGAGCAGACTGAAAAACACCTTGGCATGGGCATAGTCCGGGGTTACCTCAACGGCGTTGATGGTGACCATGCCCACGCGGGGGTCTTTCAACTCACGGGCGATGAGCTCGGTCAGATCGCGCTGGATCTGATCGGCCACCCGGAAGCCCCGGTTGGGGGTGGAAGATTTTTTTCGGCTTGCCATGGTGTGTTACAGGCCCGGTCTGTCTCAGATCGTGCGCGCCACTTCCTTGACTTCGAAGAACTCCAGCTGATCACCTTCTTTGATGTCGTTGAAGTTCTTGAGCTTGATACCGCACTCGAAGCCTTCCTTGACTTCGCGCACATCGTCTTTGAGGCGTTTGAGGGTGTCGATTTCGCCGGTGAACACCACCACGTTGTTGCGCAGCAGGCGGAAGTGGGCGTTGCGGTTGACCATGCCGGAGGTGACCATACAACCGGCAATGGTGCCGATCTTGGTGGCCACAAACACGGTACGGATTTCGGCAGAGCCAATCACCTCTTCGCGTTTTTCTGGGGCCAACATGCCCGACATGGCGGCTTTGAGCTCGTCCACCGCGTCGTAAATGATGTTGTAGTAGCGCAGATCGACATCGTTGCCTTCGGCCAGCTTGCGCGCACCCACATCGGCACGCACGTTGAAGCCGATGATGACCGCCTTGGAGGCAATGGCCAGGTTGACATCGCTCTCGCTGATGCCACCCACACCGGCAAACACCAGCTGCACCTTGACCTCGTCGGTCGAGAGTTTGAGCAGCGAACTGGACAGCGCTTCCTGCGAGCCTTGCACGTCGGATTTGATGATGATGGGCAGCACCTTGACTTCGCCCGCCGAGAGGTCGGTGAACATGTTGTCCAGCTTGGCCGCTTGCTGGCGTGCCAGCTTGGTGTTGCGGAATTTGCCAGCGCGGTAGGTGGCAATTTCGCGGGCACGGCGCTCGTCGGACATGACGATGAACTCGTCACCCGCCTGCGGCACTTCAGACAGACCCTGGATTTCAACTGGAATCGAGGGGCCAGCCGATTTGATGGATCGACCGTTTTCGTCCACCATGGCCCGCACACGGCCCGATGTTTGGCCCACCAACACCACATCGCCCGCCTTGAGCGTGCCGCTTTGCACCAGCACGGTAGCCACCGAGCCGCGGCCTTTGTCCAGCCGCGCTTCGATCACCAGCCCCTTGGCCATGGCATCCACAGGCGCTTTCAGCTCCAGCACCTCGGCTTGCAGCAGCACCTGCTCTAACAAAGCATCCACGCCCATGCCGGTCTTGGCAGACACGCCCACAAAAGGAATATCACCCCCGAGTTCTTCGGGAACGACCTCTTCAGAAATCAGCTCGGAACGCACCCGCTCCAAGTTGATACCGGGTTTGTCCATCTTGGTCAGGGCCACCACCATGGGCACACCCGCAGCCTTGGCATGGCGAATGGCTTCTTTGGTTTGCGGCATCACGCCATCGTCAGCGGCGCACACCAGAATCACGATGTCGGTCGCCTTGGCACCACGGGCACGCATGGCGGTAAACGCTTCGTGACCGGGCGTGTCCAAGAAGGAAACCATACCGCGCGGCGTTTCTACGTGGTAGGCACCAATGTGTTGCGTGATGCCCCCGGCCTCACCCGCCGCCACTTTGGTGCGACGAATGTAGTCCAGCAACGAGGTCTTGCCATGGTCAACGTGACCCATGACGGTGACCACAGGGGCACGGGGCAGCAACTCGGCGTTGTGCTGAGCGCCCTCGTCGGTAAAGGCTTCGGGATCGTCCAGCGCAGCCACCACCGCTTTGTGGCCCAGTTCTTCGACGACGATCATCGCCGTGTCCTGATCCAGCGGCTGGTTGATGGTGGCCATTTGGCCCAGCTTCATCAGTTGTTTGATGACTTCGCTGGACTTCAGGCTCATCTTGTGTGCCAGCTCAGACACCGTGATGGTTTCGGGCACATGAACTTCCAGCACCTTGTTCTCTGCCGGTACGACAAAACCGCTGTGCGATTGATCGCCACGCCCGTCCCGGTCGCCACGGCGACCCGTACCACCCGCACGGGGCCCACCCCGCCAGTTGGCGCGGCCTGCGCCGGTATCGCCACGGGTCTTGATTTCTTTTTTCTTGGCGGCCTCGTCCTTCCAAGTGGACGAGAGTTTTTCCGACTTCACTTCCTTCTTGGGCTGAGCGGGTGCCGTTGTTGCAGGTGCCGCTGCCGCCGGTGCTGCCGCCGGAGGTGCCGGGGGTTTGGTGGGCGTGCCTGCCGGTTTGTGCAAGGTGCCCTTGATACCGGCTTTGGCTCCAGCCGGTTCAGGCTTCTTGGCCACCAGTGTGCGGGCAGGCGAAGCCATCATGGCGCGGATGTTGGCGGCTTCGGCTTCGGCTTTGCGGCGTTTGTCGAGCAATTCTTTGGCACGTTGCTCTTCTACCCGGCGAGCCTCGGCGTTTTTCTCGGCCAAGGCTTTGGCAGCAGCTTCTTGTTCCGCCGCGCTGGGTTTGCCCGGCACGCGCTTGACGGTTTCAGTATTCACAGCCGCACCACCCGCTTTGGCAGGAGCTGCGGGAGCTGGCGTGGGGGATGTGGGAGCTGGCGTTGGTTTCATTCTGGCTTTGGCTGCGGCTTGCGCAGCTTCTTCAGCCGCTTTGGCCTCGGCGGCAAGGCGTGCAGCTTCAGCCGCTGCACGGGCTTTTTCAGCTTCTAGGCGACGGGCTTCCTCGGCTTCACGGGCCTGGCGTTGGCGTTCAAGTTCTTCCTCTTGACGGCGCAGCATCTCGGCCTGCTGACGGGCTTCTTCTTCGCGCTTGGCCAGTTCGGCCTTGCGCAGTGCATCTGCATCGTCGTTGGTGACAGCCTGCACCGGTTTGGGTGCGACGGGTGCTTCGTCATCGCGTTTGATGAAAGTCCGCGTCTTGCGCACCTCCACTTGGATTCTGCGTTCACGACCCGAGGCATCGGCCTGCTTGATCTCGGAGGTGGATTTTTTCACCAAAGTGATTTTTTTCCGATCAGCACTTTGTGTGCCGTGGCTGGCCTTGAGGTGCATCAGCAGCTTTTGCTTATCGGCTTCGGAAACCGTGTCTGCGCCCGAACGCTTGGACACACCCGCCGCAGCGAGTTGTTCCAGCAAAAGGGAAGTCGGTTTGTTAAGTTCGGCAGCCAATTGGGCGACGGTATTACTGGTCATGGTTGTTTGCTCCGCAAGGACCTGCGCTGTTTCAGTGGGTGCCTTGTGCATCGTCACCGGTGAACCAGTGAGCACGGGCTTGCATGATCAGTGCGGTGGCATCTTCGGGGGTCTGACCGCTGATCTCGGTCAATTCATCAGTTGCCAGGTCGGCCAATTCGTCGCGGGTGTGGATACCGGCATCGGCCAGTTTGCCCAGCAAGTCCGGATTCATACCTGGCAAATCGCGCAAGTCCTGCGAAACGTCCTCAACGCTTTCCTCATGGGCAATTTCCAAGGTCAGCAAGGCATCTTTGGCACGGGTACGCAATTCGTTCACCGTGCCTTCATCAAACGCCTCAATTTCCAGCATTTCCTGGATCGGAACATAGGCCACCTCTTCGAGGCTGGTGAAACCTTCTTCGATCAGGATGTTGGCAATCTCGATGTCCACATCCAGTTTTTCCATGAAAACCTTGCGAATGCTGTCAGATTCTTCGGCCTGTTTCTGTGCCGACTCGTCTGCCGTCATGATGTTGATGCGCCAGCCTGTCAAGTCCGAGGCAAGGCGGACATTCTGTCCACCCCGACCAATGGCAATGGCCAGATTTTCTTCATCAACGACCACATCCATGGCGTGACGCTCTTCGTCCACCACAATGGATTGCACATTGGCCGGAGCCAGTGCGCCAATCACAAATTGCGCTGGGTCTGGGCTCCAGAGCACGATATCGACCCGTTCACCGGCCAGCTCGTTGGTCACGCCATTGACCCGCGCACCCCGCATACCCACACAGGTACCAATCGGGTCAATGCGCTTGTCCACCGTGTGTACCGCAATCTTGGCCCGCGAACCGGGGTCTCGTGCACAGTTTTTGATTTCCAGCAAACCTTGTTCGATTTCAGGGACTTCTTGACGGAACAACTCCATCATGAACTCAGGCGCAGCCCGCGAGAGCAGGATGGGCGCACCGCGCAAATTCAAATCCACTTCCATGATCATGGCCTTGATGCGGTCACCAGGGCGGAAGTTTTCTTTGGGGATCATCTCGCTGCGGCGCAAACGGCCTTCGACGCGACCGCTCTCGACAATGATGTCGCCTTTGTCCATGCGTTTGATGGTGCCGCTGAAAATCTTGTCACCACGCGACATGAAATCGTTGAGCAGCATTTCGCGCTCGGCATCACGAATTTTTTGCAGGATCACCTGCTTGGCCGCCATGGCACCAATACGACCAATGGGCACGCTTTCCACCGTTTTTTCGATGTAGTCACCCTCTTCAATGTCGGCCAGTTCCTCGCGGGCATCGCTCAACAGCTCTTCAGCATCCGGGTTTTGCAAACCTGCCGAATCGGGCACGACCAGCCAGCGACGAAAGGTTTCGTAGGCACCCGTATCCGGATTCATCACCACGCGGATGTCCACTTCACCCTTGTAGAGTTTTTTGGTCGCTGAAGCCAATGCCTGCTCCACGGCACCCAGCACCACATCACGCTCGACATTCTTCTCACGGGAGATGGCATCTATCAACATCAACATTTCGCGATTCATTTACTCGCCAGCCTTTCCGGAATTATTTTGAAAATTTACAGACGTTTACAGACGTATTCAGGGGGTTTTTTGCTGGATTCAGCGCCAAAAAATCGGTGTCTTGGCGTTGAATCTGAATGCTTCAGGCTTGACCCACCTCGTCATCGGAGTCAGCATCGTCGGCCATCTGCGACTGCCGCCCCTTGAAGTTGACGATAGGGGCCAGACGGGCTTGCTGGACATCGCTGAGCTGGAACACCAGGGCTTGGAGCGGAGGCAATGCGCGTTTTTTACTGACCCGCGCACCCGGCTTGGACTCGGGGGTATCGCGCCAGACCACCTGCCACTGAACCCCATCTTCAGCCCGCTCTAGCGTGCCGCGAAATTTTTTGCGCAAGGCAGAAACACCCGAACCGGTGGCTCCAATGGGTGCCTTCAGGGTGATGTCAACCACTTGACCTTCAAAGCGCTGGTAGTCCGCATCGTGGCGCAACAGGCGGTCAATACCGGGTGAGCTGACTTCAAGCCGACGGTAGTCCAAGCCCTCTACTTCGAGCAGGTATTGCAGCTGACGGGTCAGTTTTTCGCAGTCTTCTACCGTCACAAAACGCTCGGGGCCAGGTGCCTCACCCGGTGCTGGAGCCTGCCAAGGCAGGTCGATGGTCACGCGCAACAGGCCTGCGCTGGTTCGCTCCAGTTCGACGAGATCAAAACCCATGCCGGTGGCGGTTTGCTTGATGGTTTCTTGCCAAGCCATTGTGTACGGTGACTGCCTTGTAAAAATGAAAAACGTTCAGCCAAAAAAAATGGGCCGGTAGTAACCCGCCCATTTGGTCGTGAAGTCGGCATTATAGCGCAGGAAAGCTTGTACGCTGCAAGCGCTGCAGGGTGTGCCAAAACAGCTTCGCCAAGGCACAAGGTGCAGAACCTGCACCTTGAAATCACTGCCCGCACCTTGCTCAGTCTGCGTGTTCGGTGTGCTTCAAATACCCAGTACCCACTGGATGACGTTTTTAGCCAGAAAGCCCAACATACCAAAAGACAACACCAAAAACAGGATGAACCCCCCAAACTTGCCTGCTTTGGACTCCAGCGCGAGATTCAGGACAATGAACAGCATGTACAAAATGAAGGCACCGACACCAAAAGTCAGGCCGAATTGTGCAATTTGTCCTTCGCTGTAGCCAAACAGGTTTGCATTCATAGATTGAGGTTAATGGTCGTTCGCTGGTCGCCACTCAGGTGGCAGACCGGCAGGACGTCGGGCGACATCGCAGTAGGCATGCCAGCTGCTGTGGGCCAGCAGGGGAATCAGAACAATCAGGCCCAGCAAGGCGGTCAACATGCCCAACAGGGTTAAAGCGGTAATCAGCAAGGCCCACAACCCCATGGGTACGGGATGGTTGGCCACGGTGCGCCAACTCTCGACCACGGCTTCGGGCAGCGAGGCACGGGTATCGACCAGCATGGGAATGGTGATGACGCTGGAGGCAAAAATGGGCGCTGCCAGCAAAGCACCGAACATGACCCAGGCTTCAAACAAACCCAGTTCGCGTGCCAGCACGACATGACGCAGAAAATCCATGGGTTTGTTGATGGGGATCGGCGACCACAGGGTGATCAACGCGGCTGAAGCCATCACCCAGCCCGTACCAGCCAGCCCCAGCAGCAGGCCAAAACGCACCAAACGGCCATCCCCTGAGCGCCACAAGGCAATCACTTCGGGCATGCCGACGCAGCGCCCGCTGTTGCAAGCCCGGCTGACGTGGTACAGACCCGTGGCCACAATGGGTGCCACGATCAGGAAGCCCGAAAACGCACCGGCGAGAAACCAGAACTGGTCACCGGCCAACCACAGCAGCAACGAGGCAAACCCGGTCAGCACAAACCCATGGATCAAACCCGGCACCGGGTTGCGCTTCAAGTCGGCCCAGCCCAACGCCAACCAACGCAAGGGAGAGCGCCAAGTGATGGAGGAAGCAAGGTAAGGCAAGGTTACAGAGGGGTTCATGAAAATATCCTCGGGGCACGGTGGCCGCGCGGAACCCGGCTTTATAGCGGGTCGGCAGCCTGAAAAGGTTGATGAAAGTCAAGTATGAACCCGTCAACCGCGTTGCGGTATCGGGATTTACGCAAACTTCTCAGGCTGATACACCTGTTTTTTGCGCGGCATGGCCGCTAAACCGCTGCAACCAAGCTGCGGGTGTACGGATGTTTCGGCATCGACAGCACCTCCAGCGCGGCACCCTGTTCCACCACCTCACCCGCTTTCATGACCAGCACGGTATGCGCCATGGCCCGCACCACATCGACATCGTGGGTGATGAGCAGGTAGCTCAAGCCGCGCTCACGTTGTAAGCGTTGCAGCAGTTGCAGCACCTGTTTTTGCACCGACACATCCAGCGCACTGGTGGGCTCGTCCAACACCAACACGTCGGGCTGCACGATGAGTGCCCGCGCAATCGCTAGGCGCTGGCGCTGCCCGCCCGAACATTCATGCGGATAGCGTTGCAGCCAAGCATCTGCCTGTGTTTGGGTTTCATCCTCATGCAGCAGCCCGACCTCGGTCAGCGCAGAGACCACCCGCTGACGACGCTGCTGGGGCAAGAGGTGCGGCTCGTGAACCCGCAAGCCTTCACCCACGATTTGCTCGACCGTCATGCGCGGGGACAAGGACGAAAACGGGTCCTGAAACACCACCTGAATGCGCCGCCGCAAAACCTGGGTGCTGCGCTGGCGCTGTGCATCGGCCCACGAAATGCCTTGTACCTGCAAACGACCCTGGTGCGGAATGAGCCCCAGCACCGCCAGCGCCAGGGTGGATTTGCCAGAGCCCGATTCACCGATCACACCCAACGTCTGACCCGCTGCCAGTGCCAAGTCTGCCCCATGCACGGCCACGAATTCGGCTTTTTTGAACCAGCCCTTGAAGCCGGGTTGGGCCACGGGGTAGCTCACCCGCAATTGCTCAGCTTGCAACACCACGCGCTCAGCCACTTGCACGACGGGTTCATGCCCATCGCGCTCGGGTTTGCTGGCCAGCAGCATCTGGGTGTACGGGTGCTGCGGCGCGGCAAAGACCTCGGACACCGTACCCTGCTCGACCAAGTGCCCCCGTTCCATGACAGCCACCCGGTCGGCAAAACGCCGCACCAAATTCAGATCGTGGGTAATGAGCAGCACCGCCATGCCGTGCTGGCGCTGTAGTCGGCCCAGCAGCTCCAGCACCTGACCGCGCAACGTCACGTCCAGTGCGGTGGTGGGTTCGTCAGCAATCAGCAGCCGGGGCTGGCTGGCCAATGCCATGGCAATCATGGCGCGCTGACGTTGGCCCCCGCTGAGCTGATGCGGATAGGCGCGGGCCCGCCGCTCAGGCTCTGGGATGCCGGTGTCGGCCAGGTACTGCACGCTGGCAGCCCAGGCTTGTGCCGCGCTCAGGCCCTTTTTCAGTTGCAGAACTTCGGCAACCTGGTGGCCCACGGTAGTCAGTGGGTTGAGTGCCGTCATGGGCTCCTGAAAGATGAAGGCCACCTCGTCACCACG
Organism: Pseudomonadota bacterium; assembly: GCA_041192045.1. GTDB lineage: Bacteria > Pseudomonadota > Gammaproteobacteria > Burkholderiales > Burkholderiaceae_C > Hydrogenophaga. Next base: position 10,556 of record JBEENR010000027.1, on the reverse strand, counting down.
CACCCCGCGCAACTGCCGCTCACCCAGTTGCAGCAGATCGCGGCCCAGCAACTGGGCCGTGCCTGTGATGTCGGCGTTGTGCAGCAAGCGCACCAGCGACAGGGCGGTGACAGTCTTGCCCGAGCCTGATTCACCCACCAGCGCGAGTTTTTCGCCGGGGGCAATCGAAAAATTTACCCCATGCACCACGGCACGTCCGGCAAAAGAGACGCGCAGTTGGCTGACTTGCAACAAGGGCTGGCCGGGGTTGTGCGCGCTGGCTGGCTGGGTTGTCATGCATCGGCCTTTCGCGGATCGAGGGCATCGCGCAAGGCATCGCCCATGAAGGTGAGCAACAGCAGCGTGACCACCAGCACCGCAAAGGTGGAGAGGGAAATCCACCACGCATCAATGTTGTTTTTGCCTTGGCTCAGCAGTTCGCCCAGCGACGGAGTGCCTGGGGGCACACCCAGCCCCAGAAAGTCCAGCGAGGTCAGGGCCAAGATGGCGGCGCTCATGCGAAACGGCAGAAACGTCACCACCGGGGTCAGGCTGTTGGGCAACACATGCCGCCAGATGATCTGCGCATTGGACAAGCCCATAGCGCGGGCGGCACGAACATAGTCCAGCTGGCGGTTGCGCAAAAACTCGGCCCGCACATAGTCGCTCAGGCCCATCCAGCCAAACAGGCTTAAGAGCACCAGCAACAAACCCAGGCTGGGCGCGAACACCGCCGAAAAGATGATGAGCAGGTACAGCTCCGGCATGGAACCCCAGATTTCCATGAAGCGTTGAAAAGCCAGATCGACCTTGCCGCCCAGAAAGCCCTGCACCGCTCCAGCCAGTACGCCCAGCACCACGCCCACCGTGGTGAGCGCCAGCGCAAACAGCACGCTGATGCGGAAACCGTACATGAGCTGAGCCAGCATGTCGCGGCCTCGGTCGTCGGTGCCCAGCCAGTTCTGCGCGCTCGGGGGTGCGGGGTTGGGTAACTCGGCAAAGTAGTTCAGCGTTTTGGGGCCGTACGGGTTGGGCGGGTAAATCGCCCAGTTATCGCCCTGCGTGATCTGCTGGCGGATGAACGGGTCTAGGTAGTCAGTGGGGGTTTCAAAGTCACCGCCAAATACCGTCTCGGGGTAGCTTTGCCACAGCGGGAAATAGGTTTGCCCTTCAAAACGCACCACCAGTGGGCGGTCGTTGGACAGGATTTCGGCCAACAGGCTCAGCAGCACCAGCAGGCCAAACAGCAGCAGGCTCCAATAACCCAGCCGGTTGCGCCTGAAACGCAGCCAAGCCCGGCGCGCAGGGGACGGTGACGGGGTAAATGGCGGTGCAGTCATGGCGATAGCTTGCAGATGGGGAGGCGTTCAGGCATCGAATTTCACACGGGGATCGACCCAGACGTAGCACAGGTCGGCCACCAGTTTGGTGACCAGCCCGATGAGCGTGAAAAAGAACAGCGTACCCATGACCACGGGGTAGTCACGCCGGATCACGCTCTCAAAACTCAGCAGGCCCAGCCCGTCCAGAGAAAACAGCGTCTCGATCAGCAAAGAGCCTGTAAAAAACGCCCCAATGAAGGCACTGGGGAAACCCGTCACCAGGGGAATGAGTGCGTTGCGAAAAATATGCCGCCACAGCACCTGGCGTTCACTCAGCCCTTTGGCGCGTGCGGTCATCACATACTGCTTGCGGATTTCTTCTAAAAAAGCATTTTTCGTGAGCATGGTGGTCACGGCAAAACTGCCCAGCACCATGGCGGTGATGGGCAATGTGATGTGCCAGAGGTAGTCCACCACACGGGCCGCCCAACCCAGCTCTTCCCAGTTGGCCGAGGTCAGGCCCCGCAGCGGGAACCACTGCAACTGCCCGCCAAAAATCACCAGCAAGGCCACACCCAGCACAAAGCCCGGAATGGCATAGCCCACCAGCACCAGCAAGGTGGTGACCCAGTCAAACCGAGTCCCTGCCCGCACGGCCTTGGCCACGCCCAGCGGCACGGCAACCAAGTAGCTGATGAAGAAAGTCCAGAGCCCCAGGCTGATGGAGACGGGCAGTTTTTCGAGGATCAGATCCGACACGGCCTTGTTCTGGAAAAAGCTGGTGCCCAGGTCAAAACGGGCAAATTGACCCAGCATCTGAAAAAACCGCTCGTGTGCGGGTTTGTCAAAACCGTACAGCGCCTTGATTTCTTGTAAGCGCTTCGGGTCCACCCCTTGTGCACCCCGGTACACCGCGCCACCCTCTGCCGCCCCAGCCTGCCCGGCCCGCGCTTCGGCCAGATACTGCTCAACCGGCCCACCGGGCACGAACTGAATAACCACAAACGTCAGCAGCAGCACCCCGAACAGGGTGGGAAACATGAGCAGGATGCGTTTGACGATGTAGAGCCACATGCAAGCGTTCCGGGTAAGTCTGAAAGATCGGTGAACGATAGGCCAATAAAAAACCGGCTCCCTCAGCGCGGGGGCAGGCTCCACCAGGTGTCAATGGCCCAGGTTTCGCCCGTTGCATAGGGCGGCATCTGTGCTGGGCGGCCCAGTCGCCAAGCGTTGTACACCATGCGGTGGGTGCTGGCAGACCACTGTGGCACCAGGTAGTGACTGTGGCTGATGACGCGATCCAGCGCACGGCAGGCCGCCAGAAAGTCGGGCTGTGTGGGCGCGTCGGTCATGCGGGTGATCAAGGCATCGACCGCCGGATGGGCCACCCCCGCGAAATTGCCCGAGTCTTCGGTGCGGGCAGCCTCACTGCCAAACAGGTCGGCGTACTCGGCACCGGGGTTGTGCGTACCACCAAAAGCCAGTGAGATGATGTCAAAGTCAAAGGTGCGCAACCGCTGCTGGTACAGGGCAAAGTCCACTGGGCGAAACTTCAGTTCAATGCCCAGTTTTTCTAGGTTGCGCGCCCACGGCGTGACCACGCGTGCGCCCGCTTCGTTGCTGTCCAAGTATTCCAGCACCAGCGCCTGCCCCTGTGCATTGCGCAGCTTGCCCGCCTGCACCGTCCAGCCCGCTTCGCGCAGCAGGCGCTGGGCACGGCGCAGGTTGTCACGCAAGCTGTGTTCACCATCGGTACGTGGTGGCTCAAACATGGGACCCAAGGTAGCGGCAGGCAGCTGGGCGCGCCACGGGTCGAGCAAGGCCAGCTGATTCGCGTCGGGCAGACCACTGGCTGAACAGTCGGTGTTGCCAAACAGCCCCCTGACACGCTGGTAGGCGTTGTAGAACAGCTGCCGGTTCATCCATTCGTAGTCCATGGCCAAGCCCAGGGCTTCGCGCACCCGGATGTCGTTCAAGGGTGGGCGGCGCGTGTTCAGCACATAGCTCTGAAAACCAGTGGGCAAGCGGTGCTGGAATTCGGTTTTGACCAGCTCGCCCGAATCGAAACGCCTACCGTTGACCCGCCGCGCCCAGTCGCCTGCCGAGAAAAACCGCATCAGGTCAAATTCACCCGCCTTCAGCGCTTCAAGACGGGCGGTGTTGTCCTTGTAGATTTTGACCGTGATGCGGTCAAAATTGGCGCTGCCCCGGCGCACGGGCAAGTCTCGCGCCCAGTAGTCGGGATCGCGCACATAGGTGATGTCTTTGCCAAAACGAACCGGGCCGATCCGGTAAGGGCCACTGCCAATGGGCACGTCCATCACCACCTGGTCAAAGGTTTTGCGCTGGCCTGTCTTGGGGTCGATGCTGTTGCCCCAGGCCCGGCTGAACACGGGCAGACCGCCCACGGTCAGCGGCAGTTCGCGGTTGGGTTTGCGGAAACGGTAGCGCACCGTACGCTCGTCCAGCACGTCCAGCCCCGCCACATCGGCAAGAATGGTTTTGTAGGCGGGCGAGGTGTGTGGCCCCATCAGCGTGTCAAAGCTGTGTTTCACATCGGCGGCCAGCACCGGATCACCGTTGTGGAAACGGGCTTGTGGCCGCAGCTGGAATGTGACCGAAAGCCCATCGGGCGCAGCCTCTACGCGCTGGGCCAGCAGGCCATAAGCAGCACCGGTTTCGTCCAGCGCACTCACCAGCAGCGTGTCAAACAACAGGGCCGACACATACGCTGGCGCACTGCCGCGCACCGTGAAAGGGTTGTATTTGTCAAACGTGGACACCCGCAGATTGCTCACCAGCCGCAGTTCTCCGCCCTGAGGCGCTGATGGGTTGACATAGTCAAAATGCGTGAAGCTTTCGGGATACTTCAACTTGCCCCAAAGGGCATAACCGTGCGCAGCCCAGACACCCGAACTGCTGAGTGCCAGTGTTGAGACCAACAGCGCCCACAGCACCACGTGATGCGTTGAATGTCGCAGAGGGTGCGGTAAGCGGTTCCGCCATGAGTGTCGCCATATCAGCATGCGACAATTCTGCTGGAATTTTCTTTGGAGAACAGACAATGGGTTTTCTCGCAGGCAAAAAATTGCTCATCACGGGCGTGCTGTCCAACCGCTCGATTGCTTATGGCATCGCCAAAGCCTGTCACCAACAGGGTGCAGAGCTGGCCTTTAGTTATGTGGGCGAGCGTTTCAAGGGCCGCATCACCGAGTTCGCAGCAGAGTTTGACTCGAAGCTGATTTTTGACTGCGATGTCGGCTCCGACGAGCAAATCAGCCAGATGTTTGCCGACCTGTCGCAGACTTGGCCGAAGTTTGACGGCTTTGTACACAGCATCGGCTTTGCCCCACGCGAGGCGATTGCGGGCAATTTCTTGGATGGCTTTTCGCGCGAAAACTTCCGCATTGCCCACGACATCAGCGCCTACAGCTTCCCGGCCATGGCCAAAGCCGCTTTGCCCATGCTCAACGACAAGTCAGCCCTGCTGACCATGACCTACCTGGGTGCCATGCGCACCGTGCCCAACTACAACACCATGGGCTTGGCCAAGGCCAGCCTAGAAGCGTCGGTGCGTTACCTGGCCGAAGCGCTGGGGCCACAAGGCATTCGGGTCAATGGCTTGAGCGCTGGGCCCATCAAAACCCTGGCAGCCAGTGGCATCAAAGACTTTGGCCGCCTGCTCAGCGTCGTGGCCACGGCTTCGCCCCTGCGGCGCAACGTCACCATTGAAGATGTCGGTAACGTGGCCGCCTTCCTGATGTCGGACTTGGCCAGCGGCGTGACCGCAGAAATCACCTATGTCGATGGCGGCTTCAGCCAAACCGGCGGCATCAGCCGTGACAGCGATATCGTCGCCTGATCGGCGCTCTTGGTTGTTGACGGCTCTGGGCTGGGCGTTAGCCCCTGCCCTGCCCGCCTGGGCACAAAGCACTCCGGCACCCGCCCTGATGCTGGCCGAGGTGTACCGCCCAGGGGTTGTGCTGAATGATTACTGGGTGAGCGAAAAATACGACGGCTTGCGCGCCTACTGGGACGGTCAGCGCTTGTTGACCCGTGGCGGTCAGCCAATACAGGCCCCGGCTTGGTTCACGGCGGGCTGGCCCACCGAGGCCATGGACGGCGAACTCTGGGCCGGACGTGGGCAATTCGAGCGCGCACTGTCCACTGTTCGGCAGCAGACCCCCGACGATGAGGCGTGGCGGCAGATTCGCTTCATGGTGTTCGACCTGCCCCAGCACGGCGGAGGCTTTAGCGCCCGCATACAAGCCTATACCGCCACCGTGGCACAGCTCCAGCAAGCCTGGGTGCAGGCTGTTGCGCAAACAAAAATCAGCACCCATGCCGCACTCATGGCGCGTCTGCACGAGGTGGTGAACGGCGGTGGCGAGGGCTTGATGCTGCACCGTGGCGATGCGCTGTACCGGGCCGTTCGCAGCGATGACCTGCTCAAGCTCAAGTTGCACGAAGATGCCGAAGCACAGGTGCTGGCGCACGTACCCGGTCGGGGCAAGCACGCTGGTCGTCTGGGGGCTTTGTGGGTGCAAACCCCACAGGGGAAAAGCTTCCGGCTGGGCTCAGGCTTTACCGATGCCCAGCGTCTCAACCCGCCAGCGGTGGGCAGTTGGGTCACCTACCGTTTTCGCGGTCTGCACGACAGTGGGTTGCCCCGTTTTGCCAGCTTTGTCCGTGTGCGTGAAGACATGCCTGCACACAAGCTGCCGCCAACCGACTGATCTAACGCAACAAAAAACCCCTGAAACCTGCCAAACACAGGTTTCAGGGGTTCATCGCTGACTGTTTCAGCGTCGCTCAGAAGCGCTGGCTACTCAGGCGCTGGCTTTGCGCAAAATGCCGTACAACTCGTCCTTGAGCATCAGCTTTTCTTTTTTCAGTTGCTCAATCTCGAACGGCGAGCCAGTGGCAATGCCCGATTCCATGTTCTTGATGGTCTGATCCAGCTCATTGTGCTTGTCGAACAGACGGGTGAAGTGATGATCATGGCCTTTGAGGCGAGAAATGAGGTCACGGTACTCGGGAAACATGCAGACTCCTGTTGAAAAAACAGTTCTGATTATGCCGCCTGCACACAGTCAGCAAAGTAGCTCTTGCGACCGTCTGCATCCTTTACCTCCACCAAGCCATGGATGTCAGACTCGAACCCTGGGCACTGGACATTGAACTCACGCGCAAACTTCAGGTAGTCCACGATCTTGCGGTTGAACACCTCACCGGGAATGAGCAGCGGAATACCCGGCGGATACGGCGTGACCAAGCTGGTGGTGATCCGGCCTTCCAGTTCGTCAATCGGCACCCGTTCGGTGGTGCGTTGTGCAATGTGCGCAAACGCATCGCTGGGTTTCATGGCAGGGGTCAGGTCGCTCAAGTACATCTCGGTGGTCAGGCGGGCAATGTCGTACTTGGCATAAAGCGCATGCACGTGCTGGCACAGGTCGCGCAGGCCCATTTGCTCGTAGCGCGGATGTTTCTGACAGAACTCAGGCAGGATGCGCCACATGGGCTGGTTCTTGGCGTAATCGTCCTTAAACTGCTGCAAAGCCGTCAACAACGTGTTCCAGCGGCCTTTGGTGATGCCGATGGTGAACATGATGAAGAAGCTGTAGAGACCGGTTTTTTCGACCACCACACCATGCTCCGCCAGAAACTTGGTCACGATGGAAGCCGGAATGCCCGTGGGCTCGAAACGTCCGTCCAAGTTCAGTCCTGGCGTGACGATGGTGGCTTTGATCGGGTCCAGCATGTTGAAACCGGCAGCCATGTCACCAAAACCATGCCAGTCACTGGCCGTGGCCTCGGAACTGCTGGAGTCGTGGTTCAAGATCCAGTCGCTTGCACGGCCCATGCCTTCTTCAGCCAAACTGTCGGGGCCCCAAACCTTGAACCACCAGTCGTCGTCGCCAAACTCGTCGTCAATCTTGCGCATGGCACGCCGGAAGTCCAGCGCCTCCAGAATGCTTTCTTCGACCAGCGCACGTCCGCCGGGTGGCTCCATCATGGCGGCGGCCACATCGCAGCTGGCAATGATGGCGTACTGCGGACTGGTGCTGGTGTGCATCAGATAGGCTTCATTGAACAGGTGCCGATCCAGTTTGACTTCTTGCGAGTCCTGCACCAGCACATGACTGGCCTGGCTGATACCCGCCAGCAGTTTGTGAATGGATTGGGTGGCATACACCACCGACTCGCGGGGACGGGCGCGTTTTTTGCCCATGGCGTGAAAATTGCCATAGAACGGGTGAAAAGCCGCATGCGGTAGCCAAGCTTCGTCAAAGTGCAGATTGGCCACATACCCGTCCATCATTTCTTTGATGGCTTCGGTGTTGTAGAGCACACCGTCATAAGTGGACTGTGTGAGCGTGAGGATGCGGGGCTTGACAGCCTCTGCATCGACATGGGCCAGCAGTGGATTGGCCCGGATTTTTGCTTTGATCGAATCTTGTTCAAATTCACTTTGCGGAATGGGGCCGATGATGCCGTAGTGGTTGCGCGTGGGCTTCAGAAACACAGGAATCGCGCCCGTCATGATGATGCTGTGCAACACCGACTTGTGGCAGTTGCGGTCAACCACCACCACATCGCCAGGAGCCACCGTGTGGTGCCACACCATCTTGTTGCTGGTGCTGGTGCCATTGGTGACAAAGAAGCAATGGTCGGCATTGAAAATGCGCGCTGCGTTGCGCTCGCTGGCACCAATGGCCCCGTTGTGATCCAGCAACTGCCCCAGCTCTTCAACGGCGTTACAAACATCGGCACGCAACATGTTTTCGCCAAAAAACTGGTGAAACATCTGCCCCACCGGACTCTTGAGGAAGGCCACCCCGCCCGAGTGCCCTGGGCAGTGCCACGAATAAGAACCGTCTTCTGCATAGTCCAGCAAAGCGCGGAAAAACGGCGGCTGAATACCTTCCAGATAGCTTTTGGCTTCGCGAATGATGTGCCGCGCCACGAACTCCGGCGTGTCCTCGAACATGTGGATGAAGCCGTGCAGCTCGCGCAGCACATCGTTGGGCAAATGGCGACTGGTTTTGGTTTCGCCGTAGATGTAGATGGGCACATCGGCGTTCTTCCAGCGAACTTCTTCGATGAACTTGCGCAGATTCAAAACCACCGGGTCCAAGTCGGGGCCAGGACTGAATTCCTCATCGTCAATCGACAAAATAAACGCACTCGCACGCGACTGCTGCTGGGCAAACTGCGACAGGTCGCCATAACTGGTCACACCAACAACCTGAAAACCCTCCGTCTCAATGGCCTGCGCCAAGGCACGAATGCCCAGACCCGAGGTGTTTTCAGAGCGAAAGTCCTCATCAATGATGACGATGGGGAAGCGAAATTTCATGGCAATCTCCACCCTGGCACAGGGCAATCCGAGTAAAACGCGACAGTTTGTCAACAATGAGCGACAAACCCAGCTTCAAGCATTTCAGGTCAAAATGACACCGTGCTGAAAAACAGGCTCGAAGTGTACGGAAATCCAACCCCCGTCCCCTCGTCGGCTCTGAAAATGGCTTCCGAATGCACCAACGCCTGCGGACAGGGGCTGTGTCAGCCTGTCTCAATTCAAAGGAAAGCTCGATGAGTGATGCAACCCTGTGGTGGCTCATGGCAGGTTCAGCGGTTGCGCTGGAGCTGTTCACGGGTACGTTTTATTTGCTGATGCTGGCCTTGGGTCTGGCTGCTGGCGCGCTGACGGCACACGCCGGTGCCAGCTCAGTGGTGCAGTGGGTAGCGGCAGCTGTGGTGGGCAGTGCCGCCGTGGTGTCGTGGTACTGGCGCAGCAAACGCAGCCCTGATGCACCGTCTGTTCGATCCCTGCGCAGTGTGAACCTGGATGTGGGGGAAACCGTGCTGGTGGATGCGTGGCTAGCCGACGGCACAGCCCATGTCAAATACCGAGGCGCACAATGGACAGCAGTGCAGGTACCGGGAACGGACACCTCACCAGGGCTGTACCGCGTCACAGAACTGCAAGGCAACCGGCTGGTGCTCGAAAAAATGCCTCCCAGCTCCTGACGAACGCCCCCGACAACCCGCTCCAAACTTCGTTCGCCAACACAGGATCTTCACCATGGAAATCGCCATTCTTCTGTTCGTCATTGCGGTCATCTTCATCGTCCGTGCCATTCAGGTGGTGCCGCAGCAAAACGCCTGGGTGGTTGAGCGGCTGGGCAAGTACCACGGTTCACTGGCACCAGGTTTGAACTTCCTCATGCCCTTCATTGACAAGATTGCTTACAAGCACAGCCTCAAAGAAATTCCCTTAGATGTCCCGAGTCAGATCTGCATCACACGCGACAACACGCAGTTGCAGGTTGATGGCATTCTGTACTTCCAAGTCACAGACCCCATGCGGGCGAGCTACGGATCGTCCAACTACATCATGGCCATTACGCAACTCGCTCAGACGACGTTGCGCTCAGTCATTGGCAAGCTGGAGCTGGACAAGACGTTTGAAGAGCGCGACATCATCAACGCACAAGTCGTGCAAGCGATTGATGAGGCGGCCTTGAACTGGGGTGTCAAAGTCTTGCGCTACGAAATCAAGGACTTGACACCGCCCAAAGAAATCCTGCACGCCATGCAGGCACAAATCACGGCAGAACGTGAAAAACGCGCCCTGATTGCAGCCTCTGAAGGTCGTCGTCAGGAGCAGATCAACATAGCCACGGGCGAGCGGGAGGCGTTCATTGCACGCTCAGAGGGTGAAAAACAAGCCGCTATCAACAACGCGCAAGGCGAAGCCGCGGCCATTACCGAGGTGGCCAATGCCACTGCCATGGCGATTGAGCGGGTGGCGGCAGCCATCCGACAACCCGGCGGTGAAATGGCCCTGCAAATGAAGGTGGCCGAGCGGGCTGTCGATGCTTACAGCAAGGTGGCCGCCGATTCCAACACCACCCTCATCGTGCCCAGCAACATGACTGAGGTCTCAGCCCTGATCGGTACAGCGATGAAGTTGGTCAGTTCCACGAAGACTCAGGGTTGAAGCACTCGCCACCTGCTACAATCTCGGACTTTCCGGAGAGGTGGATGAGCGGTTTAAGTCGCACGCCTGGAAAGCGTGTGTGGGCTAATCCCCACCGCGGGTTCGAATCCCGCCCTCTCCGCCATGAGTACGAACAAAGAGGGCTACTGACACTAAGCGTTTATCCGCCGCGCCAACGAAGCCAGCCAAAGCCAGCCGTGTCATTCGCGGCGGATGAACCCTGTTGAACTGAACCGCCGCCGCAGCGG
>JBEENR010000026.1:0-38698 GCA_041192045.1 Pseudomonadota bacterium | reverse complement strand
TGGGCGGTGGTGGCAACGACAAACTCGACGGCGGCAACGGGTCTGACACCTACCGCGTGAGCGGCAACGTGGCGGCAGGCTGGAGCAGCTTCCAAGGCTATGACACCTACACCGACACGGGCAGCAGCGGCAAGGACACCATCCAGGTGCTGGGGCAAGACGTGGACATTGGGGTGCGCAACTTCAGCGCGGCCAGCAGCGGCATCGAGGTGATTGATGCCAGCGCAGCCAGCGGCAGTACCCGCATGGTAGGCGACTGGAGCAACGACAGCATTGACCTGCGCGGCATCAGCGTGCTGGGTAGCTTGACGGTGGATGCGGGGGGAGGAAACGACCGCTTGGCCGGGTCGGTGGGCAATGATGTGTTGCTGGGCGGCTCGGGCAACGACGTGCTCGTGGGTGGCGCGGGCGTGGATACCGTTGACGGGGGTTCCGGTGAGGACGTGCTGCTGGCGACTTCAGGCGGCAGCAACGCGCGCGAGGCCTACACCGGCGGTACCGGCAGTGACTGGATGGCCCTGGCCTTGAACGATGGCAGCAGCCTGAATTTGCGTGGTGGCGATCTGAATGGTGCCGATGGTGCGGTGGACACCTTTACCCTGGTGGGCACGCGCGGTGGGCTGGCCTTCACAGGCTATTTGCTTGACTTTGAGACCAGCAAAGACCGCATTGATTTGAGCCAACTGCGCGACAGTGATGGCAACCGCCTGGGCATGGAAGACTTGGTGATTTCCAGCAGCAACGGCAACACCCAAATCGGCTTTGCTGCCGGTGTGCAAGCGGTAGCTGGCGGTGCGGTGGATGTGCAGCTCCATCTGGTGGGTGTGGTGGGGGTAGCGGCTTCCAGTTTCAGCTTCAACACACCCGTCATGAACAGCGGCTTGGCGACCCTGGACACCGCGTTTAGCTACCTTTGAGCCCAGACAGGGCCCTATCCACGGGCCTTGTTTGCGTCCGGGTGTTGCGCCTGCGACCCCCAGTCATGGGCTTGCTCCGCCTTGCGGCATCGGGAAGCGTTTTGCCAGCCCGGTAAAATCGCCGTTTTAACCGCTTCACAACATGCCCATGTCTGCCTGGGTCCTCCCGGATCACATAGCCGATGTCCTGCCCTCCGAGGCCCGTCACATCGAAGAACTTCGCCGGGGTCTGGTGGACACCGCTCGTGGCTACGGCTACGAGCTGGTGATTCCGCCGCTGCTGGAACACCTCGAATCCCTGCTCACTGGCACCGGTGAAGCGCTGGACTTGCAAACCTTCAAACTGGTGGATCAGCTCTCGGGCCGCACCCTGGGTTTGCGGGCTGACAGCACACCGCAGGTTGCCCGCATTGATGCCCACCTGCTCAACCGTCAAGGTGTGGCACGCCTGAGCTACTGTGGCCCGGTGGTGCACACCCGCATCGACCGCCCGTTGGCCAGCCGCGAACCCTTGCAGTTTGGTGCCGAAATTTATGGTCATGCCGGTCTGGAGGCCGACTGCGAGGTGATCGAGCTGGCGCAGGCCTGCTTGAGCCGGGCCGGTGTGCAGCGCCTGCAACTGGATCTGGCCGATGTGCGCGTCATTGATGCCGTGCTGGCCGGTGTCCGTCTGGGTGCCGGGCAGGTGCAGCACATCCATGCCGCGCTGGCGGCCAAAGATGTGCCCCGCCTGCACGATCTCGCCCGTGACCTGCCCACCGCCGTGCGCCACGACCTGTGCGCCTTGCCGCACCTGTTTGGTGATGTGGCCGTGCTGGCCGAAGCACGCCAGGTGTTGCAGCCCTCTGCCGCGCTGCATGCGGCGCTGGACAGCCTGCACTGGCTCACCACCCATGTCAGCGATCTGGATGTCTCCATTGACCTGGCCGACCTGCGTGGCTATGCCTACTACACCGGCATGCGCTTTGCCCTGTTTGCCACCGGCCAGCAGGGGCGTGCTGGGCAGTCGGTCGAGCTGGCCAGGGGCGGGCGCTATGACGAGGTGGGTGCCGTGTTTGGCCGCAAGCGGCCTGCTGTGGGTTTCAGCCTCGATCTGAAAGAGCTGGTTTCCGCCCTTGCCCCCCGGCCCCTGGTGGCTGCCATTCGCGCCCCCTGGGGCATGGATGCCGGTTTGCGCCAAGCCGTTGCAGCCCTGCGTGCCCAGGGTCATACCGTGGTTTGCGTACTGCCGGGCCATGAACACCAAGTCGATGAATTCCATTGCGACCGCGAGCTGGTGCCCGATCCAGCACAGGCGGGCGCGTGGGTCGTTCGGAACATTTAACTGGAAACTTCTCAATGATGAAAAGCAGCAACAATGCCGCCGTACCGGGGCGCAACGTGGTCGTGGTGGGCACCCAGTGGGGTGACGAAGGCAAGGGCAAGCTGGTGGACTGGCTGACCGAAACCGCGCAAGGCGTGGTGCGCTTCCAAGGCGGGCACAACGCGGGCCATACCCTGGTCATCAACGGCGTGAAAACCGCCTTGCACCTGATTCCCAGCGGCATCATGCGCGCCGGGGTCAAGTGCTACATCGGCAACGGCGTGGTGCTGTCGGTGGGCAAGCTGTTTGAAGAAATTGCGGGCCTAGAAAAAGCCGGTGTCGAAGTGCGTTCGCGCCTGCGCGTCAGCGAAGCCTGCCCGCTGATCCTGCCCTTCCATGCCGCACTGGACATGGCCCGTGAAGCCGCCAAAGAAAAGGCCGGAACCGCCAAAATTGGCACCACCGGACGCGGCATTGGCCCCGCTTACGAAGACAAGATTGCCCGCCGTGCCCTGCGCGTGCAAGACCTGAAATATCCCGAGCGTTTTGCCACCAAGCTGCGCGAACTGCTGCACCTCTACAACCACCTGCTCACGGTTTACCTGGGTTCTGCCGACATGGCCTGGGATGCCAAGATGGCCAGTTACATGCAAGACGGCACCATCCAGTTCGAGCCGGTGTACCAAGAAGCCATGGCACAGGCCGAGCTGCTCAAGCCCATGATTGCCGATGTGTCCCGTGAATTGAACGCCGCTCACCAAGCCGGTGCCAACCTGCTGTTCGAAGGCGCGCAAGGCACCCTGCTGGACATTGACCACGGCACTTACCCGTTTGTCACCTCCAGCAACTGCGTGGCGGGCAATGCCGCAGCGGGTGCTGGTGTCGGCCCCAGCCTGTTGCACTATGTGCTGGGCATCACCAAAGCCTATTGCACCCGCGTCGGTGGCGGCCCCTTCCCCACCGAGTTGGACTGGGACCAAGAAGGCACACCCGGCTGGCACATGTCCACCGTGGGTGCCGAAAAAGGCACCACCACCGGGCGCGCACGCCGCTGCGGCTGGTTTGATGCCGCTTTGCTCAAGCGCTCGGCCCAAGTCAATGGCCTCAGCGGCCTGTGCATCACCAAGCTGGACGTGCTGGACGGCCTGCCTGAGTTGAAGCTGTGCGTGGGCTACGAGCTGGACGGCGAAACCATCGACATCCTGCCCATGGGCGCAGACGACATTGCCCGTTGCAAGCCCATCTACGAAACCCTGCCGGGCTGGAGCGAGTCCTCGGTCGGTGTGACGCAGTACGACCAACTGCCCCCTAACGCCCAGCGTTACCTCGATCGCATCCAGGCGACCACGGGTGTGCCGATTCATGTGGTCTCCACCAGCCCCGACCGCGACCACACCATCCTGATTCGCCACCCTTACACGGCCTGAATCCCTTCAGACCGCGGTGGCCTCGTGCCGAATTTCTCCCATCCATCCATCAGGAGCCCGCATGCTGACCGAAGACGGCAAACATCTCTATGTTTCTTACGACGAGTACCACAACCTGATTGAGAAACTCGCCCTCAAGGTGTACCACTCGGGCTGGGAATTCGACACCATCCTGTGTCTGGCCCGTGGCGGCATGCGCCCTGGCGACATCCTGTCGCGGATTTTTGACAAACCGCTGGCCATCATGTCCACCAGTTCTTACCGGGCCGATGCCGGCAAACTGCAAGGCAAACTGGACATTGCCCGCTACATCACCACCCCCAAAGGGGAAATTGCGGGCAAGGTCTTGCTGGTGGACGATCTGGCCGACTCGGGTCACACCCTGAACGCTGTGATTGATTTGCTCAAGACCAGCTACCCCCCCATCACCGAGCTGCGCAGCGCCGTCATCTGGACCAAGCAGGTTTCCATCTTCACGCCCGACTATTCGGTTGAATACCTGCCCACCAACCCCTGGATTCACCAGCCCTTTGAGGGCTACGACAGCATGCGCCCCGCCCAGTTGCTGGAAAAGTGGAAGCTCTGAGCCACCCGCTTCATGACCCAGCTACCCACCGCCCTCATCCACCACGCCTACCGCCCGCCGCAAGGCTTTGAGGCGGTTGCGCCCGGCGTGCACAAAGCCTCTACCGTCATCTTTCCGAACGTGCATGCCCTGCGCACCCAAGAATGGAAAGACAAAAGCGGCTACACCTACGGCCTGCACGGCACGCCCACCACCTTCATTCTTGAAGAACGCATTGCCACCCTAGAAGGCGGGCGCTTTTGCGTGCTGGCCCCCAGCGGCCTATCGGCCCTGGCCTTGGTGGACATGGCCTTTTTGCGCCAGGGTGACGAACTGCTGCTGCCCGACAACGCTTATGGCCCCAGCAAAGCCTTTGCCCATGTCGAACTGGCCGCCTGGGGCATCAGCCACCGCTATTACGACCCGCAAAACCCCGCCGATCTGGCCGCCAAAATCGGCCCCGCCACCCGCTTGGTCTGGCTGGAAGCACCGGGCAGCATCACCCTAGAATTCCCCGACATGCCCGCGTTGCTGGCCGTGGTGCAGCAGGCCAATGCCCAGCGCACACACGCTGGCGACCGCACCATCCTCAGCGCGCTGGACAACACCTGGGGCGCAGGCATTGCCTTCAATGCCTTCAAGCTGGGGGTGGACATTTCCATGCAGGCCCTGACCAAATACCCCAGCGGCGGGGCCGATGTGCTGATGGGCTCGGTGGTCACCCGCGACGAAAAACTGCACCAGCAGCTGCTGCTCACCCACATGCGCCTGGGCCTGGGTGTGGCCGCCAACGATGCCGAACTGGTGCTGCGCGGCCTGAACACCATCGCCCTGCGCTATGCCGCCCAAGACGCAGCCACCCGCGAACTGGCCCGCTGGGTGCAAACACAGCCCGGCGTGGCCCAGGTGCTGCACCCGGCCATGCCCGGCTCCCCCGGCCATGCCGCTTGGCTGCGCGACGCCAGCGCTGCCGCTTGCCTGTTCAGCGTGGTTTTTGAAGCCGACATTGCCCAAGACCGCATCGATGCCTTTTGCGACAGCCTGCGTTGGTTCAAGCTGGGCTGGAGCTGGGCTGGCCCTATCAGCTTGTGTGCGCCCTACGACGTGCCCGCCATCCGCACCACCCGCTGGCCCCATGCGGGCGGCTTGGTGCGCTTTGCCGTGGGCCTAGAAGCTGTGGACGACCTGCGCGCCGACCTCACCCAAGCCTGGCCCACCCTGACGGCCTGACGCAGGCCGCCTGTCACCGGCCTTTTCTGCCTTACATTCGACACGTTCATTCATCAACCGAAAGCCTGTTTTGCCCACTCCCAATTACGGATACGAAAAACGCCAGCGCGAACTCGCCAAAAAGAAGAAAAAAGAGGAGAAGCTCAAGGCCAAAGCCGCCGGACGGCGCGATGACAGTGCCCCTGATGAGTCCGCCTCAGCCGCTGACGAGGCGGTCAATACCGCGCCCGAAGAGTCTGCAAACGGAACCTCGCCTGCCGCTGCTGCCTGATCCCCTGCACTTGCGCCTGTTGGGCACTGGCGCGTCTTCAGGCGCAGCGCCTGAACAGTTCACACGCCACTGCCGTTAGCGCGGGGGCTGAACTGTCTGGTAACTGCACGGGCAGGGCCTGTGCAAACTGGCTGAAGTTGCGGCTGATGGACTGGGCATACATCGGGTCGTAGTGCTCGGTCAGCAGGGCCTGCACCACGGTGGGGGTTTGACCTTGCTGCACTTGGGCCACCCAGGTTTGCACGGTGGCATGGCCCCGGCGTTCGGTCAGGGTGGCAAGGCGTTGGCAAAAGTGCGCTGGGTCTTGCACGAAATGGGCATAGTCTTGCAGCAACAGGGCCACCCGCTGTGGCAGGGGCAGTTGCAGGTCTAGGCAGGGGCTTTGGCGCATGGCTTCCATCAGGGCATCGGGCACGCGCAGATTGCCCACTTTTTTGCTTTCGCATTCCACAAACACGGGTTGCGCTGGGTCGTATTGGCGCAAGCGGTGCCAAATCAGGCTTTCAAACCGCTTCTGGCTGGGTTGCGCCACACCGGGCACATGGCCCAGCACCGAGCTGCGGTGTTGCGCTAGGGCCTCCAAGTCCAACACCTGTGCGCCTTGCTCGGCCAGGGCATGCAGCAGCCGGGTTTTGCCGCTGCCGGTGGGGCCGCAGATGACGCGGTAGCGCAGGCGGCTGGCGCGTTGGTTCAGGTCGTCCACCAGCGCGGCGCGCCAAGCTTTGTAGCCGCCTTCAATCAGCGTCACCTGAAAACCAATGGCCCCCAGGATGGTGGCCAGCGCACCGCTGCGGTTGCCGCCGCGCCAGCAGTACACCAGCGGTTTCCAGTGTTTGGGCTTGTCCAGCACCTCGCGCTCAATATGGGCGGCAATGTTGCGGGCGGACAGGGCTGCGCCGCGTTTTTTGGCCTCGAAGGGGTTGACCTGTTTGTAGAGCGTGCCAATGGCTATGCGCTCGGCATTGTTCAGGGTGGGCCAGTTCAGGGCACCGGGCAGGTGGTCTAGGGCGTATTCGTCTTCGGTGCGTGCGTCAATCAGGCTGTCAAAGTCGCTCAGGCGCAGCAGGGCTTGGGGCGCGGGCAGGGTGTGGACGGGCATGGGGGGGTGTCAGCGGGGCAGCAGCTTGCGCAATTCGGGCCACACGTTGTCGCGCATGATGGGCTGGGCGGCTTCGTTGGGGTGGATGCGGTCGGCCTGGAACAGGGCGGTTGGGTCTTTCAGGTCGGCCACGCCTTTCAGGAAAAACGGCACCAAGGCGGTTTTTTCTTCTTGTGCCACGCGGGTGAAGACTTCGCGGAATTCTTGGCTGTATTTGGCACCGTAGTTGGGCGGCATTTCCATGCCCAGCAGCAGCACGCGGGCACCGGCTTGGCGCGATAGGCGGGCCATTTGGGCCAAGTTGTCGCGGGTCATGCTCAGGGGCAGGCCGCGCAGGGCATCGTTGCCACCCAGTTCAATCACGACCACGGCAGGCTGGTGCTGGCGCAGCAGGGCGGGCAGGCGCGAGCGTCCGCCCGATGTGGTGTCGCCGCTGATGCTGGCATTGATGAGGCGGGCACGCACTTTTTGTTCGCGCATGCGCTGCTCTAGCAGGGCCACCCAGCCGCTGCCGCGTTGCAGGCCGTATTCGGCGCTGAGCGAATCGCCCACCACCAGCACGGCGGGCGCGTTGGCCTGGGCGGCATCAGGGGTGGCAGGCTGTGTGGTTTGCGCCATGGCATGCAGCGAAAGCCCTAGCCAGCCAGCGAGCAGGGGCAGCGCGGTAAAGTGTCGTCGATTCAACTTGAAGAGTCCTTCCATGCCCAATGAGATGATTGCTGTTCAGCACGTGTTCAAAACGGTGACCGATTCCACCGGTAGTTTGACGATTTTGCGCGATATCCATTTCACCCTGAACCGGGGGGAGACAGCGGCCATTGTGGGCGCATCCGGGTCGGGCAAGAGCACGCTGCTGTCCATCATTGCCGGGCTGGACACGCCCAGCAGCGGCACGGTGCTGATGGATGGTGTCGATCTGTTCGCCCTGGACGAAGACCAGCGCGCTGCCTTGCGGGCGCAGAAGGTGGGTTTTGTGTTCCAGAGCTTTCAGCTGCTGGGCAACCTGACCGCCCTGGAAAACGTGATGCTGCCCTTGGAGCTGGCTGGGCGGCGCGATGCGCGGGCCACCGCCACGGCCATGTTGCAGCGGGTGGGCTTGGGCGAGCGCCTGGGCAGTTACCCCAAGGTGCTGTCGGGTGGCGAACAGCAGCGGGTGGCGCTGGCACGGGCCTTTGTGGTCAGGCCCGCTGTGCTGCTGGCTGACGAGCCCACCGGCAGCCTAGACTTTGCCACCGGCGGCAAGATCATGGAACTGATGTTCGAGCTGAACCGCGAGCTGGACACCACTTTGGTACTGGTGACGCACGACCGGGCCATTGCCCAGCGCTGCGAACACCGCATCACCATTGAAGCGGGGCAAGTGGTGCCTGAACACGTACCCGCCTGATGGGGCCGCGCCTGCCGGGGTGCGGCGGCGATAATCTCGCGCCATGTCCTCACCCAAAGTGCTTTTCGGCTTTCATGCCGTGGGCGTGCGCCTGAAAACCGCGCCCCAATCCATCATCGAAATTTATTTTGAGCCCACCCGGCGCGACATGCGCATGCGCCAGTTTTTGGACCGTGCCCGCGAAGCCGGTGTGCGGCTGATTGAAGCCGACGGCCTGCGCCTAGCCAAACTGGCGGGCAGCCACGGCCACCAAGGCGTGGCCGCACGGGTAGAGGCGCTGGCCGCCGTGCATTCTTTAGACGAACTGTTAGAGCGCCTAGAAGCCCAAGGCGCGGCACCGCTGCTGCTGGTGCTGGATGGCATTACCGACCCGCACAACCTGGGTGCCTGCCTGCGGGTGGCCGATGGCGCAGGTGCGCAGGCGGTGATTGCGCCCAAAGACCATGCGGCAGGCATCAATGCCACCGTGGCCAAGGTGGCCAGCGGGGCGGCAGAAACGGTGCCTTATTTCATGGTGACCAACCTGGCGCGCACCCTGGGCGAATTGAAAGAGCGCAACATCTGGGTGCTGGGCACCAGCGACGATGCGCCCAAAACCCTGTACCAAGTCGATTTAAAAGGCCCCACCGCCTTGGTGCTGGGGGCCGAAGGCGAGGGCATGCGCCAGCTCACCCGCAAAACCTGCGATGAACTGATCAGCATTCCCATGCGCGGCGCGGTAGAAAGCCTGAACGTATCGGTAGCCAGCGGCGTGTGCCTGTACGAAGCACTGCGCCAGCGCAGCCTGTAAACCAGCCTGGGGGCTTTGCCCCAGAAAGTGATTTGCCATGAACCAAGCCCTCACCCTGGCCAAGCGCCGCATGCGCCCTGCCTTATGGGCCCTGCCGCTGACCCTGCTGACGCTGCTGAGTGCCTGCACGCAGGAACAGCAAAACAAGCTGGGGCGCGACATTCAAAACTGGACCGGCACCAACGGCGTGCTAGAGGTGTATGCCGGTGACAAGCTGGTGCGCCGCTTCCTGAAGGTGGACAAGATGAGCACCGCCCTAGGCACCGACGACGGCAAGCCCCGCGCTTACCGCTTTGGCTACGGCGTGCTGGACGAAAACCTGAACATGCAGGCCGACCCTGGCGAGAAGAAGGTGTATTTCGAGATCAGCGACTACAGCAACGTGGTGTTTTTTGAGAACCCGCGTTGAGGCATGAGGCGGGGGTTTGGCAGGCTCACACCCACCCCAACCCACCCAGCAGCGCCCCCGCTGCCAGCAGCCACAGCAGGTGCAGCCGGGTGCGCCAGACCACCAGGGTGGTCACGGCGGTGAGCAGCCACAGCGGCCAGTCGCGGGCTGGGTGGTTGTGGCTGGCGCTCAGCAGCCAGCCGGTGGCCATGAGCAGGGCAATCACGATGGGGGCCATGCCGGTTTTGAAGGCGCGCACGGCGCGCAGCTCGCGGTTGCGGTGCGCCCAGCGGGTGAAGTGGTAGGTCAGCACCGACGACGGCAGCATGATGCCCACCAAACAGACCAGTACACCCAGCAGCGCATAGGCCGTGGCCAGCCAACCAGCACCCAGACCACCCCCGGCATTGAGGCCCACATGCCAGCCCAGCAGCGCCACAAACAGCACATTGGGGCCGGGTGCTGCCTGTGACAGGGCAATGGAGGCGTTGAACTGCGTATCCGTCAACCAGCCCTGCTGCGTGACCAGGTAGCGGTGCATGTCTGGCGCGGTGGTGATGGCACCGCCCACGGACAGCAAAGACAGCGAGGCGAAATGGGCGAACAAATCCAGCCAGTTGGACAGCAGCGGGGCCATGCTCATGGGGCCTCCTGTCGCCCCAGTACCCGGTAAGCCCACAAGCAGGCCAGCGGCCCCAGGCCCAACAGCACCCAGCCCAGGGGCCAGCGCAGCAGGGCCACCAGCGCAAAGCACAGCAGCGCCAGCCCGCTGCAAACGGCCAAGCCCATGGGGTTGCTTTTGAGGGCGGTGGCCAGTTTCAGGGCCGTGGCCATGATGAGACCAGCCGCCACCGCCCCCATGCCGCGCAGCGCCCCCTGGGCCACCGGGTATTCGGCCACGCTGCCGTACAGCACCACCAGCAGCAGCACCACGGCCAGCGGGGCCAGCAGCAAGCCCGCCAGCGCGGCCAGCGCACCGGGCAGGCCAAACCAGCGGCCACCCAGCATCAGGCACAGGTTCACCACATTCGGCCCCGGCAAAATTTGCGCGACCGACCAGTCTTCTAGGAATTGCTCGCGGCTCATCCAGCATTTTTTCTCGACCAGTTCGCGCTGCACCACCGCCAGCACACCGCCAAAGCCTTGCAAGGCCAGCCAGGTGAAGGCGAGGAACAGCTCGGTTTTGGACCTGGGCTGGCGGCTGCGCTTGGGGCTCATGTCATCAGTGTGCGGTGGGTGTGGTCAGGGGTGGCAAGCAGCTTCATTGTGCCAGTGCCTCATAGACTCACCGCAGCGGCTCTAGCCAAGCGCTCAACGGCCACCCCAGGCTGTGGCTGGGCGTTTACACCGTGGAGCGGATGCGCGTCGGCGTACTCAGTGTGGCCTGCTGCGCGGGCTGGGTTTCAGCATGCCCCCAGTGCACGATTTCCAGCCGTCCGTCGTGGTGTTCGACAATGCCGGTCAGGCTTTCGACCCAGTCGCCGTCGTTGCAATACAGGGTGCCGTCAATGTCGCGCATCTCGGCCCGGTGAATGTGGCCGCACACCACACCGTCGAGTCCGCGTTTGCGTGCCTCGGCAGCGACGGCACCCTCAAACTGCAAGACATAGTTCAGGGCACTTTTGACGCGGTGCTTGAGGTATTGCGAGAGCGACCAGTAAGGCAGCCCCATGCGGGCACGCCATGAATTCAGGTGGGTGTTGAGCCGCAGGGTGAGCTCGTACAGGTTGTCGCCCAGGTAGGCCAGCCACTTGGCGTACTGGATCACACCATCGAAATGGTCGCCGTGGATGATCCACAGCCTGCGCCCGTCGGCGGTGGTGTGGATGGCTTCTGTCACCACATCGACACCGCCAAAGTTGTGTTCGGCAAAGTGGCGCGCAAATTCATCGTGGTTGCCGGGCACAAAAATGACTTGGCAGCCCTTGCGTGCGCGTCGCAGGATTTTCTGGATCACGTCGTTGTGGCTTTGCGGCCAGTACCACTTGCGGCGCAGTTGCCAGCCGTCAATGATGTCGCCAATCAGGTACAGGCGGTCGCTGGGGTGGGCCTTCAAGAAAGACAGCAGCGCCTGCGCCTTGCAGCCCGGTGTGCCCAGGTGGACATCCGAGATGAACACGCTGCGCAGCCGACGGCCGCCGCGGTTGCTGCCTTCGTCGCAGTCGTCTGGGTCGTCAGTGCTGTTCACGGACGGGCCGAGCGTGCCGAGCAGGCGGGCCATGTCTGACGGTGTCTGCTTGCGTGGCGCAAGGTCGGGGTCAGCGACAAAATTCTGACGCATCAAACCCCCAGAAAATGTTTCCGGTAACGGGCGGGCATGTCGGCCAGCCGCATCATCATGGGCAGGTCGGCGGCGTTGAAGTCAGGGTCCCAGGCCGGTGGCCCCAGCACTTTGGCACCCAGGCGCAAATAGGCTTTGATGAGGGCTGGAGCCTCCACGGGCAAGGAGTCGTCGAGCTGTTCCACCGGCAGGGGCAGGCGCGGGCGCACGCGGAATTCAATCGAGGCCAGGTGCCGTTCGCGCACTTGGCGCCAGATGCTGGCGGCAGCCAGTCCGCCATCAAGCATGCCCTGACCCCCGGCTTGGTTCATGGGGATGCTGGCGCAGCCGATCATGGTGTGCAGGCCGTTGTTCGCCATGAAGCCCGCCAGCGCCGCCCACAAGGCCATGATGACACCGCCGTGCCGGTGGTCGGGGTGTACGCAGCTGCGGCCCAGTTCCACCATCTCTTCGCGCAGCGAGCGCAGGCGCACCAGGTCAAATTCGGTGTCGCTGTAAAAGCTGCCGGCGCGCTTGGCTTGGGCGGGGGTCAGAACCCGGTAGGTGCCAATGACCTGCCCGCTGGCACTGTCGCGCACCAGCAGGTGCTCGCAGTAGTCGTCAAACAGGTCGATGTCGTGCCCGGCTATCGGCTGGGGCAGGCGTGCGCCCATTTCACCGGCAAACACTTGGTAGCGCAGCCGCTGGGCCTCGCGCACCTCGTCTTGGTGCCGCGCCCAGCTGACACTGAAGTCGCCCGCAGCGGGCTCAACCAGGGTGACGGGTGCGCGCAGGCCCTGGGGCTGGGTGGGGTGGTGCAGGTGATCGAGCACAGACAGATCGCTCATAAAAACTCCTTTTGCCCGGCATTCTTGGGTTTTGATGTGGCGGTGTCGTGGCACTTTGATGAAGTATTTTTGACACGCCACCCTCGACCGCACCACGGCTCAGACTTTGTGTGCAGCCTGGCGTGCAGCCTGTTGCAGCAGCGTCATCCACAAGCCCTCCACCTGCCGGACGATGGCGCTCCAGTCGAGCGACTCGGTGGTCTGGCGGGCACGCTGGCGCAGGGTCTGCACCAGCGCGGGTTGGGTGGCCAGGTCTTGGGCGCGGCGCACAAAGGCCTCAGCATCGGCCACTGGAGCCAGCAGGCCGTTGTGTCCGTGCTGGATGAGTTGCCCAGCTGCTGCGCAGTCAAATGCCAGCAGGGCCAGCCCGCTGGCCATGGCTTCGGGGGTGACGTTGCCGTAGGTTTCGGTCAGGCTGGGGAACAGAAAAACATCGGCGCTGGCGTAGTGGCTCAGCAGCTCGGCATCGCGTCGGGCACCGGCCAGCACAGCCTGTGGGCAGCGGGCGGCAATCGCATCGCGTTCTGGCCCGTCGCCCACCAGCACCAGCTGGGCACGGGGGTTGACCTGCTGCATGGCCTCATAAGCCCGAATCAACAGCGACAGGTTTTTTTCGGCAGCCAGTCGCCCGACCGAGAGCACCACCAGATCGTCTTCGCCCACGCCCCAGTCGGCGCGCAGGCGTGCGCTGCGGTGCGCGGGGTTGAAGCGCTGGCTGTCCACCCCCCGCGCCACCACATGCAGCCGCTCAAAGCCCATGGCACCCAGTTCGGTTTGCAGCCATGACGTGGGCACCATGGTGCAGTCGGCCCGGTTGTGAAACTTGCGCAGGTAAGCGGCAATGGCCTTGTGCAGCCAAGCCGCCCCGTAGTGCTGGCTGTAGGCGTGGAAGTTGGTGCGGAAGTCGCTGCTCACCGGCAGCTTGAGCTTGCGCGCAGCCTTCAGCGCTGACCAGCCCAGCGGCCCTTCGGTGGCAATGTGAACCAGGTCAGGCCGCCGCAGCGACCACAGCCGCAGCAAGGACTGCTGTGCAGGCAAGCCCACGCGCAGGTGGGGGTATTGCGGTATGGGCAGGCCCCGCATCAACACCTGTTCCAGCCCGGCCCGGTTGTCGTGGCGGTCTTGCGCGTCTTGCCGGGGGCGTATGACTTGCATGTCGTGGTTGCGGTCTTGCAGCCCGCGCACCAGCCGCTCGATGGTGATGGCCGCCCCGTTCACTTCGGGCGGGTAGGTTTCGGTGACGACAGCGACCCGCAGCGACTGCTGGGCGGCGGGGTAGCGTTCAATGTGCAAGCAGGGTGTGGCGGTGGCATTCATGCGGGCATGGTGGCTGGCGCACATCACAGCCGTGTGACAGGGCTGGCGTTGTCATGCGTTTTTCACCGTTGGTGCGGACGATGCAGGGCGTGCCCGGTGTGGGCATGTATCAACCCTTGTTTGAGGACGCAACGTGAACGACTTCTTGACCGCCCTTCGTACCCAGCGCTGGGACGACCACCGCTACTACCACCACAGCCGCATCAACCAGAGCCTGCATCTGCTGAGCGCCATCAGTTTTTTGGTGGCCTATGTCATGCTGTTCCAAGACCCGGCCATGGCCGCCCTCATTGCCTGGCTGGTGTCCATGCTGTTGCGCCAAGCCGGACATTTCTTCTTTGAGCCCAAGGGTTACGACCACGTCAACCAAGCCACGCACGAACACAAAGAAGACATCAAAGTGGGCTACAACCTGTACCGCAAAGTGGTGCTGATGCTGATCTGGGCCTGCTCGCCGCTGTTGTTGCTGTGGCAGCCCAGCCTGTTGGGCTTGCTGGAGCCGCATGCCGACTGGCAGGGCTTTGTACACAACGTGGGCCTGATGTGGCTGGCGGTGGGCGTGGGCGGCTTGCTGTTTCGCATGGTGCAACTGTTTGTGTTGCAGGGTGTGCAGACCGGCCTAGTCTGGGTGACCAAGATCCTGACCGATCCGTTTCACGACATCATGCTCTACCACAAGGCACCGCTGTACCTGCTGCGCGGTCAGCTGATGGACCCTGGGCACCACGTCCGCTGAACCATTGCCTGAGTGGCTCGCGCAGCTGATGCCACTTGGCCCGCAACACCTCGCGGGCGATTTGTTGACGGATGCCCTTGTGCGTCAAGCTGGGGTGGCTCCACCACCAGCCATCGGCCTGCATCTGCTGCCCGGCGGCCACCAAGCGGCGGATGACGGCATCTAGGTCAGCCTCGGTGTAGTTCAGGCTGAACACCAGCCGACCCGTGCCCACCCAGCTCAGCGCCAGCCCGTGGGCACGCAGGTAAAACTGAAACAGCCAGTGGTAGCGCGAGGGCTGGGTGTAGTTCAGCGTCCAAATGCTCGACAGCGCTTCGGCCTGAATGGGCAGGCCAGCCTGCTGCATGGCTTGGTTGAAGCGCTGCCGGTGGGCATCCCAGCGCGCATCCAGCCCCTCGTACAGCTGGCGGATGCTGGGGGTGTCGAGCTGGCGCAGGAAGGTGTTCATGGCCCCCATCACATACGGGTGGGCGTTGAAGGTGCCACGGGCAAAGCAGATGTCACCCGGCTGCTGGGGCCGAAAGCGCTCCATCCACCGGCGTTTGCCGCACACCACGCCCACGGGCAGGCCTCCGCCCAAGGTTTTGCCGTAGCACACCATGTCGGCCTGCACACCAAACCAGGCTTGCGCCCCCCCTTGGGCCAGGCGGAAGCCGACGAAGACTTCATCAAAAATCAACACAATGCCGCGCTCGGTACACACCTCGCGCAGGCGCTGCAACCACTGGGTGTACGCAGCGCGGTCACAGTGGGCACTGCGGCTGCCGTCGAGCAAGGTGGAGTCACCCGGTGCATTGCGGTTGGGGTGCAGGGCTTGCAGCGGGTTGACCAGCACACAGGCAATGTCGCTGCGGGTGCGCAAGACCGCCAGCGACTGGTCGTCCATGTCCTTCAGGGTGTAGGTTTCACGCGGGGGCAGCGGGTTGCCGGGGCCGGGTTGCACGTCTTCCCACCAGCCGTGGTACGCGCCGGTAAAGCGCACCAGATGGCGTTTGCGGGTGTGGTAACGCGCCAGCCGCACGGCCTGCATCACCGCTTCGGTGCCTGACATGTGAAAACTCACATCGTCCATGCCCGACAAGGCCTTCAGCCGGGCCACGTTGTCGGCCACGCACGGGTGGTAGCCCCCCAGCACCGGGCCCAGGGCAGCCCCCAGTGCGGCCCCTTCGGCCATGCAGGCTTTGTAAAAGTCCACCCCCAGCACGTTCACCCCGTAAGAGCCGGTCAGGTCTAAATATTCGTTGCCATCCAAGTCGGTCAGGGTGACTCCGCTGGCCGAGGCCCAGAAACTGCCCAGGGGCAAATGGCCTTGGGCGTAACGGCTGAACGCCAACGGTATGCGGTACTGGTGGGTGAAGCGCATGTCCGGCACGCCCTCGCGGGTCTGCTTGCCCAGGGCCAGCGTTTGCGGTGCCTGCTGCCGCAGTTGTTGGGACAGGCGCTCAAACCCTTGGCGGCGCAGGGCCACCACCTCGGGTGGCGCACCGTCGGCAGCAAAAAACTGGGCTTCGTCGTAGTGCAGTGGGGGCATCCAGCGGGCGGCCCGTTTGGCCATGCGCGAGTGGCCCGCCAGCGAGCGGTGCTT
The DNA here is from genome assembly GCA_041192045.1 of Pseudomonadota bacterium. GTDB lineage: Bacteria > Pseudomonadota > Gammaproteobacteria > Burkholderiales > Burkholderiaceae_C > Hydrogenophaga. The sequence continues at coordinate 22,575 of JBEENR010000026.1, read as the reverse complement.
GGCACGCGACAACTGCAAGCGCTGGCGCAAGCGGGGCAGACTGGCCAGCGCCGCAGCAATGGCGCTGGCCGTGAGGAGGAAGTCAGAGGGCATGTCATCAAGCTTTCAAAACAGGGTGTGACAGTTGTATGCCCTTCATTTGACAAAGCCATGAAAACCCAAAGCCTGCGCGACCGCCTGCTCTTGCAGGAAGACCTGAACTTTTTGCTGACCAACCGCATGCCCCGGCTGGCGCTTACCCGCTTCATGGGCTGGTACAGCCGCATTCGCAGCCCCTGGTTGACACGCCTGTCGATTGCCGTGTGGCGGCAGTTCACCGACTTGGACCTGCGCGAAGCCCAGCAGCAGCACTTTGAGAGTCTGCGCGACTGCTTCATCCGCGCCTTGCGCCCCGGTGCCCGCGTGTTCGATGCCACGCCGGGTGTGCTGGCCAGCCCTTGCGATGCCATCGTCGGTGCCCTGGGCACGGTGCAGCGCGGCGAGGTGCTTCAGGCCAAGGGCTTTGCCTACACCTTGCAAGACCTGATGGGTTCTGCCGAACTGGCCCGCCAGCACGAGGGCTGCCCTTACGTCACGCTGCGGCTCACCTCCAGCATGTACCACCGTTTTCATGCGCCGCATGCCCTGCGCATTGACCGCGTCACTTACATCAGCGGCGACACCTGGAACGTGAACCCCATTGCCCTCAAGCGCATTGAGCGGCTGTTTTGCAAGAACGAACGCGCCGTTGTGGAATGCCGCTTGCCCGACGAAGCCCGGCTCACCCTGGTGCCCGTGGCCGCCATTCTGGTGGCCAGCATCCGCCTGCACTGCCTGCCCCAGCCTGTGCCCCTGCGCGAGCAAGGCGCGAACGTGATCGACTGCCCCACCGCAGTCAGCCAAGGCGACGAGCTGGGCTGGTTCGAGCACGGCTCCACCATCATCGTGTTGGGGCCGCCCGGTGCCCGCTGGGCGCAGGGCATTCACACCGGGCAGACGCTGCGTGCGGGGCAGGCGTTGCTGGTGCGCCTGTCAAACCCTTGACACATACGCCTGCTACGCTGGTTTGTTGCCACACAGCCCCGTGTGGTGAACCCTCACGAGTTTCAACCATGAGCCTGCTGCCCCACGACGACATCATCCGACGCATTGAGCGTGACCTTCTCGACGCTTACGACGAAGAACTGGAGCTGGAAATTGAAGACCGCAACCCGCAGGGCTACACCGGCGACCTGGGGCAGGGCGACACCGATGCCGACAAGCAGCACCGCATTGCCTATTTCCGCGAACTGTTCAAGTTGCAAGGCGAGCTGGTCAAGCTGCAAGACTGGGTGGCACACACGCGCCAGAAGGTGGTGATTTTGTTTGAAGGGCGCGATGCCGCAGGCAAAGGCGGTGTCATCAAACGCATCACCCAGCGCCTGAACCCGCGTGTGTGCCGCGTGGTGGCGCTGCCCGCCCCCAACGACCGCGAGCGCACCCAGTGGTACTTTCAGCGTTATGTGCCGCACCTGCCCGCCGGGGGCGAAATGGTGTTGTTTGACCGCAGCTGGTACAACCGCGCTGGTGTCGAAAAAGTGATGGGCTTTTGCACCGAGGACGAGTACGAAGAGTTCTTCCGCACCGTGCCCGAATTCGAGCGCATGCTGGTGCGCTCCGGCATCACCCTCATCAAATACTGGTTCTCTATTACCGACGACGAGCAGCACCTGCGCTTTCTGGGGCGCATCCACGACCCGCTCAAGCAGTGGAAGCTCAGCCCCATGGACTTGGAGAGCCGCCGCCGCTGGGAGGACTACACCCGCGCCAAAGAAACCATGCTGGAGCGCACCCACATTGCCGAAGCGCCGTGGTGGGTGGTGCAGGCGGTGGACAAGAAAAAAGCCCGCCTCAACTGCATCCACCACCTGCTGTCGCAGTTTGACTACCACGAGATCGAACGCCCCGAGGTGGTACTGCCCGCCCGCGTGCGCAACCCCGACTATCTGCGCCACCCCGTACCCGCCGACATGGTCGTGCCCGAAGTCTATTAAGACTCGCCCCTCTTCGGCCACAGGTGCCTGCTGCGGCACCCCGTCTTGGCCTCATACGCCACCCGGCGTACAGACGCGCATCCGGGTTCTCCCTAGCATTCAGTTGTCCGCTGCAAACCGACCGATCTGCCCTGAATCGGTTGCAGCGGCCTAGGTTCTACCTTCCTCAACTGACTGCTTTCAGACCTCTGGAGAAACCCCATGATGCAACGTCGATTCACCCTCAAAGCCCTGACGGTCGCCACCGCCCTGGGTGCCCTGGGCCTCAGCGCCCATGCCGCTGACACCATCAAGGTGGGCGTGCTGCACAGCCTCTCGGGCACCATGGCCATTTCGGAAACCGTCCTCAAAGACGTGGCCTTGATGACCATTGAAGAAATCAACGCCAAAGGCGGCGTGCTGGGCAAGAAGCTCGAACCCGTGGTGGTGGACCCCGCCTCCAACTGGCCGCTGTTTGCCGAAAAAGCCAAGCAGTTGATCGACCAAGACAAAGTGGCCGTGGTGTTTGGCTGCTGGACTTCGGTGTCGCGCAAGTCGGTGCTGCCCGTGTTTGAAGAAAAGAACAGCCTGCTGTTCTACCCCGTGCAGTACGAAGGGGAAGAGCTGAGCAAAAACGTGTTCTACACCGGTGCCGCACCCAATCAGCAGGCCATTCCCGCCGTGGAATACCTGATGAGCAAAGACGGTGGCAGTGCCAAGCGTTTCGTGCTGCTGGGCACCGACTATGTGTACCCCCGCACCACCAACAAAATCCTGCGCGCTTTCCTGAAGTCCAAAGGCATCCCCGAGTCGGACATCATGGAGGAATACACCCCCTTCGGCCATTCGGACTACCAAACCATCATTGCCAACATCAAGAAGTTCGCATCCGCTGGCAAGAAAACCGCTGTGATCTCCACCATCAATGGCGACTCCAACGTGCCCTTCTACAAAGAACTGGGCAACGCCGGTTTGAGCGCCAAAGACGTGCCTGTGGTGGCCTTCAGTGTGGGTGAAGAAGAGCTGCGCGGCGTGGACACCAAACCGCTGGTGGGCCACTTGGCTGCTTGGAACTACTTCATGAGCATCAAGAACCCGACCAACGCCGCCTTCATCAAGCAGTGGAGCGACTACGCCAAGGCCAAGAACATTCCTGGCCACAAAGACAAGCCGCTGACCAACGACCCGATGGAAGCCACCTACATCGGCATCAAGATGTGGGCACAGGCCGTCGAAAAAGCCAAGTCCACCGACACCGACAAAGTCATTGCCGCCATGGCTGGCCAGACGGTCAAGGCACCCGGTGGCTTCACCAGCACCATGGACAAAGAAAACCACCACCTGCACAAGCCGGTGTTCATTGGTGAAGTGCGCGCCGATGGTCAGTTCAACGTGGTCTGGAAAACCCCCGGCCCTGTGGTGGCTGACCCCTGGAGCGACTACATCCCCGAAAACAAGGGCAAGAAAAACGTGCCTGCTGTGAAGTAAGCGCCCCTGAGCCTTGTGCAAGGTGCCTGCGGGCACCTTGCATTGTGTTAGCCCTGTTTGATATGGAAAGACGGCCCCATGCGTCCCCTCCTGAATGCCTGGTTGCTGCGAACGCTGTGCGTCCTGGCCCTGTGGTGCAGTGCCACAGCGCATGCCCTCACGCCTGCCGATGCGCTGGCCTTGGTGGCGGGTGACACCGGCGACCGCATCGAGACCCTGAACCGCCTGGCCACCGAGCCCGAGGCCAAAGCCTCCGCTCTCATCAAGGCCATGGCCGAAGAACGTGTGCGGCTTGATGGCGAGCGCGTGCTGCTGATCGAAGGCGACGGTGCCCTGGATGCCGTGACCGGTGAAGCCCTGAGCACCCTGCCCGAGACCGCCGAAGACATCCTCATCAACAACCGCCTGCGCAGCGCCTTAGAGACGGCACTGGCAGGCATGGATCTGTTTGGCGCAGCGCCCGAACGCCAGCGCGAAGCCGCCAGCAGCTTGCAGCGCAACGCCTTTGAAGACCCCGACACCAGCCAGTTGCCCCTGCTCGACAAAGCCCTGGCCACCAACCTAGACCCGCAGGCCCGTGACATGCTGGAGTTGGCACAAGCCGCCATTTTGCTGGCCAGCGACGAACCAGCGCAGCGTCTGGCCGCCGCCGAAAAACTGGGCAACGCCCGCCAGGCGGTGGTGCGCCCCCTGCTGCTGCAACGCCTGCAAACCGAAGACAGCGCCACCGTGAAGGCTGCGCTCAAAGCCTCGCTGGCCGCGCTGGAGCGCACATTGGCCATCAACAGCGCCCTGGCCCAAGCCTTCAGCGGTGTCAGCTTGGGCAGCATCTTGCTGTTGGCTGCGCTGGGTCTGGCCATTACCTACGGCCTCATGGGTGTCATCAACATGGCCCATGGCGAACTCATCATGATCGGGGCCTACGCCACGTGGCTGGTGCAAAGCTTTTTCCGCACCGCCTTGCCCGAATGGTTTGACTGGTATTTGCTGGCCGCCATGCCGCTGGCCTTCATCACCTCGGCCTTGGTGGGGGCGGCCATGGAACGCAGCGTCATCCGCTTTTTGTATGGCCGCCCGCTGGAGACGCTGCTGGCCACTTGGGGCATTAGCTTGGTGCTCATGCAAGGTGTGCGCACCCTGTTTGGCGCGCAAAACGTGGGCGTGGAAAACCCCAGCTGGATGAGTGGCAGCATCACCCTCATGGGCAGTTTGACCCTGCCTTGGAACCGCATCCTCATCGTGGCCTTTGCCGCGGCAGTGCTCATCGGGGTCACGCTCATGATTACCCGCACCCGGCTGGGCCTGTTCGTGCGCGGGGTCACGCAAAACCGCCCTATTGCCGCTTGCATGGGCGTGAACACCGCCCGCATTGACACCTACGCCTTCGCCCTGGGCTCGGGCATTGCCGGTCTGGCCGGTTGCGCGCTCAGTCAAATCGGCAACGTTGGCCCCGACTTGGGCCAGAACTACATCGTGGACTCGTTCATGGTGGTGGTGCTTGGCGGCGTGGGCCAAATTGCCGGTACGGTGTATGCCGCCCTGGGCCTGGGCCTGCTGAACAAACTCCTAGAAGGCTGGGCGGGTGCCGTGCTGGCCAAGATCGCCGTGTTGATCTTCATCATCATCTTCATCCAGAAACGACCGCAAGGCATCTTTGCGATGAAAGGCCGCAGCGCAGAGGCATGAACACCATGACGACAACGACCGCAACAACAACCGCAACAACGACCGTGGTTCCCTCTCTGCCGCAACCCGGCCCCTTGCTCACCCGCTCCGGCTGGAGCGGTGCCCTGGTGGCCCTGCTGGTGGTTTGTGCTGTGGCACCGGCCCTGAACCTGCTGGTGCCCGAAAGCAGCTTCCTGCACCTGTCTGACTACATGGTGGCCCTGCTGGGCAAAATCATGTGCTACGCCATTTGCGCCCTGGCCATTGACCTGATTTGGGGCTACACCGGCATCCTCAGCCTGGGCCATGGCCTGTTCTTTGCCCTGGGTGGCTACGTCATGGGCATGTACCTCATGCGCCAAATTGGGCGCGACGGCCAGTACCAAAGCGACCTGCCCGACTTCATGGTGTTTCTGGACTGGAAAGAACTGCCCTGGCATTGGGCGCTGTCAGATAGCTTTGTGGCCACCCTGCTGCTCATCGTGCTGGTGCCGGGCTTGGTGGCGTTTGTGTTTGGCTACTTCGCCTTTCGTTCGCGCATCAAAGGCGTGTACTTTTCCATCATTACCCAGGCCCTGACGTTTGCGGCCCTGCTGCTGTTCTTCCGCAACGAAACCGGCATGGGCGGCAACAACGGCTTTACCGACTTCAAACGCATCTTGGGCCTGCCGCTGGCCACCCCCGGCATGCGCATGACGCTGTTTGTGCTCACGGGCCTCACGCTGCTGGGCTTCTTTTTGTGGGCGCGCTGGCTGGTCAACAGCAAATTTGGCCGCGTGCTGCAAGCCATTCGCGATGCCGAAAGCCGCACCATGTTCTGCGGCTACAACCCACTGCCCTACAAACTCACCATCTGGACCATCTCGGCAGTCATGTGCGGCGTGGCCGGGGCGCTGTATGTGCCGCAGGTCGGCATCATCAACCCCAGCGAAATGAGCACCGCCGCCAGCATTGAAATGGCCATCTGGGCCGCCGTGGGGGGCCGCGCCACCCTCATCGGCCCCATCGTGGGGGCCTTCATCGTCAACGGTGCCAAAAGCTGGCTCACCGTCAGCTTTCCTGAATACTGGCTGTACTTCTTGGGTGCCCTGTTCATCGTCGTCACCCTCTACATGCCGCAAGGGCTGGTCGGCCTCGTCAAGAAACTGCGCGCAGGCAAAGGAGCCCAGGCATGACCCCCGACCTCATGGAAGCAGGCGCACAGCGCCTTGAAAAAATCGCCCCGCAGGTGCAGGTCGCGCAAACCGAATCGGGCGGCCGCAGCGCAGGCTATGGCCGCATCCACACCCCCGGCACGGTAGACACCACCCATGGCCGCATCCTCTATTTAGAAGATGTGCACGTCAGCTTTGACGGCTTCAAAGCCATCAACGGCCTGAGCCTAGACATTGCCCCCGGCGAGCTGCGCTGCATCATCGGCCCCAACGGCGCGGGCAAAACCACCATGATGGACATCATCACCGGCAAAACCCGGCCAGATGCGGGCCAAGTCTTCTTCGGCAGCACCATTGACCTGCTGCGCTACCGCGAAGCCGAGATTGCCGCCCTGGGCATTGGCCGCAAATTCCAAAAACCCACCGTTTTTGAACAACTCAGCGTCTTTGAAAACCTTGAACTCGCCCTGGCCACCGACAAGCGCGTGCGCCACAGCATGGTGTTCAAACTCAGCACCGAAGAAAAAGACCGCCTAGCCGAGGTGCTGAAAACCATTCACCTGCTGGACAGCGCCGCCCGCCAAGCCGGGTTGCTGAGCCACGGCCAAAAACAGTGGCTGGAAATTGGCATGCTGCTCATGCAAGACCCCAAACTGCTGCTGCTGGACGAACCCGTGGCCGGCATGACCGACGAAGAAACCGAGCGCACCGCGCAACTGTTTTTAACGCTCAAAGGCAAACACTCGCTCATGGTGGTGGAACACGACATGAGCTTCATCCGCACCATTTCCGAAAAAGTCACCGTGCTCTGCGATGGCTCGGTGTTGGCCGAAGGCACCCTGGACGAAGTGCAAGCCGACGAACGCGTGATCGAGGTGTACCTTGGCCGCTGAAACCCCAGTGTGTTTTCTCCCCGCATTACGCCCTCGCCCCTCTGGGGAGAGGGCTGGGGTGAGGGGCAGCGCCCAACCAATCTGCCGGAGATAAACCCATGAGCTTGCTCGAAGTCAAAGACGTTAACCAGTATTACGGCGGCAGCCACATCCTGCGCAACGTCAACCTCAGCGCCGAACTCGGCAAAATCACCGTGGTCTTGGGCCGCAACGGCGTGGGCAAAACCACCTTGCTCAAATCCCTCATGGGCTTGGTGCCTATTAAAAGCGGCAGCATCACCCTAGACGGCGTGGCCATTGACAAAGCCACCCCTTTTGAACGCGCCCGCCTGGGCATGGGCTTTGTGCCGCAAGGGCGCGAAATTTTTGGCCGCCTCACCGTCGAAGAAAACCTGCAAATGGGTCTGGCCTACAAAAAAGGCGGCACCCCCATACCCGCCGAATTGTTTGAACTCTTCCCTGTGCTCAAACAAATGCTGGGCCGACGCGGCGGCGATTTGTCCGGCGGCCAACAACAACAATTGGCCATTGCCCGCGCCTTGGCCGCTGGCCCCAAATTGCTGGTATTGGACGAACCCACCGAAGGTATCCAACCCAACATCATCAAAGACATCGGCAAAGTCATTCGCATGCTCGCCGACCGGGGCACCATGGGCATTGTGCTGGTGGAACAGTATTACGACTTCGCCGAAGAATTGGCCGACCATTACGTCGTGATGGAACGCGGCGAAGTCATCGCTAGCGGCCCGGGCAGCGAAATGCAGGCCAAGGGTGTGCGGCAGTTGGTGGCGATTTAACGGGGGTTGCTGCTTGCCTGCACGATCAAGCAGCACCCGACAGCTTGGATGGACGAATCAAGCTTTCAGCAGGAATCCCCAATGTGCTGTGCAGTCGCCAAATCATGTTGAGCGTCAAAGGGCGTTTGCGGGCCAGTATTTCATAAACGCGGTTCAGGCGGCCAATGGCTGGCACCAGATCTTTGGGCGTGAGTCCAGCTTGTTCCATACGAAATTTGATGGCTTCAATCGGATCGGGCAGATCAATGGGAAAGTGTTTGGTTTCATAGGCTTCAACCAACGTCAGCAACACTTCAAAGCGGTCCCCATCCGGCGTACCGGGTTCAGGTTCGTTGTCAAAATAAGCCGACAGCTCGCGCAAGGCGGCTTGGTGGTCGGTATCGGTGTGAATCGGGCGAATATCCATCTCAGCGCTCCATTTCAACGGTTTCTGCGTCAATCAAATCGTATTCGGCATGGGTGCCGATGAATTTCACGTAAACGTCAGCCGGTTGGGTTCAAGCGGCTTTTCTAACTTCATCGACCCAAGACTTCAAATGTTGCTCCACCGTTGCGTGAACTTGCCAAAACGAGCGCAAGTAGCTGACAGCAATGATTCGCATCCGGTCAATATAGTCCCAAAACAGGACAAAAACCAAGGCTGAGACCCTGCTGGGCGGTGTGGAAAATGCGTTGACCGCTCAACGCAAACCCACAAACCCATTCAACGCCATGCCTTGGCTCCCTCTCCCGCTTGCGGGAGAGGGTAGGGGTGAGGGTCTTCAACTCCTTCCCCCACTGGGGGAAGGTTGGGATGGGGGCAAGCGCCAGCCAGTCAAGACCCGAAAAACCCCACACCCAGTTCGGGAATTTATGCTCTTTTTGGGACTATAGTGCGAGCAAGACACCAGTTCGTGAAACTGCGCAAGTGCGCCGGGTTTTGTGTTTTTCTTACGTTTGCCTGTTTGAACAGCTTATGAGCTGTAAGTCATTGATTTATAAGTTTATTCTATGAAAAACTCTGTCCAGTTTGTTTTGCAGGTTTTGCGGTATAAATTACGTTAGGCTACACAACACAATATGCTCCCAGCGAATCTTTTCTCCGAGCTTTGGGCCTATGCGCACACGAAAGAGTACCGCGAAGGGCTCTTCGTCGAGGCATCTGGTCTGGTTTTAGACGTGCTTCTGCTCATCGTAGGCGTCAAGCTTATTGCCTATTACCTTGCTCGACAGTCTAGAAGCACAACCAATTTCGCATCTTCTTTCTTCATTGCACAGTTCTTGCGCGAAGTTCTATCGCTTCAATTGAAGTCTGGAGGTGTTACGGAGATCAACGCCAGCTTAAGAGCGGCCTTTGAAAAGCGTGAACTGGAATCACTGTTCTCCCATTTCCTATATGGAAACACCGAGAACCTAATGGACCTCCTCAGACTTCGAATGAAGTCTGGGGAGCATATCGCCGGGCATAGAAACCTTACCGTCGAGCAACGAAAAGACCTATCCAAAGAGGCACAGGCGCTATTGGGTCGTTTGGACAGCTTACTGGTTATCTTGGCGTCCCTGCGACAGGAAGATCAATGTCTTCGTGCCTATGAGTTCCGCTTGGTGCTCACGGCAGTGTCCGACTACCTTGAAGACCTGTCGGACTCCGATCTAGCTCCTCCACCACGAACTTATGCACCAATGAGCTCAGCTCTTGCGTCTACCGTGGATTCCTGGTTCCAGCCTTGCAAGAAGGCACTTGATCGTCGATATAACCGGCAAATCTGCTGGTCATATGCACGCCTCTCGCTCTCATTGCCATGGGTGGTCTCATACAGATTCGCCGTCAGGCGATGGCAGCGACTCCGAGGCCAGCCATACACGGATCCCTTCAGCTCAAACTTTCCGCAGGTCTTCTGTAATTCATTAGCTCAGGCGCTCGGGAATGAGTGGAGCGAGATTGTTGCCACCGCAGGCGTCGATAAACGCGAATTTCAACTGCTGACGACCCAGTATAGAGATCTCTCACAGGATGCCTGCATTGCGCTGCTAGAAAAACTTCGACCGCACGTTCCTACAACTTTATGGAACGGCGTGCTTGCAGCTTCGTTGACTGCGGATGTCGATAGCAGATCTATTAGCATTGTAACTGTCGACGCTGCTAAAGCGAATGCTCTCTACTATCTGACACGGTTATCAACCAAGGACGACAGCAGTAGTCAAGTGGTCGAACAAACGTTCCAAAGTCTTTGGAACCTCCGGCCCACGGCTAGGTAGCGCAGTGCAGCCTGACACCTCGCTCAAGCTGACCCGCTACGGCACGCGTTGTAAGCCTAGTTCGCGGTACCCTGTACATTCTCGCGAACCAAGCTTACAACGCATGCCTCCGCGGGCAGCTTAGCTCGAACGTTAGAAATCACAAGGAGAAAAATGAGAGTACTACGAACTTACTGGCCAATAGTAACATCCCTAATCGTTTCGATTCTTGTGGCCACAATTTATGGAAATCATTTTGGCTGGACTATAGCTCCAATTGATGAGAACGAAAAGGCCTACTCCGCATTTGGTCAATTCGGCGACTATTTCGGCGGAATACTAAACCCATTGCTGGCATTTTTTAACATCGCCCTGATTGTCTACTATCAGAAAGTGAGCATCGCAAAGAGCGCAGACAAAGATGTAGTATTCCGAATGCTTGAACTTCAAAGCAAGATTGTCGCTGGATTCGAGTTGAGAACAAAACACAAACCCCAAATCGACAGGACCGAAAAGCCTGAAAAAGAGGGAGAAGAGGAAGATGAGCGGACGGACCAAGAATACGAGGAAATAAATTCCGGACTCCGCTCGTTTTGGATTTTTGATAAGGAAATAAAAACTCGGTATCAACGCATGCGTGATTGTGCCAAGCCAGGAGATGATGGGCCGCCAGAGCGCACCCCAGAGCAACGACTTGAACTACTTCGAAGGGCTTACGACAGGTACTATCATGGAAACTTTCGAAAGCAGTACTTGGGCCACTACTTCAGAAATCTGTACTTGATTTTCAAAACAATTGATGAATCAGAGGCCTTCAGCAAAAAAGAAAAGCTACAGTATGCAAAGATCGTTCGTGCTCAAATGTCTCATATCGAGATGAAGTTGTTATATTTGAACTGCCAGATCAGCGATGGCTCATCATTCAAGAAATATGTTGCTCGCTACAAAATTCTTGAATGGACTAGTGGCGCTGATTTCTCAAACTATGATCGTGCACTTAAGCATTCTGATCTCATCAAGGCTGATATTGCTTCTTGGAAGAGCGATTTCTAACTGTCGGTTCAACGCGGACGCCAACACTGGCCATAGCTTCGCCATTTTTATGGCCAGTGTTGGTGCACTACGCGCTTCGTGCTCCGGCGCCGGTTAACCTGGGCGTTATAAATCCCCCACTCTGCCCCAATCTTTAATTTCAGTGATCCACAGGCCGCAACGGCTTTGCAATCACAGGAAATGATCGCAATACCTTTTTATCCATTGTAATTAAGTTAACCCCCAGCCGTTTGGCAAGCGCAACAAACTCGCAGTCGTATGCAGAACAATCACTGTCACGCACCAGGGTTAAAACATCAAGAGAATCAATTTCGTATTCATTTCCTGATAATAAATCCTCTGCCTCTCGTTGCAGTTCATACGCTTGCTCAAACGTGATGGTTTTTCTCCGAACATAACCGGTGAGAATATTTCTAAATTCGCTACGCCAAAGAACTGGCGCAACCCATTTAGGATCAGAAACAAGTAAATCTTCCGCGTATTGAGTGAACTCACACGGAAGATAAAGATAAGCAAGAATATTAGAGTCAGTAATAATCATGCGCGCCCCTCATTTTTAAAATCGTTAATATCTGCGGTATTTACGTTTTTAACATTTAATTGAGACCGCAACATTCGAGCGCGTGCCAATATTTCAAGCGGTCCTTTCTTTCCAGGTAACAAAACAGTTTCTAGACATGCAATAACTTCGCTGTTAAGACTTCTGTGATGGACTTCAGCAGCGACCTTTAACTGCTCATACACAGCATCTGGGACATTTTTTAAGGTAATCGTTACGGGCATTTTTTGCTCCATTCGGGCACAAGATGGAACCATTTTGGTGTCTTTTTGGTTTTTCGTCAACTTGGGAAGAACTGAAAAACCCTGACTTCAACGGTTTCCCAGACGTGGCATGCAATCAGCACGCGGTGTCAACACACGTTTACAGCTCCCCCAACAACCGCACCACAAACACCGCGCCGCCGCCATCGGGCCGGTTGTGGGCTTGCAGTTGGCCGCTGTAGCGCTCTAGCAGGGTTTGGCTGATCCATAAGCCCAGGCCGTTGCCGTCTGGTTTGGTGGTGAAGAAGGGTCTAAACAGGCGGTCTTGCACGGTGGGGGCTAGGCCGGGGCCGCTGTCGATCACGTGCAATTCGGCACCGGTTTGGCCGTTTTCGTGCGGCCAGTTCTGGGTTGCTAGGCGCAGCACGCCGCCTTGCGGCATGGCCTGGATGGCGTTGATGAGCAGGTTGATGATGACTTGCTGCAATTCCTGCCGGTTCATGCTCACGCGGTGGCTGGCGTGCAGGCTGGTTTGCACCTCAATGCGGGTTTGCGTCAGCAGGTGGGCCACCAGCACCAAGCAGTCTTGCACGGTGCGGTTGATGTCCAGGCTTTCCACATAGCCCGCGTATTCGGTGGGGCGGGCGTATTGCAGCAGTTGCGTCACGATCAGGCGCATGCGTTCTACTTGTTCGTCCAGCAGCTTCAACTCGTCTTGCACCGGCTGGGCTTGCGGGCCTAGGGTGTCGCGGATCAGGTCTAGGTTGCCCTGCATGACGGCAATGGGGTTGTTGATTTCGTGCGCCACGCTGGCCGTGAGTTGCCCAATGGCCGCGAGTTTTTCGCTTTTCACCAGTTGCTGCTGCGCCTGTTGCAGCGATGCATGGCTGGCTTGCAGTTCGCGGGTGCGTTCGGCGACTTTGTGGTCCAGCTCATCGCCCCAGCGTTGCAGGGTGCGGGTTTTGTCGTCGATCACGTCCAACAACTGATCCAAGTGGGCGGCCAGGGCACCGAGTTCGTCGCGGGCGGGCAGGGGGCCGACGCGGGCTTGCTGGCCTTCTTGCACTTGCTGCATGGTGTGGTTCATGCGCTGCACCGGCAAAAAGATGCTGCGTGCCCAGCGCACCGATAGCCAGGCCGAGAAGGCCATGACGGCCAGAAAGATCAGGCCCATGACGGCAATCATGGCCAGTTGCACCAGCCGGAAGGGCGATTCAAGGTAGCCCACATACAGCATGCCGATGCGCTGGCCGTTGGCATCGAGCAGCGGGTCGTAGGCGGACACATACCAGTCGTTGACGACAAAGGCGCGGTCTAGCCAGGTTTGGCCTTGCTCTAGCACGCGCTCGCGCACGGTTTGCGAGACGCGGGTGCCAATGGCGCGCTGGTCTTGAAACAGGCGCACGTTGGTGGTGATGCGCACATCGTCCAGAAACAGGGTGGCCGTGCCCACACTGCCAAAGGGCAGCGCGCCTTCGGGGTAAACGATGCGGTTGATGTGGTCAATGAAGTGCAGGTTTTGGTTCAGCAGCAGGCCACCGGCCAGCAGAGCCACCACTTGCCCGCTGGCATCGCGCACGGCATGCAGGGCCAGCACGACCAGGGCGCGGTCTTCTTGTTGGCGGTGGTCGGGCGCGGCGTTGCGGGTGGAGACGAGCGGAATGTGCAGGCGGGTTTGCAGGTGTGGGGCGATCTGGGCCATGCTGACGGCATCGAGCCGCAGCAGCTGCGCGGCTTTGGGCGTGTGGCCGGGTGCACTGGGCGGGGCAGGCGGCAGCAAGGGGCGCAGGGCTTCGGGCATGGCGCTGCCCAGGGCGGCTGGGCCGTCTAAAGCTGGGCTGTCTAGGGCTTGGCCGTCGGGCCGGTAGAGGCGCAGAAAGTCCAGCCCCAGTTCCTGCCGCGCTTCATCAAGCCGCTGTTGCAGGCGGGCGCTTTGCGGGGCCGACAGCGCAGCCAGCAGCCGCTGCGAACCGGCAAAGCCCCGCGTGCCACTGCCCACGTCCAGCAGCACTTGGTCAAAGTAGCCACGGGCCACGCCCAAGTCGCTGCGCACTTTCGTGATCAGCAGCCGGTCGTAGGTGATGTTGCTCCAGACCGCGAGGGCCAGCACCAGCAGCGGAAACACCACCAGCAGCGGCAGCAAGGCCATGGCCAGCAGCTTGTGGCGCACCGACGCGGCCAGCCAGCGGGCGGGGCCTGCGGCCCAGCGGGTCATGTGCGGCCCCATTCGGCCACCCGGCGCTCTAGGGTGCGGCGCGACACGCCCAGCAGTTGCGCGGCCTGGGTTTTGTCGCCCTGCACCGATTCGAGCACGCTCAGGATGTGCTGTTTTTCTAGGGTGTGCAGGTCGGTGGGTGGGCTGCTGCGGGGGCTGCTGGCCAGGGCACTGCCGGGGTAGAGGGCCGAGACGTTGATGCTGCCCAGAATGAGCGAGCGTTCAATCAGGTTGCGCAGTTCGCGCACATTGCCGGGCCAGTCGTATTGCTGCAAATAGGCCATTTCTTGCGGGCTGACTTGCAAGGCATTCACGCCCAGTGCCGGGGCCAGTTGCGCCATGAAGTGGGCCACCAGCTCGGCAATGTCTTCTTTGTGATCGCGCAGGGGCGGCAGGCTCAAGTCCACCACTTGCAGGCGGAAGAACAGGTCTTTGCGGAAGCGTCCGGCGGCCACTTCGTCGGCCAGCCGCCGGTTGGTGGCGGCCATGATGCGCAGGTTGAGTGGCACCAGTTGTTCACTGCCCACCGGGCGGATGTTCAGGTCTTCCATGGCGCGCAGCAGGCTGGCCTGAATGGGCAGGGGCAGATCGGCAATTTCGTCCAGAAACAGGGTGCCGCCCTGGGCATAGTGCAACAGGCCGTCGCGGGCGCGGGTAGCACCGGTGAAGGCCCCTTTGGCATGGCCAAACAGCTCCACCTCCATCAGCTCGGGCGACATGGCGGCGCAGTTCACCGGCACAAACGGGCCGCTGCTGCGGCTGCTTTGCGCGTGCAGTTCGCGGGCCACCAGCTCTTTGCCGGTGCCCGATTCGCCTTGCAGCAGCACCGTGCTGTTGACGGGGGCCACCCGCGCCACCGCTTCGCGTAATTGCTGCATCAGCACCGAGGAGCCGACCAGCGAACGCCCGCGCCCTGGTGAGCTGGCGACGGCCCGGCGCAGCACAAAGTTCTCGCGCCGCAAGCGCCAGCGCTCAAAACAGTGTTTGATGGCATTCAGAATCTGCGGCACCCGAAAGGGCTTCAAGATGAAATCGGACGCGCCAGCGCGCAGCGCTTCAATGGCGGTGTCTAGGTCGGCAAAGGCGGTAATCAGGATGACCTCGCCGCTGAAGCCCTGTTCGCGCAGCTCTTTCAGCCAGGCCACGCCGTTTTTGCCGGGCAATGAAATGTCCAGAACCAGCAAGTCCACATGGTGGGTGCGCAGCCACTGTGCGCCGTCTTCGGCACTGCCCGCACTCATCACAAACTGGCAACGCGGGGCCAGGGTTTTGACCAGAAAGTTGCGCATGCCCTGCTCGTCGTCCACCACCAGAATGGACCAATCGGGCCAGCCTTCCAGCGGTTTGTCGGCAGGCAACGACGGGGGAGCAGGGGGGGATGAGGGGGGTAAAGAGGTGTTCACCCGGCCAAATTCTACGGACGATGCCTAGCAAAACACTGGGTTATTGCGCTTTTCTGCACCGCCCAAACGGGTATGGCGGCGTGCGACAAAGCGCCCAGGTTTGCGACAAGTTGTCGCAACGCCCGCCCAGCAGCCTGCCAACCCAGCGGGCTTGCCATGTGGCAGGGGCTGGCCCTTGGGCCGTTTTGTGGCTGGCACGGTTCTGGCTTTGCGGCGCGGCCCTGCGCCCGCCAAGTGGGGGTGCGCGTGCCGCTGAAGGCCCGCAACAGGCGCTTCACCCGCTGGGGTATCTTGCGCCGCCGGTGTGCGAGGGGTAGATTTCAGCTATGCAAAAAGTCCGCAAGCGCAGCCAGCAGGTCTGCCACGGACACCTTTATTCACCCAGGAGACATGCATGCCCAAGCCCCATCCCGAGGCCGATGGCCGTAGCCGTTTGAGCCGCCGTACCCTGTTTGCGGGTGCAGGCACCGTGGGTGCCTTGGGCGCTGCCGCCGCACTCATGCCGCAGGTGGTCAGCCAAGCCCCCAGCCCCGCCGCGCCGCGCCCCGCCCCCGAAAAAGGTGGCGGCTATGCCCTGACCGAGCGCGTCAAGCAGTACTACAAAACCACCTTGATCTGAACCGCCCCCAACCGGCCAGAGGAAAACCATCATGTTGCTGACCAAAAAAAACCCTAGCGCAACACCGGGCAGTGCGGGGCACCGTGCCCACAGCACGCTGGTGCAAAGCCTGCAACGCGGTCTGTCTGCCGCCTTGCCCATCATGGACCGCCGCAGCTTTTTGCGTCGCTCCGGTTTGGGTGTGGGCGTGGGGCTGGCCGCTACCCAGTTGTCGCTGGTGAAGAAAGCCGAAGCCGCCTCGGGTGGCTCGATTGACGGCACCGGCAAGATTGAAGTGCGGCGCACCGTGTGTACCCACTGCTCGGTAGGTTGCGCCACCGATGCGATTGTGGAAAACGGCGTGTGGGTGCGCCAAGAAGCGGTGTTTGATTCGCCCATCAACCTCGGCGCGCACTGTGCCAAAGGCGCGGCCCTGCGCGAACACGGCCACGGCGAATACCGCCTGCGCTACCCCATGAAGCTGGTCAACGGCAAGTACAGGCGCATCAGCTGGGATCGGGCGCTGGACGAAATCACCGCCAAGATGAACGAGCTGAAAAAGGCCAGCGGCCCCGATTCGGTGTACTTCGTGGGCTCGTCCAAGCACAACAACGAACAAGCCTATTTGCTGCGCAAGTTCGTGAGCTTCTGGGGCACCAACAACTGCGACCACCAGGCCCGCATTTGCCACTCCACCACGGTGGCCGGTGTGGCCAACACCTGGGGCTATGGGGCCATGACCAATTCGTACAACGACATGCAAAACAGCAAGTGTGCGATGTACATCGGGTCGAATGCGGCAGAAGCGCACCCGGTGTCCATGCTGCACATGCTGCATGCCAAAGAAACCGGCTGCAAGATGATTGTGGTGGATCCGCGCTTCACCCGCACAGCAGCCAAGGCCGATGAATATGTGCGCATCCGCTCGGGCTCGGACATTCCCTTCCTGTTCGGCATGCTCTACCACATCTTCAAAAATGGCTGGGAAGACAAGCAGTACATCAACGACCGGGTCTATGGCATGGACAAGGTGCGTGACGAGGTGCTGGCCAAGTGGACACCCGACAAGGTAGAAGAAGCCTGCGGCGTGCCCGAAGCACAGGTGTACAAGGTGGCCAAGATGATGGCCGAGGCCAAGCCCGCCACCGTGGTGTGGTGCATGGGCCAAACCCAGCACACCATTGGCAATGCCATTGTGCGGGCCTCGTGCCTGCTGCAACTGGCGCTGGGCAACATTGGCAAGAGCGGCGGCGGCACCAACATTTTCCGGGGCCATGACAACGTGCAGGGTGCCACCGATGTCGGCCCCAACCCCGATTCGCTGCCCGGCTACTACGGCTTGGCTGCCGGTTCTTGGAAGCACTTTGCCAAGATTTGGGGCGTGGAATACGACTGGATCAAGGCCAAATACGCCGAAGGCATGATGGAGAAGTCCGGCATCACCGTCTCGCGCTGGATTGACGGCGTTTTAGAGAACAACGAGCTGGTGGACCAAGGTCCCAACCTGCGCGGCGTGTTCTTCTGGGGCCATGCGCCCAATTCGCAAACCCGTGGCTTGGAGATGAAGCGGGCCATGGACAAGCTGGATTTGCTGGTGGTGATTGACCCGTACCCATCGGCCACCGCATCGATGGCGGCCATGCCCGGTAAACCCGAAGACCAGAACCCCAACCGCGCGGTGTACCTGCTGCCAGCGGCCACCCAGTTTGAAACCAGTGGTTCCTGCACCGCGTCCAACCGCTCTATCCAGTGGCGCGAACAGGTGATTGAACCGCTGTGGGAGAGCCGCAACGACCACATGATCATGTACCAGTTCGCGCACAAACTGGGTTTCGGTGCCGAACTGGTGAAGAACTACAAATTGGTCAAGGGCAAGGGCGGCATGGAAGAGCCGCTGGTGGAAGACATTCTGCGCGAGATCAACAAGGGCCTTTGGACGATTGGCTACACCGGCCAAAGTCCCGAGCGCCTGAAGGCCCACATGCGCAACATGGGCGCGTTTGATGTGAAAACCCTGCGCTGCAAAGGCAAGGTGGTGGACAAAGAAACCGGCTACGACATGAGTGGCGACTACTTTGGCCTGCCTTGGCCGTGCTACGGCACACCGCAGCTCAAGCACCCCGGATCGCCCAACCTGTACGACACCAGCAAGCATGTCATGGACGGCGGCGGTAACTTCCGCGCCAACTTTGGCGTGGAACGCGAGGGCGTGAGCCTGTTGGCCGAAGACGGCTCGTATTCGCTGGGCTCCGAAATCACCACCGGTTACCCCGAATTTGACGATGTGCTCCTGAAAAAACTGGGCTGGTGGGCCGACCTGAGCGATGCCGAGAAGGCCGCCGCTGAGGGCAAGAACTGGAAGACTGATCTCTCGGGCGGTATCCAGCGCGTGACCATGGCCCACGGTTGCCACCCGTTTGGCAATGCCAAGGCCCGCGCCGTGGTCTGGAACTTCCCCGATGCCATTCCGCAGCACCGCGAGCCCATTTACGGCACCCGCCCCGACTTGGTGGCCAAGTACCCCAGCCACGACGACCAGAAAAACCGCTGGCGCTTGCCCATTCTGTACAAGTCCTTGCAGCAGAAGAACGTGGACAACAAGGTCTATGAGAAATTCCCGCTCATCATGACCAGTGGCCGTTTGGTGGAATACGAAGGCGGCGGCGAAGAAACCCGGTCTAACCCCTGGCTGGCCGAGTTGCAGCAGGAAATGTTTGTCGAACTCAACCCCAAGGCCGCTGCCGAGCGCGGCATTCGCAACGGCGAGCGGGTTTGGGTGGTCAGCCCCACCGGGGCGCGCATCAATGTGCAGGCCTTGGTCACTGAGCGGGTGGCCCCTGACACCGTGTTCCTGCCCTTCCACTTCTCGGGCCGCTGGCAGGGTGCGGACATGCGCCCCTACTACCCCGAAGGTGCCCTGCCGATCGTGCGGGGCGAGGCGGTCAACACCGCCACCACCTATGGTTACGACATCGTGACCATGATGCAGGAAACCAAGACCACGGTCTGCAACGTTGAACGCGCTTGAGGAGCTGACACATGGCACGCATGAAATTTATTTGTGACGCTGAGCGCTGCATTGAGTGCAACGGCTGCGTGACTGCCTGCAAAAACGAGCACGAAGTGCCCTGGGGTGTGAACCGCCGCCGGGTGGTCACGCTCAATGACGGTGTGCCGGGCGAAAAATCCATCTCGGTGGCCTGCATGCATTGCAGCGACGCGCCTTGCATGGCCGTTTGCCCGGTGAACTGCTTCTACCGCACCGAAGAGGGTGTGGTGCTGCACGACAAAGACGTGTGCATTGGCTGCGGCTACTGTTCTTACGCCTGCCCGTTTGGTGCGCCGCAGTTCCCTGGCAACGGCACCTTTGGCGTGCGCGGCAAGATGGACAAATGCACCTTCTGCGCCGGTGGCCCCGAAGCCCACGGCAGTGCCGACGAGTTTGAAAAATACGGGCGCAACCGCTTGGCCGAGGGCAAGCTGCCCGCCTGCGCCGAAATGTGTTCTACCAAAGCCCTGCTGGCCGGTGACGGCGATGTGGTGGCCGACATTTTTCGCAGCCGCGTGCTGCGCCGGGGCAAGGGTGCCGAGGTGTGGGGCTGGGGCACGGCTTATGGCAGTGCGCAAGGAGCGAAATCATGATGACAACCGGCTTGAAAACCACTTGCAAAACCGCTTTCAAAACCGCCGCCGTGCTGCTGGCCGTGTTCAGCTTGTCAGCCTGTGGCGATGCCACACCGCGCTCTACCGGTGCCCGGCACGACGCGGCCCCGCACCAAGGCGTGGGGGCCAGCCAATATGCGCAAGGCGGCTGGAAGGCGGGCGACCGCACCAGCTGGGAGCAGCACCTGAAAGCCCGTGCGCAGTACGGCCAGAACGACTACAGCCGCATGCCCAACCAATAAACGGGAGTCCCTCATGCCTTGGTCCCAGAACATCATTCAACGGCTGGCCGCGCCGCGCCTCTGGGCTGCGGCCCTGCTGGTACTGGGCTGCAGCTGGGCCGGCGCGCAGTCCAAAGAGGCACCGCCACCGGCCCCAGCAGCAGCGGTGAGCACCACTGCGCCAGCGCCAGCTGCAACAGCGGCAACGGCAGGTATTCGCAGCGCCAACATTTTTGAGATTGCGCCCGATGCCAGCACCGACCCGAACTATGCCAACCAAACCAATGCCGAGCGCAAGCAGGTGCAACCCGGCAACAACGCACCCATGTGGCGCGATGTGGGCAAGGGCGTGACCGGCTACAGCAGCTTGCCCCTGACACAGGCCCCCGAAGCGGGCAACCTGATTCAGGGCTTTGTGCAGTACCCCGGTTCACGCCTGACCAACGCGGGCGAGGCTTGGCGGCAGGTGCGCAACAACTGGATCATTCCTTACGGCGGCTCGCTGCTGCTCATCGTGGCGCTGGCTATTGCCCTGTTTTACAAGGCCAAGGGCACCATCATGCTGCACGGCAACGAAACCGGGCGGCTGATTGAGCGCTTCACTTATGTAGAGCGCGCCGCGCACTGGACGAATGCCATTGCCTTTGTGGCGCTGGCAGTCTCAGGCATCGTCATGGCCTTTGGCAAGTTCTTTTTGCTGCCGGTCATTGGCGGCACGCTGTTTGGCTGGCTCACCTATGCGCTGAAGAACCTGCACAACTTTGTGGGGCCGCTGTTTGCGGTGTCGCTGGTGGTGGTCATCATCACCTTTGCGCGGGACAACTTGCCGAGCAAAGAAGACATCACTTGGTTGCTCAAAGGTGGCGGCTTGTTTGGGGGCCACGAGGTGCCGTCGCACCGCTTCAATGCCGGTGAGAAGGTGCTGTTCTGGTCTGGCGTGTTCCTGTTCGGGCTGCTGGTGGTGGGCTCGGGCGTGTTCCTCGACAAGATCGTGCCCGCTGTGGACTACACCCGCGCCAACATGCAGGTGGCGCACATGATCCATGCCACCGCTGCCGTGCTGATGATGGTCATGTTCATGGGCCACATCTACATGGGCACGCTGGGCATGCAAGGCGCTTACAAGGCCATGAAAACCGGCTATGTGGACGAAACCTGGGCCAAAGAACACCACGAACTTTGGTACGACGACATCAAGGCGGGCAAGATTCCGGCCCAGCGCAGCGCCGATGGCCCGCCGGTGGTGGCGGTCAGTCAAGTTGCCAAGGCTTGAAGCCCACCCGTTGAACAACCCCATTGAACAACCCTTTCAGCGCCCTGCGCCCACTCTCATGAAACGCTTGCTTATTTGCACCTCGGTGCTGCTGGCCCTGAGCGCCCAGGCCAAACTGCCCGCCCCCGTGCTGACCGACGAAGCCAAGGCCAAAGCCGCCGAGGCAGCGGCCAAAACCGCCCACGGCAACAAAGTGGCGGCCTTCCAGCTCTGCCGCGCCATGGACCGTGCGGCAGCGCACTACTTCAAGACCCAAGCAGGCAAAGCCACCAGCCCCGCCCTGCCCACGCCGCCCTGCGCCGACCCTGGGCCTTTTGTGCCCACGGTGACAGCGCCCACGGGTGCAGCGCCTGCCGCGCCCGCCGCACCCGCTGCCGCACCGGCCAAAAAGTCCTGATGGGTGTAGCAGAACGGCTGCCCACCGCAGCACCAAGCCTGCCCCGGCTGACCCAAGCCAGTGCGCCGTTAACGCAAAGCGTGACGGCGCTGAACGAGTACGGCCAGCGGCAAAGCGTGTCCATCCCTGCCGAGCGCGACCTGACGGTGTATGTGGACAAGCGCGAGCTGGTCACGCTCATGACGCTGGGCGCGCACCCCGAATGGCTGGTGCTGGGCTATTTGCTGAACCAGCGGCTGGTGTCGTCGGTGCATGAGATCGAGTCCATCACCGTGGACTGGGAGGTGGGGGCCGCGTCGGTCAAAACCCACCACGGCATTGACCGCATTGAAGAGCGCACCGCCCGCCGCGTGGTGACGACCGGCTGCGGCCAAGGCAGTGTGTTTGGCAGCCTGATGGACGAGTTGGACCGCATTCACCTGCCGCCACAGGCGGTGCTGCACCAGTCGCAGCTGTATGCCTTGCTCAATGCCATTCGCTTGAAGGAAAGCACCTACAAATCGGCCGGTTCGGTGCATGCCTGCGCCCTGTTCCGGGGGGCTGAGCTGCAACTGTTTGTGGAAGACGTGGGCCGCCACAACGCGGTGGACACCATTGCGGGCTGGCTGGCCTTGCAACAGCGGCCCGCTGCCGAGCAGGTGGAGCATGTGTTCTACACCACCGGGCGGCTGACCAGTGAAATGGTCATCAAGTCGGCGCAAATGGGCGTGGCCGTGGTGGTGTCGCGCAGCGGCATCACGCAAATGGGGCTGGACGTGGCCCAGCGCGTGGGCCTGTGCGCCATT
>JBEENR010000025.1:0-38975 GCA_041192045.1 Pseudomonadota bacterium | reverse complement strand
CGTGGTGCTGGAACTCAAGCTCTGGAAAAAAGGCAGCCTGGACGCGGTGCTGGCCGAGGGCCTGCCGCAAACGGTGGACTATGCGCGCCAGTGCGGGGCGGATGAAGCGCACCTCATCGTCTTCGACCGCCGCCCCGACAGCCCGTGGGACGATCGCATTTGGCAGCGTGAGGCCACTGAACAGGGCTGGACGCTGGGTGTTTGGGGGGCTTGATGGCACGCCTTCAGACAGGGAAGCAAACTTGGCGAAGGGTTTTAAGATTTTAATTGGGGGTACAATTAATTTATGTTCACCGTGATCGAAACCCCCTCGTACCTGCGCAGCATCGAAACCATTTGGTCGGCTGAAGAGGCTGCCGAGTTTGTGAGCTTTATGGCTGAGCATCCCGATGCGGGCGATGTCATGGTCTGCGCAAGGTGCGTTGGAAGCGCAGCGGCAGCGGCAAGCGCGGTGGCGTGCGCGCCATCTATTTGCTGCGCACCGAGCGGGGCGAAATATGGCTGTTGCTGGCCTACACCAAAGCCAAGTTCGACACCTTGCCCGATGAATTCTTGCTCAAACTCAAGGATCGCTACGATGTCTAAACCCCCGAAAAAAGCCCCTGCCGCTGATGCCCAGCCCGATGCCAAAATGGTGCAATTCATGGCCGATTTGGAGCAAAGCCTCCAAGAAGCCCATGCCGGGCTGGGCCGTGTGACCACACCCACGCAAATCGCCACCCGCCGCCGTGGCCGCCCTGTGGGCAGCGTACAGGCCACCACCAAAGAAGCCGTCAAGTTGCGGCTTGATGCCGATGTGTTGGCCGCCCTGCGCGCCAGCGGCGACGGCTGGCAAACCCGCGTCAACGACACCCTGCGCGCATCGCTGCATTTGGCTGGGCGGGTTTAAGCCCTAGGCACCCGGACAAACCCGAATCTGTCCCGGCCCGGACAGGCTAGAAAAAAACGATCGTGCTAAAACCTGCGGCCACTGCACAAGGAGATACCGCATGGATTTGGCATTCACGCCCGAAGAGCAGCAGTTCCGCGAAGACGTTCGCGCCTGGGTTCGACAACACCTGCCGCCCGATATTGCCCACAAGGTTCACAACGCGCTGCGCCTGAGCCGCGACGACATGCAGCGCTGGGCCAAGATCTTGGGCCAACAGGGCTGGCTGGGTTATGGCTGGCCCAAGGCCTTTGGTGGCCCTGGCTGGAACGCGGTGCAAAAACACCTGTTTGAAGAAGAGTGTGCCCTGGCGGGTGCGCCGCGCATCGTGCCGTTTGGGCCGGTGATGGTGGCCCCAGTCATCATGGCCTTTGGCAGCCGCGAGCAGCAAGCGCGCTTTTTGCCCGGCATTGCCAGCGGCGAGGTGTGGTGGAGCCAGGGTTACAGCGAGCCGGGTTCGGGCTCGGACTTGGCCTCGCTGAAATGCCGCGCCGAGCGCATGGGCGACCATTACCTGGTCAACGGCCAAAAAACCTGGACCACGCTGGGCCAGTACGGCGACTGGATTTTTTGTCTGGTGCGCACCAGCACCGAGGGCAAGCCGCAAACCGGCATCAGCTTTTTACTGATCGACATGAAAAGCCCCGGCGTGAGCGTGCGCCCCATCAAGCTGCTGGACGGCGAGTGCGAGGTGAATGAAGTCTGGTTTGACAACGTGCAAGTGCCGCTGGAGAACCTGATTGGCGAAGAAAACAAGGGCTGGACCTACGCCAAACACCTGCTGGCCCATGAACGCACCAACATTGCCGATGTGAACCGCGCCAAGCGCGAGCTGGAGCGGCTCAAGCGCATCGCCAAGGCCGAGGGCGTGTGGGATGACAGCCGTTTCCGCGACCAGATTGCGCTGCTGGAGGTGGATGTGGTGGCGCTGGAAATGCTGGTGCTGCGCGTGCTGTCGGCAGAAAAGTCGGGCAAACAGTCGCTGGACATTGCGGGCTTGCTGAAGATTCGCGGCAGCGAAATCCAGCAGCGCTATGCCGAGCTGATGATGCTGGCCGCTGGACCGTTTGCCCTGCCCTTCATTGAAGAAGCCATGGAAGCGGGCTGGCAAGGCGACTTCCCCGGTGGGCAGGTGGCGAATGCGCCGCTGGCATCGACCTATTTCAACATGCGCAAAACCACGATTTACGGCGGCAGCAACGAGGTGCAGCGCAACATCGTGGCGCAAACCGTGCTGGGCTGAGGAGACAAGATGGACTTCGATTTTTCAGACGAGCAGCTGCAACTGGCTGATGCCGTGCGCAAATGGGTGGCCAAAGCCTACGACTTTGAGCGTCGCCGCCGCACCGTGGCCGCTGGGGGTTTTGACCCGGTGGCTTGGCGCGAACTGGCCGAACTCGGTTTGTGCGGTCTTTATATCGACGAGGCGCACGGCGGCTTGGGCATGGGGCCGGTGGAAGCCATGGTGGTGATGGAAGCGCTGGGGCACGGCCTGGTGCTGGAGCCGCTGGCGCAAACCTTGATGGTGGGCAGCGTGCTGCAAACCCATGCCAGCGCCGACCAGCAAGCCCACTGGCTGCCCCGCCTAGCCACAGGCGAGGCGCTGCTGGTGCTGGCCCACACCGAACGCGCCGCCCGCTACCGGCTGGATGTGTGCCACACCCAAGCCAGCCAAGCCGCCGACGGCACTTGGGCGCTGAGCGGCCGCAAAAGTATGGTACCGGTGGGCGATGTGGCGGATGCGTTTTTGGTGCCCGCGCAAGTGGCCTCGTCGGGCAGCGCGTCGGATAGCGCGTCTGGCATAGCGCTGTTTTTGGTGGAACGCCGTGCAGCCGGTGTGCGCACCCAAGGCCACCGCACGCAAGACGGCAGCCGCGCCGCCGAACTGGTGCTGCACGATGCGCCCGCGCAGCTGGTCACCCTGGACGGCCTGACCGCGCTGGAGCAGGCGGTGGACATGGGCATAGCCGCCAGTTGCGCCGAAGCCGTGGGCGTGATGGACCGCACCCTGGCCATTACCGTAGACTACATGAACACGCGCAAACAGTTTGGCGTGCCCATTGCCAGCTTTCAGGCCCTGCGCCACCGCGTGGCCGACATGAAGATGCAGCTGGAGCTGGCCCGGTCCATGAGCTATTACGCCAGCCTGAAACTGCAAACCCCCGCGCCCGAACGCCGCGCCGCCCTGGCCCGCGCCAAGGTGCAACTGGGCCAGTCCATGCGCTTTGTGGGCCAACAGGCGGTGCAGCTGCACGGCGGCATTGGCGTAACGGATGAATACATCGTCAGCCACTGCTTCAAGAAACTGACGCAGCTGGAGATGACGTTTGGCGACACGCTGCACCACTTGGGCGAGGTGTCGCAGCGCATGCAAGACAGCGCTGGGGTGTTTGCTTGAGGGGCTGAGGCTGCTGGTGCGCTAGCCCCCATCCCAGCCTTCCCCCAGAGGGGGAAGGGGCAAGATACCTTCACCATCCGCCACGGGGGGAAGGGGCAAGACACCCTCACCCCTGCCCTCTCCCGCAGGCGGGAGAGGGGCCGAGGCCCTGGGCGTGTCCGCCAAGCTGATGCCTGCCCTCTCCCGCGAGCGGGAGAGGGGGTAAGGCACCGCAAACGGTAACGCCTTTTCAACGCCGGGCCTTCGACCCCGCATGTGGGAGAAGGTAAGGCACCGCACGCGAACACATCTGAAAGCCCCATGCCTTCGCCCCCTCCCCCGCTGGGGGAGGGCTGGGGTGGGGGCACGCGCTCAGATTCATTCCCTTCAACGCCGTGCCTTCACTCCCTCTCCCTCTCCCGCTCGCGGGAGAGGGTTGGGGTGAGGGTCTTGGTGGCCCCTTCCAGCACCAGCCGCAGAGCGACGAAGGAAGCCCGGTGGCTGGATGCGGTTTCTTGGCCGGTTTCTAGGTAAACCTTGGCCCAGGGCACGGGGTTGTGGGCCAGCACCAGGCTGTGGCGGGTGATGGGGGCGTAGGCCTTGATTTGTGTTTCAACGGCCAGCAGGCTGGCACCGGGGCCTGTCAGGGTTTGCTTGGCGCTCAGGCGTTCGCCGCGCCAAGCCAGTTGCCACTGCGGGTGCAGGTGCCACTGGGCCTCTAGCCAGCCTGCGCGGTTGTGGGCGTGGTAGTCGGCTTGGCCGTTGGCCGATGTGAGGGTGCCCGCATCGCGGCGCAGCCAGCCCGCGGCGGTCAGCGTCAGCGGCCAAGCGGGGGCGGCATCGGGGCCGCTCCAGCGCAGGCTGGCTGCGGCCACCGGGCTTTGGCCGCTGAAGCACACCACTTGGGTCAAGTTGGCATCGCACACTGGGGCGTTGTGGCTGTGGCCGGCGGTGCCGCCCACGGCGCTGCCGCGCCCTTGCGGTTTGAAGCGGGCGGCCACCGCGTCCAAGGCCCAGGGGCCTTGAGCCCAGCCTAGGTGCAGGCTGGGCACCGCGCCGCCTTGGGCAGACCCCGGAAACACCTGGCCGCGCCAGAGCCCGGCATCCATCTGCCAGCGGGATGTGCCGCTGTCGCTGCGCCAGCCCAGCTGCAAGCCGTCGTCCACCCAGCGGTCGTTCACTGCCATGCGTGCCGCCAGTGGCACCAGCCCAAAGCGGTCCAAATGCCCCGCACCCCCCAGCACCGCGCCCAGCGCGGGCTGCTGTCGGCCAGCGGTCAACAGCCAAACGGCCTCTTCGGCATCGTGCCGGGCTTGTAGCCAAGCGGCTTCGGTGTGGATCGGGTCGCTGCCGTGCTGGCCCAGCACCAGTTGTGCGCCCCAGGTGTCGTCCAGCCGTGCCGCTAGGCCCAGAGTGCCGTGTTCCAGTTGGGTGCCGGTCAGGCTTGGGCCTGCGTCGCCTTGCAGCAGATAGCCTGCCAGCCGGGCCGATGGCAGTGTGGCGCTGCTGCTGAGATGGCGCACGGCGGCAGCGGCTTGTAGCACCACGCCGGGCTCGGGCGGCAGGGGGTCGTCGGCCTCGCCGTGGGCATGGGCTTGCAGGCTGCAAGCCGCCAGCGCCAGCCAGACCAGTACCCGTTGGCATTCAGCGCGGGGCCAGGAAGGGGTTGGCAAACTTGGGATTGCTGAGGAATTCATGATCGGTCAGGGTTTTCAGGAAGGCGACGATGTCGGCTTTCTCTTGGGCGTTGAGGTCGATGCGGGCAATCAAATCGCTTTTGTTGGGGTGCAAACGCCCATCGCCCGCATAGGGGCCGCTGGTGATGTTGCGCCCTCCGGCGGCGTAAAAGTCCAGCACGTCCTCCAGCGTGGCCACGCTGCCGTCGTGCATGTAGGGCGCGGTCACTTCCACATTGCGCAGGCTGGGTGCGCGGAACAAGCCCCGGTCGGTGGGCAGGTTGGTGAATTCAAACAAGCCTTGGTTGCCCGCAGGAAAGTTGCCGGTGTTGCCGATGTTGTACAGCCCGGTGTTGTGAAAGGGCGTGTCCAGCACCAAGGTCGAGGCATGCACCACTTGGTCGTTGAAATTAAAGCCCGCGTGGCAGTGAAAGCATTCGGCCTTTTCGCCAAAAAACAGGGTTTGGCCGCGTTGCTCGGCGGGTGACAGGGTCTCTTGACCGCGCTGGCTGCGGTCAAATTTGCTGTTGCCCGAGATCAGCGTGCGCTGAAAACTGGCGATGGCGCGGGTGATGTTGCCCCAGCTGATGGGCGCGTCCACGCCAGGAAAGGCCTGCGCAAACAGATCGGCGTAGCGGGCATCGGCCTGAATGCGGCCCAGCACCTCATCCTTGTTGTGGTCGTTGATGCCCATTTCCACCGGGTTGTCGCCAAACAAGGGCACCTGCATTTGGGCTTCTAGGCTGAGCAGCGACGGGTTGGCCCAGGTCAGCGTGGGGTGGTACACCGCGTTGGCCAGGCCCTGCGCGTTGCGCGGATGCACCTCGCCGGTGGAGCCCACGGCCAGCGCCAGACCGTCGGTGAAGGCTTTGTTCTGGTGGTGGCAACTGGCGCACGCCTGCGTGCCGTTGCCCGACAAGCGCCGGTCGTAAAACAAAAACCGTCCCAGCTCCACCTTGGCCTCGCTCAGCGGGTTGGCCTCGGGCACTTTCGGTGTGGGAAAACCCTGGGGCAAAGCCCAGGCAAAGGCGCTTTGCGTGGTGTCGGTGACCGACACCCCTCCGCCGCCGCAGCCCGACAAGGTCAGCACAGCCGCCAGAGCGACCGTGCTGACCAAGCCGAGCAACGCCTGCACAAGACGTTGCCCTTGCATCATTTCGCGGCCACCTTGAACACGGTTTGCGCGGCACCGCCGTTGATGGGCAGGCCGTAGTTGCTGGCATCACCCACCTTGCCCACGGTGAAGGCCGCACCCGCTGCCGCTGCGCCGTTGAAGCCGATTTGCAGCGCCTTGAACACGCCGGTGCATTCCGGGTCGGTCAAGCCCGACATGCAACCGGTGGGGCCTGAGACGTTGGCGGTGGCATCGTTCTCAGCCAGCAAGGCGCGCACATCGACGTTGATTTTTTGCGTTGCGGGGTTAAACGCAGCCAAGCGAATGGTGGCCCGGTTCGGTTCGGTGCAAGCGGTGACCAAACCCGCCGCCGGGTTGGTGCCGGTGCAGTTGGTGGAGCCCAGGTGCATGTTGAACACCGAAGCCGCCCATTTGCCCGCTGTACCTGCGGGTTCAGCGGCCAGCACATCGGTCAGCTCAATCTTGGCAAACTTGCGCCCACCCGCCCAAGACCAGGCCATGCCGGGGTGAACAGCGTTGTTAACCACCGCAGGTGTGACTTCCACGCCAGCACCCTGGTCGGTGTGGTTCAGGGCAAAGGGCACACCCAGCGTCATGGTCACACCCACATAGCTGCCCGCTGGTACGGTGCCTTTCAGGCTGGTGTTGGTTTCCACAGTGCCTTGGCAAGCGCCGGTTTTGTCTTCCAGGTCGATCAGCGTCACCCGGTCGGTGCCCACGGTGGCATTCCAGTTGTCGTTGGCGGGCAGGGTCAGGGGCACCTCCACGCCGTCGGCGCGGATGAGGGCGACATTGCTGATGTAGAAGCGGGCATCGCGCAAACGGCCATTGGCGTTGGTGGTGCCCAGGTCGGTAATGGACGCGGTACTGCAAGACACGGCGGTGCTGCCCGCCACGGTGGCAAATTCAAGGGCAACCGCTTGGGGGCCAGACGGTTCGGCATCGCCACCGCCGCAAGCCGCCAACAAACCCGCGCCAGCCAAAGCGGCAGCCAACCAAGAAAACGTGTTTTTCATGGAAATCTCTGAGAAAAAATAAAGTGATCAAAAAAAACCACCGACACAGGTCGGTGGAAAGGGTTCATAGACCGCAAACGGTCAACTGATGGGTGGTAGCAATTCGGCAGGGAAGCTGGTGGCGGCGGCGGCAGATGCCGCAGCATCTGGCACCAGACTTGACTCCAGCTCGGCACTGATGAAGGACGGCACCAGTTCCGCCCCCAAGGTTGCCGTAGCAGGGTCTGTCTCCGCCGTTTCGAGCGTGGCATCGCTGCCACCGCCGCATCCGCTCAGGGTCATGAACACCGAGATCACAGCAGCACCGATTGGGATTCGATTCATGTTCGTTCCTCGATCAGTATTTGACCCAGATGTCATCAGAGGCGTGGATCATCACGCCCGCCTTGTTGGTCAGCTCGTACACCGTGGCATCTTTGGCGACCAGGGCCTTGATCTTGGCGGCGGTGTTGGTGTTGACGCTGTAGGCCCCTTTGCCCGTGTTGGTGCCTGGAGCGACCCAGACGATCTGGGCATCGGCAAAGTAGTCGGTCAGCAGCGCGGTCACATCAGCCTGGGTGTGCTTTTCGTTGGTGGCGGCCAAGTTGTACTTGTTCCAGCCGGGCACACGAGCCGGGAATATCTTGACCTTGGGCGACTGGTTGGAAGTCACGCCCGATGAGGTGTAGTTGGCCCAGTCGGTGAACAGGTCTGCACCCCCGGCAACGGGGTTTTTGCAGTACTGGATGACGTTGAACTGCGAGGTGGTGAACGGTGCATTGGGTGCGGTGCTGCGCAGGCCGATGCGGTAGGACTGGTCATCGGCTGACGAGTCGAAGGCAGCGCCCTTGGTCCAGGTGATTTTGGTCACGGCACCGCTGCCATCTTTGGTCAGCACGGGTTTGCCGAACACGCCATCCACAATGGGACGTACGCCGGTAAAGCCAGCGGGAATGCTCACTTCCACCTTGTAGGTATCGGCCTCGACAGCAGGGCTGGTGTTAGGCACAGCACAGCCATGTGGCACGGCGAGTACCAACTCATAGGTTTTGCCAGCCACAGCATAGGGGGTCTGGGTGTTGACCACGCCGACGTGGGCTTGTGCGGTAAAGGCCATTGCGCCCATGGCGGTGGCCAGCGCGGTGCGAATGAAACGGTTTGTCATGTTGCGATCTCAATCGGAAAAATAAACAAGGAAGTCAGGAGCGAACGCCATCTTGGGCGGCGATCCCTAAAGAAATACAGTGCATCGAAACAGCTCAGAAGCAAACCGGCGGTGCCCGCATGGGGGCCATCAGCAGCACCCGCTCGGCGCGGTCGCTGGGCGGGTCTAAGGGCTGGCGGCCCATCCGCAGGCGATCGACTGGTAGGGGTGCGCCGTGGTGCAGTGCGGGCGCTTGCGCCAGCAGGGTCAGGTGCGCAGAGGCCCAGACGCAAGGCTGGGCCAAGCCTTGTGCAGCGGGGTCAGTGGGGTCAAGGGGTGCGTGCTCGTCCAGCGCCACCCACTGCATGCCCTGTGGGGTGCAAATTTCTACCGCCGTTTGGCCCGACCACGCCTGCACCACCCACGCGCCCAGGGTGTTGTGCAGCGCAGCAAACGCCACACACAGCAGCAGCCAGCGCAAGCAGCGGCGCACCAAGGCGGCTGGCAAGTACAGGTGGCGCACCGTGGGCATGGCAGGGGTTCAGTGGGGTTCAGTGGCGGTGTTCGTCAGCCGGGGCGGACGCTGCGCTGCGGCTGGGCGTTTGCACCCACACCATCACCTCGCGCTCGCCAGCGCGCTGAAAAGTCAGGGTCACGGGGAAGCGGTCGCCGTCTTTCAGCGGGGCTTTCAGGCCGATCAGCATCAGGTGGTGGCCATTGGCTGTGCCGTGGCGCAGGCGAACATCGGTGTTGGCGGGCAGGTCAATGGCGGGCACGGCGCGCATGCGCATCACGTCGCCGTCCATGTCCATGCGGTGCAGCTCCACACGGGTGGCCACTGGGGTGCGGGCTGACAGCAGGCGATCCGGCTCGGTGCCTTGGTTTTTGATAGCGCGAAAGTACACCGCACCGGTGTCCATGCCGGGGCGGCTGGGGGTGGCGTAGGGGTGGTCAATGCGCAAATCGCCCGCTTTGAAGTCGTGGGCCAGGGCGGGCAGGGCCATCAGACCGCAGAGACTGGTCAGGGCTGCTGTGATGAACAAGCGTCGGAAATTTGAATGTCGGCGCGGCTGCACGTATCGGCTCATGGTGCCACCCCCATGCCGGAACGGGCCAAGCCGGGTGCGTTCAACACCTGCCCCACATCGCTCAACATCTGGCTGGCGGCCTGCTGGGCTTTCTCTGTCCAGCGCCGTGGGCCACCCTTGCGGCTGCGTGGGGGCAGTAACTGGGCCAGCACACGGCAAACGGTTTCGTGCTTGGCATCCACCACGCCAGCCAGTTCACGCAGGGTGGGTAGCTGGTTGCGCACCGCATCGGCATCGACCGTGTCGTCACCAGACAAAAAATCTGGAGGCGGCAGATGACCCAGCAAGCGCAGCAGCGTGGCGACCCGCGCCACCACCGGGCCAGTGCGAATGCGGGCCATGTCATGACTGCGCTGGGGCTGCTGCAACAGGGCCTCAACCATCAGCGCGTTACGCTCAGCCTGGGTTTTTGGTGCGATGGCCTGCAACACGGCAGGCACCAGCGCCGAAGCATCAAACGAATGGGTACCGCCCAACAGGGTCTCGTAGCCGATCAGATCGCCCGGCATGGCCAATGAGACCAGCACCGTGGTGTCCGTGCCACGCTGATCGAGACGGACGACCCCAGAGACCACGCGCCACAAGCCGGACCCAGACCCCCGCTCAAACACGCAAGCCCCTGCTGGCCAAAATTTTTCGCCCTCATGGGGCACCTGGTCTGAAACGCCAGACCGCAAGTGATTCACACCGTACATACCAACACACCTGTTCCAAACATTCCAACAAAAAACCGCGCAGGCACCCCCATGGGCCTACGGCAGCGCCATGTTCAGAACAGAGCAGGAGGCCCTCGGGCCTGAATGGCAGACCAGGTGAACCGGTCAACAGGCTGGTACGCCCAACCCGGCGGGCCATACTTGGCGGGCAAGGCCTGCCACTGGAAAACCAGCGGGACAAGGGATGCAAGACGGTCAACGGCCAGCACGCAATGTGCGCAGGCATTCAGGCCCTCGCCAGGGTCAGCCGGTTGTGTGGGCGGTGGGTCTTTCAGCGAATCGAGCCGAACCCAGTGCATGCCCTGGGGGCCGCAAAGCTCAACCCAATGCGCCAGCGCCGTGCGGGGGGCAGCGAGCCCCGCACCGTTCTCTAGGTGTTGCAGGCAACGCGACAAGCCAGGGGCTAGCGTGGCCAGCACCCACGCCACCAGCACCCAGGCAACCAGCACACGACCGGGGCGGTCAGCCCTGGTCTGGCGCAATTGCAGCGTGTGGCGGTGGCGCATGGTGGTGGTCAGCGGGGACTGGGGCTGGGCAGGCTCAGTGCTTCATGCCGCCATGGTCATGCTTCATGGCCGGTGCTGCACCCAGCGCACGGACGGGGGCCTGAATGTCTTGCGAGAAGCGTTTTTTCGCTTCGTCTTCAAACACCAAGGTGATGGGCACCGTGTCGCCAGCCTTCATCTGTTGTTTCAAGTCCATCAGCATGACGTGGTAGCCGCCGGGTTTGAGCTCGGTGGCACGGCCTGCGGGCAATTCCAAGCCGGGAATTTGGCGCATTTTCATCACGTCTTTTTCCATCGCCATTTCATGGATTTCCACCACACCGGCCACGGGCGAACTGGCTGACACCAAGCGGGCGGGTTTTTCGGGGGTCAGGCGCATAAACGCGCCGGTGGCTTTTTGCTGGGCCACGGTGCCGCGAACCCAGGCATCTTCAACCTTGACCGTGGTTTGTGCCCAGGCGCTGGCGGTAACGGCCAGCAAGGCGGTGATGAGCAGTTTTTTCATGATGACTCCAGAGATTGAACAGAAAACGAACACAGGGGAAAACAAAAAGCCCACAGGGCAAGCCCGGCAAAGGCCCGCTGGCGGTGAACAGCCGGTCAGCCGCAAGCGGGCAGCAGATGTGAAAAGGTGCAAACCGGGCGCAAACCGTGGCAGGCAGGCCGGTAAGACTGAAGGAGCGTCAGGCGGACGCGGGTGGTGCGCGGGCGTGGGCAGAAGCCCAAAGGCCAAACACGGGGGCCGCAAGGCGCGGGGCGTGCGGCAGGTCGGCCACGGTGGCCAGACCCTTGAAGCAGCTGGTATCAGCAGGCAAGCCCGCCGCGCCGCCATGCAAGGGACACCACGGGCAGGACAACGAGGCATCGTCGGCGGGGCTTTTGGGTGCCGCGCTGTCATCGGTGCCGCGTGGTTCACCACTCTGGGCATGCACCCAGAACATGCCGCTGGCGCTGCACACCTGCACCCACTGCGCTTGGCCCGAGGCACGCACCACCGCCTGCGCCACCGTGGGCAGCAGCGCAGCCAGCAGCATGACCAGCAGGGTCAGGGCGGCCAGGCAGCGGCGGTTGTGGCGGAATGCGGACATGGGCGCGCATCTTATCAGCCAGCCTCCAACCGGCTTAGGTTATCCCTGTGGGCCGCTCGAAAACCCTCGCTTTGCCCTGCCCTGTTGCCCGTGTGACCGGCAGGCACCCGCACGCACCACTACCATGCCCCACTCAAACCACCCTCAACAACCCCTCGGAGATTCCTATGCTCACACTCTGCGGCTTTTCAGCCAGCAACTACTACAACAAGGTCAAACTGGCCCTGCTGGAAAAAAACCTGCCCTTTGAAGAAGCTCTGGTCTGGGTAGGCGAGGCCGACACCCAGGCCAGTCCGCTGGGCAAAGTGCCTTACTTGAAGACCGACGCGGGCACGCTGTGCGAATCGACCGTGATACTGGAATACCTAGAAGCGCAATACCCCGCGCACCCGCTGCTGCCCGCCGACCCGTTTGCCGCCGCCAAGGTGCGCGAGCTGTTGCGCTTCTTGGAATTGCACCTGGAGCTGGTGACACGCAACCTGCACCCGGAAGCCTTTTTTGGCGGCAAGGTGAGCGATGCCACCAAAGAGAAAACCGGCCAGCAGCTGGAGAAAAACGTGGCCGCCTTTGCCCGGCTGGCGCGGTTTGCGCCGTTTGTGGCTGGCGACGCGTTCACCCTGGCCGATTGCGCCGCCGTGGTGCATCTGCCGCTGGTCAGTGCCGCCACCAAAGCCATTTACGGGCGCGACTTTCTGGCCGACTTGCCGGTGCGCGAGTATGTGCGCCAGATGGGCGAGCGGCCTTCGGTGCAGCGTGTGGCGGCTGATCGCAAGGCCAACACCGCGCAGATGATGCAGCGCATGAAAAAAACCTGAAAAAAAACCTGAAGCCTGCGCCAGTGCAGTACCGGCGGGTACTAGGTCAGCGATGTACCGCTGCCCAGCAGGGTGGTCACCTCGGTGCGCAGGTCTTGCGCCCAGGTGCGCCGGTCGCGTCCTTGGTGATGCTGCGCTGGGCCATAAGCCACCACGGCTTGCAAGTTTTGCGCACACACCGTGGCCCAGATGGATGCCAGCAGTGTGGTGTCGCCAATGAACACGGGGGCATCGCTGCGCTCGCCACTGAGCCCATCGACAAAACGCAAGGCCACCGGCACCACAGGTGCGTCAGCCACGATGGCAGCCTGCAACAGGTTGGCGTGAAAGGGCAACAGCGTGCGGCCATCGCTGGTGGTGCCTTCCGGGAAGACGGCAATCAGGTCACGCGCTTGCAAACGTTCGGCCATGTGGTGCACCACGCGCAGCGCATCGCGGCGGCTTTCGCGCTCAATGTAGAGCGTGCCCGCCCCCGTGATGAGGGCACCCAGCACCGGCCAGTGTTTCACATCCGCCTTGGAAACAAAGCGCGCAGGTTGTGCGGCATTCATCACCAAAATATCCAGCCAAGACACATGGTTGGCCACCAGCAGCGCAGGCCCCTGCGTCGGGGGGGTGCCGCAGACACGCAGGCCAATGCCCATGATGTGCAGCATCTGCCCCGACCATTGGCGCACCAAGTGCTGCGCCTGTTCGGGCGTGCTGGTCTGAAAGCGGGTGCGCAGAATCCAGAGACCGCGCAGCACATGCACGGTGGCGCGCAGCAAACGGGTGGCGGCGCGCAGCGCTTTCATGCCGACACCGCATCCGGTGCGTGGTAAGCCAGCTGTCCGCCGACCAGCGTCGCACGGACGGATACCGGCAGTTCATGCCCGTCGAACGGTGTGTGCTTGCCCTGGCTGCGCAAGTGCTGACCCCTAACCGCCCAGCCCTGCTGCGGGTTGAACACGCAGACATCGGCCACACCGCCCACGACCAGCCGCCCGACGCTGGCTTGCAGCGTGCCCAAGCTGGCCCCCAGCACCGACTGCGGCCCGTGGGTGACAACGCTCAGCGCCCGCATCAGGCTGTGGCCGTCCTGCTGCGCCCATTTGCAGGCCAGGCCCAACAGCAACTCCACCGCACTGGCACCGGGTTCGGCTTCGGCAAAGGGCAGGGTTTTGGCATCGCTGTCCACCGGGTTGTGGTCAGACACCAGCGCGTCAATCGTGCCGTCAGCCAGACCGGCACGCAGCGCGTCGCGGTCGCGCTGCTGGCGCACGGGGGGTTGCAGGCGCAGGCGGCTGTCATAGAAGCCAATGTCGGTATCGGTCAGATGCAGGTTATGCACGCTGACATCGCAAGTCACGGGCAAGCCTTCTGCCTTGGCCTGGCGCACCAAGGCCAGACCCGCAGCACTGCTGATGCGGCACAAATGCACCCGCGCCGCGCTGACGGCTGACTTGCCTTGTGCGGCACGCATCAGCTCAAACAGGCTGTGCAAGGCAATGGTTTCAGCCGCCGCCGGAATGCCCGACAAACCCAAGCGCGTGGCCAAGGGGCCGCTGGCCATCACCCCCTTGCCCAGCCAAAAGTCCTGTGGGCGCAACCAGACGGTGTAGCCAAAGGTGGCCGCGTATTGCAGCGCACGCTGCAAGACTTGAAGGTTGACGATGGGCACCTCGGCCTGACCAAAACCAATGCAGCCGGACTCGGTGAGTTCGGCCATTTCGGTCAGCACCTCGCCCTTGAGGCCACGGGTCAGCGCCCCCAGTGGGAAGACGCGGGCACGGTGCAATTTCTCGGCGCGAAACTTGAGCATGTCCACCAGACCCGGCTCATCAAGCACCGGGTCGGTATCGGGTGGGCAGACCAGGCTGGTGATGCCTCCAGCCACAGCAGCGCCCATTTCACTCTCCAGCATGCCCGCATGTTCTTGGCCGGGTTCGCGCAGACGCACGGCCAAGTCCACCAAGCCGGGGGCCACCACACAACCGGTGGCATCTATCGTGCGGTTGGACTGAAAGTCGGGGGCAATTTTGCCAATGGCGATGATGCGGCCCGCCGCAATGGCGACATCAGCCAACTCGTCACGACCCGTGGCTGGGTCAATGACGCGACCGTTTTGGATCCGGATTTTCATGTTCTGCTGTCCTTTCGGGCCAGATGAGGCCTTACCTCAGGTGTTAAGTCAAGCGTTGTGACTGGCCACAATGCCCAGCACCGCCATGCGCACCGCAATGCCAAAGGTGACTTGCGACAGGATGACGCTTTGCGGCCCATCCACCACCGCCGAATCGATTTCGACACCCCGGTTGATGGGGCCGGGGTGCATGACGATGGCATCGGGCTTGGCCCAGCGCAGGCGCTCGGGCGTGAGGCCAAAGCTCTTGAAATACTCTTGGCTCGACGGCAGCAGCGCGCCGCTCATGCGCTCGTTTTGCAAGCGCAGGGTGATGACGACATCACAATCCCGGATGCCCTCTTCGAGGGTGTGGCAAACACGCACGCCCATTTGTGACAGGTCAGCAGGCACCAGGGTGCGCGGGCCGACCACCCGCACATCGGGGCAGCCCAGCGTGGTCAGGGCATGGATGTCGGAGCGGGCCACCCGCGAGTGCAGCACGTCGCCCACGATGGCCACCGAGAGCTGGGTGAAGTCTTTCTTGAAGTGCCGGATGGTGTACATGTCCAGCAGGCCCTGGGTGGGGTGGGCATGGCGACCATCGCCCGCATTGACCACATGCACATGCGGGGCCACGTGTTGCGAGATGAGGTAGGGCGCACCCGATTCGCTGTGGCGCACCACAAAAATGTCGGCAGCCATGGCCGACAGGTTGGCAATGGTGTCCAGCAGCGACTCGCCCTTGGCGGTAGAACTGCGGGCAATGTCCAGCGTGTACACATCAGCCGAGAGGCGGGTGGCGGCAATGTCAAACGTGGTGCGGGTGCGGGTGCTGTTCTCAAAAAACAGGTTGAACACGCTCTTGCCCCGCAGCAGCGGCACCTTCTTGACCTCGCGGTCGCTCACACTCACAAAGCTGGCAGCAGTGTCCAGAATGTGTGTGAGGATGTTGCGCGAAAGGCCCTCGGTGGACAGCAGGTGAATCAGCTCGCCGTTCTTGTTCAGTTGCGGATTGCGCGACATGGTCAAACCCCTTGCGGTTGCAGGACAAAACCCAGCTGCCCCGCCGCATCACGCGCCAGCTCCAGCTTTTGATCGTGCGGCAGATTCAGGCGGGCGGCGCAGACATCGGCAACCATGGGCAACTGCCGCCCCTCGCGGTCCACCAGCACCGCCAGCTTCACACACGCGGGGCGGCCATAGTCAAACAGCTCGTTGATGACGGCGCGCAAGGTGCGTCCGGTGTAGAGCACATCGTCCACCAGCAGCACCTGTGCGCCGTTCACGTCAAAGGGCAGTGTGGTTTGCGCACTGCTGGCCAGGCCGCGCTGAGCAAAGTCGTCGCGGTGCATGCTGGACGAAATCACGCCCGCAGCGCCGGGCAAGGCCAAATCGCGCTGCAAACGCTCAGCCAGCCATGCCCCGCCCGAGGTGATGCCCACAAGGTGCCAGGGCAATGGGCTGGCGGCCAGAAACTGGCGCACACCCGCCAGCAGTTCAATGTACAGCGCTTCGGCATTGAGCGCAGCAGATGGTGTCAAGGCAGACTCCTCAAAAACTGTTCCAAGATGATGCAGGCCGATGCCGCATCGGCATCGCGGGCACCCAGGGCATGGGCCTCGGTGGTGCTGTAGCGCTCGTCCACTTCAAACACCAGCAGCCCGTGGCGACCCCGCAACTGGCGGGCAAATTTCAAGGCGCGGGCGGTGTTTTCGTGGGCAGCACCGTCGGGGTGGTAAGGCACGCCCACCACCAGGGCATCGGGCTGCCACGTCTGGATACGCTGGGCAATGGGGGCAAAACGTGCGTCACCTGCGGCTGAAATGGTGGCTTGGGGCGTGGCGGTACGTGTCAGACGGTTGCCGCTGGCCACCCCGGTGCGCCGCGTGCCAAAGTCAAAGGCCAAAAAACACTGGCACCGGTCAGGTACGTCGAGCGGCATCATGCGTGGCCCGCCTCGGGGGAGATCATCCAAGACTGCAAACCCAGCAAAGCCATGGCCCGCTCGTAGCGCTGCTCGACGGGGGCCTCAAAAATCAGGCTGCGCTCGGCCTCGACGGTCAGCCAGCTGTTGTCAGCCAGTTCGGCTTCCAGCTGGCCCTGCCCCCACGAGGCATAGCCCAAAGCCACCAGCACCTGGCGTGGGCCTGCGCCCGAAGACATGGCTTCGAGCACGTCTTTGGAAGTGGTCATCTCCAGGCCACCGGGAATGGTCAGGGTGGAGGCGTAAACCGACTCGCCCGCACTGCCCGCCAGCGTCTCGTGCAAGACAAAGCCGCGCTCAGTTTGTACCGGGCCACCCCAAAAAACGGGCTGCGCGGCCAAATCGGCGCGGCCCATGTTCAGGTCCACCTTGTCAAACAACTCCAGCAGCGAAATGTCGCTAGGTTTGTTGATGACCAAACCCAGCGCACCGCGTTCACTGTGTTCGCACAGGAACACCACGCTGCGCGCAAATAGCTCGTCGCTGAGATTGGGCATCGCAATCAGGAAGTGATTGGTCAGGTTGATAGGGGCAAAATCAGCAGGCATCCGTCGATTTTAAGCCGCCACCCACCCGGCACCGCTGTGCCCGCCACCCCACTCACACCATGAACAGCTACCCCAAGGGCCTGATGTGGTTCCGCCGCGATCTGCGTGTGCAAGACAATGCCGCGCTCTACCACGCACTCAAAAGCTGTCAGCAGCTGTGGTGTGTGTTTGTGTTCGACACCGACATCTTGGCCCCCCTGCCCCGTGCTGACCGGCGGGTGGAATTCATCCGCGAATCGCTGGTGGCGCTGGATGAGCAGCTGCGCGCACGGGGCCAGCATCACGGCACCGAGGGTGTCGGGCTGATCGTGCTGCATGGACGGGCGGTGGATGTGATTCCTCGCTTGGCCCACCAGCTCCAGGTGCAGGCGGTGTTTGTCAACCACGACGACGAACCCACTGCCCTGCAACGCGATGCCCAGGTGCTGGGCCACTTGGCCCATGCGGGCGTGGTGCTGCACAGCCACAAAGACCATGTGATTTTTGAGCGTCGCGAAGTGCTCACCCAGGCCGGCCATGCGTTTGGCGTGTTCACCCCGTACAAAAACGCTTGGCTGCGCCAGCTGACCCCGTTTCACCTGAAAGCCTATCCGGTCGATCGCTACACCAAACCGCTGGCCCCAGTGCCGCAAGCGCTGCGCGCACCCGTGCCGTCGTTGGCCGATTTGGGTTTCGAGCCCACCAACCTCAGCCAATTGCCCCTACCCACCGGCGAGCCAGGGGCCCAACAGCTGCTGGCAGACTTTGTGCAGCGCATCGACCGCTATGCCGAAGCCCGCGACTTTCCGGCCATCAAAGGCCCCAGCTACCTGAGCGTGCACCTGCGCTTTGGCACGCTGTCGGTGCGTCAGGCCGCAGGCATGGCCTTCGAGCGGCAGACCCAAGGCAGCCGGGGTGCCGAGGTTTGGCTGTCTGAGCTGATCTGGCGCGACTTTTACCACCAGATACTGGCGAATTTCCCGCATGTGGTCAGCCGCGCCTTCAAGCCCGAATACGATGCAATTGCGTTCGAGCACGGCAAGCACGCGCAAGCCTTGTTGGCGGCCTGGCGCGAGGGCCGCACCGGCTATCCGCTGGTGGATGCCGCCATGGCCCAAATCAACCAAACCGGCTACATGCACAACCGGCTGCGCATGGTGGTGGCCAGTTTTTTGGTGAAAGACTTGGGGCTAGACTGGCGCTGGGGCGAGGCGTATTTCGCGCAGCACCTCATCGACTTTGACCTCGCGGCCAACAACGGCGGCTGGCAGTGGGCCAGTTCCAGCGGCTGCGATGCGCAACCCTATTTCCGCATCTTCAACCCGGTCACGCAGAGCGAAAAGTTTGACCCGCACGGCAAGTTCATCCGGCGCTACCTGCCCCAGCTCGCCGGTCTGTCAGACAAAACCGTGCACGCCCCTTGGTTGGCTGGCGACGTGGAGCGTGCAGCAGCGGGCGTGGTGTTGGGTCAAACCTACCCACTGCCCGTGGTGAACCATGCAGAGGCCCGCGAAAAAACCTTGCAGCGTTACGCGGTGGTCAAAAAGGCCGCTGCGCGGGCGTAGCGGGCAATCAGCGCCAGCAATTCCTCTTCGGGGTAGGGTTTGCCTAAGTAGTGGTCGGCCCCGAGTTCGCGGGCGTGTTCGCGGTGCTTGTCGGCAATGCGCGAGGTGATCATGATGACGGGCAAACCCTTCAGACGCACATCGCCCCGGATGTTGCGCAACAGGTCAAAGCCGTCCATGCGCGGCATCTCAATGTCGGACAGCACCACCGCCGGGCGTTCTTGCTGCAAACGCTCCAGCGCTTGCAAACCGTCAGCAGCCAGCGCCACCCGGTAGCCTTCACGTTGCAGCAGGCGCTGCGTGACGCGACGCACCGTGATGGAGTCGTCCACCACCAGCACCAGCGGAATGTCGCTGGCCGGCACGGGCGCAGCAGGCTGACCACTGGTACTGTCAACCACCACAGGTTGCTGTTGCTTGTCCAGCCAAGCACGAATCTGCGTGCCGTAAACCGAGGACAGGGCCACCGGGTTGTAAATCAGGGCGACGGCTCCCGAAGCCAGCACCGACATACCAGCCAGCCCCGGCAGGCGCGAGAGCTGCGGCCCCAGGTTTTTCACCACCACTTCTTGGTTGCCCAACACCTCGTCCACGTGCATGGCCAAGCGCTGTGCCGCACTGCGAAACACCACAACCGGCAGGGTGCGCCCCTGCGGCTCGGTCGAGCGCACCGACGACATCAGCAAAGCGCCGCCCCAGTAAAAGGGCACGTCCTCGTCAGCCACACGCAACGTGTTCTGGCGGTAGGCCTGGGCCAGTTCGTCGGTACTCACCCGGCGCACCACCTCCACCAAGTTGGAGGGCACACCCAACGTGACTTCACCCGCACGCAGCATCACCACCTGCGTGACCGCCGTGGTCAGCGGCAGCACCAGCTTAAAGGTGGTGCCCATGCCTGGTTGGGTGCTGGTTTCAATGCGTCCGCCCAGCGCCAACACGTCGTTGCGCACCACGTCCATGCCCACGCCGCGCCCAGCGAGTTCGGACACTTCGTTCACGGTACTCAGCCCAGCCGCAAACACCAACTGTGCCGCCGCATCGTCACTGATGACCGCACCCGGTGCCAGCACGCCTTTGTCCACAGCCTTCTGGCGCAACAGCGGCAGGTTCAACCCAGCACCATCGTCGGCAAACAGCACCGACACATCGTTGAGCGCCTGCGACACGCCCACGGTGATGCGTCCCTCTGCCGATTTGCCCTGTGCCAACCGAAGCTCGGGCTTCTCGATGCCGTGCACCACGCTGTTGCGCAGCAGGTGCTCAAAGGCAGCCGTGACACGATCCAGCACGCCGCGATCCATTTCAATCTGACCGCCGACAATGTCCAGCCGCACCAGCTTGCCGGTTTCTTTGGCGGCCTGACGCACCACCCGGTAGAGGCGTTCGGAAATGCCTTCAAATTCCACCATGCGTGTGCGCAGCAGATCGCGCTGCAATTCGCGGGTCTGGCGCGACTGGGCCACCAGACCATCTTCGGTCGATTCGACGGCCCGTTGCAGGTTGCGCTGCACGGTAGCCACGTCGTTAACCGACTCGGCCATCATGCGGGTCAGTTCCTGCACGCGGGTGTAACGGTCAAATTCCAGCGGGTCAAAGGTATGTTCCACATCACGCGCCAGCCGCGACTGCATCTGGCTTTCGGCCTGCAACTCAATGTCACGCAGTTGCTGGCGCAGACGGTCCAAGTTACCCGTTAAGTCTTTCAGCGAGGTGCGCAGGTTCACCAGCTCGGACTCCATGCGGGAGCGGGTGATCATGACCTCACCGATCTGGTTGACCAAACGATCCAGCAGTTCAGAGCGCACACGCACCGCAGCGGCCACACGGGTCTGCACCGGCGTGGGCAGACGCGGCAAATCGACCGGACGGGCCAGCTTCTGCACCGGTAGCAGGTCGGCTACCGAGACAGCCGCTGCTGGCGTGTCTGGTTGTGTGGATACGTCAGTGTCTGGGGCTGACGGCAGCTCGGGGGCCTGCTGAACGGCGTTTTGCGTCTGCGGGTCGGCACTGCTGA
Source organism: Pseudomonadota bacterium (assembly GCA_041192045.1). Classification (GTDB taxonomy): domain Bacteria; phylum Pseudomonadota; class Gammaproteobacteria; order Burkholderiales; family Burkholderiaceae_C; genus Hydrogenophaga. The sequence continues at coordinate 18,313 of JBEENR010000025.1, read as the reverse complement.
GCGCTTCGAAGCGCTCGACAATTGCATCAAATGCGGCTTGCAAGGGCTCCAGATCGGTGCTGCGCTGGACATCCGAACCCAGGCGCTCGGCCGTCGTTTCCATGCGGTGCACCATCTCGCCCAAGCGCAAGGCACCCGACAGACGCGCACTGCCTTTGAGGGTGTGCAGGTAGCGCAGTACCTCGGAGCGTGCCGTGCTGTGATCAGGATGGGCCACCCACTGGCGCAAGGACGCATCCAGCAGCGGCAGCAACTCATGCGCCTCATCCGCAAAAATCGGAAACAGGTCTACGTCAATCGTGTCTACCGCATCAATGTCGTCATCAATGTTCTGCTTAGCAGACACCGACATCGTGGCGATGCCCGCTTCTCGGTCTTTCGTCAGTGGCTGTGGCACCGACGGCAACGACACCGGTTCGGCTGGAACGTGCAAAGCCTGTGACTCGGGCACGGCTTGCGCTTGAACAGACTCGGCAATCCGCTCGAAGGGTTCAGCCAAGGCTTCATCTGCCCACGCGCTGGTCTCGGGTGGCAAGGGCTCCAGCACCGGTTCGGGTTCAGGCTCAGCAGCGGGTTCGTGTACCAAGGCAAACAACCCGTCCAGCAGTTCAGGCCGGGGGGTTTGCAAAAAGCCTGCTGCAAACTGGTGCAACAGACGGCGAATGTCTTCGGATGCGGCCAGCAACAAGGCGACTTGATCCGGCGTGACGGAGCGGCCCGCCTCTTGCCGCAGGCTGACCGACTCACAGGCATGCTCCAGCGCACGGGCCAAGTCAGACAGCGGCTGAAAACCCACTGCCGCCGAGCTACCCGCCAGCGAATGCGCCAGGCTCTCAGCCTGTGTAGGCAGGAGCAGATGGCCTTCATGCGCCCAGGTATTCATGGCCTCGTCCAAACGACGCGACCATTCATCCGCTTCGCTCAAATAAACACTGAAGAGCTTGGCACCAATGCGCAGGTGACCAATGACACGGGTCTGGTCATCACTGCTGCTGGCAAAACCGGTGGGTTGTGACACGGGTGCAGCGACAACAGCTTGCGCTTCAGGCAAGGGTTCTGGCTCAGGCAGCGGGGCTGGCACCAGCTCGGGCTCGATCGGCTCCGTGACTGCAAGCGGTTCTGCAACCGGATCTTCAACCGGTTCTGCGATCGCATCGGCTGGCAGCGCACTGACTTCCGGCCAGTCCAGCTCTAGGGTGAGGTCGGTCGGTGCCGCGGGCGGTTCGTCCAACGCGGGGAGCAAGACCGCAGGTGTCGGCACGGGTTGTTGCTCGGTCGCCGAAGCCTCAACTTCTTGAAGTGCTTGTTCAAACACGGCAAAGTCAATGCCATCGACCGGATCTATTTTGTCCTGAGCCGGTACAGCATTCACCGTTTCAGGCTGCACCCCATCGGGCACGGACGCGGCATCAACCTGCACAGACCAGTCCTGCGTCCATTCGATGGAATCATCCACCGACAGGCTGAGGGTTTGCGAAACGGCCTCTTCAGACACGGGCGGCGCATCCTGAGGCAGCTCGGCCACCTCGGAGAGCGGGGTGAGCTCGGGTATGTCGGTGATCTCGATGGTCTGCACCAGATCGGTAGACCACTCCAGCACCGGCAGTTCAGGATCGACGGCAGCAACGGCAGCAGATTCAACGGCTGCCACTTCGGGTTCTGCGAGAGCGGACTCGGGTGCCCGCTCAGGTTCAAGCACCTCGGGCAGTTCGGGTTCGGGCTGTGTCGCTTGATCCGGTTGATCGGATTGACCCGATACATCCTGCGACCCTGCTTGCAGGGGAATGTACTGTGCCCGCTTGTGCCAAGCCTCGGCACTGGTGCGAAAAGGTTCAGCCTGCCACGCCGCTGGTGCATGCTGGGCAATGTCTTCTATCCAGCGCGCAAACGCCGCCATGGCATCTGCCGAGAGGCTGAGCATGTGCGGGTGCGCTGCACGTTGTTCAGCCAGCGCTGCATTGGTCAATTGCTCCATAGCCCAAGCCGCTTCACCAAACTCCATCAGCCCGACCATGCGGGAACTGCCTTTGAGCGTATGAAATGCCCGGCGCAGCGTGGTCAGGTCTTCCAGACTGCCGGGCTGTGCTTGCAGCGCAGCAATCGCAGCCAGTCCGTTGGCGGCTACCTCACGGGCTTCCTCCAAGAAAATCTCCCGCAGCTCGTCATCTTCCTCACTGGCCTGAACCGTTGGAGCTGCTGTCGGCTTCGCTGGTGTGCTCACCGCTGGTGGAGCCACTGTCACGGCAGCAGGCGCTGGCACCGCAGTCGGGGAGAGCTCAGGCAAGCTCAGGGTGACAACCGGCGCCACGGGTACCTGTGCCATCGCGGGTTCTGCCGCCAAGATAGGCACCGCTGCCGACGGAGCGGACGGTGGCACAAGCACAGCCTCTGCTGGACTGGATACGGCGATCGGTGGGGTTGATGCAGGCGCTTGGGCAGATGCAAAACTGTCCATCTGCACCGGTTGCTCGTCCACCGGTTTGGGTGCAGGGGCGACATAACGGCCCATCAGCGACTGCAGCTCGCCTTTTTCAGCATCAAACACAAACAGCTTGCGAGCCAGGGAGGGCTGGTAGTTCAGCATGTCCACCAGAAAGCTCAAGGCGCTGAGGTTGTTGCCCAGTTGCTGAAAAGTACCCGCCTGACGCGCCAAGTTCTGATCGACCTCGGTATCGAGCATCTGATCAACCGTGGTGCGCATACGAACCACCGACTGCACCGCATGGTCAAGCCCCAGCACCGACAACACGCCGCGCATCTGCGCCAGTTGCGACAAGGCTTTGTTCAGGCAGGCTTTTTCAGTCGGGGAGCGGAAGAACTGATCGAGCGATTTTTCGACTTCGTTCAGTGACAGCTTCAACTCACCCACCACACTGCCCATGGTCTGCCGATCACTCACCCGGCGGTACAACTGCTCCATCCAAGGAACCAGTGGCTGTGCAGAACCCCCGCCGCACACATCGGCCAGACGCTGTGCCAGCGCCTGAGCACGTTCAGCCGATTCGACTCCGGTGGGATCAAAGTCTTCAAATGTCGCTTCCAGGTACAGCGTGGTGGTGGCCACTTCCATGGCCAGCTCCGGACGCACGCCCACCGGGTCGTGTGCCGCCTGGTCAGCCGCTTTCAGCAGGGCCTGCGCCAACACTTTGCTGTCGGGCTGGAGCTTGATCAAAGAGTCTCCCACCAAGCTGAACTGATCCACCACCTGACGGGCGCGGCTGGCATCGCCACCGGCGTACAGCGACCACGTTTCCTTGGCGGAACCAATGCGCTTGCGGGCTTGGGCCAACACAGCAGGGTCAAAACGCCCCAGTGTGGCATGCTCATAGTCCACGGGTACGTGACGCTCCAGATCGTAGGCCTTGCGTACCGCCATTAAATAAGGCGACAACACCGCTGTTGCGCCCTTTGCCTGGGCACAAAAGAACAAGAGGTCGCGCAACAACTCTTCGGAGACTGAGCCCTGACCTTGAGCCAGCGTGGCAAATTGCATCAGGATCCGCGAAGCCGCCCGTTTGACATACACGTCATCGGGCAACATCTGGTGGGCGACTGCCTCAAAATAGGCTGCCGTCACATGCCAAAACGTTCTTTCACGGGGACTGGCTGCACCCGCCGAGAGGCCCGCACTGAATTTGGACAGCTGCACGGCACCCGCCGGACTGTGCGTCTTGACCACCAACAACACCAGCCGGTCAAAGAGCGAGCGCATGGCAGCATCACACTTCAGAGGCGCTGTGTTGGCTGGCACCTCCACATTCATGCTCAGTCGCTCAAAGCTCCAAAGGTCTGCCGGATGAACGCGCTCTGCCGCCGCCAGCTCCTGCACCAAACGGTACTGCGGAAACAAAGCCACGGGCTGCACGGGTTTGTTGTTGAGTACCGCTTCCAGGTAATCCACCAAGGCAAAGCTGGCCCGCTCCATGCGGCTAGCCGCTTCGTCGTCACAGACCAGCGGGCGTTTGACAAAACGCTGAACCGCGGCTTCCATGGCCCGCAACACCAAGGCCGGGGCATCCAGCCCGACCATTTCCAGTGCACCCACGGCTTGGTGCAGCTGCTGCCCCGCCAATCGCAAGGCGCTGGGGTCAACGGCTTCTAGATCGTGGTGACGGGATTTCTCACTCTCACGCACAAAGCGTTTGATGGCCTTGTTGGCACCTTCCAGCGATTTGCGCAGCTCATCGAACACCCAAGCCAGCGGACCGAGGTCAGCAATCGGTGCACCTGTCTGCGAACTGTCTGTGGTTTCGAGCATGTTGAAATCTGATTGGGTTCCGGATGGGGCTCAGGCGATCTTGAAACGAGCCACAGACTGGCGCAGTTCTTCGGCCATCATGGACAGCTCGCGCACCTGCTGCGCGGTGGAACGTGTACCTTCACCCGTCTGCTCGGTCACAACGAAGATGTGTTGGATGTTGTCGGCCACTTCGTTGGCCGAATTGGCTTCACGCAGGGCTGCTTTGGAAATTTCTTCAATCAGGTCGGCCAATCGGCGTGACACGCGGTCGATTTCGGTCAGTGCTGTACCCGCGTTGTCGGACAGTTTGGCCCCTTCCACCACACCCTGGGTGGATCGCTCCATGGCGGCCACCGCATCTTGCGTGTCGGTCTGAATGGCTTTCACCAGTGCGGCAATCTGGCGGGTCGCATCGGCAGAACGTTCGGCCAAACGCTGCACCTCTTCGGCCACCACCGAGAAGCCGCGCCCAGCTTCACCGGCTGAAGCGGCCTGAATGGCTGCGTTCAGGGCCAGCACGTTGGTTTGTTCGGTAATGTCCGAAATCAGCTCGGTGATCTCACCAATCTCCTGCGAAGACTCACCCAGGCGCTTGATCCGCTTGGAGGTTTCTTGAATCTGATCACGGATGGCATTCATACCCCCGATGGCGTTTTGCACCGCCTGTAAACCCGATTCGGCAGCTTGCAGCGACATGCGCGCCACCGAGGCAGATTCCTGCGCTTGTCCAGACACTTGGTTGATGCGTTGCGCCATGTCCAGCACCGACTGACCGGTTTCACGAATTTCGCGCAGTTGCTGGTTGGATGCTGCCAGCAGTTCGGTGGACGTGCTCTCCACCACCGATGTGGTTTGCGCCACACGCGAAGCCGTGGCCTGCACGTTACCCACCAGCGAGCGCAATTCTTCTACGGTGTAGTTCACCGAGTCCGCAATGGCACCGGTGATGTCTTCGGTCACGGTAGCTTCTTGGGTCAAGTCGCCTTCAGCTACGGTTTGCAGTTCGTTCATCAACCGCAAAATAGCCGCTTGGTTGGCATCGTTGACGCGCTTGGCATCTTGCTCCAGTGCCACAGCAGCCAGGCGCTGTGCTTCGGCCATGGCCTGACGCTGGCGGCTGTCGAGCAGCTGCACATAGGCCAGACCCGCAGCGCACAGCAAGGAAAAGATCGCTGACAAAGCCAGTGCCAGCAAGCTGGTACCTGTCAGACCAGCACGTGTGGACAGACCATCTTGCAACTTTTGGATGTCCAAGCGCAAGGCTTCGCTGTCGGCAATGATGCTGGCCTGTGCTTCGCGGGCAGCGACCAAGCCTTGCAAGTTACCCAGAATGGCTCCTGCCTCAGTACGCGTGGCTTCGTACAGTTTGAGCAAAGCCTCCAGCTGCTCACGCGCTGCACCGGTAGCCGGAGCAAGACGCAGTTCTTCACTGCCCTTGAGAAAGCCCTCGGTGATTTCCTTGAAGGTGTTCAAGTCTTTACCCAGCAAGAAAACGGCTTCAGGACTCACACCCTCCATCGTCAAGAATTCGTTGGCCGATTTACCAATGCGCTGCGTCAGCATCACCAGCTGACCAGAGGCAGAGATCTCAGCGGCAGGCGCGTTGTTCTGCAATTTGAGCGAGGCAATGGTTTCTGCGATCTCCAGCAAATCGGAAGACTGCCGGTTGATGGCACGCAGGGCATCACCCACCTTGGTCAGCGTGGACTGCTGACTCAGCACCGCTGCTGCATGACGCTCGGCGGCCTCTACTTTGGGCAGCACTTCAGCAATCTGATCTGCAAATCGGGCATCGACTGGGGCAATCGACAAGGTGCTGTCACCGTCCTTGAGCGCCCTGATGTTGCGTGCGAGCACCAGCGAACTGTCGCTTACCTCGGTAAACGCCGACGGGTTGCCCACAAGCGCCTGCGTGACGCTTTTGGCCAGTCGCTGAGACTGCATCAGCGCCTGACCGCTGCTGCTGACTTGCTGGCTGATTTTCTCGGTCTGGTTCAACGCGGAAAACGTCGTGATACCCAAACCGACCAGCCCCAGGGCCAGCATGACAGAGAGGGTTCTCTGATGCTGCTCAGCCTGCTTGGTGCCCAGCAAGGGCAAGGTCAACACACCTGTGTTTTCTGGGTGGTCTTGATCACCGGCCATGCGACTGAGCGCGAAATCACCGGCAGATGCTGGAGAGGACGAAGCCTTTTCTCCCGTCAGACGGGCGGCACCGTTCTCAGATGCCTGGTCACCGGATTTTTTCTTGAACAGTTCCTGGATTCGATCAAGCAGCGCCATGAAAAACCTTCCAACAGTAACTAAAGAGGTAAAAAAACAATTGCCTTGCTGATTTAACAGCAAGCCATGCCGTCAGGCTGCGATAGCGAGAAACTCAGGCTGTGCGGCAAGTATCTGCAAGTCCAGCTCTTGCCACGACAGGCCCTGATGATCAACCAGACAACGGGTACAAAAAATCGGTGCCCCTTCGGGGGAAGACAGCACGTCTTGAAACATGCTGGCATTGCGCAAACCTTGCAGACGGTCGATCCAGAGCACTGCGTTCACACCCAGCGCTGCATGCAAACTCACCAGACGAGAATCTTGCGTGATGCGCTCGCTTTGGACTGGAAAGTGTGCTGTCGAATCGAGCAAGCGCCCCAAATCCACCACACCCAGCAGACCACCGCGCAGACTCACGACCCCCGCGTACCACGTCTTGGTATAGGGCACGGTCTGTAGCGGAGTCCAAGAGAAAATCTCGCCGGACTGAACCAGCGGAAACAGATAGCGCTGCTTTCTGACTTCCACAGCCAGCCAAGAGGCGGTCACGGCTTCAGATTTGGCAGCGGTCAGGCGCTGCGCCAGCCGCTCCTGCAAATCTCTAAGGGATTGTCGGTAGGCCATGCTGCGGTGTATGAGTTGGTGCTGGCTGGCGTTGCGGCTTCGTTCAGCCCAATGCCCGGATTTTCGACAGCAGCTCGTCTGCCACCACCGGTTTGGTCACGTAATCGCGCGCACCTTGACGCATACCCCAGACACGATCAGTTTCTTGGTTCTTGCTCGTGCACATGATGATGGGCAGGTCAGCGTACTGCGGATCGCGTGAAATGGCACGGGTGAGCTGGAACCCGTTCTGCCCCGGCAGCACCACATCCATCAGGATCAACTGCGGCTTTTCTTCGCTGAGCCGCTGCATGGCTTCTTCAGCGTTTTCAGCCGTGCGAACGCTGTAACCGTGCTTGGTCAGCATGTCGGTCAGCACCATCAACTCGGTTTTCGAGTCATCAACGATCAGCACTTTTTGAATGGACATCAAACAGCTCCAGAATGGTGAATGGCAAATTGCTGCACAGCCTGCAACAACTGGTCTTTGGTAAAGGGTTTGGTCAAGTATTCCTGTGAACCCACCATGCGGCCGCGGGCCTTGTCAAAAACACCGTCCTTGGACGAGAGCATGACCACAGGAATGTTAGAAAAACGGGCATTCCGTTTGATGATGGCACAGGTCTGGTAACCGTCGAGCCTGGGCATGAGTATGTCGCAGAAGACCAGATCAGGCTCAAAGTCGTTGATCTTGGACAAAGCATCAAAACCATCCTCAGCCAGCAGCACACTGTGCCCGCCTTGCTTGAGGAAAATCTCGGCGCTGCGACGGATGGTATTGCTGTCGTCAACCACCAAGACTTTCATGGAAGGTGTAGCACTCACGGCAGATTTACTCCAGAAAACAGAACCAAGGCCAAAGGGCTGTCATAGACATCATCCCAAGCAAAGATCAAACACACAAACAAGTAACTCTAAAGTACACCGTATGAAGCATTTGCACAATTCAGATTTGCACCATCTCAAAATCTTCCTTGCGGGCACCGCATTCGGGGCAGGTCCAGTTCATAGGCACCTGTGCCCAGGGCGTACCAGGGGCAATGCCATGCTCAGGATCGCCGACAGCTTCGTCATAAATCCAGCCACAGATCAGGCACATCCAAGTCTTGGTATTGGTCATGGTCAGAAAAAAGCATTGTCTTAGAATGCAACCATTGTATCGGTCAGTCTGAGCCCCACGCTCGCGGGCCGCCCCAGTGATGTTGACCAGCCTGCCCCATTTTTCGTGGGCCTGAACGCCCCCAACCATGACCGACCAAAACCAAGCCCTGTTTGAACGCGCCAAAAACCTGATCCCCGGCGGTGTGAATTCCCCTGTGCGGGCCTTCCGCGCTGTGGGGGGCACGCCCCGCTTTGTGCAGCGCGCACAAGGTGCCTATTTTTGGGATGCCAACGGCCAGCGCTACATTGACTACATCGGCTCCTGGGGGCCTATGATTTTGGGCCACGGGCACCCCGCCGTGGTCGATGCGGTGCAGCGTGCCGTGCTAGACGGCTTTTCTTTTGGTGCGCCCACCGAGCGCGAAGTGGAACTGGCCGAAGAAATCATCCAACTCGTGCCCAGCATCGACATGGTGCGCTTGGTCAGCTCCGGCACCGAGGCTGGCATGAGTGCAATTCGCTTAGCCCGGGGTGCCACCGGACGCAAGAAGATCATCAAGTTCGAAGGCTGTTACCACGGCCATGCGGATGCCCTGCTGGTCAAGGCCGGGTCGGGCCTAGCCACCTTTGGCAACCCGACCAGCGCTGGCGTGCCGCCCGAAGTGGTGCAGCACACCCTGGTACTGGAATACAACAACCTTGAACAACTGGAGGCCGCCTTTGCCGAACATGGCCGTGATGTGGCCTGTTTGATGATTGAACCGATTGCGGGCAACATGAACTTCGTGCGTGCCAGCGTACCGTTCATGAAGCGTTGCCGCGAGCTGTGTACCGAACACGGCGCTTTGCTGGCCTTTGACGAGGTGATGACGGGTTTCCGTGTGGCTTTGGGCGGCGCGCAAGGTGTTTACGCGCAGCTGATTCCGGGTTTCGAGCCCGACATGACCGTCATGGGCAAAGTCATTGGCGGTGGCATGCCGCTGGCGGCTTTTGGTGCCAAGCGCGCGGTGATGGAGCAACTGGCCCCCTTGGGTGGCGTGTACCAAGCAGGCACGCTCAGCGGTAACCCCGTCGCCACCGCCTGCGGGCTGGCCACGCTGAAGGCGATTCAGCAACCCGGCTTTTTTGAAGCCCTGTCGGCCACCACCCGCTCGCTGGTCGATGGCCTGAAAACCGCCGCTGAGGCGGAAGGTGTGCCGCTGAGTGTGGACTGCCAGGGCGGCATGTTCGGCTTTTTCCTGATGCCCGAACTGCCGCAAAACTACGCCACGGTCATGAAAACCGACAACACCCGCTTCAACACCCTGTTCCACGGCCTGCTGGCGCGGGGCGTGTACTTGGCCCCTGCCCTGTACGAGGCCGGGTTTGTGAGCGCGGCACACACCGCCGACGACATAGCCACCACCGTGGCCGCCGCCCGCGAGGTGTTCCGGCAATTGGCCTGAAGCACCTAGGGGCACAGAGGGCATGCTCGGTGCCCCTGTGCGCGCACGGCCTGACGGCTGGGTTGTGTGTCAGTGCCTGAAGTGGCGCACGCCGCTGAACACCATGGCCACGCCGCGCTCGTTGGCGGCATCAATCACTTCTTGGTCCCGCATGCTGCCACCGGGCTGGATGATGCAGGTGGCACCGGCATCCACCACCACGTCCAGCCCGTCGCGGAACGGGAAAAAGGCATCGCTGGCCACCGCCGTGCCTGCCAGCGATAGCCCGGCCGCTTGGGCCTTGATGCTGGCAATGCGGGCCGAATCCAAGCGGCTCATTTGCCCCGCACCCACGCCAAACGTCATGCCGTTGGCACAGAACACAATGGCGTTGCTCTTCACATAGGTGGCTACCTTCCAGGCAAACAGCAGGTCTTGCAGCTGTTGCTCGGTGGGTTGTAGCCGGGTGACCACCTTCAGGTCAGACAATTTCAGTTCATGAATGTCAGAGGTTTGCAGCAGCAGGCCGGAGCCCACCCGCTTGGCATCCATGAAGTTACGACCCTGATCCCAAGCCGTGGGGCCGCCGGGTGGCAAGGCAATTTTCAGGATGCGCACATTCACCTTGGTCTTGAACACGGCCAGGGCCTCGGGCGTGAAGTCGGGGGCCATCAGCACCTCGACGAACTGCTTCGAGACTTGCAGCGCCGCTGCCTCGTCCAGCGTGCGGTTAAAGGCGATGATGCCGCCGAAGGCGCTGGTGGGGTCGGTCTGGAAGGCCTTGCTGTAAGCCTCTAATGGGTGCGCGCCCACGGCCACGCCGCAGGGATTGGCGTGTTTGACGATGACGCAGGCGGGGGCATCAAAGCTTTTGACACATTCCCAGGCCGCATCGGCATCGGCAATGTTGTTGTAGCTCAGCTCCTTGCCCTGCAACTGCACCGCCGTGACCAGCGAGCCGGGCGCGGGGTACAGGTCGCGGTACAGCGCGGCTTGCTGGTGGCTGTTTTCGCCGTAGCGCAGGTCTTGCAGCTTGACGAAACGGCCATTGCTTTGCGCCGGAAACAGCTGTTGCTTCGGGGCCGCATCTTGTGCGGGCAGGCCGCCAGAGAGGTCAATAGACGACAGATAGTCGCTGATGGCGGCATCGTAGTTGCTGATGCGGTTGAACGCGGCCACGGCCAGCTTGAAGCGGGTGGCATCACTGACGGCACCACCGGCTTGCAACTCGGCCACCACTTCGGCGTACTGGCTGGCATCGGTCAGCACGGCCACGTCTTTCCAGTTTTTGGCGGCGCTGCGCACCATGGCGGGACCGCCAATATCGATGTTTTCAATCGCATCGGCCAGGGTGCAACCGGGCTTGGCCACGGTGGCTTCAAACGGGTAGAGGTTGACCACCAGCAGCTCGATGGTGTCAATACCGTGTGCGGCCAGTGCGGCCATGTGTTCGGGCGTGTCGCGCCGGGCCAGCAGACCGCCATGCACCTTGGGGTGCAGGGTTTTGACGCGACCATCCAGCATTTCAGGAAAGCCGGTCACTTCGGCCACCTCGGCCACGGGTAAACCGGCATCGGCCAGCAATTTGGCGGTGCCGCCGGTGGAAATGAGGGCCACACCCAGGCGGTGCAGGGACTGGGCCAATTCGACGATGCCGGTTTTGTCAGAGACAGAAAGGAGTGCGCGCATAAAGGTATGAAAAAAATAATCAACAGAAAAAAGTTGGCCAGGATGGGTGAGGCAGGCTAGCGTGTCGCGCTTACAGGAGTTGGTGCTCCAGCAATTTCTTGCGCAGGGTGTTGCGGTTAAGCCCCAGCCACTGCGCAGCGCGGGACTGGTTGTTTTGCGCCTGCTGCATCACAACTTCGAGCAGGGGCTTTTCAACCGCCTTGACCAGCATTTCATGCAGACCAGCGGGGTCGGTTCCGTTGAGATCACGGAAATAGTCTTCCAGACTGGCCCGAACACAGTCATGCAGATGGTTGGGGGATCTCATGCGGCCAGTCTCCAGAAATCTTCTTGAACAGGGTGCAGAACAGCTGAACCCGCAGCCCAAGCATCGAAATGCTCAGCCACACAGTCCAGTTGGGCTTGCGCCGTGGTCAGGGTGTTGATGTATGCGCGAAAGCCTGCTGCGGCCCCAGTCGGCAGCGGCAGGGCCTGCACATACCAGCCGAGGTGTTTGCGGGCACTGCGCACGCCGGTGTAATCGCCGTACAAATCGTAATGGTCTTGCAGGTGCTCCAGCAACCACGTTTTGACCTCGGGCAAAGCGGGTGGCGGCAGGTGTTCGCCGGTTGCCAAGAAATGGGCGATTTCACGAAAAATCCAGGGTCTTCCTTGGGCTGCGCGGCCCACCATCAGGGCATCTGCCCCGGTGTGGTTGAGCACTTCACGCGCAGCTTCTGGGCTGTTGATGTCGCCATTGGCCACCACCGGAATCTTCACGGATTGTTTGATGCGCGCCACCGTGTCGTGTTCGGCCCAGCCTTTGTAGCCTTGTTCGCGGGTACGGCCATGCACGGTCAGCATTTGCACGCCCGCCGCTTCGGCGGCCAGCGCGATGGCATGGGCATTCTTGCCTTGTGCCGACCAGCCAGTGCGCATTTTCAGCGTCACTGGCACCCCGTGCGGGGCACAAGCCTGTACCACGGCCTGCACGATGCTCAAGGCCAGTGCCTCGTCTTGCATCAGGGCTGAGCCCGCCCATTTGTTGCACACCTTCTTGGCCGGGCAACCCATGTTGATGTCGATGATCTGCGCACCCCGGTCAATGTTGTAACGCGCCGCGTCGGCCATCATCTGCGCCTCGGTGCCCGCAATTTGTACGGCAATGGGGCCAGGTTCGCCGCTGTGATCGGCACGGCGCGAGGTTTTTAGGCTGTCTTGCAAATCGGGGCGCGAGGTCACCATCTCGCTGACGGCATAGCCCGCGCCCAGCCGTTTGCACAGTTTGCGAAACGGCCGGTCCGTCACGCCTGCCATGGGCGCAACAAACAAAGCATTGGGCAGGGTGTAAGGCCCGATTTGCATGGTGATGGGAGAATGAAAAAAGCGTGCTGCGCAAGCAAACGCAGACAGCTGCGGAACGGAAGCAAGCTCAAACTGCACAAAAAAGGATGCGCATTGTATCTGCCTGTTTTTTCAGCAGGCGGAACTGGACACCTACCTCACAGACACCTCACCGACCTCCCTATGCCCGATTGGTTGATTCCCCTGTTACAAGGTTTGGCCCTACCCGAAGTGGGCCTGAGTACGGTATTTGTCGTGGCTTTTGTATCAGCCACCTTGCTGCCCATGGGTTCAGAGCCAGCCGTGTTTGGTCTGATCAAGCTCAACCCCGAACTGTTCTGGCCCACCATCGTGGTCGCCACAGCGGGCAATACGCTGGGTGGTGCCCTGAGTTGGGCCATGGGCTGGGGCGCTTACAAGGCAGTGGACAAAGCCCTTGACCAAAAGCCACCCCATCCACAGGCGCTGCGCTGGCTGGAACGTTTTGGCCCCCCGGCCTGCTTGCTGTCGTGGCTGCCCGTGGTGGGTGACCCGCTGTGTGCCGTGGCTGGCTGGCTCAGGTTCCCCTTCTGGTCTTGCGTGCTGTACATGGCAATCGGCAAATTCCTGCGCTACCTCATCGGAACCAGCGCTCTGCTGTGGGCGTTTCCTGGTGGATTGGGGTTGAGCTGAACCGTCTTAAAACCGCACCGTTGGCAGCAGATAACGCCACTGGCCCACCGCCAGACCTGCCAGGGCCACCCGCCCCAGCCGCAGGCGGCGCACAGCCTTGAGTTTGAGGCCTGCACGCATCACCAAGTGTTCAACCTGACCAGGACAGTCGCCCTTGATGGCCAGTCGCAAACGTTGTTCACTCTGCCAGCTGGCCTGCGCCCTGGGCAGCGCCCAACCGTTAAAAAACAAGGCTTGAGACAAGGACTGCAACACCGCGTCGCGGCCCGCCTGCTCAGTCAAAACAGCCGCATCGGCCACCTCGACCAGCCATTCGTGTTCAACGGGGTGCGCCGTGTCATTCAGCTTGCGCGCCACCGCCGGATTCTGGGTGTACACCATCAAGCCGCTGGCGGTATGGGCCAGCGGGGCCACCGGCTGAAGGCGGTGCTGGTGCGCCTTGAGCATGCGCAAACCAGTGCGGTCGCTGGCGCAGCGCAAGTCGGCCTTGAACCATTTAGCGGCCAGTGCGTCGGGTAACAGCGGATCTTGGGGCAGCACCCGGTTGACGGGTTTGTGCCAAATCAGCGTGACTGGGGCCAAGGGCTCAGGGCGGGCTTGTGGATGCACCTCCACCACTTGGTCAGTGCGCACACGGGCCATCGGCTCTTCGAGCAACACACCATTGACCCGCACCCAACCGCCTTGGATGTAGTGCTCGGCCTCGCTGCGCGAACAGGACAACTGAGCAGCCACACGCCGGGACAGACGCTGTGCGTCAGAGAGCAAATCGTCTGACATGCTCAGCTGCTGAACAAGAAGTTCAACACATCGCCGTCTTTCACCACGTATTCCTTGCCTTCTGCACGCATTTTCCCGGCATCTTTGGCACCTTGTTCACCTTTGTACTGGATGTAATCGTCAAAGCCAATGGTCTGGGCGCGGATAAAGCCTTTTTCAAAATCGGTGTGGATGACCCCAGCGGCCTGCGGTGCCGTGTCACCCACCCGGATCGTCCAAGCCCGCACCTCTTTTTCGCCCGCCGTGAAATAGGTTTGTAAACCCAGCAACTGGTAAGCCGCACGAATCAGGCGGTTCAGGCCAGGCTCGCTTTGCCCCAGTTCTTCCAGGAACATTTGGCGGTCTTCGTCGCTCATCTCACTCATTTCCGCTTCCAGTTTGGCGCAAATGGCGACTACCGGTGCGTTCTGTGCCTGTGCAAACGCCTGCAAACGTTCCAGCAGCGGGTTGTTGGTGAAGCCATCTTCAGCCACATTGGCCACAAACATGGCGGGCTTGGCTGTAATCAGGAAAAACTGCTTGAGCAAAGCCCGTTCATCCTTGCTGAAGTCCAGCGTACGCACGGGCTTGACTTCGTTGAGTGCAGTTTGGCACTTCTCCAACAGCGCCACCAGTTTGGCCGCGTCCTTGTCACCAGAACGCGCCAGTTTTTGCATGCGCTGCAAGGCTTTTTCGACAGCCGCCAAGTCCGCCAAGCACAGCTCTGTCTGAATGACTTCGATGTCAGCAATCGGATCCACCTTGTTGGCCACGTGAATCACGTTATCGTCTTCAAAACAGCGCACCACGTTCACAATCGCATCAGTCTCGCGAATGTGCGCCAAAAACTTGTTGCCCAGACCTTCGCCTGTGCTGGCCCCAGCAACCAGACCCGCAATGTCCACAAACTCGACAATGGCGGGCACCGTGCGCTCGGGCTGAACCACTTCAGCGAGCTGCTGCAAGCGTGGATCGGGCACCTCCACCACACCCGTGTTGGGCTCGATGGTACAAAAAGGATAGTTCTCTGCTGCGATGCCGGCTTTGGTCAACGCATTGAAAAGGGTGGACTTACCCACATTGGGCAGGCCCACAATGCCACATTGGAGACTCATGAAATACCTCAAAAAAACAGCGTAGAAGTGTATGCGAACGCTAGCGGGCAGCCATGCCCGATACAGTACGGGCGCAATCAGATTCTGATCACTGTCGTACAAAGCTTTCAAAGCCTAAAAAAACGCCGCTCCTACGCGGCACCTGACTCACACAATATCCCTCAATGCAAACTCCTTACGAACTTATCCTAGGCTGGCGCTACACCCGAGCGGGGCGTGCCAGCCGACGCAACGGTTTTATTTCATTCATCTCTGGCGTGTCCATGCTGGGCATTGCACTGGGGGTTGCGGCACTGATCATTGTGTTGAGCGTGATGAATGGCTTTCAAAAAGAAGTGCGCGACCGCATGCTCGGCGTGCTCTCACACATTGAGGTGCTGGAGCCCAGTGGACAAGAGATTCCCGACTTGGCGAATCAACTGGCGGTTTTACAAGCGCACCCAGCGGTGCTGGGTGCGGCACCTTTTGTGGGGGCGCAAGCCCTGCTGGCACGGGGCGAGGACATGAAAGGCGTGTTGGTGCGCGGCATTGACCCGGCACGAGAACCCGATGTCACCGAACTCGCCGCACAACTGCGTCAGACCCTGCTGCCGCAACTGGTACCCGGTGGTTTTGGTGTGATTTTGGGTGGTGAACTGGCCCGCAGCTTGGGCGTGATGCGTGGGGATACGGTCACCCTGATTGCCCCGAGTGGGCAAGTCACCCCCGCCGGGGTTGTGCCCCGTATCCGTCAGATGACGGTTTTGGGTGTCTTCGATTCCGGCCACTTTGAATACGATGCCTCGCTGGCGCTGTTGCACATCGACGATGCAGCGCGCATCTTTCGCGTTCCAGGGGCAACGGGTGTGCGCCTGAAGATCAAAGATCTGCATGCCGCCCGTGAAGTGGCGGTCAGCATCGCCGCACAACTCGAGCCGGGCTTGCTGGTGCGCGACTGGACACGGCAAAACCGAACTTGGTTTGCGGCCGTCCAAATGGAAAAACGCATGATGTTCATCATCCTGACGCTCATCGTCGCCGTCGCCGCCTTCAATCTGGTGTCCACGCTGGTGATGACCGTCACAGACAAACGCGCTGACATTGCCATTTTGCGAACGCTGGGGGCCAGCCCGTCGAGCATCATGGGCATCTTCATGGTGCAGGGTGCGATGGTTGGAGTGATCGGAACCGGGTTGGGCCTGTTGCTCGGCCTGGGAGTCGCCTTCAACATCGACACCCTGGTTCCTGCGCTGGAGCGCGCGCTGGGAGCGACTTTTTTACCGCAGGATATTTACCTGATCAACCGCATGCCCAGCGATCCGCAACGCGCCGACATCCTGCCCGTGGCCCTGATTTCACTGGTGATGGCCTTCGTCGCCACCCTCTACCCCAGCTGGCGTGCCAGCCGCGTCAACCCAGCCGAAGCTCTGCGCTATGAGTGACCACCAGCCCATCACCCGCACACAAACCGTGTTGCAAGCCACCGCTTTGAGCAAGCGTTTCAGCGAGGGCGACCTCAACGTGCCTGTGTTGCAAGACATCCACCTGAGTGTCCAAGCAGGCGACACCCTGGCCATTGTCGGTGCATCCGGTTCAGGCAAAAGCACCCTGCTACACCTGCTGGGCGGTCTGGATGCCCCCAGCAGTGGCAGCGTGACATGGCTTGGACAAACCTTGGCAGGCCTCAGTGCGGCACAGCAAGGCATTTTGCGCAACCAGCATCTGGGTTTCGTGTACCAGTTTCACCACCTGCTACCAGAATTCAGCGCACAGGACAACGTTGCCATGCCGCTGTGGATACGCCGCCAGTCTCGCGCACAAGCAGCAGAACAAGCCACTGCCCTGCTCCACCGGGTGGGCCTGGGTCAACGCCTAAACCACAGACCCGCAGAACTCTCTGGTGGTGAGCGGCAGCGCGTAGCCATTGCCCGTGCGCTGGTCACCCGCCCCGCTTGCGTTCTGGCTGATGAACCCACAGGCAACCTAGACAGGGGCAGCGCAGACAGCGTTTTTGAACTCATGCTGCAATTGGCTAAAGACCAAGGTACAGCTTTCGTTGTCGTCACCCACGATACAAGTTTGGCCGCCCGTTGTGCTCGGGTGCTACACCTGAGAGGTGGCATCCTGAGTACGCCATGACAGCGCCTTGCGCATGAGGCATTTGCTGTGTCTTTGACACCTTGCTGGATTGACAGCCACGCGCACCTAGATGCCGCGGAGCTGAACACAACGCCCGACATGCTTCAAGATATCCGTGCCCTGGCGCGGGAGCGAGGTGTTGACAAATGCGTCATACCCGCAGTCTGCGTGGGCAATTTTGAACGTGTCCGTGAACTGGCCTACCAACTGGACGATACCTATGCATTAGGCATCCATCCACTTTATGTGCCGCAAGCGGAAGAAAACGATTTGGCTCGATTGGAGTCGGCCCTTGACCGGTACCGGCACGATCCTCGTCTGGTTGCCGTGGGTGAAATCGGACTGGATTTTTTTCTGCCGTCACTCTGTGAACCCGTCATGCGCGAGCGCCAGATTCGGTTTTACCGGGCACAACTCGCTTTAGCGCAACGTCACCAATTACCGGTCTTGCTGCATGTGCGTCGCAGCGTCGATTTCATTTTGAAATACCTGCGCCAACACCACCTCCCAGGCGGCATCGCTCACGCATTCAATGGCAGTGAACAACAGGCCCAAGCCTTGATACAACTCGGTATGCTGCTGGGTTTTGGAGGCGCTGTCACTTTTGAGGGAGCACACCGCCTGCGCCACCTCGCCACCCAGTTACCGCTATCGGCCTTAGCACTGGAAACCGACAGCCCCGACATACCGCCTCAATGGTTATACAGGACGGCAGCACAACGACAACAAGGCGCGGAACAAGGCATCAACACCCCCGCTGAATTGCCCCGTATTGCCGAAACCGTTGCAACCCTGCGCGGCATCCACATTAACGAACTGGCTCTTGAAACCACCCAAAATGTTTTGCGGACTTTAGGGAGACTTGATATAGGTTCACGCTGACCTCCAGGGAGAGAGAGTCAGATGGGGATGTGAGGGAGGGGAATTGGGAATGCTTGGTAAAGCCGAAACCCCCAATGACGTGGAGAGTCAGAGGGGGTTTGGTTTGGTGGGGTTGCCTGACG
>JBEENR010000024.1:0-40223 GCA_041192045.1 Pseudomonadota bacterium | reverse complement strand
ATGATGTACCTAGGCGATGTTTTCTTACATAAAGTAACATTTTATATGCGCTAAGTTATTGATTTCATTTATGTTTTTTCTCACCTTGAAACCACTCGGCTGGGCATCAAAAATGCGGGCTTGCGCTACCCCTTGGGCAAACTTGTCGGTGTTGTGGGTTGAAACGGTGCGCTCAACCCGGTCTGACTCTAAATCAGACAACAGTTCTTGTACGAATTCGGGTGTCAACATTCATCAAATCCTTGGTCATGTATTCAAACGCAACCGGTGGCAGCCAGCGGCAGGGCGGCTTCGATGAGTTTTTTGGGGTGCAGTGTTCATGCTTATTCGATTCAGGTGTCGATGCGGGTCAGTGTGTGCCTGATGGCCGTGGCGAAGGGCAAGTTTGCCGTTTTACTCACTTCTTTTTCCAGCAGTGGCAACCATTCATGCTCTGGAAACGATGCTGCCATATCTGCAAAGAATTCGGCGGTTTGTACGTAGCCGGCCACCTCGAGCTGCCGAATTTGGCGCAAAGCACCTTCGGGGCCGTTGAGGTTGAAGATGCGGATGGTTTCAGTGGCACGGTGGCGTTGTTCTTCTGTCAGGTCAGCTCTGGGGCTAACGTTGCCGTCGGGCGTGAACACGAAGAAGTCATCAGGATTTTCTTGATCGGGCTTGATGAGCGCCGTGTGGTCGTAGCCGCCACATTTGTCTTTGTGGTCGCCACAAGTGCCTTGGCGGTTGCAGGAGCCAAACAGGTTGCTCCAGTCAAAGGTGCCCTGTGGGTACCGGTTGCGCTGGCGGAAATGCTCAATGTGGCTACTGGCAGGGGCAATCGTTACTTCGCAATAAACACACCTGCTGCCTTGCATGGCATTGAGCTTTTCCCATATTTCAGCGCGTTCGACGGGTGTGGGGCTTTGCATGCCCCACTTATCCTGGCCGTGCTGGTAGCGGCCCAGGCAGGCGGGGGCTTGCGGGTCTCGGTGCAAACGGTGCATTCAGCTCACCCTTGTGCGGCAGGGTTGCGCTGCACGGGTAAGCGCAGCTTGAAGGCTTGCAGGCGAATCATGCGGTCGCAGTCGCGCATCACCGGGTGGTCTGCGCCAAAGTGAGCATCCAATGTCTGGCGCAAGACTTGCCCTGCGGGTGTGTCGTGCAGGTTTTGCTGAATCAGCGCGTGAAACTCGGCCAGCTGTCGGGCCTGTGGCACATCTGGAATGGGGTCAACGCCCATGATGGCGGCCAGCACATCGGCACTGGCAACGCCCAGGGTTTGCTGGTTGACTGGTTCTGCTTCGATGTGGCTTTGACCCGTTTCTGGGTCAACGCTGGAAACCAGTTTGCAAATGCACTTTGCATCCACACTGGTGAGCACCTGCGGGCTGTGGGTGGTGACGATGAATTGCAGTTTGGGGAAAGCCCTCATCAAGTCGGTCAGCACGGTTTGTTGCCAACTGGGGTGAAGGTGCATGTCCACTTCGTCGATCATGACAATGCCGTGGGTTCTTCGCGGTGCCGCTTCTCCCAAGTGGGCGTTCAGTTTGTAGCAGCGGTAGGCAATGTCACCGACCAAGGCCAGCATGTTGCGGATGCCATCGCTCAGTTGGCTGACTTTAAGCTGGCCATGTGTGGTGTGGTGAAGAACCAATTCTTCAAACTCTTCACTGTATTCAAGTTCGTGCCATCCCGTATGGGGTTCAAGAACCAGAGAAACAACTTGTTGAACCGCTTTGAAGGGGGCAGTCAGTCCGTAAGGTACATCAGCGTCCAAAGGCAACTGTTTTATGAAATTGCGCATTTGCGCTTGAAACAACGATTTGTGAATCTTGGTGAACCACACGGCAAAGTGCTTATAGCTGGACGCAGGATCGAGGCAGTCTCGGTAGGCAAACGTGCGCGATGAGGCTTGATCGTCAGCCCTTCCATGCGTTGCCATGAGTTTCTTTTGCGCCCAAAGCCGCCCGGTTCCGTAATAACCTAGCATGGGTAAATCGTCAGGTGTGGTTTGTTGTCCTGAAAAAATCCGCTGCTCTAATGCTTGGGCGGTTTCATACAAATTCAGTGCATCACCAGCAACCGAATCTTTGGTTTTGGTGCCTTTTTTGACACTTTCCCGATACCTGACACAGCTCCAAGGCAGGTCCGATGCAAATTCGACAGCGATGTCCACACCACGTCCGGTCAGCCGCGGTGTTGGGTCAACAAGTACGCCGTCCCGTACCAGCCGTCTGACTTGAAGCTGTCCTTTGGCATTGATTTCTGCGGGTAAACGCCAATCCATTTCATGGGTTTGTACGTTCTCTTTACGAACGTCTTCAATATGAATACCCGTCGTGTCGTTGGTGGTACTGCCCAGGTCAAAACCTGCAACAAACGGCCACAATGCCACCTTGATGGCATCCAGCACCGTGGTTTTGCCTTGACCGTTGGGTGCGACAAACACCGTCATTTGAGGGTGCAGGTCTAACGACAATTGATCAAAACAGCGGTAGTTTTTGATGTGTACGTGATCTAGGCGCATGGTCTTGGTTGTCGTGTACCGCTGTCAAATTTTTCAACAATAGTGGCCTAGTGGTGTTGTCGCACGCTGCAACAGCATACCCAAGTCTAGGTTTTTGCTGGCCTCGACCCAATGGCTGAAGATCATGGGGATGTCGTTCACCAACAACCCTCAAGCCAAAATGCGCAGCGGAATCGTCACCGGCCCATCGTTGACCAAATGCACTTGCATGTCGGCACCAAAGCGCCCGGTGGCTACCTGCGGGTGCTGGGCGCGGGCGGCAGCCACGAACTGGTTGTAAAGTGCCTCACCCAGCGCGGGTGGTGCAGCACCGGTAAAGCCGGGGCGGTTGCCGCTTTGGGTGTCGGCTGCTAGAGTGAACTGGCTGACGATGAGCAGGCCGCCGCCCACGTCTTGCAGGCTGCGGTTCATCTTGCCCTGCTCGTCGGCAAAGATGCGCAGTTTCAGAGTTTTGGCCAGCATTTTTTGGCCCACGGCTTCGGTGTCGGTGGGTTCGGCACACACCAGCACCAGCAGACCCTGGCCAATTTGACCCACGGTTTCGCCCGCAATGTCCACACGGGCTTGGCTGACGCGCTGCAACAAGGCGATCACATCAAGTCCTTTTGGTCAGCAAAGTGGGTTTCCACATCGCTGGGCAGCAATTGAATGCTGGCGCGCAAGCCGGGCACAGCACTCATCAAGGCTTGTTCAACGCTGGTTCGCACCGCCGCAGCACGGCCCAACGACCAGTGGGCGGGCATGTGCATGTGCACATCCAGAAAACGGCGCTGCCCCGCCTTGCGGGTGCTCAGGTGGTCAAAGCGGATGACGGCCCCTGGGCCTGCCGGGCTGGCAAACTGGGCCAGTGTTTGCTCAATGGTGGTCAACACCTCGGACTCGACCGCCGCATCCATCAAACCCTGCGAAGACTGCCAGATCAGGCGCGCACCCTCGCGCAAAATGTTCAAAGCCACCGCCATGGCCACCAGCGGGTCCAGCCACAACCAGCCAGTGACCGAAACCACAGCAATACCCAGCACCACCCCCACCGATGTCCAGACATCCGTCATCAGGTGCCGGGCATCGGCTGCCAACGCCATGGAGCGATGGTGTTGGGCAGCACCCAGCATCACCCAAGCCAGCAGACCGTTAAGACAAGAACTGAACACCGACAAGGCCAGCCCCCAGCCCACTTGCTCCAGGGGCTGCGGCTCCAGCAGGCGCAGGGTCGCCGTCCAGAAAATGCCCAAGGCCGCCACGATGATGAGAATGCCCTCGAAACCGGCCGAAAAATACTCGGCCTTGTGGTGTCCGTAAGGATGGTCAGCATCGGGCGGACGGGCTGCAATGGTCACCATGACCAAACCAAACACCGCACCGGCCAGATTGACCAGCGACTCCAGCGCATCCGAGAGCAAGCCGACCGAGTCGGTCAGCACCCAGGCCAGCGTTTTGAGCACGATGGTGAGCAAAGCCACCACCACCGATGCCGCCAGCAGGCGCTGCGGCGTGAGTACGCGAACGGGGAACCACATCGTGCAGCGTCTCAAGCCAGCGTCACGCGTGCAAATTTGCGCTTGCCCACCTGCACCACATACACACCGGCATCCAGCTTCAGCGCTTTGTCACTGACAACGACTGAATCCACCCGTACGCCACCGCCGTCGATCAGGCGGTTGCCCTCGCCCTTGGATGCCACCAAGCCAGCGGCTTGCAGCAGGGCGGCAATGCCCAGCGGGGCACCGCTGAGGGGAACATCGGGAATGTCGTCAGGCACGCCACCTTTGCTGCGGTTGATGAAGTCCTGCTCGGCCGCATCAGCGGCGGCCATGCTGTGAAAGCGGGCCGTGATTTCCTTGGCCAGCATGACTTTGGCCTCTTTGGGGTTGCGCCCCTCGGCCACCTCGCGCTGCAAGGCCGCGATTTCATGGAGCGACTTGAACGACAGCAAGGTGTACCAGCGCCACATCAGCGTGTCACTGATGGAGAGCACCTTGGCAAACATGCTGTTGGGCGCTTCGGTGATGCCGATGTAGTTGTTTTTGGACTTGGACATTTTGTCCACGCCGTCAAGCCCCTCCAGCAGCGGCATGGTCAGGATGCACTGCGGCTCTTGGCCGTATTCCTGCTGCAAATGGCGGCCCATGAGCAGGTTGAACTTCTGGTCGGTGCCACCGAGCTCCAAGTCGCTGTTCAAAGCCACCGAGTCGTAACCCTGCATCAACGGATACAAAAATTCATGCACGCTGATGGGCGTGTTGGCATGGAAACGGTCATGAAAATCGTTGCGCTCCATCATGCGCGCCACGGTGTACTTGGCCGCCAGCTGAATCATGCCCATGCTGCCCAGCGGCAGGCTCCATTCGCTGTTGTAGCGAATCTCGGTTTTGGCCGGGTCCAGCACCAAGCTGGCCTGCTTGTAATAGGTCTCGGCGTTGGCCTTGATCTGCTCGGGCGTGAGCGGCGGGCGCGTGCTGTTGCGGCCAGATGGGTCACCGATGAGGCTGGTGAAGTCGCCAATCAAAAAAATGACCTGATGCCCCAAGTCTTGCAACTGGCGCATTTTGTTGAGCACCACGGTGTGGCCGATGTGAATGTCGGGCGCGGTCGGGTCCAGCCCCAGTTTGATGCGCAGTGGCACGCCTGTGGTCTCAGATTTGACGAGTTTTTTGGCCCAGTCGGTTGCCGGTATCAACTCATCGCAGCCGCGCAGCGTCACGGCCATGGCCTCCTGGACACGATCTGACAAGGCCATGCCCTCCAGCGTGGCGTTGTGCGCAGAATGTGGAGCGTGGGTTTCGTGATTACTGACGTTCATACGGGATTTCTCGGATGTTATAGCCCATGATCTGGCTATACTTTTAGGGTTTGTCGTGAATTTTAGTGGGGCAGTTGTTCAATACATCCGTCCCATCTATTGGCCAGTGCTTGCTGGCCCATTTCACAGGCCCGCCACAGGTGCTATTCGGGTGTTGTTCACCCGCTGACACAGAACAGGTACCGCCTGTTTGGTACGTTTTTTACAAATCGCGCTAGCGGTTTGCACGCTGGAACTGAATTTTGAACCACCCTGCCCTGCACACACTGATCGTCATGGCGCAAACCAGCCGCGCCACCTTGGCCCGCCATCCCCGCCGCCTCATGGGTGCCCTGGGTGCCTTGCTGCTGGGCACCGGGGTCACCGCCTTCGGCATTGCTCCACTCGCACCCGATGCGGCGCGCCTGCCCGTCAGTCAGGTCGTCGAGGCGCTGAACCTGGAGCCCCTGAGCACCGAAACCAGCGCATCATCTGTGCCGTTCACCCTATTTCGCAGTGACACGGTGCGCCGCGATGACACCGCGCAAAGCCTGCTGCAACGACTGGGGGTGAACGACAGCGAAGCGCAGCAATACCTGCGCAACAGCGCCATGGCACGGCAACTCTTCAACCGCAGCGGCAACAAGCTGGTGCGTGCTGAAACCACCGATCGTGGCGAATTGCGCCGTTTAACGGCCCGCTGGCTGCCCGACGAAGGACAGACCTTCAAACGCTTGGTTATTGAACGGCTGCCCGGTGGTTGGTCTGCCCGCACCGAAACAGGCACGCTAACCAGCTCAGCCCGCTTGGTCAGTGGCACCATCCGCAGCACACTGTTTGCCGCTACCGACGAGGCCAATTTGCCCGACAACGTGGCCGGTCAACTGGCTGAAATTTTCTCGGGCGACATCGACTTCCGGCGCGACCTGCGCCAAGGCGACCGCTTCAGTCTCGTCTATGAAGTCTTGGAGGCGGATGGCGAAATCATGCGCGCAGGCCGTGTGCTGAGCGCCGAGTTCGTCAACAACGGACGCACCCACGAAGCAGTCTGGTTTGATGCCAACGGCAAGTCGGGGGCTTATTTTGGTTTTGACGGTAAAAGCTCACGCAAATTTTTCTTGGCTTCGCCGCTGGCCTTCTCGCGTGTCAGCAGTGGCTATGGCATGCGCTTTCATCCCATTTCGGGCGAACGCAAGGCCCACTTGGGGGTTGACTATGCAGCACCCACGGGCACACCGGTGCGCACCATCGGCGAGGGCGTGGTCAGCTTTGCAGGCTGGCAGCGCGGTTATGGCAATGTGGTGCAGGTTCAGCATGCCAACAACCAAGCGACCGTCTACGCTCACCTGAGCCGGATTGACGTGTCACGCGGTCAGCGGCTAGAGCAAGGTGCCCGCATCGGCGCGGTAGGCTCAACGGGCTCATCCACCGGCCCGCATCTGCACTTCGAGTTCCGTACCAACAACCAGCCGCAAGACCCGCTGGCCGTTGCCCGCAAGAGCGAGGTGGTTGACATTGAGCCCGCACTGCGCCCTCGGTTTGATGCACTGGCCCAGGTTCAACGGCAAAAGCTGAATGCCGCAGCCACGCTGCAACAGGCCAGCGCCGAGTGACAACTGGTTTGCCCAGACAACAAAAAAGGGAGCCTATGCTCCCTTTTTTTGTTGTGGTGAAAGCCTGAAAAACGACGCAGGTCAGACACTGAAGCTGGAGCCGCAACCGCAGGTGGTGGTGGCATTGGGGTTCTTGATCACGAACTGCGCACCTTGCAAGTCCTCTTTGTAGTCGATCTCAGCCCCCACCAGATACTGGTAGCTCATGGCATCAATCAACAAAGAGACCCCGTTTTTCGACATGATGGTGTCGTCATCGTTGATGATTTCATCAAACGTAAAGCCATACTGAAAACCCGAACAGCCCCCGCCTTGCACGAAGACGCGCAGCTTCAGGTCGGGGTTACCTTCTTCGGCAACCAAGTCGGCCACCTTGGCAGCGGCACTGTCGGTAAAAACCAGCGGGGCGGGCAAGTCTGTCTGTGTGAATTCGGCGACGGCATTCATGGTTTACCTCGTTATGTAGATGTTGCGGAGCATTCCGCTGTCCGAAAATTTTTGGGTACCGCGTACCCATCAAAACAATGAGATCAAATACTAAAGCAGAACGCTCGGAAAACATGCTCAAGCGCTCTTTACCTCCAGTTGCAGTGGGGGTTTGATCTCAACATCGGCAGCCATGGGCCGGAGTTGGCCGGCGATGATGGCCCCTTGGTGCATTTCCAGCGCCTTGTAGGCAATATCGCCCTCAATGCGCGCCTTGGGCTGCAACTCCAGCAGGCTGAAGGCAAACACCGGGCCCTTGACCTTGCCGTTGATGATGACGTGGTCGGCATGAATCTCGCCTACGATGCTGGCGGACTCACTGACCACCAGAATGCTCGGGTGCTGGTCACTGGCACGAATATCGCCCAAGACCTCACCGTCAATGCGCAGTCCTTCCTGAAACAATACATGGCCCTGAATGCGCGTGCCATACGCCACCAGGCTTTTGATCGGGGGTTGTTTCTTTTTGCCAAACACACGAATCTCCTCAAAAAATCAAATGTGAACCCGCTCAAGGTTTGATGGACTGTACCGACTTGAGCACACCGTTTTGCATCACCCGTGCTGTGACCAGATTGACCACCGCCTGAGGTGGCACGGCGACCACCCCCTCTTGCCGGAGGTAGCTGCGGATCACCACGCTGTCGGGTTCGGGCTTGTGCGTCAGCGACCAAGGCTTACCCCCTGAGGTGCCACTGAGGATGATTTCAAGCTGGCCCACAAATTCGGGCGCATTTTTGGTCGCTTGGATCATCAACACCTGCCACTTCCACTGGCCCTCAGCCAACCGATCTACCTGCAAACCCCGGATGCTGAGATCGCTTTTACCGGTATCGGGGATCAGGCGTTCAAAAAAACCGAGATCGCGACGCAACGACTGGTTATCCGCCTGGAGTTGACGAATTTGCTGGGCCAGCTGCCCCTGGGCCGCTTTTTCTGTGGTGATGAGGCTCTCAGCGGTATTGGCCACCGACTGCGCCTTTTGCAAATCGGCACGCAACTGCTGCACCTCAGCACGCAGCGACACCAATTCTTCTTGGGTATGACGATCAAGACCGGCAATCTCTTTGCCCGTTTCAAAAGCCCATAAAGCCAACGAACCCGAAAAACCCAGCACCAGCGCAGCCACCAGCCAGCGCAGCGGCCAAGGCATAGCGCTGTGTACCGCCACACGCGGCGCACTCACGGTCAACATTCTTCGCAACAGGCGCAAACGCATTCAAAACACCTCTCGGACTGGACACCACAACAGCCCAGAAAAACAAAAACCGCCCCAAGACAAGCTTGCAGGCGGCTTTGTGCAGCAAAGGCAGCGGATTAACGCTTGCTGAACTGTTTGGCGCGGCGTGCAGAACGCAGACCGACCTTTTTACGTTCAACTTCACGGGCATCACGGGTCACGAAGCCAGCTTGCGACAGGCTAGGTTTGAGCGTGGCATCGTAATCGATCAGGGCACGGGTGATACCGTGGCGCACAGCACCGGCTTGACCCGATTCACCACCACCGTGCACGTTCACCATCACGTCGAAGGTGTCGGCGTGGTTGGTCAGCAGCAGGGGTTGCTTGGCGATCATGATCGAGGTTTCACGGCCAAAGTAGGACTGAATGTCCTTGCCGTTCACAATGATCTGGCCAGAGCCTTTTTTCAGAAACACGCGGGCGACGCTGGATTTGCGACGGCCTGTGCCATTGTTCCATTCACCAATCATCATCGGCTCCTCAGATGTCCAGCACTTGCGGCTGTTGGGCGGTGTGCGGATGCTCGGCACCACCGTACACCTTGAGTTTCTTGATCATGGCGTAACCCAGGGGGCCTTTGGGCAGCATGCCCTTGACGGCTTTTTCCAGGGCGCGGCCAGGGTGTTTGGCCTGCATGTCACGGAAGTTGGTGCCATAGATACCGCCGGGATAGCCCGAATGGCGGTAGTACACCTTGTCAAGGGCTTTGGTGCCCGTGACGCGGATTTTGGCGGCGTTGATGATGACGATGTAGTCACCGGTATCGACGTGAGGCGTGTAAATGGCTTTGTGTTTGCCGCGCAGACGGAGAGCAACTTCACTGGCTACTCGTCCGAGGACCTTGTCGGTCGCGTCAATCACAAACCACTCGTGCGTCACGTCAGCGGGTTTGGCGCTGAACGTTTTGGTCATGAGTTTCTCTTGGCGAGAGGTTTGGCGGCTCTTTTCCACGGTCGGTGTTTCTCTGTTGGAAACCTCTTAGGTGGGGTGGACGGCATTCCGTGGCCGGTTTACCGCTTATTCGTCGCGGAGCCAGGCAGTTCGCTACGAAGCCTTCGATTGTATGAAGAAATTGGGGGCAAAAATCCGGTCAGCGCGGTAGATTTTCAACAGATGATGCAAAAGTGCCAGCTGGACAACACGCCCGCCGGGGTCAAAGCGCTACCATCAGGCCCATGTTCAGTTACCGACACGCCTTCCACGCTGGCAACCATGCCGATGTGCTCAAGCACACCACCTTGATCGCCACGCTGCGCCACCTGATGCAGAAAGAGCCCAGCATCACCCTGATCGACACCCACGCTGGCGCTGGCCTGTACCGGCTCGATGGCGACTACACCGAAACCGGCGGCGAAGCGCAGGACGGTGTCATCAAACTCTTTGCCCAGCTGCGCCCAGCGGGCAAGGCCCCGGCCAGCACCGCCCCAGCGCTGGACGACTACCTCGACCTGGTCGCCAGTTTCAACCCTTCAGGCACCCTACGGGTGTACCCCGGTTCGCCCTTTGTGATGCAGCAACTCATGCGCGCCACTTCGCGCGACCGACTCAGGCTGTTTGAATTGCACCCCAATGACAGCAAAACGCTGGCGGCCAACATTGCCCAGCTGGAGGCCGGGCGGCTGATTGCCGTGGCCCGTGAAGACGGGTTTGAAGGCATCAAAGCCCTGCTGCCCCCACCTCCCTCGGCCACAGGTTCCCGACGCGCCGCGCTGCTGATGGACCCGAGCTACGAAATCAAAAGCGACTATGGCCGGGTCAGTGCCTGCATTCAGGAACAACTGCGGCGCTTCCCTACCGGCACCTACATGGTCTGGTATCCAGTCATTCCGCGCCCCGAAGCGCACGACCTGCCGCGCCGCCTCAAAACCCTGTCCACCCAGGCCCGACGGCCGTGGCTGAATGCCACGCTCTCAATTGGTCAAAACCCCAGCCACGGCCCGCAAGACCGCCCTGGCCTAACAGCCAGCGGCATGTTCATCATCAACCCGCCACACACCCTGCAAGCTGCGCTGCTACAAGCGCTGCCACCCCTAGTGGATTGCCTGGGCCGCAGCAAAGCCGCAGGGTACACGCTGACGACAGGTTGAGCGCCACAGCCGGTCGGACTGTGGCAGCGCCTTAGACCCCCGGCACCAGCAGCGCCAGCCCGCCCATGTAGGGCCGCAGCACCTCGGGCACGGTGATGCTGCCGTCGGCGTTCTGGTAGTTTTCTAGCACGGCCACCAAAGCGCGGCCCACGGCCAGGCCGGAGCCGTTCAGGGTGTGCACCAATTCGTTTTTGCCCTGGGCGTTTTTGAAACGCGCTTGCAGGCGGCGGGCCTGGAAGGCTTCGCAGTTAGAGACCGAGCTGATTTCGCGGTAGGTGCCTTGGGCGGGCACCCACACTTCCAGGTCGTAGGTTTTGCTGGCGCCAAAGCCCATGTCGCCGGTACACAGGCTCATCACGCGGTAGGGCAGGCCCAGCTGTTGCAGCACGGCTTCGGCGTGGCTGGTCATGGCTTCTAGGGCTTCGTAGCTTTTGTCCGGGTGGACGATTTGCACCATTTCCACCTTGTCAAACTGGTGCTGGCGGATCATGCCGCGGGTGTCGCGCCCGGCGCTGCCTGCCTCAGACCGGAAGCAGGGGGTGTGGGCGGTGAGCCGGATGGGCAGCTCGGATTCGGCCAGCACCGTGTCGCGCACCAAGTTGGTCAGCGTCACTTCGCTGGTGGGAATGAGGTAGAGCGCCTGCGTGTCGGGCACGGCTTCGCCGTCTTGGCCGCCTTTTTTCACGGCGAACAGATCGGCTTCAAATTTGGGCAGCTGGCCGGTGCCGCGCAGGGTGTCGGCGTTGACGATGTAGGGCGTGTAGCACTCGGTGTAGCCGTGTTGCTGGGTTTGTACGTCCAGCATGAACTGCGCCAGTGCCCGATGCAGCCGGGCGATGGGGCCGCGCATGAAGCTGAAGCGCGAGCCCGCCAGTTTGGCACCGGTATCAAAGTCCAAGCCCAGCGGTTCGCCCAAGTCCACATGGTCGCGCACGGCAAAGTCAAACGGGCGCGGCGTGCCCCAGCGGCGCACCTCCACATTGCCCTCTTCGCCCGCGCCCACCGGCACGCTGGGGTGTGGCAGGTTGGGCACGGCTTGCAGCAGGTGTTGCAGCTCGGCTTGCAGGCTGTCTAGGCGGGCGGCGGACTGTTCCAGCTCGGTCTTGATCTGACCGACTTGCGCCATGGCCGCATCGGCCTCGGCGTGTTGGCCTTTGCCTTTGAACATGCCGATTTGCTTGGACAGGCTGTTGCGCTGGTTTTGCAGCGCCTCGGTATGGGTTTGCAGGGTTTTGCGCTCAGTTTCTAGGGCACGGAAGCGGGCCACGTCCAGAAAGGGCTGGGGTTGTTTGCGGGTTTCGAGCCGGGCGATGACGGCATCAAGGTCTTTGCGGAGGGTGACGATATCGAGCATGGGTCTATCGGATGTCGGAAATGTGGGGTGTCTGAAGCTCAGCGCAGGTGTTGCAGCGGGGGCTGGTCTTCGCTGTCGAGCTTGAGGCCTTTGGGCAGGGGGAATTTCACGGTTTCGCTCAGGCCGTCCAGGGTGCGTACCGAAATGGCACCCAGGGCCTTGATGCGATCCACCACCTGACGCACCAAGATGTCGGGGGCCGATGCGCCTGCCGTCAGGCCGATGCGGGTTTTGCCCTCGAACCATTCGGGGCGCAGTTCGTCGGCACTGTCCACCATGTAGCTGTCGGTGCCGAGCTTGAGGGCGACTTCGCGCAGGCGGTTGCTGTTGGAGCTGGTGGGGCTGCCCACCACAATCACCAGTTCCACCTGCGGGCTCAGCAGCTTGACGGCATCTTGGCGGTTCTGGGTGGCATAGCAAATGTCTTGCTGCTTGGGCTCGCGCACCTGCGGGAAGCGGGCCTTGACGGCAGCCAAAATCTCGGCGGCATCGTCCACCGAGAGGGTGGTCTGTGTGACGACGGCCAGCTTGGCTTCCTGGGTGGGTTGCACACGGGCCACATCGTCGATGTCTTCGACCAGGTGGATGCCGCTGTCGAGCTGGCCCATGGTGCCCTCCACCTCGGGGTGGCCTTTGTGGCCGATCATGATGAATTCAAAACCTTCGCGGTGCAGCTTGGCCACTTCCACGTGCACCTTGGTGACCAGGGGGCAAGTGGCATCGAACACCTGAAAACCGCGATCCTGCGCTTCTTGTTGCACAGCCTTGCTCACGCCGTGCGCCGAAAACACCAGGGTGGCACCGGGGGGCACGTCGGCCAAGTCTTCAATAAAGATGGCCCCCTTGGCTTTCAGGTCGTTGACCACATAGGTGTTGTGCACGATTTCATGGCGCACATAAATGGGCCGCCCGAATTTGCGCAAGGCACGCTCAACGATTTCAATGGCGCGGTCCACCCCGGCACAAAAGCCACGGGGCTCGGCCAGCAACACGTCCATACCGTCCGTCGTGGAGGGGGCAATGGGGTTCAGGTTCATCACAGCACTCCAATCAGTTGCACCTCAAAACGCACGGGCTGACCGGCCAACGGGTGGTTGAAGTCGAACAGGACGGCACCGTCTTCGCGCACCTCAAGGGCAGACCCGGCAAAGCTGCCCAACCCGTCGGGGGTCGGGAACTGCACCACATCACCCGCCACATACTGCTCCAGCGGGTCGCCCAGTTCATTGAGCAGCTTGCGCGCCACCCACTGCACCATGTCGGCCTGGCGCTCACCAAAGGCTTCGCCAGGAGCCAGCTCAATCACCTGCTGCGTGCCCTCGGCCAGCCCGAGCAGGCGCTGTTCGATGGCGGGCGAGAGTTGCCCCGACCCCAGGCTGATGGTGGCGGGCTGCCCACCAAAGGTGTCGATGATGACCTGCCCCTGCGGCCCCGACATGCGGTAGTGCAGGGTGAGAAAGGAACCTTCTTGAACGTGGGACATGGGTGAATGGTGATGAAAATTCAAAAAACCGCCCCGCCCAAGCACCAGCATGCAGACGGGGCGGCGGGTATGGGACAGACTGTGGCCCCGAGCCAAAAGCACAGGCACAGGCCATCGGTGGTGGCACTGATTGTAAAAAGCCGCTACGGTCTGAAAAACCAGCGTGTTCAAGGCGGATTGTGCGGGAAGCTGGAAGCGACAGGCCACAGGGATAATCGCGGCCATTTCACTTCGGGTTTTCCATGGCACTCATCACCTTGCAGAATGCGCAACTGGCTTTTGGCCATGTGGCGCTGCTGGACCATACCGACTTTGCGCTGGAGACGCAGGAGCGCGTCGGCCTGATTGGCCGCAACGGCACCGGCAAGTCGTCGCTGCTGAAAATTCTGGCCGGGCTGGAAAAACCCGACGACGGCAGTTTGCAGGTGCAAACCGGGCTGCGCGTGGCTTATGTGCCTCAAGAACCCGTTTTGGACTTGACGAGCACCGTGTTTGAAGCCGCCAGCGTCGGTCTGGCCGATGCGCGGGCCGCGCGCGATCTGTATTTAAGCGGTGCCGACGGGCTGGACTTGGACGCGCTGCAAAACCGCATTGAGGCGCTGGATGCCTGGAACTGGGAGCAGCGGGTCGAAGAAACCCTGCACCGCTTGCACCTAGACGGCGCTTCGGCGGTGGGGTCGCTCTCGGGCGGCAACAAAAAGCGGGTGGCGCTGGCACAGGCGCTGGTCAGCCGCCCCGACGTGCTGCTGCTGGATGAACCCACCAACCACCTGGACTTGGACAGCATCACTTGGCTGGAAGACCTGCTGTTGGAATACCCCGGCAGCATCGTCACCATCAGCCACGACCGGGCCTTTCTGGACCGCGTGGCCACCCGAATGGTGGAGCTGGACCGGGGGCGGCTGCTGAGCTACCCCGGCAATTTTGCACAGTACCAGCTGCTGAAAGAAGAGCAACTGACCCAAGAAGCCGTCATCAACGCCCGCGCCGACAAGCTGCTGGCGCAAGAAGAGGTGTGGATTCGCAAAGGGGTAGAGGCCCGACGCACGCGGGCACAGGGCCGCATCACACGGCTGGAGGCTTTGCGTGCCCAGCGTGCCCAGCGGCGCGATGCCTTGGGCAGCGTGAAGCTGGAAGTGGCCAGCGGCGGTGCCAGCGGCAAGATGGTGGCCGAGCTGGAGCGCGTGAGCAAAGCCTACCCCACGGCAGACGGCGGGCAGCGCAGCATCATTCGGGACTTTTCGGCCACCATTTTGCGTGGCGACAAAATGGGCCTGATTGGCCCCAACGGCGCGGGCAAAACCACGCTGCTGAAAATCATTCTGGGCGAACTGGCCCCCGACAGCGGCACGGTGCGCCTAGGCAGCAAGCAAACCGTGGCCTATTTTGACCAGATGCGCGACCAGATTGACCTGGACGCGACGCTGGAAGACTTCATCAGCCCCGGCAGCGAATGGATCGAAATTGGCAACAAACGCACCCACGTCAAAAGCTACCTGAGCGACTTTTTGTTCTCGCCCGCACGGGCCAATGCGCCGGTGCGCACCCTGTCTGGCGGCGAGCGCAACCGGCTGCTGCTGGCGCGGCTGTTTGCACGCCCGGCCAATGTGCTGGTGCTGGACGAGCCGACCAACGACCTGGACATTGACACGCTGGAGCTGCTGGAAGACCTGTTGCAGCAGTACGAGGGCACGGTGTTTCTGGTCAGCCACGACCGCCGGTTTCTGGACAACGTGGTCACCAGCACCCTGGTCAGTGAAGGTGAAGGGCGCTGGCGCGAGTACGTGGGCGACGTGCAAGACTGGCTCACCCAGTCGGCCCGCGCCGAGGCCTTGCAGCGCGAAAAGGTCAGCCCCCCCGCAGCACCGGCAGACACCAGCGCAAGCAAAACCAGCCCACCCGCCAGCCCAGCCCCTGCTGCTACCAAGAAAAAGCTGAGCTACAAAGAGCAGCGCGAATTCGATGCCCTGCCCGAGCGCATGGCAGCCCTAGAGGCAGAACAAACCGGCCTGCAAGCCCAACTGGCCGACGGTCAGCTCTACGCCAGCGCACCACAACAGGCGGCGCAATTGGCGACCCGCTTGGCCGAGGTGGAGGCGCAGTGGCTGGAAGCCATGGAACGCTGGGAAAGCTTGGGTGGGGGTTGATGGCGGGGTCAAGTCCACCGCCCGCCCAAGCGCTGCGCAGGCTTACAGGCGCTGTTCCACCCAAGCCGCCACCGAGGCCAGGGCCTGCGGCAAGGCGGCGGGCTGGGTGCCACCGGCCATGGCCATGTCGGGCTTGCCGCCACCTTTGCCGCCTACCTGTTGGGCGACAAAGTTCACCAACTCACCGGCCTTGACGCGGCCCATGATGTCAGCCGTCACGCCTGCGGCCAGTTGCACTTTGGCACCGTCCACCGCCGCCAGCACAATCGCAGCCGACTTCAGCTTGCCTTTCAGCTTGTCCAGGGTTTCGCGCAGGGCCTTGGCATCGGCACCGGGCAGCACAGCCGTCAGCAGTTTGATGCCTTTGACATCGACCGCTTGGTTCACCAGCTCGTCGCCTTGGGCCGAGGCCAGGCGGCTTTTCAGGGCAGCCATTTCTTTTTCGGCATCGCGCAGCTGTTCCAGCAGGGCATCGACACGGGCGGGCACATCGCCCGGCACCACGCGCAGCGTACCGGCCACGCCACCCAGGGTGGTTTCCATGTCTTGCACATAGGCCAGGGCGTTGAGGCCGGTCAGGGCTTCCACCCGGCGCACGCCAGCGGCTACGCCGCCTTCGGCCACGATGGTGAAGAAACCAATGTCGCCGGTGCGCTGCACATGGGTGCCGCCGCAGAGTTCGCGGCTGCTGCCAATGTCCAGCACGCGCACGGTGTCGCCGTATTTCTCGCCAAACAGCATCATGGCCCCGGTGGCTTTGGCGCTTTCAATGTCCATCACACGGGCCTGCGTGCTGGCATTGGCCAGCACCTCGGCATTCACCCGCTGCTCAATGTCGCGGATTTGCGCATCCGTCACAGGGGCGTTGTGGGTGAAGTCAAAGCGGGTGCGTTCGGCATTCACCAAGCTGCCCTTTTGCTGCACATGCGTGCCCAGCACCTCGCGCAGCGCCTTGTGCATCAGGTGGGTGGCGCTGTGGTTGCGCACGGTGGCAGCGCGTTTGTCCAGGTTGACGCTGGCGCTCACCGCATCGCCCACGGCCAGCGTGCCCTGCACCACATGGCCGTGGTGGCCAAACACATCAGCCTTGATTTTTTGCGTGTCCGCCACCGCAAAGCGGGCCGACGGCGTGCTGATGTCCCCCTCGTCGCCCACCTGCCCGCCGCTTTCGGCATAAAACGGGGTCGTGTCCAGCACCACCACGCCCTGCTGCCCGGCCTTCAATTCAGCCACCGGCGTGCCGTCCAAGTACAAGGCCAGCACCTTGGCCGGGGCTTGCAACTGTTCGTAGCCCACAAAGGTGTTGCCCGCGCCGCTGTAGTCCAGCGCCTTGTCCATTTTGAACTTGCCAGCGGCACGGCCTTTGGCTTTTTGCGCTTCCATGGCGGCATGGAAACCGGCTTCGTCAACGCTCACACCGCGTTCGCGGCACACGTCTGCCGACAGGTCCAGCGGGAAGCCGTAGGTGTCGTGCAGCTTGAAGGCCACATCGCCGGGCAGCACTTGGGCATTGCCTGCCAGCGCGGCATCCAAAATCTCCATGCCATTGGCCAGCGTCTCATAAAACCGCTCTTCTTCCGCCTTCAGCACCTCGGTGATGCGCTGGGCCTGCGCGGCCAGGTTGGGGTAGGCATCGCCCATCAGGCGCACCAAGTCGGGTACCAGCTTGTGGAAGAACGGGGTTTTTTGGCCCAGTTTGTAGCCGTGGCGGATGGCACGGCGCACGATGCGGCGCTGCACATAACCCCGGCCTTCGTTGCTGGGGATCACGCCGTCGCTGATGAGGAAGGCGGTGGCGCGGATGTGGTCGGCAATCACTTTCAGCGACGGGTTGCTCAGGTCGGCGGTGCCCGTTTCACGGCCTGCGGCTTGGATGAGCGCGTCAAAAATGTCGATTTCGTAGTTGCTGTGGACGTGTTGCAAGATGGCGGCTAAGCGCTCCAAGCCCATGCCGGTGTCCACGCAGGGGGCGGGCAGTGGGGTTACCGCGCCGGTTTCGTCCATGTTGAACTGCATGAACACGTTGTTCCAGATTTCAATGAAGCGGTCGCCGTCTTCTTCGGGGCTGCCGGGCGGGCCGCCGGGGATGTGCGGGCCGTGGTCGTAAAAGATTTCGGAGCAGGGGCCGCAGGGGCCGGTGTCGGCCATCATCCAGAAGTTGTCGCTCTTGTAGCGCCCGCCCTTGTTGTCGCCAATGCGGATCACGCGGTCGGCGGGCAGGCCAATTTCTTTCGTCCAAATGTCAAATGCTTCGTCGTCTTCGGCGTACACCGTGGCCAGCAGGCGCTCTTTGGGCAGTTTGTACACCTCGGTCAGCAGCTCCCAAGCCCATGTCAGGCTTTCGCGCTTGAAATAGTCGCCAAAGCTCCAATTGCCCAGCATTTCAAAAAAGGTGTGGTGGCGGGCGGTGTAGCCCACGTTTTCCAGGTCGTTGTGCTTGCCCCCGGCGCGCAGGCAGGCTTGCACCGAGGCGGCGCGCACATAAGAGCGCTTGTCGGTGCCCAGGAACACGTCTTTGAACTGCACCATGCCGCTGTTGGTGAACATGAGCGTGGGGTCGTTGCCGGGCACCAGCGGGCTGGATGCCACCACCGTGTGGCCTTTGGCGGCAAAGAAGTCGAGAAAGGTTTTGCGGATGTCGGCCACCGAGGCAACGGGGGTGACGGGATTAACAGGGCTGTTCATGGTGTGGTGTCAAGGGCAAACAAAACCGCCGGGCACACAGGCCCGGCGAACTGAGGGGTTTTTGAAAACGGGCGAAGCGGGCTTCAGTCGCCCAGCAAAGACAGGTCGCGCACCGCGCCTTTGTCGGCACTCATGGCCAACATGGCATAGGCTTTAAGGGCTGCCGACACCTTGCGCTGGCGGGGTGCGGCGGGCTTCCAGCCTTGGGCATCTTGCAGGGCGCGGCGGCGTTCCAGCTCGGCCTCATCAACCACCAGCACGATGGAGCGCTGGGTCACGTCAATGCGGATCAGGTCGCCTTCATAGACCAGACCAATGGTGCCGCCTGCGGCGGCCTCGGGCGATGCGTGGCCGATGGACAGGCCAGATGTGCCGCCCGAAAAACGGCCATCGGTGAGCAAGGCGCAGTGTTTGCCCAGCCCTTTGGATTTGAGGTAGGAGGTGGGATAGAGCATTTCCTGCATGCCGGGGCCACCACGCGGGCCTTCGTAGCGGATGACGACCACATCACCCGCCTGAATCTGGTCGGCCAGAATCGCTTCAACGGCGGCATCTTGGCTTTCAAACACGCGGGCTGGGCCTTCAAACACGCGCAGCGTCGAGGTGGGCACGCTGGTGGTGTAGCGCAGTTCTTCCACCGCAAACATGCTCTCGTCAATGCCCGCGGTTTTCACAATGCAGCCGTCTTGCGCCAAATTGCCGTACAGCACAGCCAAGCCGCCGTCGCGGGAATAGGCATGCTCGACCGAGCGAATGCAGCCGTTTTGGCGGTCCAAGTCCAGCGAGGGCCAGCGGGTGGACTGGCTGAAAGCCACCTGGGTGGGAATGCCCGCCGGGCCTGCTTTGTAGAAAGTGGCCACGTCGTCAGAGGGCTGGCGGGCAATGTCCCATTGGTCCAGGGCGTGCTTCATGCTGGGGCTGTGTACCGTGGACACATGGGTGTGCAGCAAACCGCCGCGATCGAGCTCGCCCAAAATCGCCATCACGCCACCGGCGCGGTGAACGTCTTCAATGTGGTACTTGTTGGTGTTGGGGGCCACCTTGCACAGGGTGGGCACCCGGCGCGAGAGGCGGTCAATGTCGGCCATGGTGAAGTTCAGTTCCGCTTCGCGGGCGGTGGCCAGCAGGTGCAGCACCGTGTTGGTGGAGCCACCCATGGCAATGTCGAGCGAGACCACGTTTTCAAATGCCTCAAACGTGGCAATGGAGCGCGGCAGCACCGAGGCATCGTCTTGTTCGTAATAGCGCTTGCACAGCTCCACCACCAGACGACCGGCGCGTTTGAACAACTGCTCACGGTCGGCATGGGTGGCCACCACCGTGCCGTTGCCGGGCAGTGCCAAGCCCAGGGCCTCGGCCAAGCAGTTCATGGAGTTGGCGGTGAACATGCCCGAACACGAACCGCAGGTGGGGCAGGCCGATCGCTCCACTTCGGCCACGGTGGCATCGTCCACCTGGCTGTCAGCGGCCATGACCATGGCATCCACCAAGTCCAGCTTCTTGATTTGAATGGTTTGCGTACCCGGCACAGCCAGCCGAACTTTGCCCGCCTCCATAGGGCCGCCGGAGACAAACACCACCGGAATGTTCAGGCGCATAGCAGCCATGAGCATGCCTGGGGTGATCTTGTCGCAGTTGGAAATACACACCAGCGCATCGGCGCAATGGGCATTGACCATGTATTCCACGCTGTCGGCAATCAGCTCGCGGCTGGGCAGCGAATACAGCATGCCGTCATGGCCCATGGCAATGCCGTCATCCACGGCAATGGTGTTGAATTCTTTGGCCACGCCGCCCGCTGCTTCAATTTCACGCGCCACCAGCTGGCCCAAATCTTTCAGGTGCACATGGCCGGGCACAAATTGGGTGAACGAATTGGCAATGGCGATGATAGGTTTGCTGAAGTCCCCATCTTTCATACCGGTGGCACGCCAGAGGGCGCGAGCCCCCGCCATGTTGCGGCCAGCGGTGGAGGTTTTGGAACGGTAAGCGGGCATGGTTGCTGGAATGGTGAGGGTTAAGAGGGAAGCGAAAAGCGGGGGCGATTATCGCCGAGGGCAGCAAAGACCCGCCTGTTCGGCAACTGTCAGTGGGGGCGGCGCTTGCCGCTGGCACGCAGGGCTTCCTGCTGGCGCTTGAGGCGTTCTTGCTTGCGGTCTTCCATTTTTTTCATGGCCTGGCGCTTGGTGTAGCCACTGGCATCGGCCCAAGCCCACCACACCACGGCGAGCGCAAGGGGCGAAAGCACCCACCACCACGGCCACTGCGCGGCAAAGCCCCACTCAAAGTACTTCATCAAGATCAGCACCACGGCAGCTAGCAAGAAATACATGGAATCCTCCGGAAAACGTCACACGAAAAACAGCAAATAACTGTAACCGTTTACCCCAGTCACGGGCTGGCCGATAAAATTCGGTCTCCCTGAGACAACCCAACCCGTACCCCCAACCCGAAAGGACAAACCATGAAACACGCCCTCTTGCTGGCCGCTGCCCTGGCCACCCTCAGCGCCCCCGCCTTGGCAAACCAAGAATTGGCTACCAAGAAAAACTGCATGGCCTGCCACGCCGTGGACAAGAAGCTGGTTGGCCCCGCTTACAAAGAAGTGGCCAAAAAATACGCAGGTGATGCCAAAGCAGCCGACAAACTGGCTGAAAAAATCGTCAAAGGTGGCTCGGGTAACTGGGGTGCTGTTCCCATGCCAGCCAACGCACAGGTTTCTGCAGCAGAAGCCAAAACACTCGCTACCTGGGTGCTGAGCCTCAAATAATGCCTGCTTGATAACAAAAAAGCCGCTGAAATCCAGCGGCTTTTTTTATTGGCACCTGCCTAGTGTGTCAGGCAGGGCAATGGTAGATCAACGATCAGTTGTTTTCGGCCAGCTGGTCGAGGATGGCTGGGTTTTCCAGCGTGGAGGTGTCTTGTGTGATGGCTTCGCCCTTGGCGATCGAGCGCAGCAGGCGGCGCATGATCTTGCCGGAGCGGGTCTTGGGCAGGTTGTCACCAAAACGGATGTCTTTGGGCTTGGCAATGGGGCCAATTTCTTTGCCCACCCAGTCGCGCAGCACTTTGGCAATGGCTTTGGCTTCGTCGCCAGTGGGGCGCGAACGCTTGAGCACCACGAAGGCCACAATGGCTTCGCCGGTCAGGTCGTCGGGGCGGCCCACCACAGCGGCTTCGGCCACCAGATCGGTCTTGCCCACCAGCGCGGATTCGATTTCCATGGTGCCCATGCGGTGACCCGACACGTTCAGCACGTCGTCAATACGACCGGTGATGCGGAAGTAACCCCGGTCGGTGCTGCGCACAGCGCCGTCACCAGCCAAGTAGAAGCCTTTGAGCTCTTCGGGGAAGTAGCTCTTCTTGAAGCGCTCAGGGTCACCCCAGATGGTGCGGATCATGGAAGGCCAGGGTTTCTTGACCACCAAAATGCCGCCCGCGCCGTTGGGCACGTCGTTGCCGGTTTCGTCCACGATGGCCGTGGTGATACCGGGCAGCGGCAGCGTGCAGGAGCCAGGCACCAGCGGGGTGGCACCGGGCAGCGGCGTGATCATGTGACCACCGGTTTCGGTCTGCCAGAAGGTGTCCACAATGGGGCAACGCTCGCCGCCGACATGCTTGTAGTACCACATCCAAGCTTCGGGGTTGATGGGCTCGCCCACCGAACCCAGAATGCGCAAGCTGCTCAGGTCAGAGCGGGCGGGATGCACTTTTTCGTCACCTTCAGCAGCCTTGATGAGCGAGCGAATGGCCGTGGGTGCGGTGTAAAAAATGGTGCACTTGTGGCGCTCGATCATCTGCCAGAAGCGACCAGCGTTCGGGTAAGTGGGCACGCCTTCAAACACGATTTGCGTGGCACCAGCGGCCAGCGGGCCGTAGGCCACATAGCTGTGGCCGGTGATCCAGCCAATGTCGGCGGTACACCAGAACACGTCGCTGTCCTTCAGGTCGAAGGTCCACTTCATGGTCAGGTTGGCCCACAGCAGGTAGCCACCGGTGCTGTGCTGCACGCCTTTGGGGGTGCCGGTGGAGCCGGAGGTGTAGAGCACGAACAGCGGGTGTTCAGCGCCCACCATCTCGGCGGGGCAGTCGGTGGATTCGGCAGCCATGACTTCGTGCATGAAGCTGTCGCGACCGGCGACCATGTTGACGGCGCTGGGGGTGCGCTGGAAGACGATCACGTCTTTCACCGACTCGCAGCCGCCCATGGCAATGCCTTCGTCCACGATGGACTTCAGGGGCAGTTCTTTGCCGCCGCGCATTTGGTAGTTGGCGGTGATGACGGCCACGGCGCTGGCGTTTTGAATACGCTCTTGCAGGGCCTTGGCCGAGAAGCCACCGAACACCACGCTGTGGGTGGCACCAATGCGGGCACAGGCCTGCATGGCGACCACGCCTTCGATGGTCATGGGCATGTAGATGACCACGCGGTCACCTTTTTTCACGCCTTTGGCTTTCAGGGCATTGGCAAACTGCGACACCTTGGCCAGCAGTTCTTTGTAGGTGACTTTGGTGACTTCGCCGCCGTCGGCTTCAAAAATGATGGCGGTCTTGTTTTCGACCGGCGTACCCATGTGGCGGTCGAGGCAGTTGAAAGAAGCGTTGAGTTCGCCGTCTTCAAACCACTTGTAGAAAGGCTTGTTGGACTCGTCAAGCACTTTGGTGAAGGGCTTGTGCCAAGTCAGGGTTTCGAGAGCACGCTTGCCCCAGAAACCTTCGAAATCGGCCTCGGCTTCGGCGCAAAGCGCGTTATAAGCGTCCATGCCGGCAATGCGTGCAGCACTGACGGTGGCCGCGCTGGGTTCAAAAACGCGGTTTTCGACCAGGGTCGATTCGATGGATGATGATGTGGACATAGGCAGTCTCCTCAGGGGGATGGAATCGTTGACGACTCGGTTAACGGGTTCAGCGGGCGAATGTCCGCAATCGCTCTTACGAGCCACTTACACAAGCGGTTACAAACACCAAGCTTCGGAATTTGCCTGTTCCAGCTCAGGAACTGCGCAAAAAAACCAGCATCAGCGTGCTGCAGAATGTTCGAAAATCCGATGGTTCTTGGCTTGGCCCTGAAGCCTTTCTTCGCATTTCGGGCCGTTTTTCTTTCGCATTCTCATGAAACCACACTGCCCTCCCCTGCCCAGACGGCTGGCCTTGCTGACCACCTTCGGCCTGCTGACGGGCCTGCTAACGGGTCTCACCCCCGCTTGGTCCCAAGGTACGCCGCAGACGCAGCTACCGCGCATCCAGCTCAAAGCAGGTATGCACCTGATTGATGCGCAGGTGGCCAGCACGCCAGAGCAGCGGGCCATCGGGCTGATGCACCGCCCCAGCATGCCCACGCACGAGGGCATGCTGTTCGTGTTTGAACAACCTGCCGTGCAGTGTTTTTGGATGAAGAACACGCTGCTGCCCCTGACCGCAGCGTTTGTGGCCGACGACGGCACCATCGTCAACTTGGCCGACATGAAGCCTTTGACACTCGAATCGCATTGCTCCAGCCAGCCGGTGCGGTTTGTGCTGGAGATGAACCAAGGCTGGTTTGCCAAGCGCGGCTTGGCAGCTGGTGCGCGCTTGGGCGGCAACGCTTTCAGGCCCTGAAACAGGCTCCAGCGACATCAAGCCTAGTGCCCAGCTTGGCACCGGGCACCTGTACCAGCGGTACACCAGCCGCCCTGACCGGTGTACCGCACGCAAGCAGCGTCAGACCTGCGCGCTTTGCAGCGCAGCGTTGAGGGTGGCGCTGGGGCGCATGATGGCGCTGAGCTTGTCAAAGTCGGGCTTGTAGTAGCCGCCAATGTCCACCGGCTGACCTTGCACCGCGTTCAACTCGTTCACGATGGTCTGCTCGTTCTCGGTCAACTGACGGGCCAGCGGTGCAAACTTCGCTGCCAGATCCGCATCTTCCTTCTGCTCGGCCAGCGCCTGCGCCCAGTACAGGGCCAAGTAAAACTGGCTGCCCCGGTTGTCCAGCTGGCCCGTGCGTGGGGACGGGTTCTTGTTGTTGTCCAGCAGTTTGCCTGTTGCGGCATCCAGCGTCTGGGCCAAGATTTTGGCGGCCTTGTTGCCGGTTTTCAGACCCAAGTCTTCCAGACTGACCGCCAGGGCCAGGAATTCACCCAACGAATCCCAGCGCAGGTGGTTTTCTTCCACCAGTTGCTGCACGTGCTTGGGGGCCGAGCCGCCGGCACCGGTTTCGTACATGCCACCACCGGCCATCAAGGGCACGATGGACAGCATCTTGGCCGAGGTGCCCAGTTCCATGATCGGGAACAGGTCGGTGAGGTAGTCGCGCAGGATGTTGCCGGTGGCGCTGATGGTGTCCAGGCCACGGATGACGCGCTCCAAGGTGTAGCGCATGGCGCGCACCTGGCTCATGATCTGGATGTCCAGCCCGGCGGTGTTGTGCTCGTGCAGGTACATCTTGACCTTGGTGATCAGCTGGGCTTCGTGCGGGCGGTACTGGTCGAGCCAGAACACCACCGGCATGCCGGAGTTGCGGGCGCGGTTAACAGCCAGCTTGACCCAGTCGCGGATGGCCGCGTCCTTGCACTGGCACATGCGCCAAATGTCGCCCTCTTCCACGTTCTGGCTCATCAGCACCTCACCGGTGTTGATGTCGGTGATGTTGGCCACGCCGTCTTCGGGGATCTCGAAGGTCTTGTCGTGGCTGCCGTATTCCTCGGCTTGCTGCGCCATCAGGCCCACGTTGGGCACGGTGCCCATGGTTTTGGGGTCGAACGCGCCGTGCCACTTGCAGAAGTTGATCATCTCCTGGTAGATGCGGGCGAAGGTCGATTCGGGCATCACAGCCTTCACGTCCTTCAGGCGGCCATCGGCCCCCCACATCTTGCCGCCGTTGCGGATCATGGCGGGCATGGAGGCATCGACGATCACATCGTTGGGCGAATGGAAGTTGGTGATGCCTTTGGCCGAGTCCACCATGGCCAGCTCGGGGCGGTGTTCGTGGCAGGCGTGCAGATCGCGCTTGATCTCGTCGCGCAGCGAGGCGGGCAACTTCTCGATCTTGTTGTACAAGTCCACCATGCCGTTGTTGACGTTCACGCCCAGCTCTTTGAGGGTGTCGGCATGCTTCTCGAAAGCTTCGCGGTAGAAGATTTTCACGCAGTGACCAAACACGATGGGGTGCGACACCTTCATCATGGTGGCCTTGACGTGCAGCGAGAACATCACACCGGTTTTGTGTGCGTCTTCAATCTCTTGCTCGTAGAAAGCCAGCAGGGCTTTCTTGCTCATGTACATGCTGTCGATCACCTCACGATCCAGCAGCGACACCTTTTGTTTGAGCACAATGGTTTTGCCGGATTTCGTGATCAGTTCCATCTTCACGTCACGCGCACGGTCCAGCGTCATGGACTTTTCGCCATGGTAGAAGTCGCCGCCGTGCATGTGCGAGACGTGGGTGCGCGAGGCTTGGCTCCAGTCGGCCATGCTGTGCGGGTTCTTGCGGGCGTATTCCTTGACGGCACGCGGCGCACGGCGGTCGGAGTTGCCTTCGCGCAGCACCGGGTTCACGGCTGAGCCCAAACACTTGCCGTAACGGGTCTTGAGGGCTTTTTCTTCGTCGGTCTTGGGGTTTTCCGGGTAGTCAGGAATGGCGTAACCCTTGGCTTGCAGCTCTTTGATGCAGGACACCAGCTGGGCCACCGAGGCGCTGATGTTGGGCAGCTTGATGATGTTGGCTTCGCGCTTGAGCGTGAGTTTGCCCAGCTCGGCCAGGGTGTCGGGCACGCGCTGCTCTTCGGTCAGGTACTCAGGGAAGTTGGCCAGTACGCGGGCCGCAACCGAGATGTCGCTGGCCTCGACGTTGACACCGGCGGGTGCGGTGAAGGTGCGGACGATGGGCAGGAAGGCACTGGTGGCCAACAGGGGGGCTTCGTCGGTCAGCGTGTAAACGATGGTGGGTTTTTCGTGGCTCATGTGTGGTCTCTCCAGATCTGTCGTTGTGAACATCCCACGGGTCTGTTGCTCCGCAGGGCAGCGGGGCAGAAGCGCAGAACCTCAGGATGGTCTGCAATTTTGCTTTCAATGCTCTGACCAGACTGTCACTTTTTGAACCAGCATCCCGCTATGCAAAAAATAACGGTATTTTTTGTCACAAAAAAACCCGCAGGCACAGGCTTGCGGGTTTTGTGAACAGCTTGCGCCGCGAAGGGCGCTAACGGCATCAGGCGTAGTTGGCTTCGGCAAACGACCAGTTGACCAGTTTGTCCAAGAAGGTCTCGACA
This sequence comes from Pseudomonadota bacterium, assembly GCA_041192045.1. GTDB lineage: Bacteria > Pseudomonadota > Gammaproteobacteria > Burkholderiales > Burkholderiaceae_C > Hydrogenophaga. Next base: position 13,597 of record JBEENR010000024.1, on the reverse strand, counting down.
AACTTGGGACGCAGGTTGCGGTAGTCGATGTAGTAGGCGTGTTCCCAGACATCCACCGTCAGCAAGGCGGTGTCACCGGTGGTCAGGGGCGTGCCAGCGGCCCCCATGTTGACAATGTCCACCGAGCCATCGGCCTTTTTCACCAGCCAAGTCCAGCCCGAGCCAAAGTTGCCCACGGCGCTCTTTACAAACGCTTCCTTGAAAGCCGCGTAGCTGCCCCACTTGGCGTTGATGGCATCGGCCAATGCACCGCTGGGTTCGCCGCCGCCGTTGGGCTTCATGCAGTTCCAGAAGAAGGTGTGGTTCCAGATTTGTGCAGCGTTGTTGTAGATGCCGCCACTGGACTTCTTCACGATGGATTCCAAGTCCATGGCTTCGAATTCGGTGCCTTTTTGCAGGTTGTTGAGGTTGACCACGTAAGCGTTGTGGTGCTTGCCGTGGTGGAACTCCAGCGTTTCTTGGGAGTAGTGGGGGGCCAGGGCATCAATGGCGTAGGGCAGTGCAGGCAGGGTGTGTTGCATAGGCTTCCTCGTGAAGGATTGGAAAGAGTGAACAGGTCAATAAAGATGCTGCCTTGGGTTCAGGGCAGCTGACTGAAACAGGCACTGGGCATTGTAGGCAAGGCCAGCCAGCGCATTCTGCAACAGGGTTTCTTGGACTGCCTCAATCCACCTTGAGGGTCAGCTCACCCTCGGCCAGTTGGGCATGCAGTGCCTGCCCGCTGTGAACCTGCGCGGCCTGGGTGATGGTGTGCCCGTCTGCGTCGGTCAGCCAAGCATAGCCACGCGCCAGCACCCAGCGCGGGTCGAGCAGGTTCAGCGCGGTTTCGCAGCGTTGCACCCGCTGTTGCTGTTGTTGCAGTGCGCGCTGAGCGCTTGGCTGCCAGCTGGCTTGCAGGTGCTGCCAGCGCAGCTGCTGGCGCTGGTGGGCCAACACCAGCGCACGGTGCAGCTGGTGCTGCAACTGGTTGAGCCGCTGGTGGCTGTCAAACACCCGCGAAGAGGGCCGCCCCAAGCGTTGCACCAAGCGGTCTAGGTGCTGGGCGCGCAGGTCGATGGCATTGTGAGCGGCATCTTGCAGGCGGGTTTGTAGGTAGGCCAGTTCGGCCAGACGCACATCACGGGCCGGGGCGCACAGCTCGGCAGCAGCGGTGGGCGTGGGGGCACGCAAGTCGGCCACAAAGTCGGCCAGCGTGAAGTCGGTTTCATGACCCACGCCCGCAATGACGGGCATGGGTGCCTGCGCAATGGTGCGCACCACCGCCTCGTCGTTGAAAGACCACAAGTCTTCCAGCGCCCCCCCACCGCGCACCAGCAACAGCACGTCGCAAGGGGTGTGCGTGGCGGTGTGGCGGTAGGCGGTTTGCAGCGCAGCACACAGCTCGGCAGGGGCCTGCGCGCCCTGCACGGCAGCAGGGTAAATGACCACAGGCAGGTGCGGCACCCGCCGACGCAGGGTGCTGGCCACATCGCGCAGGGCCGCCGCCCCCAGGGATGTCACCACACCGATGCGCCGAGGCTGTGCAGGCAGGGGCCGCTTGCGGGCTGGGTCAAACAGGCCCTCGGCTTCCAGCAGGGCTTTGAGACGCAGGAACTGCTCGAACAACTGGCCCTGCCCCACCGGTTGCAAGCTGTCCACAAGCAGTTGCAAGTCGCCGCGTGGGCCATACACATCCAGTCGGCCACGTGCCTCGACCTGCTGACCATCGCGCGGATGGAAGCGCAGTTGCGCAGCTGCACGCTTGAACAGGGCGCAGCGCAACTGCCCGGCCTCGTCTTTGAGGGTGAAGTAGCAGTGCCCACTGGTGGCACGGGCAAAACCGCTGAGCTCGCCGCGCACGGTCAGCGGATTGAAACGCACCGCCAGCGTGTCGGCCACTGCCCGCATGAGTGGGCCAACCGCCCAGACCGGCCCGGCTGGCGCAGCACCCAGGGTGTTGAGGCTGTCGATCATGCAGCCCCCTGCCCGGCGGGGCGCAGGGTGGTGAACAAGCACGGCAAATGCAGCGGTTGAAGGGATAGCAGGAGGGGCATAAGAGATAATCGCGGGCTTCGCGTGTGCGCTGTCGTGGCGTGGCCCCTTTTGCCTCAATGTTCGACCCGGAGCCCTGTTTTGCTGTCCATCATACAAGCCGCTGGCTGGCCAATTTGGCCCCTGATCATTTGTTCCGTGCTCGGACTGGCCTTGGTCATTGAGCGTTTCGTCAGCCTCAAAACCAGCAAAATCGCACCGCCTACCCTGCTGGAACAGGCCATGGATGTTTCACGCCAAGGTCTGCCTGGTGCCGATGTGGTGGCGCAACTGGAACAACACTCGGTGCTGGGCCGGGTACTGGCCAGCGGTCTGCGCACCCTGCACGCCCACCCCACGGCCAGCGAAGACGATCTGCGCGCCAGCCTAGAAGGTGCCGGTCGTCTGGCTGCTGCCGACTTGCAGCGCTACCTGGGTGCGCTGGCCACCATTGCCTCGGCAGCGCCACTGCTGGGCCTGCTGGGCACGGTCATTGGCATGATCGAAATTTTTGGTTCTCAGGCCACCGACGGCGGCATGGTGCCTGGCGGTGGCAACCCCGGCCAGTTGGCGCATGGCATTTCGATTGCGCTCTACAACACCGCCTTTGGCCTGATCGTGGCGATTCCGGCCCTGATCTTCTGGCGCTATTTCCGCGCTAGGGTTGACCAGTACCTGCTGACCATGGAAATTGCGTCCGAGCAGTTTGTCCGTCACCTGCTGAAACTGCGCGCTGCACAGCGGCTGTAAGGCAGCCCCGCACGGCGTTGACGCATTTTTCAGAGACTGCCCCATGAACTTCAGACCTGGCAACCGCGACGAGCCCGAGATCAACCTCATTCCGTTCATTGACATCTTGCTGGTGGTGCTGATCTTTTTGATGCTCACCACCACCTACAGCAAATTCAACGAACTGCAAGTGAATTTGCCCACCGCCAACGCCGATGCCCTGCGCGACAACCCCCGCGAAATCATTGTCATCATCAGCAGCGACGGCCGCTACGCCATCAACAAGGCGGTCTATACCGGGGCCACTGTCGAGACGCTGACCCAGGCACTGAGCGAGGCCAGCCAGTCCAGCCGCGAGGCGGTCATCATCATCAGCGCCGATGCCGCAGCAACCCACCAATCCGTCATCAACGTGATGGATGCCGCACGCCGTGCCGGTCTGCCCCAGATTGCCTTTGCCACCCAGCAAACCGGCGGCGGCGCGGGCAGCAAACCCTGACGGCCACGGCCTGAAGCGGCCATGGCAGCCAGCACCGCAGCATCGGCCCGGCGACAAGCCCGCTGGCAGGCCTTGGCACAGCAGCGGGGTTGGCAGGCTTGGCTGTTGCGCCCTGTGGCCGGGGTGTATGGCGCATTGGTGGCGCTGCGCCGCTGGGCCTACGCACACGGCCACTTCCAGACCCACACCCTGCCGGTGCCGGTGATCGTGGTGGGCAACGTGGTGGTGGGTGGCGCAGGCAAAACGCCCACCGTCATCGCGCTGGTGCAGCACCTGCGCCGCCAAGGCTGGCGGCCCGGCGTGGTCTCACGCGGCTACGGACGGCACAGCGATGCCGTCCTCGAAGTGACTGCACAAAGCCCCACCGGCGACACCGGCGACGAACCCGCCTTGATCCAGCGCGCCACAGCGGTGCCGGTGTTTGTGGGCCGACAACGCCATGCCGCCGCCCGCGCCCTGCTGGCCGCCTACCCCGAAACCAATGTGCTGTTGTGCGACGACGGCCTGCAACACTGGGCATTGAAGCGCGATGTGGCAGTGGCCGTGTTTGACGAACGCGGCTGCGGCAACGGCTGGTTGCTACCCGCAGGCCTGCTGCGCGAACCCTGGCCACCAGCGCCTGATGATCCCTGGTGCCCCGATGTGGTGCTGCACCAGCACCGCGCCACCCAGCCCGCCGCCGCCCTGCCAGCGTCCAAGCTGCCGCAGTTCCGTGCCGTGCGCCAGCTGGCCCCATACGCCATCAACCCACAAGGCCAGCAGCGCCCACTGGCACACTGGCGCAACACCCCCGTCTGCGCCCTGGCCGGCGTTGCCCGCCCAGAAGTGTTTTTTGACATGCTGCGTGCCCAGGGTCTGACACTGGCGCGCACCGTGGCCCTACCCGACCATGCAGATGCCAGCGCCTACGCCGAACTGCTGCAAGGCACAGCAAGCCCGTGGCTCTGTACCGAAAAAGATGCCGTCAAATGCTTTGCCCTGCCTCAAACACAGCCCGCCGCCGTGTGGGCCGTCCCCCTGGAACTGGTGCCAGAAGTGGGTTTTTTGGCGGCTGTTGAGGGATTGCTGGTGAAAGCGCAACAGCCCCCCCGCTAAGCGCCAACCGCCTGCGTCAACGCATGCAGCAGCAAGCCCACCAGCGCACCCACCAAGGTGCCGTTGATGCGGATGAATTGCAGGTCGCGCCCCATGGTCTGTTCTAGGGTGCGGCTCATGTCCTGCGCATCCCAGGCTTGCACGCGCTGGGCGACGTAATCGACGATGCTGTCGCGCCCCAAGTCCAGCCAATGCAGCAGCAGCGGCTGAATCTGGGCATTGAGCCAGCTGCGCAGGGGCGCATCGGCCAGCAGGTGCTGGCCCACGGCCTGCACCACAGCGGCAAGGGATTCAGACAGATCGCTGCCGGGGTTGGTCGGACTGTTGGCGTTGGTAGCCTGCTGCGCTGGGGTTTGCAGGGCTGCCATCAGGTCGCCCCACCACGCTTCTAGGGTGGCTTGTGACTGAGGCTGGTCGAGCCAAGTGTCGCGCCAACGGGCCAGCTGGGCCTGCCACTGGGGATCGGTTTGCAAGCGTTCGGTGGTGGTTTTCATCCAGCCGTCAAAGCGCTGGCGCAGTTCGTGGCGGGGGTCAGCGGCCACGTCAGACAGGGTGCGGGTGAGCGCGGCCACCAGTTTGCGCGTAGCCAGTCGGGCAGCGACCTGATCGAGACCGAGGTATTTCAGCTCTTTCAATTCACGGGCAATGGCTTCGGTCAGCCGCTCCTGCACCGTTTCTTGGGCGGCCCAGTCGGCCAGTTGTTGCAACATGCCGTTGAGCCACTGCTGGTGGTGTCCGTGGGCTGTTAGCGCAGCCAGCACCTGCGCGCCCAAGCTGGCGGGCTGGATTTGACGCAGCAGATGCCGAACCGCTTGCGCCACCCACTGCCGCGCCGGGCTCTGACCCAGCAGCTTGAGCCATGGAGGTGCGGCATGTTGCAGCCACTGGCCGATGCGCTGAGCCACATCGGGCTGTGCCAACCAGTGACCCAAGGTGTGTGCGCTGTCCCAGCGGGTCAGCCGTTGCTGCACCGGCGCAGTGGCCAAGAAATGCGTGCCCAGAAAGCGGGCCAGTTCAGCACCCAGCCGGTCTTTCTGGGTCGGGATGATGGCAGTGTGCGGTACCGGCAACCCCAACGGGTGCCTGAACAGGGCGACGACAGCAAACCAGTCGGCCAGTGCGCCAATCATGGCGGCCTCGGCAGCAGCGGCCACGTAAGCCCAAAAGGGGTGCTGCGCTTGCAAGGCGGTGGCCACGGTGTACAGCGCCACCGCCAGCACCAGCAGGCCCAGCGCCAAGTTTTTCATGGCGGCCAGCCCCAGTCGAGGCAGGCTGGGTGGACGTGGAATCGTGCGATGGGGCTTCATGGTTGGCAGTGTGCCGCATCCCACTGCGGCGGCTTGTACCGGTTGGCGACTTCGGTTCACGGCGCATTGCAAGTTTGCAATCAACAGGCAACCCTACAATGGGCGGACTTTTTACCCCATTTATGGCCGATTTCAAGCAACTTGATCAGATAACCGAGCGCGTCGAGCGCCTGCTGCTGCGTCACCAGGAACTGCAACACACCAACGAACAGTTGCGACAGCAGGTGTTGAGCCTACAAGCCGAGCGTGATTCGCTGCAATCGCGGCTGAACGCAGCCCGAGCCCGCATTGATGTGTTGCTCGACCGCTTGTCGTCTGCACCACAACAGTCCATGCCCGCCAGTCAGGCCGATGACACCCGCGAGGAGCACCCATGAGCCGACAAAAAAACAAGCAAATTGAAGTCCAGATCATGGGCCAAGGTTATTTGCTGAGCTGCCCCGAAGGCGGCGAGTCGGCCCTGCTGGACGCGGTCGAGCGGGTGGACACTGCCATGTGCCGCATCCGCAACGCAGGCAAGGTCAAGGCCCGCGACCGCATTGCCGTGCTGGCTTCGCTGAACTTGGCCTTCGAGTTGTCGCAACTGGAAAACCGCCTCAACCGGCTGACGATGCAACACGCCCAGGCTGCGGCATCACCCTTGGCGCTGATGCCTGCCCCCCCCCCGGTCTCCGCTGTGCCCATGCTACCCACAACCCCCCTTCGGCCAGCGGCACCAGCAGCGAGCGCCACGCAAGCCGCTTTACTGGCACAGGCGCGAATTCAGCAGCTGGTGCAGCGCCTAGACCAAGCGCTGGGCGAGCCAACCCCCACCCCAGATCACGCCAATTGATGCCGTGACGGGCTCCAAGCGGGCCTACAATGTCGCCTGTCTGCGGTGCTGTTGGGCTTTATATTTCCTTGAACCAATGCTCTTTGAGCCTGGGCTTGGTACATCGCGTGGCAGGTGTGAGCATCTCGCGTCAGATGAACCCGAAACCACGCTGCCCTTGCCCACCTGAACCCCGGTTCAGGATGCCGGTCTGGCGGCACTTGCAGACACCCTCTTTCTCAGGTCAGCTGCTGGGCGCTGGCGCTTTGCTCAACCCGCCAGCCGTCACATCACCACGTCCCCCATCATGTTGATTGAACCCTGGCTGGTTGCCGAGTTGTTGCTGCTGGGTCTGTGCACCGGTTTTCTGGCCGGCTTGCTGGGCATTGGCGGGGGCATGCTGATGGTGCCCTTCATCACCTTCATGCTGGGCCACCGGGGCATCGCGCCCGACTTGGCGGTCAAAATGGCGATTGCCACGTCCATGGCCACCATCATCTTCACCTCCATCTCCAGCGTGCGCGCCCATCACCGGCGCGGTGCCGTGCGCTGGGACTTGGTCAAAAGTCTGGCACCCGGCATCGTGCTGGGCTCGGCATTCGCTAGCCTGGGGGTGTTTGCCGTGCTCAAGGGCTCATGGCTGGCCTTGTTTTTCGCAGCTTTTGTGGGGTTTTCTGCGACGCAGATGCTGCTGGACAAAAAGCCCAAGGCCAGCCGAACCTTGCCGGGTACAGCCGGACAATGGGGCGCGGGGGGCGTGATCGGCTTTTTGTCGGGCTTGGTGGGTGCGGGTGGCGGTTTTGTCAGTGTGCCGTTCATGACTTGGTGCAACGTGGCTATTCACAACGCAGTGGCCACCAGTGCTGCGCTGGGTTTCCCGATTGCGCTGGCCAATGCCCTGGGCTACATGCTGGCAGGCCAGGGTGTCGCAGACTTGCCTGCCGGGGCGGTGGGCTATGTGTTTGTGCCCGCGCTGGTGGTCATTGCCTCGGCCAGCGTGCTCATGGCCCCGGTGGGTGTTCGTGCTGCACATGCCCTGCCGGTTAAGACCCTCAAGCGGGTGTTTGCGGGCATCTTGTACCTTCTCGCCGCTTACATGCTTTACAAGGGCTTAAGCGCTTAAGCGCCTAGTTGACCAAGAGAGAGGGCTGTTGGGACCAATGGGCCAGCCAAACTTCGGGCGAGTCGGTGGACAGACCCACGTCTTTGCGAACCGGTAACAACCAGCCCCGCTCACTATCCACTTGAGCCACCACCTCCAGCGATTGCGTCTGCGGGGTGACCTGACCAAAGATGGTGGCAAATGAAGCATCCGCAGCATCCCGCCCTGTGCCAATGCGCAGGAACCCCATGGGAATGGCCGTTCCGGAAGGGTCGAACATGAACCAGCGATGCGCCAGATACACCTCGACATAAGCATGAAAATCGGTAGGCCCCAGCGCCGGGTCGGCACCGTAATCAACCCCTGTGGTGAAGCGGGCGGGGATGTTCAAGGCACGGCACAGGGCAATCATCAGGTGGGCAAAGTCCCGGCAGACACCCTCACGACCGCTGAGCGTATCGAGAGCCGATGTCATGGAGTTGCTGCTGTTGGACTGGAATTTGACTTGCCCCTGCACCCATTTCAGAATCGCCTCAACACGCCGGTAGCCTTGTGGCAAGTGGCCAAACAGGCTGTTGGCCAGCGAGGTCAGGCAATCCGACTGGCAATACCGGCTGGGATAGAGGTAAGGCAGCACTTCGGGGGGCAGTTGCGCAACCGGGGTTTCGAAGAGGGTCTCAGGTGCTGCCTCGTGGTGCCGAATATCGACGGTTGCACGGTATTGCACCCGCAGCTGCCCCATCATGGCCGTCAGACGCAACGTACGGCTGTGGGTGCCCAGATCACAATGGCTGTGCAACGGCACGAGCTGACTCACCTGCAAAGACTCCCAGCACACCTTCTGTTGCAGGGTTTGGGCGGCCTGTATGTTGAAAATGAAGTCCGCACGGGGACTCTGGATGGCGTATTGCAAATCAATCACCAAATGGATGCGAACCATGGTTTTCACCGTTCCAATCAAGATAGGCCACAAGGGGCGGAAAAAACGGCGATGAGAAAACTGCGCCCGAATGGTGCGCTGCAAAAAGTCACGACTTCACCGGCTGTATGCAAGTATCGCACCAGACACCGCGCAGTACCCAAGCTAGCAGGGGCATGCCGCCACGCGTTAAGCTGGACAACCTATGCGCGCACTGCCTTCACTGATTCGTGGCTTTTCGTGGCAGGAATGGTTGCACCATCCCTGGCGCCATGCATCGGCTGTGGTGGCTGTGATGCTGGGGGTGGCGCTGGCTTTTTCGGTACAGCTCATCAATGCCTCGGCGCTGGATGAATTTTCCAGCGCCGTCAGTGCCGTCAACGGCGAACCCGACCTGAGTCTGCGTGCGCGCTCAAGCAGCTTGCCCGATGCGTGGCTGGCGTTGGTTGCCGCGCATCCTGCCGTGACCAACGCCAGCCCGGTACTGGAACGCGGCACCGCCGTGCTAACGTCTGAGGGGCGCAAAGTGCCTGTCAAGCTGGTGGGTGTGGATGCGCTGGACGTGGCCGCCGTGTCACCTGGCTTGATGCCGCGTCTGGATACCGCCATCAACAACGCCCACCGCTTGGACTTGTTTGCGCCCGACGCGGTGTTTCTGAACCCGTCTGCACGCCAGCTGCTGGGTCAAGAACTGGCAACCGGCGGTGTGCTGCGCCTACAAAGTGGTTTGCAACTGCATACCGTGCGGGTCGTCGGCACCGTCAACGCCCCCGGCGCTGCCCTGCTGGTGATGGATGTGGCCGCCGCACAAGCACTGATGAACAGCCCCGACCAGCTCAGCCGCATCGACCTGCGCTTGCAACCCGGCACGGACCTTGCCCGTTTGCTGGACGACTGGCAGCTGCCCGAACACATCTTGGCACAGCGGCCTGAGCAGGGTAGCGAACGCATCAGCAACCTGTCGCGGGCTTACCGGGTCAACCTGACGGTATTGGCCTTGGTGGCGCTGTTCACGGGGGCTTTTCTGGTGTTTTCGGTGCAATCGCTGTCGGTTACCCGCCGCCAACCCGCCCTGGCCTTGCTGGGGGTGTTGGGTTTATCCGCCCGCGAACGCATGCGGCTGGTGCTGGCCGAATCGGCTGCACTGGGCCTGCTGGGCAGTGTCTTGGGTGTGGTGCTGGGTACGGGTTTGTCTGCACTGGCCCTGCGTCTGTTGGGTGGCGACTTGGGCGGCGGGTATTTCGCGGGGGTGGCACCAGCGCTGCAATGGAGCCTGTGGGCTGCGCTGTTGTACGGCGGCTTGGGCGTGGTTGCTGCGCTGGCGGGTGGCTGGTGGCCAGCCCGACAGGCCGCTCGTCTGGCACCGGCTCTCGCCCTCAAGGGTCTGGGTAGCCATGACAGCACACGCCAACACCCAGCCTGGGCGCTGGGCCTGATGGCACTGGCCGCCGCGCTGGCCTGGTTGCCACCGGTGGCCGGTATTCCGCTGGCGGCTTATGTGTCAGTGGGTTTGCTGCTGGTCAGTGGCCTGCTGGCCATGCCCTGGGTGGTGGGCGTGTTGCTGGATCGGCTGACTCCACTGGCTGCCACCCATGCCCTGCCCTTGCTGGCGGTTGAGCGGGCGCGGCGTCTGCGCGATACCGCTGCGGTAGCCACCAGTGGGGTGGTGGCCAGTCTGGCCCTGTCGGTGGCCCTGACCGTGATGGTGGCCAGCTTCCGCGATTCGGTCACGCAGTGGCTGAACGGCGTGCTGCCCGCGCCACTGTATGTGCGCGCAGGCAGCAGCACTGAAGGCAATACGCTGCCCACCGATTTTGTGCAGGCCGTGGCCGCATTGCCTGGCGTTTTACGGACAGACGCTGTGCGCGTGACCAGCCTGCAACTCCAGCCAGGGCTGCCCGCCGTGTCGCTGCTGGCCCGCCCACTGGAGCGACCGTCACATCAGCCGCTACCGCTGCCCTTGTTAGGTAATCCGGTGCAAGTACCGACGAATGCGGGTCAGGATGTGGTGATGGTTTACGTGAGCGAAGCCATGCGCGACCTCTACGGGGCAACACCCGGTCAGTACTTGCCCGGTCTGGCCCTGGCGTTTCCGCAGGCACCTGCCGAAACCCGTTACTTTGTCGCCGGCATCTGGCGTGATTACGCCCGCCAGCACGGCAGTGTGGTGATTGATCGGCGTGACTATGTGCGCCTCTCGGGTGACGAGCGCATCAACGATGTGGCCCTTTACCTGCGCGAAGGCATGGGCGAAGACGAAGCACGGCAGGCCGTGGAAACCCTCGCACGGCGCATGGGCGTGGCTGAGTTGATTGAAATCGCCTCGTCCAGTCAGATTCGTGCCATCTCCCTGAACATTTTTGACCGCAGTTTTGCCGTCACCTACTGGTTGCAGGCGGTAGCCATTGGCATTGGCCTGTTTGGTGTGGCGGCGAGTTTCAGCGCACAGGTGCTGGCGCGTCGGCGCGAATTCGGGCTGCTGGCTCACTTGGGGCTGACACGCCGTCAAATTTTGCAACTCATCGCCTGGGAAGGGCTGTCTTGGACCAGTCTGGGTGCGCTGGTTGGCCTGATACTGGGTCTGGGTGTCAGTCTGATTCTGGTGCACGTGGTCAACCCGCAAAGCTTTCACTGGACGATGGATCTCAGCATTCCCTGGATGCACCTGCTGCTGCTTGGTTTGGCCGTGGTGACAGCTGGCACACTGACCGCTTGGCTGGCCGGTCGTGCAGCCGCTGGAAGCGACGCGGTACAGGCCGTGAAAGAGGACTGGTAACCCACGGCACACCCCCCATGCACACGTCTGAGCCCCACCCTTCGCGCCGCCACGCCCTGCTCGGTGGCGCAGCACAGCTGTTACTACCGCCTTGGTTGCTCGCTTCGCCCGCGCTGGCCGCACCAACACCGCGTACACCCCCCACAACAACACGGCTGCAACCCCGTCGGTTGGTCTTTCCACGCGATCACGGTAGCCACAACGATGTCCGCACGGAATGGTGGTACCTGACTGGGCATGCCCAAGACGCTGCGGGCAGACTGTTCGGCTTTCAGGTCACGTTCTTTCGCAGCAGGGTGGACAGCACCCAGACACTGCCAGGCCAGCTGGCGGCACGCCATTTGCTGTTTGCGCACGCGGCCATCACCGATGTGCAAAACGGGCAACTCTGGCACGACCAACGTATTGCACGCTGGAACGGCACATGGCCCACCCACCCGCAGGCTCTGTTGCGGGGTGTGTTTGCCAGCACAGAAGACACCCATGTGATGTTGCGCGACTGGAGCCTGCAACGGCTGCCGGATGGTCGCTACCAAGCACGCATCCGCAGTGAACACCTGCGCCTAGACATTGAGGCTACCCCGACACAGCCACTGCTGCTGCAAGGCGACCAGGGCTTTTCACGCAAGGGGCCAGAACCACAACAAGCCAGTTTTTATGTGACAGAACCCCAGCTGCGCGTACAAGGCCAACTGGCTTTTGAGGCATCCGGCTCACCACCATCTGCCGTCTTTCCGGTTCAAGGCCGTGCTTGGCTGGATCACGAATGGAGCGAAGCCCTGATGCACCCCGATACTGTGGGCTGGGACTGGATCGGCATGAACCTGTTCAATGGCGAAGCACTGACCGCATTCCAACTGCGCCGCGCCGATGGCAGCGCTTTGTGGACAGGCGGCAGCTGGCGACACCGCACAGGCACAGCAGCCAACGAATGGCAAACCCATCATTTGCCCGACGGTACGCTGCATTTCACGCCCCTGCGCTACTGGACCAGTCCCAAAACCGGAGCGCGCTATCCCGTGGCATGGACGGTACGCGTTCAAATACCCGCCACGATCCGACGCACCTCCCACACCCAACATAACAGCGCAGTATTCACCGTCAAAACCATGGTCGATGCGCAGGAACTCGACAGCCGCAGCAGCACCGGCACCGTGTATTGGGAAGGCTTGTCCACTTTGTTGAACGAAAGCGGAGAATCTGTCGGTCGAGGCTATCTGGAAATGACCGGTTACGCTCAGCGACTGGTTTTGTGATGCTTTGTGATGCTTTGTGATGTTTCTACGCCCGATTTATTTTTATTGGTTTTCAACCTGACACCCAATCACCATGATGACAACCCAGACCGTGTTAACCAGTTTACTGACCAGCTTGACCTTCACCGTTGCGCTGAACAGCTGGGCCAGCCCCAACGACCAAGCACCCACATCCCGCGAGCCGATGCAGTCATCACAGGTGCTGCCATTATGGGAAATGGGCATCGCAACCGGTGCGGGGTACGTCCCCGATTACCCTGGCTCAGACCGCTCTCGGGCACGTGCAGCCGTTTTGCCTATCGTGATTTATCGTGGCCCCTTGTTGCGCATCGAAAACGGCAGCATTTATGGACGCATCAAACAGACGAGCAACTGGGAACTGGACTTGAGCGCCAATGGCGCTTTCAATGCCAACAACAATGCTGATCGCCAAGGCATGCCAGATTTGGACTATTTGTTCGGTTTAGGGCCGCAGCTGATTTACCGGGGATGGCAAGATCAACCGGGATCACCCACCTTGCGCATGAAATTGCGAGCCATCATGTCCACAGACCTGCAACGCATTGACCCGCGAGGCACCAATTTTGAACCGGAATTGCAATGGCGCATGGCGCACGTAGCAGGCACACCAGCCACGCTTAGCTTATCAATTCAACCCGGCTGGGGAAGCCAATCGCTACAAAGCTATTTGTATCAAGTCAATACCGAGGAAGCCACCGCAGCACGCCCGGCATTCACGGCACGTGCGGGCTATATGGGAACAGAAGCCGGCCTGACCCTAACACACAAACTGCAACCAGATTTAAGCTGGTTTGCCACAGCCCGTTTCCTGTCACTGCATGGTTCAGCCAATCGCCACAGCCCCTTGTTACGCGACACCAGCAATTTCTCGATTGGAGCTGGTGTGGTATGGACACCCTGGCGCAGTTCAGAAACTGCATCCAAGTGAACAAAACTGACCTCCAGGGAGAGAGAGTCAGAGAGAGAGTCGGAGGGGGATGTGAGGGAGGGGAATTGGGAATGCTTGGTAAAGCCGAAACCCCCAATGACGTGGAGAGTCAGAGGGGGTTTGGTTTGGTGGGGTTGCCTGACG
>JBEENR010000023.1:0-74607 GCA_041192045.1 Pseudomonadota bacterium | reverse complement strand
CGGAACCATGCCGCGTACATGGCAGGCAAAGCCAGCAGGGTGAGCACCGTCGCCACCACCAAACCGCCCATGATGGCCACCGCCATCGGCCCCCAGAACACGCTGCGTGAGAGCGGAATCATGGCCAGCACGGCAGCGGCAGCGGTGAGCACAATGGGCCGCATGCGGCGCACGGTGGCCTCGACAATCGCATCCCAGCACGCCGCGTGCGCGGTCTTGCTCGATCTGGTCAATCAAGATCACCGAGTTGCGCTGGATCATGCCCATGAGGGCAATCACACCCAGCAGCGCCACAAAGCCAAACGGGCGGTTCAGCAGCAGCAGGGCACCGGCCACCCCGGCCATGCCCAGTGGCCCGGTGATGAACACCAGCAGCGAACGGCTGAAGCTTTGCAGTTGCAGCATGAGCAGCGTGAAGACGATGAACAGCATCACTGGCATGCCCACCACAATCGACGACGAGCCTTTGCTGCTTTCCTCCACCGCACCCGCCACCTGCACGTGGTAGCCCAGCTGACCGCGCTCGGCCCAGGCTTTTTCCAGTGTCCGCAGGGCGGGCAGCAGCTCGGCGGTGACGGTGGCCCCTTGTAGGCCCTCGGCCACATCGCCTTGCACGGTGATGGCGTAGTCGCGGTTTTCGCGCCACATCACGCCGGGCTCCCAGTCCAGCACCGGGCGGGCAATTTGCAGCAGTGGAATGCTCTTGCCGCTGGCCGTGGGCACGTAGGCATGGCTGAGGCTGTCAATGGCGGCACGCTCGTTCAGCGGCTGGCGCAGCACGATGTCAATCAGCTTGTCGCCCTCGCGGAACTGCCCCACCGAGCTGCCGCTGAGCAGGGTTTGCCCGGCCTGCGCAATGGCCTGGCTGCTGACCCCTAAAGCGCGGGCCTTGGCCTGATCGACTTGCAGGCGCACCACCTTGACCGATTCGTTCCAGTTGTCGTTCACGCCACGCATGTTGGGGTTGGCGTTGACCACGCCCTTGACCTCGTCGGCCAGCGTGCGCAGCACGGCAGGGTCGGTGCCCACCACGCGGAACATGACGGGGTACGGCACGGGCGGGCCGTTGGGCAGCAGCTTGACGCGGCCCCGCACCTCGGGGAATTCGGTGGCCAGCAGCGCGGGCAGGGCTTTGCGCAGCACTTCGCGGGTTTTCAGGTCTTGCGGCAGCACGATCAGCTGCGACACGTTGGTCTGCGGGAAGATTTGGTCCAGCGGCAAATAGAAGCGCGGCACGCCCGAACCCACCCAGGTGGTCACGCTGCTGACACCGGGCTGCTCGGCCAAGCGGGCCTCTAGGCGGCGCGTCACCTCGCTGTTGGCGGCCATGCTGCTGCCTTCGGGCAACCAGACATCGACCAAAATTTCGGGGCGGCTGGAGTCCGGGAAGAACTGCTGCTGCACCTTGCCCATGCCCACCATGCCCAGCACAAAGGTGCCAATGGTCAGGCCAATGGTGATCCAGCGGTGCTGCACGCACCAGTTCACCATGGCACGGAAGCGGTCGTAAAACGGCCCGTCAAACACCTCGTCCACCGCCCCAATGTGCGGCTTGACCTTGAGCAGCTTCACGCCCAGGTAGGGCACAAAGAACACGGCCACGATCCAAGACAGCACCAGGGCAATCACCGTCACCGCAAAAATGGCAAAGGTGTATTCACCCACGGTGGAGTTGGCCATGCCAATCGGCAAGAAACCGGCGGCAGTGATCAAGGTGCCGGTCAGCATGGGCATGGCGGTGGCATCCCAAGTGAAGGTGGCTGCGCGCATCATGTCGTAGCCCTCTTCGAGCTTGCGCACCATCATCTCGACGGCAATGATGGCATCGTCCACCAACAAGCCCAGCGCAATGATGAGCGAGCCCAGCGAGATTTTGTGCAGGCCAATGCCCCAGTAGTGCATGGCCAAAAACGTGATCGCCAGCACCAGCGGAATGGTGATGAACACCACCAGCCCAGGCCGAATGTCCAGTGTGTAGCCACGCAAACCCCGCCCGCCTTCGCGCTTGTGCAGGCCCAGCGCCAAGAAGCTGACCGCCAGCACGATGACCACGGCCTCAATCAGCACCTTGACGAATTCGTTCACCGACAAGGCCACCGCCTTGGGCTGGTCTTGCACCTGCACCAGCTTCATGCCAGCGGGCAGGCTGGCTTCAATCTCGGCCACGGTGCTGGTCAAGGCTTTGCCCAGGGCAATGATGTCGCCGCCCTTGGCCATGGAGATGCCCAGGGCGATGCTGTCTTGCCCGTTGTGCCGCACCATGACTTGCGCCGGGTCGGCATAGCCACGCTGAATCTGGGCCACATCGCCCAGGCGCAACTGCGTGCCACTGGGGCCACGGATGGGCATGGCGCGCAGGTCGTCCACCGAGGTGAAGGCCCCCTCCACACGCACCTGCACCACGTCGTGCGGGGCCTGTACCGCACCGGCAGAGGCCACAGCGTTCTGTTGCGCCAGGGTGGCAAGTACCTGCTGCAAGTCCAGCCCGAGCGTGGCCAGGCGTTTGATGGAGACTTCGACGTAGAGCTTTTCATCCTGCACGCCAAACAGCTCCACCTTGTTGACATCTTTCACCCGCAGCAGGCGCTGGCGCACGTCGTCGGCCACCTGTTTTTTCTCGGCAGGCGAAAAACCTTCGCCTTGCAGGGCATAGATCACGCCGAAGACATCGCCAAATTCGTCGTTAAAAAACGGCCCTGCCACGCCCGCTGGCAAGGTGCCGCGCATGTCGCCCACCTTTTTGCGCACCGTGTACCAGACGTTGGGCACATCGTGCGGGGGCGAGTTGTCCTTGATTTGGAAAATGATGAGGGCTTCGCCCGGCTTGGAATAGCTGCGGATTTTGTCGGCGTAAGGCACCTCTTGCAGGGTTTTCTCCAGGCGGTTGGTCACCTGTTCGGCTACCTGCTGCGCGGTGGCACCCGGCCAGTAGGCCCGCACCACCATGGCACGGAAGGTAAAGGGCGGGTCTTCGTCCTGACCGAGCTGGAAGTAGGCGGCAACGCCCAGCAGCATCAGCACGATCATGAGGTAGCGGGTCAGGGCTTGGTGGTCCAGTGCCCATTGGGAGAGGTTGAAACGCGAAACCCACGATGTGGGGGCTGCGCCGTTGGCGGGGTTGTGCTGTTGCATGGGGGGCCTCACTCGCTGCGCTGGGTGGCAAAGCGGGTAACTTTTTGGCCGGGTTGCAACACATGCACCCCGGCAGCAACCACCTCGTCACCGGCTTGCAGGCCGCTGGCAATCAGCACCTCGTTACCCGTCACACCGCCCACCACCACCGGGCGCGGCTGCACCGTGCTGCTGGCCGCATCCAACACCCAAACCGCCGTCTGGCCGCTGGCGGCATCGCCACTGCGCATCAGGGCGCTGGTGGGCAGCTTGACCGCTGTTTGTGCGGCAGGCAGCGGCCAGTCAAACCGGGCAAAGGCCGTGGCCCCCAACGGCAACGCAGCGGGTACGCTGAGCTTGACGGTATAGGTGCGGGTGCTGGGGTCAGCCGTGGCAGCGACTTCGCGCACGGTGGCGGGCAAGGTGGCAGCGTCGGCCTTAGCGCCACCTTGGCTTGCCGCTTCGGTAGCCCACAGCCGCACCGAGGCGGGCAGGCCAGGGCGCAGCAGCGCCAGCCGGTCTTCGGGCACCGCTACCACCACATCACGCGCGCCATCGCGGGCCACACGCACCACCGGTGCCCCCACCGACAGTACCTGGCCTACCTCGGCCTCCACAGCCACCACCACGCCGGGGCCATCAGCCAGCAGGCGGGTGTACTGGGCTTGGTTGGTCTGCACGGCGCTTTGGGCCTGGGCTTGGCGCAGGCTGGCTTCGGCGGCTTGCAGCACGGTTTGGCGGCGCTCCAGCTCGGCCCCGCTGACAAAACCTTGATTTTTCAATTCGGTAAAGCGTTTCAGGTCGGCAGCGGCCAAATCGCGCTGGGTTTGCGCGGCGCTCACTTGGGCCTGCGCGGCTTGGGTGGCCAGGGCATAGTCTTGTGCGTCCAGCTGGGCCAGCAACTGCCCGGCCACCACACGCTGGCCCACCTCGACGGGGCGCTGCACCAGCTTACCCGCCACCCGAAAGCCCAGCCGCGATTCCACACGGGCACGCACCTCACCCGCATATTCGCTCTGTGCCGAGGCGGCGGATGCCTCCACCTTGAGCAACTTGACCGAGCGAATGGGCTCTTGCGGAGCCGGGGCCTGCGAACAGGCCGAGAGCGCCAACGCGCCCGCCATGAGGATGAGTTGAGGTGTTTTCATAGCAGTGCCAAGGCCCAGTCAACTGGGCAGGGTGGGTGGACGGAAAGGGGTGAGAAGCACACAAAACCAAGCCCCGTAAATTACTGACTGACTGGTTAGTAAGCAAAATTGTAGACTAATAGTTGACGCGCTTAATCAACCAACGACTCAACCAACGACTTTCATCCATGCCATCCCCGTCTCCTGCGCAGCCAGTCAGCACCGCGCCGCTGTCGGCCCATGTGGGGCACTACGAAAACTTTCCGGTGGCCTCCGTTCTGTGCCCGCCGCACCTGCGCCCCGCCATTGCAGCCATCTACCACTTTGCGCGCACGGCAGATGACATTGCCGACGAAGGCCATGCCAGCGCCACCCAGCGCTTGGCCGATCTGGCCGACTACCGCCGCGCCCTGACCGCCTGCCTGAACCACGCGGGAGAGCCTCGCTACGCACTGGACACGCAAGCCGACGCAATCCGGCGCTGGCAGCCCGTGTTTGTACCACTGGCCCGCGCTGTGCAAACACACCAGCTGCCCGGCCCCCTGCTGCACGACTTGCTGAGCGCCTTTGAGCAAGACGTGCGCCACACCGCCAGCGGCCACCACTACGCCCACACCGACGAGCTGCTGGCCTACTGCCGCCTATCGGCCAACCCGGTAGGCCGCTTGCTGCTGCACCTGTACGGCGTGACGGACGAGGCCGCTTTGCAGCAAAGCGACCACATTTGCAGCGCCCTGCAACTCATCAACTTCTGGCAAGACCTCAGCGTGGACTTGCCGCGCCAGCGCCACTACCTACCCACCGATTTGCTGCAACGCCACGGCCTGCACCGGCAAGACCTGCTGCAAGCCCACTTGCCAGCCACCACCGACCGCGCTGCCCAAGCCCTAGTGGCCGAACTCTGCGCCCATGCGCGGGGCCTGATGCAGACTGGTGCCCCCCTGGTACACCGCTTACCAGGGCGTGCGGGCTGGGAATTGCGGCTGGTGGTGCAAGGCGGGCTGCTGATTCTGGATGCCATCGCCGCCACCCAATACCGCAGTTGGCAACACCGCCCCACCCTGCGCAAAACCGATCTGCCGCGCCTGTGCTGGCGGGCTTGGCGGATGTCACCCCCATGAGCCTCCACCGGCTTCAATTCCAACGCCTGGGCACTCAGCAAGACCGGTCAGCCTCGTCCAGCCGATCCAGCACGGCCAGCGCCTGAGCCGTGTCCCCCGTTGCTGCCATGGCCTTGAAATGGTTCTCCGTGTCCCACGCAGCCAGCGCATGGGCGCTAAGCTGCTCGACCAGCTTGTTCACACTCATGCCCCGGTTTTGCGCCAGCAGCCGCAGCCGCTGGGCCGTGTCCTCGGGCAAACGAATGGTCAAGGTTGTCATGCGTACTCCTTCAAAAACTGTACGGGTGTCAAAACTTGCAGACTGCCCAAATGCAGCTCACCCCGGCGCAGATCGCGCAAGTTGTGCGTCACGATGGCCGTGGCACACCCAGCCAAGGCGAGTTCAATCAGGTGGTTGTCCGCTTCGTCAGGCAAATTGGGGCGCCAACCGTAATACACCGTCACCCAACGCCCCTGCCGGGCCAAAGCCGCCAAGATGTTGTACCTTTCGCTTGCCGTTGTTGCTTCGCCCCAAACGTGTCTGCCCAGCAAGTCTTGATATTCCATCCACAAAGCATTACCAAACAACGGCACCAGCTGACCTTTGAGCGCCAGACGCAGAATCTCCCGCGAAGCCCCACCCCCAGACCGCAAACCGGCCACAAAAACATTGGTATCCACAACAACAGGAATCATGCTGACAGCATATATGCTGTCACCCGACGGATCAAGCAGCCCAGAACCCTCCCGAATCCATGAACCCACAAGACTACGTCCAGCAAAAAGCAGCAGCCTCGGGCAGCAGTTTTTATTACGCCTTCCTGTTCCTGCCCCCAGAGCGGCGCGCGGCCATTACCGCGTTTTATGCTTTTTGCCGCGAGGTGGACGATGTGGTGGACGAGATCAGCGACCCCGGTGTGGCGCAAACCACGCTGGGCTGGTGGCGGCGCGAGGTGGCGCAAGCCTTTGCCGGAGAGACCAGCAGCCACCCGGTGCTGCAAGCCTTGATGCCGCATGCGGCCACCTTTGGCATTGAGGCACAGCATCTGCTGGCCGTGATTGATGGCTGCCAGATGGACCTAGAGCAAAACCGCTACTTGGACTTTGCCAACCTGCAACGCTACTGCCACTTGGTCGCCGGGGTGGTGGGCGAAGTGGCTGCACGCATCTTTGGGCAAACCCAGCCCGCCACCACCGCTTACGCGCACCGCATGGGGCTGGCGTTTCAACTGACCAACATCATCCGCGACGTGGGCGAAGATGCCGCACGGGGCCGCATTTACCTGCCCATCAACGACTTGCAGCGTTTTGATGTGAAGGCGCACGAACTGCTCAAACGCGGGCAGGCACCCGGCAGCAACCGGGCCGACTTTGAACGCCGCTTTCTGACGCTGATGCAGTTCCAGTGCAACCGCGCCCTGCGCACCTACGACGAAGCCCTGGCCCTGCTGCCCGCCGCCGACCGCCAAGCCCAAAAACCGGGCCTGATGATGGCCAGCATCTACCGCACCTTGCTGCAAGAAATTGCTGACGAACCCCTGCTGGTGCTCACCCAGCGCGTCAGCCTGACCCCGCTGCGCAAATTCTGGCTGGCCTGGAAAGTGCAAGCCCTGGGGCGGCTCTGACCATGCCACCACCGCGCAACGCCCGCCCCAAGCTGGCGGTGGTGGGCGCAGGCTGGGCCGGTTGCGCCGCCGCCCTAGAAGCCGCCGCCCAAGGCTGCGA
Organism: Pseudomonadota bacterium; assembly: GCA_041192045.1. Lineage (GTDB taxonomy): Bacteria > Pseudomonadota > Gammaproteobacteria > Burkholderiales > Burkholderiaceae_C > Hydrogenophaga. Next base: position 67,544 of record JBEENR010000023.1, on the reverse strand, counting down.
CGTGACCCTGTTCGAGGCCAGCCGCCAGCTGGGCGGGCGGGCCAGAGCCCTGATCACCCAGCGCCCCGATGGTCAGCCCTTGACGCTGGACAACGGCCAGCACATCCTGATTGGGGCCTACCGCGACACCCTGGCCCTGATGCAGCGCGCCGGTGTGCAACCCGCGCAAGCCCTGCTGAGCCTGCCGCTGGCCCTGCCCTACCCCGACGGCAGCGGCCTGCAAACCCCCCACTGGGCCGCCCGCTGGCCCGCCCCCTTCAATGCGCTGGCCGCCATTGCCTGCGCCCGTGGCTGGCGCTGGGTTGAGCGCCTCGCACTCATCCGCGCCTCGCTGGGCTGGCAGTGGGCAGGATTTGCCTGCGCACCCCATCTGACCGTAGGCCAGTTGTGCGCCAGCCTACCGCGCCGGGTGCAAGACGAACTGATCGAGCCCCTGTGCGTCTCGGCCCTCAACCTGCCTGCCGCGCAAGCCAGCGCCCAGGTGTTCCTCAATGTCATGCGCGATGCCCTGTTTGGTCAAGGCTTTGCAGACTGGGCCGCATCCAGCCTGCTGCTGCCGCGCACCGACCTGAGCCAGCTGCTGCCCCAAGCCGTGGCCGAGCAACTGCAAACCCGCTACGCCAGCCACAGCCACCTGCGCCTGAGTAGCCGGGTGCTGGGCCTGCAAACCCAGGCCAGCGGCTGGCAACTGCACGGCACGGGCTGGCGTGAAACCTTCGACGGCATCATCTGGGCCACCGCCGCCGCCCCAGCCGCGCAAGCCATGCGCCAAGCTGCCGAACAAGCCGCGGAACAAGCCGGTCAGCCAGCAAACCCGCCACCCGCCCATGCCAGCGCCCTGCTGCACTGGGCCAACAGTACCGATGCGCTGCACCACACCGCCATCACCACCGTCTATGCCTGGGCACCCGGCGTGCGCCTGCCCGCCCCCATGCTGGCCCTGCGCTGTGGCCCACCCGCCAGCGGGCAACACCCTGCGCAATTTGTGTTTGACCGAGGGCACATCCACCCCCACGACCCGGCTGCCAGCGGGGTACTGGCCTTCGTCATCAGCGCCAGCGAAGGCGAACGCACCAGCCTAGAAACCGCCGTGCTGCAACAAGCTGCCGACCAGCTGGGCCTGTACACCCTGCAAGCGGTGCAAACCGTCACCGAAAAACGTGCCACCTTCGCCTGCACGCCTGGCCTGCAACGCCCCAGCGCCGCCATCGCCCCTGGCCTGTGGGCCGCAGGCGACTACCTAGCAAGCCCCTACCCCGCCACCCTAGAAACCGCCGTGCGCAGCGGATTGGCTGCGGTGCGGGGGGTGTTGGCTGGTGGATAAACCCTGCTCCGTGCGGGCCGTGCTGACTCAACCATGCAAGGGCTGCGCCGAGACGACGATGCCGTCTTCATCGGCATAGAGCCAGTCGCCGGGGCGCACCCAGATGCCTTGAATTTGGACGGCCACTTGGCGCTGACCTTCGCTGCGTTTTTCGGTGGGCAGGGGGATGCTGGCGAGGGCGCGGATGCCGGTGGCGCATTGGGCCAGTTCGGCCACGTCCCGCACACACCCATCAATGACGACACCGGCCCAGCCGTTGCGTGCCGCTGCCGCACCCAGGTTGCCCCCCAGCAAGGCCCGGCGCAGCGATGCCCCACCATCGACCACCAGCACGCGGCCTTCGCCGGGGCTGTCCACGGCGGCTTTGACCCAGGTGTTGTCTTCAAAGCATTTCACGGTGACCACGGATCCGGCAAAGCGGCGCACGGCCCCAAAGTCGCGGAAAACGGGGGGCAGCACGCGAAAGCTACCGTCGCTGTCGTTCTTGTGTGCGTCGCACAGGTCGCAGGTGGGGGTGACGGGGTTAACGGGGCTGGTGGGGGTGTTGAGGGTGTGGTTTGACATTGAAAAGTCCAGTCAAAGTGGCTGTAAAAAACCTGCATTTTCAGGGGCGCGCTGCACGCATCCGCACAGGGGCGGGCACCCCGTGTCAAAAAAACGCCAGCCCAGTGGCTCTACTGCACACTTTCGGCTGGTTTCCCTGTGAAAAACTGCTGAAAACCGTGTATTCCACCTTGGTGCCCAGGGGCAAGTCCATTAGCATGCACGCCTGAGACGAGAGCGCATACCGCGCACCCTATCTCTTCCCGGTATCTGTTCCAACATGAGAAGGACAACAACCATGGCAACTGCCAAAAAAGCAAGTGAGAAAAAGACCGCAACCAGCGCTGCGGTGGTGGACAGCCCGGTATCGGCACCCGTGGCCGAAGCCGCTGAACCTGTGAAGAAAAAAGCGGCGGCCAAGAAGGCGGACAAGCCCGCTGCAGCGCCTGTCGCCGAGGCACCCGCTGCCGAACCTGCCAAAAAGGCCAGCAAGGCCAAGGCCAAAGACACCGAAGAGGCCCCCGCCAAGCCGGTGTCGGCTTTCATGAAGCCACTCAAGCCCAGCACTGCCCTGGGCGCTGTGGTGGGTACCAAGGCGCTGCCACGCACCGAGGTGACCAAAAAGCTGTGGGCTTACATCAAAAAGCACAAGCTGCAAGACGCGACCGACCGCCGCCTGATCAATGCCGATGCCAAGCTGGAGGCGATCTTCAAGAAGGCGCAGGTCACGATGTTTGAAATGACCAAGCTGGTCAGCGCGCACTTGAAATAAGTCGGCGCATCAAGCCCCTTGCAGGGGTTGCAGCAGCGGCACCCGGTTGATGGCCATGGCCGCTGCGGCAGTGCGGGTTTCTACGCCCAGCTTGGCGTAAATCCGCTCTAGGTGCTTTTTCACGGTGGCGGGGCTGGCCCCCAAAATGTCGCCAATGTCGCGGTTGATCTTGCCCTTGGCCACCCAGTACAGCACCTCGGCCTCGCGGGCAGTCAGACCAAAGGCCTGGGCCATGGCTTCGAGCACGCTGGCATCCGAGGTTTCTTGCATCACGATCAACCAATCCCCATCGGGGCTCTGGTTCTCGCCGCTGTCTTGGTCGCCCACTTGCTGGTGCAGGCGGAACGTGAGGCGGCGCGGCCCGTTTTCCAGCGTCAGGCGTGGCGGCTCACGCAGGGCTTGGGCCGTGCCCAGGTGTCGGCGCAGCCACTGCAACACCACCGGCGGCGTGTTCGGCGCTTCGGTGCCGCAGTAGCGCTGCAACAGCTCACGCGCCAGCGGGGTTTGCCACATCAAGCGTCCATCTTGCGCCCGCACGGTGATGGTGGCGTAGCCAAAAGCGTCCAAGGCATTGCGGGCCTGGCTGCGCTCTAAAGCCCCTTGCCGGGCATGGCGGGCGGTGCGCAAATGCACGCCCATGCGGGCCATGACTTCACGCGGCTTGATGGGTTTGGTCACATAGTCGGCACCCCCCGCCTCCAGCGCAGCCACCAGATGTTCGGTCTCGGTCAGGCCGGTCATGAAGATGATGGGAATGTGCGCGGTGGCCGGGTCGGCTTTCAGGCGGCGCGCCACCTCAAAACCGTCCAAGCCGGGCATGACGGCATCGAGCAGCACCACATCGGGCTGTGCCTGGCTGGCGCGGCGAATAGCGGCCTCGCCATCCAAGGCCACCAGCACGGTATAGCCCGCTTCGTCAAGCGCATCGTGCAGCATGGCCACGTTGTCGGGCACATCGTCCACGATGAGCACGACCCGTGCATCGCTCAGGCCAGCGGGGTGTTCAGTCAGGGCGCGGGGGTTCATGGTGGGCTGGTTGGTGACAGATGCAAACATTCGGGGAGAGCCCCCACCCCAACCCTCCCCCAGCGGGGGAGGGAGTAAAACCGCAGCCGTGTCTTGCCCCTTCCCCCACTGGGGGAGGGTTGGGATGGGGGCATGCGTCCGGTGGGTGGGTTCATGGCGTAGGCGGGTGGGTGCTGTGGGCCAGCAGGCGCTGTTCAATGGCTTCAAAGCGGAATTCGCGGGCCAGGGTGCGCAGGCTGTGGGCAAAGTCGGCCTGATCGGGGTATTGGCGCACCCAGTCGTCCAGCCAAGTGACGATGCCTTTGTAGTAGCCCAGGCGCACCAGCTCCAATAAGGATGCGAATTCTGCGGGGTCGGCCAAAGCGGGTGCCGTTGGGGCCGTGGGTGTGGCAGGCTGCGCGGGGGCATGGGCGGCTGGCGGTGTGCTGAGCCATTGCAAACCCAGCCGCTGGCCCAGCCAGGCCAGCAGCTCTTCGCGGCGCACGGGCTTGACCAAGAAGTCGGGCGAATGCGGCCCCAGTTCGTTGTCCAACCCTTTGTCAAAAGCGTTGGCCGACACAATGGCCAGCGGCACAGCACCCCAGCCACGGGCACGCAGGCGGCGCAGGGTTTCCCAGCCGTCAATGCCGGGCATGGCCAAGTCCAAAAAGATGGCATGGGGCGCAGCGGCCATGCCGGGCTGCACACCGTCGAGCAGGTGCAGGGCATCGAGCCCGCTGGTGGCCAGCAGCACCTCAAAACCCAGCGGGGCCAGCCAGCGGCGCATCAACTCGCGGTCGGCTTCTTCGTTGTCCACCACCAGCAGGCGCAGGCGTTCACCGGCATAGCCCGTGACGGCGGGTGCCTGCCCAGCGCGTTGCAGCACCACGCCATGCAGCTCGGGCAGAAACAGGCGCACAGTGAACACGGTGCCCACGCCGGGTGTGCTGCGCACGGTCAGCTCGCCACCCATCAGGTCGGTCAGCATCTTGGCAATCGTCAGGCCCAGCCCGGTGCCGCCGTGGCTGCTGTGGCTGCTGTGGTCACCCGCCTCGTGCTGGCCACGCGCAAAGGGCTCAAACACCCGCTCCAGGTCGGCAGCACCCATGCCGGGGCCGGTGTCGTGTACCTCAAACTGCGCCATTTCGCGGGCATGCGTCACCCGCAGGCTCACCTGACCCACGCGGGTGAACTTGACCGCGTTGCCCAGCAAGTTGATGAGGATTTGGCGCAGGCGCTTTTCGTCGGCCCGCACCGCGTTGGGCAGGCGGCTGGCACGGTCAAAACGGAACTGCAAACCTTTGGCCGCTGCTTGCAGCTCGAACATGCTGGCCACTTCTTGCAGGGTGTCGGCAAAAGCCATGGGGCGCACGTCCAGCTTGAGCTTGCCGGACTCAATGCGGGCAATGTCCAGCGTGCCCTCAATGAGCGAGAGCAAATGTTCGCCCCCCCGGTGAATAACGCGGATGGCCTGCGCCCGGTGCGGGGCCATGCCGGTGTCTTCTTGCAGCAGCTGGGCATAGCCCAAGATGCTGTTGAGCGGCGTGCGCAGCTCGTGGCTGATGGTGCTGATGTAGCGCGTCTTGGCCTGGTTGGCCTGCTCGGCGGCACGGCGGGCGTGTTGCAGGGCTTCGTCGGTTTGGCGGTGCGAATCAATTTCTTGCATCAGCAGCCGGGTCTGGCGGTTGCTTTCTTCTTGCGCCACTTCGCGGCTTTTGTGTGCCAACACCAGCCACCAAGCCACCGTGCCCACAATCAGCATCAGCACCGCATACACCCGCAGAAAGCCCGATTGCAGGGCGGCATGGAGCAAGCTGGCATCGTTCACCCCCGGCCACACCTCCACCAGCCCCCGCGCCTGCTGTTGGTACAGCAGGCCCAGCACGGCCGCCAGCACCGGGGCCATGACCAACATGATGAGCAGGTAGTGCGCCAGCCCAGCCTCCAAGTAAGGCCAGACGGGCCGGGGCAGCAGCGCACGCAAAACCCCCTGCCACTGCACCGAAAGCCGGGCCTGTGGTTTGCACAAATCGCCACAGCGCGCATCCAGCGTGCAGCACAGCGAACAAATGTGGCCCTGATAGGCCGAGCAGTGCGCCATGTCGGGGGTTTCGTACTCGCGCTCGCAAATCACACAGCGCTGGAGCACCGCCGCACACCCCTGCCTTGCTCCCTCCCCCGCTTGCGGGAGAGGGCTGGGGTGAGGGCATCCCCCACAAGCCCCAGATCCCGCACACCCCGAAGTCCGCGCCAAGTAATACCGCCCCCCCGTGGCCCAGGCCAGCAAGGGCGCAGCCAGCAGCGCCGTTACCATGGCAATGGCCGCCGAAAACGCTTGCGCCCCGGCCCCCATCAGCCCCAGATAAGCGGCAATCGACAGCACCGAGGCCAGCGCCATGGCCCCCACACCCACCGGGTTGATGTCGTACAGGTGGGCGCGTTTGAATTCAATGCCCTTGGGGCTCCAGCCCAGCGGTTTGTTGATGACCAAGTCGGCCACCACGGCCATGATCCAGGCAATCGCAATGTTGCTGTACAGCCCCAGCACCTCGCCGAGTGCCTCAAACACATTCATCTCCATCAGCATGAAGGCAATCAAGGTGTTGAACACCACCCACACCACCCGCCCAGGGTGGCTGTGCGTCAGGCGCGAGAAAAAATTGCTCCAAGCCAGCGACCCGGCATAGGCGTTGGTGACGTTGATCTTGAGCTGCGACACCACCACAAACAGCGCCGTGGCCGCCACCGCCCAGCCGTAATGCGGGAACACGTATTCGTAGGCCGCCAGATACATCTGGTTGGGGTCCACCGCCCGGTCAGGCGGCACCATGTGGCTGATGGCCAAGTGCGCCAGCAAAGCGCCGCCCAGCATCTTCAGCACACCCAGCACCACCCAACCTGGCCCACCGGCCAACACCCCGGCCCACCAGCGCCAGCGCGTGCGCGGGGTCTGCACGGGCATGAAGCGCAAGTAGTCGGCTTGTTCGCCCATTTGGGTAATGAGGGCAATGCCCACGGTCAGCGCCGCACCAAACAAGTGCCAATCAAAGTTGCGTCCTGCGCCAGATTCGCCGCCGTAATGCACCACATTGGTGAAAGCTTGCGGATCAAGCACCACAACGGCCACAAAAGGCACCACCATCATCACCAGCCACAGCGGCTGTGTCCACATTTGAAAGCGGCTGATCACCGACACGCCGTGCATGACCAGCGGAATGACCACCAGCGCGCAAATCAAATAGCCCCAGACGGGCGGAATGTCCAGCGCCAGCTCCAGCGCATAGGCCATGACCGCCGCTTCCAATGCGAAAAAGATGAAGGTGAACGAGGCGTAAATCAGCGAGGTGATGGTGGAGCCGATGTAGCCAAAACCCGCCCCACGGGTCAGCAAGTCCATGTCCACCCCGTAGCGGGCGGCATAGACGCTGATGGGCAAACCCGCCGTAAAGATGATGAGCCCGGTGGCCACAATGGCCCAAAAGGCGTTGATGAAGCCGTACTGCACCAGCAGCGTAGCCCCCACGGCTTCTAGGATGAGGAACGAGGCCACGCCAAACGCCGTGTTCGCTACGCGCCACTCGCTCCACTGCCGAAAGCGCTGCGGTGTGTAGCGCAGCGCGTAGTCTTCCATGGTCTCGCTGGCCACCCAGTTGTTGTAGTCGCGGCGCACGCGGGTGATGCGCTGCGGCGCGTCGGTGGACAAGCTGTCGGGCTGCGACAAGCAAACGGGTTCGGGTTTCACCTTAGGTCTTGTGCAGCATTCATGCCACACTCGACCGTCATTGTTTTCAATTTTTTCAATATCCATGCGCCAACTCTCCCCCCAAGGTCAACAGACCCTCAACGACATCGCCCAACGCCATGGTTTCAGCTTCGATGCCACCCTCTCCATGCTCGATGCCGTCATCAACGGCAACGGCAGCATGGCCCAGTTCAACCACCCCGAATTCAGCGGCTCCGGCCAGTGGATGCGCGGCGGCATGACCATGGTGTCCGACATGTTCAACAACTACCTGAAAAACCGGGTCGATAACCTGTGCAGCGAGTTGTCCAACTTGGTGGCCAACCAGCCCGATTTGCTGCGCAGCGGCAGCTTTCAAAGCCAGAGCCAAGGCAACGACGCTTGGCAAACATCCACCCAAAGCTACAACGGCAATAGCAACAGCGGTGGAAACAACAACGGCAACAACAGCCTGTTCGTGCCCCCCGCCCCCGGCACCAGCGGCGACTGGTGGCCCGCCGACCTGCGCTGGCCCAACAGCACCGGCGCGCAAAACAATGTGCGCTATGCCTACTTTGCGCAAGCGCGGCGCTTGGCCATTGAGGTGTATGGCTCGGTCACGGTCTATGACACGCTGGACCACCAAATTGGCGGCTTCTCGCAGCAGCAGTCAGGCGGCTCCAGCCTGTCGTTTTCCAGCCAATACGGCCTGATCGACGTGGCCAGCCTGCCGGTGGTGTCACGCGACGGCATGGCTCCCGCACCGGCCCCAGCGCCTATGCAGACTCCAGCCCCGTTCCCAGCCGCCGAAGCAGGCTCTTCTGACATCTTTGCCGCCATCGAACGCCTAGCGGGCCTGCATGCCAAAGGTGTGCTAACCGATGCGGAATACGGCAGCAAAAAGGCCGAATTGCTGGCCCGGCTGTAAACAAGCAGCTGTTCTCGTTTTGAAAAGTGCCGGGGAGCCCCCACCCCAACCCTCCCCCAGCGGGGGAGGGAGCTATGCGGGGATAAGGTCTCTGGCCCCTTCCCCCGCTGGGGGAAGGCTGGGATGGGGGCTGCGCCACTGCGGCAAGGGCACGGAATTTGCTGGGCGCACCCACCCTTGAACACCTGAACCGCCATGGAACTCACGCCCCGCGAAAAAGACAAGCTGCTCATCTTCACCGCCGCCTTGCTGGCCGAGCGTCGGCGCGCCCGTGGCCTCAAGCTCAACTACCCTGAAGCCGTGGCCCTGATTTCTGCCGCCGTGATGGAAGGTGCCCGCGACGGCAAAACCGTGGCCCAGCTGATGAGCGAAGGCCGCAGCGTGCTGACCCGCGCCGATGTGATGGACGGCATCGCCGAGATGCTGCCCGACATCCAAGTCGAAGCCACCTTCCCCGACGGCACCAAGCTCGTCACCGTTCACCAGCCCATTCCCTGAGCCGGAGTCTTGCTATGAAAAAATTGTTGTTGATCACTGCCCTGACCACCCTGCCCGCTTGGGCGCACGAAGGTCATGGCCTGTTGGGTAGCCACTGGCACGCCACCGATGCTTTGGGTTTTGTCGCACTGGGTGCGTTGGTAGCGCTGGCCGTGTGGCTGGGGCGCAAGTGAGTGCCACCATGATTCCCGGCGAATACCTGATTGACGCGGGCGAACATGCCCTGAACCCTGGCCGCAGCACGGTCACGCTGGTGGTGCAAAACACCGCCAACCGCCCGGTGCAGGTGGGTTCGCACTACCACTTTGCCGAGACCAACGCGGCCCTGTCTTTTGACCGCGCTGCCGCCCAAGGCAAGCGCCTGAACATTGCCGCTGGCACCGCTGTGCGTTTTGAGCCCGGCCAGCAACGCACCGTGGAACTGGTGGACTACGCCGGTGACCGGGTGGTGATGGGCTTTCGCGGTTTGACCCAAGGAGCCCTGTAATGGCCCAGATTTCCAAACGCGCTTATGCCGACATGTTTGGCCCCACCGTGGGCGACCGCGTGCGGCTGGCCGATACCGGCCTGATCATTGAAGTGGAACAAGACTTGACCCTGCGCGCCGGGGGCTACGGCGAAGAAGCCAAGTTCGGCGGCGGCAAAACCATTCGTGACGGCATGGCGCAAAGCCAGCGCACCCGCGAACAGGGCGCGGTGGACACGGTGCTGACCAACGCCCTCATCATCGACCACTGGGGCATCGTCAAGGCCGATATTGGCCTCAAGGGCGGGTACATCGTGTCCATTGGCAAGTCGGGCAACCCCGACACCATGCCGGGGGTGGACATCATCATCGGCCCCGGCACCGAAATCATCAGCTGCGAAGGCAGCATCGTCACCGCGGGCGGTATTGACAGCCACATCCACTTCATCTGCCCGCAGCAGGTGGATGAAGCCTTGGCCTCGGGCATCACCACCATGCTCGGCGGCGGCACCGGCCCCGCCACCGGCACCTTTGCCACCACCTGCACGCCCGGCCCCTGGCATATTGAGCGCATGCTGCAAGCCGCAGACGGCCTGCCCATGAACATCGGCTTTCTGGGCAAGGGCAACGCCAGCCAGCCCGCGCCACTGCGCGAGCAAATTGAGGCGGGTGTGATCGGCCTCAAATTGCACGAAGACTGGGGCACCACGCCGAGCGCCATCAACAACTGCTTGGACGTGGCCGAAGAAACCGACACGCAAGTCGCCATCCATTCCGACACGCTGAACGAATCGGGCTTTGTCGAAGACACCATTGCCGCCGCCAAAGGCCGCACGCTGTGCGCCTTTCACACCGAAGGTGCGGGCGGTGGGCATGCGCCCGACATCATCCGCGTGGTGGGCGAGGCCAACTTTTTGCCCAGCTCCACCAACCCGACCATGCCCTACACCGTCAACACGCTCGACGAGCATGTGGACATGCTGATGGTCTGCCACCACCTAGACGCGGGCATCCCGGAAGATTTGGCCTTTGCCGAGAGCCGCATCCGCCGCGAAACCATTGCCGCCGAAGACATCCTGCACGACCTGGGTGCCATCAGCATCATGAGCAGCGACAGCCAAGCCATGGGCCGGGTGGGCGAGGTCATCATCCGCACTTGGCAAACGGCAGACAAGATGAAGGCGCAGCGCGGCACCCTGGCCGAGGACAGCAGCCGCCACGACAACGCCCGCGTCAAGCGCTATATCGCCAAATACACCATCAACCCCGCCATTGCGCACGGCATGTCGCACATCGTGGGCTCGCTGGAAGTGGGCAAATGGGCCGACCTCGTGGTCTGGAAACCCGCTTTCTTTGGCGTGAAACCGGCCCTGGTACTCAAAGGTGGCAGCATTGCCTTGGCCGCCATGGGCGACCCGAATGCCTCCATCCCCACGCCGCAGCCGGTGCACTACCGGCCCCAGTTCGGTGCATTCGGCGGCGCACTGGCCAAGGGCAGCCTCACGTTGGTGTCCAAAGCCGGTTTGGCCGCTGGCATCGGCCAGCGCTTTGGCCTGCAAAAAACGCTGGTGGCGGTGCAAAACTGCCGCAGCATCAACAAAGCCCACATGGTTCACAACAGCTACCTGCCCCAGATGGAAATTGACCCGCAGCGCTACACCGTGCGCGCCGACGGCCTGCTGCTGACCTGCGAGCCTGCCAGCAAACTGCCGCTGGCGCAGCGTTATTTCTTGTTCTGAACGGACGCGCCATGCTCAAAGCTGCCAAGCGCCTTCCTCAAGGCCAAGGCCTAGCCCCCGCCCTGCTACGCCGGGCCACCCCACTGGCGCTGGACTGGGATCTGCGCCAAAAAAGCCGTTTCGACACCACCACCCCCGACGGGCAGTCGCTGGGCGTGTTCCTGCCCCGTGGCACGCTGTTGCGTGGTGGCGATGTGCTGGTGGCCGAAGATGGCCGTCTGCTGCGCGTGGTGGCTGCGGCCCAACCGGTACTCAAAATCACACCCTGCGCCCAACACGGTAACGCCTTCGACCTGATGCGTGCCGCTTACCACCTGGGCAACCGCCATGTGCCGATTGAGCTTCAGCCCGACCATCTCAAAATCGAGCCCGATCACGTGCTCGCCGACATGCTGCGCGCCATGCACCTGACCGTGCAAGAAACCCTAGAAGCTTTTGAACCCGAGGGCGGTGCCTATGCCAGTTACGCCAGCCACGGCCACGCGCACCACGGCCACCATGCCCATGATCATCACGACCACGCGCATGCCACTGCACAGCCGCACAGCCACTGAACATGCCCGGCCTTGAATCCGAAGGTTCACCATCCAGCGCGGCAGCCCTGCTGCGCATCCTGTGGCTGGCCTCACCCACGCTACCAGTAGGGGGGTTTTCGTATTCCGAAGGCTTAGAGGCTGCTGTCGATGCCGGGCATGTGCGCCACGAAGCCGATGCCACTGCTTGGCTGATCGACCAGTTGCACCTGAGCTTGGTGCGCAGTGACTTGGCCGTCTTCGCCCAAGCCCTGCCCGCTTGGCAGCGCGGCGATTGGGCACGCATCACCGAACTCAACCAGTGGGTGCTGCACACCCGCGAAACGCACGAATTCCGCCTGCAAACCGAGCAAATGGGCCGCTCCTTGCTGGAATGGGCGCGCAACCTCGGCGACTTGGGCGCAGGGGTTTTTGAACGCCTGCACAGCGCCGCCCTGAGCCCGCCCACCTATCCCGTCGCCATGGCCTGTGCCGCCGCTCACACCGATGCCGATCTGCGCGACAGCCTGCTGGGCTACGCCTTTGGCTGGGCCGAGAACATGGTGCAAGCCGCCATCAAATCGGTGCCCCTGGGCCAAAGCGCTGGCCAGCGCATGTTGGCGCGGTTGGCACAAGAGATGCCGGTGGCGGTTGAACAGGCCATGACCCTGTCCGACTTGGAGCGCCAAGCCTTTGCCCCCATGCTGGCCATCCTCTCGGCCCAGCATGAAACCCAGTATTCGCGCCTGTTCAGGTCTTGAGGCCGACGCTTGAGGCCGACTTTTCCGATTGTTCTGACTTTTCTATGACCGCCCTGCACCACATCCCCCACCGCACCAAAACCCTGCCCCCGCTGCGCGTCGGCATTGGCGGCCCAGTGGGCTCCGGTAAAACCACCCTGCTCGAAATGCTGTGCAAAGCCATGCGCGAGCGCTACGACTTGGTGGCCATCACCAACGACATCTACACCAAAGAAGACCAGCGTCTGCTCACCATCAGCGGTGCCCTGCCGCCCGAGCGCATCATGGGCGTGGAAACCGGCGGCTGCCCGCACACCGCCATCCGCGAAGACTGCTCCATCAACCTAGAGGCCATCGACCGCATGCTGGAGCAGTTCCCCAATGCCGACGTGGTGTTTGTGGAAAGTGGCGGCGACAACCTGGCCGCCACCTTCAGCCCCGAGCTGAGCGACCTGACCATTTACGTCATCGATGTGGCCGCTGGCGAAAAAATACCGCGCAAAGGCGGCCCCGGCATCACCAAGAGCGACCTGTTCGTCATCAACAAAACCGACTTGGCCCCGCATGTGGGTGCCGACTTGGAGGTGATGAAAGCCGACACCGCCCGCATGCGCCCCGACACCGCCCGTCGCCCCTGGGTCATGACCAACCTGAAAACCCAGAGCGGCTTGGCCGATGTGGTGCGCTTTATTGAGCAGCGGGGCATGTTGGTGGCGGGGTAAAGAGCGGGGTAAACGGGGTAAAGCGCTGATATCAGGCGACAAACAGCGGTTAGAATCTCGGGCTTCTTGAGTGCACCCGGAGACTTGGGTGAGTGGTTTAAACCAGCAGTCTTGAAAACTGCCGACCCGCAAGGGTCCGTGAGTTCGAATCTCACAGTCTCCGCCAAACACTGAATCTCACACAAAAAGCCGTGATGCTCAGCGCATCACGGCTTTTTTGCGTTCTGTCCATCAGGCTTGGGCGTGTTGTCCGACATCAATTCAGCGGCGAGTACGCGCAGAATCTGTTCGGCTTCGGGGTTCTGGCCGGCCTCCTGGCTCTTGCGGGCGGCAATCAACTGGCCACGTACCCGTGTTTCGGTGTGCAAGGCGACCGCAAGGGGCGACTGTGCAGCCTGTGTTTGCAGGTGCTGCAACAGCCTCAAATAGTCATTGCCCTTGTTGGCTTCTTGGTACACCAGTGCCACCTGCATGAGACCCGTGTTGTTTTGTGGCTGCGGGGCACTGAGCAACCGCGCTTCGAGTGTGGCGGCCATCTCCAGCACGCTGCGGTGTTCTAGCGCTTGAGAATCGAGCTGAACTTCTCGCAACAGATTCGCTTGCTCCACCGGATTGCTCATGTTTTTCACAAAGGTCACGGCCTGGGCCAGACTGGCATCAGCTGCTTCGGCTTTACCCAACAACATCTGCAAAGGGTAATCGAGCGCCAGCAAACGAATGCGCGCCGTTTCATCGCCCGTGCTGTTGACCAACGGTGAAAATTGCCTAAGCAATTCGCGTGTTTTTGACCACTGGCCCAAGCCTGCAAAGGTCTTGATTTCGGCCAGCAGCAATTCGGCTTTGGCGACTGTCCAAATACCCTGGTTCTTTCGCTGCTGTTGTGGATCCGGAATCGACAGCACCGCCTGATCAGCCAGGGCTAGGAATTCTTTGGCAATGCTGGGGTGCAAAAGTGGTTGCCGACTGACAATCACAGCCAGACGAGACAAGGCATACACCCGGTCTGCTGGGTCTTTGATGCGCTGAGCCTCGGCACGCAAATCTTCCAGCAAACTGCTGGCTTGATTGCCCGATAGCCAGATAATTTTCCAAGCCCTGACTTCCAGATCCGTCATCAACGCCGATGCCGGGAAAGCCACGGTATAACGGCTGGCATCTAGGGCGGACAGGGATTTCACGGCCTGCGATGCTCGCTGATGCTGTCCGATTTCAGCCAGTTGTTTGGCAAAGTCTGCCATCAAGATATGACGCTCTGCTGCTGGCAAAGCGGCTTCAGCCACCTGGGCTGTTCCTGTGTTGCCATTCAGACGGGTACCCATGCCACCAATCAGGATAGGGTTGACACTGGGCAACACAATGGCAGCACCCGGTTTGCTGCCACCGACCGAACGCCCCAAGGTATTGGCCGCCTGAAGCGCCTGATCAAGCGAGATGGATCCCCCTTGTCCGCGAGAAAACAATTCGTCTTCCACGTTCAACGCTTCACTGGCCAAGCTGTTCTGGCTTGCGATGAGCGCTGCAAAGTCGTTGGACCCTGCCGCAGCCAGATTCACGCCCGCTGACGCAGGCGGCAGCTTAGCTTTGGCGTTGGCATCGGTACCGAAGTGCGAAAAAACATAACCCCCATAAAACCCGACCGGAAACAGCAGCACCACCACAGCCCACTTCACCACACTCAAGTTGCCAATCAATCCTTGCTTGGGTTTTTGAATACCGAATTCAGCTTCTAGCTCCTTACGAATTTCTTCGCGTAGAGCGTCTTCCATCAATTTTTGATTCTTCTTTTCTAGGTTTTTACGTTCGCGCTCAACCTGCAATTCCAGTTTTTTGCGTTCTTCCTCCAGCAGTTTGTTGCGCAAATTGGTTTGTTCCGGAATTTTGTCTACAAAAACACCGCATTTAGGACATTGCCGATTGGCTGGCAAGATGACTTCACTTTGGCAGGCTGGGCAGGTGTAGGGTTTTTCAGCCGGTGCAGCTTCCTCGACGGGGGCAAGCGACAAAACAGGTACAGCAATCACATCCAACCCAAGGCCAGAGAGCTGTTTTTTGGCTTTCTCAACCCGCTCCCGACTGACGGCCGTCCCAATTTTGACCCGGTGGGTACTGCGCAGGGCGGCCAGCAACTGGTCAATCTGCTGGGTGGGTAAACCCACGGCCATGCGCGCTTTGCGCTCCACATCGTGCAGTTCCAATGAAGGCTGAATTTGTACGAACACATCAAAACGCGATTTTTCTGACATTTTTGTCTTTCCTCAAAACGAACAGATTCATGGGCAATGCCGAAGCATTCGTTTCAATCAATCCCGCAAAATATTCAATACATCCGATCTAAATTCGCGGCTATACAGAATGAACACCACCACCACGGTGACCAACACCATGCTCAGCGGTGAAATAAACCAGGCCAGTGCGGCAAAAGAAAAATAGTAAGCACGCAAGCCGTCGTTGAAGGTTTCGGCGGCAGCGCCAACCATGGCAGCGGCACGCTGGGCATAGTGTTGGCGGTCAAACTGGCCGCTGGCAAAGTCGGCAGGTGGTGGCATGGCCCCAATGACCAGTGCGACAAACGTATACAGACGCATGCTCCACGAAAACCGGAAAAATGCGTAAATGAAGATGGCCACCATGACCAGAATTTTGAATTCAAAAACGATCAGCGATGTGGTTTGCGCAAACGGTATTTCGCTCATCAGCTCGGTGGCTTTTTCGGTGGTGCCCAGCAGAGCAAACAAGCCACCAATGACCAGAATGGAGGTGGACGAAAAAAACGCGGGGGTGTTGGAGAGTGTTTGCGTGATGAGACCGTCGAGCATGCGCGGGTCGCGCTGGGTGGTCTGCGCCATCCAGTAGGCGCGGTAACGGTTGGTGGTTTGCAGCAGGGAGCCGACTTTGCGTCCCCAGTGACGCGCAAACACGGCATAACCCGCCCACAACGACAAAAAGCAGACCAGCGCCAGCCAGTCTGCCCAAGGAATGATGCTGAAAATGTTCATGCGCCGCATGTTACTGCGCAGCATGCGGCGTTGCCCCGCGCTGGGCGGGTCAAGTCGGTGAAATGAATGAGATCAGCGCCCGATTCAGGCTTTCAGGCGGGCGGCTACCTCGGCCACGCGGGCACCAAACAGGCGGGCGGTTTCCAGGTCGCCAGGCAGCATTTCGTTGGCACCAGCATCCGAAGGGCTTTGCGCCATGGCCCCAGCGAAGGAGCCGACATAGTTCACATCGTTGCGCTGGGCGGCCTTGCTGTTGCTGGGCATGAGGCCCGTGCCCACCCAGATGCCGCTGTGCTGCATGGACAGGGTGAACAGGTAGTGCAAGGTGGAGAGCTTGTCGCCGTTCATGGTGGCGCTGTTGGTAAAGCCGGCAAACACCTTGTCTTTCCAGGCTTGGGTGAACCAGGCTTTGCTGGAGGCATCGGCAAATTTTTTGAACTGCCAGCTCACCGTGCCCATGTAGGTGGGGCTGCCCATGATGATGGCATCGGCGGCTTGCAGGGCTTCCCAGCCACCGGCGGGCAGGTTGCCGTCGGCATCAATGGCGATCAATTCGGCATTGGCCCCCTCGGCCACCGATTGCGCCATGCGCTGGGTGTGACCGTAACCCGAATGAAAAACGACGACAACTTGTGCCATGGCATGAACTCCAGTGAAATGCGCGTTTGCGCGGGTTGAAAAAGATCAAAAAACAATAAAAACAATCAACAGATGGGCAATGAACGATCAGGCAGCCAAGTCGAACACCAGCACATCAGCGGCCTCGCCCTCGCTCAGCTCCAGCTGGGTCTCGTCACTGAACAGGGCGGCATCGCCCGCGTGCAGGCGTTGACCATTGACCAGCAAGCTGCCCCGCACCAAGTGCACATAGGCTTTGCGCTGCGGGTTCAGCGCCAGGCGGGCGGTTTGTGTGCCGTCGAACAGGCCACCGTAGAGCGCTGCATCGGCATGGATGTGCACCGAACCGTCACGCCCACCATCAGAGGCCAACAGGCGCAAATGGCCCGATTTCTCGGCTGCGGTAAAGGCTTTCTGCTCGTAGCCCGGTGTCACACCGAGGGTGTGGGGTTCCAGCCAGATTTGCAGGAAATGCGTGGTCTCGCGGGGCGCGTGGTTGAATTCGCTGTGGCGTACGCCACGGCCCGCGCTCATGCGCTGCACCTCGCCCGGCGCAATAGCGGTGATGTTACCCATGCTGTCTTGGTGCGCCAGTTGGCCCGCCAGCACGATGCTGATGATTTCCATGTCGCGGTGTCCATGGGTGCCAAAGCCCGTACCGGGCGCGATGCGGTCTTCGTTGATGACGCGCAGGTTGCCCCAGCCCATCCAAGCGGGGTCTAGGTATTCGGCAAACGAGAACGAATGGTGGCTCTGCAACCAACCATGGTCAGCAAAACCACGGGCATCGGAGCGGCGAATCTGCATCATGGGGTGTCCTTCGGGTGGGTCGTTGGTCAGTACATTGAACCAGCGAACGGGCGATGTGGGCATTGTGGACAAACCGTCATGAATTGAGTTTGCGTTTTTTTGACGGCATCATTCAAAGCATCTGAACAATTACCCCACAAAGACTGCGTTTTTCATCATGGCTACTCACACATCCCGCGCCGCGCTGTCACCCGAAAACTTTGGCCTGCTGGAGTCTGTCGCCCGTCTGGGCAGCATGGCCGCTGCTGCTCGCGAGCTGGGCATGGTGCCCAGCGCCTTGACCTACCGCATCCGGCAGATGGAAGAAGCGCTGGATGTGCTGCTGTTTGACCGCCGTGCGCGCCGCGCTCAGCTCACCCCAGCCGGTGCCGAGTTGCTGCGTTCTGGCCAGCATTTGCTGTTGGAGCTGGACGCGGTGGCGCAGCGGGTTAAACGGGTGGCCACGGGCTGGGAACCGCAGTTCACGGTGGCAGCCGATGCCATCATTTCGCGCATCACCTTGTTCGAGCTGTGTGAAGCGTTTTACGCCGAGGGCGCACCCACCCGGCTCAAGCTGCGGGCCGAAACCTTGTCGGGCACGCTGGAGGCGCTGCAAAGCGGTCAGGCCGATCTGGCCCTGGGTGTCTCGGGCGACCTGACAATCACGGACATCCAGACCGCCCCGCTGGGCACCCTGAATTTTGTGTTTGCCGTGGCCCCCCACCATCCGCTAGCAGCCATTGAGCAAACCCTGAGCGACGACATGAGACGCGCTCACCGTGCCGTGGCGGTGGCCGACAGCACGCAGCGCGGCAGTGGTGTGACGCACAACCTGCAATCCGGCCAAGACGTGCTGACCGTACCGACCATGCAGCACAAGCTGGAGGCCCAGTTGCGCGGGCTGGGCGCGGGTTTTCTGCCGCTGCCGCTGGCCCACCCCTTCATTCAGGCTGGGCGCTTGGTGGTGAAGGCGGTTGAACGGCCCAACCGCGAAATTCATCTGGCCTACGCCTGGCGCAAACCGCACCACAGCACCGATACCGGGCGGGCCTTGCGCTGGTGGTTAGATCGCCTGCAACACCCCACCACCCGCGCCGCCCTGCTGAACAAACACCACCAGAGCTGAACGCCGCCGCAAAACGTCCCCGTGCGTGCTGCTACAGTCAATTACCGAGCTTTTCAGACCCCACATCAACACCACCACAAGGAACGAGACATGCCCAAGACCACCCCTCTGCACCCAGACCCTACCCAAACGCCGCACCGCGTGGCCGTCATCGGCGCAGGTATGGCCGGTGTCAGCTGTGCCCGCGCCCTGGTGCAAGCCGGGCACCGTGTCACCCTGATTGAAAAAAGCCGGGGCTTCGGTGGCCGCATGGCCACGCGGCGCACCGAATTTGGTGGTTTTGACCATGGTGCGCAGTACTTCACGGTGCGCGATGCACGCTTTGCGCAAGCCCTCGAAAACATGGAGGCGGTGGTACGCCCCTGGAGCGCCAACACCGTGCGCGTGCTGGATGAAACCGGCCACGTCCTGAGCCAAGCCCCCACACCCAGCGAAGGGCACTTTGTGAGCAAACCCGGCATGAACGCCCTGGTGGGCCACTGGGTAGCCGCACTGGCGCAAACAACCGCAGCCCAAGCCCTAACGGGTCAGCGCGTCACCCGCCTAGAACGCGATGCCCTGCACCCCGAGCAGTGGCAGTTGCGCTGCGAAGACGGCGAAGGCGGCCAGCAGGTGCTGGGCGGTTTTGACCGCGTGGTGCTGGCCGTGCCGCACCCGCAGGCGCTGGATTTGCTGCGCACATCGGGGCTGGCTGCGGATGCCTGCCAAGCCCTAGCAGCCGTCGAAGTGGCCCCGTGCTGGACGCTGATGGTGGCCTTTCCCAACGCCATGCAGCCAGGGCTGGCCTATCTGGGGCCGCAGTGGAATGCGGCCCGCAGCGTGCACCACCGCATCAGCTGGCTGGCCCGCGAAAACAGCAAACCCGGCCGTGACCCGATTGAACGCTGGACCGTGCAGGCCAGCCCGGCTTGGTCGCAAGAACACCTAGAAGACGACGACGAGCGGGTGAAGGCCAAGCTGCTCAAAGCCTTTGCCGAGGTCACCGGCATCCGGGCCACGCCAGCCCATGCCGTGGTGCACCGCTGGCGCTTTGCCCAAACCCGCAAACCCCTGGGACAGGCGTTTTGGCACGATGCCGCGCTGGGCCTGGGCCTGTGTGGCGACTGGTGCTTAGGCCACCGGGTAGAAGATGCTTTCATCTCTGGCCTGGAACTGGCACATGCCATGGGGTGAGCGGCTACCGGGGCCGGTTCGCCCCCTCCCCCACCGGGCCGCTGCATGCGGGCTCACTGGTGGCCGCCCTGGCCAGCTGGCTCGATGCCCGTGCCCACGGCGGCACGTGGCTGGTGCGCATCGAAGACGTGGACAGCCCCCGCTGCCCGCCGGGTGCCGATGCCCACATCCTGCACCAACTGGCCTGCTGTGGTCTGGTCAGTGACGAGCCCGTGGTCTGGCAAAGCCAACGCAGCGCCCACTATCAGCAGGCGCTGGCACAGCTGCAAGAGCACGGCCACGCCTACCCCTGTGGCTGTAGCCGCAAAGACTTGGCCGCAGCGGCCACGGAACAAGGCCAGCCCCGGCAGCGGCACCAAGCGCCGGTGTACCCCGGCACCTGTCGGCCTGAGCGCGGTGGTCTGCAAGGCCGCCCCGCACGGGCTTGGCGCTTGGCCCTGCCGCCAGATGCGCAGGTGCACTGGACCGACCGCCGCCTAGGGCCGCAAACGCAAAACGTGCAGCAGGCCGTGGGCGACTTTGTGCTGCGCCGGGCCGATGGCCTGTGGGCCTATCAACTGGCCGTGGTGGTAGACGATGCCGCCCAAGGCATCAGCCATGTGGTGCGCGGCGAAGACTTGGCCGACAACACCCCGCGCCAGCAGTTGCTGCAACAGGCGCTGGGCTTGCCGCCACCCCAGTACCTGCACACGCCCTTGGTGCTGGGTGACAACGGCGAAAAATTGAGCAAACAAAACGGCGCAGCCGCCCTTGATTTAAGCAACCCCTTGGCCGCACTGCACCAAGCCGCCCACGGCCTGCACTTGCCAAGGCCAAGCGAAATGCCCAGCGGCACCGACAGCGTGCAGGCAGCTTTGGCAGGGTGGGTGCGGGTGTGGGCGGCGCGCTGGTCTTAAAACACTTTTGACCACTGGTCTTCAAAGCGGCTCTACCCGCGACAAATCCGGCTTTTCCAGCCACTGCGCCAACTCATCGGCCAGTTGCTGGCTGGCGGCGGTGGCGGTTTGCCAGACCCGCATGCGGCCTGCCAAGTCTTGGCCGTAGTGGGTAAAGTCCTTGCGGTCGGGCAGTTTGGCGTTGGGCAAGGTTTGCACCCAGGCCGGGTCGGGGGCCAGCAAGAGCATGCTGTCCAGCGCGGGGGTGGCGCGGTGGCGGCGCTTCCACAGCTTGTCCAGCCAGCCCGGCACCACCGCCTGCTGAAAATGCGGGTACAGCACGATGGGCGCATCTGCCGCTGGCCGGTAATGCAGATGCATGTGGTAGTCGGTAATGCCCCCATCCCAATACGCCCCCGGCGGTGCACCCGCCATGCCCGGCACCGCCCGCAGCGCAAACGGAATGGCGCAACTGGCCTGCAAGGCGGGCATGAAGTTGTCCGCTGTCAGCAGCACCTGGCGGGTGCGAAAGTCGTGGGTGGCAAACGGCAGCGGCATCGCCAGCCCTTGAGCATCTGCCGATGAAAACACCACCCGCTCCAGCCACGCGCCCAAGGCTGGGCGGTGCACCGCATTGGCCAAAAAAGCCCCGGCATAACCCAAGGGTGTGCGCAGCGGCCCTTCGTGCGCCAACACATGCCGCCCGCGTGATGCCACCAAATGCAGGCCATAACGCGGATGCTTCAGCACCTCATCCACCCGCCCACCGTAAAACAGCGCCAAGCTGTGGGCAAACTGCTCACTCACTTGGCTGGCCGAGGGGCGTTTTTGACCGGGGAGCGGCGGGTAATGCTGGGCAATGTAGTCACGCTCCAGCCGTTCAAAAGCCGCTACCGACGCATGCAAACAAGCGGTGGCCATGCGCCACGCGCCAATAGAAGCGCCCACCAACTGCACCCGCTGCCGACTCTGCGGCAACCACTGCCCAAAAATAAAGCGGTCCAGCGGCCCAAGGATCAAACCCTTGGGGCCACCCGCTGCGGCAGGAATGATGCCCACATCTTGCGGGCGCAGGCCGTGCTGCTGCAAATGTTGGCGTGCCAGGGAGCCGGCGTACAGGCGCAGGGCGCGGGGTGTGGTGGGCATGGGGTTCAGTCTGACTCCCTCTCCCGCCTGCGGGAGAGGGTTGGGGTGAGGGTGTCTTGCCCCTTCCCCCACTGGGGGAAGGCTGGGATGGGGGCGCGTGCGCCGAGCGGGCCTTGACCAGCGAATCTGTGCGCTGGCCCCTCACCCCAGCCCTCTCCCCAGCGGGGCGAGGGAGCGAAGCCCAGCCCGTCCTGACACAGGGGCGAGGGAGTGAAGCCTGGCTCCCTCTCCCGCCTGCGGGAGAGGGTTGGGGTGAGGGTGTCTTGCCCCTTCCCCCGCTGGGGGAAGGTTGGGATGGGGGCAGGTGCGCCAAGTGGGCCTTGACCAGCGAATCTGTGCGCTAGCCCCTCACCCCAGCCCTCTCCCCAGAGGGGCGAGGGGGCGAAGCCCAGCCCGTCCTGACACAGGGGTGAGGGAGTCAAGACCCGCTCATTCACTTCTTCAAGCCCTGCAACTTGGCAAAAGCCGATGCCATGGCCGAAGGGGCAGCGGGTGCTGCGTGCGGGCGCTGGCCGGGGCGCTGCGGTTCAAACCGGTTCTCTCGCCCCGCGCCGCGTGCGCTGGCCGGGGCTTCGCCCAGCTTCATGCTCAAGGCAATGCGTTTGCGGGCCACGTCCACCTCGACGACCTTCACCCGCACGATGTCGCCGGTTTTCACCACCTCGCGCGCATCGCTCACAAACTTATGGGCCAACTGGCTCACATGTACCAAGCCGTCTTGGTGTACGCCCAAGTCCACAAAGGCACCAAACTGGGCCACGTTGCTGACCGTGCCTTCCAAAACCATGCCCTCGCGCAGGTCGCTGATGTCGTTCACGCCGTCGTTAAACCGGGCCACCGCAAAGTCGGGTCGCGGGTCGCGGCCTGGCTTTTCCAGCTCGGCCAGAATGTCTTTCACGGTGATGACACCAAACTTTTCATTCGCAAACCGCTCAGGCCGCAGGGTTTTGAGCATGTCGGCCCGGCCCATGAGGGCCGCCACCGGCTGGCCGGTCTGGGTCATGATCTGCTGCACCACCGGATAGGTTTCGGGGTGAACGCCGGTCATGTCCAGCGGGTTGTCGCCACCGCGAATGCGCAAAAAACCCGCGCACTGCTCAAAGGTTTTGGCCCCCAGCCCGGTCACATCGCGCAGCTGCTGGCGGTTTTTGAACGCGCCATGCGCCTCGCGCCAGCGCACCACCGCCCGCGCCACGCTGTTCGATAGGCCCGAGACGCGGGTCAGCAGCGGCACACTGGCCGTGTTCAAGTCCACCCCCACGCCGTTCACACAGTCTTCCACCACCGCGTCCAGCGTGCGGGCCAGCTCGCTCTGGTTCACATCGTGCTGGTACTGGCCCACGCCAATGCTCTTGGGGTCAATCTTCACCAGCTCGGCCAGCGGGTCTTGTACGCGCCGGGCAATGCTGGCCGCGCCGCGCAGGCTCACATCCACATCGGGCATTTCTTGGCTGGCGAGTTCGCTGGCGCTGTAAACCGAAGCCCCCGCCTCGCTCACCACCAACTTTTGCAAACCGTGACAAGGGTGGCCGGGCTCAGCGCCCTTCTGAATCAGCTTGATCAAATCAGCGGCCAGCTTGTCGGTTTCGCGGCTGGCGGTGCCGTTGCCAATCGCAATCAGGTTCACGCCGTGCTTGTCGCACAGCCGGGCCAGCGTGTGCAGCGCGCCGTCCCAGTCGCGCCGGGGTTCGTGCGGGTACACCGTGGCGGTGTCCACCAGCTTGCCGGTCGCGTCCACCACCGCCACCTTCACCCCGGTGCGAATGCCGGGGTCTAGGCCCATCACCACACGCGGCCCTGCCGGTGCCGCCAGCAGCACATCGCGCAGGTTGTCAGCAAACACCTTGATGGCCACCGCCTCCGCACGCTCGCGCAGCCGGGTCAGCAACTCACGCTCCAGCGACAAACTGAGCTTGACCCGCCACACCCAGGCCACGCATTTGCGCAACAGGTCGTCAGCCGCCCTGCCCTGGTGATACCAGCCCAGGTGCTGGGCAATGCGGCCCTCGACCAGCGACGGTACGGCTAGGCGCGCAGCGCCCTCACCCCGGCCCTCTGTCAGAGGGGGCGAAAGCGGTGCAGGCGGATCGGGCAACACCAGCTTGACATCCAGAATTTCCAGCGAACGACCGCGCAACACCGCCAGCGCGCGGTGCGAGGGCACGCGACCCACCGGCTCGGTTTGGTCAAAATAGTCCCGAAACTTGGCCACATCGGGCTGGTTTTCATCCTTGCCCGCCACCAGCGTGCTTTTCAGCAAACCCTCGGCCCACAGCCATTCGCGCAGGTTTTGCAGCAGCGCGGCATCTTCGGCCCAACGCTCGCTCAGGATGTCGCGCACCCCGTCCAGCACAGCAGCCACCGTCGAAAAGTCGGGGCCGGGCTTGCCATCGTCCAGCACCTGTGCGGGCTGGGTGAACGCAGCCGCCTCGGTGGCCGGGTTCAGCGTCGGGTCGGCCCACAGCTTGTCGGCCAGCGGCTCCAGGCCACATTCACGCGCCATCTGCCCCTTGGTGCGGCGTTTTTGCTTGAACGGCAGGTAAATGTCTTCCAGCTCCTGCTTGGTGGGCGCGGCGGCAATGGCGGCGCGCAGCGCATCGGTCAGCTTGCCTTGCTCGTCAATGGCTTTGAGCACCGCCCCGCGCCGGTCTTCCAGCTCGCGCAGGTAGCTCAGGCGGCTGTCCAGCTCGCGCAACTGAACATCGTCCAGCCCACCCGTGGCCTCTTTGCGGTAGCGGGCAATGAAGGGCACCGTGGCCCCGCCGTCCAGCAGCTCCACGGCCGCCTGCACCTGGTGCGCCCCAACCCGGATTTCTTGCGCAATCTGCGCGATGATTTTTTGCATAGCGAAAAAATGGCACCTGTCGGTGCCTAGAAACTGAAAACGGTTTGCAGTTTGCCACAGGGCTGGGGCTCAATCGGCCAAGTTGCCCAGTTCGCGTTCAATCTGCTCAATGCTGGGCAAGCTGGTTT
Source organism: Pseudomonadota bacterium (assembly GCA_041192045.1). Classification (GTDB taxonomy): domain Bacteria; phylum Pseudomonadota; class Gammaproteobacteria; order Burkholderiales; family Burkholderiaceae_C; genus Hydrogenophaga. The sequence goes on along the minus strand of JBEENR010000023.1, from coordinate 42,878 downwards.
GCAGCGCTTCGGGCAACGATTCCAGCAGCTTGTATTCCGCAATGCCCATGGGCTGCGTCTTGTCGCCCAAGGCGTATTCGGCCACCACCTTGTTTTTGCTCTTGCACAACAGCAGGCCGATGGTCGGGTTGTCCATCTCGCTCTTCACCTGCCGGTCCACCGCCGTCAAATAAAAGCCCAATTGCCCCAAATGCTCCGGCTTGAACTTGCCCGCCTTCAGCTCAATCACCACATAGCAGCGCAGCTTGAGGTGGTAGAACAACAGGTCAATAAAAAACTCATCGCCGCCCACATCCAGCAGCACCTGCCGCCCAACGAAAGCGAAGCCCGCGCCCAGCTCTAGCAAGAATTCGGTGACGTGCTTCACCAAAGCGTTTTCGATGTCGCGCTCGCCCGCCTCTTTGCCCAGCCCCAAAAAATCGAGACGGTACGGGTCTTTCAAGGATTCGCGGGCCAAGTCCGATTGCGGTTTGGGCAGGCTCAACTCAAAGTTCGTCACGGCCTTTCCCGATCGCTCCAGCAGCCGGGTTTCAATGTGGATATTCAGCACATTGCGCGACCACCCGTTTGCAATCGCACTCTGGGCATAGGCCAGCCGCTGCTGCGGGTCTTTCAGGCGGGTCAGCAACACCAGGTTATGGCCCCAGGGCAATTGTCCAACAGCTTGTTGGATGATTTCACCGTCTGGCCACGCTTGGGCAAAGGCCCGCATGTACATCAGGTTGGCACGCGAAAAGCCCTTCATCTCCGGGAAGGCGGTGCGCAGGTCGTGCGCCAGCCGCTCAATCACCTTCGCGCCCCAGCCCTGCTCGGCCTGCCGCACCAGAATGTCGCGCCCAATCTGCCAATACAGCAAGACCAACTCGCGGTTCACCGCCAGCGCCGCACGCTGCTGGGCGCTGTGGATGCGGCTTTTCAGGTCGTGCAGCCAGTCGGCGTAGCCGTCTGGCACGGGCGAGAGGGATGCGGGTTGATCGCCGCTGGATTGATCGCTCATTTCAATGCCTCCTTGATGTGTTTATGTTGTTTGTCGATGGCGGTTTGACGCATCGGCGTTAGGAAAATATTTTTGAAAAGTCAAATCTACCGCTAATTTTTTACCTAAGTTGCTTGGTAGTTTGGCTGCTTTTGAAAAGCTCGCATCCAAGAAATGCGAGTTTTCTATTGCTGCAAAAACAGAAATGCCTGCTAACATTCGGTTAGATTCTGAAATCGCAGATACATTCAAGAACCTTGGTACGGATTAGCAAAAAATCAATGAATCATTAAAAAATATTGACTTAAACTCATCTAGTATCAAATTAATTGTTTTTGACAAAGGTTTTGCTAATTTTCGAAACAAAATCGACAAAAAAGCCAAGACACGACCCATCCGCTTGTACTCACGGCGCAGGTGGGTCGATCTGCCAGCATTTTTGATAATTTGGACCGTCTGACTTTGGCTGTTCTTCGGGAGGAAAAATCTGAATCGTAAGTGGTATCGGAAAGTCAGCACCAATAATCGCAGCCTCACCCGGTTTCAGATTTGGAAGAAACGATGAGGCGGAGCGGTCGATCTCTCCGCACGCTCGTTCGACAACTTCACGGTCACGGTCATTTGTTAGGCGATGAACAACAAGAGTCCCTATTTGGCTTAACACACCTTCAGTGATATCGCGTGGCCGCTGTGTGGTCAGACAAATATTCAAACCAAACTTCCTGCCTTCCTTGGCAATCAACTCAAAGGCATCAAGCCTTGCTACAGCATCCTCACCACCAATTTGTCGCCCAAGAAAATTGTGCGCTTCATCGACAACCACAACAACTGGGGTGGCTGTGAATGCGCCTGCCCGTGCCATGTTTAAAAGGTGCCTTCCGATAACGTTCGCAACGATTTCTCGCGCCTTGAACTCGTATGCTACCCCGCTGAGGCAAATACGTAACAGTCGTTTATCGCTTATCGCGAAATCGTCTATAGCTGCCGTCAAATCGGGATCAGCGGATCTAAATACACACGCGAATGCGTTTGAAGTAAGGATCGCGTTAATGCGCGAGACGAGGGACAGACAGTAGGAAAATTCGCCGGATTCACCACCCCATTTTGATGGGTCGCTTTGCCTTGTCGTCCAATTCTTGCCATCTGGCCAAACACACTCCTGCTCAATTTGTGCAACAAGCTTCTGCACCTCGAATTCCTGTCTAGGATCGTCGAGCTTTTCGGATACACCTGCCTTCTGCTCTTCTGCATTAACAGGCGCTTTCAACTGATCAATCTTCTTGATAACGCCATTTGCTGCGATAGCAGGTGCCAGCTTCGCCAAACGTAAGCTACGCATGGCAGCACGCATTTTTGGCCCCTGCACTTTCCCTGCAGGCTCGAAGAGTGCAATGAAGTCAGATTCGACGAAGCAAGTCGGCGGAAGTGACCCTGACTGCGACGTGGTAGCTTTATTCACGGGACTGCCAAGATGGAAGTGGGTTACGAATACACCAGAGAAGCCTCGGTACTCACCTGTAGCATCCAAGAGGATGATCTTAGTTTTGTGTTTCAGGCATTCCTCAATGATACGCGCAGTCGTCCAACTCTTGCCACCTCCAGTTGTCCCCAAAATGGCACAGTGTCGCCCGAATAATTTCTCCGGTCGAATTGAAACAGCACTTTCGAGAGCAACATCAATGGAGCCTAGTCGCAATAGCACATTACTCTCTGGGGTTTCCTCAGGTTCCATCAATCTCGGTAGATCTGCGACAAAGTTGTGAGGTGCAGCGTAAACTCGATCGCCTAACCGAGGGTAGGATTCAACGCCAGCAGTGACGCGAAGCGAATCCATCGCGATTGACCCGAGAAGTTGGATCGTACCCACGGCATCAAGGTTCATCACTTTGGAATGGGATGCATCGACAGAGTGCCGTTGCGATTCTGGAAGGTGGATTTCAACCACCCGCCCGAGCAACAGATTGATCTGGCCTTCAATCAACACGAACTCTCCGACCTCGCCCTTACCGTAACGACCTCCAAGGAAATGCGCACCGCTGGGTGACCCGGCATCATTTAAATTAAAGCGCACAGCCTGAGCGGACACGGATGACAAAATCCCGATGAACAGTTCTGGGCGTAGCAACCCTCTTGGGAAAGCTTCCTCAATGTTGTATGACCTAGTCATTTCGTTCCCGTTACGAGTTTGATGTCACGAGTGAGGCGCTGAGCTGGGGTCAGGGATTTGAGGTCCGGAATCATTTCAGCAAAATCACCGAAGTAGGCGTTAATTAGCCAAACATCCTCCCCCTGCTTTGCCAAGCTAAATAGCGCTTCCCAATACTTATTATTGACCTTCGGACGTGTGGTGAGATCGTCGGCTGATGGATTGACGATAATCAAGCGCAGGTGCGGATTTGTTCGCACGGCTGCGAGGATCGGTTCGGACAAATGGTCGTCATTAAATCCAAAGCCAGCAACAATAAGGCAAGTATTAGGCTCGCGCAGGACTGAGAAATACTGCGAAACCAACTCAAGATGCGGCTGAACGTAGGATTGCTGATACTTTCCCTTTGCTGGGTAAATCAGGCAAGCTGAATCAGGAGTCGGTTTCGGTTCCACCTCAATTTCATTTTCCGCCTTGCGTGACCAGTTGACCGACCCGTGGAGCTTGTAAATGTGAAAAACGCCTTCCAGCGGTGTCCCGACTTCGTCGCCCGTGGTTGGTCTTCGCACAATGTCATATAAGAAAAATCGCGGATCAAATTGTCGCGGCTGCGTAAATGAAAACCCATCGAGAACGACTAAGCCTTGCCGCCCTGCCGCAGTTTCAAAACAAAGATCGTAGTTCGTCGTGAAAAGTTTCAGTCGGGAATCACGAACGCGACGGCGGGAAAGCCGGTGAAGAAAAGTGCGATGAGCAGCAAGTTGGTTTACATCTGCTGGGTCGATAAACTCAGAGCACTTTTCTAAGATCACCTGCTTCGAAGCCGTAACGAAATTAATGACATCTTTGCTGGTTTTTACTTGAAGATAGGCTTCGCAACGGGACAGCAGTGCTTCGATGTTCTCTTTTTCATCAGCGAGTTTGTAGTCGATTTCTTCAATAACTTTAGCAGCAAGTTCGGAAAAAGCAGATTGCACGCAGTATCGCCACAAATCCAACATTGAAGGACCTTTGGTGATTGATCCGAGGGATGTTCCGCTACCTGCGAGCACAACGACATGCTGCATTTGTAGTGACGAAAGCAGGAAGTTCTTGAGTTCCTCTTTGGCAGCCTTCGCCGCAGCCACGGTTTTCTGCTCCTCGGCTGGGTCGGTGCCAGCCGGAACTTCCGGCTTCAAATCCTTCCATACCGCAGCTTCGGGTCCAAAAAACATTGGCTTACCTGAAGTTGAAACCGCGACGGGCGGCAGTTTTTGTGGTGAGGCTGGTGCAGATGGTTTGCTCATAAATCTGTCTCAATTAAGTAAGGTTACTTTGGTGGTGGTTCGTCACTAGCGAAATTTTCGACAATCTATTAAATATTTTTTTGAAGTAAAACCAAATCGTTATGGCTAAGTCATCCGTTTTTCCGCACACCCAAGGTCAAGTAAAAGTTGCGTGCAGGCGCGCATTCTGCAACACCTCGTCACCCCCAAACTGACAAAACCGCCCGCCTAGCTCACAGCCAGCATACATTCAAAAAAATCAGCACCTTTGCCCTTGGCATCGTCGCCAATATTCCCCGAAACCATGGCCAGATAGGCGATGAGTGACTTGCGAACGTAGCGAGCGACCAAAAGCCGGAAGGGCTCGGCTTGGCCGTGCAGGTGGCTGGCGTTGAGGCTCTCGTAATAGGCCATGCGGGCAGACCGATCGCCCGAGATGTTGGCAATGGGGAAACCCGCGCGCAACAGCAGCAGGTTCATCACCAGCCGGGATGTGCGGCCATTGCCGTCAATGAAGGGATGTATGCCCACCAGTTCGGCATGAACATCCGCAGCCAATGCCACGGGGTGCAGCACCGCTTGTTTTGCCGCGCAGTGCAGCAGCAAATCTTCCATCAGCTTGGGCACTTGCCACGGCTGGGGCGGTACATAAGGGGTGCCCGTGATGCTGACCGGCACGGTTCGGTAGCGTCCACGCTCGTCGTGGTGTTTGCTGTTTTTCAGGATGAGTTCGTGCAGCATCTTGATGACGCGCTCGGACAGGGCTTCGTCTGCTGCCGCAATGTCGCGCAGAAAACGCACCGCCTCTTTGTGGTTGATGGCTTCTAGGTGTTCGTCCATGCTTTTGCCACCGACCGTGATGCCGTCGTTGATCACCAAACTGGTTTCCGACAGGGTCAGGGTATTGCCTTCAATGCGGTTGGAATCAAAGGTGTATTCGGTGTCCCACACCGCTTGCAGGCGTTCGACTTGGGCTGTGTTGAGCGGCCTGAAACTGTCCAAGCAGCGTTTCAGCTCGTCCAGCTGGGCCAACAGCGCGGGCAAGCTGTCGCAGGGCGGAAAGGCCCGCTCAATGGCATGCACCAGTTCTAGGGGTGAAGCCATACCGCGCAGCACACGGTCAAAAAACGCCTGCCGCAGTGCATCGGCGCGCTGGGCTTGCGCGGGGTGGCCTGCTTGTATTGGAGGTGGCGGGTCGTTGGGCTGTGTCATGGTTTCATTGTCCTGCAAGACTTGGGCACGCGGACTGGGTTCAGGCTTTTCTATCGTTTTAGTAGAAAACCACCGTTTTTCTATCAAAATAAAGTCACTTTTATCGAAAAAAATGGCATCCGCTGGCCGCTGGCTTCAGCCACTCTCGCCCTTGCTGCCTTTCCCAGGCCAGCCATTCTCGTTTTGAAAGGCGCGCAGAGCCCCCATCCCAACCTTCCCCCAGAGGGGGAAGGAGCCAGACATCTTCTCGGGCCAAGACCTGTGTGCGGGGATGTCTTGACTCCCTCCCCCGCTGGGGGGAGGGCTGGGGTGGGGGCCTGCGCAACCAGACGGCGGCGGTTAGAAAGGACTTGTTTTTGTTGATATTTCCAAAATGAGAACTGCTCCTCCCACATTTGATGAACATGAAATGTCCTGTTTGCGGCGCGGCGGAGCTGATCCACAACACCCGCGCCTGCCCTATACCTACAAGTGCGAAAGCACCGTGATTCCAGCAGTGACGGCGGATTTTTGCCCCGCATGCGATGAGTCCATCACCGACATGGCGGAAACCGAGCGCGTCATGCGCGAGATGCAGACGTTCAACAAACAGGTTAACGCGGCCATCGTTGACCCAGGCTTCATCGTCAGCGTGCGCAAGAAACTCAATCTGGGACAACGCGAGGCCGCAGAAATTTTCGGCGGTGGCATCAATGCCTTTTCCCGCTACGAGAACGGTAAGACCAAGCCACCACTGGCATTGGTGAAGCTGCTCAAGGTGTTGGACCGTCATCCCGAGCTGCTCAACGAAGTCAAAACCGCTTGACGCAAACCCTCAGCACGCTGCGTCTGCGCATGCTGGCTGGCTGCTGGGGCCGCAGGCATGGCCCCTTCTAAAATGCGGGCCAGCCAACAGCGGCTTCGCCCTGTTGAACCCACCCCCACCGACCAAGGAACTGCCCCATGCCCCTGATGACCTGGACTGACGAACTTTCTGTGGGGCTGCCCCACATTGACCGGGAGCATCACTGGCTGCTGGATGCCACCAACTTGCTGCACGACGAGCTGAGCCAGCCGCAGCCCCGGCCCGAGGTGGTGGCGCAAACGCTGCATGGCCTGATGGATTACACGGTGAACCATTTTGTGGGCGAAGAATTGCTGTTCCAGCAGTTGCGCTATCCGCAAGCCGATGCGCACCGGGCGCTGCACGACCGTTTCACGGCGCAGGTGATGGGCTTGATTCAAGACCAAGAAGCGGGCAAAGACATTGGCACCAGCACGCTGGAGCTGCTGAAGAACTGGCTGATTCAGCACATCATGGTGGCGGACAAGGCGTATGTGCCGTTCATTGTGGCGGCGCAATCGGCGCAGCGCATGGCCCGCCTGCGTGCGGAGCAGCAAGGCAAACGCCCCCGCGCTTGGGCGCGCAAGCGGGGCAAACTGCGTTCACAGCACTGACAGGCAGGCAACACCCATGACGGATTTTTCTTGGCTCTCGTCGCTGTTCCCGCTGGGCTGGGCGCATTACCTGCTGGGCGGCCTTTGCATTGGGGCCGGTGTGGCCTTGCTGTTTGTGTTCACCGGGCTGGTGGGGGGCATGAGCACGGTGTTTTCTAGTACTTGGTCGTTTGTGGTGCGGCGGGCGTTTTTTCAGCAGGCCCGTTTTACCGGGTCGCGGGTGTGGCGGCTGGTGTATGCGGCGGGCTTGGTGCTGGGGGCTGCGGTGTGGTGGTGGCTGGGGGCTGATGGCAGCGCGCAGCACACGGCTGTGCCGGTGCACTGGCTGCTGCTGGGGGGGTTTTTGGTGGGTTACGGTGCGCGGCTGGGCAATGGCTGCACATCGGGCCATGGGGTTTGTGGGCTGGGCTCGCTCAGCCTGCCGTCGCTGTGGGCGGTGTTGACCTTCATGGCCACGGCCTTCATCACGGCCAATGTGATGTCGATGATGTCGAGGGGGATGGCATGAACATGACGGCAGGCCGTGCCTTGGCGGTGTTGGCAGCGGGTGGGCTGTTTGGTTTTGGTTTGGCGCTGTCCACCATGATTCAGCCCGAGGTGGTGTTGAGCTTTCTGCGGTTTCAGGACTTTGGCCTGATGCTGGTAATGGGCGGCGCGGTGCTGGTCACACTCTTGGCCTACCAACTGGCCCCGCGTTGGCTGGGGCGGCCCCTGCTGGGTGATCGCTTTCATGCGCATGTGAGCCACTGGAACCGCGACACCTTGCAGGGTGCGGCCCTGTTTGGCGTGGGCTGGGGGCTGTGCGGCGTGTGCCCCGGCCCTGCCATTGCCGGACTGGGTGCGGGCAACCTGGATTTGCTGTGGGCTTTGGCGGGCATGGCGCTGGGGGCACTGGCGCAGGGCTGGCGGGCCAGCGCCTGACGTAATATCCCCAGCCACCGCCGCATGTCGCGGCATTTTTCAGGAGTTCATCATGGGCAAAGAACAGCGCAACGAGAAAATGGCCAAAAAGCCGAAAAAGGACAGCTCGGCACCCAAGGGGCCAGCCACCTCAGACCGGCCCACGCCGCCCATGACGGCGGTGATTCCACGGGGCAAAGACAAGAACAAGTAAATACCACCGCTGGGCGGCCCTGCGCCAAGGCTGCTCAGCGTTTGCGCGGTTTGCGGGCTGGCGTACCGCGCTCTTCTCTGCGCTGTTGGCGCTGCGCATCCGACTTCAAGCCCGCCGCCAGCCACTGGCCAAACAGGGCCGGGGTTTCTAGGGTGATGCGGCCTAGGCTGTTGCTGCGGAAGTCGGCAATGACCAGTTCAGCCGCTTTTTGCCAGTGCGTTTGCCCGCCAGCGGCCACCGCGCCGCGCTGGCGGGCAATGGCTTGCAGCAATTCATCGTCGGGTAGTTGCGCCAGGGCGGCATCGTCCATGTCCAGCCGGTAGCGCGCCTTCAGCAGGCCGGGGTAGTCTTGTTTGAGCCGGGCCAGCAGCTCTAGGGCGACTTCTTGGTCGTCGTAGGCATTGCGCCCCACCGCGCCACTGGCGGCCAAGTTAAAGCCACTTTCGGGCACCACAATGCGCGGCCACAGCATACCGGGCGTGTCGTACAAATAGCAGTCGTCGGCCAGTGCTAGGCGCTGTTCGGTGCGGGTCACCCCGGCTTCGTCGCCGGTTTTGGCCGAACGCTTGCCCATGAGGGTGTTGATGAGTGTGGACTTGCCCACGTTGGGGATGCCGCAAATCAGCACCCGCAGGGGTTTGACCATGCCGCCCCGGTTGGGGGCCAGTTCGCGGCAGGCCGCGAGGGCGGGTGCGGGGTCGCTGGCATCTAGGGCAATGGCGCGGGTGTCGGGCTGGGCGTTGTAATGCGCCAGCCACAAGGCGGTGCGCACCGGGTCGGCCAAATCTTGCTTGTTCAGCATTTTCAGCGAGGGCTTGCGGCTGGTCAGTTCGGCCAGCAGCGGGTTGGCGCTGGAGCCGGGCAGGCGTGCGTCCAGCATTTCAATGACGACATCAATCGCTTTAACCCGCTCGGTAATGGCCTTGCGCGTGAGGTGCATGTGCCCCGGAAACCACTGAATGCTCATGAAATGCCCATCTGCCTGTGTTTTGTGCCTGCGCTGACCCGCAAAATGGCGGCACGTCAGCAAAGCCGCGATTGTGCATGCCCCACCCGGCCCCGAGCTTGACACCCACCCCACCCCCTGGAGCGCTCCTCATGTGCTGGCGTTGTTACCAAGACAAGCTGTTCCCCTGGCTGCTAGACCGGGCCTGCGGCCTGCCCATGATTGGCCGCATGCGGCAAAAAGTGGTGCCCTTGGCCAGCGGGCGGGTGCTGGAGGTGGGCCTGGGCACCGGGCTGAACCTGCCGCATTACGACCCTAAGCGGGTGAGCCACATCGTTGGCCTAGACCCCGCCACCGCCCTGCTGCCCCGCGCCCAGCGCCGGGTGCAGCAAAGTGGTTTGCAAGTTGAACTGATGGCCCTGTCTGCCGAGCGCATACCGCAGGCCGATGCCAGCTTTGACACGGTGGTGGTCACGTATTCGCTGTGCACCATTGCAGACCCGCTGGCCGCGCTGCGCGAAATGCGCCGCGTCTTGAAACCCAACGGGTCGCTGCTGTTTTGCGAGCATGGCCGTTCACCCGATACCGCCGTGGCCCGCTGGCAAGACCGGCTGCAAGGGCTTTGGGGGCCGCTGGCTGGAGGCTGCCACATCAACCGCGATGTGCTGGCGCTGCTGCATGCCGCAAACTGGCACTGCCCAGCGCCACAAACCGGCTACCTGCGCGGCCCCAAACCCTGGACTTACCACGTCTGGGGGCAGGCTTTCCCCGCTGACCCCGGTTTTGCACAGGCTGCTGGTTTATCCCGGAAATAACGGGATAAAGTTGTGGACAACTTGGGCGCAATCCTGAACGAGCTTGCTAAGTGCTTGATTTATAAAAGGTTTGAACAAAATGCCCAATTTTCAGGCAGTTGAAAGCACAGCCGCATGACAGCCGCATGAAAACGCGACAGCTTGTCCCGGAAAACCGGGGACAAGTGTGTGAACAAGTTTTGGCAAGTCCTGTATGGCTGGTGCAAGCTGTTGTTTTTATTGGGTTTTGAACAATCTGCTGAAATAAGAGGCAGGTTCAGGGAAGGGGCAAGGCAGCTTCTAAGACCAGGGCTTTCTGTCCCCTCCCCCACTGGGGGAGGGTTAGGGTGGGGGCTTTCGGCGCGCCTGCCCCCATCCCCGCCTTCCCCCAGTGGGGGAAGGGGTAAGACACGCGCACAGCCTTGTGCTCTCAGCGCTTAGGCAGCGCTACTCATGTTCGATTTCGTTTCTGAACGGCCAAGGCCTTGCGCGATGAAGGTCAGGACGAGGGTATTGAGCGAAACACCTTCCGCCTTGGCTCGGCTGGTCAGTTGTGCATGTACGGTCTTGGGTACCCGTGCGACGAACTTCCCCGAAGCAACCCCGCCGCTGTTGGGCGCAGGAACAGGCAGCTTCTTGGCTTTAAGCGCCGCGATGGTGGCCTGGAGCGCGTCATGGCCGTTGGCCAACGCTTCCTCAATGCTTTCTCCATCTGAGATGCACTCTGCAAAGTCTGGGAACGAGACCAGAAAACCACCGCCATCCTCTGCGGACAGCGGACGAATCTCAAAGGGGTAGTCGGTGATCTTGGACATGTTCATGCTCCATCGATGAGTTCAAGGAACTTGCGTATGTAAATGGGCTTGATGGGCCTGTGTGCAGGTACAGACAGGGTTCGGCCATCGTCACGCACAAAAACGCAATGGCTGCTTTTCTGGTGATGCCAGTCCAGCCCGTGGTGTCTGGCTACAGACTGGAGGTCTGATATCTGCCAGTCAAGCTGGGTTCGCCGCATAGCGGCTAGGAGTTTGGCTGCTGAATTCACGACACTGATACTACCAGTGAAACTATATGCGGCATATGCAGCATCTGCCATCCCAACTTATCCACACCACTCAAGTTTTCCCTGTTTTCTCTGCATAAACCTGTGAACAAGTCTGCACAGTTTCTGTATGAAGCAGACAAGCCCTTGATTTACAAGGGTAAAGATCAGATTGCTGAAAAAACAGGCACATACAAGGCAGATGCCTGTTTGGCCACGCTCGGCTCAGTCGCAGGGCAAGCAACCCGTTGATACATACTTTAAATCGTAGATTAGGGTAAATACTGATCAAAGTATAAATATTAGTATCAGTTTTGCCATTTTTTGTACAAACCATGAATGAAGGTTTGGACAGAATTCTCCTCACGGTTTCAGACACCGTAGAACCTCAGATCACAGCCTACTTTCAGGAGACACACCGTGAAATTCCGACTTGCTACCGTGTTCGCTGCCAGCTTGCTGGCCAGCGCGGGTGCCCATGCCACCACCGAGCTTGTTATTGCGACCGTTAACAACGGTCACATGATCGAGATGCAAAAGCTGGCCAAAAACTTTGAAGCAGCCAACCCAGACATCAAACTGAAGTGGGTGACGCTGGAAGAAGGTGTATTGCGCCAGCGCGTGACGACCGACATTGCCACCAAGGGCGGTCAGTTTGACATCATGACCATCGGCATGTACGAAACCCCGATCTGGGGCAAAAAGGGCTGGTTGCAGGAGCTCAAGACGGATGCGGCCTATGACGCGAACGACCTGCTGCCAGCCATCCGCAGCGCGCTGACCATTGATGGCAAGCTGTACGCGGCTCCGTTCTATGGCGAGTCGTCCATGCTGATGTACCGCAAAGACTTGGCCGACAAGGCAGGCGTACAGGTGCCCGAGCGCCCCACTTGGCCGCAGATCGCCGACTTGGCCAAGAAAATTCACAACCCACCGAACACCTACGGCATCTGCTTGCGTGGCAAACCGGGTTGGGGTGACAACATGGCCTTTCTGTCCACCCTGGTCAACACCTACGGCGGTCAGTGGTTCGACATGAGCTGGAAACCACAACTGGAGAGCAAGCCCTGGAAAGAGGCCATCACCTTCTACGTGGACTTGCTGAAGAACTACGGCCCGCCCGGCTCATCGGCCAACAGCTTCAACGAAATCTTGGCACTGACCAACTCGGGCAAGTGCGGCATGTGGATTGATGCCACGATCGCTGCTTCGTTTGTCAGTGACCCCAAGCAGTCCAAGGTGGCCGATCAAATGGCCTTCGCCCAGGCTCCCACCGCCGTGACACCGAAGGGCGCGAACTGGTTGTGGTCTTGGAACCTGGCCATTCCCGCCGGTTCGAAGAAGGTAGATGCTGCCCAGAAGTTTGTGACTTGGGCCACGAGCAAGGAGTACATCCAGCTGGTCGCCAAGACCAACGGCTGGGCCAATGTGCCCACCGGTACCCGCCAAAGCACCTACGCTTCGCCTGAGTTCCAGAAGGCTGCTCGTTTCGCCAGCGCCGAGCTCAAGGCTATCGAATCGGCCAACCCGACCGACTCAACCCTGCCCAAGAGCCCTTATGTGGGTGTGCAGTTTGCCGCTATCCCCGAGTTTCAAGCCATCGGTATTGCCGTGGGCCAGCAGATGAGTGCCGCCCTGGCGGGCAAGACTTCGGTGGACGCTGCGCTGAAGGCTTCGCAGGTGGCGGCTGACCGTGAAATGAAAAAGGCGGGCTACTACAAGTAAGCCCCAGCAGACTCCTTCTGAGTGCCCCTCCCCCAGTGGGGGAGGGGATGTTGCCTCTCTCACGTTTATTGTCATGAACCGCCCCACATCGCGCCGACTTCCGCGCCTGCTGCTGACACCGGCGGTGGTCACGCTCTTCCTGTGGATGATCGTGCCGCTGGTGATGACGATCTATTTCTCCGTCATCCGCTACAACCTGATGCAGCCGGACGTGACCGGCTTTGCCGGGCTGGAGAACTTTGACTACTTCGTGACCGATCCATCGTTCACGACCTCGGTGATCAACACGGTGTTGCTGCTGGGCAGTGTGATCCTGATCACCGTCATCCTGGGTGTCGCCATTGCCCTGCTGATCAACGAGCCCTTTGCCGGGCGCGGCTTGGTGCGGGTGCTGCTGATCTCGCCTTTCTTCGTCATGCCCACGGTCAATGCGCTGATGTGGAAGAACATGATGATGAACCCGATTTACGGCGTGCTGGCGCAGGTATGGGCTTTCTTCGGTGCGCAACCGATTGACTGGCTGACCGACTTGCCGCTGTTCTCGGTGATCATCATGGTGTCTTGGCAGTGGCTGCCTTTTGCCACGCTGATTTTCATGACCTCGCTGCAAAGCATGGATCGCGAACAGCTCGAAGCAGCACGCATGGACGGTGCCACCTACGGCCAGCAGCTGCGCTATCTTTATCTGCCGCACTTGGGTAGGTCCGTCGCTGTGGTGGTGATGATTGAGATGATCTTCCTGCTCTCCATCTTTGCCGAGATTTACACCACCACGGGTGGCGGCCCCGGTGATGCCAGCACCAATGTGGCTTTCCTGATCTTCAAACAGGCGCTGCTGAACTTTGATGCCGGTGTTGCCTCCGCGGGTGCGCTGTTTGCCGTGCTGCTGGCCAACATTGCCGCCATCTTCCTGATCCGCATGGTTGGCAAAAACCTCGACAAATAAGGCCCCCACCATGGCACGCCAATCCACCTTCACCCCCGCCTACGCGGTGCGCACCGTGGCCGCCTGGGCCGTGGCCCTGCTGCTGTTTTTCCCGCTGGGCTGGCTGCTGCTGACCGCGTTCAAGACCGAGTTGCAAGCCATTGCGGTGCCTCCGTTGTTGCTGTTCGAGCCCACGCTGGAAAACTTCCACGAGGTACAGGAACGCAGCGACTACCTGCACTACGCTTGGAACTCCGTCGTCACCAGCGTAGCCTCCACCTTGATCGGCCTAGCCATTGCCGCACCCGCTGCCTACGCCATGGCTTTTCACAAAGGCAAACGCGACAAAGACATCCTGATGTGGATGTTGTCCACCAAGATGATGCCCGCCGTCGGCGCGCTGGTACCGATTTATGTGCTGGCGCAAAAGACTGCCCTGCTGGACACCCAGCTGGCGCTGATCATCGTCTTCACGCTGTCCAACCTGCCCATCATGGTCTGGATGCTGTATGCGTCCTTCAAGGAGATTCCGCGCGAAATCCTAGAAGCTGCCCGCATGGATGGGGCCACGCTGTGGCAGGAGGCGACTCAGGTGCTGCTGCCACTGGGTATGGGCGGCCTGGCTTCTACCGGCTTGCTGTGTCTGGTGCTCTCTTGGAACGAAGCCTTCTGGAGTCTGAACCTGACCGCTGCCAAGGGCGGCACCCTGGCCACGCTGATCGCCAGCTACTCCAGTCCGGAAGGTCTGTTCTGGGCCAAGCTGTCCGCCGCCTCACTCATGGCCATCGCCCCCATCGTCGTTTTTGGCTGGTTCAGCCAGAAGCAACTCGTTCAGGGCCTCACGTTTGGTGCGGTCAAGTAATCACACACACAAGAGACAACCCATGGCCTACCTGCAACTCCAAGGCATTGAAAAGTTCTTCGGCGATCACCGCGCCATCAAGGGCATCGACTTGTCCATTCAGCAGGGCGAGTTCATCGTCTTCGTCGGGCCATCGGGCTGCGGCAAGTCCACGTTGCTGCGCCTGATTGCCGGGCTTGAACATATTGACGGCGGTACGCTGGTGCTTGACGGCAAGGACATCACCCACCTGCCCTCCAGCAAGCGCGACCTGGCGATGGTGTTCCAGAGCTATGCGCTGTACCCGCACATGAGCGTGTACGAAAACATGTGCTTCGCGCTCAAGCTGGCAAAAGTCGATGCCAAGGTGATCGACGACAAGGTACAACACGCGGCGCGCATCCTCAACCTCACCCCGTACTTGCACCGCACCCCCAGAGAACTCTCGGGTGGGCAGCGCCAGCGCGTGGCGATTGGGCGTGCCATCGTGCGCTCGCCCAAGGTCTTCCTGTTTGACGAACCCCTGTCCAACCTGGACGCAGCCCTGCGCGGGCAAACTCGGGTAGAGATTGCCAAGCTGCACCGTGACCTGGGTGCCACCACCATTTATGTGACGCACGATCAGGTAGAAGCCATGACGCTGGCGGATCGCGTGGTGGTGCTGCGCGACGGCATCATCGAACAGGTGGGTACCCCACTGGAGCTGTACGACCGGCCAGCCAACCAATTTGTGGCCCAGTTCATCGGCACGCCGCAGATGAACGTGCTGTCGCTACAGCAGGTGCCCGCGCTGCTGGCCCGGCAGGCACCGGCAGGTGCTGCGGGCGGCACCGTTGGCCTGCGACCAGAATGTGTGATCGTGCGCCACAGCGGCAGCACGCCAGTGGCCGCTCAGGTGGACTTGGTCGAAGCGCTGGGCGCTGAAACGCTGATCTACGTCAGCACATCCAGCGGGGCGCAGTTTGTGGCCCGCCAGAACGAGCGCACCGACTTGCATCCGGGCGACGCGGTGAGCCTGGATATGGACACCGCCCAAGCCCACTGGTTCGATGCGGCGGGTCGCGTCGTCGCTGCCGCCCATGGAGTCTGATGCCATGAGCCCAAGGTACACACTCCAAGGCAAAACAGCGGCCATCACGGGTGCCGCCTCAGGCATTGGCTTGGCCAGCGCCAAAGCCATGGCCCATGCGGGCGCGCAGGTGGTGTTGATTGATCGCGATGCTGCCGCGCTTGAACGTGCGTGTGCGGCCATTGGCCCTGGTGCGGCACCCCTGGTGCTGGATCTGCTGGATCCAGGTCAATGCAACACCCTGCTAGCGCGCACGCTGACGCTGGTGGGGCACTTAGACATCTTCCATGCCAACGCCGGGCTGTACATCGGGGGTGACCTGCTGGACACCACGCCCGAGGCCATCGACCGCATGCTGAACCTCAATGTCAACGTGGTGATGAAGAACGTACACGGCGTGCTGCCGCACATGGTCGAACGCGCTACGGGTGACATCCTCGTCACCAGTTCGCTGGCGGCCCACTTTCCGACCCCCTGGGAGCCGGTGTACGCCTCGTCCAAGTGGGCCATTGACTGCTTTGTACAAACCGTGCGGCGGCAAATGTTCAAGCATGGCATTCGCATCGGCTCGGTCTCGCCCGGCCCAGTCATCACGGGCTTGTTAGCCGACTGGCCAGCAGACAAGCTGGCCGAAGCACGGGCCAGCGGCAGCTTGATGGAAGCCGCCGAGGTGGCCGAGGTGCTGCTCTTCATGCTGACCCGCCCGCGTGGCATGACCATCCGTGATGTCGTGCTCATGCCCACCCATTTCGACCTCTGAACCGATCCCTGACTCCGTTTCATCACGCCAAGACCATGTACACCATCCTTCACCTCGGCCTGGGCTCCTTCCACCGCGCCCACCAGGCCGTGTACATCCATGCGCTGCACCAGCAGGGCGACACCGACTGGGCCATCACGGCTGGCAACCTGCGCGCCGACATGCCAGAGACCCTCTCCGCCCTGCAAACACAGCACGGGCGCTACACCCTGGAAACCGTCACGCCCCAGGGTGAACGCAGCTACCAAGTCATCGGGTCGATCCAGCGCGTCATCCCCTACCAAGACCATCTGGCTGGGTTGATAGCTGCCGGTGCCGACCCGGCTACCCGCATCATCAGCTTCACCGTCACCGAAGCGGGCTACTACCTCAATGCGCAGAACCAGCTCGACTGGGCCACGTTCCCTGACCTGCGTGCGGACCTTGACGCGGTGAAAGCGGGTCAGGCGGGCCATACCCTCTACGGGGGTCTGGTCAGCATCCTGCGGGCACGCATGCAGGCCACCGCCGGCCCCGTGACGCTGATGAACTGCGACAACCTGCGCCACAACGGCGAACGCTCACGCAGTGGCCTGCTGCAATTCATCGATGCCCTGGGCGACACCGAGCTGAAGGCCTGGGTGCAGGCCAACACCAGCAGCCCGAACGCGATGGTTGACCGCATCACGCCGCGCCCGACACCGGACGTGAACGAGCGCGTCAGGGTGGCCACCGGCTGGGACGACAAAGCCGCCTTGATGGCCGAGCATTTCATTCAATGGGTCATTGAAGACCAGTTCATCGCGGGCCGTCCGGCATGGGAAAACGTCGGCGTGGAAATGGTCAACTCGGTGCAAGCGCACGAGGAAGCCAAGATTCGCCTGCTCAATGCCACCCACAGTTGCATTGCCTGGGCCGGGACGCTGGCGGGTTACCAGTACATCCACGAAGGCACGCACGATGCCGACATCCGGCAAATGGCCTACGACTATGTGACCCATGATGCCATTCCCGTTCTGCATACCGCCGATAGACCTTCCCCGATTGATCTGGCGGCATACCGCGATGTGGTGTTGGATCGCTTCGGCAACCCCGCCATTGCCGACACCAACCAGCGCGTGGCCATGGATGCCTTCTCCAAAATCCCCGGCATGATCGCGCCGACCATCCGCGACAAACTGACACGTGGTGAGTGCTTTGACAGCGTCGCCATGCTGCCCGCGCTGTTCTTGGTGTACCTGCAACGCTGGCACGCCGGGCATCTTCCCTACGTTTACCAAGATCAGGCCATGGACCCAGCTGTGGCACACGCCATTTGCGAAGCGGTCGATCCAGTGGCCGCCTTCGCAGCCAACATCACCCTCTGGGGCGACATGGCCAGCCACCCCAGGCTGATCAGCAGCCTGCAAAAGGCCTATGCCAGGGTACAGGTTTTCACCCTGCACAAAGCGTTCGATCGGACGCAAGCTTCGGTCGTGCAGCACGCCGCGTCATGAAAGCCTGAACAGGTGTCACTGGGAGACACTTTCGGGTACGCCTTCTCAACCATCCCACCCCATGAGCTTCAGAATGCAGACTCCTCCGCGGCAGCTCAAACCCGAGCTGGAACACGAATTCGTCCGCTCACCCAACCTCGGCTACGAACTGTCTTCGGATGTCGGCTTTGTCCGTTGCCTCTCGCACGGTTTTCCTACCCCGCTGGCCCGCTGGCACTACCACGACGAGTACGAGCTGCACCTCATCACCAGCACCAGCGGCAAGGTGTTCGTGGGCGACTGGATCGGCTCCTTCCAGGCGGGGCATCTCGTGCTCACAGGGCCGCGTCTGCCGCACAACTGGGTCAGCATGGACATGCCCGAAGGCGGTGTGGCGCAGCGTGATCTGGTCATCCAGTTCACCCACGAACCGCTGGCCCATGCCGCTGAGAACATTCCTGAACTGCGCGAGGTGCTGCCCTTGCTCGAACGGGCCAAGAACGGCATTGAATTTTTCGGTCTGTCTGAGGTGGCCGAACAGCACTGGCATCGGGTCAAGCATGCACGTGGCCTACGCCGCCTGACCGCCTTCTGCGACTACCTCGCCGACCTGGCCGCCTGCACCGATTACAGGTTGCTCTCCAGCGTGCAGTTGCAATGTGATGACGACGACACGTCCATCAACCAGATTCATGACGTGGTCAGCCGCATCACCGACCGTCTGGCCGATGAGCATTCGGCCAAGGCGCTTGCCATCGAAATGGGCATGAGCGAGAGCCGCTTCAGTCGCTTTTTCCGCAAGGCAACGGGCAACACCTTCACCGATTTCGTCAACCGGGTGCGCATCAGCCGCGCCTGCCAACTGCTGATGGACACCGACCAGCCCGTCAGTCAAATTTGCTACGAGGTTGGCTTCAACAACGTGGCCAATTTCAACCGCCGGTTTCTGGAAATCAAAGGCATGACTCCGACCGAATTCCGTAAGCAAAGCTTCACCCGTTTTCATGGAGCTGCCTGACATGTTCCTCGGTCTCGACCTCGGCACGTCCGAACTCAAGGCACTGCTGTTGTCCGACCAGCATCACGTCGTCGCCACCGCTCGTGCCCCACTGACCGTGCAACGCCCGCACGCGCTGTGGAGCGAACAAAACCCCCTGGCTTGGTGGGCCGCCGTTGAAAGCGTGATGGATGCACTGCACGCCAGTCATCCGCAGGCACTGGCGCGTGTGCAAAGCATGGGCCTCTCGGGTCAGATGCACGGTGCCACGCTGATCGACCGACACGAACAAGTGCTGCGCCCCGCCATCCTGTGGAACGATGGCCGCAGCATGCCGCAGTGCGAACAGCTCACGCGCGACGTTGCAGCGCTGTCCAGCATCACAGGCAACTTGGCCATGCCGGGTTTCACGGCACCCAAACTGCAATGGCTGCGCGAACATGAGCCCGACACTTTCTCGCGGGTAGCGCGCGTGCTGCTGCCCAAAGACTGGGTACGTCTCATGCTAACGGGGGAAGCCGTGAGTGACATGTCGGATGCAGCGGGCACACTGTGGCTGGACATCCGTCAGCGCGATTGGTCTGATGCCATGCTGCAAGCCACCGGCCTCAACCGCAGCCAGATGCCGCGTCTGGTAGAGGGTAGCGCTGTGTCCGCTTACCTCAAACCGGCCCTGTGTCAGCGCTGGGGACTGCCACCCCGCGTTCCTGTGGCGGGTGGCGCAGGCGACAACGCGGCCAGCGCCATCGGTATGGGGCTGGTGCGCCCTGGAGAAGGCTTTGTTTCACTCGGCACTTCGGGCGTGGTGTTCGTGAACTGCGCCAGCTGTGAATCCAACCCAGCTCAAGCCCTGCACGCTTTCTGCCACGCACTGCCCGGTCAGTGGCATTTGATGAGTGTGATGCTCAGTGCGGCCAGCGCAGTCACCTGGGCCACGCGCTGCCTGGGTTTTGACCATGAAGCCAGCCTGCTGGCCGCTGCTGCCACCTTGCAGACCGAAGCGCAAGGGCAAGCACCGCTGTTCCTGCCCTACCTCAGTGGTGAGCGCTCTCCGCACAACAACCCGCTGGCCACCGGGTCTTGGTCAGGGCTGCTAGCCGGGCACCGCCGTGAAGACCTGGCTTACGCGGTGGTGGAGGGGGTGAGCTTTGGCCTGCTTGACGGCTTCTTGACGATTCCCGAGGCGCACAGGCCCAAGCACAGCCTCTCACTGGTCGGCGGCGGTTCGCGCAGCACTTGGTGGGCACAGCAGCTGGCAGACACGCTGGGCCTGGAACTGAGCTTGCATCAAGATGCCGAATCCGGCGGTGCCATGGGGGCGGCACGCTTGGCTTGGCTGGCCGCAGGCGGTGATCTAGACACGGTCTGCACCACCCCGCCCCTGCGACAGCGCCTGATCCCCAACCCGGCGCAGACCCGCCTGCTGCGGGAGCGGCACCAACATTTCAAGGCGCTTTACGCCAGCCTGCATCGCTCATGAACGTATTCATGAACGTAGCTTGACCACACGCGGGCGGCCCAAGCGGTGGGGCGAGGTGTATTCCTGCCGGTAAATCTCGAAGGGCATGGTGTCTGCCGCTTCAATGGCTCGCTGGTCGGCTACCGACTGCGCAGCCATGGCTTCAAAGCGGGTTTGTTGTTCTGTGCTCCAGGGCAGTGCCAACAAGGCGCTGTGGTTGTGCTGCGACTGCGTGCGGGCAAAAGACAAAAAGGAATGGTGGTGGTGCTGCGCCACGGCATGCAGCACCTGGGCCGACGGCAGCAGCGCCGGGTTTTGCAAGGCGGTGCGGGCCTGGGCCAGAGCGGCTTGGTGCAGGTCGGTGCCTTGGCTGTCGTCTAGGCGCTGGGCGATGGCTTGCAGCTCGTTCAGCAGTTCTAGGCCCCATTGCATCAGCGGCACGGGCTGGCCCTGGCGTTGCAGGCACAGGCCGGGTTCGCGGCCACGGGCGGCGGTCAGGTGCTGGTTGTGGGCCATTTCCTCGATTTCAGCGGGCGAATCGGGCGGGCTCTCCGCCAGCAGGCAGTGCAGCAAGAACACATCCAAAAAACGCAGGGTGGACGCGCCAATGCCCAGCACCTCAAAGGGGTTGAGGTCCATTAGGCGGACTTCGATGTATTCCACCCCCCGCTCGCGCAGGGCATGCAGCGGGCGCTCGCCCGGAAAAATCACCCGTTTGGGCCGGATGGTGCCGTAGAACTCGTTTTCAATTTGCAGCAAGGTGGTGGCCAGCTGGTTGTAGTCGCCACCGGGGTTGCGGATGCCCAGCGCCTCGTAGGCGGGCCAGGGGCGGGTCAGGGCATCGTGCAAGGAGGCGGCATAGCCTTCTAGGCCGTTGTAGCTCACGGCCAGGGTGGCCTGGGCATCGCTTTGGTAGCCCAGGCGGCCCATGCGCAACGAAGTGCCGTGCGGCATGTGCAAGCTGCCGGTGGTGCCCAGGGGCAACAGCTCGTGCGGGCGACCTTGCACAAAGGTGCCGCAGACGGCGGGCGAGGCCCCAAACAGGGTCAGCAGCAAAAAGGCATGGCGGCGGAAGTTGCGGATGAGCCCAAAGTAATCGTCGTTGTTCAGGCCGGGCAAAGACCAGTTGTAGTGAATACCCGAAATGGTTTGCATGCGCCGCCCGTAGCGGTGGCCCAGCCCCATGCGGTACACGCTTTTGGCCCGGCCCACGTTGCTAGAACCATAACGCCCCAGCGGAATGGTTTCGTCGGTGGGTAAGCCGCAAGGCATGCTGGAGGCCCAGAGCATTTCGTCACCCTGCGCCCGCAAACTGCGCACGGTGTATTGGTGAATCTCGCCCAACTGCGCCAAGCAGGACTCGACGCTGCTGTGAACGCCGGTGATGAGTTCGAGTTGCGATTCGCTGTAGTCGGTGGTGATGTGGGGATGGGTGAGTGCGCTGCCCAAGGCGGCAGGGTGCGGCGTGAGTGCCAGTTGTCCGTTGGGCTGTGCGCGCAGGCTTTCTTTCTCAAGGCCACGGCGCATGCCGCGCAGCTGGTCTGGCGACAGGGCAGCCAGCCGTTGTTGTGTAGTGCTCATACAGAAGCTCAGAAAAGGTCTTGGTGTAGGCCAGCAGCCCGCACAGGGGGCCTGAACTTAACACGGCTGGTTTTTTTGTGCTGTGTGTAGCGGCAGCAGTTGCTGTTGCAGCCAGCGGTCAATCGAGGGTGGGTCGTTGCACAGGCGCAGGGCATCAAATGCGGCCTGGGCTTCGGGGTGGCGTTTGCGCAGGTAATTCAGCCACTGTTTCAGGCGGCCCGCCCGGTGGCGGGGCTCTACCCGCTGGCTGACCTGCTGCCAGAACACCGGCAGCAGCGGCAGGATGTGCGCCCAGCTCACCGCCTCTTGGCCCCGGATGGCCAAGGCCAAGCCGGGGTCGCTGACCATGCCGCGCCCCAGCATCAGGGCTTGGCAGCCGGTCACGGCGCGGCAGCGTTCGGCATCGGCCACGCTCCAAATTTCGCCATTGGCGACGATGGGCAGTTGGCGTGCCGTGGGCAATGCGGCACGCACTTGGGCAATGCGCTCCCAGTAGGCGGGTGGGCGGTAGCCGTCGGCCTTGCTGCGGGCATGGATCACCAGCTCGTCCGCCCCGGCCTCGGCAATGGCCAGGGCGCAGTCTTCGGCGCGGCTGTCGTCGTGGTAACCCAGCCGCATCTTGGCCGACACCGGCACCTGCCGGGGCACGGCGCGGCGCACAGCGGCCACGATGCGGCCCACCAGCTCGGGCTCTTCCAGTAGCACCGCCCCGCCCCGGCTTTGGTTCACGGTTTTGGCGGGGCAACCAAAGTTCAGGTCAATACCCGGCGGGCCTAGGCTGGCTAGGCGCTGGGCGTTTTCGGCCAGACACACCGGGTCTGAGCCCAGCAACTGCGGGCGCACCGGCACGCCTGCTGCCGTGCAGCCGCCATGGAGCAATTCGGGCACCACACGCACAAAGGCGCGTTCAGGCAGCAGGGTGTGGGTGATGCGGATGAACTCGCTCACGCAGCGGTCAATGCCGCCGACGCGGGTGATGACATCGCGCAGCGTGGCATCGAGCAGGCCCTCCATGGGCGCTAACAACAACATGGCTTGAATGGCAACCAGACAAAACGGCGGATGATACGGGCCGCCAGCGTGAACTTGCGCACAACCCAGCGCACCGCCGACGGGCAAGCGACTGCACGCCGACAGCTTGCCGCTACCATGAGCGCCTGTTTTGGAGAGATTGGATATGACAACGCATTTCAAGCCGCCACGTCGGGCCGTTTGGGCGCTGGCGCTGATGCTGATGCTGAGCCTGTTCACGCCGTGGCTGGCTGCACAGACACCAGACGCAGGCCGCCTGCAAGAAATCCGGGGCGAGGGCTGGGTCAGCTCGTTGCATGACCGCCGCACAGCCCAGCCCGGCGACCTGCTGCAAACCGATGACAAGCTACAAACCGGCCCGCAAAGTGCGGCCAGCGTGCTGTTCCCAGACGGCACCGCGCTGATCTTGGGGCCAGACTCTCTGCTGGACTTGCGGCAATACCGCTACAACCGCAGCAACCAGCAAGGCACGCTGGTGGCGCACTTGCAAACCGGTTCGGTGCGCGTGGTGCCTGGCATGCTGGCCCGTACCAGCCCCGAAATGTTCAACATCTTCACGCCTACCGCGCTGGTGAGTGGCTATGGCAAAGACTTCATTGTTGAAGCCAAAACCAGCCGTTGAACCCTGCCCCCAGCCGCTGCAAGTTTTGATCGTCTGATCCCCTGAACCACCCTCCCCACCATGCGCCCCTCACGTCCCCCATCCCTCACCGTGGCCTGCTGGCTGTCGGCAGCGCTGCTGTCGGGCTGTGCCTACGTGCCCAGCATGCCCAGTCTGCCCCCACTGCTGGGCGGTGGCGAACGCACCAGCAGCCGCGTGGTCTTGCTGCCCGTGGCCGACGAAGAGCCCGGCAGCTTAGAGGTATTTGCCCAGCAGCGCGTGCAGCGCATCAGCCGCCCGTATGAAACCGCCAGCGTCAACGCCGACGGCACCATTGGCCTGGAGCAAGGCAGCGCCGCAGCAGCCCGCAGCGCACACCCGGTGCTGTTGAGCATGGCTGTGCCCAAACTGCCGCCGGTCGTCGTTCCACCGCCGCCGCCCCCTCCTCCACCGCCCCCCGCCCCGCCCAGCAGCAGCGTCATCCTGCTGCCGCAGCCCGATGGCTCACCCAGCGCTGTGGTGGTGCGCACCCCGCAAGGCACGCAGGCCGTCAGCCGTCCGTATGAACTGGCCAACGTGGGCCAAGCGGGTGAACTGAGCCTGGGCCAAACCTCGGCAGAGGCCGTGCAGCGCAACTACCCTGACCTCATCAACCTGCACCCCCGTGCGCCCGAACGCTTCCAGCTGCAATTTGTGACCGGCACTGCACAACTGAGTGCCAACTCACTCATTCAGCTCAACAACGCACTGGCCCGCGCCCGTGCCCGTGCGGGGGGTGAAATCCTCATCACCGGCCACACCGACCGGCAAGGTGCCACCGATCTGAACGACCGCTTGTCGCTCCAGCGCGCACAGGCCATGCGCGATCTGCTGATTGCACGCGGCTTTCCGGCAGAACGCATAGAAGCGATTGGCCGTGGCGAGCGTGAACCCTTGGTGCCCACCGAAGACGGTGTGGCCGAACCCCGCAACCGACGCGCCGAATTGCTGGTGCGTTAAAACCCGTTGACCTTTTTTGTAGCAGAGCACTGGCATGAGCTTGTTCAATCCATCCCCCCTTCTCCGCCCCCTTGTGCTCATCTTGGCCCTGCTGCTGAGCACCAACACCTGGGCACAAAGCCCCGCTGCCGACGCGAACGCCCCCAGCACCCGCATAGGCACCATCAAAGACATCAAGGGCGACACCTGGGTCGGCCCAGCCGATGCCCGCCGCCCGCTGCAATCGGGCCAGGGCGTGCAAGAAGCCGACCGCCTGAGCACCGGGCCACAAGGCGCGGCCAGCCTCATCCTGCGGGACGGCACCGTGCTGACGCTAGGCCCCAACACCACGGCTGACCTGAGCAAATTTCAGTACAACAGCACCACCCAAGAAGGCAGCTTCGCCATGAACCTGCTGCAAGGCTCGGTGCGTGTCGTCACCGGGCTGCTGGCCAAACTGAACCCGTCCATGTTCAACATCACCACACCCACCTCGGTGGTGGGCGTTCGGGGCACCGATTTCATCGTCGAGGCCGAAGCGGCGAAATAAAGCAACAAAAAGCAACAAAAAAAGCAACAACACTCAAGCCACTTGACCGCACCGATTGAAACCCTGTTTGCAGACGAATCGCTGCTCGTTCTCGTCAAACCCGCTGGCTTGCTGGCGGTGCCGGGGCGTGGCGAGGACAAGCAGGACTGCCTAAGCCGCCGCGCACAGGCACTGTGGCCCGATGCGCTGGTGGTTCACCGGCTGGACATGGCCACCTCGGGGCTGGTGGTCATGGCGCGTGGGCTGGCCGCGCAACGCGCCCTAAGCCGGGCGTTTGAGCAGCGCCAAGTCCACAAACGCTATGTGGCCGTGGTGGCAGGGCAACTGGTCAACCCCGAGCCCGACAACGGCTGGTGCTGCATCAACCTGCCCTTGGTGGTGGACTGGGTCAACCGCCCACGCAGCAAGGTGTGCCACGACAGCGGCAAACCCAGCGTCACCCACTGGCGGCAGGCCCCGCTGACGCAAACACCCGAAACGCCCGCACAAACCCACCGTCAACAAACCACCCACCCACCCAGCACCCGGCTGGAGTTGGAACCCATCACCGGCCGTACCCACCAACTGCGCGTCCACCTGCAAGCCCTGGGGCACCCCATTTTGGGCGACGCACTCTACGCCAGCCCCGAACAGCACGCCTGCGCCCCACGCCTGCTGCTGCACGCCGAAACCCTGCAACTGCCGCACCCGGTCAGCGGCGAGCTGCTGCGCTTTCACAGCCCCTGCCCGTTTTAGTGGCATTCAATCCAAGTTCATCATGTTCAACCAAGCCAACTTTCTTCATCGTGGGGCAGCGCTGCTGCTGGCGGTCTTTGCAAGCAGCAGCTGGGCCACTGAAGCCACGGTCGCAGTCGCGGCCAACTTTGCCGAGCCCATCAAGGCGATTGCCGCCGTGCTAGAAAAAACCACCGGCCACACCCTGAAAATTTCCACCGGAGCCTCGGGCGCGTTCTACACCCAGATCAAGAACGGCGCACCCTTCGATGTCTTCCTCTCCGCCGACAACGAGCGCCCCGAGATGCTGGAGCAAGATGGTCTGGCGCAGCCGGGCACCCGCTTCACCTACGCCACCGGCAAGCTGGTGCTGTGGTCAGCCAAAGCGGGCCGTGTGGATCAGCAAGGCGCGGTGCTCAGGGCCGCCGATCTGGGCAAAGTGGCCCATGCCAACCCGAAAACCGCACCCTATGGCGCTGCCGCCGTGCAAGTGCTGGACAAGCTGGGGCTGACGCAAGCCATCACGCCCCAACTGGTGCAGGGCGAGAGCATTGGCCAGACCTTCAACTTCGTGAAAACCGGTAACGCCGACGTGGGCTTCGTCGCCCTGTCGCAGGTGCTGTCAGAAGGCCGCCTGAAATCGGGTTCGATGTGGGTGATTCCACAGACCCATTACGACCCCATCCGCCAAGATGCGGTGCTCCTGAAAAAGGGCGTGGGCAACGAGGCCGCGCAGGCACTGCTGAAGCTGCTGCAAAGCCCGAACATCAAAGCCCTGATCCGGGGTTACGGCTACGAACATGGTTCTCACCCCTGACAACTGGCAGGCCCTGTGGCTGACCTTTCAGGTGGCCGCACTGACCACGCTGATCCTGCTGTTGCTGGGCACGCCACTGGCTTGGTGGCTGGCCCGCTCGCGCAGCAGCCTGACCCGGCCCGTGGGAGCGCTGGTGTCGCTGCCGCTGGTGCTGCCGCCGTCGGTATTGGGCTTTTATTTGCTGGTCACGCTGGGGCCTAACGGGCCTGTTGGGGCATGGATGCTGGCCATTGGACTGCCTACCCTGCCGTTCACCTTCAGCGGCTTGGTGGTGGCCTCGGTGTTTTATTCGCTGCCCTTCATGGTGCAACCCCTTCTCAACAGCATGCAGGCGCTGGGCGAGCGCCCGCTGGAAGTGGCCGCCACCCTGCGCGCCAGTCCACTCGATAGCTTCTTCCGCGTGGTGCTGCCCTTGAGCCGACACGGCATCGTCACCGGCTGCATCATGAGTTTTGCGCACACCGTGGGTGAATTTGGCGTGGTGCTGATGGTCGGCGGCAACATTCCAGGCGAAACGCGGGTGGTATCGGTACAAATTTTTGACCATGTGGAGGCGCTGGAATACGCCGACGCGCACCGCCTAGCCGCCGTGATGCTGGTGTTTGCCTTTGCCGTGCTGCTGCTGCTTCAGTTCTACAACGCACGCCATGCGCAAAGGCTGCGCCCATGAAGCCGCCCGCCCTCAGCCTGCAAGCGCAGTTGCAGCGTGCCGACTTCAGCTTGGATGTGGACTTCACGCTACCCGGCCACGGCATCAGCGCGCTGTTTGGCCCCTCCGGATCAGGCAAAACCACCTGCCTGCGGGTGCTGGCCGGGCTGGAGCGTTCGGCGCGGGGCCGGGTGCAGGTGGGCAACGACATCTGGCAGGACAGCGCCAGCCAGCGCTTCCTGCCCACCCACCGGCGGGCGCTGGGCTATGTGTTCCAAGAGGCCAGCCTGTTTGAACACCTGACCGTCGAGGGCAACCTGCGCTTCGGCTTTGAACGCACGCCAGCGGCACAGCGCCTTCACGACTGGCGGCATGGCCTTGAACTGCTGGGCATCGGGCACCTGCTCAAACGCTGGCCGCACGAGTTGTCAGGCGGCGAACGCCAGCGTGTAGCCATTGCCCGCGCACTGGCCACCAGCCCGCGCCTGCTGCTGATGGACGAACCGCTGGCCGCGCTGGACGCTGCGCGCAAGGCCGACATCCTGCCCTGGCTGGAACAGCTGCACCAGGCACTGGACGTGCCCGTGGTGTACGTGACGCATTCGCTGGACGAAGTCACCCGGCTGGCCCACCACCTGGTGCTGCTGGAACAGGGCCGCGTGCTGGCGCAAGGCCCGGTGAACGCGCTGATGACCCGGCCCGACCTGCCGCTGGCTCAGGGTGACGCGGCAGCCGCCCTGGTTGAAGCCACCGTGGACACAGGCGCATCTGCCGATGCCCTGTGTGTGCTGAGCTTTGCAGACGGCACCTTGATCCTGCCGCAAACCCGAACCCCTCCGCTGGCGGCAGGCAGCCCGGTAAGGGTCAAGATACAGGCACGCGATGTGAGCCTCGCCCTGGTCAAACCCGAGCAAACCAGCGTGCTCAACTGCTTACCGGCCACCGTCACAGCCTTGACGAACGACGGCCCTGGGCAGGTGCTGGTGTCGCTGGCGCTGGGTCATCCCGCGGGGGGCACGCGCTTGCTCTCACGCATCAGCCAGTTGTCCTGCAAGCGCCTGCAACTGGCACCGGGCATGGCCGTCTTTGCGCAAATCAAGGGTGTTGCCCTCGTGCGCTGAGTCGCGCTGAAACGCCCCGTGCTCAACGCTCGGCACCCGTTTGACAATGACTTTTAACGGCTGGGTTCATACAAGGACATAATTTTGCATGCACCCTTCCATGCCCCTCGTTGTCACCTTGGCCGCAGCCCTCGGGTTAGCACTTGTACTGGGCTTTCTGGCCGTGCGGCTCAGGTTGCCCGCACTGGTGGGCTACTTGGCCGCTGGTGTCATCATTGGCCCACACACTCCTGGGTATGTGGCCGACGTTTCGCTGGCGCAGCAACTGGCCGAGATCGGGGTGATGCTGCTCATGTTCGGCGTGGGTATGCATTTCTCGGTCAAAGACTTGTTGGCGGTCAGGGGGGTTGCCGTGCCGGGCGCTGTGGTGCAAATGGTGGTGGCCACCGCCATGGGAGCCGGTTTGGCGCTGAGCTGGGGCTGGGCATTGCCAGCGGCGCTGGTGCTGGGCGTGTCCTTGTCGGTGGCCAGCACGGTGGTTCTGCTGCGTGCCTTGGAAGCCCGGGGTGCCTTAGAAACACCCAATGGCCGCATTGCAGTGGGCTGGCTGATTGTTGAAGACCTGGCCATGGTGCTGGTGCTCGTGTTGCTGCCCGTGCTGGCCACAGTGGTGGCACAAGATGGCCACTCCACCAGCCTGATGAGTGTGCTGCCCACCCTGGGCAAAACCCTGCTGGCGGTGGGTGGGTTCGTGGTGGTGATGCTGGTGGTGGGCAGGCGACTGCTGCCTTGGGTGCTTTGGCAAATATCCGCCACCGGATCGCGAGAGCTGTTCACCTTGTGTGTGATCGCGGTTGCGGTCAGCATCGCCTATGGTGCGTCGGCTGTGTTTGGCGTGAGCGTTGCGCTGGGCGCTTTTTTTGCCGGTCTGGTGCTGCGCGAATCCGAGTTCAGTCACCGGGCCGCCCAAGATTCGCTGCCATTTCGCGATGCGTTTGCCGTTCTGTTCTTTGTGTCGGTCGGCATGCTGTTTGACCCGAATGTGCTGCTTGATCGGCCCTTGCAAGTGCTTTCGGTGGCGCTGGTCATCATGGTGGGCAAATCCATTGCTGCGGCCATGTTGGTGCTGGCCCTGCGATACCCCTTGAACAGCGCCCTGACCATCTCGGCAGCGCTGGCGCAAATTGGCGAATTCAGCTTCATCTTGATCGGGCTGGCAGGTTCGCTGCGCATGGTGCCGCCCGAGGCCTCCAGCTTGGTGGTCGCCGGGGCACTGCTGTCCATTGGACTCAACCCCCTGTTGTTCGCCTGCGTGGAGCCACTGCGCCGCTGGATTTTGAGCCGCTCAGCCCTGGCGCGTCGGCTCGATGCCCGAACCGAAAACCCGGCAGCTCACTCAAGATAACTGTCCACACCTCTGCAACCACTGCATCCACCCGCTGATTGAGGTATTTAGAAAATTGATTGGCCTTTGTATAACGTCCATTTATATTTTTCTGCTTTCGTGAATAAAATCCAATAACTCTTCTTTTGAGATATTCACATCAATTCCTGGAACAGCCAGCGGCGAAGTTAGCGTTTCTATTGGTTGAATAATAAAAGCACGACCATCTTTTCGTGTTACGCGCACACCGCCTTCTGTTTGAGCAAAATCCAATACAGTAGAAAAGTTTTGACGAGCTTCTGTGAATGTGAAAACTTTCATTTTATTTCCCCAAAACTGGAATTCCAATTTGATTTGCGTGGGTTTGTAGTGCGCGATCGAGTGTGAGAAGTGACGTTCTATATTGTGAAGCACAAGTTAATAAGTAAGCATCGTACGCATAGATTTTGAATCGCGCTGCTATTTCAACCGCATCTAACAGCTTAATATCAACAAATCGAATTGGTATTTTCTTGTAAATGATAACACAAGACTTTGCTTGATCTGTCGTTATTCTATTTCTTTTAATCATCGCAGACAAAGCGTTACCAACCTCCCAATGAATTGATGCTGGCGCTATCAAATCACACCCCGCCGTAAGATCTATTAAATCTTCTTTTGAAGGTTCATTGGTACAAACCGACAATATTGCTGACGTGTCGATTGTGATATTCATGATTCTTTATTGCGCATCTCTGATTAAGCGTCGCCACTTTTTCCATTCGGTGGCAAAAGGTAAGCTGCTACTGTTGCCTTGATCTGATTAGCATATTCAAATATATCTTCGACAGCATCCAGATCAACAACAGTTTCCTCGCGTTTTTCGTTAAATACTCCAAGTCGTAATTTTTGAGTATTATTAAATCGCAACCGACAGATTGATTTTCTATTGCTATCATCCAACAAAATAGCGCAATAACTTTGTGCATCACGCATAAAAACGCGCTTGGCTGGTACGACACCTCGCAAAATAGCTCGAATCGTATGAAATGCTTCCAACTCCTCAGGCGAAGTCACAATAGTTGGTTCTGACGGAATGACCGCTACAACCGAATTTTCAATGACTGGTTGTTGCACTGGCACTACTGCACGGTCAATGACGGAAATTGTTTCTGGAGCCATCGCACCCTTCAATCTTTCATTTATTTTTTCACCAATCAGCTGTTCAAAAGCTCGCTTTGTAATTGCAGTAAACTGATCTTTTATTTGAGGTGTAAAACGCTTGGCACCAAGTAAATCCGCCGAAGCCAATCGAACGAAATCTTCGGTTGGGCTTGTAATCCACTCTGAAATTTTCGCCTGAATGGCTCGCGTATATTTCAGTTCGTTTGCAGTGGTTAATATGGTATCAAGATCGAATGCGGTTTTTGCAAACTTTTTAAGCTCCTTAACATCACGTTCATTAAAGTCTAATATATTAAACTCGAAGAACGGCTTTTCATCCATCTTATTAGGCTGTTCCAAATCAGTAAAAAAACGATAGCTAAGACCGTTTGTAAGTACAGCAAACCGAGCCGATGTTACATGGAAATATCTAAATAATTGTGCCGCATGATTGATGCCAAGATCGCCACCGCTTTTTTTGCACTCAAACAAAATAATTGGCTTTCCATCTTTTAGGATCGCGTAATCAACCTTCTCACCTTTCTTCGTACCTATATCAGCAATCAGTTCCGGCGTAACCTCAAGCGGATCAAATACATTGTATCCCAGTATTTGAATGAATGGCATAATCATTGCATTCTTGGTTGCCTCTTCAGTTTGAATTATATCTTTTGTCGCCGAAATTCTAGATGCCAACAAACGCAGCTGATCGATAAAATCCATAATTTACTCCATATTAACTTAGGTTGCTTTGTGAACGCGGCAAATTACCGCAACTTAATTTATAAGAATTAACATCTGATTTATCCAGCAAGTAAACAAATTTCAAACCATTCATGTTGAAAAACAACACTTGATCCACGCTCTACCCGCCTGCTGGATCAACAGCGAGTACGCACGCGCTGTCTGCACTATAGCCCCAAAAAGGGCATAGATTCTTGAATCTGACATGGGGTTTTTCGGGGTTTGGCTGGCTGGCGTATGCCCCCATCCCAGCCTTCCCCCAGGGGGGGAAGGGATAAGGCACCCTCAGCCCTGCCCTCTTTCGCTGGCGGGATAGGGAGTGAAGGCAGGCTTGGCTTGGTTTAGTTTGGGTTAAGCAAGGCCATCATCCCCGCCTCATCCAACACCGCCACGCCCAGGGCTTGGGCTTTGTCCAGTTTGCTGCCTGCTTCGGCTCCGGCTACCACGTAATCGGTTTTTTTGCTGACCGAACCGGCCACTTTGGCTCCGGCGGCTTCTAGCAGGTCTTTGGCTTGGTCGCGGCTGAGGGTGGGTAGGGTGCCGGTGATGACGAAGGTTTTGCCTGCCAGGGGCTGGGGGGTGCGTTCGGCGGGTTCGCCCTCTTCCCAGTGCAGGCCGCAGGCGCGCAGTTGTTCCACCACTTCGCGGTTGTGCGGCTGGTCGAAGAAGGTGCGAATGCTTTGCGCCACCACGGGGCCAATGTCGCTCACCTCCAGCAGCTGCGCTTCGGTGGCATCCATGATGCGGTCGAGCTGGCCGAAGTGGCGGGCCAGTTCTTTGGCGGTAGCTTCGCCCACGTGGCGGATGCCTAGGCCAAACAGAAAACGCGGCAAGGTGGTGTGTTTGGACTTTTCGAGGGCGGCAACGATGTTTTGCGCCGATTTGTCGGCCATGCGCTCCAGGGCCACCAGCGAGGAGAGGCCCAGGCGGTACAGGTCGGGCAGGGTGTTGACGATGCCTGCGTCCACCAGTTGATCGACCAATTTGTCGCCCAGGCCTTCGACTTCGACGGCGCGGCGCTGCGCAAAGTGCAGCATGGCTTGTTTGCGTTGGGCGCTGCAAAACAGGCCGCCGGTGCAGCGGTGGTCGGCTTCGCCGTCTTCGCGCACGGTGGCGCTGCCGCACACGGGGCATTGGCTGGGCATGCTGAAGGGGCTGGCACCGGGGGGGCGTTTGTCGGGCAGCACGGCCACCACTTCGGGGATGACATCGCCCGCACGGCGCACGATGACGGTGTCGCCCACGCGCACGTCTTTGCGCCGTGCTTCGAGTTCGTTGTGCAGGGTGGCGTTGGTGACGGTGACGTTGCCCACGAACACGGGTGCCAGTTTGGCGACCGGGGTGAGTTTGCCGGTGCGGCCCACTTGCACATCAATGGCCAGCACGGTGGTGATCTGTTCTTGCGCCGGGTATTTGTGGGCCACGGCCCAGCGCGGTTCGCGGGTGACGAAGCCCAATTGGCGTTGCAGGGCCAGCGAATTGACTTTGTACACCACGCCGTCAATGTCAAAGGGCAGTTGGTCGCGGCTGGCACCGATGCGCTGGTGGAAGGCAACGAGTTGGTCTGCGCCGGTGGCGACGGTGGTTTGTTCGGCCACGGGCAAGCCCCAGGCTTTGAGCTGCATGAGCAGTTGGAAGTGGGTTTCAAACACCGGGCCGCCGTGTTCGGGCGGGGTGATGTCGCCCAGGCCGTAGGCGAAGAAGCTTAAAGGGCGCTGGGCGGCGATGCTGGAATCCAGCTGGCGCACTGCGCCTGCGGCGGCGTTGCGGGGGTTGACGAAGGTTTTTTCGCCTTTGGCTCCGGCTGCGATTTTGGCGCGCTGTTTGTCGTTCAGGGCATCAAAGTCGTCGCGGCGCATGTACACCTCGCCCCGCACTTCGAGCACGGGCGGCGCGCCAGCCGGTAAGCACAGGGGGATTTGCCCAATGGTGCGGATGTTGTGGGTCACGTCTTCGCCGATTTCGCCGTCGCCACGGGTGGCGGCTTGCACCAGCAGGCCGTTTTCATAGCGCAGGCTCATGGCGAGGCCGTCAAATTTCAGCTCGGCCACATAGTCCAGCGGCGGGTCGGTGTCGGGCAGGCCCAGGGCACGGCGCACGCGGGCATCAAAGTGTTGCGCGCCGCTGGCTTCGGTGTCGGTTTCGGTCTGGATGGAGAGCATGGGCACGCGGTGGCGCACCTTGGGCAAATCGTCCAGCACAGCACCGCCTACGCGCTGGGTGGGTGAATCGGGGGTCAAGAGGCTGGGGTGGGCGGCTTCTAGGGTTTGCAGTTCGCGGAACAGCCGGTCGTATTCGGCATCGGGAATCTCGGGCGCGTCCAGCGTGTAGTAGCGGTGGGCGTGGTAATGAAGCTGCTGGCGCAGTTGCGCGGCACGCTCTGCCGGGCTGGGCTCGGCGGCAAACAGGTCGGCGGTGCTCATGGGTGTGGTTTCATGGGCGTAGTTTCATGGGTGTTGTTACCCGTGGCTTAGCTGAACAGGCGGCGGGCCTGGGGTGAACCGGCTGCGAGGTCGCGGCTGTCGAGCGAGTCGTACACGCGCTCCAGGTCGGCCCCGATGGCATCCATGAATGCGGTGGTCAGTGGCTGGCCCGAGTCGTCGGTGATGTCGGCATCCAGGGCCTTGGCTAAAAAGTTGGCAATGGCGCGCATGCGCATGAAGGGCTGCTCGCTGCGCGGCACGTGGGTCACTTCGAGCGTCAGGGTCACGCTGGCCAGCACGGCGCGGGGGTCGTCAGACAGGGCGGCTTGGGTATCAAAAATCAGGTTCAGCACGGGGCTGTGGCCAGCGGTGTTGCTGGGGAACACCATTTGGCTGGGCAAGGCCCCGCGCACAAAGCCGGTGCGGGTGGCTTGCTGCATGACAAAGTCCAGCCGCCAGGGTTTTTGGCGGGCACGCAGTGTGAAGCCGAGTTGCGCATCGCGTCCGCTGGCAAAGGCATCGAGCTCATGGGCGCGGGCCACTTCGGTCTGCATGTCGGGCAGTTCGGGCGTGGCCCCAACGGCATCGGCAAAGGTCTGCACCTTCATGACGTATTCAGAAAACTCGATCTTGCTCAAGGGGCCAGCACGGTTGGCCAGTTGCACACCGGCCTGCAAACTGCGGTAACGCTGGTCGGGGCGCAGCACTTCCCACTCGCCGCTGGGGCGCTGGCCTTCAATGGCCAGGGGTTTGCTGCCGATGCGGCGCGTGCTGGGCAGGGCGGCAATGAGGGCATCGCCCCGCACGGGCTGCTCCAGGTGCAGGGGGGTGATGCAGTCAATCAGCGCATCCAAGCCCGCGTACTTGTCGGCGCTGGCGTTGGGTCTGGCTTGAATGGCCTGGCTGGCCTGACTGGGCTGCTTGGGTGTTTGGGCTGCTGGCGCTGGCTGCACAGCTTGCAAACCTTGCACAGGGGCGGCGGTGGGCTGGGGCTTGCTGGGTGCCTTGCCGCTGGGCTGTGCCGGTGGGCGTGCGCGGGGCGGGTTGGGCACATCGCGCAAAGCGGGTTCGATGCGCGGGCTGGTGGCATCGTCGCTGGGGTTGAAGGGGATGGTGTCGGCAAAACGGCTGGTATCCGGCCCAGCGCCGGGCGGGCTGTCGTCTAGCGGGGCGGGGGTGCGTGGTGCGTTTTGGCGTGTGACCCAGGTGTTGTAGGCGATCACGCCCACCAAAACGAGACCGCCAAAAATAGCCAAACTGATTTGCAGTGTGCTCATGGTGCTGGGATGTAGCTGGTAAATAGCTGGAATAGTCGTTGTCAGGTCTGATGATCGGGTGCGCTCAGCGGGGCTCCATCATGCCGGTGGCTGCGGCCATGTCCACCGCAACGATACGGGAAACGCCCTGCTCCTGCATGGTGACACCAATCAATTGTTTCGCCATTTCCATCGCAATTTTGTTGTGGCTGATGAATAAAAACTGCGTGCCCTGCTGGCTCATGCGGGTCACGAGCTGGGCATAGCGCTCGGTGTTGGCATCGTCCAGCGGTGCGTCCACCTCGTCCAGCAGGCAAAACGGGGCCGGGTTCAGCTGAAAAATCGCAAACACCAAGGCAATGGCGGTCAGGGCTTTTTCGCCGCCCGAGAGCAGGTGAATGGTCTGGTTCTTCTTGCCGGGTGGCTGCGCCATGACCTGCACACCGGCATCCAAAATTTCTTCGCCCGTCATCAGCAAGCGGGCCTGCCCACCCCCAAACAGCTCAGGGAACATGCGGCCAAAGTGCTGGTTGACGGTCTCGAAGGTCTGGCCCAGCAGGTCGCGGGTTTCTGCATCAATTTTGCGGATGGCATCTTGCAAGGTGGTCAGGGCTTCGTACAGGTCGGCAGACTGCGCATCTAAAAACTGCTTGCGCTCGCGGGCGATCACCAGCTCGTCCAAGGCCGCTAGGTTGACCGCGCCCAGGGCCTGAATGTCACGGTGCAGGCGGTCAATCTCGGCTTGCAGGCCAAACAGCTTGACCTGACCCTGCACCACACTGCTGGCCAGCGTGGCGGGGTCGGCTTGCGCGTCGGTCAGCAGCTGGCGGTATTGCGCCACACCCAAGCGGGCCGCTTGTTCTTGCAACTGGCATTCGGTGATGCGGCTGCGCAGGGGCTCCAGGGCGCGTTCTTGCTGCATGCGGCGCTCGTCGGCGCTGCGCAGTTGAGCCGATAGGCTTTCGTACTGCTGGCGCAGTTGGGCCAGTTCAGTCTCGCGGCTTTGTTTGCGCTGCTGGGCAGCGTGCAGGCCGCCTTGCGCGGCGGCATCGTTCAGGCGGTCTAGCTCGTCGCGGGCACGCCGGGTTTCGTCTTGCAGGGCGCTGGTCTGGCTGGCGGCTGTTTCCAGGGTGCGCTGCAATTCGGCTTGGCGGGCGTGCAGGCTGCGCAAGGCAAAGTCGGCTTCTTGGGCCTGCCGCTCCAGGCTGCGCTGCTGCTGCTGCGCCTGTTGCAGCGCGCGTTCGGCCTGCAACACCCGGTCGTCGTGCTGGGTTTGCCGGTCTTGGGTGTCGGCCAGTTGCAAATCGAGTGCTTCAAAACGCGCTTCGGCACTGACGCTGCGCGCCTGCACCGCCTTCAGCTCGTCGTCCAGCTCGGCCAGATCACGCGCCAGCTGCGCTTGGCGCGACTCGGCCTGCGCCTGCAACTGGCTCAGTTGCAGGTTTTCGACTTGCAGGGCGTGGCTGCGGCTGCGGGCCTCGGTCGCACTCTGCCGGGCGCTGCGCTGGGCTTGCACGGCTTCGGCATAGGCCGCCTCAGTCCGCGCCAAGGCCAGTCGGGCCTGTTCGGTGACGATGGCTTGGGCACGCCCGTCCTTGTCCAGGTGCTCCAGCTCTTGCGCACGGGCCAACAGACCGGCCTGTTCGCTGTCGGGCGCGTAAAAGCTCAGGCTGTGCAGGCCCACCACATGGCCGGTACGCACCACCATGCACGCCCCCGCGTGCAAGCGGTGCCGCAGCGCCAAGGCCTGCGCCAGGGTGTTGGCCCCTAGGCAGCCGTGCAACCAATCGGCCAGCAGTGCCTGCCGGGCTGCATCGGGGGCACGCACGCGGCTGACCAGGGGCAGCAAGTCGGTGATGTCGCCAAACTGCTGGGCTGGCTTGGGCGGCTGTT
This sequence comes from Pseudomonadota bacterium, assembly GCA_041192045.1. Classification (GTDB taxonomy): domain Bacteria; phylum Pseudomonadota; class Gammaproteobacteria; order Burkholderiales; family Burkholderiaceae_C; genus Hydrogenophaga. The sequence continues at coordinate 5,890 of JBEENR010000023.1, read as the reverse complement.
CTGCCGACGGCGACGGTGTTTCGTAAAACGCCAGTCGCGCCGGGGGGCTGTTCTGCCCTGCCCCATCGTTGGCAAAGGCCGACACCCGCTCGAGTGCGGCGACGGGCAGCGCGGTCAGGCGTTCGCGCAGGCAGGCTTCTAGGGCGGCTTCCCAGCCGGGTTCTACCTGCAAGCTTTGCCACAGCGCGGGCAGTGCATCCAGCCCCTGCTGGCGCAGCCAGTCGGGCAGTCGGCCCTGGCTGCGTACCTTGTCTTGCAGGGCTTGCAAGGCTTCGCGGCGGGCGTACAGGGCCGACTGGCGGGCCAGCTCCTGGTTCAGCTGGGCCTGTGCGCGGGTGCGCTCGGCATCGCGCAGCGGCACACTGTCTTGCCAGGCTTGCGCGGCGGCTTCTTGCGTTTGCAGCTCGGCCTGCGCACTGGCCCACTGCGCCTGCACGCTGGCTAGGCGTTGCGGGTCGGGCCGGTTCAAGCCGCGCTGGTCGGCCTGCAAACGCTCGCGGCGCTGGTTCAGTTGGCGGTGCTGGTCTTGCAGATTGCGCTGCTCGACGGCCAGCAGCTGGATGTGCTGCTGAATCTGCGTCACCTCGGTGCGCTGCGTTTGCGCCTTGGCCTGCGCTTGGCGCAAGCGGTCTTGCAGCAGCGGCACGGTGTGGGCCTGTTCCTCTTCTTGGGCACTGAGCAGCAGCGCTTGTTCTTCGGCCTCGACCACCGCCTCGGCCACCTCGGTCAGCGTGTCTTGGGCCTGTTCGCTGCGGGCATGCCAGGTGTGCTGTTGTTCTTGCAGTTGCAGCAAACGCTGCTCGACACGCTGGCGGCTGTCAAACACAAAGCGGATTTCAGCCTCCAAGCGGCCCAGTTCGGCGCTGGCCTCGTACAACAGGCCTTGCGCACGGGTCACGCGGTCGCCTGCGTCGTAGTGTGTTTGGCGCAGGGTTTCGAGCGCGCTTTCTTGCTGGCGCAGTTCAGCGGTGTGGGCTTCAAAGGCGTTCTGGGCCAAAGCGGCGGCTTGTTGGGCCTGGGCCTGTTCGGCTTCGGCCTCGGCGCATTTCAAAAACCACAGCTGCTGCTGCTTCAGGGTGGCGCTGGCGTGCAGGGTCTGGTAGCGGCTGGCCACTTCGGCCTGTTGTTCCAGCTTGTCGAGCTGGCTGGTCAGTTCGCGCTGAATGTCTTCGACACGGGTCAGGTTGTCTTGCGTGCTGGCCAGCCGCAAGGCGGTTTCGCGGCGGCGCTCTTTGTAGCGCGACACGCCAGCGGCCTCTTCCAAAAACAGGCGCAGCTCTTCGGGCTTGCTCTCGATGATGCGGCTGATGGTGCCCTGCCCAATGATGGCGTAGGCACGCGGCCCCAGCCCGGTGCCCAGAAACACATCGTGCACATCGCGGCGGCGCACGGGCTGGTTGTTGATGAAGTAACTGCTGGTGCCGTCGCGGGTCAGCACGCGGCGCACGGCAATCTCGGCAAACTGGCCCCACTGCCCACCAGCACGCTGGTCGGCGTTGTCAAAGACCAGTTCCACACTGGCGCGGCTGGCGGGTTTGCGCTGGTTGGTGCCGTTGAAGATGACATCCTGCATGGACTCGCCACGCAACTCGGAAGCCCGGCTCTCGCCCAGCACCCAGCGCACCGCGTCCATGATGTTGGACTTGCCACACCCGTTAGGCCCCACCACCCCGACCAGCTGGCCGGGCAGCATGCAGTGGGTGAATTCGGCAAAAGACTTGAAGCCAGAGAGCTTGATGGACTGGAGACGCACAAACAGCAAGAGGCCAAGGCCGTTGATTCATAAAGAAAATCCGTCCCTCAACGGGCCGGATTGGTGCTTGCATGATACCTTGGTGTCTGACCCCAACCGCGCTGCTTAACTAGACCATGTGCAGGTGTATGAGGCTGGGCACGCACTCGGGCGCAAAGTGGCAGCTGACCGCATCGCGCACCTGAGCATCCAACTCGGGCAAGGTATCCGCCTGTGTGAAGATTTCCGCGCCAAGCGCTCGCGCTAAAAAACTTCCGTCTGCGGCTTTTTCGATAAGGAAATGAATTTCTGTCATGTGGGTGGGTGTGCAATGGATAGTCATCACATCGCTAACTTACCTCAATCAATTTTTTGACTACTGCCTATCCCCACTGACGTGGGGAAAACATGCGGATCACGCACGACAAAAACGGGCACCCGGGCCTATCCCCGCATTCGCGGGGAAACCTGGTGCGCAGGCATTGGGAATGCTGGCCCGATTGGGCCTGTCCCCGCATTCGCGGGGAAACCCCGTAAACGGCCTGTGCATCGACCTTGGCGTAGGGCCTATCCCCGCATTCGCGGGGAAACCAGCGCTCACGGGTGCTGTACGGGCTTGCGGCTGGGACATCGCCTAGGTACATCATTGATGGGTACTTTTCAGGTGCTCTCTAGCTAAATCAATAACTTAGCGATGTGACGTTTTTTGTCACCTTGAAATCACTCGCCTATCCCCGCATTCGCGGGGAAACCAAACCCTGGCAGACTTCCTAAACGGGCAGCCGGGGCCTATCCCCGCATTCGCGGGGAAACCGATGGCGCAGTTCCAGAAGTGTTTGCGCAGCAGGGCCTATCCCCGCATTCGCGGGGAAACCGTCGTGGGCCCGTACAAATCAACCCTACGCACAGGCCTATCCCCGCATTCGCGGGGAAACCGGCGCAGCAACACCGCCTTTGTGTCGCGGCTGGGGCCTATCCCCGCATTCGCGGGGAAACCATCTGCACGCGGTAGTGAAGCGGAATTTCAAAGGGCCTATCCCCGCATTCGCGGGGAAACCTTGAAGTGAATTTCCCGGCTGTCGCTGCCCCGGGGCCTATCCCCGCATTCGCGGGGAAACCAACATGAATTCGTCGCCCATCGTCTCGCTGGGGGGCCTATCCCCGCATTCGCGGGGAAACCGCCGCGTAGTCACCCAAGTGGAATGGGTAATAGGGCCTATCCCCGCATTCGCGGGGAAACCAAGGCCGACAATGCTGTTGGCTTCAATGATTGGGGCCTATCCCCGCATTCGCGGGGAAACCCGTAAACAGCCCGCCAGCAGGTAGGCCCGCGTGGGCCTATCCCCGCATTCGCGGGGAAACCGGACTGCAAGCGCCCAAAGATCGGCCCCATTTGGGCCTATCCCCGCATTCGCGGGGAAACCTGATCCTTTCAGGGTGAATCTTGAACTTCTATGGGCCTATCCCCGCATTCGCGGGGAAACCCTTACCCTTCAGCGTGCCCGATTGCAGCATCTGGGCCTATCCCCGCATTCGCGGGGAAACCTCAGAGTGCCACGGCGTTGACATTGCCAAGCTGGGCCTATCCCCGCATTCGCGGGGAAACCCCCGCACGCGGCGGGCTCTTGGGGCTGGTGCTGGGCCTATCCCCGCATTCGCGGGGAAACCTCCACTCCACCGCGCAGGCTCATTTCGTTGAAGGGCCTATCCCCGCATTCGCGGGGAAACCTCCACTCCACCGCGCAGGCTCATTTCGTTGAAGGGCCTATCCCCGCATTCGCGGGGAAACCCCGGTGAATTCCTTTTTTATGCCGTTGATGTAGGGCCTATCCCCGCATTCGCGGGGAAACCGCCGCGTTCAGATAGCCCGCCGTCCGTGCGTTGGGCCTATCCCCGCATTCGCGGGGAAACCGCGTCTGGGCTGCACCCGGCAAACTCCATCTGGGGCCTATCCCCGCATTCGCGGGGAAACCTTCTTTTCGCTTTCCAGGGCGTCTATGCGCTTGGGCCTATCCCCGCATTCGCGGGGAAACCGCGGGCCTACAACCTGCGCCCTGGTGACATTGAGGCCTATCCCCGCATTCGCGGGGAAACCAACAGCTCAAACCGGGGCGCTGGTGCGGCCTCGGGCCTATCCCCGCATTCGCGGGGAAACCAGCGCCTGCGCCACCGAAGCCCGCGCCATTGTGGGCCTATCCCCGCATTCGCGGGGAAACCCCGCACCCGCTGAGGGTGCATCCGCTAGGGGTGGGCCTATCCCCGCATTCGCGGGGAAACCTTTACGGTGTCCCGGCTGGCCAGCGTGGATTTGGGCCTATCCCCGCATTCGCGGGGAAACCAGAACAGATGGCCGCCGCCCGCGCCGCTGGCCGGGCCTATCCCCGCATTCGCGGGGAAACCTCATTGGCCGCGCCATGAGCAAGCCCACCCGCGGGCCTATCCCCGCATTCGCGGGGAAACCGGGTGTTGGAGCGCATAGGGTTTGCAATGGGCGGGCCTATCCCCGCATTCGCGGGGAAACCCGTCACCCAAGCCAGTCACGGTATACCCGCTGGGGCCTATCCCCGCATTCGCGGGGAAACCCTGCGGGTGGGCTTTGCGGAGCTGTACGCCACGGGCCTATCCCCGCATTCGCGGGGAAACCCACGGTGATGCCAAATAATCGGTGCTTCCTCGGGGCCTATCCCCGCATTCGCGGGGAAACCCCCATGCGATTTTCACCCCCACCCCCCCAAAGAGGCCTATCCCCGCATTCGCGGGGAAACCTCGTATGCGGTCAGGTAGTCGTGAAACTGTGGGGGCCTATCCCCGCATTCGCGGGGAAACCCACCGATATTTTGGGAATCATCTACAACAATGGGGCCTATCCCCGCATTCGCGGGGAAACCCGTCGCGGTGTACTGCGGTCATAGCGCGGTCATGGCCTATCCCCGCATTCGCGGGGAAACCGGACAGGTACAGGCTCTCACGCTTGCCGTTTTGGGCCTATCCCCGCATTCGCGGGGAAACCGAATTCCGTCTTTTCCCATTTGTCGCTCCTTAGGGCCTATCCCCGCATTCGCGGGGAAACCCGTGGGTGTTCGATGCCCGCGATGAAAAGCGGGGGCCTATCCCCGCATTCGCGGGGAAACCGCTACGCGCCGCTTACCGTGGCCGATATGGCCGGGCCTATCCCCGCATTCGCGGGGAAACCCATGTGTACGTGCCAACAATGATTGTGCCCCCGGGCCTATCCCCGCATTCGCGGGGAAACCGGTGTACACCACGCTGACCGAATTCACGGCTGGGGCCTATCCCCGCATTCGCGGGGAAACCTTTTGACCGGGACACCGTTTACCCAGGGAGCGGGGCCTATCCCCGCATTCGCGGGGAAACCTCTTTTGGACTTCACGCACGCAAACGATGTGCGGGCCTATCCCCGCATTCGCGGGGAAACCTACGAATTTCATGGTCTTAATCCTTGTGTGTTGGGCCTATCCCCGCATTCGCGGGGAAACCCGGCAACGGCCTGCCTGACGGCTTCGGCGGCGGGGCCTATCCCCGCATTCGCGGGGAAACCCGCATGGCATAAATTTCAGCGTCAGCCCGCGTGGGCCTATCCCCGCATTCGCGGGGAAACCCAAAGCATGCCCAGAAAGCAAAAACCCCATTGGGGCCTATCCCCGCATTCGCGGGGAAACCGGCCGCCACCAGATAGCACGGAGGTGCCGCCAGGGCCTATCCCCGCATTCGCGGGGAAACCCACAGCGGCTGGGTGTGTCTTGCGGATTTTCAGGGCCTATCCCCGCATTCGCGGGGAAACCCTTGCACGGTGACCGTGCGCCTATCTTTGCCCGGGCCTATCCCCGCATTCGCGGGGAAACCGGCGCGGACGGAATAAACGGGGCTGGTAACGTGGGCCTATCCCCGCATTCGCGGGGAAACCTGCGCGATAGGCTGGCAGATGCTTTGGGAGACGGGCCTATCCCCGCATTCGCGGGGAAACCCAGAAACGCCAGAATTACAGCCGTGTTCTTCAGGGCCTATCCCCGCATTCGCGGGGAAACCGACGCGCTGGCTGGAGCGATTTCAAGGTGCCATCGGCGAAGCCGCAAGGCAGACAATAACGCGCATCCCCCAACCCGACCCGAGATGAGCCGAAGATGAACCTCAGCCCGA
>JBEENR010000022.1:0-40670 GCA_041192045.1 Pseudomonadota bacterium | reverse complement strand
CAAGAGCGCACCTAAGCCCCCCACCAAGCGCGTTCACAATCCCCGCAAACCCCATGTTTCCCTGGCTAAACTGCTGGCGGGGGCACCTTGAAATCACTCGGCTATGGGGCTGCACCAGCCCGATGCCAGAACGGCACAATGCCCGGATGGAAAAATTCTTCAACAACGCCGGGCCGCAGCAACCCGCCAACCACTACACGCTAGACCCCCTTCAGCGCGTGAACTTGGAAGAGCTGCAAGACCTGATAGCCCAGCAGCGCTACGTTGTGCTGCATGCCCCGCGCCAGACCGGCAAGACCACGGCCTTGTATGCGCTGATGCGGTACTACAACGCAGGCACGCAATACCGCTGCGTGTATGTGAATGTGGAGCCTGCGCAGGCCTTTCTGTTTGCGCAGGCTTGTGCAATGGTGGTCTTCAACGTACTGGGTGTGGTCAAGGCAGCGTTGCGTGCGGCGCACAAGAGCGCACCTAAGCCCACCACCAAGCGCGTTCACAATCCCCGCAAACCCCATGTTTCCCTGGCTAAACTGCTGGCGGGGGCACCTTGAAATCACTTGGCGGAAACGGTATGAATACACCTAGGAAGAAGCTGCCGATTGGCATTCAGAACCTGCGCGAATTGCGGGAAGAGGGCCATTACTATGTGGACAAATCGGGCTTTGCCCTGGATTTGATTCGGAATGGCAAATGCTATTTCCTCAGCCGCCCGCGGCGTTTTGGCAAAAGCCTGTTTCTGGATACCTTGAAAGAGCTGTTTGAAGGCAACCGGGCCTTGTTCCAAGGGCTGGCCGCAGAAACGCAATGGGACTGGAGCAAAACCTATCCGGTCGTTCGCATCAGCTTTGGTGGCGGCGTGGTCAAGCAGGCGGCAGACCTTGCCATGCGCATTCAAGAAATTCTGCGCACCAACCGCGAGCGGCTGGGCCTGCCCCGGCCTGCCGACTGGCCCGAGGCCGACACCGCCGGTAATTTGTCCCACCTCATCCGCCAGGCCCACCAGCGCAGCGGCCAGCGTGTCGTGGTGCTGATTGATGAATACGACAAACCCATCCTAGACAACATCACCGATTCCGCCGTAGCCCTTGAAATGCGCGAGGGTTTGAAAGACCTGTATTCGGTGCTAAAAGATGCGGACGAACACCTGAAATTCATCTTCCTCACAGGCGTGTCCAAATTCAGCAAAGTCAGTTTGTTCTCGGGCCTGAACAACCTGAAAGACATCACCCTAGATGCCCGCTACAGCGCACTGTGCGGCTACACCGACCAAGACGTGGACACGGTATTTGCCCCCGAATTACCGGGCTTGGACAGGGAGCAAATTCGCCGCTGGTACAACGGCTATAACTGGCTGGGCGAGAGCGTTTACAACCCCTTTGATTTGCTGCTGTTTTTTGACCAACACAAATTCAAACCCTACTGGTTCGAGACCGGCACACCCACCTTCCTCATCCAGCTGTTGGCCCGGCACCGCTTCTTCACACCCCACTTGAGCCGGGTGGTGGCCAATGAGCAGCTGCTGTCCACTTTTGATGTGGACAACATACCGCCTGAGGCGCTGATGTTTCAAGCGGGCTATCTCACCATCCACAGCTGCCGCGAGCCGCTGCCGGGCAACTGGGTGTACACCCTGGGCTACCCCAATCGCGAGGTGGAGTCCAGCTTGAACATGGCCTTGCTCACGGGCTACGGCCTGAGCGAACAACACGCCCTAGGCACCCGGCTGGCCCTGATTGAACTGCTGCAAACCCGCAACCTAGCGGGCATGAAACCTTTGTTCCATGCCCTGTTTGCAGGTATTCCGAACGACTGGTACCGCAAAAACCCGCTGGCGCAGTTTGAGGGCTACTACGCCAGCATTTTTTACAGCTATTTTTCGGCACTGGGTCTGGACATCCAGCTAGAAGACACGACCAACCACGGGCGCATTGACATGGCGGTGCTGTTTGGCGGCGAGGTGCTGCTGTTTGAATTCAAGGTGGTGGAGCTGAGCCCGCAGGGCAAGGCCTTGCAGCAGATCAAAGACAAGGGCTATGCCGACAAATACCGCGCACGCGGCGAGCCGATTCACCTGATTGGGGTGGAGTTCAGCAAAGACAGCCGCAATGTGGTGGGGTTTGAAGTGGAGACGGTGGCTTGACCGACAGCGTGTGCAGAAAATTTTCTGCTGGGTTATAAACTGAACTGATCGGTATGGTTTTTTCCGTACCAGTTCAAAATCAGTTCAATAAACCACCGCACCCTGTGTGCAAGGAGCTGTCTGCGATGTTGATTCAACTGATTTACCGCAGCCGCAGCTGCGCGGCCTGGCAGACACAAGCCTTGCTGACTTGGACGGCCGACTTTGCCCTGCGCAACCAAGAGCAGAACATTTTTGGCATGTTGCTCTATGACGGTGACTATTTCATGCAGGTGCTGGAGGGCCAGGCGGATGTGGTCGATGCGCTGTATGCCCGTATTGTTGTGGATACGCGACACACCGATGTGGTGCTGCTGCTGCGTGACCCGATTCCGCACACCCATTTTGACCGCTGGCATGTGGGCACCCTGGACATGCGCGATGGCTGTGACAGCCGCTTGCTGAGCAGTTCTGCACGCTGGAAGCACTGGTGTACTACCTTGGGCATGCAGGCTGACCAAGGCCACCGGGCCACGCGCATTGTGGAAGCCTTTGTGCGCGGCCGCTGGCGCGACCCGGTACCGGCGGTGACTTGGTTCAGCGATGCAGCCCAAGCTGTACCTGCCGTGCCTGGGTCACGGTCGGCGGTGGTATCGCTGGCGGCGCACCGGTCCGCAGGCTGGCAGGCAGAGCCGCAGCGGCTGGCTGGTCATGACGTGTTGGGCGAAACCCGTGCCCACTTTGCCTTGCAGCCCATTGTGCATACCCGCGATCAGCGCATCAGCTCGGTGGAGGCTTTGCTGCGTGGGCCGCAGGGCGAGTCACCACAGTCGGTGCTGGCGGGTGTGCCGCCCGAGGTCATGTACAGCTTTGATCTCTACAGCAAGGCCGATGCCATTGCTCTGGCGGCTTCGTTGCGCTTGGACTGCACTTTGTCGGTGAATCTGTTGCCCAACTCGCTGGTGAGTCAAACCGATGCGGTGGATTTTCTGGTGGCGCAGTGCCAGCGCCTGCACTGGCCGCTGAACCGGCTGTTGGTAGAGGTGACCGAGGAAGAGGCCATCACCCACATTGAAGCCTTTCGGCATGCCGTGCAGCGTCTGCGCGCCAGTGGCATTCAGGTGGCGATTGACGATTTTGGGGCGGGCCATGCGGGCCTGTCGCTGCTGGCCGAGTTTCAGCCGGACACGCTCAAGCTGGACAAACGCATCATCCAGAACGTACACACCAGCGGGCCCCGGCAGGCCATCGTGCGTTCCATCGTCGAGTTCTGCTTCTGCCTGGGCATTACCGTGGTGGCCGAAGGGGTGGAGCGCCGCGAGGAATGGCAGTGGTTGCATTCGGCAGGGGTGCGCCGTTTTCAGGGGTATTGGTTTGCCCGCCCCGGTTTTCAGTGCGTGCCCGCGATTGCATGGCCCGACGAGCTGTCAGCCCTGCAGCGCAGGCGTTCAGCGGGCTGACGAGGCGACCGAGTCGTCTGAACCCAGCCCCACCGGCGCGGGTGCGCGCAGGATGATGCGGGTGAACAGGCGGTCAAACTGTGGATCGCGTGGCAGGCGGGCGTTCAGCGGGTCTTGGTTGGTGGCAAAGGCGGCGTTCAGCGCATGCCAGTCGGCATCGCTCAGGTGTCGTTCGGCAGCGGGCAGGATGTCGGTTTCCTCCAGCCGCATGTGTTGCAGGTAAAAGTCCACATAGGCGCGTACGCTGTCTTCAAAGGTTTGGCGGCGCGTCTCGCCCAGGTATTCCCAGGCCATGAGCTGGTGCATCAGCTCGCGCACCCGTTGCTCACCGGCTTGGTGCTCGCGCTCCAGCCGGTCAATGGCCTGCATGGTGTGCGGGGCTGCACGCGCTACCCGTGGGAACAGCAGTTGCGACTCTTTGGGATGGTGCATCTGCTCAGGGAATTCGTCGATGTAGAACAGCATGGCCCGCAGCACGTCGAAATACAGCTCGTGCTGGTCTTTGCCGTCAGGGCTGGGGCCGCGCTTCACCATTTGAATCAGCGATTGCAGCATGGCTGCCAGGGTGGCGTGTTCATCGCGGATGACGCGCAGGGCTTCTCGTTGCATGGGGGTGTCTCCGGGGGTTGTTGGTGTGGTGTGCAGGTTTCGGGACGGTTTGACCGTCAGCGTGCTGAGCATCCTGCAAACCGCTTGTTAGGGTTTTGATACAGGTCAAGCCCTGCCTGAAAGGGCATTTCTTGTACCCCACGGGGTATCTAGATATACTAGGGGCCGTATAGGAGAAATGCACCATGATCCCCCTTCCCAGCGCTTTTCGCGTTCACCGTGTTGTCCGTGCCTCTGTGGCCGGGCGGCGTTTTGCGCCCACTGTGGGGCAGGCTGTTCGTTCAAGTCTGCTGGTGTTGGGCTTGCTGGCTGGGTGGGCCACGGCACAAGCCCAGACCGCAGCGGCCAGCGGGCCACAGGTGCCGGTGCTGACGCTGGGTGCGCAGGCGGTGGCCTCGTCGCTGGCGCTGGATGGCCGTTTGGAAGCGGTGCGCCAGACGGTGCTCTCGGCCCAGGCCAGTGGCCGTATTGCCAACCTGTCTGTGAAGGCCGGTGACCGGGTGCAGGCCGGGCAGATGCTGGCTGTGATTGACGACCGCGCCACCCAGGCCGGTGTGGCCCAGGCCCAGGCTGGTTTTGCCCAGGCCGATGCCAACCTGGCCAATGCCCGTGCCCATTTTGAGCGCACCCGCGACCTGCGCGCCCAAGGCTTTGTGGCCCAGGCGGCGCTGGACAGTGCGCAAGCCCAGTTGAACGCCGCCCAGGCCGCCGTGGCTGCTGCCCGCGCTGGGCAAACCCAGGCGGGGCTGGCACAAGGTTTTACCCGCCTGACCGCACCGTTTGACGGCTGGGTGCTGGCCACGCATGCCGAGGTGGGCGGTTTGGCCATGCCCGGTGCGCCAGTGCTCACGGTGTATGCGCCGCAGCCTTTGCGTGCGGTGGTGCATGTGCCCGCCTCCCAGCAAGGGCTGGCCCAGCAGGCGCAGCGCGTTGAGGTGCAGCTGCCTGGCACCGAGCGCTGGGTGGCCCCCGCCAGTCAGACCCGGCTGCCGGTGGCCGATCCGGTGTCGCAAACGGTGGAATGGCGCTTGAACCTGAACCCGGCGGATACCGCCAACACCGTGCCGGGGCAGCAACTGCGGGTGCGCTTTGTGGGCAGTGCGCCCGCTGCTGATGCCCGTTTGCTGCTGCCCGAATCGGCCCTGCTGCGCCGGGGCGAGCTGACGGCGGTGTATGTGGCCCGCAGCGAAGGCCAGGGCTTTGTGCTGCGGGCGGTGCGCGCCGGTGCCCGCCATGGCGAGGCCGGGGTCGAGGTGGTGGCGGGCCTGAAACCGGGCGAGCGGGTGGCCTTGGACCCGGTGCGGGCGGGTCTGGCCGGTGCTGTGCCTGCTGCGCAATGAGGATGCAGCCATGAGCCATCCCGAATCGACCCCCCAAACTGCGCCTGAAAAACTGGGTTTTTCGGGCTCGCTGGCCCGGCAATTTCAGGCCAATGCCATTACCCCGCTGCTGGCCTTGGTGGCCTTGTTGCTGGGTTTGTTTGCCGTGCTCGTCACCCCGCGTGAAGAGGAGCCGCAGATCAATGTGACCATGGCCAACGTGATCATTCCTTTCCCCGGTGCGTCCAGTGCCGATGTGGAAAAAATGGTGGCAGGCCCTGCCGAGCATGTGTTGTCGCAGATTCAGGGCATTGAGCACACCTATTCGGTGGCCCGCCCCGGTGTGGCGGTGCTGACCGTGCAGTTCCAAGTGGGTGTGCCGCGCACCGAGGCGCTGGTGCGCCTGTACGACGTGCTCAATGCCAACCAAGACTGGCTGCCGCAGGGGCTGGGCGTGCTCACCCCGATTGTGAAACCCAAGGGTATTGACGATGTGCCGGTACTGGCTGCCACGCTGTGGGCCCTTGATGTCACCAGCGCACACGACCTGGAGCGGGTGGCGCATGCGGTGGAGTCCGAAATCAAGCGGGTGCCGGGCACCCGCGAGGTGGTGACGATTGGCGGGCCAGGCCGGGCGGTGCATGTCTGGCTAGACCCTGCCCGGCTGCGCGAACGTGGTGTGACGGTGCAGGCGCTGCACGGGGCCATTGCCGCCGCCAACCAAGCCATGCCCTCGGGCACGGTGGTCAACCCCCGCCCAGCCGCGGGCGAGCCCGGCATGCTGTCGGTAGAAACCGGCGAATTCTTGCAAAACGAGCGCGATGTGGGCGACATCGTGGTCGGTGTCTCGGCTGGGCGGCCCATTTACCTGCGCGAGGTGGCACGGGTCGAGAGCGGCGCGCAACAGCCCGCCCGCTATGTTTGGTTCACGCCCGGTGCTGCCGATGCCGAACACAGCGCCCTGCAAGGCCAGCGTTTCCCGGCCATCACCCTCACCGTGACCAAAAAGCCCGGTGAGAACGCGGTGGATGTGGCCGCTGGCGCACGTGCGCGGCTGGAGTCCCTGCACAACACGGTCATTCCGGATGGGGTTCAGGTCAGCATCACGCGGGACTATGGTGAAACCGCTGCGGCCAAGGCCAACAAGCTGATTCAGAAATTGGTGTTTGCCACGGCCAGCGTCATTCTGCTGGTGGGGCTGGCGCTGGGGCGGCGCGAGGCGGTCATTGTGGGCGCGGCGGTCATCCTCACGCTCACGGCCACGCTGTTTGCCAGCTGGGCCTGGGGCTTCACGCTCAACCGGGTGTCGCTGTTTGCCCTCATCTTTTCGATTGGCATTTTGGTGGACGATGCCATCGTGGTGGTGGAAAACATCCACCGCCACCGCCAACTCACGCCGAATGAGCCGCTGTCGGTCATCATTCCGCGCGCGGTGGACGAGGTGGGTGGCCCCACCATTTTGGCCACCTTCACCGTGATTGCCGCGCTCTTGCCCATGGCCTTCGTCAGTGGGCTGATGGGGCCTTACATGAGTCCCATCCCCATCAACGCCAGCATGGGCATGGCCATTTCGCTGGCCATTGCCTTCACCATCACGCCTTGGCTGGCGCTCAAGCTCACCAAAACCGATACCGGCCATGCCGCGCACGGCCCAGGCAAGCTCACGCAGGCGCTGCAAAACACCTTCACCCGCATCCTCACGCCCTTGTTGCAAAGTGCGCGCAAGCGCTGGCTGCTGCTCTGGGGCATTGTGGGGGCGCTGCTGGTGTCGGTGGCACTGGCGGCGGTGCCGACCTCCATGGTGGGGGTGGTGCTGAAAATGCTGCCGTTTGACAACAAGAGCGAATACCAAGTGGTGCTGGACATGCCCGCTGGCACCCCGCTGGAAAACACCGCTGCCGCGCTGCAAGACCTGAGCACTTGGCTGGCCCAGCAGCCCGAGGTGGCCAATGTGCAAGGCTATGCGGGCACGGCCAGCCCCATCACCTTCAATGGCTTGGTGCGCCAGTACTACCTGCGCGCCGAGGTGGAGAGCGGCGACTTGCAGATCAATTTGGTGGATGCCCACCACCGCAGCGAAAAAAGCCATGCCATTGCGCAGCGCCACCGCCCCGAGCTGGAAACAATCGCTGCCGCGCATGGCGCGCGCATCAAGGTGGTGGAAGTGCCGCCCGGCCCGCCCGTCATGTCGCCCATCGTGGCCGAGGTGTATGGCCCCGACGAAGCCGGTCGCGCCGAGCTGGCCCGCCGGGTGGCGCAGGCTTTTGCCAACACGCCCGACATCGTGGGCGTGGACACCTCGCTCAAGGAAGCCGCACCCAGGGTGTTCCTGCGCATCCAGCGCCAGCGGGCCGAATCGCTGGGCATTCCGGTGCAAGTGATTGCGCAAACTGTGCATGCCGCGCTGTCGGGCGCTGATGCCGCTTACCTGCACGACGGTCATGCCAAGTTTGCGGTGCCGGTGCGGCTGCAACTGCCCTTAGAGAAACAAGTGGGTCTGGATGCCGTGCTGGCCCTGCCCCTGAAAGCGGCCAATGGCAGCATGGTGCCGCTGTCCGAATTGGTGACGCTGGAGCGCGGCGTGATTGACCAGCCCCGTTTCAGCAAAGACATGATGCCGGTCACCTACGTCATGGGCGACATGGCGGGCCAGCTGGATTCGCCCCTGTACGGCCTGTTTGGCATTCGCAGCCAGCTGGATACCGCCGCCCTGCCCAACAGCGGCACGCTGGGCGAATACTGGATTCACCAGCCCCAAGACCCCTACCGCCAGTACGCCGTCAAGTGGGATGGTGAATGGCAAATTACCTATGAGACCTTCCGCGACATGGGCGCGGCCTATGGCGTGGGTTTGATTCTGATTTACCTGCTGGTGGTGGCGCAGTTCAAGAGCTATGTCACGCCACTGATCATCATGGCCCCGATTCCGTTGACCATCATCGGCGTGATGCCCGGCCACGCGCTGCTGCACGCGCAGTACACCGCCACGTCCATGATCGGCATGATTGCCTTGGCCGGCATCATCGTGCGCAACTCCATTTTGCTGGTGGACTTCATTGAACTGGAAACCCGGCGCGGCGTGCCGTTTGCGCAGGCCGTGGTGCAGTCCGCCGCCGTGCGTGCCCAGCCGATTGCCTTGACCGGCTTAGCCGCCATGATGGGTGCCTTCTTCATTCTGGATGACCCCATTTTCAATGGCCTGGCCATCTCGCTCATCTTTGGCATTGCCGTGTCCACGCTGCTCACGCTGGTGGTGATTCCGGTGCTGTATTACGCCGTGTACCGCAAGACGTACGAGGCGCAGTCCTCTGCCGCCACCTGATTTTTCCCCCTGTGTTTTTTTAGGAGTTTGAAATGACCGTTGAACGTTACATCCGTGTTTTTGCTGGCCTGTTCATCATGATCTCGCTGGCCCTGGGCATCGAAGCCAGCCCGCTGTTCGTCAGCCCCTGGTTTCTGGCCTTCACCGCCTTTGTGGGTGTGAACCTGTTTCAGTTTGGCTTCACCAACTTCTGCCCGCTGGCGCTGATTTTGAAAGCCCTGGGCGTGCCGGAGAGCAAGGCCGCTTGCGCCACCCGCTGAGCAGGTGTTTGACGGGGAGGGGGTTGTTTAGCCCCAAGAAAAAAGCGCCCTAAGGCGCTTTTTTCTTGGATAGAGCCGTCTGACGGGCTCTGCAATGGGGGCTGGGGGTTCAACCAGCGACCACGCGCACCATTTCCAGGCACTTGTTGGAATAGCCCCATTCGTTGTCGTACCAGGCCACCACCTTGACGAAGGTCTTGTCCAGTGCAATACCGGCATCGGCATCGAACACGCTGGTGCAGGTTTCGCCACGGAAGTCGGTGGCCACCACTTTGTCGGTGGTGTAGCCCAGCACGCCCTTCAAGGCACCTTCGCTCTGGGCCTTCATTTCGGCGCAGATGTCGGCATAGCTGGCTTCCGAGTTCAGCTCGACGGTCAAGTCCACCACCGACACGTCGGACGTGGGCACGCGGAAGCTCATGCCGGTGAGCTTTTTGTTCAGCTCAGGAATCACCACGCCCACGGCCTTGGCTGCACCGGTGCTGCTGGGAATGATGTTTTCCAGAATGCCACGGCCACCGCGCCAGTCTTTGTTGGACGGGCCGTCCACCGTTTTTTGGGTGGCGGTGGCCGCGTGCACCGTGGTCATCAGGCCGCGCTTGATGCCCCATTTGTCGTTCAGCACCTTGGCCACGGGGGCCAAGCAGTTGGTGGTGCAGCTGGCATTGCTGATGATGGCCTGACCGGCATAGGTGCCGTGGTTCACGCCGAAGACGAACATGGGGGTGTCGTCTTTGCTGGGGGCCGACAGGATGACTTTTTTCGCGCCAGCATCCAGGTGTTTCTGGGCGGTGACTTTGTCCAAGAACAGGCCGGTGGATTCGATCACGATGTCGGCACCGACTTCGGCCCACTTCAGGTTGGCGGGGTCACGCTCTTGGGTCAGGCGGATGGTTTTGCCGTTGACGACGATGTTGCCGCCTTCCACTTTCACGGTGCCTTTGAAGCGGCCATGCACGCTGTCGTATTGCAGCATGTAAGCCAAGTAGTCGGGCTCCAGCAGGTCGTTGATGGCGACGACTTCGATGTCAGAAAAATTCTGAATCGCGCTGCGCAACACGTTGCGCCCAATGCGGCCAAAGCCGTTGATACCGATTTTGATGGTCATGTCCTGTACTCCGGGTTGTCAAAAAGTGAAAGAAAACCAGTCATTTCGCCAGCACCTTGCGCACGGTGTCGGCCACGTTCTCGGGCGTGAAGCCAAAGTGTTGGAACAGCACCGGGGCGGGTGCCGATTCGCCGTAACTGTCTAGGCCCACCACGGCGGCCACGCCGTATTTCCACCAGCCGCTGGTGGAGCCCATTTCTACCGCCACACGCGGCAGCCCCTGGGGCAGCACGCTGGCTTTGTAGGCGGCATCCTGGCGGTCAAAGGTGGTGGTGCTGGGCATGGATACCACGCGCACCGCCACCTGTTCTTGCGCCAGCAGGGCCTGGGCTTTCAGGGCCAGTTGCACCTCGGAGCCGGTGGCGATGATGACGGCTTGCGCGGGCTGGCTCAGGCCCACGTCAGCCGGTTCGGCCAACACATAGGCTCCTTGGGCGATGGGGCTCAGCCCGTGTTTGGGTGCGTAGGGCAGGTTTTGGCGGCTCAGCAGCAGGGCGGTGGGGCGGTCGGCATTTTGCAAAGCCTGGCCCCATGCCACGGTGGTTTCAGCCGTGTCGGCAGGTCGCCACACGTCCAGGTTCGGAATCAGGCGCAGGCTGGCGGCGTGCTCGACCGATTGGTGGGTGGGGCCGTCTTCGCCCAGACCAATGCTGTCGTGGGTGAACACATGGATCACGCGCTGCTTCATCAGCGCGGCCATGCGGATGGCGTTGCGGCTGTAGTCGGAAAAGGTGAGGAAGGTGCCACCATAGGGAATGAAGCCGCCGTGCAAGGCGATGCCGTTCATGATGGCGGCCATGCCGAATTCGCGCACGCCGTAGTTGATGTGGCGGCCACCCACGCCGTCGGCGTTTTTCACCACCTTGCCGGCGGCATCAAAGCGCAGGTTGGGGGTGGACTTGGTGTTGGTCAGGTTGGAGCCGGTCAGGTCGGCACTGCCGCCCAGCAGCTCGGGCAGGGCGGCGGTGAACACTTCTAGGGCCAGTTGGCTGGCCTTGCGGCTGGCCACGGTTTCGGCCTTGGCATGGGCGGCTTGCACGGTGGCGTCCACCACACCAGCAAAGTTGTCGGGCAATGTGCCCTGCATGCGGCGCACAAATGCTTGGGCCTGTTCGGGGAAGGCGGCTTGGTAGGCGGCGAACTGGGTGTTCCAGTCGGCCTCTTGCGCGGCACCGGCGGCTTGCGCGTTCCAAGCGGCAGCTATCTCGTCAGGAATGACGAAGGGCGCATGGGGCCAGCCCAGGGCTTCGCGGGTGAGGCGGATTTCTTCGGCCCCCAGCGGCTCGCCGTGGGCTTTGGCGGTGTTGGCACGGTTGGGGCTGCCTTTGCCAATATGGGTTTTGCAGCAAATCAGGGTGGGTTTGTCGGCACTTTGTTTGGCTGTGGCAATGGCGGCATCGACCGCGTCGGCATCGTGCCCGTCCACGGCGCGAATGACGTTCCAGCCGCAGGCTTCAAAGCGTTTGGGGGTGTCGTCAATGAACCAGGGGGCGACTTGGCCGTCAATGCTGATGCCGTTGTCGTCGTACAGCGCCACCAGCTTGTTCAGCTTCCAGGCACCGGCCAGGGCCACGGCCTCATGGCTGATGCCTTCCATCAGGCAGCCGTCGCCCAAGAAGACATAGGTGCGGTGATCCACGATGGCATGGCCTTCGCGGTTGAATTCGGCGGCCAGCAGTTTTTCGGCCAGCGCCATGCCCACGGCATTGGTGATGCCTTGGCCCAGTGGGCCAGTGGTGGTTTCCACGCCGGGGGTGATGCCCACTTCCGGGTGACCAGCGGTTTTGCTGTGCAGCTGGCGGAAGTTTTTCAACTCTTGCATGGGCAGGTCGTAGCCGGTGAGGTGCAAGAGCGCGTAAATCAGCATGGAGCCGTGGCCGTTGGAGAGCACAAAGCGGTCACGGTTGGCCCACGCGGGGTTGCTGGGGTTGTGGCTCAGGTGGCGAGCCCACAGCGCGACAGCCATGTCGGCCATGCCCATGGGCGCACCGGGGTGGCCGGAGTTGGCGGCTTGCACCGCGTCCATGGCCAGCGCACGGATGGCGTTGGCCATGGTGCGGGCCGACACGGCGGAAGCCACAGGGGATGCATCAACGGGAGCGCTGGAGGGGAGGCTGGGGGCTTCAGACATGGGCGGTGGCGTGAATGGGGGCGCGGTACGCGAAACCTGCGATTTTATCGGCCCCCAGCACCGTCCCGACGGGGCATGATCCATGCTTTTGTACAAAAGCTGTGACACCCCACCGAGTGCCTGACTCCTTGAACGCGGGCTCCCTGTGATGGGCTTGATGAATCCTGACCTGCTGACGCGCTGATGTTGAATACAATCCCTCCTGCCATTTCGGCCATGTTGCTGGCCGCCGGGCGCGGCATGCGCATGCGTCCGCTGACCGACCACTGCCCCAAGCCGCTGCTGCGGGTGCATGACAGACCGCTGCTGGACTGGTGGCTGGATGCGCTGCTGCGCGACGGGGTGAACCGCGTCGTCATCAACACCGCTTGGCTGGGCGAGCACATGGCGCAGCACCTGGCCGACTGGCCCGTGCAACACCCAAGAACCGAGTTGCTGTTCTCGCACGAGGGGCAGGACTTTGGCTATGCCTTGGAGACGGCGGGTGGCATCTCGCGGGCGCTGCCGCTGCTGGGCGATGTGTTTTGGGTGCTGGCGGGCGATGTGTACGCGCCCGACTTCGTCTTCAGTCCCGAGGCGGTGCAGCGCTTCGCGGCCAGTGAACAGCTGGCTCACCTGTGGCTGGTGCCCAACCCGCCGCAGCATCCTGATGGCGACTTTGGCCTCAGTGACAGCGGCTTGGCACTCAACACCCCCGAAGGCCCACGCTACACCTACAGCACCGTAGGCCTGTACCGGCGGGCGCTGTTTGAAGCGCCGTGGTGCGACACCTTGCCCGGCAACCCGCAGGGCACCGCCCGCCCGCTGGCCCCGTTGCTGCGCCGCGCCATGGACGCGGGCCGCGTCAGTGCCGAGCTGTACCGGGGCCGCTGGACGGATGTGGGCACACCGCAGCGCTTGCAAGACCTGAACCACCAGCCCCGCTGAGTTCCCACTAAGCCTCCCTTGGCCCCCGTTGGGCCTACCTGGGTTCGGTGTGCCCAACCCGGTGGGCATAGGATAATGGCCGCCTTTCGTAACCCCCACGCCGGGCCTGGCCCCCTGATCCGTTTTGAACCCTTGCACCCCCACGCAGGACTCCGCCCCGGTTGTTGGGTGCCTGCCCCTCTCGCGTTTGGCGCTGGCTGGTTCGCTGTGCTGGCGGCTGGTGGTCGGGGTTTGGGCCGCTGGGCTGGCTTCTGCTGGGGCGCAGACTGACACGCCCGCCACACCCGGCTTGGCCCTGCAAGCCAGTCCCCTGCTGATGCCCACCCTGCCCGCCGAGGTGCAGTCCCAATTGCCGGTGTTTGTGCAGGGTAGCCGCATCCTCAGCCAAAGCGACGGGCGGGTGAACATTGAAGGGCCACAGGCCGAATTGCGCCGCCACGGCACCCTGATCCGCGCAGACCAGCTGAGTTTTGAGCCCGCCAGCAACCAAGCGCAGGCCGAAGGGCAGGTTCGCATCCAGCGCAACGGCAACCGGTTTGAGGGCACCGAACTCCACCTCAACCTCGACACCGCCGAGGGCCGTTTTGCGCAACCCACCTTTGCCCTGTCGAGCAACGGCGGCCTGGGCGATGCCAGCCGGGTGGACTTTTTAGGGCAAGACCGCCTGAGCATCCACAACGCGCGCTACTCCACCTGCCCGCGCCCGCCGGGGCAAACCTGGATGCCCGCTTGGCTCATGCGGGCCACGCGCATCGACCTCGATCAGGCCGATGACACTGGGGTTGCCGTCGGGGGCGTGTTGGAGTTTCAGGGCGTGCCCTTGCTGGCTGCGCCGTACTTGAGTTTTCCGCTGTCGGACAAGCGCAAGTCTGGCCTGCTGCCGCCGACCTTCAACATTGACAACATCAGCGGCCTAGAACTGACGCTGCCCTACTACTTCAACATCGCCCCCGAACTGGATGCCACGGTGTACCCCACCTACATGAGCAAACGCGGTGTCGATCTGGGCGGTGAATGGCGTTACCTGCAAGACGATTACCAGGGTGAATTGCGGGCCGCTTGGATGCCCTCCGACCTGCTGCGCAACCGCCAGCGCTGGGGCTATGCCTGGCAGCACCAGCATGCCGGGCTCGGCGTACCAGGGCTGGGCCTGACGTTCAACATCAACCGCGTCAGCGACGATGACTACTGGCGCGACTTTCCGCGCTCCAGCACCTCGCTCACCTCGCGCCTCTTGAACAACCAAGTGGTCTTGCACTGGGCGCAAGGCCCGTGGGCGCTGGAAGCGGGCGTACACCGCTGGCAAACCCTGCAAGACCTCAGCGCCCCCATCACCCCGCCTTACGACCGGCTGCCCAGCATCGCCCTGCGCTATGGCCGCGAACAGGACAGCTTGGGCGGCACGTCGGGCTGGGCTGGGTCGGTGCGCACCGAAGCCACCCGGTTTCAGGCCGATGCCGTGGCCGCAGCCCCCGACCGCCAAAATGGCACCCGCCTGCTGGCGGTGGCCGACATCAGCCGCCGCTGGCAGACACCGGGCAGCTACCTCAAGCCGCGCCTGCAACTGCACGCCACCCAGTACCAGCTCGATCAACCCCTGAGCAACGGCCAACAAACCCTGAACCGCGCGGTGCCCACGTTCAGCATGGACGGCGGCCTGTTCTACGAGCGCGATGCCTCTTTTCAAGCGCATGCCTACATCCAGACCTTGGAGCCGCGTGCCTTCTTCACCTGGACACCGTACCGCGACCAGTCGCTGATGCCCAATTACGATGCAGCGGCCAACGACTTCAATTTTTCGTCCCTCTTCACCGAAAACGCTTTTGGTGGTCAAGACCGCATCGCCGACACCAGGGGCCTGACGCTGGGTGCCCGCTCGCGCCTGATTGACGCGCAAACCGGGGCCGAAGTGGTGCGCCTGGGTGTGGCACAGCGCTACTTGCTGCGCGACCAGAACGTCGTGCTGCCCAATGCGGTGGGCCTGCCCGGCGGCAGCCCGTTGCAAGAGCGTTTCAGCGACATCCTCTTGAGTGCCGACTTGCAGTGGAACACCCGCTGGGCGCTGGGCAGCAACGTGCAGTTCAACCCCAGCGAGCGGCAGTCGGTGCGCACCACCCTCAATGCCCGCTACACACCCAGCAACTACCGCGTGCTCAGCACCGCCTACCGCTTGCAACGGGGCATCAGCGAACAGGTTGAAATGGGCTGGCAATGGCCACTCAACGACCTCTGGAGCCCACCCGCCCACGAAGACCCACGGGGCCTTGCCCTTGGTGCTGGGCAGTGGTTTGGTGTGGGCCGTGTCAACTACAGCGTGCCCGACCGCAAGGTGGTCGATCTGGTGGCGGGCTTTGAGTACGATGCGGGCTGCTGGCTGGGCCGCGTGGTCGTCGAGCGCTTGCAGCGCAGCAGCGCCAGTGCCAACCAGCGCATCCTGCTGCAACTGGAGTTCTCGGGTTTCACCCGCATCGGCTCCAACCCGCTGAAAACCCTCAGGGACAACGTGCCTCGCTACCAGTACCTGCGCGAAGAAATCAAGCCGTCCAGCCCATTCGAATACTATGACTGATGCTTCCCCCCCCTGGGCCTCACGGGCCGTCTTGAACCGATGGACGGTTCTGTGCTTGGCCGCCGCACTGTGCAGCGGCACCGCCAGCGCCCAAACCCTGCGCCCCACCACCCAGTTTCATTCCCTCGCCAGCGCCTTGGGCACAGCACAAGAGGTGCGCGATCTTGACTTCGTCGTCGCCCTAGTCAATGGCGAACCGGTGACCAATGCCGAAGTCCGCCGCCGTTTGCTGCGCCTAGAGCAACAGCTCAGCCAAGACGGTGTGGCCCTGCCCAACCGCGATGTGCTGCTGAAAGACGTGCTGGAGCAGCTGGTGCTGGAGCTGGCCCAAGTGCAACACGCCACCGAGACCGGCGTGCGCGTGGACGATGCCATGGTGCAGCAGGCTGAACAGTCGATTGCTGAGCAAAACCAGCTCAGCTTGGCCGAATTCCGCAGCCGGGTGGTGCAAGAAGGCATTGACCTCTCCAACCTGCGCCGCGATCTGCGCCACCAAATCCTGATCCAACGGCTGCGCGAGCGCGAAATGCAACGCCAAGTCGGTGTCACCGAGGATGAGATTGACGCGTACATCCGCGAAAAGCAGGCCAGCGCAGACCCGGCCCAAATGGCTTGGAATCTGGCCCAGGTGCTGGTGCAGGTGCCCGAAAACGCCACCGACGAGCAAGTCCGCACCCTCGAAGCCCGTGCCCAAGCGGTCGCGCAACGGGCACGCAACGGGCACGACTTTGCTGCGCTGGCGCAAGAGTTTTCCGATGCCCCCGACCGCACCCAGGGCGGTGAATTTGGCCTGCGTCCCGCTGACCGGCTGCCCAGCCTGTTTGTCGAGGCGGTGCGGTCGCTGCCCCAAGGCGGCATTGCCGGGCCGCTGCGCAGTGGAGCGGGTTTTCATGTGCTCAAGGTGCTGGAAAAAAGCCAGCAAGGCCTGCCCGACATGAGCGTCGTCCAGACCCGCGCCCGCCACATCTTGCTGCGCACCAGCGCGCAACTGACCCAAGCGGCAGCGGTGGCGCAACTCAACCAGCTGCGTGAGCAAATTCTGCGCGGGCAGGCCAGCTTTCCGGCCCTGGCGCGTGAACACAGCCAAGACGGATCGGCCTCGCAGGGCGGCGATTTGGGCTGGGCCAACCCAGGGCAGTTTGTGCCCGAGTTTGAAACGGCCATGAACGCCCTGCGGGCGGGTGAAACCTCGGCCCCGGTGGTCTCGCGCTTTGGCGTGCACCTGATCCGGGTGGACGAGCGGCGCACCCACACCCTGAGCGAGCGCGAACAGCGCGATGCCGTGCGTACCTTGGTGCGCGAACAAAAAGCCGAAGCCGCCTGGACGGCCACACTCGACAACATCCGCAGCCAAGCGTTTGTGGAATACCGCAACAGCCCACAGCCCTGAAGCACCGGCCATGAAACACATTGCCCGCAAGCGCTTTGGCCAGCATTTCTTGACCGATGGGGCCATCATCGAGGCCATCATCGAGGCGATTGACCCGCGTGCGGGTGATGCCATGGTGGAAATCGGCCCCGGTCTGGCCGCCATGACACAGCCCCTGGTGGAACGCCTGGGCCGCCTGACCGTGATCGAACTTGACCGCGACCTTGCCGCCCGGCTGCGTGCCCATGCGCAGTTACGGGTGATTGAAGCCGATGTGCTGCGGGTCGATGTCAGCGCCCTGGCCCAGCACTGGGCACAGGACAACCCGAGCCCGCAGCAAACCCCAGCGCCCCCCCCCCGGCTGCGCGTGGTGGGCAACCTGCCCTACAACATCTCCACGCCCATCCTGTTTCATTTGCTGGCCCATGTGGCGGTGGTGCAAGACCAGCACTTCATGCTGCAAAAAGAAGTCATCGACCGCATGGTGGCCCGCCCTGGCACCGCCGACTACAGCCGCTTGTCAGTCATGTTGCAGTGGCGCTACCAGATGAGCAACGTGCTGTTTGTCCCACCGCAGAGCTTTGACCCGCCCCCCAGGGTGGACAGCGCCATTGTGCGCATGGTGCCGCTGGCAGCGCCCCCCGCACTGGATGTGGTGCGCTACGGCCAACTGGTGCAAACCGCTTTCAGCCAGCGCCGCAAAATCCTGCGCAACACCCTAGGCCCTTGGCTGGACGGGCAGGGCTTTGCGGGGTCTTTTGACCTGCAACGCCGCGCCGAAGAAGTGCCCGTCTCTGAATACGTGGCGTTGGCGCTGGCGCTCCCCGACGCACCCCATCTCTCGCCCACCGCCTGACCGTGAACACCATGACCCAGATGACCCGCCCCTCCTCCGCTGCCCCGCTCGTGCACGGTTACGAAGTCGTGATCGGCTTTGAAACCCACGCCCAACTCGCCACACACAGCAAAATTTTCAGCCGCGCACCCACCGCCTTTGGGGCCGAGCCCAACACCCAAGCCTGCGCGGTGGATTTGGCCCTGCCGGGCACGCTGCCAGTGATGAACCAAGGCGCGGTCGAAAAAGCCATTCGCCTCGGGCTGGCGCTGGGCTCGCACATTGCCGAGCACAGCGTGTTTGCCCGTAAAAACTATTTTTACCCCGATTTGCCCAAGGGCTACCAAATCAGCCAGTTTGAGATTCCGGTGGTGCAAGGCGGCGAGGTGTCGTTCTTTCTGGGCAACGAGCCCAAAACCGTGCGGCTGGTGCGCGCCCATTTAGAAGAAGACGCGGGCAAAAGCCTGCATGAAGACTTTATTGGGCAAAGCGGTATTGATTTGAACCGTGCGGGTACGCCCTTGCTGGAAATAGTGACCGAGCCCGATATGCGATCCAGCGCCGAGGCCGTGGCCTATGCCAAAGAGCTGCACAAAATCGTCACCTGGATTGGCATTTGCGACGGCAACATGCAAGAGGGCTCCTTCCGCTGCGATGCCAACGTATCGGTGCGCAAACCCGGTACGCCGCTGGGCACCCGGCGCGAAATTAAAAACCTGAACAGTTTCAAATTCATGCAGCAGGCGATTGACTTTGAAATTCGCTGGCAGATTGAACAAATTGAAGACGGCTTTGCTATTCAACAGGCCACGGTGCTGTTTGACCCCGACACCGGCGAAACCCGTGCCATGCGCACCAAAGAAGATGCCGCCGATTACCGCTATTTCCCCGACCCCGATTTACCACCCCTGGTGATTGGCCGCGACTGGGTGGAGCGCGTGAAGGGCGAAATGCCCGAATTGCCGCGCCAGATGGCCCAGCGTTTCGTCCATGTTTACGGCCTGCCCGAATACGACGCGACCACCCTGACCCAAAGCCCGACCATGGCCGCTTATTTTGAGGCTGCCGCCCAAGCATCGGGCCAGGCCAAACTGGTCAGCAACTGGATCATGGGCGAGGTATCGCGCCGCCTGAACGCCGAAGACAAAGACATGGCCCAAGTGCCGGTGTCTGCCGAAACCTTGGCCGCGCTGATGGGCCGCATTGCCGACGGCACGGTGTCCAACAACGCGGCCAAACAGGTGCTGGATGTGCTGTGGAGCGGTGACGGGCACGATGTGGATGCCGTGATTGCCGCCAAAGGCCTCAAGCAAATGAACGACTCCGGTGCACTCGAAAAAATCATCGACGAGGTGATGGCCGCCAACGCCCCTATGGTGGAGCAGTTCCGTGCGGGCAAGGACAAGGCCTTCAATGCGCTGGTCGGTCTGGTCATGAAAGCCAGCAAAGGCAAGGCCAACCCGCAGCAGGTGAACGACGTGTTGCGGCAGAAGCTGGGTTGAACGCACCGGCGCAGCGCGCAGCCGTCTGGCTGTGTCAGCGCTGTTCCCAGAGCTGGCGCAGTTTGACCAGCTCTTCATCAAAGCGCGCCTGAATGCGCTCTTTTTCCGCCTGTTGCGCCGCCAGCACACGTTGCTGTGCCAGCCCCTGCTGCTGGTTGTCTTCCAGCTTCAGGCGCAGCCAAGCGGGGGCCTTGCTCGGGTCGCCCTTGTAAAACTCCAGCTCGGCATCGATTTTCTGGCGCTGTTTGTTCAAAGCCACGGCGTGCTTCTTCACGCTCTGGATCACGTCATCCACTTGGCGCAAGGCATCGGCACGTTCTTTGTCGTGCGCGGCTTGGTTGGGGTAACGGCTCAGCAGGGCACGGTCACGGCGTTTCTGTTCGGCAACGCGCTCGCGCTCGTCAGCCTCTTTTTTGCGCTGCGCTTCAAGCTGGGCGCGTTCTTCGGCGGTGTAGCTCGGGGGCAAGACCCGGCGCACGGTGCCCGTTTTGTTCAGCTCGCGCTGCTCACGGTCCAAGCACTCGATGATGGGACGGTCGGAAGTGATGCGCCGCCCTTGGCTGTCCACACAGGTGTAAATGCCGCCACCCGTTACACCCACCTCCGCCCACACCGAAGCAGAGACCAGCGCCAAGCACAGCGCCGACAAACCCATGCAGACGGGCAACACGGCGACCGCCTCAGGCCACGCCGTAGCGCTGGCGGTAGGCTTGCACGCGCCCGAGGTGCTGCCCCATCTCACCTTGTGCGTGGTCATTCAGGTAGGCCAACAAATCGGCCAGCCGGGCAATGGCGCACACCTGCAAGCCCAGTTGCTGCTGCACATACTGCACGGCACTGTGCTCCACATCGCGCAGCTGCCCGTCTGGGCCGGTGGCGGTGGCTTTTTCTTGCCGGTCGAGGGCAATGGCTACGGCATGTGGGGTGGCCCCTGCCGCCTGAATCAGGGCAATCGACTCGCGGGCGGCCGTGCCTGCACTCATCACGTCGTCCACAATCAGCACCCGCCCGCGCAAGGGCGCACCCACCAGCGTGCCGCCCTCGCCATGGTCTTTGGCTTCCTTGCGGTTGTAGGCAAACGGCACATTGCGCCCCAATCGCGCCAGCTCAATGGCCACCGCCGCGCCCAGCGGAATGCCTTTGTAAGCGGGGCCAAAAATCATGTCGAACTCAATGCCGCTGTCCATCAAGGCCTGTGCATAGAATTGCGCCAGCCGACCCAGCTTGGCCCCGTCGTCAAACAACCCGGCATTGAAGAAATACGGCGACAAGCGCCCGGCTTTGGTCTTGAACTCGCCAAAGCGCAACACGCCCGAATCCACGCAGAACTGCACAAAATCCTGCGCCAGCGCATCACGGCCACTGTGCTGCACCGCCGCTGCCGCGACACCCGCATCCATCGTCATGGGGAATTCCTTGTTCAAACTGACCAGTCTCAACCTCAACGGCATCCGTTCGGCCAGCAGCAAAGGGCTGGCGGCTTGGGTGGACAGGCAAGCGCCCGATTGTATTTGCGTGCAAGAAGTGAAAGCCCAGCCCGCCGACTTGCAGCAGACCCAACTAGACCGCTTGGCGGGCCTGCGCGGGCATTTTCATTGTGCCCAGAAAAAAGGCTATTCCGGCGTAGGCATCTACACCCGGCACGAGCCCAGCGAGGTGGTGGCAGGCTTTGACGGCGGCGAGTTCGATGCCGAAGGCCGCTACCTGGAGCTGCGTTTTGACACCCCCACCCGCAAGCTCTCCATCATCAGCGCCTACTTTCCCAGCGGCTCGTCCGGCCCCGACCGGCAAGAAGCCAAATACCGCTTTCTGGCCCGCATCTACCCGCACCTGATAGCCCTCAAGGCCGAGCGCGAGTTCATTGTCTGCGGCGACATCAACATCGCCCACCAGCAAGCCGACTTGAAAAACTGGCGCGGCAACCAAAAAAACAGCGGCTTTTTGCCCGAAGAACGCGCCTGGATGACGCAACTGCTGACCGAAGGCGGTCTGGTGGACGTGTACCGCCGCCTGCAACCCGACACCACCGACGCTTGCTACACCTGGTGGAGCAACCGAGGCCAAGCCTGGGCCAACAACGTGGGCTGGCGGCTGGACTACCACCTAGCCACGCCCGCGCTGGCAGCGCTGGCGCGCACCGAGGCGATTGACAAGGCGGAGAGATTCAGCGACCACGCCCCCATCAGCATCGAATACGACTTCTCACTCTGACCCCCCCCCATCCACCATGTTTCACTACCTCACCATCCCCGTCACCGCCTTTGCGCAAAACTGCTCCATCGTCTGGTGCGATGAAACCCACGAGGCCGCCGTCATTGATCCCGGTGGCGACTTGGAGCGGCTGCTGGCGGAGGTGAAGCGCCTGGGTGTCACGCTCAAGGCCATTTGGCTCACCCATGCCCACATTGACCACGCGGGTGGCACGGCCACTTTGGCCCAGCGGCTGAACCTGCCCATCATTGGCCCACACCCCGGCGACCAGTTTTGGATTGACGGCCTGCCGCAGCAGAGCCTGATGTTTGGTTTTCCGCCCGCTGGCCATTTCACGCCGACGCGCTGGCTGGCCGATGGCGATACGGTGCAGATTGGGCGCTGCACCCTGACGGTGCGCCACTGCCCCGGCCACACGCCCGGCCATGTGGTGTTTCACAGCGCGCAGGCCAAGCGCGTGTTTGTGGGCGATGTGCTGTTTGCGGGCAGCATTGGCCGCACCGACTTTCCGCAGGGCAACCATGCGCAGCTGATCAGCAGCATCAAAGAACGCCTGTGGCCCATGGGTGATGACACGGTGTTCATCCCCGGCCACGGGCCGGAGAGCACGCTGGGTGAAGAGCGGCGCTTCAACCCGTATGTGCGCGAACGCTGAAGCGGCTGCGTTGGTGAGGACGCGGGTTCAGGGTGCTTTTTTCAGCGCCGGTGAACGCGGGCCGGGCAGGATGCCGTTGTGCCACTGCGCGCCCAGCAGGCGTTCACTGGCAATGCCCGCGTACTGGTAGGCGGTGTCGGTGGTGGTGTTCAGAATCTGTTGCACCAGCGCCCCAATCAGCAAACCAGCGATGCCGCCTTGGTTTTGCTGTTGCTGCTCGGCGGAAGACGCACGCGCTGAGCCTTCCCACAGCAGCTTGCCCGAGCGCAGGTCGATGATTTTGGCTTCGGCCTGCACCACGACTTCGCTGGCCACGACCGCATAGCTGGAGCCGTAGCGCAAGACCCGGATGTACACGGCAGCGTCGGCCCCAAAGTAGTCGCGCAGCTTGTCTGCGGCAATGCCATGGGCATCTTCTGCCGTCTGCACACCGTTTTGGCGCAGGGTTTCATCCACCAGGGTCACGGGCAAGACGTAGTAACCCGCTTCGGCCAGTGGACGGGTGGCAGTGGCCCACATGGCGGGGGTGGCCTTGATGTCGGGCGACACGTTCAGCGGCGGCAGCACCAGCAGCGTGGTGGGCCGGGCTTGGCGAAAGGCGCTGTCATCGCGTGGCTGGGGGGGGGACGCGCAGCCCACCAACCACGCCGTGCAGGCCAGGGCCAGCGCGGTGGCGGTGCGGCGGTAGGTCGGCAGCCCGGTGACACGGTTAAGGCGGGTCATGGTGTGGTTCTCCCGGTCGGTTGGGTGCTGGCCGCGCTGTCAAAACGCTTGAGCAGGCGGTCCATGTAGTGGCTGGATTCTGGAAACGCTTGTTTCTCGGCCACAAACAGGTCTTGCGCCCGGCCTGGGTTACCCGCTTCGAGGTGCATCATGCCCAAGTGGGCACGCAAGCCGGGTGGCAGGGCGGCGTTTTTGTCACGCGCTTTGGCCAGTTGCGCTTCCAGTTTGTCGATCTGCTCGTTGGGGCTGGCTTGGCGCAGCAGGGTGTCGTACTGCTGTCTCGGAAAGGCTTCCCACAGGTACAGGCTTTGTGGCGGGCTGGCGCAACCGGCCAGCAGCAGGGCCGCAACGCTGGCGGCAAACAGGCGGCGCATCATTTGCCCCACTGTCCGGCATCGCGCCCGGCAGCCAGACCATCCACGGCTTCACGCAGGGCCAAGTCCAGCACCTTGCCGTTCAGGGTAGCGTCGTAGCTAGCGGTACTGCCAAAGCCCAGCACCTCGCGCTGCGACAGCTCGTATTCGCCCGCGCCACCGGCAGAAAACACCACTTCAGAGGTCAGCGGGTTGACCACATTGAGCGTCACCTTGGCATAAGCCACCTGCTTTTTGCCACGCCCGAGCACGCCAAAGAACTGCATGTCGCCCACTTCTTTGCGGCCAAACTCGGAGATGTCTCCCGTCACCACATAAGAAGCGCCACGAATGGCTTGGGATGCGCCTTGCAGCTTAGCTTCTTGGCCGGATTCGTTCAGGTTGTCGCGGTCCAGCACGGCAAAACGCTGCGACTGCTGCAAGTGCGCCACCAGCAAGGTTTTGGCCTGACTGCCTAGGCGGTCGTTGCCGTCAGAAAACACGCCACGCATGAAGGTGCTGCGGTTGTCAAACTTGCCAATCGCTACCGATACGCGGGGGCCGCTGTACGCGGTGGCCGCGGCCTGGGTTTTTTGGACCACGATGGCCCGTGACGATTCGGTGGCACAGCCACCCACCAGCAGCGCGGCACCCAAGCCCAGCGCCATGACCTTATAACGTGACATACCGTCTCCAAAGCCCGGTAAGCGGGCATGCAGGGTTGATGAAAAAAAGTTGCAAGCAGCGATTGTGCGCTGGGTTTCAGCCCGCACAGCGGGCCAGTATCTCAAAACACAACTCCGGCGGCCTGCGCCTAGGCTACAGTGCACGCACCCGAAACGCCCCGACGCTACCCGCAGCAGGCGGGCGGCAAGGGGAAGCCGGGGAGGCGGATGGGGCCACTGTCACGGAGGTTGCGCTGAGGGGCTGCGGGGGACGCAGCTGGCGGTGCGGTTGGGTTGGCTGAATTCATTGAGCCGGTTTAATTCGTTGTCTGTCTTGGGAATTCTAGGATAGGCGTTTGGCTGCATCACGTAGATCTCAATATGGCACCTCCTCCCCGCGTCACCAAAGCTGTTGTTCAAACCGAAGTGACAAAATTTATAGCAAACATAAACCGTGGTCGCGAACTCTATCGAAAGATAGTTCTTCAAGGCTACACGGGCACTTCTGCTGCAACGTCAACACGACTATCCAACCCAGATACGCGTGATGCCGCGCAATTCATCTTCTTTGAAATTGCTGCGAAATTTGAAGACCACGCCAAATTCATGTTCCAGGTAGAAGTTCGGTCACGACTTCAAGTTACTGCTAAGCGAAGTGCCTTCGTAATGGGCGATCTTGATAATGGATTGAACAACAAGCTTGGCTGGGGCAGCCCACAGCGACTGAAAGAGCGTGGGCACAATCTGTTCGGTGCTAACTCGTTCTTCGGTGAACTCGTCAACAAACTTGGAAACCAAACCTACAAGACATTGGTTTCTGCTCACACGGTACGAAACCGTGTCGCTCATGACGGTGGTGCTGCTCAAGCCAAGTTCGTGAAGCTTCTTGATGGAGATGGCATCCAATCTGCTGAAAGACAAGGTATGAGTATCGGCAGATATCTTCGCGAT
The DNA here is from genome assembly GCA_041192045.1 of Pseudomonadota bacterium. Lineage (GTDB taxonomy): Bacteria > Pseudomonadota > Gammaproteobacteria > Burkholderiales > Burkholderiaceae_C > Hydrogenophaga. Next base: position 15,582 of record JBEENR010000022.1, on the reverse strand, counting down.
TACCCAGCGGCTGCGGCTGCCACTGATCGCAACTTCTTTTTGTACTTGGCGGCATATGAAGACTTTGCCACTAAAGCAGGTGCATCATTGCCGTGAGCCTGAGACCTAATAGTCAACTCCAAAGGAAAGCTGCCCTGGCAATTCGGCTCTGCACCCCTGAACTCGCACGTTAAACAGACTCATCCCTGAGACGCTCAAAACCGGCATTTAACATCATCCGTGAATGCCGTGCCGATACATCGGGCACCACACCCGGCCCGCAACCTATGCCCCCACCCCTCCTAATCGACCAACCCTCCCTCCAAGGCTTCTGCCCCATCGCCGATGCCGTGGACACGCTCGCCAGCCAAACGGACGCTGACGGGCGGGGGGCGGTCAACACCCGGCCCGAGGTGGTGGCGTTCATGCTCGATTTGGCTGGGTACACCGCTTGCCAGCCGCTGCACCGCATGCGCCTGCTGGAGCCGTCTTTCGGCGGCGGTGCGTTTGTGTTGGCTGCCGTGGGGCGGTTGCTGCGTGCGTTCAAGGCGGCGGGTGGCGGGGCTGACTTGGCCGATTGCATCCGTGCGGTGGAGCTGCACCGCAGCACCTTTAACGCCACGCGGCAAAAAATCGACGCGCTGCTGCGGGCGCACGGGCTGGCCGATGCCGAGCGGGCGCGGCTGTTGTCGGCTTGGTTGGTGTCTGGCGACTTTTTGCTGCACCCGCTGCCGGGCCGTTTTGATGTGGTGGTGGGCAACCCGCCCTATGTGCGGCAAGAGCGGATTGCGCCCGCGCTGCTGGCCCAGTACCGCCAGCGCTACGCCACGCTGTTTGACCGGGCTGATCTGTATGTGCCTTTCATCGAGCGTTCGCTGGCGCTGCTGGCCGATGGCGGGCAACTGGCCTTTATCTGCGCCGACCGCTGGACCAAAAACACCTATGGCGGGCCGTTGCGTGCGGTGGTGTCGGCGGGCTTTCATGTGCGGGCCTATGTGGACATGACCGACACGCCCGCCTTCGAGGCTGACGTGGTGGCTTACCCGGCCATCACCCTGATTGAGCGGGCCAAGGCCGGGGCCACGCTGGTGGCGCAGCGCCCCGACTTGGGGGCTGAATCGCTGGCGCGGCTAGCCGGGGTGTTGCGGACGGGCCAGCCCAGCCCCGAGCACGGGGTGTCGCTGGTGGAGTGCGTGGGCACCGGGTCGCAGCCGTGGGTGCTGGGCTCATCCAACCAACGGGCGCTGCTGCGCCGCCTGGAGGCGCAGTTTCCCGCCTTGGAAGAAGCCGGGTGCAAGGTGGGCATTGGTGTGGCCACGGGGGCTGACAAGGCTTTCATTGCCCCCATGGCGGCGCTGGATGTGGAGCCCTCGCGCAAGCTACCGCTGGTCACCACCCAAGACATTGCCAGCGGCACGGTGCAGTGGACGGGGCTGGGCGTGGTCAACCCGTTTGAAGACGACGGCAAGCTGGCCGACTTGGCGCTGTACCCTCGCCTACGGGCGCACCTGGAGCGGCACCGCCCAGCCATTGCTGGGCGGCATGTGGCCAAAAAGAATCCGGCCAACTGGTACCGCACCATTGACCGCATCACGCCATCGCTGGCGGCTTGCCCCAAGCTGTTAATTCCCGACATCAAAGGCTCGGCCCATGTGGTGTACGAGCCGGGCGGGCTGTATCCGCACCACAACTTGTATTACGTGGTGTCGCAGGATTGGGATTTGCTGGCCTTGCAGGCGGTGCTGCTGTCGCGGGTGGCGCGGCAGTTTGTGGCGGCCTATTCCACCGCCATGCGCGGGGGCTTTTTGCGGTTTCAGGCCCAATACCTGCGCCGCATCCGCCTGCCGCTGTGGGCCAATGTGCCACCGCCCATGCGGGCCAGACTGGCCCACGCTGCCACCACACTCAACATGGCCGAATGCGACCAAGCCGCCTGCGAACTCTATGGCCTGACCCCGGACGAGGCCGATGCGCTGCTGCGCGATTGACGCAACCCCAACTGAGAAAGACCCGCCCACATGCCGCTGAACCTGTGCAATTACGAAGAACAAGCCCGCGCTGCGGTCAAAGCGTTTTGGCAAACCCGCGACGCTGCCCGGCAAAAGCAACAGGCATCGGGCAAGGCCGACCAAGGCGAACGCGCTGGCGTGACCGGGGGCAAAAACATGGACGGCTTTTCCAGCTTGGTGATTGACTTGGTGCGGGCCAACGGGCTGGCCCATGCGCAGATTTGCCAGCAGCGTGCGGTGCTGACGCTGCCGGGATATTTCCGCCCGACCAAGCTGTGGGATTTGCTGGTGATTGACCGGGGCCGCCTGATTGCGGCCATTGAGTTCAAAAGCCACGTTGGCCCATCGTTTAGCAACAACTTCAACAACCGGGCCGAAGAGGCCATTGGCACTTCGCACGACCTGGCTACGGCCTACCGCGAAGGTGCATTTGGCGCACAAGAGCGCCCGTTTGTGGGCTGGCTGATGGTGGTGGAAGATGCCCCGGCCTCCCGTGCACCGGTGAAAGACCAGTCGCCGCACTTTCCGGTGTTCCCGGAGTTTGCCGGTGCGTCGTACCTGCAACGCTACGACATCCTGTGCCAGAAACTGGTCAGAGAACAGCTGTATTCCTCCGCCGCCGTCATTGCCACGCCGCGTACAGCGCTGGCCGATGGGGCCTATACCGAGTTATCAGCCATGACGGGCCTGCGTTCGTTCGTGGCCACGCTGGCGGGGCACATTGCGGCTGAAGCGGCAAGGGCGTAGGCAGCTGCGTTCAAGCACACCAACCAGCCCATCCCGTGTTAAAACACAGTGCTGCACCGCAGCATTTTTGGCCTCATCATGACCCACTCCGCCTCTCACCCCCTTTGGGACGATTTAGACCCTGTTGAGCGTCTGGAAGACCGGCTGACGCTGTTGAACGAGCGCATTGCGCGCTTGGCCATGGGTTTGAATGCGGATTTGGACAGCCCTGAGAACATTGCGCGCATTTTGAGCCGTCAGGTGCCGGACTTGCAGCAGCCCAGTGCTGCGCCATCAGCGGTGCTGCCGGGGCTGGCTTCTTCGGCACAGCACCGGCAGCACAACGCCTGGGAAGAGTTGCGCGGCCTGTTGGCGCTGCGCTGCGACATCATGACCGAGGCGTTGAACCGCAAGGGTGTTAACACCACGCTGGGCATTGCCGAGGATGTGGAAAACCGGCTGGCCCGCGACGGCTTTAAGCCGGGGGCAGACGGTTTTCATTTGCTGGACAAGCTGCAAAAGCTGGAGAAAACGCTGGGCAATTGACCTGACGGGGGGAGCCCCCATCCCAGCCTTCCCCCAGCGGGGGAAGGGGCGAATGCGGGTTTTTGTCTGACTCCCTCCCCCGCTGGGGGAGGGTTGGGGTGGGGGCACGCCCGCCCAGGCATCAAGCGGCGCGGCGGGCCAGCACTTCAAAGGCGGGCAGGGTTTTGCCTTCCAGCACTTCCAGGAACGCGCCGCCGCCGGTCGAGATGTAGCCCACCTGTTTTTCGATGCCGTATTTGGCAATGGCGGCCAGCGTGTCGCCACCACCGGCAATGCTGAAGGCGCTGGATTCGGCAATGGCTTGGGCAATGGCTTGGGTGCCGTTTTCAAACGCGGCAAATTCAAACACGCCCACTGGGCCGTTCCAGACGATGGTGCCCGCGTTTTTCAGTTGCTCGGCCAGCAGGGCGGCGGTTTGGGGGCCAATGTCCAAAATCAGATCATCGTCGGCCACGTCCGTGGCGGCTTTGACGGTGGCCACCGCGTCGGGGCTGAAGGTTTTGGCGGTGACCACGTCGGTCGGGATGGGCACGGCGGCACCACGGGCCTTCATGGCTTCAATCACGGCGGTGGCTTCGCCCACCAAGTCGGGTTCGGCCAGGCTTTTGCCGATTTTCAGACCGGCGGCGAGCATGAAGGTGTTGGCAATGCCGCCACCCACAATCAGGCCGTCCACGTTTTTGGCCAGCGCTTGCAGGATGGTGAGCTTGGTGCTGACCTTGCTGCCAGCGACGATGGCAATGAGTGGGCGGGCGGGCTGGGCCAGGGCTTTGCCGATGGCATCCATTTCAGCGGCCAGCAGCGGGCCCGCGCAGGCTATTGGGGCGGTTTCGGCAATGCCGTAGGTGCTGCCTTCGGCGCGGTGGGCGGTGCCAAAGGCATCGTGCACAAAGATGTCGCACAGGGCACCCAGCTTGGCGGCCAGTTCGGGTTTGTTCTTTTTCTCGCCTTTGTTCAGGCGGCAGTTTTCCAGCATGACGAGCTGGCCGGGCTCTACGCTCACGCCGTCCACCCAGTTGGCCACCACGGGAATGCTGCGGCCCATCAGCTCACCCATGCGGGCGGCCACGGGGGTCAGCGAATCTTCGGGCTTGAATTCGCCTTCGGTGGGGCGGCCCAGGTGGCTGGTGACCATGACGGCGGCACCGGCATCCAGCGCCATTTGAATGGCCGGAATGCTGGCACGGATGCGCGTGTCTTCGGTGATGTTGCCCGCGTCGTCTTGCGGCACATTCAGGTCGGCGCGGATGAACACACGTTTGCCAGTGGCTTGGCCGTTGGCGCAGAGGTCAGAAAAACGGATGAATTGCATATTGGGCACCAGAGATTTGAGAGGGGATGGAGGAAGCTTGCAAACAGGAAACCGCCCATTGTAGGAAACGATGCAGCGGTTAAGCCTGGGTTAACCAAGTGTTGTTGCAATAACATCTTTTGCAAAACCCTACAGGAGACCTTGCCATGCTGATAGCCCGTGTTTGTTGTCGTGCTGCCCTGTTGGGCAGTCTTGCCGGGGCACTGGCCTTGGTTAGCCTGGGGGCCAGTGCCCAAGTGGGTGCGCCGGGGCGTTTGTTGGCCTCTAACTGCTTTCAGTGCCACGGCACCAACGGCAAAGGCCCCGGCTTTGACAAGCTGGCCGGTCAGTCGGCCAATAGCATTTACAGCGAGCTCAAAGAGTTCCAGTCGGGCAAAGAGGGCAACGGCATCATGACCCGGCATGCCATGGGCTACACCGACGCACAGCTGCGCGAGCTGGCGAACTGGCTGGCCAAACAGCGCTGACCACTGCCTACACCACGTAGCCCTTTTCACGCATTCAGAAAGCCCAACATGGATCGACGTTATTTTTTGCACGGCATGGGCGCTGCCCTGACCACTGGACTGCTCGCTGCCTGCGGTGGTGGTGACGACACGGAGAGCAACCTCAACACCGAGACCTTCGAGGCCGATCAGGCCCTGGCCGTCGCCCCCGGCGTGAGCGCCAAGAGCCGCGTCATCGTGGTGGGCGCGGGCATGGGCGGTGCGGCGGTGGCCAAGTACCTGCGTCTGTGGGGCGATGCCATCGACGTGACCCTGGTGGAGCGCCTACCCACCTACACCTCCAACATCATGAGCAGCTTGGTGCTGACCGGCCAGCGCACCCTGAAGAGCCTGACCTACACCCACGACCGCCTGCGCAGCAGCTACGGTGTTCGCGTGGTGTATGGCGAGGTGGTCGCCGTTGACCCGGTGGGCGTGAGTGTGACGCTGGCCGACAAGACCGTGCTCAAGGCCGACCGCATCGTGCTGGCCCCCGGCATTGAGTTTGATGCCGTGCCCGGTTTGACCGACCCCAGCCGCATGCCGCACGCCTGGAAAGCCGGTGAGCAAACCACGCTGCTGGCACAGCAGCTCAAGGCCATGCCGCGCAATGGCACCGCCATCCTGACCATTCCCAGAACGCCTTACCGTTGCCCACCCGGCCCCTATGAGCGGGCCTGCTTGCTGGCCGACTGGATGAAGGTGAACAAGCCCCAGGCGCGGCTGCTGGTGCTCGATGCCAACCCCGATTACGTGGCCGAGCGGGACAACTTCGCCAGCGCCTTCACCGGGTTGCACGGCAAGGTGATTCAGTACATCCCGAATGCCGAGGTGTTTGAAGCCGACGCGGCCAGCATGACGCTCAAAACCCTGGTGGGGGATTTCAAGGGCGATGCCATCAACCTCATTCCGCGCCAGCGTGCCGGTGCGTTGATTGCCACACAAGGGCTGGCCAATGCCACGAGTGGCCGGTTTGCCGGGGTGAATGTGCTGAGCTACGCCAGCACCGTGGCGGGTGCCGACAAGGTTCACATCATTGGCGACAGCAGCGCCACCACGCAGCCCAAGGCGGGCCACATTGCCAACCAAGAGGCCAAGGTTTGCGCCGATGCCATCAGCCGCTTGCTCAGCGGTTTGTCGCCCGATCCGGCCCCCGTGACCAACTCGGCTTGTTACTCCACCATCACCCAAACCCAGGCTTCGTGGCTCACGGCGGTGTTTCAGTACAACGCGGCCACCGCCAGCATGCAGGCCGTGGCGGCCTCGTCAGGCGCTTCGGCGGGTTGGAGCAGCAGCAACATGCGTCAGATGAACACGTGGTTCAACGCACTGATGGCCGACACCTTCGCCTGAACCCTGGGGTTGCACACACCCGAGAGCCCGCTGGCATGTGGGCTGTTCAGGCCAGCGGGTCTTGCGGGGTGCTGGGTGTTGACCAGTCGATATCGACACGCAAGCCGCCCAGCTCCGCACTGCGCCCCAGTTGCCACGTCAGCCCGTACAACTTGGCGATCCGGATGACGATAGACCAACCCAGCCCGCTACCGGGTTTTGGGTTGCCCAGCACCCTAAAAAAACGCTCACCCAGTCGGGCGATTTGCTCTGGGGTCATGCCCAGCCCGCTGTCTTCGACGCTCAGGCGTGCCCGTCCACCGGGCAGGGCCAGGGTTTGCACGCGCACATGGGCCTGGTCGGGGCTGTAGCGCAGGGCGTTGTCCAGCAGGTTGCGCAGCAGCACACGCAGCAGCACCTCGGGCACGGGGCAATGACAGGGGCCGGGGTATTGCGGCCAGACCTCTAGCCGCTGCTGATGCTGCCGGGCGGTGTCTTGCAAGTCGGCCACCACCTGACACAGGTTCTCGTGCAGCTCGGCTGGGGCAGGGTGTTGGGTGTTGGAGGTGTCCCTGTCGGTGTTCAGGCCGGGTTCAACCTCCAGCCGCGCCAATTGCAGCAACTGGCTGACCAAGCGGGTGGCCCGGTCGCAGCCCTGCAAGGTGGCGCTCAGGGCTTCGGTGCGCTCATCGTCGCTGCACGCACCCTGGGCCACTTGGGCTTGCATGCGAATGGCGGCAATGGGGGTGCGCAGTTCATGCGCGGCATCGGCGGTGAAGCGTCGCTCGGCGTGAATGTGCGAGGCGGTTCTGTTGAACAGGTGGTTGAGCGCATCCACCAAGGGCTGCACCTCTTGCGGGACATCCGTCACGGGCAATGGGTCAGCGCTGTCGGGCTGTCGGTGGCCCACTTGCTGCCCGAGGTCTCGCAAGGGCTTGACCCCCCAGCGCACCGCCCACCACACGCCCAGACCCAAAAAGGGCAGGGCCATCATCATGGGCCAGATGACGCTGTACACGCTGACATACACCACGTCGGCACGGGTTCTGCCGTGCTCGCCCACATGGATCACCACATGCTCATCCAGCCCTGGGGTGCTGAACACACGCCAGGGCTGGCCGTGTATCTCGGTCTGGGAAAAACCCAGCACACCGGCCTTGGCCAAGGCGGTTGGGGGGGCGGTGCTGGAGCGCACCACCAAGTCGCCGCCGTGCCACACCTGAAACACCACCCTGGGCTGGTATTCATGCAGGATGGGGGTTTCGGCCATGTTCAGGCGGGTCAGTTCATCCAGCGGCAGACTGACCAGCAGCGACGCGGCCTGTGACATGTGGGCATCGAGCAGTTCGTCCACTTCGTGTTCGGTATAGAGCCAGGTGGATGCCACCACCAGCACCCACGCCCCACACACCAAGCCCAGCACGGTGATGAGCAAACGGCTTTGCAGCGAACGCATGAACCACGGTGCCCGGTGTGCCCAAGACCTGCCGCTCATGCCGCCCCCGGCTTGTGAATGATGTAGCCAACACCGCGCACGGTTTCAATGGTTTGCGGTGGCAGCTTGCGGCGCAGGTGGTGGATGTGGACTTCAATCGCGTTGCTGCTGACCTCGTGGCCCCATTCGTACAAATACTGCTCAATCTGCCCGCGCCCAAGCACCCGCCCGGCGTTGAGCATGAGGGCATGCAGCAGGTCGTACTCCCGGCCCACAATGTCCAGCGGCTGACCCTGCACCCGCACCGTGTGGGCCGCGGTGTCCAGCTCAATGTCGCCCACGGACAAACGGCTGTGAACCTGCCCGTGCGAACGCCGCACCAGGGCACGCAAGCGGGCGGCCAGTTCGTGCAGGTCAATCGGTTTGATCAGGTAGTCGTCAGCCCCCGCATCCAGCCCTTGAATGCGGGCAGAGACCGCATCGCGGGCGCTCAGGATCAAGATGGGGGTACGCACCCGGCGGCTGCGCACGGCTTTCAGAACGGCCATGCCGTCTTGTCGGGGCAGGTTCAAGTCCAGCACCGCCGCCGCGTACTGGCTGCTGCACAGCTCGACCTCGGCGGCCACGCCATCGCGCACCCAGTCCACATGAAACCCTTGCTGGCGCAAGCCAGCGCGCAGCCCGGAACCGAGCAAATCATCGTCTTCAACCAACAAAACCCGCATGATGTGAATAACAGCCCTGCCAAGCCGCCCTAGGGTAAAAAATGTGCCAAACAATCGGGGCTGAAGCTAGCAGCTGCGGATTAGAGGGGCCTTAACGCCGGTTGCGCTCAGTCATCCTCGTCTTCGCCGTGCTCATCACCCGCTACCCAGCTGCTCAGCGCCTGGGCCGACACCAGCCCTTTGGGCGACTGCTGCCATTCCCACGCACCGTAAGCCAGCACGGCCAGCAACAACAGGGCGGCGAGCCAGACGCGGTTGTGCTGCACCAAATCAGGCCCAGGGCCTGCCACACGGCCTGTGAGCATGGGCAGGGCCATGTTGTTGCCGCGCAGCAGGCTCAGGCCCGCCATCAGTGCCAAGTGGGCCAGCACCACCAGCAAAAAGGTGTTGCCGATGAATTCGTGCACATCCTCCAACCAGTCGCCACCCAAAAAATCGCCCCAGTCGTTGTAACTGCCGTAGCCGCTGAGCGTGAGCGGAATGACCAACACCAGCATGCTGAACACGGCCAGCGCCATCAGCAGGTTCTGGCCTTGCCGCCCGTTCATGCTGGACAGCGACGGGGCGGTGCGCCATGAGCGCAGCCAAGCCGGTGCGCCGCTGAGCTTGCGCCACAGCACACCCAGCCCCACCTGACGCGGCCCCAACAGGCCATACAAGACCCGAAACGCCAGCAGCCCCGCAAAGGTGTAGCCCAGCGTGACATGCAGCAGGCGGAAGTGTTCGCCCTCGGCGGTGAGGTAGGCCCCCAGAAAACTCAGGGCGAAAAGCCAATGAAACATGCGCGTGGGTGCGTCGGTGACGCGGCGGCTGGGCAGGCGGGTGCGCGGTGTGTCGCTGGCGGGGTGCAGGGGGGTTTGGGCTTGCATGGTGGGGGCTCCGGTGGGTCAGTCGTTCCAGGCGCGGCGGTAGCGGGCATCCAGCCCGGCGGGGAATTTCAGGCGGTCGTCGTCGTAGTCGCCCGCGTCGGCACCGCTGTGGCAGGCCGCGCAGTTGGCCGCGCTTTTCACGCTGGGCAGTTGCCACACGGCGGGTTCAATGTGGCGGTGTTTGCGTTCAAACCAGGCCGATCGGGTGATGCGGTCTTGCGCTGGCTCCTCCGACACCCGCTTGTAGGTGCCCGCGTGGGCTTGCAGCCAGGTGCCGAGCTGTTTGACCGTGGCCGCGTCCAGCGAGGCATCGGTGCCGTAGTGTTTGTCCAGCCCGGTCATGATGCGTTGCCACGAAGCCGCAGGCAGCAGGGCCGGGGGGTAAGCGGTGTGGCAGCTGGCGCATTCGGCGGTGTAGGCCGCAGGCATGTCGCGCGGCAGCAGGCGGGCGCTGTCGGCCTGCGCCACGGACAGGCTGGCGCAGCCCCAGGCGATGAGCACAGCACGGATCGCAAACAAGGTATTCATGGTGTTGGGTCTGACAAAACAGGTCATGGGATCAGGGCTGGGCTCACTTCAGGCTGTTCAGGTAGGCCAGCACATCGGCTTTTTCGGCGGCGCTGCATTCGCGGCTGAGCACGTCCTTGCAATTGCGCTTGAACCATTTGTCCACCTTGGCGGTGTCGGTGAAGGCTTTCGGGTTGAAGGCTGGGGCCAGTGGTGCAATGGATTTGCCGGTGTTGGCATGCTGGCCCTGCGCGGTGGGCGGTGTGCCGTGGCACGAGGCGCACGACCATTCGCCACCGTGCTTGGTGCTGAAAAACTGTTGCCCGCGAGCGACGTTGCCGGGGCTGCCAGCCTGGGCGCTCCAGTGTTGCAACTGGGCAGCAGGTGTGGTGTCAGCAGCATGGGCGGCTTGCGTCATGCAGCACAGCGCGGCCAGCAGCAGCGCGGGGGCAAGGGACAAGGAGCGGTTCGGGGTCATGGCGTGCCTTTCAAAACGGGGATTGCATGGGTGCAGTGTGCAAACCCACGCTTGAACGGCACCTGAAGCCCGCGTTCATCGGGCGTTCAGAAACGCCGATCTGGGCAAGGCATCAAGCCCCTTGAAAACGGCTTACTCCCGTTGCTCATCGTCCAGGGGTTCGCCCCGCATCGCCCTGGCCACCGCGCTTTCCACCGCATCCAGTACATGCGCCTGCACCCTGTCCGCATAACGCTTGCGCCGGTTGTTGGACAAGATGCCGCCGTTCTGGAAGATGGTCACGACCAGCGTGGCGAGATCACTGCCCCGAAGGTCGTAGCGATCGTTGATGTGGTGTTTGACGCGGTCCAACAGACCGAGGAACGCCACCTCGTCGCGCATGTGGGTGTCGAGCGATACCTCGGCCATCGCCAGGGTGAAGCTCACCGCCTCGGTCAGATCCATGTAGCGGAACCAGAGCTCGGCCTCGGGCACCCAGTCATAGGTGTAGTGCTCGTCACCGGCCCAGGTCACCTGACAGAGTTGCCGTGCGGGTTGGCTGAATGTGGTGAGCGCCTGCAAATACTCGGCCTCGTGCTTCTTCATGGCCACCGAAATCGGCAGCAGGAAATGGGGCGGCAGACGGCCCGACTGGCCTAGGCAATGGTGCAAAAGATAGCGCGAGAGGCGGCCGTTGCCGTCCATGAAGGGATGGATGAAGACGAAAGCGAACGACACCACACCCGCATGCACCAGCGGGTCCAGCGTGGCGGGTGGCTGGTTGGCCAGCCGCATCAGGCCCTCCATCAGTTCTACCGCGAGAGCGGGTTCGGGCGGCACATAGGTCACGCCTGCGGCACCGGGCGCGTCGCGTTGCAGCCGGTTCTGCTCGGTGCGGAACTGAACGGCCTTGTCGAAAGGGTTGGAGATAGCCGCGTTCTGCAACTCCACCAGCAGGTCTTCGGTCAGGGGGCGCGGTTCGTGGGCGCGCCGGAGCAGGGCGGCAAACCGGGTGGCCCTGTCGGCAGAGGGGGCTTCGCCTTCGATGGCAAAGGAGCCCTCGGTTTCGCTGAGATAGGCCCAGTTGAGCGCTCGCTCCAGCATGGCCTGACCGACCGACTGGGCAAACGCCTGGGCCTGACCCAGGATGTCCTGGTCGATCAGGGTATTGAGCGCCGGGGTTTTGCGCACGACTGGGCAGAAATGCATGTCGCCCAAGCCATTGAACACGATGCGCCAGCGAGCATCGCGATGACTGGGCCCCACAAAGTAGTGCGCCGGGTCGAACAGCGGCGCATAGGGCGCTGTCGATTGGAAGTCGTCCAGCCCCGGCAGGCGCTGCTGGTGCAGGCGCTCCCACAGGTGCCCGAGCTTGCGGCCGTAAACGCTGTTGGGGGTGGCTTGCAGCCAGGCCACCAGCTCGGCGGGCGGTATGCGGCGCAGGGTACTCAGGAGCAGATCCAGCCGAACGCCTTCGTGCTTGAGGGCGAACAGGGCGTGGTGCAGCAAACTGGCCTCGGGTGCCTGCCGAAGGGGCACCAGCAGGGCACCGTCTTGCAGACGCTGAATGCGGCTGACGGGTGCTAGACGCGCCCGCTGAGTGCCCAAAAAATCCGGGGTGCCCATGGCATTTTGAATCCAAGCGTAGCCAATGTCGCTCATGTGGGTGGCAGCGTAGTGACACGCAAAAATCTTCAGATGCCTAAAATTATCTTCAGAAATCAAGAATTTAAAGATTTTTTCTTCAGGTCGGTCGAACTCGGGTGACCCAGGCAGGGCGCGGGCTGTACCGCCACCATGAAACCCTGCCCGCGTTCATCGGGCGTTCAGCAACGCCGCCCGACAATGGCCGCATGTTGTTGCAACGCTTTTTCCGCCTGTTCACCGCCGCGCTGCTGGGCGGCGTGCTGATGAGCGCCGCGCTGGCACCCCCAGCCCGTGCCAGCGACGACGACCACGAACAGGCCCAGCGGGCGGTACAGGCAGGCGAAGTGATGCCACTGCGCAGCGTGCTGGAGCGGCTGGCGCGTGATTACCCCGGCCAGGTGTTGGATGTGGAGCTGGAGCGCGAAGATGCGCGCTGGGTGTACGAGATCAAACTCTTGCAAGCCGATGGACGGCGCATCAAACTCAAGCTAGACGCACGCAGTGCCGACCTGATCGAGCGCCGAGAACGCCCCAGCAGACGCTGAAAGACCCGCCCATGCGCATCCTCTTGGTTGAAGACGAACCCCAGTTGCGCGCCCTGCTGCGCAACGCCCTGAGCACCGCCGGGTATGCGGTGGACGAAGCCGACAACGGGCGCGACGCGCTGTTTTTGGGCGATACCGAAACGTTTGACGCGGTGGTGCTGGATTTGGGCCTGCCACTGCTGGACGGCCTGAGCGTGCTCAAGCGCTGGCGCGCCGCCGGGCACAAGCTGCCGGTGCTGATCCTGACCGCGCGCGACAACTGGAGCGAGAAGGTGGCGGGCATCGATGCCGGGGCCGACGACTACCTGACCAAGCCCTTCCACATGGAAGAGCTGTTGGCACGCCTGCGCGCCCTCATCCGCCGCGCCCACGGCTTGGCCTCGCCCTTGTTGCAGTGTGGTGCGCTGGTGCTGGACACCCGCAGTGGCCGCGTCACGCTAGACGGTCTGCCGGTGGCCCTGACCAGCCACGAACACAAGGTGCTGGCCTACCTGATGCACCGGCCCGGCGCGGTGGTCTCGCGCACCGAGCTGACCGAACACATTTACGCCCAAGACTTTGACCGCGACTCCAACACCATCGAGGTGTTCGTGGGCCGCTTGCGCAAAAAACTGCCGCCCGAGCTGATTGAAACCGTGCGCGGCATGGGCTACCGGCTGGTGCCGCCGCCATGAGCCTTGGCAGCCCGTCCTTGCGCCTGCGTCTGCTGGCGGCCACGCTGGCCGGGCTGGCGCTGGCGCTGGTGCTGGCGGGTGTGCTGCTCAGTGGCCTGTTTCGCAGCCATGTGATGCGCCAGTTTCAGGCCACGCTGACCCAACAGCTCGACCAGCTCACGGCGCAACTGGACATCGACCCCAACGGGCAACCCGTGATTGAGGCCCGCGCCCTGTCCGACCCGCGCTGGCAAAAACCGTATTCGGGCCTGTACTGGCAGCTCGACCGCCTCAGCCCCGACGGCCAGACCCGCAGTGGCGTGCTGCGCTCACGCTCACTCTGGGACAGCAGCTTGACGCTGAGCCCCGACGCGCTGGCCGACGGTGCCGTGCACACGCACGAAGGCACCGGCCCGCAAGGCACGGCGTTGCTGATGCTGGAGCGCACCGTGACCCTGGGCGACCCCACCGAGGCACGCTGGCGCTTGATCGTGGCCGCCGACACGCAAGACCCCCTGCGCGCGGTGGCCGAATTCCGGGGCGTGCTGGGGGCATCGCTGCTGGTGCTGGGCACGCTGCTGGTGCTGGCCGCGCTGGCCCAGGTGGCCGTGGGGCTGTCGCCCCTGCGCAAGTTGCACACCGCGCTGGGCCGCGTGCGTGAGGGGCAAGAGGCCCGGCTGCATGGCCCGTTTCCCGCCGAGGTGCAGCCGCTGATTGACGACTTCAATGGCGTACTCGACCGCAACGCCGAGGTGGTCGCCCGCGCCCGCACGCAGGCGGGCAACTTGGCGCACGGCATCAAAACCCCGCTGGCGCTGCTGGGGCAGGCCGCCGCACAGGTGCTGCACACCCAGCCACAACACCCGCTGGCGCTGCTGGTGCAAGAGCAAGTGGACACAGCCCGCCGTCAGGTGGACTGGCACCTGGCCCGCGCCCGCGCTGCTGCTGCCCACCAGTTGCCCGGCCTGTGTACGCCCGTCGCCCCAGTCGCGCAGGGCCTGATGCGGGTGATGCAGCGCGTGTACGCCGCCCGCGCCCTGGACATGGACGGCACCGAATTGCCCGACACCCTGGCCTTTGCCGGTGAAGCGCAAGACCTGCAAGACCTGCTGGGCAACCTGCTGGACAACGCCTGCAAATGGGCGCACAGCACGGTGCGCGTGAGCGCCCGTGGCACCCCCGGCCAGCTGCTGCTGTGTGTCGAGGACGACGGCCCCGGCATTGACGGCGAACAGGCCCGCGCCACCGTGTTGCAGCGCGGCCTGCGGCTGGACGAAACCGTGCCCGGCTCCGGCCTGGGCTTGGCCATCGTCAACGAACTGGCCCAGCTCTACGGCGGCCAGCTGCGCCTGGGCCAGTCGGCGCTGGGGGGCTTGTTGGCTGAGCTGAGCTTGCCCGCTGCGCGGGGGTGAGGTTTAGGGGGTGGGCTGCGCCACTCAGGGCTTGGGTTTGCGCGTGCGGCGGCGGGGTGCTGGGCTTGGGGTGTTGGGCGCAGGGAGCGCGGCAGTGGGGGTGTTGGCACGCAATTCGGGCACATCCATGGCCCGCCACCAGCGCGGAACCCAAGGCCAGGGCTGGGGTTGCTCAGTGGTGTCGGTGTAGTGCAAGGCCTCCAGCGCGCTGCCTTGGCCGCTCCAGAGCCCACGCGGGTCTTGGCGAAAGTCCAGCGTGGCCCAGTTCAAGGCGGTGGCGGGGTCGCTGTTGCCTGGGCTGGCTGCTGGCTGCACCGCGCTGTGCATGCGCAACATTTCTTGCCCCGCCACCGCCCACAGGCGCAGCGTGCCGTCATCGCCGCCGCTGGCGATGTGGTGACCATCGGGGCTGAACGCTACGCTGTGAACCCAGCGTTTATGCCCCTCCATCACGCGCAAGCTCTGACCCGTGGCGGCATCCCACAGGCGCAGCGTGCCGCCATTGCCGCCGCTGGCGATGTGGTGACCATCGGGGCTGAACGCCACGCTGAAAACTAGGCCTTCATGCCCCTCCATCACGCGCAAGCTCTGGCCCGTGGCGGCATCCCACAGGCGCAGCGTGCCGTCATTGCCGCCGCTGGCGATGTGGTGACCATCGGGGCTGAAAGCCACGCTGAAAACTAGGCCTTCATGCCCCTCCATCACGCGCAAGCTCTGGCCCATGGCGGCATCCCACAGGCGCAGCGTGCCGTCATAGCCGCCGCTGGCGATGTGACGACCATCGGGGCTGAACGCCACGCTACGAACCCAGTCTTCATGCCCCTCCATCACGCGCAAGCTCTGGCCCGTGGCGGCATCCCACAGGCGCAGCGTGCCGTCATCGCCGCCGCTGGCGATGTGGTGACCATCGGGGCTGAAAACCACGCTGAAAACTAGGCCTTCA
>JBEENR010000021.1:0-47939 GCA_041192045.1 Pseudomonadota bacterium | reverse complement strand
CTACATGGTCTATAACTCAAAATAAAACTGCATCAGCGTTATTATGCCAACATAACAATCATTCGGCTGTCTTTCAATGCCTGAAGCAATCTGGTAATTTCTTGTTGAGTGAATCATTTTACTCAATGAATTATGGAAAGCGTGATCCAGCGATACAAATCACTGTTACGCCAGAAATATTCCAAAATCATCAGTCAAGCTTGGTATGGATTGGGCACTCATATGCGTCTCCAGATAAGCAAGCCGATAGTCAATCTTTAGTTGATCAAATGCTGACCTGGCTGAATCGTAATAGTTAAACAAAATGTTACCGTTATGACCAATAAATCATTGAATCCAATCATTTCAAAATTTGAATTACCCGTCGGGCTGGGATGTAGTCGACTTGGTTCTGTACTGGGTGCATCTGTTCAAGATTCTGAAAAGTTACTCAGAGCAGCGCTCGATCAAGGTATTCGTTTTTACGACACATCAAACATCTATGCACAAGGCGAGAGTGAGCAATTATTAGGACGGACAATGTCAACGCGACAAGACGTTGTAATATGCACCAAAGTAGGAAAATATCTTCCATTAAATAAGCGGATATTGCTCCCATTTAAATCAATCATCAAACAACTGGTAGGAAAGAATGAAGCAGTCAGAGCCGGGGTTCGTTCATCACGCGCCCGAGGCATGCCTACCAATTGGAATCCAGAGTACATTCAAAAATCCGTAGAAAAAAGCCTTCGGCGGCTGAACCGAGACCATATTCATGTTCTGATGCTGCACAGCCCTAGTGCGGAAACTGTCCGGCAAGGTGATGCAATCGGCGCACTGGCTAAGCTCAAATCGTCAGGGAAAATTGGTGCCGTAGGTGTTTCTGTCGATGATGTCAACACTGCTATGGCAGCGCTGGCTGATCCTCGTGTTGAAGCACTACAAATTCCCCTTCATCCTAGCGACCTGTCGTACGATCTTATTTTAAAGACAGCTTATGAGAAGGGTATCGTTGTTATTGCTCGCGAGGTTCTGGGTGGTCCTAATGTGATTGGAAGAGAAATGCTGAAAGGGGATATGGTTACACAACGGTTGAAACAAGTAACTCAAGTACCCGGCGTATCACTCGCATTGCTTGGAACAACAAAAGTTAAGCACCTTGAAGAAGCAATTGCTTCCTTTCGCTGAGTTAGTCCACACCCCCGTGCTGTTTGCAAAAGTGACGCATTATTAATGTAAATTCATCAGATCATTTAAAGGAAAAATAATGAACATTGCGATTGTTGGCTGTGGTTATGTATTTGATATATATATGCGAACCATTCGTGCACACCCTGAGCTTGTCATCAAAGGTGTTTACGATATCAATCCTGAAAGAATGAGTCGTGTAAAGTCTTACTACGGCTTTCATACGTATGAAAACTATAACCAATTACTTCAAGATTCCGAGGTTGACACTGTCATCAACCTCACTTGGATCGGCTCACACTTTGAAGTCAGTAAAAAGGCTTTAGAAGCTGGCAAGCATGTATATTCTGAAAAACCGCTTACCAAACGCGTAGAGGAGTCTTTGATTCTTTTTGAAACAGCGCGACAGCACGATGTTCGTCTGTATGCAGCACCATGCAATATTTACAGCGATATGGTGCGAACAATTTTTGATGCAGTGGAAAAAGGCAAGATTGGCAAACCACTGCTGATTTACGCAGAACTGGACGACAATCCAATTCATTTAATGAATTTTGAAAATGTTAAAAGTCCAACAGGTGCTCCTTGGCCTTTAGAAGAAGAACTTCGGGAAGGTTGTACATACGAGCACCTTGGTTATCACTTGGTATGGATTTGCGGCCTTATGGGGCCGGCAGTTTCTGTGACAGCATTTTCTAGTGAGTTGCTTGATAACAAAATGACAGGATTACCGGGGAAGATTGGAACACCAGATTATTCTGTTGCCTGTTTACAGTTCGCTAATGGTGCTACGGCTCGCATTACATGTAGTTTTGTAGCGCCCCGTGATCATCGTCTCCGGATTATTGGTAGTGAAGGTGAAATTGTCGGCGATAGTTACCGGCACTATCGTTCACCTGTTTATCTGGAGCGTTATTCAAAGAAAAGTTTGAATGCACGAAAATTTCAAACACTGCGGTCTCACCCTATATTGGGTAAACTTTTCGGGATTGGAGGAAAACGTCTCCCATTATTAAACAATTGGAAATCTTCGGCTGTGCAAAAAGATCAGCAAATTAGATCCTCTTTAAAGCAAAAGTTTATTGAGTGGATTCGACGGCGAGAAATCTATGCACAAGATAAGTTTATCGGTGTTGCAGAGATGGCATTAGATCTTAAACATGGACGAGCACAGTATCTCTCACCGGACTTTATTATGCATGTTAATGAATTGACTTTGTTGGTACAAGGGGCGGGTACTAATGGAATTGCAACCAAGCCAGTTACAAGCTTTTCTCCACTAGGCCCCATTCCTGGAACAATTGCTGAGAATTGATAAATCAAGAGCTGTCACTGTGTAAAGAGCTGCCCGTGGCCCAAGCGGCCCAGCAGCAACTCAGCGTGCAAGCCCATGGCGGCAAACCTGAGCAACTCGAGCATGTGTGCACGGACATGAGCGGGGCGTTTCTCAAAGAGGCCAAGCAAGCCATACATGCATTGCAGCGCACGCACCTCAAGGCTGCAAGGGCTTGACCAACACACTGAAGACGCATTGGGATGGTGTGGTGGCAGGGACGCTACAGGCCAGAACCAATGCCTATGTGGAGGCTATGAATGGGTTGTTGCAGCAGGCCAAGCGAGCGGCTCGCGGGTTCAGGAATATCGAGAACTTCAGCGCCATTGCTTACCTGCGCATGTCCAAACTGGCCCATTTGCCAGCGAATCCGTTTGAGCCTGCAAAACCACGTCGCCAAGCCCTCGTTATGCGTTGCGTCTGATAGTCAAGTTCCACTCAAAACGTCATAGAGCCATGCACTGTTCATCAACAGTCTTAATCCCCTAAAAATCGGGGCTGGCCTTTCGGTCCGAAGGCCATGCGGGCCGGGGCCGTTTTTGTCGCGTCTTAATCCCCTAAAAATCGGGGCTGGCCTTTCGGCCTATCGGGTCAGTTTCTTGACTCGGATACCCTGCGTCTTAATCCCCTAAAAATCGGGGCTGGCCTTTCGGCGTTACCGCTGCACCTGTTGAAGCTGTTACCGTCTTAATCCCCTAAAAATCGGGGCTGGCCTTTCGGCAAAAAGCCGTTGCCATTAAGAACCAACTGAGTGTCTTAATCCCCTAAAAATCGGGGCTGGCCTTTCGGCAAATGGCTCACATTCAATCGGTCGCAAAGACCGGTCTTAATCCCCTAAAAATCGGGGCTGGCCTTTCGGCTGTTGACCCTGAAAATAAGGGTAAAGAAACGGGTCTTAATCCCCTAAAAATCGGGGCTGGCCTTTCGGCGGTACAACTTCGGCGTGTCCGAAGTCTGGGGTGGTCTTAATCCCCTAAAAATCGGGGCTGGCCTTTCGGCGAGTATCCACGCCTTCGTCGCTGCAAACAATTTGTCTTAATCCCCTAAAAATCGGGGCTGGCCTTTCGGCATGTTCTCAACCGCGAAGCGCGGGGGCTCATGGTCTTAATCCCCTAAAAATCGGGGCTGGCCTTTCGGCTGTGCTTTGATCCCATCTACGCCAAGTTCGGGTCTTAATCCCCTAAAAATCGGGGCTGGCCTTTCGGCGATGGCATGTGGCTCAGGGGGAACATCGGCCACGTCTTAATCCCCTAAAAATCGGGGCTGGCCTTTCGGCGTGCTGACTAATAACCGTCGTCTCTGTGTCAGTCTTAATCCCCTAAAAATCGGGGCTGGCCTTTCGGCGATAAACCAAAATTAGACGCTTTTGAAAAACGTGTCTTAATCCCCTAAAAATCGGGGCTGGCCTTTCGGCGCCTGATTTTTGTAAGTGGTAGCTACGGGACGTTGAGTCTTAATCCCCTAAAAATCGGGGCTGGCCTTTCGGCCCCATGCGCAAATTATTTCCCCCTTTTTATGCCGTCTTAATCCCCTAAAAATCGGGGCTGGCCTTTCGGCGCTTGTCTGGTTTCACACTGGCTAGCAAAAAACAAGTCTTAATCCCCTAAAAATCGGGGCTGGCCTTTCGGCTAGCTGCGCCTAGAATTTGAACAGTGCATGTAAGTCTTAATCCCCTAAAAATCGGGGCTGGCCTTTCGGCGGCTGTGGACGTGCCCAAAAGCACGCTCATGGGAGTCTTAATCCCCTAAAAATCGGGGCTGGCCTTTCGGCCGCGTCGAGCTGATCTGACACCTTAACCCCAGTCTTAATCCCCTAAAAATCGGGGCTGGCCTTTCGGCACAATGGCCTTAGTTGCCATGCGCCCAAACTCTGTCTTAATCCCCTAAAAATCGGGGCTGGCCTTTCGGCGCATGGGAGGCTGCTTCGGCGAAAGCCGAAGCGTCTTAATCCCCTAAAAATCGGGGCTGGCCTTTCGGCACGAGTGGCCCGGTGCAAGGTTTGAGGCCGAGTCTTAATCCCCTAAAAATCGGGGCTGGCCTTTCGGCCATCTCAAATACCATGTCCCAAAATTTTGAAGTCTTAATCCCCTAAAAATCGGGGCTGGCCTTTCGGCCTTGCCGGTGTATATGTATGACCACAGCGGAATTGTCTTAATCCCCTAAAAATCGGGGCTGGCCTTTCGGCCCTGCTGGGCTGGGAAGGCTTCACCTACAAGTCTTAATCCCCTAAAAATCGGGGCTGGCCTTTCGGCACCCCCCCCCAACAAACCCGGCATCTTAGCCGGGTCTTAATCCCCTAAAAATCGGGGCTGGCCTTTCGGCCCCGAAGGCCGCCCGTATCAGTACCGCTCAGGCGGTCTTAATCCCCTAAAAATCGGGGCTGGCCTTTCGGCGCTTTTGTGTTTTCGGTTACTTGGAGTCGCTATGTCTTAATCCCCTAAAAATCGGGGCTGGCCTTTCGGCCTTGTATCAGGTATCTAAGGGCATTGTCGACAGTCTTAATCCCCTAAAAATCGGGGCTGGCCTTTCGGCGTTCACAGATAGTGAAAGACTGCCTTCGTGCCGTCTTAATCCCCTAAAAATCGGGGCTGGCCTTTCGGCTATTGGGTCGAGCAAGCCAAAACCGAAAAAACCCGTCTTAATCCCCTAAAAATCGGGGCTGGCCTTTCGGCCGTTTTCGGTACTGATCAATTCGTTAACCTCTCGTCTTAATCCCCTAAAAATCGGGGCTGGCCTTTCGGCCGTTGTGGGGTTAATTATGTCCATGTATGAATGTCTTAATCCCCTAAAAATCGGGGCTGGCCTTTCGGCTCGAACTCTCAAAGCAACAGGGAGTTAAATATAAGTCTTAATCCCCTAAAAATCGGGGCTGGCCTTTCGGCGTTATCGCCCACAGCACTACAACCACTGGCTCTGTCTTAATCCCCTAAAAATCGGGGCTGGCCTTTCGGCAAGACTTTGGCAGCTGTGCGCGAGATTGTCGCGTCTTAATCCCCTAAAAATCGGGGCTGGCCTTTCGGCAACAGCTGGCACCACGTCAAGCCCGACTTGAGTCTTAATCCCCTAAAAATCGGGGCTGGCCTTTCGGCTTTCAATTTTTCCCTTTTATGTCTGCCCATCGTGTCTTAATCCCCTAAAAATCGGGGCTGGCCTTTCGGCGGTCGCTACCAAGGGCAAGGGCGCAGCGGCCAGTCTTAATCCCCTAAAAATCGGGGCTGGCCTTTCGGCACCTCTGCCCCCACATCATCAACTGTGCCGACGTGTCTTAATCCCCTAAAAATCGGGGCTGGCCTTTCGGCACTATGATTTTCATCAACCTCTGCCCCCATGTGTCTTAATCCCCTAAAAATCGGGGCTGGCCTTTCGGCCTTATTGGTGCCCTCTGTGGCAGCGCTGGCACGTCTTAATCCCCTAAAAATCGGGGCTGGCCTTTCGGCACATACTCAAGCTGGCTCTGGAGTCAGAGCAGGGTCTTAATCCCCTAAAAATCGGGGCTGGCCTTTCGGCTGAACATTTCCGTCCGCAGAACAGTGCAGCGGGTCTTAATCCCCTAAAAATCGGGGCTGGCCTTTCGGCACCGGCTGACAAAATTAAGGCCCACATTCGCGTCTTAATCCCCTAAAAATCGGGGCTGGCCTTTCGGCTCACTTGTGTGAGAAAAAAACGGGTTTTTTAGTCTTAATCCCCTAAAAATCGGGGCTGGCCTTTCGGCCAAAAGCTAATGAGGTTGCGCGATGAATTTGGTCTTAATCCCCTAAAAATCGGGGCTGGCCTTTCGGCGCAACCCATCGGCGGCATTGAGTCGCTGACCGTCTTAATCCCCTAAAAATCGGGGCTGGCCTTTCGGCAATGACCCCCATCCGCAGCGGTGACACGGTGTCTTAATCCCCTAAAAATCGGGGCTGGCCTTTCGGCGAGCGCGTGCCTTTTCACGCACTGTCTAACGTCTTAATCCCCTAAAAATCGGGGCTGGCCTTTCGGCTATCTCGTGAGCTAGTATATACGGCTATCACGTCTTAATCCCCTAAAAATCGGGGCTGGCCTTTCGGCTCCTCGTCCCAAAAAGTCCTTGTCTGACAAGGGCTTGCAAGGGGGGTTGCCAAGGTTTTTGCATCTTCAAAAGCTGAGCCCCTACGCGGTGCAGCTTCGGCGGGTTACCGGGTTGCTGGCGCAAGGGCTGCTGGATTCTATCCAGATAAGCGCCGCTCAAGGGATTGTCGCCACCAAGAAATCCTTGTTTTTGGCCCCCGCACGGTTGGTGCAGCACACAGTCATGGCTGTGCAGGGCAGCCTGCGTGCACGCGCACCTTGTGGGCAAGGTCATTTGCAGATGCGCGCAGCAGCAGTGGGGCCAAACAGGCTGGCCTAGTGAAGCGTGCAACACCGCCGACTTTGTACAAGGCATGCGTTATGCCGCCCAACATCGGGGTAAGGGGGCGTGGTTTGCGCACAAAAAGAGGGGGGGCTCAGGGTTTTTATGGAGTGCTTGCAACGTTGCCGCGCTGGTTTGTGGGGGTGGTTTGCAAGCACAATGGGGCTTGGTGGCCATGGCTTGTGGCCGCATGGACAAACCAAAGAGGCTTTGCAGATACCGATGCGCACGCGGGCAGCGCGCTTTAAGCGGGTGTGCAAGGTGTGGAAACTTTCAATTCAACGGAGGCCGCGCTATGCGGAACGAAACGTTCGAGTTCCAGATCGTCACCCCCATGTTTTTGGGCGGTGCCGACCAGCAGGCTGAGGGCATTCGCCCGGCCAGCATCAAAGGGGCATTGCGGTTTTGGTGGCGGGCATTGAATTGGGTGCGCTGTTGGCAGCTAAGCCAGCCAAACAACGAGGCGGCTTTGCGCCTGCTGCATGCTGAGGAGGCACGCTTGTTTGGGGTGGCCGCGGGCTGGGATAAGGACACAAAAAAGTCAACCGGCGGGCAGGGGATATTTTTGATGCAGGTGGCGGAAGTGAAAACCCAAACGGTGCCGCAGCCGTTCAGTCCGATGGCACCTGGGCAGCTTTATTTATTGGGCATGGGTTTGGCCACGTTCAAAGAGGGTGGCAAGTGTTTGCGCAACGCTTTACAAAAAGGGGGTTCTTTCACGCTGAAACTGGTGTTTCACCCCCAAGCCACCGATAAAGATGTGCGGCAGGTGAAAGACGCTGTGAGGGCTTTTGGTCTGTTGGGTGCATTGGGCAGCCGGGCGCGGCATGGCTTGGGTTCGGTGGCGCTGACGGGGCCTGATGCGCCAAATACCCGTGCCGAATACATTCAGGCTGTACGGGATTTGCTCAAACCCACCTTGCTAGCCAGCGGTGAAGCCCCGTTCACGGCCTTCAGCGCCCACACCCGTGTGGATGTGTCAGCCGCTGGCAACGATGCGCTGAGGCTGCTGGATACCGTGGGGCGTGAACAGCAGTTGTATCGGAGTTACGGCCAAGGGGGCCGAGTGAACGGGCAACCTGCCGAGCGCAACTTTAAAGAGGATCACCATGATCTATTGAAGGTATTTGATGGAAAGTTTCCTTCGAATGCACCTGTGCGTTCAGTGTTTGGATTGCCTCATAATTATTATTTCAGCTCCCAAAAGGACATACGCCCGGCCAAAGGGAAAGTAGATGTTGATTATATTGCCCCTGATGGAAAAGATGGCCGCCGCGCCAGTCCACTCTTACTGCACATTCATCCATTAAGCGATGTTGGTTTTACAGCGTTGAATATTCTGATGCCCGCGCAGTTTTTGCCAGATGGCAAACAAACTCAAGTCAAGCTCAAGGTTAGCGAAAATAGATACAAATCACATAATGCACCGATCAACCCCGCTTGGGAGAAACTGCACGAGTATCTGAACCGTTTCATTGACAAAGAGGGAGTGACCATTCATGGAAAATACTGAAAAACGGGTGTTTCAATTCACGATTGGCCCGGTGCAGGGCTTTGTGTCGCAGGCGCGGCGCACACGCGATTTTTGGGCCGGGTCGTTTTTGCTGTCGTGGCTGGCGGGTGTGGCCATGGCGGAGATCAAGCGCCAGGGCGGGGAAATCAATTTTCCGGTGCCGCCCGATGGGTATCTGAACTGGATTGAGCAGGGCCACGGCGCTGGCGAGCCGCCGCGCCAGGGTTCTATTCCCAACCGGTTCAAGGCCGTTGAAGCGCAAGTGCCCGCCCATTTTGACGGTGCATTGGTGGCCCAATGTGTGCGCGAAGCGTGGTTTGCGTTGGCCGAGCATGTGTGGCAGCGCGATGGTTTGGCTGATTTGGTGGTGAGCACTTCGCTCAAAGCCACGCGCACCATTTGGGAACGCCAACACCGTGATTTTTGGGACATCAGTTGGCTGGTTTGTGCAGAAGATGCTGATGCCTCGCTGATGGACCAGCGTAAAAACTGGCGTGTACACCAGTACGCCGCCGAACCCGGCGTGAAATGCATGGTGATGGATGGCTGGCAAGAACTTTCGGGCAGTGAGCGGCCCGGCCCAGCGGGTAATGATTTTTGGCGTGCAGTGCGCAAAGGCAAAGAAACCGATTTGGGCCCCAAAGAACAGCTGTGTGCGCTGGCTTATGTGAAGCGGCGGTTTGCCCGGCACTTCAAGGGGTTTGCCGCCACTTTGCCCAGCGGTTTGCGCGTGCATGGCTGGCCGCTGGAAACGGGCATGCCCTCTGTCAGTTACATGGCAGCAGTGCATTGGCTGGAGCAGGTGGTGTTGGCATCGTCAGACGAGGACGCATGGCGTTTGCTGGATGCGGCGCGCAAGGTCAACCCCAACCAGGACGAGTGGGACACCCATATTCGGTGCTTGCAATTGGCGGTGGGTGGCGACTGGGGTGCGGACAGTACCAAGCGCCGTTTGCTGTCGCTGGATGCCAGTGTGTTTTTTGAGCATGTGCAGAACGACCCCGAGGCCAATGGCTTGGATGAACGCGCCGTTGACAACCTGAGACGTGAAATGCAGCGGTTTCGGGGCGCGCACCCGCAGGTGGCGGCCAACCCCACGCCGTTTTATGCCATTTTGCTGATGGATGGCGATTCGCTGGGCAGCCACATGAGCAACAAAGACAACCAGCAATCCATTTCAAAAGCGTTAAATGCGTTTACCGGTGCGGTGCCCGAGATCGTGCGCCAACACAACGGCATGCTGATTTACGCCGGGGGCGACGATGTATTGGCGGTGTTGCCGCTGGAGGATGCGCTGGGCTGTGCCGCTGCGGTGCGGCGGTGTTATTTGCAGAGTTTTGAGGCCAGCAAGATTCCCACCACCATTTCAGCCGCCATTGAGTTTGCCCACGTCAAGATGCCGCTGGGCAAGGTGCTGGCCGATGCGCACCATTTGCTGGACGATGTGGCCAAAGACGGGGCGGGGCGCGATGCGCTGGCGGTGCGGGTTTGGAAAACCGGACGCATGACCTTGGAATGGGCGCAGCCGTGGCAGGTGGCGCTGAATGGCAAGGGCCAGCTGGCGGTGGCACAGATGGCCGAGGCCTTTGTGGCGTGCGATGGGGCCATGGGCCATGTGGGTGCGTTTTCCAACAAGTTCTTTTTCAAAATCCGCGAGCGGTTTGACTTGCTCAACCCAGCCACAGAGGGTGCTGAGCGTGTGTTGAACGATCAGGAAGCCATTGACTTGCTGGCGGTGGATTACGTCAACAGCGACGACAACCGCAACAAGGTCACGATGGACGAAGCAAAGGCCACGATCAAGCCGCTGCTGGCGCAATGTCGGGCCGTAACGCGCTTGATGAAAGAGGGCAAAGAGCGTCCGCAGAGCGAATGGAGAACCAGCAAAAAACTGACTGTGGACGGTGCGCTGCTGGTGCGTTTTCTGGCACAGAAAGGGGTGGAAGCATGAGCAAAAACAAGCCGAACAAGCCGGGTGGTTTTTCGAACAATTACAAAAAGAAAGACCAAAAGCCTCAAAGCCCGCCAAACAAAGCGCCGGTTGCGAAGGCTGTGGTCGCCCCGGTGTTGGCAGACGCACCGGACCCAGCGGGGGCTTGCTGGTGCTTCAGTGCGCTGGACACTTGGTTTTTCCGCGAGTCGCGCCCCATGGAATCGGTGGGCGGTGCGCAGTTGCAGAGCGTGTTTCCGCCCCCGACACGCACGGTGGTAGGTGCCATTCGATCGGCCATTGGCAACGCTGCCGGGGTGCAGTGGCACGGCTACCCCGATGCGAAGCAACCCGAACACCAAGCCTTGCGGCGGTTGATTGGCGATGCCAACGGGCTGGGCCGCCTGTCGTTTCGGGGCCCGTTTGTGATGAAAGACGGCCAGCGCCTGTACCCGGTGCCATTGATCGTGCTGCGGTCTGCGGGTTTAGACGGGCCAGACGGGAAAACACCGTCCGCTACCTTCACACGCTTGGAGCCTGCCAGCGACCTGACCGACTGCGACCTGGGCCGTGTGCAGTTGCCCAAAAAACAGCCTGCCGCACCAGCTGGGGCCAAACCGCTGGAGCACGCTTGGTTGACGGCCACGGGTTTGCAAGCGGTATTGAGTGGTCAAACCCTCACTGAAAACGGGGTGGTACAGGCCAAAGACCTGTTTCATACCGAGGAACGGCTGGGTATTGGCCGCTACAACACCCGCCGCACGGTGGAGCCGGGTTTGCTGTACCAAACGCAACATGTGCGGCCCGTGTTGGGTGTGGCTGTGGGCATGTGTGTGCACGGTTTTGAGCCGGACGATGCCCCGGTTCCTGCGCAGGGTGTGACACGTCTGGGGGCCGAGGGCCGCATGGCGCATTGGGTGCGCAGGGCTGAACCCGTGTTACCAGCGGTGGCGGTTAAAGGCCCGCGCCTGTTGCTGGTGCTGACCACGCATGCGCAGTTTGAACACGGCTGGCTGCCCGATGGCTTGTCACCCGTGACATTGCCCGACAGCGGGCAAACCGTGTGGGAAGGCAGTTTGCACGGTGTGCGGCTGCGCTTGCTGTGTGCCGTGGTGGGCAAGCCTGTGCGCGAAGGCGGCTGGAATTTGGCAAAGCGTGCGCCCCGTGACATGGTGTCGCTTACCCCGGCGGGCAGTTGCTATTTTTGCGAGGTACTGGATGCCGATGCTGCCTTGGCTGCGCAAGCTTTGCACGGCCAGCAGATTGGGCAAAGCACAGACCACGGACACGGTGAGTTGGCCGTGGGCACTTGGTGATGCCCATGGCCGATTTGCCACAAAACACCCGTTTTATTTTTTTGAACACATGCAGGGTATTTTTATGAAACATGCACTTTTAGGACTGATTGCCGAAACATCCATTCACGCTGGCGCTGGCCGAGCCGTGGGTGTGATTGACTTGCCCATCATGCGGGAGGCCCACAGCGGCTGGCCGGTGGTGTTTGGCTCTGCGGTAAAGGGGGCCATGCGAGCCAGGGCCGAGCAGGTGAAGCAAGCTGACTTGGTGGACGTGTTTGGCCCCGATACCAAAAGCGCCAGCGACCATGCCGGGGCCTTGACGGTGGGCGATGCCCGCTTGCTGCTGCTGCCGGTGCGCAGCCTGACCACACACTTCAAATGGGTAACTTGCCCAGCACTCATCAACCGTGCAGCGGCTGACGCACGGCGGCTGGGGGTGGCGGGTGCGGTGGATTCGCCGGTTGCGCCCACAGACAACAACGTGTTTACACCCAACTTTGAGGGCAGCCTGTTTTTAGAGGAATTTCATTTCAGCGCAGAAAAGAAAGACCTGACCCAACTCATTGAATGGCTGGCCAGGTTTGTGGGTGGCGGCTTTGCCGAGCGCTTGCAAAAGCAATTGGTCATCGTGTCAGACGATATGTTCAGCCATTTGGCCCAGTACACCACGGCGGTAACGCCCCACATTGCGATTGAAAAAGAACACAAGACCGTGAAAAACGGTGCGCTGTGGTACGAGGAAACCCTGTCGCCCGAAACAGTGCTGTATGTGGCGCTGGCCGCTGATGCCAGCCGTCGCAAGGGGGCAAGCCACAGTGCGCAGCAAATACTGGATGCGGCACTGGGCCTGTTCCCGGCAGAGCGCCCGTATTTGCAACTGGGTGGCAACGAAACCGTGGGCATGGGCTGGTGCCGTGTCGAGAAAGTGGAGGCTTGAACACCATGGCAACACAAACCCTGCAACAACTGCGTGCCAAGCACGCGCTGGAAAAAGTGAAAGATCTTGTAACGTTGAACGACGGCGACAAACTTAAAGCCCGCGCCAGCGAGCTGCCGTTCATGATCCACACCAACGGTCTGGGCCCAGCCTTGGCGTTTTTCAAAAGCAAGAAAGAAAAGGACGGCTACGACAAGCTGTATCTCATTTTGCAAAGCTGGCTTACACAGCCAGGCCGCCCTTTTGCAGGCAAACCCGATTTGATGAATGCCATTACCGAGGCCGACTTCAACACCTACCGGCTAGCACAGGCCGAGGCCATTCAGTACATGGACTGGGTGAAGAAGTTTTCCAGCGCTTATCTGTAAGGGAACAAGCATGAGCAATTACCCGTTCTATCAAGACAGCATCGAAGCGGCTCAACAGATTGCACCGGGGCAAACCAAAACCGCTAACACCGGACTGTGGTTCACCCGGTTTTACAGCGCGTTTGAACCGGACTGGAGCGTGGGTGACGAAGGCAAGCGTGGTTGGATAGACAAAACCGTGGGTTTGGGGGCATCGGGCAGCGCCGATCAAATCGAGTCTTTGCTGGATCGCCAGCGCAAACTGTGTCTGGCCTTGGGCGGGCAGGTGGTCTGCTTGCAAACGCAGGGCAACTTTGTCACCGGCACGGGCTTGAGCCACCCGGTGGAAAACGGCTTTACTTTTCACCCCACTTTAGGCATGCCCTACTGGCCAGCTTCAGGCGTTAAGGGTTTGCTGCGGGCTTGGGTGGAGGTGTGGATGGATCACGGCACCCAAGACAAGCAAGCCCTGGTTGCCCGGTGGTTTGGTACGGCCAAGGGGGGTGACGCTGATGCTAAGAACACCGCAGCCGAAGACATTGAATGCGCGGGCAGCTACATTTTTTTCGACGCTTTGCCGGGCAAACCGGTTCATTTGGGGTGTGACGTGATGACACCGCACATGGGCAAGTGGTATGAACAAGGTGGCGATTACACGGCGGCAGATCAGGCCACTGCGGCACCCGCCGACTGGCACAGCCCTGTGCCTGTGCCGTTTTTGGTGGTGAAGCAGGGAACGGATTTCACCTTCATGGTGGCACCGCGCCTGAGCGGCAACCCACAGACCGATGCCCAAACCGTTGCCGAACTACCGCAAGTGATTGCGGCGCTGAAAAATGCGCTGGAATGGCTGGGGGCTGGTGCCAAAACCGCTGCGGGGTATGGACGAATGGTCGATCAAACTGCTCGTGCCTTGGAGCAGCAAACCGAGAGTCTGAAGCAATCAGGGATCAAAACGGGCGAAGATGTCATGGACGCAACACTGACCTCTTGGAATACAGGCGCAAGGAAACTGTGTTTTACCCTCAGGGTGGATGGACAGCCAAAAGCCCAAGAAACCAGTGGGGCAGATGCCCAAAAGCTTTTTGATGCCTTACCAGAAGCCATTCGCAAGAAACTGAGCAAAGGCAAGGTGGTTGATGCCAAGGTGCGGGTTGAACGGAAAGGTAATCAGTTCGGCCTGAAAGAAATTTTGTCTTAAGACAGCCGCTGTAACCAGCCAAACTCTGGGCGGCGTTGGGCCAGTTCGGTGGCGGTGAGCACCACGCCTTCGGGTAAGCGTTGGCTCAGGCGCATGACAACGGCATCGTCACCCGGCTGCATCTGGATGGTGAGGCGCTGCATGGTCACGGGTTGTGCCAACAGTTGCGACAGCAGCTCGGCTGCGCCCAGATGCCCAACCGCGCTGGTGAAGCCCATACGGAGCAACGCTTGGGCTTCATTGAGCGTGAGCGGAGAAAAACGGTAGTCCCCGTAAGCCGTCAGGATGGGTGTATTGATCAGGTAACGCATGAAAAAGAGGTGCCTTGTTTCAAAGAAAAGGTATTGCAGATGGCACTTTCGCAGTGCGCGGTTTGGTTCTAACAGGTGTCATTCCCTTCACAGAATACCCCCCAATGAAAAATCAACTCGACTGGCAACTGCTGGACGACATTGCCAAACACGGCCAACACCTGCAACGCGGGCTGGTCAAGTACAGCCGGGATTGGCTGGGTAGCACGCAAGCCGTAGAACAACCGCAAATGAACACACCACACTTGCACACCAACGACGCACCTGCCGTCGGCCATGCCAGCGCCGTTCTGACGGGTGCAGGTGGCGGCATGGGCACCGCCTGCGCACGCACCTTGGCCAGTCAAGGCTGGCATGTGGTGTGCATTGACCACAACGGCCCCGCTTTGACTAAGCTGCAAAGCCAACTCGGCCAGCAATGCACCCCCCTGTGCCTACCGGTGCAACACCCCGATCTCATTTCTGAAACCCTCCAACACCTGACCAATGCCCCACCCGTGCAGGCACTGGTCAATATGGTTGGCCTCGCAAGGTGGCACTCTGGCCACAGTGCAACCAGCGGAATGGGAGCTGGCCTTTGCTGTGAACGTCACCCCCGCCATGCGGCTGATACAGGCCCTTGGACCCCGTATGCAGCAACAGCAGAGGGGCAGCATCGTCAATGTGGGTTCACCCGTTGGTCTTGTGGGTGCACGAAAGCCTCAATATGCCGCCAGCAAGGCTGCCTTGCATGGGCTCACCATGAGTGCAGCCCGTGCGCTCGGACCCGATGCCGTTAGGGTCAACCTGTTGTTGCCCGGCCCCACCATCACCGGTATGACCAACGACTGGAGCAACGAACAGCGCCACAGCGTGGCCCAAGGCACCTTCCTCAAGCGCATGTGCGAGCCCGAAGAAATTGCCAGCATGGTCGCTTTCCTGGTTGGACCGAACAGCCGTTATCTGACGGGCAGCGTGATTGACATGACCGCAGGCAGCATGCTCGGGCATTAAAGCGGTGTCGGCCTAACCCCCATCCACACCATTCCCCGCTGCGCCATGTTTACCGAACCCAACATCCAGCGTCCCCCTGTGCGTTTGGCCATGGTGGGCCTAGGCCCACAAGGCCAAGAGCACCTGCAAGCAGCCCACCTTGCCACCCGCGCCACTTTTGTGGCTGCGGTGGACCCGAGCCCGAACGCCCGACAACACACGCTTGAGCGCTACCCCGTACTGGCCACCCGTGTGTTTGAGCACCTTGAATCGCTTGAAAACCTGCCTTTAGATGGGCTGGTGCTGGCACTGCCTCACCATGCTTACCAACAGATTTGGGCGCAACTGCTGGCGTTCGGGCTACCCATACTCAAAGAAAAGCCACTGGCTAGGAACCTAGAAGAAGCCATCCATTTTTTGCAGGCAGCCCAACGAGCTGGCTGCCCGCTACAAACGGCCATTCAGCGCAGGCACCACCCCAGCTACAGATACTGTCAGCAGGCCATTCGCCAGCGGGGCGAGCAAGTGCTTGAAATTCATGCTCACTTGCATCTCGGTTTTGCTCCCGCTGGTGCACAGGCCAACACAAGCAGTTGGCGCAACAGCCGGAACCAGTCGGGTGGAGGCACCTTGCTGGACTCGGGATACCACATGGTTGATCTGCTGCACGCCATGGCAGGCCCCTTTGAATGGGTGGCATCTACATTGCACAATGGCAACATCCTGACCCCGGCTGACGGTATCGAAGACCGTGTACACCTGTGGGGCCGCACCGAACAAACCTGGGTAGCCCTTGACTCTTGGCTTCACGGTGAGCCCGACCCCAGCAGCAAAAGTGGCTGCAAAAAGTCTGAAGGTTTGAGCATACAGACCGACCAGAACCGCTGGTTTGTCAACCGAACTGGTGTGTGGCTCAACGCACAGGCGCAACCCGAATTTGAAACATCCACCGAATGGAGTCATTCCATGGCGGCACAGCTGGACGAATTCGCGACCCGCATTCACACGCAGCACTGGACAGCACCGGACGTGTGGGATCAACTGCCTTCCATGCGCATCATCTCCCAGGCATATCAACAGGCATTGCACTTTTAAAAGCTCAAAGCGCTTTCAGTGAAGAAACCATTTTCATGAACTACCAAGTGTTGTTATGCGTGAGTGGCATGTCGCCAGCGATCATTACCGAAACTTTATTTGCCTTGCTCACCGAGTCAAAACCTTATAGGCCACATGAAATTCATATCGTCACGACAACGCAAGGCAAAGCGAAAATTTTGAAAGACTTGCTCAGCCCCCAAGGGGGTTGCTTAGAGGCATTGCTGGCCGACTATTGGCCTACAAACCTGCCACCACCGGTGTTTGATACTCACACGATCCATGTTATTCACAACATGGATGACATCAACTCTGATGCGTCCAACCGATTGGCGGGTGATTTTATTTTTCAGGTGTTTCACGGTATTCAGCAGGGCACACTGCTGCGAAGAAACCCGGATCAACAGGGTCAACGTGTGCAGATTCATGCATCGATTGCGGGGGGCAGAAAAACCATGAGTTTTTTGATGGGCCATGCGTTTTCTTTGTTGGCAGAGCCGCAGGACGAGCTATCGCATGTACTGGTGAACAAGCCATTTGAAGACCCATCGCTGGGCTTCTTCTTCCCGCCCAAAGTACCACGCCTTCTGGAGGCATCGCGGCAGGTTACAGGCCAACAAAGCAGCGTCAGCACGGCAGATGCGCAGGTGAATCTGGGCCGGATTACAGCGCTTAAGTTGGGCAAACAATGGATGCCAGCCCAATGGTTGAAGGCGGTGAAATCTAACAAAAACAAGAAAACCGAAAACCATCACCGCATGACACTGGAGTTGGCGGTGCGCTTGGCCAACGCGCGCGAGCAGCCCGAGCGAATGGAGTTGCAAGTGACACAAAGCGCCGATGGTTCCAATTTGCAGGGTTTTGTCCAGATTTGCGGGATCAGTATTGCTTTATCACCCATGGAGTTTGCGGTATTGGCATTTTTTGCCATGCTCAAGGTACAGGCTCAGCAGGTACCTGAACGCATGCAGGCGCAGGCAGAGGATCTACCAGTTGAATTGTGGGAAGAGTTGACCCGCGATTTCAGGCACCCGTTCACGGGCGACAAACAACCCGATACAAAAACACTGATCTCGCGCCTGCATAGCGAAATGCGCGATTGTTTGGGAGCCTGCGCCGAGCACTACATGTTGGAGCCGATCGGTAAAAAACAAACTGGAATCAACCGCCCGCTCAAACTCAACACCAACGCAGATTTGATCGATTTTGTAGGCGATGACGAATGGGATGTGGATTGGTGGAGCACGATCAAGAAAACCCTGGCTTCTCCCGCGGGTCTGCGTGCCACTCAGCATGCCTGGGCCAAGAAGTCGGCCTGATTAAGTCATTGGTGCACCTGTACGCCCGCACGGCACTCGAACACCAGAACCCAAAAACCTGAGCTACCAAACCACTCAGTCACCAAGCTGTAGAAAGTAAACCATGCCAAACGAAAAAATTACCCTTGTCAGTTTTTTGGGCAAGGGCGTGCGCGACAGAGCAAGCAACGCCTACCGGCCCGCTACCTACCAATTGCCGGGGCAGCCGCCTTGGGAAAAAACCATGTACATCGGCCAGGCCTTGGCACGGCATGTGCCAAATGTGACGAAGTTCGTCATTTTGGGTACTGCTTCGAGCATGTGGGATGTGTTTGCACTGGACATGGCTGGAGACGACGAGAGCACGATGGACGCGCTGGCGGAATTAGAACTCGCGGTGCGCGAAGACAGGGTAACGCAGGTCATGCTGGATACCGTGGCTCCTACGCTGTCCAAACGCATTGGCTGCCAAGTTTGCCCTTGCCTCATTGGTTACGCACGCGATGCGCAAGAACAGGTGGAGGTGCTACAGGTGCTGTCTGAACAGGTGTCAATGGGCGACTCGGTGGTACTTGACGTGACACATGGTTTCCGGCATTTGCCCATGCTCGGCCTGGTTGCTGCACGCTATTTGCAGCATGCGCGCGAAGCCCAAACCCAAGCCATTTACTACGGCGCGCTGGAGATGACAAAGCCTGTGCCACCCGCAACCGACGGCATTACCCCGGTGCTGAACCTGCACGGCATGTTGCAAATGCTGGACTGGGTGGATGCCTTGGCGGTGTACCAGCGTACCGGTGATTACGGGCAGATGAGCCACCTGATGACGCACGCAGGCATGGGCAGCGACAAGGCGCAGCAATGGAAACAGGCTGCTTTTTTTGAACGCAACATGGCCGCCGAGTTGGCTGTACACAAACTAGCCCACGCACAAAAGGCTATGTTGGACTTGGAAAGTCCACTGGTCAAACTGTTTCGTCCAGCATTGCAACAGCGCATGCAATGGGCGCGGGAGCCGCGTCGCGCCCTGCGCGAGTTGGCACTGGCCAATGCTTACCTGAAGCGGGGCGACTACTTGCGCGGTGTTTTCTACCTGTACGAATGCATGCTGACAACAGAGGTTTTCAAAGACCCCAGTAGCCAAGCACAACCAAATGATTTCGAAGCCAGAAAGACCGCCGCTAAAACCCTGAAAGAGCGCCACTGGCCCCACTTTGGGCAACTGGAGTACCTGCGCAACACGCTGGCACACGGTGTCCGATCAGACAGTGAAGAAGTGCTTCAGGCACTCAAAAGCGAAGAACAGTTGCTTGCGTTTATTGAGCATTTACGCCGAGTACTAAAGCCATCTATGCCTACCCGTTGAGTCTGCTTCTACCCGAAAAAATCAGTGAAACACCTACTTGCAACGTTGCTGATTATCAAAAACGTGGCAGGTTGAGCTTACATTCAATCCACATCGACACGGCTGCGATTGCTTTTAAATCTTCAAAAACCAGCCGGGTTGTGATTGTGTCCGTTTTCATTGTTTTTAAAGGAAGTATAGAAATGTCGATCCATAAGACTGTAGGCTTGGGTTTGCTGGGCAACGAAATATCCAAAGAAATTACAGGTACCCGTGAGGTGAGCACAGAACGCACAGCGGTGGCAACTGGTGCCGGCATTGCGCTGGGCGCATCGGCCAGCGGTGCGCTGGTGGTGGCTGGGGTGGCAGCCAGCCCCGTGGTGGTTCCGCTGGCAATCGCCAGTGGAGCGGTGTCCTTTGTGGCCAGCCTGTTTGATTGAGGCAGGTGGGATTTTTGGTCAAACTGCATCTGAACAAACAGATCAGTAAGAAAAAACATGCTCAGGGCGCGGTCTGTGCACACAGACCAATATCCAGTCTGGCTCTAGTCAAACTACCGAATTAACACGAAAGAACAGCGATGGACAACAACGCACAATTACCTCTTTCAACAAATGCTGCCATTGCTTTGGTGGGTATTGCAGCCATAGTTGCCATTGTGGGCATTGTTGGCAGAGGCGGTGTTTATCTCAAATCACGCTTTGGTGACGAATTTGACTCGCGACAACACAAGGTAGAGAAGGACACTTCATGAAACTCGACATGACTTCTGAAAACATGATGGCCATGCTACGCATTGCCAGTGTGGTGGTGGTCGCTGCAATGACGATGAGCGCTTTGCTTAAAGCCAGTCAACCGTCATGAAAATGGTTTTCAAAACTGACGCAAACCACATGGCAAACCCAGAACGCCAAGGCTGTTTTATGTCTGTGCCGTCCGTATTGAAGCCCCGCAAGGGGCTCAATGCCCCAGATAAGCCTCTTTCACCTTGGGATCGACCAGCAGGTCTTTGCCGCTGCCGGTCATGGTGATTTCGCCCGAGTCCATCACATAGCCCCGGTCGGCAATTTGCAGGGCGCGCTGGGCGTTTTGTTCCACCAGCAGCACCGTCACGCCTTGGGCGGACACGTCGCGCACCACTTCAAAAATCTTGTCCACCATGATGGGTGACAGGCCCATGGACGGCTCGTCCAGCAGCAGCACCTTGGGCTGGCTCATCAGGGCGCGGGCCATGGCCAGCATTTGCTGTTCGCCACCGCTCATGGTGCCCGCCAGTTGGTCTTTGCGTTCGCGCAGGCGCGGGAAGATGCCGAACATGCGCTCAATGTCGTTCGCAATGCCCGCTTTGTCGCTGCGGATGTAGGCACCCATTTGCAGGTTTTCGGTGATGGTCATGCGGGTGAACACGCCCCGGCCTTCGGGCACCATGGCCAGGCCTTGCTTCACCAAGTCCCAGGCCCCTTTGCCCTTGATGCTCTGGCCCAAGTATTCAATGTCACCCGCCTCGAAGGCGAGCGATCCGGTAATGGCTTTCATGGTGGTGGTTTTGCCCGCCCCGTTGGAGCCGATGAGCGAGATCAGTTCGCCCTCGCGCACATCGAGACTGACACCCTTGACGGCCTTGATGCCGCCATAAGACACCTTCAGGCCGCTGACTTTGAGTAATGTGTTTGCCATGTTGTTCTTTCCTCAAGCTCCGCCGGTGCCCAGATAGGCTTCAATCACTTTCGGGTCGCTTTGCACCTGCGCGGGCGTGCCCGACGAGAGCTGTTTGCCGTAGTCCAGTACCGTCACGCGGTCGCACAGGCCCATGACGAGTTTCACATCGTGCTCAATCAGCAAAATGGTGCGGTTGTCGTTGCGAATGCGGTCAATCAGCTCGCGCAGCAGCACCTTTTCGGTGGCGTTCATGCCCGCAGCGGGTTCGTCGAGTGCAATGAGCTGCGGGTCGGTGGCCAGGGCGCGGGCAATTTCTAGGCGGCGCTGGTCGCCGTAGCTCAGGGTGCGCGATTTGTAGTCGGCAAACTTGCCAATGCCCACATAGTCCAGCAGCTCGCGGGCACGGGCGCGGATTTCTGCCTCCTCGCGCTTGAAGCCCGGCGTGCGCAGCACGGCACCAATCAGCCCGGAATGGGTGCGCACATGGCGGCCCACCATGACGTTTTCCAGGGCGGTCATTTCGGCAAACAGCCGAATGTTTTGGAAGGTGCGCGCAATGCCCGCCTTGGCCACTTCGTGCACCGCCGTGGGCGTGTAGGGCTTGCCCGCCAGCTCGAAGGTACCGCTGTCGGGGGTGTACAGGCCGGTCAGTACGTTGAAAAACGTGGTTTTGCCCGCGCCATTGGGGCCAATCAGGCCATAGACCTGACCGCGCTGGATTTCTAGACCCACATCGCTGAGGGCTTGCAGACCCCCAAAGCGTTTGGAGACGTTGGCAACCTTGAGAATGGTTTCAGACATGTTGGCAACTCCACTCATTTGGACAAGGACTTGCCGTGCTCAGGCGCGGGCCACAAGCCTCGGGGACGCACCAGCATGACCGCCACCATGGCCAGCGCAATGAGCAACTGGCGCAAAATTTCTGGGGCCAAGCGGCCATCGGTCATCGCCGTCAGGGGGTGGGCCACATGGCGCAGCAACTCGGGCAAACCCGCCAGCAGCAAGGCCCCCAAAATCACGCCCGGTATGTGCCCAATGCCACCCAACACGACCATAGCCACCACCATCACCGACTCCATGAGCGAGAACGATTCGGGCGAGACAAAACGCTGGAACGAGGCAAACAGCACGCCCGACACACCGCCAAACGAAGCGCCCATGCCAAAAGCCAGCAATTTCAGGTTGCGCGTGTTCAGGCCCATGGCCTTGGCGGCAATTTCGTCTTCACGAATCGCCATCCAGGCGCGGCCAATGCGCGAATCTTGCAGCCGGTAGGAAATGATGACGGCCAGCACCACAAAGAACAGGAACAGGTAGTAATACAGCGTGACGGGCTGGAAGCTGTAGTCGCCAATGGTGAGGCGCTTGCCCAAGTCCAGCCCAAACACCGTGATGCTGTCAATCTGGCTGATGCCTTTGGGGCCGTTGGTGATGTTCACCGGACGGTCCATGTTCAGCAAAAAGATGCGGATGATTTCGCCAAAGCCCAGCGTGATGATGGCCAGGTAGTCGCCGCGCAGCTTGAGCGTGGGCGCACCCAAAATCATGCCGACCACACCAGCCACCACGGCGGCCACCACCATGACCCACCAGATGCTGTAGTGCAGCCCATCCGGGAACATGGCCTTGATGGCCGGAAACGTGTCGGCCAGATGGGGCGAACCCAAGAAAGCAAAGATGTAGGCCCCCACCGCAAAGAAGGCGATATAGCCCAAGTCCAGCAGGCCCGCATAGCCCACCACAATGTTCAGGCCCAGCGCCAGCAGCACATACAGCAGCGCAATGTCCAGAATGCGCACCCACGAATTGCTGCCCGTGGCCTGCAACAAAATGGGCAACAGCAGCAATGCCACCGCAGCCAGCAGGAACACGGCCAATTTGCCGAATTTGGAATCCATCATGATCGTGTCTCCTGCTTCAGGCCCGGTCAGCCACACGCTCGCCCAGCAGACCCGAGGGACGCAGGGTCAGCACCACGGCCAACACGATGAAGGCAAAAATGTCGGTGTACTGGCTGCCCAGCACGCCCCCGGTGAGCTGGCCCAAATAGCCCGCGCCCAGCGATTCGATCAGGCCCAGCGCAATACCGCCCACCACCGCCCCAGCCAAGTTACCAATGCCACCCATGACCGCCGCCACAAACGCCTTCAAGCCGGGCATGAAACCCATGGCGTGCTGCACCGTGCCGTAGTTGGATGCCCACATCACCCCCGCAATGGCGGCCAGCATGGCCCCAATGATGAAGGTGGCCGAAATCACCACATCGGGCTTGATGCCCATGAGGGCTGCCACGCGGGGGTTTTCAGCGGTGGCACGCATGGCCCGGCCCAGGTTGGTGCGGTTGACCAACCACATCAGAAAAGCCAGCGTCAGCACCGTGACGGCCAAGATGGTGATCTGCGTGACTGAAATCACCGCGCCACCGAGGTTGATGGGCTCCGACGACAGCATGGCCGGGTAGGACTTGGGGTTGGGCTTCCAGAGGATCATGGCAAAGGTCTGCAACAGCAGCGACATGCCAATGGCCGTGATCAAGGGGGCTAAGCGCGAGGAATTGCGCAGGGGCCGGTAAGCCAGTTTCTCAATCGAGTAGTTCAGCGCCGCGCACACCACCATGGCAATGAGGGTGGCGATCAACAAAATCATCCAGCCCGACGTGCCTGCCATGGATTCGCGCATGCTCGTGATGATGGTCCAGCTGGTGAGTGCGCCGACCATGAGCACATCGCCGTGGGCAAAGTTGATCAGGCCAATGATGCCGTACACCATGGTGTAGCCCAGCGCCACCAGTGCGTACATGCTGCCCAGCACCAGACCGTTGATGATCTGCTGTAGCAAGATTTCCATGAGGTTTTCTCCGTGTGTGTGACAGGCTCGGGCGGGTTGCCCGGTGCTGCCTGTTTCAACTTAGCAAAAAACCCGCCAGGCCAGTCCCTGGGTAGGGGACAGGCTGCGGGTCGAAGCCGGATTGTAGCTAGGCGTTTTCAGGCCTTCGAGGCCCAAAAGCCCCATTCGGCTAGGGGTTCACCCGCATAACGCACCCCCAAACGGCCTGCATCAGCGGGTTTGGCCTTGCATGAGTTTTTTTGATTGTTCAACGGCTTGAGTGTGTGGCGCTTATCGGCCAGGGGAGTCTGTGGCCGGTGTGACACCGGCTGCCACTGCTACACCATCACACCCAGAGCGTAAGTGCCATGTAGCCCACACAGCGCCACGGCTTACCCGTGCACTGTGGCGGCAATGGCTGCGTAAAAATTCAATTTCTATGCATTCAAAATTTACAAAGCTTCAATCAGCCTCAGCACATCACCTGTGGTGTAAGCACCTTCAACCGGATTATTCTCAAATACCATCATGTAATGGTACCGATAGCCAGTTTCATGAGTTATTTGATTGGCTTGCGATTCCCATATTTTACCAAGTTTGAGTTTATCTTTAGAGTCTGAATTATCTCTATCGTCACCCTTGGTTTCCACTACAATAATATTTTTGCTATTCGTAAGAACAATAAAATCTGGATAGTGATTCAAGAATCCATTGATAACAAAGCCTTTTCCCCTTTCAAGATTCCTGTGCCACCAGACAATATTTTCCAGCTCTGCAATGCCACGGATAACCTTGCTTTCAAGGTTATTGATACCACCTTCAATGACATAAAGACTCTTGCCAATAGCAGGCGCATTGTCACTTGGCGCGACCGTGGCCGGGAATAAAAAAGATGGACGAATTTTGATTTTTTGAGTAGTCAACCAGTTACTGAATTCTTTGGCCGCATACTCATTAGCGAGACCCTGAATTTTCTCTTTGATAATTTTTACATAAGCATAGTCACGATCAAGACAGTCAGCGCGTTGATCCGCATTCATTGTCTCAACAATTCGTCTTAGATAGTGCTTTATATCATAATCCTCAATTGGATAAAAAGCATTTTTCCCAATCAGCTCAAATAATCGATTCAAAATAGACGTAACTTGCCCTGATGTAGGCTGATTTTTGATGATGCTGTTCAATCTTTCCTTTTCAGCCTTTTTGACCACAGAAAAAGACGGGGCACTTTCACCATTACCAATATCTTGTGCGTCTATCTTGTAAACATCAGATTCGATGACTGTGAAATTGATCGTCGCATCGAGATTCGCTAACAAAAAGTGGGACAGCAGATTTTCTTTAGACAGTTTGTGCCATTGGTCACCGCTGTCAAAAAAGCCACCATCAGAAGGCAACTTGATAAAGAACTGGGGCAACTGAATAGCCTTCGCCGATTCTTCAAAAATTGGCTTCATCTTGTGATCGTTCATAGACTTCTTCAGTTCTTCAGGAATAGATTCACCACTGGTTGCATTTGCCTGCTCTTCAAATTGTTGCGCTTGTTCAACCGCTTGCGCCTTGATCGCCTCAACACCTGTTGTATCGTTTTCATTTGTAGTGGGCGGTGTACCATTTTTGGCATGGATGGCGTTGGCTGCTTGCTCTACCGCCTGTTGTTCCCAGTTTGGATTAAGATTGCTTTTCTGAATATCGTAATTTTGAGCATCAGTTTCTTTGGCTAAATTCAACTCTTGTTGAGTTGGCAACGGGTTGGTGTTTTCCTCTTGCTCAGTCGCAGACAGATCAATCTCTCTATAATCCCGCCTAGAAAAACCTGCTTTGTTTAAACCAGCAACCACTTGGCTCAAAGTATTCTGAAAGTGGCTCGAAGAGGTAAAAACATAGCTCAGGTTCAGCAATTCAATACTGTGCTTTCTGGTGTAAGGCATGCGAAGCACTCGCCCCAGAATTTGAGTTACATCGACCACAGATGATTTATTTGCCAGTGTGGCTAGTACATAAGCAAATGGGCAATCCCACCCTTCTTTCAGTGCATTCACGGTAATGATGTAGCGCACAGGGCAATCAGGGCTCATCAAATCAACATTCTTGAGTTCGTTGATATTCGCTGTCTTGATGGCAACGTACTCTTTTGGAATATTCAGTTCCAGCAGAATTTCACGCACTTTCTCAAAAGTGGTGGTGTCATCTTTGTTTTTCGGTTCAGCTTGGAAAAGTACGATAGGGCGAATATAACCACCGCCCTTCTCTTGTGATTTCTTGGCAAATTCTTCCAGCTGGCGCCGCATATTCAGTGCGGCCATGATCACGTCTTCCTGGCTTCGCTGATTCGCAACAATCACGGGCAGCTTGACCATGTTTTGCTTTTTCAACCGTAAAGCATCCACATAGCTGATGATATTGCTATTGTCTTTTGGTGTGGCAGTCAGATCAAAAATGAAGCTGGGATTGAGGTTGCGAAGCATGTCCACAGACAAAGTGCTTTCAGCATTGTGGCTCTCATCTACCACCACAACCGGCTTGAGGCTGCGCATGACATTGATGAGTGCGGAGGATTCTGTTCCCTCCAAGGGTTCCACAAGGGCAC
This sequence comes from Pseudomonadota bacterium, assembly GCA_041192045.1. Taxonomy (GTDB): domain Bacteria; phylum Pseudomonadota; class Gammaproteobacteria; order Burkholderiales; family Burkholderiaceae_C; genus Hydrogenophaga. The sequence continues at coordinate 21,746 of JBEENR010000021.1, read as the reverse complement.
TCTCATCATTCAGGAACGAGGCAAGATAGCCGTTTTCCTGAAAGGCTTTGCGGTTCTCTTTGTTGGTGGCCTTGAGTGAGTCAAACGACATGACGACCAATGAAAGCTGTTCTTTTACGGTGTCTGCATTAAAGCTTGCCCCCTGAAGCACATCTGCTTTCTCGTAGATTTGTACACGACCACTGAACAGGTCATTGAGTCGCTGGCGGTATGGATGATCAATATTGGACAGGTTTTTTACTGTCTGTTCAAGAATGGTCAAAGAAGGAACGAGCCACACCACAAATTTAGGGCGGGTGGGGTTGTATTCTGCGAAGGCAGAGAAAATCCGTTCTAAAGCATTCACGGCAATAAAGGTTTTTCCTCCCGCCGTGGGCACCTTCACGCACACATGAGGCACTTCTTTAACGTTGTTCTTGTATGCTTGATTGAGCACACCACGGTCTTTCCAATACTGGGTAAAAGCATTCGGAAGGTGCCCCTTGCACGCCAACAGGGTTTCTAGGTATTGGCTGAGGTCTGCCAGAACATCAGCTTGGTAATCTTTGAGTTCCATGATTGTTTTTCTTAGAACCGGGTAATGTCACGGGGAATGCGCTTGAAGGTAATTGCGTGCTTGTACAGAAAATCTTTATCCAAAGCACACTTGTCTGCATAAATGACAAATTGCTCAGGTCTGGATGGTAGGTGTTTGATTTTCAGCTGTCCCAGAAAATCAATATCCAATGTCGTTACCCGGTCTTTTTCGTAGTAGAAAATGTAGAGCGCTGTATCGGTTATACCCAAGGCATAGGGGCTGATAGGATTCTGCGTGCTCAAACATTTTTCGGGGGAAACCCTTTCTGTGTAAGCCACATAGCCCCTAATGGCTTCAGTGCCCACCTCTTCGTTCAGATTTTTGTCTTCTTTGAAAAGGTGTTTGCCTACTTTGAAAAATTCAAAACCACCGCCTGTACCCAAAACCGCCTTGTTGCCTTGGCCGTAACCATTCATGACACGGCGAACCCGTTCGGCTGTGATGGTTTCGGCGTAGTCCATCATTTCACACAGGATGAAACGACGATTACCTCCATCTTGGGCGTTGAGCTTAAGGACAGCATGGGCCGTGCTGCCTGAACCTGCGAATGAGTCAAGAAATATGGCACCCTTTTTAACAAGAACACGACTCAGTATATAGTTTAAAATTTCGAGCGGTTTAACCGTATCAAAACCATGCTCTATCCCAAGAATAGCATTTAGTTCTTTTTTTCCACCCTCAGCAGTACCGCTTAGTTCTTTTGGAACATGACAATAGAAAGGAGAAAACTCTTCGGCCTCTTCATGTTCGTAATATTTCAACATTGGCTCACCGGTTTCAAAGGTAATTCTATTTCTATTAAAAAGATCAAGAATAGTTTTTTCACCGGCTTGCCACCGTTTAGTTGATGGCGGCTTATAACCATGCAAAGAAAATTGCATTGTTCCCCGCTTGCTCTCACCACGATTTGATTTAAGAATCGTTTGCAATCGATAGCTACCGTCACCATCACTATGTGGATAATTACGCTCTTTCCCAGATGCAATGAGATTAAATCTTGGATAGTCTGCTTTTTTGTAGGCTGCAATATATTCAGAATCATTCTGAGGCTTTAATTTTGCATCGCCTGTGTTTGATGGTTTGGCTCGACTTTTCCAAGTGATGGTTGTTATGAAATTTCCTTTTCCAAAAATTTCATCCATTATCAAACGGAATGAAGAAATTTCATTATCGTCTAAGGAAACAAAAATCACCCCATCATCAGCCAACAAACGATGAAGCAGCTTCAAGCGCGGGTACATCATGCACAGCCATTTGTCGTGCCTACTTAAATCTTCACCTTCTTTGCCCACCACCTGACCGAGCCATTTTTTGATTTTTGGATCGTTCACATTATCGTTGTACACCCAGCCTTCATTGCCCGTGTTGTAAGGCGGGTCAATATAGATGCAATTCACTTTGCCTTCAAATTCAGGCAAGAGACTTTTCAGGGCTTCTAAATTATCGCCCTGAATGATTTTATTGTTCGTCGAATTGCTGGGCGTACCTTCTTGGGCAGTGAAGCTGTACTGCCTATCTAGCAAACGGAACGGCACATCATGATGGTGGTTGACGACCTTGCTTTTTCCAACCCATTCAAGTTTTGGCATTTGTCTGTTTTCCCAAAAACGTTACTTTTGTTGTTTGTCTGCGGCTTCATCCAACTGCCGCAGCCGCTGGAGCTTTTCCGCAATCTTGATTTCCAGCCCGCGTGCCACGGGCTGATACCAGCCGGGTTCGGGCATGCCCTCGGGCAGGTAGCTTTCTCCGGCGGCGTAGCCTTGGGGTTCGTCGTGGGCGTAGCGGTAGGCGTGGCCGTGGCCCAGCTCTTTCATCAGGCGGGTGGGTGCGTTGCGCAGGTGCATGGGCACTTCGCGGCTTTTGTCTTGTTTCACAAAGGCGCTGGCCTGTTTGTAGGCGGTGTAGCCGGCGTTGCTTTTGGCGGCCACGGCCAAATACAGCACGGCTTGCGCCAAGGCCAGTTCGCCTTCGGGGCTGCCTAGGCGCTCGTAGGTGAGCGCGGCATCGTTGGCGATTTGCAGGGCACGGGGGTCGGCCAAGCCAATGTCTTCCCAGGCCATGCGGATGATGCGGCGCGACAGATAGCGGGGGTCGGCCCCGCCGTCGAGCATGCGGGTGAGCCAGTACAGCGCGGCATCGGGGTGGGAGCCGCGCACCGATTTGTGCAGGGCCGATATCTGGTCGTAAAACGAGTCGCCCCCTTTGTCAAAACGGCGACGGCCCAGGCTGAGGGCGTTTTGCACGAAGTCGGCACCGAGCTGCTGCTCACCGGCAGCGGTGGCGGCGGTGCGGCACTGTTCCAGCAGGTTGAGCAAGCGGCGGGCATCGCCGTCGGCATAGCGGATCAGGGTTTGGCGGGCGGCTTCGTCCAGCGCCAGCGTGGCGCTGGCTTGGGCGCGGTCGAGCAGTTGGCCCAGTTCGTCGTCGGTGAGCGCTTGGAGCACATACACCTGTGCCCGTGACAGCAGGGCCGCGTTCACTTCAAACGATGGGTTTTCGGTGGTGGCCCCAATGAAGGTGACCAGCCCGCTTTCGGTGTAGGGCAGCAGAGCGTCTTGCTGCGCTTTGTTGAAGCGGTGAATTTCATCGACAAACAGCAGGGTGCGCTGGCCTTGGGCGCGGTTGTGTTCGGCCTGTTCCATGGCGGCGCGAATGTCTTTCACGCCAGAAAACACGGCAGACAAGGCGATGAAGGCGCTGCGGAAAGCGCTGGCCGTTAGGCGGGCCAGCGTGGTTTTGCCCACACCGGGTGGGCCCCAGAAGATCATGGAATGGGGCTGACCGGCTTCAAAAGCCAGGCGCAAGGGCTTGCCCGGCCCCAGCAGGTGGGACTGGCCGATCACCGCGTCCAGCGTCTGGGGCCGCAGCGCTTCGGCCAGTGGGGTGTGGATGGCAGCGGTCACGGGGGGTCAGGGCCGGATCACATCAGCCCCAGCGGGGACTTGGAAGCGAAAGCGCTCGGCCTTCAGGGGCGCGTTGCTTTGCCACTGGCTGAAGCTGAGCACCGAGCGCTGGCCCAGGCTGTCGGTGATTTCTAGGGTGCTGAGCTGGCCTTGACGAAAACCCATGCGCACGCCGAGCAACTGGCCGTCTTGCGCACGGGGGCGGGCATCCAGCCATTCTTGGCCGTCTTGCGCGGCGGCGGGTTTCAGGTCAAACGCCTGCGACAGGGCGCGCAGGTCGGCCCCGGCGGCAATCAGGGCGGCGGGGGTGTTGCCCAGCGCGGCTTGCTGGGCGCGGGCGGTGACTTGGTTCAAGTCCGCGTCGTACAGCCACAGGGTTTGGCCGTCGGCGACGATGGTTTGTTCAAACGGCCGGGTGTATTCAAAGCGGAAGCGGTTGGGGCGCAGGAATTCAAAGCGTCCGCTGGAGGTTTTGCTGCGTGCCACCGTTTCGCCCGCACGCACGGGCGATGTGACGACTTGGGTGAATTGGGCTTGGCCGCTTTGCACCTCGCGCAAAAAGCTTTCTAGGTCTTGCAGGCCGTTGGCCTGTGCCAGCGTGGCGCACAGCCAGAGGCTGCCGATCAGGGTAGAGAAAAGGGGTTTGTTCATCATGGCAGGTCAGAGGCGTGCGGGGGCACGGGGTTCACACATCAGTCGTTGCGCACCGGGGCCAGGATGTCGCGCTGGCCGCTGGAGGTCAGGGCGCTGATGAGACCGGCTTTTTCCATGTCTTCTAGCAGGCGGGCGGCGCGGTTGTAGCCAATTTTGAGCTTGCGCTGCACATACGAGATGCTGGCCTTGCGGTCTTTGAGCACGATTTCGACCGCTTGGTCGTACAGCGGGTCGCGCTCGCCACCGGTATCGGCACCGTCGCTGGCCAGGTCGCCGCTGTCAGATTCGCTGGCGGGGGCATCGAGCACGCCGTCGATGTACTGTGGCTCGCCGCCTTGTTGCTTGAGGTAGGCCACCACGCGGTGAACCTCGTCGTCGCTGACGAAAGCGCCGTGCAGCCGAATGGGAAAACCGGTGCCCGAGGGCATGTAGAGCATGTCGCCCATGCCCAGCAGGCTCTCAGCCCCCATTTGGTCCAGGATGGTGCGGCTGTCAATTTTGCTGCTGACTTGGAACGACAGGCGGGTGGGGATGTTGGCCTTGATGAGGCCAGTGATCACATCCACACTGGGACGCTGCGTGGCCAAAATGAGGTGGATGCCCGCAGCACGGGCTTTTTGCGCCAGCCGGGCAATGAGTTCTTCAATCTTTTTGCCCACCACCATCATCAGGTCGGCCAGTTCGTCAATCACGACCACGATGTAGGGCAGGCGCTCCAGGGGCTCGGGCTGCTCCGGGGTCAGGCTGAAGGGGTTGCCGATGGTCTCGCCACGCTCGCGGGCTTCGTCAATCTTGGTATTGAAGCCCGCTAGGTTGCGCACACCCAGCTTGCTCATGAGGCGGTAGCGCTTTTCCATTTCGCCCACGCACCAGTTCAGGCCGTTGGCGGCATGCTTCATGTCGGTGACGACCGGGGCCAGCAGGTGCGGAATGCCTTCGTACACACTCATTTCCAGCATCTTGGGGTCAATCAGCAGCAGGCGCACGTCTTTGGCATCGGCCTTGTAGAGCAGGCTCAGGATCATGGCGTTGATGCCCACCGACTTGCCCGAGCCGGTAGTGCCTGCCACCAAGCAGTGCGGCATTTTGGCCAAGTCCGCCACCACCGGCTGGCCACCAATGTCTTTGCCCAGGCCCATGGTGAGCAGCGAATGGGCATCGTTGTACACGGCAGAGCCCAGAATTTCGCTCAGCCGGATCATCTGCCGCTTGGCATTGGGCAGCTCCAGGGCCATGAGGTTTTTGCCGGGAATGGTCTCAATAACGCGGATGGACACCAGCGAGAGCGAGCGCGCCAAGTCACGCCCCAGGTTCACAATTTGCGCGCCTTTCACACCGGTGGCGGGTTCAATTTCGTAGCGGGTAATGACCGGCCCTGGCGCGGCAGCGACCACACGCACTTCCACGCCAAAGTCTTTGAGCTTTTTCTCGATCAGGCGGCTGGTCATGTCCAGCGTCTGACCATCGACACCGGGCTGGCTAGAAGGGGGTGCGTCGAGCAAATCGACCTGCGGCAGCTTGCTGTCGGCCAGTTCGCCAAACAGGGGCGGCTGCCGCTCTTGGGCCACGCGCTGGCTGGGGGGCACGCGCAGCGGCGGCAAGGTGTCGTCAGCGGCAGGTGCAGAGGGCCGCAGCCGTGCGGACGGTGGCAAGGGGGCGGGTGTGGTATCGACCGGGTCAAACACCGGTGCCGATACCGGTGCCAATACCGGGTCAGGCCATGCCTCGGGCAAGGGCTCCAGCACCGGCTCTTGGCGAACGGCGGGCTGGGGTCGTTTGACACGCGGCGGCGGGTGGTTGGCCATTTCTTCGCGCTCTTCGCGCACCACTTGCTCACGCTCGCGGGCGGCTTGCTGACCAATGCGCTGGTCTTGCACCGCCTCGCGCCGCAGGCGCAGCGAATCCAGCCAGCCGTCCAAGCGCTCGCCCACGCGCTCGGCACAACGGCCCCACGAAAACTGAAACACCCAGGGCAGGCACAGCACCATGACAACCAGCGCCACCAAGGCCGCGCCATTAAAGCCCACGGAGTGCATGGCCAGCGGCCCCAGCACATCGCCCAGCAAGCCCCCGGCATGGCCCGGCAAGGCCGATTCAAAACGGTAAAGGCGCGACCACTCTAAAACGCTGCTGGCCATGAGCAACAGCAGCAAGGCCAGTGCCGCACCCAGCCCTGTCGCCCAGGCACGCCAGCCGGTGGGTTCTGTCACGCGGCTGGGCACGGCTTGCCTGCTGCGCAACCACGCTGCGGTGCGCATGAGCCACAGGCGCACCCCGGCCAAAAACACCCACCAGGCCGAGAACCCGCACAGGGCATAGGTGGCATCGGCCAGCACAGCGCCCCAAGGCCCGGCCCAGTTGCCCACCTCAGAGGCGGTGCCGCTGGTGCTCCAGGCGGGGTCTGCCGGTGAATAGCTCAGCCAAGCCAGCAACCAAAACAGCAACACACCCGCACCCAACAAGGTGGCCAGCTCCTGCCCGAACTTGGTCACCCCGCTGGGGGTTGCCGGTTCGCGGTCAGTGTCGAGGTCGAAGGTGTGGAGTGAGTACGTCATGCGCTTGCCCAGTCTTGCAGAGATCTTGCTGTATTGCGGTACAGCCAGTGGGCAAGCTTAACCCGGCGCGGGGCTCAACCGTAGCTATCGAGCGAGGCCTTGAGCAGGATGCTGCCGTCGGCCAGCGTTTCAATGAAGCCCTGCTCTTCCAGGTCTTTCATCACGCGGCTGACCATTTCGCGCGATGCGCCGATCATCTTGGCCAAATCTTGCCTTGAGATGCGGCCCTTGATCAGACGCTGGCCGTTGCTGTCGGGCAGTGCGTATTCGAGCAAGGCACGGGCAACGCGGCCATACACGTCCATGAGGGCCAGCGATTCGATCTTGCGGTCAGCCTGCCGCAGCCGCTGCACCAGACCGCGCATCACGGCATAGGCCATGGAGCTGTTTTCGGGCAGGCAGCGGGCAAATTCTTGGCGACCCAAAATGAGGACATCGGTTTGGATTTCGGCACGCACCGTGGCCGAATGCGGCTGGTTGTCAATCAGGCTCATCTCGCCCACATAGTCGCCGGGGCGCATGGTGGCCAAAATCACCTCACGGCCGCGTGCATCGGTGGTCACCACACGGGCACGCCCGGTGAGGATGATGGCCAGAAAGTCGGACTTGGTCTGCTGCTCCACGATGCATTCACCGCGCTTGAACCGCTGTTTGGTCACAGCTGCCGCAATCAGCTCGGCCTGCGCCTGGGTCAGGGTCGAAAACAGCGGCACCCGGCGAATGAGATCCAGGTTAGAGAGGATGGACATGTGTGTTTTCCTGGGGCCTGCGGGTATGAACCGCGCCCTTTCTTACAATGGTTCAATCAACAGAGCGATAACCGCAAGACTACACCATGAAACATACAAAAGTTCTCATTCTTGGTTCCGGGCCTGCCGGGTACACCGCAGCGGTCTATGCCGCACGGGCCAACCTGCATCCGGTGCTCATCACGGGCATGGCGCAGGGGGGTCAGCTGATGACGACCACCGAGGTCGATAACTGGCCCGCTGACGTGCACGGCGTTCAAGGCCCGGATCTGATGCAGCGCTTTTTGGCCCATGCCGAGCGCTTCAACACCGAGATTGTGTTCGACCACATCCACACCGTGAACCTGAGCCAGCGCCCGTTTGTGCTGCACGGCGACAGCGGCTCGTACAGCTGCGATGCCCTCATCATTGCCACCGGTGCGTCAGCCAAGTACCTAGGGCTGCCGTCCGAGGAGGCCTTCATGGGCAAAGGCGTGTCGGGCTGTGCCACCTGCGACGGGTTTTTCTACCGCAACGAAGTGTGTAGCGTGGTCGGGGGCGGCAACACCGCCGTTGAAGAGGCGCTGTACCTCTCGAACATCGCCAGCAAGGTGTATTTGGTTCACCGCCGCGACAGCTTCCGCGCCGAAGCCATCATGATCGACAAGCTGATGGAAAAAGTGGCGGCAGGCAAGATTGAACTGAAGCTGCACAGCACCCTGGACGAGGTGCTGGGCGATGAGACCGGTGTCACCGGCATGCGCCTGAAGCACGTGCAGACGGGTGAGACCGAAACCGTGGCGGTCAAAGGCTGCTTCATCGCCATTGGGCACAGCCCCAACACCGACATTTTCAAAGGCCAACTGGCGATGCACGATGGCTACATCGTCACCCAATCTGGCCTCAAGGGCATGGCCACCATGACCAGCGTGCCCGGTGTGTTTGCCGCTGGCGATGTGCAAGATCACGTGTACCGGCAAGCCATTACCAGCGCCGGCACCGGCTGCATGGCAGCGCTGGACGCGCAGCGTTTTCTGGAGCAGCAGGCCGCCTAAAGGCCAGGGGCTGGGCCACGCCCAGCCAGCTGCCGGGCCTCAGCGCTCCGGCGGTACCAAAATGGTGGGCTGTGCTTCGGGCAACAAATCGGGGTAATCGCGGCTGAAGTGCAGCCCCCGGCTTTCGCGGCGCAGCAGGGCACTCATCACAATCAGGTCGGCCACCTGCACCAGGTTGCGCAGCTCCAGCAGGTCGCGGGTGACATGGAATTGCGAATAGAACTCGTGAATTTCGCGTTGCAGCAGCGTGATGCGGTGGGCGGCGCGCTCTAAGCGTTTGTTGGTGCGCACAATGCCCACGTAGTCCCACATGAAGCGGCGCAGCTCGTCCCAGTTGTGCGAGATGACGACCATTTCGTCGGCATCGGTGACGCGGCTGTCGTCCCAATGCGGCATGGCGGGGCGCACAGGGGTGGGCGCGTGGCGGATGGCAGCCACCGCACCTTGCGCAAACACCATGCATTCCACCAGCGAATTGCTGGCCAGCCGGTTGGCCCCGTGCAGGCCGGTGCAGGTGGTCTCGCCGACGGCGTACAGGCCTTGGATGTCGGTGTGGCCGCTGAGGTCGGTCACCACGCCGCCGCAGGTGTAGTGCGCAGCAGGCACCACGGGGATGGGTTGTTTCGTGATGTCGATGCCCAGCTCGGCGCAGCGCGCCAAGATGTTGGGGAAGTGTTCGTGCAGAAATTCGGGGCTCTGGTGCGAAATGTCGAGGTGTACGCAGTCCAGGCCGTGTTTTTTCATCTCAAAGTCGATGGCACGGGCCACCACATCCCGCGGGGCCAGTTCGGCGCGGGGGTCGTGGTCGGGCATGAAACGGTGACTGCCCAGGTGCGGCGGCAGCAGCAAGCGCCCCCCTTCACCACGCACGGCCTCGGTAATCAAAAAGCTCTTGGCATGCGGGTGGTACAGGCAGGTCGGGTGGAACTGGATGAACTCCATGTTGGCCACACGGCAGCCCGCCCGCCAAGCAGCGGCCATGCCGTCGCCGGTGGCGGTGTCGGGGTTGGTGGTGTAGAGGTACACCTTGCCCGCGCCACCGGTGGCCAGCACGGTGTGCGGGGCACTGAAGGTGACGACTTGGTCGCGCTCCACATCCAAGATATAGGCCCCGTGGCAGCGGGTGGACGCGGCAGCGGGGTCGTGGCCGGGCAGCTTGCGGTCGGTGATGAGATCCACCAGCATGTGGTGCTCGAACACAGCGATGTTGGGCGTGTCCTTCAGCCGTTGCAGCAAAGTGGCCTGCACGGCGGCACCGGTGGCATCGGTGGCATGCACGATGCGGCGGTGGCTGTGGCCCCCTTCGCGGGTCAGGTGCAGTTCGCCGCCTTCCGTCGAAAACGGCACGCCCAGCTCTTGCAGCCAGGCCACGGCGGCGGGGGCGTGTTCTACCGTGAAGCGGGTGGCTTCCAGGTCGCACAGGCCAGCCCCGGCCACCAGGGTGTCGTCCACGTGCGAGGCAAAGCTGTCGTCTTCGGCCAGCACGGCGGCAATGCCGCCTTGCGCCCAGGCGCTGGAGCCGTCACTCAAGGCCCGCTTGGTCACCACGGCTACCCGGTGGCTGTGGCACAGGTTGAGCGCTGCCGTGAGGCCAGCGAGGCCACTGCCAATGATGAGAACGTCAAATTCAAGGCTGGGAGTCATGGGGTGATTCACGAAGGGGTGTAGCTCAGGCGCACGTAAATGGGCGCAAACGATTCGGCCTGGGTCAGCTCCAGCAGGCACTCTTTGGCCAGCTCCAGCAGGGCAATGAAGGTGACGACCAGCACCGCCGGGCCTTGTGTGGGGTCAAACAGCTCGCTGAATTCCAGAAACCGGTGCTGCCGCAGACGGCTCAGCACCAACCCCATGTGTTCGCGCACCGACAGCGCCTGTCGGCTGATGGTGTGGCGCTGCACCAGCCGGGCACGCTGGCACACATCGCGCCAAGCAGCGGCCAAATCGGCTGCGCTGACTTGGGGCAGGCGGGGCTGCAAGGCTTGTTCAAGGTGGACACGGGCACATACAAAGTCGCGCCCGTGCTGAGGCAGCTCACCGAGTTGCTGCGCGGCACGCTTCATCTGCTCGTACACCAGCAGGCGGCGCACCAGTTCGGCACGCGGGTCTTCGGTGGGTTCGTCGTCGGGTTGCTGGCGCACAGGCAGCAGCATGCGCGACTTGATCTCCATCAGCATGGCGGCCATCAGCAGGTATTCGGCGCTCAGCTCCAGGTTGCTGGCGCGGATGCCGTCCACATAGGCCAAGTACTGCCGCGTGAGTGCGGCCATGGGGATGTCGAGGATGTTGAAGTTTTGCCGACGGATCAGGTACAGCAGCAAGTCCAGCGGGCCTTCAAAGGCTTCGAGAACGAGTTGCAGCGCATCGGGCGGGATGTACAGATCGTGCGGCAGCGCCAGCAGGGGTTCACCATACAGCCGGGCCAGGGTCAGGCTGCCGACATCCGCCTGCGCCTCGGTGGGCAGCACGGGTGTACTCAGAGCGGGTCGGGATTGGTCTGGTACACGTAGGGCTTTTGCGGCACGCGGGCGGCTTGGGCATCGGCCTGAAACTGGCGGTCAACAGCCACATCCCACAGCAGGGCGCGTCCCTGGCGCTGTTCGGCTTCCAGCTGTGGCTGGTTCTGCTTGAGCTGATCCAGAAACTGGGTGGCATCAGAGGTGTAGTGGGGGCGGGCAAACAGGGACATGGTGGTCTTTTCACAAAAGGGTGGCCGATTTTAGCGAGACGGGGTTTTTACCGACACGGCGACGGCCAAACGCAAGCCACATTCAGCGGCAGGTGTTCAGTTGTGCCGCAAAGCCGGTGCGCTCCAACAAGGATTTGGGTTGCTCGTTGAGCCCCACCATGCTCAGGTGCCCGCCGCGCTTGTGTACCGCTTTGTGCAACTGCTCCAGCGCATCCAAGCCGGTGGTGTCCAGCGAAATCAGCTGGGAGGCATCGAGCATCACATTCACCGGCGTGCTGGAGGCTTCTACCTCGGCCACGAGAGGATCGATCTTGGCCACAGCGCCAAAAAACAGCGATCCGTACAACCGGAACGTGATTTGCTGCGCATTGCGCGAGACCACATCGACCCGAAAAATACCGCTCTGGCGACGCACAAACAGCACCACCGCCAGCATCAGGCCCAGCTCGACGGCTACCGTCAAATCGAACACGATGGTGACGAAAAAGGTGGACAGCAACATCAACCGGTAGTGGCTGCTGAACTGTTTAAGGCGGCCAAATTCGCGCCACTCGCCCATGTTCCAAGCCACAAACATCAGCACCCCGGCCAGCACCGCCAGCGGAATGTGCGCGGCCAGCGGCGCAGCCAGCAGCACCACCACCGCCAAGGTTCCGGCATGCACCATGCCCGCCACCGGCGACACCGCGCCGGAGCGGATGTTGGTCACCGTGCGAGCAATGGTGCCGGTGGCGGGCATGCCACCAAAAAACGGTACCACCGCGTTGGCAATGCCCTGCGCCATCAGCTCCTGGTTGGGGTTGTGCTTGGGTGCATCGCCCAGCTGGTCGGCCACGCGGGCACACAGCAGCGACTCAATGGCCCCCAGCAGCGCAATGGTGAGCGTGGGCGTGACCAGCATCTTTACCGTTTCCCAAGAAAAATCGGGCAAGGCAAACGCGGGCACACCCTGCGGAATGCCGCCAAAGCGCGAGCCAATGGTTTCCACCGGCAGGCTCAACGCCCAGGCCAGCAGCGACAGCGACACCAGCGCCACCACCGGCGCGGGCAGGCGCGAAGTGGCTTTGAGCGCGCTCACGGTTTCTATCTTGTCGAGCTGGCGGCGAAACTGCGAGTCCACCGCCCACAGGCGCGGCCACACAAACAGCCCAGCAATGCACAGCACCCCCAGGCCAAAGGCATACAGGTTGAAGCTGCCGATGTGTTGGGCAATGGTACCAATTTGGTGAAAGAAGTCGGCAGGCATCTTGGCAATGTCCAGCCCCAGCAGGTCGCGCACCTGCGACAGCGCAATCAGCACCGCAATGCCGTTGGTAAAGCCAATGACCACACTGACCGGCACGTAGCGCACCAGCGTGCCCAGCCGAAACAAGCCCAGCAGAAACAACAGCACGCCCGCGCTGGCGGTGGCAATGAGCAAATTGGCGATGCCGTAGCGCTCGACGATGCCGTACACAATGACGATGAACGCCCCCGCCGGGCCGCCAATCTGCACCGAAGTGCCACCCAGCGCCGAAATCAAAAACCCGGCGATGATGGCCGTCCACAGCCCTGCCTCGGGCTTGAGCCCGCTGGCAATGGCAAACGCCATGGCCAGCGGCAGCGCCACAATGCCCACCGTGGCCCCCGCCCCCACGTCTTTGGCCAATTTTTCGCGGTTGTAGCCCTGAATGTCGTCAAGCAAACGGGGCCGGAAGGGAGCAAGCGGGGGCAGGTTGTTCAGCATGGCGCAATGGTACGGCGCAGCAAGCACCGCTTGGCTGACAAGCGTGTGTCAAAAACCCTAGGGTTTGCACGGATAACGCGGGGGCGACCTACCGCGCCTGCCCTGCCCTGCCCTGCCCTGCCCTGTTTAATGCCGGTAGTCAGCGTACAGCTTAGATCAGCTGGTCAGCTGTGCGCCTCACCGAATTTGCTCCACCCAGGCCAATTGTTGTGGCAAACAACGGCTGTGCAGGTCGTAATGCGCTACCGCATGGGCGCGGGCATTTGTGCCTAGGCGGATTCGCTCGGTGCGGTCTTGCAGCAGGGAGACCACGTTTTCAACCAGTGCTGCATGGTCAAAAAAGTTCACCAGCCGTCCGGTCTGGTTGTGCGCGATGGCCTCCAGCAGGGGCTGCGTATCGCTGGCCACAATGGCACACCCGGCACTCATGGCCTCTAGCAAACTCCAGCTCAGGACAAAAGGGTAGGTCAGGTACACATGAACCGTGCTCAGTTGCAGCAGGGTAATGAATTGCTGATGTGGCACTTGCCCCAAAAAATGCACGCGCTGCCAGTCAGCGGCGGCTATGTGGGGCTTGGCCTCGGCCAGAAAAACTTCCTTCCAGGTAGCGAATCCGTGTTTGGCAGGGTCAGGCTTTGCGCCATAACTGACTTGGTCTGAACCCACGATCAGCACCTGCGCTGCGGGGCGTTGGCGCAACAGTTCGGGCAAGGCGCGCATGAAGATGTGGTAACCCCGGTAAGGCTCTAGGTTGCGGCTGACGAAGGTGATGATCTCGCTCTCGCGTGTCAATGTCACGCTTTGCCCCTGACGGTTCAACGCCAGACGGGCCTGCGGATTCGGCGTGATGGCCTGGGTGTTGATGCCGTCGTGAATGACGCTGATGCGTTCCCGAAACGGCGCAGGGTAGGTGCTGGCTTGCCAGTGCGTGGGAGAAATGGCGGCATCTGCTGTTTCAAAGTGCAGCAGGTTGTTGAGGTTTTTCAAGCGCAGACGACATGCATCGCCCACATCCTGCACGGGAAACTCGGGGTCAAATCCGACATCGCTGCCGCTGGCTTGGTAGAAGAATTCGCAGTAAAGCCCTAGTTTGGCCTGCGGCCACACATCTTTGATGAACAGACTCTCGCCCCAGCCAGGGTGGGCCACGATGACATCCGGCGTAAAGCCTTGTGCCTTGAGTGCCAGGGCGGCACGAAAACACGCATCCCCCCGGATCACCTTGGTTTCAAAGTCGCTTACCCAGGGGTGAATCTGGGCCGTGGAGCCGCGAGTGGCCCGGTAACTCACCAGCCTGACCCCTTGCCAGACGCCCGTGGAGGCGGGCAGTGGCTGCATGGTCATGCCCAGCACCAAATGCCCCTGTGCCGCCAGTGCCGGGGCAAGGTGTCTGAACTGTCCGGGGAAGTTTTGGTGAATGAAGAGGAGGTTCATGGTTTAGTTTTAGCGCAGAAGAAGGTGCTGCAAGTTACCCAAAAAAGTAGAGCAACAACTAAAAATGTCAAACAAAACTATGTAATTTTTGACCATAATGGTGCTGGGTAGGAGGGGTAAAAGTATTCGTTTTTACCTGCTGACCTTAGATACCATCATGGTGGTCATGCGTTTCAACAAGGTTTGCTTGTGTTGAACGATGCCCTCGGTTTTACCCGCTTGCGCTGGTGCAGCGGACAAACGCCTGGTGGAGACAAGTTTTCAACGTTTGTTCGAAAGATCCATCATGGCCGTCATCCCAGGTACCACAGGCAACGACACACTCATTGGCGCAGGCAACGACAGCGTGCTGCGCAGCGAAACGCAGAGCGGGCTTCACTTTACGGTTGACGGTTCGGGTAACTTCTTCGTCAGCGGGGCCAACGACGGCACCGACCAACTCATCGGTATTGAGCAAATCGTCACCGCCGACGGAACACTCACCGTACGCACGACCGGAAACGGCTACACCAGCGTCAACACCACCACTGCCAGCGAGCAGTTTGGATCGGCTGTCAGTGCCTTGGCTGATGGGGGCTACGTGGTGGCTTGGCAGTCTTACCAAGACGGCAGCGCCTGGGGTATCTACGCCCAGCGGTTTGATGCCAACGGCAACAAGGTGGGGGCCGAGACCCTTGTCAACACCACGACCAGTGGCGACCAGACAGAACCCGTCATCACCACGCTGGCCGATGGTGGCTATGTGGTGGCTTGGCATTCTTTGTACCAAGACGGCAGCGACTGGGGCGTGTACCTTCAGCGTTTCGATGCCAACGGCATAGCCGTGGGCACTGAGACACAGGTCAACAACACCACCAGCGACAGCCAGCAAAGCCCGAGCATCACCGCTTTGGCTGATGGCGGCTATGTGGTGGCTTGGAGTTCTGTGTACCAAGAGGGCAGCGACTGGGGGGTGTTCCTCCAGCGTTTTGATGCCAGCGGCGCAGCCGTGGGCACTGAGACTCAGGTCAACACCTTTACCGACCACAACCAGAGCGCACCCACCATCACCGCCTTGGCTGACGGGGGCTATGTGGTGGCTTGGCACTCTTTGCACCAAGACGGCAGTGGCTGGGGCATCTATACCCAGCGCTTTGATGCCAGCGGCGCAGCCGTGGGGACGGAGACGCAAGTCAACACCTACACCACCTACAACCAGTCTGAGCCCACCATCACGGGACTGGCCGACGGTGGCTATGTGGTGGCTTGGACTTCTGAGAACCAAGACGAATTCTGGAACGGTGTCTTTGCCCAGCGCTTTGATGCCAGCGGCGCAGCCGTGGGCACCGAAACCCAAATCAACACCTACACAACCTACAGCCAGCAAAACCCAGTCATCACTGCCTTGTCCGATGGCGGCTATGTGGTGGTCTGGATGTCCATCCCTCAAGACAGTGGCGGCTGGGACTGGGGTATCTACGCCCAGCGCTTTGATGCCAGCGGCAACGCCGTGGGCGCTGAGACGCTGGTCAACAGCTACACCAGCTACAGCCAGCACCAACCCTCGGTCACCGGCTTGGCCGATGGGGGCTATGTGATTACCTGGAGTTCTGAGTATCAAGACGGCAGCAGCAACGGTATCTTCAGCCAGCGCTACAGCGCCAACGGCCAGCCTGAAGCTGTACTGACGCTGAGCGGCGGGGCGGAAGACAACGTCATCCGGCTGGATGTGCAGACCGGTGGCTGGAATGCCGCCGGGCTGGAAGGCAACGCGGGCAACGACACCCTGGTGGGCGGCTCGGGCAACGATGTGCTGGATGGTGGCACCGGCAACGACAGTCTGGACGGTGGCGCAGGTACCGACACGGCGGTGCATAGCGAAGCCTTGGTAAACATCACTTGGGGCGTGGCCGCGGATGGCGGCGTGAGCGTGAGCGGTAGCACCGATAGCCCCGAAGGCACCGACAGCCTGCGCAATGTGGAGCGCGTGATCACGGCGGACGGCAGCACGGTCACGGTGCAAAGCACGCGTATTGAGACACGGGTCAACAGCACCGCCAGCGGTGAACAAACTGAATCAGCCGTCACGGCCTTGGCCGATGGGGGCTATGTGGTGACGTGGCAATCTCAAAACCAAGATGGCATCGGCTGGGGTATTTACGCCCAGCGCTTTGATGTCAACGGCAACAAGACGGGTGCCGAGACCTTGGTCAACACCACGACCAGCAACGACCAGCAAGCCCCCAGCATCACCACCTTGGCCGATGGGGGCTATGTCGTGGCTTGGCACTCTTTGTACCAAGACGGCAGCGGTTGGGGTGTTTACGCCCAGCGTTTTGATGCCAACGGCACAGCCGTAGGCAATGAGACACAGGTCAACACCACCACCAACAGCGAACAATACGGCCCCACCATCACCGCCTTGGCCGATGGGGGCTATGTGGTGGCTTGGCACGCTTACAACCAAGACGGCAGCGACTATGGGGTTTTCCTCCAGCGTTTCGATGCCAGCGGCGCAGTGGTGGGGACAGAAACCCAGATTAACACCTACACGTCCTACGACCAGCAAATCCCCAGCATCACAGCACTGGCTGATGGCGGCTATGTCGTGGCATGGATGTCGTTGTATCAAGACGGCAGCGAATGGGGTATTTATACCCAGCGCTTTGATGCCAGTGGTGCAGCAGTGGGTACGGAAACCCAAGTTAACACCACAACTTATCACTACCAGTACGCACCCGTCATCACGGCCTTGGCCGACGGTGGCTATGTCGTGGCATGGATGTCGCTGTACCAAGACGGCAGCGATTGGGGCGTGTACCTTCAGCGCTTTGATGCCAGTGGTACAGCAGCGGGTGTCGAGACACAAGTCAACACCCATACCTACGACCGTCAACAGTACCCCAGCATCACGGCCTTGGCCGATGGCGGCTATGTGGTGGTCTGGATGTCGCTGTACCAGAACGACCAATGGGACGTTTACACCCAGCGCTTCAACGCCAGCGGTGTAGCCGTAGGCGCTGAGACGCTGGTCAACAGTTTCACCAGCTACAGCCAGCACCAGCCCTCGGTCACCGGCTTGGCTGATGGGGGCTACGTCATCACCTGGACTTCAGAGAACCAAGACGGCAGCGGCAACGGTATCTTCAGCCAGCGCTACACCGCCGATGGCCAGCCGCAGACCCTTGTCAGCTTGACCGGCGATGCCAGTGACAACACCCTGCGCTTTGACTCAGGCAACGGACGGAACCAAGCTGTGCTGGACGGTGGCGCGGGCAACGACAGCCTGATCGGTGGCACAAGCAACGACACCCTGCAAGGTGGCAGTGGTGCCGACACCCTGCAAGGCGGCGCAGGCTCAGACACCTACTATGTGGACGATGTGGGCGATGTCGTCACCGAAACCGATGCCAACCCCGCCACAGGTGGGTTGGACACCGTGATTTCCAGCCTTTCCAGCTACACCTTGGGTGCCCATGTTGAAAACGGCACCCTGGTTTCTGCGGAAACCGCCAGCCTCACAGGCAACAGCCTGAACAACCGGCTGCTGGCCGGTGCGGGTGACAACACCATCGACGGCGGCGCGGGCATCGACACGGTCAGCTACGAAAACGCCGGTGCGGGTGTGAACATCGACCTGAGCCTGACCAGCGCCCAGTCCACCAGTGGCAGCGGCGTTGATACCCTGCTCAACATCGAAAACCTGGTGGGCAGCGCCTTCGACGATAGCCTCATGGGCAATGCTGAAGACAACCGGCTAGAAGGCGCTGCGGGCAGCGACACCTTGGACGGCGGCACCGGTGCCGATACCCTGGTGGGCGGTGCGGGCGACGACGTTTATGTGGTCAACGACACGGGGGATGTGGTCACTGAGCAAAACAACGGCCAAGACACCGGCGGTATCGACACCGTCGCCATTGTTGGCCTGAGCAGCTACACCCTGGGCAGCAACATCGAGAACGCCGTCATTGTGAACAACGGTGCCAGCAACATCACGGGCAACAGCCTGAACAACCACATCGTGTTGGACTCTGGGTCAGGCGACAACATCATCGACGGTGGCGCAGGCATTGACACCGTGAGTTACATGAACGCCAGCGCGGGTGTGAACATCAACCTGGGCCTGACCAGCGCCCAAAACACCGGTGGCAGCGGCGTTGATACCCTGCTCAACATTGAAAACCTTGTCGGCAGCGCTTTCAACGACACCTTCACTGGCAACGGCGATAACAACATCTTGGATGGCGGCGCTGGCACCGACACGGTGATCCGCAGCGAAACCCAAGCTCAGCTCAGCTTTGTCGTCAATGCAGACGGTAGTCTGAACAGTACAGGTACTTTAGGCGGAGCCGATACCTTCATAAACGTGGAGCAGATCAGCACAGCCAGTGGGGTCATCACCGTGCAACCTGGCACGGTCTTCACACCCGTCAACACCACCACCTACGACAGCCAGACCAACCCCACCGTCAGCGGGTTGACGGGTGGCGGCCATGTGGTGACCTGGATGTCAGCCAACCAGGATGGCAGCGGCTGGGGCATTTACGCCCAACGCTTCGATGCCAGCGGGGCTAAGGCGGGTGCCGAGACCCTGGTCAACACCATCACCGACAACGATCAGGTTTACACCTCCATCGCACCGCTGTCCAACGGTGGTTATGTCATCACCTGGCAGTCCTCGGGGCAGGACGGCTACGACTGGGGCATCTACGCCCAACGCTTCGATGCCAGCGGGGCCAAAGTTGGGGCCGAGACCCTGCTCAACACCACCACCGATTACAGCCAGACCCTCCCCAGAGTCACCGCTTTGTCCAGTGGCTACGCAGTCACCTGGCACTCCTACAACCAGGACGGTAGCGGCTGGGGCTCCTATGTCCAACGCTTCGATGCCAGCGGAGACAAGGTGGGGGCTGAGACACTGGTCAACACCACCACCGATAGCGAACAACTCAACCCTGTCGTGACCGCCCTGACCAACGGTGGCTTTGTGGTGACATGGCAGTCTTACCAAGATGACAGCGGCTACGGCATCTATGCCCAACGCTTCGATGCCAACGGTGCCAAGGTCGGAACTGAGACGCTGGTGAATACCACCACCGATGGCGACCAGCACGCGCCAGCTGTCACTGCCTTAGGCAACGGTGGCTACGTGGTGACGTGGCACTCCTACCAAGACGGCAGTGGCTGGGGTATCTACGCTCAGCACTTCGATGCCAGCGGCATCAAGGTAGGAACTGAAACACAGGTCAACACCACCACCAGCTACGACCAATCCGGCCCTGTTATCACCACGCTGTCCAGCGGTGACTACGTGATCACATGGAACTCGATGTATCAAGACGGCAGTGGCTGGGGCATCTACGCCCAACGCTTCGATGCCAGCGGAGACAAGGTGGGGGCTGAGACGCTGGTCAACACGTACACCGGCAGCGATCAAGTCAACACCCAAATCTCAGCACTGTCCAACGGTGGCTATACGGTTACTTGGCAGTCCTACCAGGACGGCAATAGCTGGGATATTTACTCGCAAAGCTACGACGCTAATGGCAAGCCCGTTGGGCTGTATACCCTGGCGGGTGGGTCTGAAGACAGTGTGCTGCAAGTGCAGTCTGACAGCTTCGCGCTGGAATTGGATGGCAACGCAGGCAACGACACCTTGGTGAGCGGCTCGGGCAACGATGTGCTGGATGGTGGCACCGGCAACGACAGTCTGGACGGTGGCGCAGGTACCGACACGGCGGTGCGCAGCGAAGCCCTGGCCGACCTCACTTGGGGTGTGGCCGCGGATGGCGGCGTGAGCGTGAGCGGCAGCACAGACGGCACCGACAGCCTGCGCAATGTGGAGCGCGTGATTACCCAGGGCGGCAGCACGGTCACGGTGCAAAGCACGCGCATCGACACACGGGTCAACACCACGACCAGCGGTGAACAAACTGAATCAGCCGTCACGGCCTTGGCCGATGGTGGCTATGTGGTGACGTGGCAATCCCAACACCAAGACGGCAGCGGCTGGGGCATTTACGCCCAGCGCTTTGATGTCAACGGCAACAAGACGGGTGCTGAGACCTTGGTCAACACCACCGCCAGCAACGACCAGCAAAGCCCGAGCATCACTGCCCTAGCTGATGGTGGCTATGTGGTGGCCTGGACATCGCAATACCAAGACGGCAGTGACTGGGGTGTGTACCTTCAGCGCTTTGATGCCGGTGGTGCAGCCGTGGGCAATGAGACGCGGGTCAACACCTTTACCAGCAACAGCCAGAGTACGCCCACCATCACCGCCCTGGCTGATGGCGGTTATGTCGTGGCTTGGATGTCTTGGTACCAAGACGGTCACGACTGGGGTATCCATGCCCAGCGCTTTGACGCCAGCGGCGCAGCCGTAGGGACAGAAACCCAGATCAACACCTACACCTCTTACAGCCAGCAAAGCCCGAGCATCACGGCTTTGGCCGATGGTGGCTATGTGGTGGCTTGGATGTCGCTTTACCAAGATAACGGCTGGGATGGTTGGGGCATTTACACCCAGCGTTTCGATGCCAGCGGCGCAGCCGTGGGCACTGAGACGCTAACCAACACCACCACCAACAACCACCAGATGGAGCCCACCATCACGGCCTTGGCCGACGGTGGCTATGTGGTGGCTTGGATGTCGCAGCACCAGAACGACCAATGGGACGTTTACACCCAGCGTTTTGATGCCAGCGGTGCAGCCATGGGCACCGAAACCCAAATCAACACCTACACAACCTACAGCCAGCAAAGCCCAGTTGTCACCGCCTTGGCTGATGGTGGCTATGTGGTGGTCTGGATGTCAATTCCCCAAGACTCTGGAGGTTGGGACTGGGGCATCTACGCACAGCGTTTTGATGCCAGCGGTGCAGCCGTGGGCATTGAGACGCTGGTCAACAGCTTCACGGCTTACAACCAACACCAGCCCTCGGTTACCGGCTTGGCCGATGGTGGCTACGTCATCACCTGGACTTCAGAGAACCAAGACGGCAGCGGCAACGGCATTTACAGCCAGCGTTACACCGCCGATGGTCAGCCACAGAGCCTCGTCAGCCTGACTGGCGACGCAGGCGACAACACCCTGCGCTTTGACTCGGGCAACGGACGGAACCAATCGCTGCTGGATGGTGGCGCGGGCAACGACAGCCTGATCGGCGGCACAAGCAACGACACCCTGCAAGGCGGCCAAGGCAGCGATACCCTGCAAGGCGGCGAAGGCAACGACAGCCTGCGCGGTGGCGAAGGGGCTGACTTCATGCAAGGCGGCGCAGGCTCTGACACCTACCATGTGGACAACGTGGGCGACATCGTCCATGAAACCGATGCCAACCCCGCCACAGGCGGTGTGGATACGGTGGAGACCAGCCTGGAGAGCTACACCCTGACCGACCATGTTGAGATCGGTCGCATCATCGCCAGCCAAGGCAGCCCCGCCAG
>JBEENR010000020.1:0-99457 GCA_041192045.1 Pseudomonadota bacterium | reverse complement strand
TTTTTCGTCTTTAAAAACCTGCACCGCTTGCAAGACCTGCCCGCACGTTTGCAAGGGCGGATTTTTGAGCGCATGTTCAAAGAAGCGCAAATTGCCCGGTTGGATAGGCAAGAGCAGGAAGCCTATGAAGACAGCTTGAAGGTGTACCGGGACTTGAAGAATGTGCTGGACACGGCGCGGGATGAGGCGTTTGAGGAGGGCAAGGCGGAGGGGAAGGCGGAAGGTCAAGCCGAAGAGCGTCTGACCATTGCCCGCAACATGAAAGCTCAGCGCTTGGATGCGGCGCTGATCCAACAGATCACGGGGCTGAGCGCGCTAGAAATTGACCGGCTGTAGCACGGCCAGCACAGCGCCCAACCCGGTGGAGCCCCGGATGTGCTCAGTGGATGCGCATGCCCGGCTGCGCACCCGGCCAGGGGTTCAGGATGTAGATGCCGGGCTGGGCTTTGTCGTCGGCATGGCTGGCGGCCAGCACCATGCCTTCGCTCAGGCCAAACTTCATTTTGCGCGGTGCCAAGTTGGCCACCACCACCGTGAGCTGGCCCACCAAGTCGGCGGGTTGGTACATGCTGGCAATGCCGCTGAAGACGTTGCGGGTTTTGCCTTCGCCCACGTCGAGCGTGAGGCGCAGCAGCTTGCTGGAGCCTTCGACCGCCTCGCAGTTGACGATTTTGGCAATGCGCAGGTCAATCTTGGCGAAGTCGTCGATGCTGATGGTGGGGGCAATGGGCTCGCCGCCGGGCCGTCCCAAGGCGAGCCCAGCCCCCTCGGGGGGTAGCGAACCAGGCGCAGCCGGGAGCGTGGGGGCTTTGGTTTTTTCGCCGCCGGGAGGCGTGGTTGCTGGCGTGCCCTCACCCCCGCCCTCTCCCAGAGGGAGAGGGAGTGAAGACGGGGGCGGCTCAAACAGCGCATCCAACTGTTTGATGTCCACGCGCTGCATCAGGTGTTGGTAGGGCTGAATGGCGGTGACGTTGTGCTGGTTGTGCCAGTCGCCCAGTTGGGCACCGGTCAGGGCTTGTACCTGCTGGGCCAGTTGCGGCAGAACCGGAGCGAGGTAGCGCGCCAGCGCGGTGAAGGCATTGACCAGCACCGAGCAGACCTGTTGCAGGCGCTCGTTGTGGGCCGGGTCTTTGGCCAAGTCCCAGGGTTTGTTTTGGTCCACATAGGCATTCACCCGGTCGGCCAGGGCCATGACTTCGCGCATGGCTTTGCCGTATTCGCGGCTCTCATACAACTCACCCACTGTGTCAGCAGCTTCGCGGATGTCGTGCAGCAGGGCGCTGCCGCTGTCGTCAAACTGGGTGGACAGTTGCCCGCCAAAACGCTTGGTGATGAAGCCCGCCGAGCGGCTGACGATGTTGACAAACTTGCCCACCAAGTCGCTGTTGACGCGGGCCATGAAGTCTTCGGCGTTGAAGTCCACGTCTTCGTTTTTGGCCGAGAGTTTGGCGGCCAAGTAGTAGCGCAGCCACTCGGGGTTCATGCCCAGCTCTAAGTATTTCAGCGGGTTCAGGCCGGTGCCCCGGCTTTTGCTCATCTTCTCGCCGTTGTTGATGGTCAGGAAACCATGCACAAACACCGCGTTGGGCACCTTGCGGCCACTGAAGTGCAGCATGGCGGGCCAGAACAGGGTGTGGAAGGTGATGATGTCTTTGCCAATGAAGTGGAATTGCTCGGTTTGGGGCGAGGCCATGAAGGCTTCATAGTCGCGTCCGGTTTTGCCGAAGTAGTTCTTCAGCGAGGCCAGGTAGCCAATGGGCGCATCCAGCCACACGTAAAAATATTTGCCCGGCGCGTCGGGGATTTCAATGCCGAAATAGGGCGCGTCGCGGCTGATGTCCCAGTCGCCCATTTTGGGTTTACCGTCTTCGCCGGGCTCGATCCATTCGGTGATTTTGTTCAGCACCTCGGGCTGCACCGCGCCGCTGGTGGTCCAGGTTTTCAGAAAGTCCAGGCAACGCGGGTCGGACAGCTTGAAGAAGAAATGGTCGGAATGCTTGAGCACCGGGGCCGCACCCGACAGGGCGGAATACGGGTTTTTCAGCTCGGTGGGGGCATACACCGCGCCGCAGACTTCGCAGTTGTCGCCGTACTGGTCTTTGGCCCCGCACTTGGGGCATTCGCCCTTGATGAAGCGGTCGGGCAGGAACATGTTTTTCTCGGGGTCGAAAAACTGCTCGATGGTGCGGGTTTCAATCAGGTCGTTGGCTTTCAGGGTGCGGTAAATGGCTTGCGCGAGCTCGTGGTTTTCCGGGCCGTCGGTGCTGTGCCAGTTGTCAAAGCCAATATGGAAGCCGTCTAGGTAGGGCTTGCGGCCCGAGGCGATGTCGGCCACGAACTGCTGCGGCGTTTTGCCCGCTTTTTCGGCGGCAATCATGATGGGCGCGCCGTGCGCGTCGTCGGCACACACAAAATGCACCTCGTGGCCCTGCATGCGCTGAAAGCGCACCCAGATGTCGGCCTGGATGTATTCCATGATGTGGCCGATGTGGAAATGGCCGTTGGCATAGGGCAGGGCGGTGGTGACGAACAGACGTCTCTGGCTCATGGCGGTGCTTTCAGTCAAGGGGGCCTGCGATTTTAGGTGGCACCCGGCGGGCCAAGTCCTCATGGTGTCTGGGTGTATGGGGCGGGCAGGGTGGGCCGGGTAGACTCCTTGGCAGTTTTGTTCATAACAACACACGGTTTTTCTATAGGAGATTTCCCAACATGGCCGTTGACCAACAAGCGCTGCTGGCTGCCCTGCAAGCCGTGACCGACCCCAACACCGGCAAAGACTTCGTGAGCACCAAAGCCCTGAAGCAGTTGCAGGTGCAAGATGGCGATGTGTCCTTCGAGGTGGAGCTGGGCTACCCCGCCAAAAGCCAGTTGCCCGCCCTGCGCAAGGCCCTGATTGCAGCGGCCAAAGGCGTGGCCGGGGTCGAAAACGTGTCGGTCAACCTGCACAGCAAAATCATTGCGCATGCGGTGCAGCGCGGTGTGCAGCTGCTGCCGCAGGTCAAAAACATCATTGCCGTGGCCTCGGGCAAAGGCGGCGTGGGCAAAAGCACCACCGCCGTCAACCTGGCGCTGGCGCTGGCCGCTGAAGGGGCGCGGGTGGGCATTTTGGATGCCGACATTTACGGCCCCAGCCAGCCCATGATGATGGGCGTAGAAGGCCGCCCCGAGAGCGCCGACGGCCAGACCATGGAGCCTTTAGAGAACTACGGCGTGCAGGTCATCTCGATTGGTTTCTTAGTGGACAAAGACGAGGCCATGATCTGGCGCGGCCCCATGGCCACCCAAGCGCTGGAGCAGCTGCTGCGCCAAACCAACTGGAAAGACCTGGACTATTTGATTGTGGACATGCCGCCCGGCACAGGCGACATCCAGCTCACCCTGAGCCAGCGCGTGCCGCTGACCGGCGCGGTGATCGTGACCACACCGCAAGACATTGCCCTGCTGGACGCGCGCAAGGGCATCAAGATGTTTGAAAAAGTGGGCGTGCCGATTTTGGGCATTGTGGAAAACATGGCCGTGTACTGCTGCCCCAACTGCGGCCACACCGAGCACATTTTTGGCGCTGACGGCGGCAAGAACATGGCCGCCGAATACGGCATGGACTACCTGGGCGCACTGCCGCTGAACATGCAAATCCGCGTGCAGGCCGACAGCGGCATGCCCACCGTGGTGGCCGACCCAGACGGCGAAATCTCGGGCATTTACAAGGCCGTGTCGCGCCAAGTGGCCATCAAAGTGGCAGCACGTGCCAAAGACTTCTCCAGCAAGTTCCCCAACATCAAAATCTCGAAAGAGACCTGAAAAGGAACTCGGTTTGCCCATGACCCCCCGCACCCGCCGCGTTGTTCAGGCGGTTTTGTACGAAGTGGTGGCCATCGCCTGCGTCGCGCCCATGCTGATGCTGGTGTTTGGCCAGTCGCCGCTGTCTTCGCTGGGGCTGTCGCTCACCATGTCCAGCATTGCGCTGGCTTGGAACTACACCTTCAACACCTTCTTTGAGCGCTGGGAAGCGCGGCAGCCGGTCAAAGGCCGGTCGTGGCAGCGCCGGGCGGCGCATGGGCTGGGTTTTGAGGGTGGGTTGGCGCTGATTTTGGTGCCGGTCATGGCGGGCTGGCTCGGCATTTCTTGGTGGCAGGCCTTGGTGGCCGACCTGGGCATTTTGTTGTTTTTCTTGGTTTACACGGTGGTCTTCACTTGGGTGTTTGACCGGGTGTTTGGCCTGCCGCAGTCGGCGCAGGCTGGGGTTTGAGCTTGCGTCTCGCGCTTGCCCCCATCCCAACCTTCCCCCAGCGGGGGAAGGGGTAAGACACCTTCACCATCCGCCACGGGGGGAAGAGGCAAAACACCCTCACCCCTGCCCTCTCCCGCAGGCGGGAGAGGGGGTAAGGCACCGCAAACAGCAACGCTCTTTCAATGCCGTGCCTTCACTCCCTCCCCCGCTGGGGGAGGGCTGGGGTGGGGGCTCTCTTTCGGGTCAGATCCTCACCCTCCATACACCCGCTGCGTCTCCAAATCCCGCAGTTTGAAGCGCTGGATTTTGCCGGTGGCGGTTTTGGGTAGTTCAGTCACAAATTCAATGAAGCGCGGGTATTTGTAGGGCGCGAGTTTTTCTTTTACGAAGGCTTGCAGCTCGGCTTCGTTGGCCTGTGCTTGGGCTTTGAGCACCACATAGGCCTTGGTTTTGGTCAGGCCGTCGTCGTCGGTTTTGCCGATCACGGCGGCTTCTAGCACGGCGGGGTGTTGCACCAGCGTGGCCTCCACCTCGAAGGGGCTGACGTAAATGCCGCTGACCTTGAGCATGTCGTCGTTGCGCCCGGCGTAGGTGTAGTAGCCGTCGGGGTCGCGGGTGTATTTGTCGCCGCTCTTGGTCCAGTCGCCCTGGAAGGTGTCGCGGGATTTGGCGCGGTTGTTCCAGTACATCAGCGCGGCGCTGGGGCCTTGGATGTAGAGGTCGCCAATTTGGTTGGGGCCGGTGATGACGCTGCCGTCTTCGTTGCGCAGCTGCACCTCGTAGCCCGGCACGGGCAGGCCGGTGGTGCCGTAGCGCACATGGCCGGGGCGGTTGGACAAGAAGATGTGCAGCATTTCCGTGGAACCGATGCCGTCGATGATTTCCACGCCAAAGTGCGCTGTCCAGCGTTCGCCAATGTCACGCGGCAGCGCTTCGCCAGCGGATGAGCACAGGCGCAGTGCCACTTGGTTTTTGGCGGGCAGGTCGGGGGCGGCCAGCATGCCGCCGTAGCCGGTGGGTGCGCCAAAAAACACGGTGGGTTGGTGCGCCACCAGGCGTTTGAACACGGCTTGCGGGGTGGGCCGCTCGGCCATCAGCACCACGCTGGCCCCCACGCTGAGCGGAAAGCTCAGGCCGTTGCCCAAGCCGTAGGCAAAAAACAGCTTGGCGGCAGAAAACGCTACGTCGGTTTCGCGCAGGCCCAGTACGGCTTTGCCATACAGCTCTGCCGTCCAGTACAGGTTGGCTTGGGTGTGGACGGTGCCTTTGGGGCTGCCGGTGGAGCCGCTGGAATAGAGCCAGAAGGCGGGTTCGTCGCGGTGGGTGTGGGCCGCTTGGCCGGGGGCGTGCTGGGCCATCAGCGCCGCCATGTCGTGCGCGCCAGCGGGCAGGGGGCCGGGTGCGCGGGAGACGATGAGTTGCCGTACCTCGTGGCCGCCGTTGTCTTGTGCGGCTTGCAGCGCACTTTGCAAGGTGGGTAGCAGCACGCCTGACACCAGGGCGGCTTGGGCGCGGCTGTTGCGCAGCATGAAACTGTAGTCCTGCGCGGTCAGCAGGGTGTTAACGGCCACCGGCACCACGCCCGCATGCAGTGCGCCCAAAAAGGCCACCACCCAGTCGCTGCTGTCTTGCATCAGCAGCAGCACACGCGCCTCACGCGCTAGGCCCAGCGCCTGCAAGGCGGCTGAAAAGCGCTGCACCTGGTCGGCCAGTTGGCCGTAGCTCAGGCGACCTGCGTCGTCGATCAGCGCGGTTTTGTCGGCGCGGCAGGCGTTGAGGGCGATCAGGTGGCGGGCAAAGTTGAAATGCTCGGGCGGCGCGGCGGTGTCTGTGATGTCGATGGGGTTCATGGCGTGTCTCCGTGTTGTTCTTGATGCGGGGCTGGCGGGGCTCAGTACCGGGTGCCGGATGCGGCCAGCACATCCAATGCCGCCGTGCTGGCTTGCACCGCGCTGCGGCGGTGGTAGAAGCCCAGGGCGCGCAGGCCGCCCAGCTCTTCGCCGCCACCGGCGCGGCCGGGGCCGCCGTGCAGGCTCATGGGCATCACGTTGCCGTGGCCGGTCTGGCTGGCTGCCACGTCGGGGCTGATGATGTGTACCCGGCCATGGCTGTCGGCCAGGGCTTGTGCGGCGCGGGCCATGAAGGCGGGGTCTTCGCTGTAAACCGAGGCCACCAGCGAGCCTTCGCCCCGGCGAATCAGGGCGTAAGCCTGTTCTTCGTCGTCATAGGCCATCAGGGTGGCGACTGGGCCAAATACCTCGACCGCGTGCAGCACCTGGGCCTCTGTGGGCTGGCGGTGGCCCAGCAGCACCGGGGCCACGCAGGCGGCTACCGTGCGGTCGGCATCCACCAGCGGTGCGCTGTTGCCGTCAAACAGCAGTTCGGCCTCGGTGCGCAGCTGGGCAATGCCGGCTTGCACGCTGTCGAATTGTTCGCGGCTGACCAGCGAACCCATGCGGGTGGCTTCAGCACGCGGGTTGCCCACCGTGGTTTTGCCCAGTCGGGCGGCAATGGCCTGGGCGGCGGCATCAAACAGCGCACGCGGCACGAAAACGCGGCGGATGGCGGTGCATTTTTGGCCGCTTTTCACCGTCATTTCGCGGGCCACCTCGGCCACCAGCAGCTTGAAGGCTTCGCTGTCGGCGCTGGCTGCCGGGTCTAGCAGGGCGCTGTTGAGGCTGTCGGCCTCGATGTTGCAGCGTACCGAGCGCTGGGCCACGGCGGGGTGGCTGCGGATGATGCGGGCCGTGTCGGCGGAGCCGGTGAAGCTCACCACATCAAAGGCTTGCAGCTGGTCCATCAGCCCAGCGGACGAGCCGCAGATGACCGACAACGCGCCTGTTGGCAAGATGCCCGCGTCCACCACATCCTTCACCATGCGCTGCGTGAGCCAAGCGGTGGCGGTGGCGGGTTTGACGATGACCGGCACGCCCGAGAGCAGGGCCGGGGCGGCTTTTTCCCACAGGCCCCAGCTGGGGAAGTTGAAGGCGTTGATGAACAGCGCCACGCCGCGGGTGGCTTGCAGCACATGCTGGGTTTGGAACAGCGGGTCTTTGCCCATGCGGATGCGCTCGCCGTCCAGCAGGTACTTCGCGTCGCCCAGGGCTGCGCCCTGTTTGGCGTAGTAGCCCAGGGTGAAGATGCCGCCGTCAATGTCCACCGCCGAATCTTTGGCCACGGTGCCGCAGTTGGCGGTGGCAATTTCGTAATAGGCATCGCGGTGGGCTTGCAGCACCTTCACCACCTCGCCCAGCAGGGCGGCACGCTGTTGGTAAGACAGGGCACGCAGGGCTTGCCCGCCTTGTTCGCGGGCAAAGGCAAAGCCCTCGGCCAAATCCAGGCCGGTGTTGCTCACGCGCACCAAGGGCGTGCCCAGCACGGGGTCGAACAGGGGGGTGCCCGCGTCGGTGCCGGTTTGCCAGCGGCCAGCGAAAAAATTGGGGAGCAGCGCAGGGGTGTGGTGGGTCATGAAGGTGTCCAGAAGGGTCAGGGCCAGCGGGGTGTCTGGTCTCGGGGGGCGTTTGGCGCTATAAATGCACTATCTTGCGCCTTGCAAGGCATGCATTAAAGTGCATGTTTTGGGGGCTGGCAAGCCCCCCTAGGGTTTTCCCCTGTATTGATGGACCCCCGCATGAACACCACTGCCCCGCCCGCCCCTGGTGCCCCCGCTGCCGACCAGAACCCCGCCCACCCAGCGTCCGGCCCGCTGGCCGACGAACCGGCGCGCCACCCGTTTCTGGTGGCCCTGGGTGAGCGGGTGCGTACCCTGCGCGCCCGCCGGGGCATGACGCGCAAGGCGGTGGCCTTGGCGGCGGATGTGTCCGAACGCCACCTGGCCAACCTGGAATACGGCACCGGCAATGCCTCGGTGCTGGTGCTGTTGCAGGTGGCGCAGGCGCTGCAATGCTCCATCAGCGAGTTGCTGGGCGATGTGACCACCAGCTCGCCCGAGTGGCTCTTGATCCGCGAATTGCTGGAGCGGCGCAGCGAAAACGACTTGCGCCGCGTCCGCGTGGCCGTGGCCCATCTGCTGGGCGACCATGCGGGCAACGGCACCGACGTGGGCCGCAGCACCCGCCTGGCCCTGATTGGCCTGCGCGGGGCGGGCAAATCCACCCTGGGGCAGCGGCTGGCCCACGACCTGGGCTTTGCCTTTGTGGAACTGAGCCGCGAGATTGAAAAGTTTGCCGGTTGCAGCATCAACGAAATCCATGCCCTGTATGGCACCCCGGCCTACCGGCGCTACGAGCGGCGCGCCCTCGAAGAAGCGATTCAGATTTACCCCGAGGTCGTCATTGCCACCCCCGGCGGCTTGGTGTCTGACGCGGCCAACTTCAATTTGCTGCTGAACCACTGCACCACCATCTGGCTGCAAGCCGAAGCCGCTGACCACATGAGCCGCGTGGCCGCGCAGGGCGACATGCGCCCCATGGCCGCCAGCCGCGAGGCCATGGAGGACTTGAAGCGCATTCTGGCGGGGCGATCGGCCTTCTATTCCAAGGCCGACCTGCACTTCAATACCAGTGCCTACCACCTGGACGACGCTTTTGATGCCCTGCGCACCCAGGTGCGCGAGGTCTTGGGCATTGCATGAAGCGCCCAGCGGCAGAAAAAATCATGGGGACATGCATAAAAATGCATTGACGGGCATCGAAAGATGCAATATTATTCACATCACTCGGTGCTGACAGGCGGTGAATAGGCTGCTGGCACTGGCTAACAAGACCCCACATTCCCCCTTGGAGACACCACCATGCAGCAATCTGCCGTTGACTACCGCACCGAACCCAGCCAGTACCGCCACTGGAAACTGAGCGTGGCGGGCGATGTGGCCACCTTGGCCATTGACATTGACGAAAACGCAGGCATCCGCCCCGGCTACAAGCTCAAGCTCAACAGCTACGACCTGGGCGTGGA
This sequence comes from Pseudomonadota bacterium, assembly GCA_041192045.1. Lineage (GTDB taxonomy): Bacteria > Pseudomonadota > Gammaproteobacteria > Burkholderiales > Burkholderiaceae_C > Hydrogenophaga. Next base: position 90,309 of record JBEENR010000020.1, on the reverse strand, counting down.
CATTGAGCTGCACGATGCCCTCAACCGCGTCCGCTTTGAGCATCCCACCGTCAAAACCGTCATCGTCACCAGCGGCAAAGACCGGGTGTTTTGCTCCGGGGCCAACATCTTCATGCTGGGCGTGTCCAGCCATGCTTGGAAAGTGAACTTCTGCAAGTTCACCAACGAAACCCGCAACGGCATGGAAGACACCAGCAAGCATTCCAGCATCAAATTCTTGGCCGCCCTCAACGGGGCCTGTGCCGGTGGTGGCTACGAGCTGGCCCTGGCCTGCGATGAAATCTTGCTGGTGGACGACCGCTCCAGCGCCGTGAGCCTGCCCGAAGTGCCGCTGCTGGGCGTGCTGCCCGGCACCGGCGGCCTGACCCGCGTGACCGACAAGCGCCATGTGCGCCACGATTTGGCCGATATTTTTTGCACTACCAGCGAAGGCGTGCGCGGCAAAAAAGCGGTGGAATGGCGGCTGGTGGATGCCGTCATCAAGCCCCAGCAATTCGCTGCCGCTGTGCAGCAGCGCGCCACCGAACTGGCCGCCCAAAGCACGCGCCCCGCCCAAGCCCAGGGCGTGAAGCTGCCCCGCTTAGAGCGCCACGACAGCGCCGATGGCATCCGCTACACCCATGTGGACGTGACGATTGACCGCGCCCGCCGCCAAGCCACCCTGACGGTGAAAGCCCCCAGCGGCGCACAGCCCACCGACGTGGCAGGCATTGAGGCCCTGGGTGCCGCTTGGTATCCGCTGCAAATGGCCCGCGAGCTGGACGATGCCATTTTGTGCCTGCGCACCAACGAGCTGGACATGGGCACTTGGATTCTGAAAACCGAAGGCGATGCCGCCGCCGTGCTGGCCAACGACGAGCTGATGCTGGCGAACAAAGACCACTGGCTGGTGAATGAAACCATCGGCGCACTGCGCCGCACCTTCGCCCGCTTGGACGTGTCCTCGCGCAGCCTGTTTGCGCTGATCGAGTCTGGCTCCTGCTTTGCGGGCACCCTGGCCGAACTGGCTTTCTGTGCCGACCGCAGCTACATGCTGGCCCTGCCCGACGATGCCGACAAGGCCCCCAAGATGCAGCTCTCGGCCTTCAACTTGGGCCTGCTGCCCATGGTGAACGACCAGTCGCGCCTGCAACGCCGTTTCTACGAAGAAGTTGCCCCGCTAGAAGCCATCCGCGCTGCCGTGGGCAAGGCCCTGGATGCCGATGCCGCCTTCGCCCTGGGCCTGGTCACGGCTGCGCCCGACGATATTGACTGGGCCGACGAAGTGCGTCTGGCCCTGGAAGAGCGCGCCGCCATGTCGCCCGATGCCCTGACCGGCCTCGAAGCCAACCTGCGTTTTGCGCAGAAAGAAAACATGATCACCCGCGTTTTTGGCCGCCTGACCGCTTGGCAAAACTGGATCTTCCAGCGCCCCAATGCCGTGGGCGACAAGGGCGCGCTGAAGGTGTATGGCAAGGGCGACCGGGCCGTGTTTGACATGAACCGCGTCTGAAGCCGCTGATTGATCCCATGTTGTGCGGTGGGTTTCCCGGTGGAGCCAGCCGCAACCAAAGACCAGTCCACCGAACGAGACAACCGCAGGAGCAAGACCATGTCTTCCATCGACTACAGCGAGAAGATTCCCAACAACGTCAACCTGGCCGAAGACCGCACCCTGAAGCGCGCTTTGGAGCAGTGGCAGCCCAACTACCTGGACTGGTGGAACGACATGGGCCCAGACGGCAGCCAGAACTTTGACGTGTACCTGCGCACGGCGGTCAGCGTCGATCCGCAAGGCTGGGCCCAGTTTGGCCACGTCAAGATGCCCGACTACCGCTGGGGCATCTTCCTGAACCCCGCTGAAAAAGACCGCAAGATCCATTTTGGCGACCACAAAGGCGAAGCCGCTTGGCAAGACGTGCCCGGCGAATACCGCGCCAACCTGCGCCGCATCATCGTCACGCAAGGCGACACCGAGCCCGCATCCGTGGAACAGCAGCGCCACCTGGGCCTGACCTGCCCCAGCCAGTACGACCTGCGCAACCTGTTCCAAGTGAACGTGGAAGAGGGCCGCCACCTGTGGGCCATGGTGTATTTGCTGCACAAATACTTTGGCAAAGACGGGCGCGAAGAAGGCGAAGCCCTGCTGGAGCGCCGCAGCGGCCAGTCGGACAACCCCCGCATCCTAGAAGCCTTCAATGAAGAAACGCCGGACTGGCTGAGCTTCTTCATGTTCACCTACTTCACCGACCGCGACGGCAAGTTCCAGCTCTGCGCCCTGGCCGAATCCAGCTTTGACCCGCTGGCCCGCACCACCAAGTTCATGCTGACCGAAGAAGCGCACCACATGTTTGTGGGCGAATCCGGCGTGAGCCGCGTCATCAACCGCACCTGCCAGGTGATGAACGAGCTGAAAACCGACGACCCGGCCAAGCTGCGCGCCGCCGGTGTCATTGACCTGCCCACCATCCAGCGCTACCTGAACTTCCACTTCAGCGTCACCATCGACCTGTTTGGGGCCGACGAATCGTCCAACGCCGCCACCTTCTACAGCACCGGTTTGAAAGGCCGCTATGAAGAAGGCAAGCGCACCGACGACCATGTGCTCAAAGGCCAGTTCTACAAAGTGCTGAATGTGCAAAACGGCCAGCTGGTGGAAAAAGAAGTGCCCATGCTGAACGCGCTGAACGAAGTGCTGCGCGACGACTACATCAAAGACAGCATCGGTGGCGTGGAGCGTTGGAACAAGGTCATTGAAAAAGCGGGCATCCCCGTGCGCCTGACCGTGCCGCACAAGGCTTTCCACCGCAACATCGGCATGCTCAAGGGCGTGAAAGTGGCCCCCGATGGCCGCGTGGTGTCCGAGTCCGAATGGAACGCTAACCGCGACCACTGGCTGCCTTCCGAGGCCGATCGTGCCTTTGTCGCCAGCCTGATGGGCCGTGTGGTCGAGCCCGGCAAGTTTGCCAACTGGATTGCGCCCCCGGTCATCGGCATCAACCGCCAGCCGGTGGACTTTGAGTACATCCGGTTCGCCTAAAGCCTCGTCCGGGGCAAGCCCCCACCCCAGCCCTCCCCCAGCGGGGGAGGGGGCAAGGCGCTCGTGTACACAGGCCTTGGCTGATCACGGTGTCTCGCCCCTTCCCCCGCTGGGGGAAGGCAGGGATGGGGGCCAGTCCGTGCGGTGTACCCCAAAAGCCAAACCACATCAGACAATCACCCAGGCCAATGCCCACCAAAAAGCCGGAGCACGAGATGACCGCCACCGCCACCACCGCCGCCGCCGTGATCAGACAGCACCTGATCGACCCCGAAATCTGCATCCGCTGCAACACCTGCGAATCCATTTGCCCCGTCGGCGCCATCACCCACGATTCGCGCAACTACGTGGTGGATGCCAGCATCTGCAACTGGTGCAACGACTGCATCTCGCCGTGCCCCACCGGCAGCATTGACAACTACCGCAAGGTGCTGCGCGTCAAAGCCTATTCACTAGAAGAACAACTCGGCTGGGACACCCTGCCCCCCGAAATCCCGGCGGCTGACTTGCAAGCCCAGGCTGCTGAGCTGGACGGCGACAGCGCCGCCACCGAAGCAGAAACCGCTGCCCCCGACAGCGCCCCCGGCACCAGCGACAGCACCAACCCCACCACCTTCAGCAGCACCGCCTTCGGCTCCAGCGTGCCGCCGTGGTCGGCAGCGCATGCCTACACCAACCTCTACGGCCCCAAAGCCGCCCAAAAAACCATCACCGCCACCGTGGCGGGCAATGTGCGCGTCACCGAAGTGGGCAAAACCGCCGGGGCCGACTACGACACCCACCACATCGTCCTGGACTTTGGCACCATGCCCTTCCCAGTGCTGGAAGGGCAGAGCATCGGCATCATCCCGCCCGGCACCGACGACAAGGGCCGGCCCCACCATGCCCGCCAATACAGCATCGCCAGCGCACGCAATGGCGAGCGCGCGGGTTACAACAACCTCTCGCTCACCATCAAGCGCGTGCTGCAAGACCACCAAGGCCAGCCGGTGCGCGGCGTGGCCAGCAACTACATGTGCGACCTGCAAGTGGGCGACAAAGTAGAAGTCATCGGCCCCTTTGGCAGCAGCTTCCTCATGCCCAACCACCCCCGCAGCAGCATCGTCATGATCTGCACCGGCACCGGCAGCGCCCCCATGCGCGCCATGACCGAATGGCGTCGCCGCCTGCGCGCCAGCGGCAAGTTTGAAGGCGGCAAACTCATGCTGTTCTTCGGTGCTCGCAGCCCACAAGAACTGCCCTACTTTGGCCCGCTGCAAAGCCTGCCGCACGATTTCATCGACATCAACCTGACCTACAGCCGCGCCCCCGGCCAGCCCAAACGCTACGTGCAAGATGCCCTGCGCGAACGCGCCGCCGACCTGCTGCCCCTGCTGCAAGACCCGAACGCCTATTTCTACGTCTGCGGCCTCCCTGCGCGACGTGGTGCAAACCGCCGGGCTGGACTGGGAGCAAGTGGGTGCCAGCTTGAAGCGGGATGGGCGGTTGCACTTGGAGACGTATTGAGGGGGGTTGTGAGTGGTGTTTGCGCCGCATGCTCACAGCACCATCACCTCATCGCTAAAGCTGTCGCTCACCCGTTGACCGTTGCACAGCACGCTGTAAATCAGGCAGTCCAGCACAATTTTCTGGGTGCGAACGGTTTGGGTGAAGGTATCTGACAGGCTGCAATCGCCGTCTGAAATCATCAGCACATCGGCGCGCTGGTAGGTGTTTTGCTGCTGGATGATGGCAAAGGCACGTTTGAGTGGCGTTTCAAAATCGGTGCCGCCACCAAAGCCCTGACGCAAAAAGGCCAGCAGTTCGCCAGACTGGTGGGCCCCGTCCATAGAAAACTCGCGCAACTCGCCCGCGCTGCCAAACAGCGCCACATGCAAGCTGCGCTGCTCTTTTTGCAGCATGCCTGCAATGGCCAGCAACAGCGCACGGGCCTTCAGCAAGGGCTGGCCCTGCATGCTGCCCGAGGTATCGAGCAGCGCCACCACCGGCCCTGTGGTGGTGGTGACGGGTGTTTTTTCAATGTCTTCGCGGGTGGTGTGGGTGATGCCCGCCAGCTCGTAGGTTTGCAGCTTGCTCTCCAGCAGGCGGGCGTAAAACAGGGTTTCCAGCGTCTCGTCTTCCAGGTTGACGAGTTCGCTGGGCAGCAGGCGCATCACATCGTTGCTCAAATGCGTGCCGTGTACCTCGGTTTTGCTGCGCTGGGGAATGCGGGTTTGTTTCTTCTTGTCCTCTTCCCTAATGTGGTTGCGCCCCAGTTGGCGCACCAACTCCTGAATCTGGCGGTTATGGCCCATTTCTGCGGCCAGTGCGGCAAAGTCTGCCCCCATCGCCTTGAGCTGCGCATACGAAAAATCCGCACCGGGGCAGCGGGCCAACAACGGCTTGGCTTGTTCGTAGGCGGTTGAAACGTCTGACAGCAGTTGTCGGAATGCAGTCAAACGCTGGCGCACCGTGGCGGGAATGTTCTCGTCGGCAATCTCCGCCTCATACGCCTGGGCGGCGGCCAACTCTTGGCGCAGGTGGGCCACGGTTTGCTCGTTCAGGGGCATGTTCTCAAATGCCTGGTTGATGGCATCCCAGTCGGGTTCGGGGTCTGGCTCAGGCGCGTCTTGCCAGTTCCACAAACGCCATTTGGTGGCCCCTAGCCGCTCTTTGGCGGTATTTTTCAGGCGAGTGATGGTGGGCTCCCAGGTGTCAGACACCGCAGGAACCAACTTGTCTGCCAGATTCGCCACAGAAAAGGGCTGGCCGTGGTAGCCACCTTCGGCGTAATTGACGCATTTTTCTGAAAACTGGTGGCAGTTTTTGATGACCAAGCCATAAAACGAGCGTTCGCCCACATGCTTGTCAGCGCCAGCAGCCACATCACCGTTCCCCACGGCTCCCTGGTTGTTGCACGACACATAGATTTTTTTGCCCAGCTTGCTTTTGGACACAAAGCTGGGCGGGCCGCATCGGCGCACCGCGCCTTCGGCAAAGCCCTCCACCTCAATATTGGAGATTTGCCCATCACCCACATAAATGCCCGAATGCTCCACCGCCACCCACAAGTCGGCATACAGCACGCTGCCGGGCACGGGTGTGACGGGTTCCCTGAACTTGGAGTCGATGAAGTATTTGATGGGCTTGAACACCAGCTTGGCGGCGGCTAGGCGGGCGACTGTCCAGGCTGCGGGAATCGCGGCGATCAGAGGGAGCATGCGAAAGGTTTTCTTTTGGCCGTTGTGATAAGGGGCGTTTGCCTGTCAGTGCTCAAAATCGGCCAAATTCGTCCAGATGACGTGGATTGGATTACAAATCAGCAGGCCCTTCGTTGAAGCAGCCCACCAGGTCACCCGCACTGTCTAACGCCGAAATGGCAGGTGTATTGGCCGCTTGCTGTTGCACGGCATGGCTCAGCAAGCAATGCACTGCATCGCTTGCCAATAACTCCGCTGTACGCGCTTGGTTGACAAGGGCATCAGGCCATTCAATCTGTACCGTGGTCATGGTGAACTCCTTGTGTGTGTTCGCCTTAAATGCTGCAACAACGTGTGTGCATTGCCAAAGCGGACAGACCGCTCATCCTTGATGCGCCACAGCGCCTCCATCGGGTCGGTTTCTGTGGAGGAGGGGGTTTCTGGAGCGTGCGGGGAAATGGGGCGCAATGGGGCGCTTCCATCCATCAATGGATTCAGGGCTGCGTGGGGTGTTGGTTGTGCATGGTTCATCAGTGGCTCTCCATCAGGTCTTCGGGGGTGGCGATGATGGGGGCAGCAAACCCCAACTGGAGCAAGGCATCGCGTATTTTTTGCCGCGCCCAGATGCTGGCAATGTGGCGAAAATTCCAGCTTGCAATCAAATCCATGCGCTCCATGCTGGCACAGGCAATGTGAAGCGCATCGGCATAGGCTTTGGCGGGCATGGCTTCCAGGCGTATCAGGGATTCCGCCAGATCGACCGCAGCATCCGGCACCACCAACATGTCCAGCCCTTGCAGTGCAGACAACCTTTTTTCTGCGGCAACGGCATCGCCTTCGCCCGCCTCATCCAGAACCAAGTCAGACACGAACAATTGGTAGCGGTTTTGCGACAGCCACAACTGCTGCGAATAACTTTGCCGCGCCATGTGCAGCGCGTCCAGACTGGGGCGGGCCGTCAGGTAGCTGACCACAGAGGTTTCCACATAGACGCGCAGTTTCATGGTGTGTGATGGCCGCATGGTTATAACCAGATGTTGGCCTGCACTTGGCGGGTCAGCAGGTCTTCCAGGGGTGTGCCATTCGCTGCTGTGGTGTTGTTGGCGGCTGGCTCGGCGGCTTGGGATGCATTGGCCCCAAAACGCAGGGCAGGGCGGTTGTTGGCGGCATCCCACTGCCACACGGTATCAAAGTCCCAGCCCAGGCTGCCCTCGAAGAACCGCTGGTTGAAGCGGGCAGCGGCAATGGTTTTGCCGTCTTTGCCGTTTGGGTTATCTTCGCCTCGGTTGGTGTCGATGGATGCGTTATTTCGCAGGATGGCAGATGAGCATTGATGTGCGATGCGACTACAATGCTCGTTGTAACCGCTGCTGGAGGTGGATCTCAAATTCACTCTGAGTGAACCCGCAGCGCAATGGCGGATAGTGCCTGATTCGCATTCACCGACAATTCCGCCGAAAAAAGAAGTTGAGTAAGTATCAGAAAAACTTCCACCAACAAAGCACCTCTCTACGATGCTACCGTTACGAAGAAAAGGGGTAATCAAGCCAAAGCGCCCCTTGTCATTGGGGTTCCCGATGTGGTATGTACATCCCGCCAGTACAGCGCAATCCGAAATATGGGTTTGATTCACACCCCCCAACACCAGCGATTCACCATCCATCACTTGGCATCCAGTGATCTTTGAGCTTTTGGTATCACCCCCCACCAGACTACCATTTGTGACTTGGCAGTCGGTGATTTGCGTATTGGTTGCGTTGCCACCCACTAGGCGGCCCAGGACTACGAAGAAAGAATAGCTGATCTCTTTTAAATTGTCCCAGGTGACTTGGCAGTCAGTGATCTGTGTGCTTTCGACATTGCCCCCTACCAGTCCACCTCCTGTGACTTGACAGCCGGTGATCTGTGAGTTTGCCGCATTCCCCTCTACCAGCCATCCCTTGGTGACTTGGCAGTTAGTGATCTGTGTGTTGTTTGCGTTGCCGCCCACTAGGCTGCCCCTGGTGGTGACTTGGCAGCGCTGAATGCTGATCTGTGTGTCGAGTTTGCTGCCTTCCTCACCCACAGTCTGTGCTAGCAAGTCAGCTTCGAGCTGAAGGTCGGTCACGCTGGAGGGTGCCTGGATTTCTCTGAACAGACGGTGCAGTTTGCTGATGATCTTGCCACGGCCGTTGTAATGCCCCTTGAAAGCGAACGACGGCCAGTGCGTGAAACCAGAGCAGTCGATGTCGGCCGTTTGAACGAAGTAAAAGCCAGCCAAACCGATCTCGGTGTCATCCAAGCTGATGAGGTCTTCGGCGTTGGCAATGCGAATGGGGTCTTGGGCGGTGCCGCTGCCCATGAAGCCTTTGGTTCTTGTTTTGGTGGGGGGCAGTGTGCGCATGGGCGACACGCTCAGTGCGGTGCCGCTGGCGGCCAACTGTCGGCTGCTTGATACCTTGACCAATTGGCTGCCCTTCTTGGCCGTTTTTTGCTTCTGCCGTGGCTGCTGCACCAACTGCTTGCCATCACTCCCCAGCACATACACATCCAACGCGGTGTCTTCATCATCCACAGGCACCATGGCACTGTGCTTTTGCAGCGTAGTAATGACGATTTCGCGCACCTTGTCCATGTTGTCGGGGTGGTTCCACAGGCAGTGCTGCAACAGCATGGCATCGGACAAATCCACCTCGGTGCGGTGGTTGGTGGCGGCGGATACGCGCAGCAGTTTCAGCAACTTCACCAGGCGGCGGTCAGACAGGTATTCGCGCCGGTCTTCCTTGAAAGCCTCTTTGTGCGCGGCCCAAATGCCGCGAATGGCTTCGCCCACTTCGGGCGGCATGCGCACTTGCTGCGCGGCGGCATCCATCGCCTGAAAGTCTTGCGCCGTGAGTTGCAGCGTGGGCTGGTGGGCCGCGCCGGGTGCGTCAAACAGCCGGTGCAGGTGCTCTTCGCGCACGGGGCCAACAAAAATGCGCATCAAAAAACGGTCGTACAGGGCGCTGAGTTCTTCCTGGCCATTGGGCAGTTCGTTAGAGGCTGAAATGAGGCTGCGCAGCGGTACATGCTGCGGCTGGTTGCCGTTGTGAAAAACCCGTTCATTCAAAATGGTGAGCAGAGAATTCAATATGGACGAGCTGGATTTGAAAATTTCATCCAGAAACGCAATTTCTGCGGTGGGCAAATAGCCTGCGGTGTTGCGCCGAAAGCGGTCGGCCTTGAGTTCGCTGATGGACAGGGGGCCAAAAATTTCTTCGGGCGTGGAGAATTTGGTCAGCAGGTATTCAAAGTAGCTGCCGCTGCCATCGTTGGGCGGGTGGCTGCCGTGGGTGGTTTGAATGTGCTGGGCCACGCGGCGCGACACCATGCTTTTGGCTGTGCCCGGCGGGCCGATGAGCACCAAGTTTTCAGCGGCCAGCACCGTCAGCAAGGCGGCTTTGAGGGCGTGCTCCCGGTCAATCAGCCCAGCGTTCATGTCAGAAAGCAGGGCCTGGATTTTTTGTTTCATGGCAAGGTGGCTGGTGACAGCTTGTTGGGTGGACAGTGCCCTGCGCGACGTGGTGCAAACCGCCGGGCTGGACTGGGAGCAAGTGGGTGCCAGCTTGAAGCGGGATGGGCGGTTGCACTTGGAGACGTATTGAGGGGCGAGCCGTGTGCTTCATTTTCAAGTGATAGGATGATGCTTATGTCATATTTCTTGAAAATCCTGATGAAAGCGGGTCAGACCCTCAGTCTGAACCTGTACACAGAGCGCACTTATCTGCGTCCTGTGCGAGGCGCTCAGGCATCGGACATGAGCCGCATGCTGGGCGACATGCGCGTAGTGGGCTCAGATTTGCAACGACTGGCAAACCGGGAACTGCCAAATAGCCGCTTGCCCTGATTCCGGTCTGTTCTGCCGCACTCGGGTTTCTCCCACCCAAACCGCCACCACCCACACAGGCAAGCGGGCGTTTCAGGGGTTTGTTGGGGTGGTGCATTACATTGCGCTCTTCCCCCCAAAAACCCATCCCATGCCCCAAAACCGCCCCTCCATCGAGGTCGATGTCGTCATGCGCCGCGAACCGGTTAGTGGCCCCATGCGGCGCTGGCAAGCTTGGCGCTGGGTGCTGGCTGATGTGCTGCTGCGCCACAGCCCCGAAGAAACTGCCGCTTTGCTGCCCGACGAGCAGCACACGCCGCAAGCCGTGCAACCCATTGACGGCCCCAGCCCAGACGGCAGCACGCACTGGCTGTTCCCGCGTTTTCGCGTCACCTTGTTCCGTGACGATGCCGAGGGCTATTTTTTGAACCTCAGCAGCCCCAGCCCCTGCTTTTGGGTGGTGTGGCGGCCTGACGATACCCAGTTGGTAGACGGCGAGCCGCTGGCTGTGCCGCAGACCGTGACCCTGAGCTACCACGACGCGGGCCGCTGGCTCGATGCCCAAGAGCGCGTAGACCAAGTGCCCGCCGCCCCCGACGCGGTGGACTGGCTGCGCGGCTTTGTCGATGCCACCTACCAGCCCGAACCCAAACGCCGCCAGCGCCCCGCCAGCTTCCAGCCCCTGACCGACCGCTTCGGCCAGCCGGTGCGCATTTCCACCGACAAACACAACAAGTCTTCGACCCAGCCCTAACGCCACCTAAGGCCACCGCCACCGCCTTGACCCCATGAGCGCCGACGACGACAACTTCTTCTCCCGCTGGTCGCGCCGCAAAGCCCAGGTGCGCAGTGGCCAGCCCCTGCCGCCTGATGTGCCCCACGCACCCGCACCAGCATCCGTCAAACCCCCCGCCCCCGTGGCTGCCCCGGCAGCTATCGCGCCCCCTCCGGCACAAGCCACACAGCCCACACAACCGCCACCGCCTGCACTGCCCACCCTAGACGACGTGGCCCGCCTGACCCGCGATGCCGACTTCAGCCCCTTCGTGGGCCGCCAAGTGCCCGCCGACGTGCGCAACGCCGCCATGAAAAAGCTGTTCACCGACCCGCACTACAACGTGATGGACGGGCTCGACATCTACATCGACGACTATTCCCAGCCCAGCCCCTTGTCGGCGGCCATGATGGCCAAAATGGTCGGCGCGCAGTTTTTGAAACTGGTGGAAGACCCCCAAGCAGCCAAGCCCGCCGCTACCGCATCCACCGACACCGCATCTGCCGCCGCAAGCCCAGCCGACGCAGCAGCAGCACCCGAACCCAGCCCCGAATCCGCCACCCCCGCGCCCACCGCACCACCCGAAACCCCCCATGACCACGCTGATCTGCAACTGCAACCAGACCATGCCCCTGAACCCCAAAGCCCTGGGCACGGCGCTGGATGAAGACCTGACGCTGCACACCACCCTGTGCCGCCGCGATACCCCGGCCTTCCAAAAAGCCAGCCGCAGCAGCGACGAACTGGTGGTGGCCTGTACCCAAGAAAGCCGTTTGTTCACCGAACTGGCCGCGCAAACCGAAGGCGCGGTGCCGCTGGATGTGCGGCCCATTCGCTTCGTCAACATCCGCGAAACCGGCGGCTGGGGCCGCGAAGCCGCCCAAGCCACCCCCAAAATCGCCGCCTTGCTGGCCGCCGCTCGCCTGCCCGACCCCGAGCCCGTGCCCACCGTCACCTACAAAAGCACGGGGCGCTTGCTCATCATCGGCCCGCTGGAACCCGCCGAACGCGCCGCCGCCCTGGTGGCCGACGTGCTCGACGTGACCCTGTTCGCCACCGGCGGCGCAGGCATGCAGGCGCGCCGCTACCCCGTCATCACCGGCGACTTGCCCCAGGTGCGCGGCTGGCTGGGCGCGTTTGACGTGCAGTGGCGCACTAACAACCCCATCGACCTGGACCTGTGTACCCGCTGCAACGCCTGCCTAAGCGCCTGCCCCGAAGATGCCATTGGCCTGGACTACCAAATTGACCTGAGCCGCTGCCAGTCGCACCGCGCTTGCGTGAAAGCCTGCGAAGCCGTGGGTGCCATCAACTTCCAGCGCGAAGCCCAAAACCACGCTGACAAATTTGACTTGGTGCTGGACCTGCGCAAAGCACCCGCCTTCAGCCAACACGCCCACCCGCAAGGCTACGCCCACCTGCCCGGTGGCCTGACCGACGCAAGGGCCATGCAAGCCATCATCCAGCTGCGCGACCTCGTCGGCGAATTTGAAAAACCCAAGTTCTTCACCTACAAACAAAAAATCTGCGCCCACAGCCGCAACGAAAAAACCGGCTGCAACGCCTGCGTGGACATTTGCTCAGCACTCGCCATTTCCAGCGATGTGAAACGCAAGCAAATCGTCGTCAACCCCAACCTGTGCGTGGGCTGCGGTGCCTGCACCACCGTCTGCCCCACCGGCGCACTCAGCTACGCCTACCCCCGCGCCAGCGAACAAGGCCTGAAACTGCGCATCCTGCTCGCCACCTACGCCAAAGCCGGTGGCAAGGATGCCGCCCTGCTGCTGCACAGCCAAGAAGCCGGAGCCGCCCTCATTCAAGACCTGGGCCGCGCCGCCGCGCTCGACAAAACCGTGCGCGGCCTGCCCGCCCGCGTCATCCCGGTGCCGCTGTGGCACACCGCCTCGGTCGGGCTTGACCTGTGGCTCACCGCCTTTGCCTACGGCGCATCGCAAGTCTGGGTGCTCGTCACCGGCGAAGAAGCGCCGCAATACCGCGCCGCCCTGGCCGAGCAAATGGCCGTGGCCCAAGCCATCGTCAGCGGCCTGGGCTACAGCGGCCAACACTTCCGGCTCATCGAAGCCCGCGATGCCCGCGACCTGCACGCCCTGGATGCCGCCCTGGCCCAGCCCGCCGCCCAAGCCGTGCAGCGCCGCGCCAGCTTTGCCGTGCAAGCCGACAAACGCGCCACCCTAGAACTCGCCATTGACCACCTGCTGCAAGACAGCACCGCCCACCCGCAGCGCCCCCAAGCGGGCCAAGCGCTGGCCCTGCCTGCCGCCGCGCCCCTGGGCAGCATCCACGTCAACCCAGACACCTGCACTCTGTGCCTGAGCTGCGTCAGCGCCTGCCCCGCCAGCGCCCTGCAAGACAACACCGAACGCCCCCAACTGCGCTTCATCGAGAAAAACTGCGTGCAATGCGGCCTGTGCGCCAGCACCTGCCCCGAAAAAGCCATCACCCTCACACCGCGCCTGCTGCTGTCTGAGCAGCGCAAACAACTGCGCGTGCTCAACGAAGCCCAGCCCTACCGCTGCATTCGGTGCAGCAAACCCTTTGGCACCCTCAAAGGCATTGAAGCCATGCTGGGCAAACTCGCCGGCCACGCCATGTTCCAAGGCCCCGCGCTAGAGCGCCTAAAAATGTGTGGCGACTGCCGCGTGGTGGACATTTATTCCAACCCCGGCGAAACCCGCATCCATGATGTGTAACCCCCTGCGCCGCTTCGCGTCTTCCCCCAAGGGGGACCGCGCCTGTGGCCTGGCAAAGCCAGTTCCACGGCACGCCTTGCCCATCCCCGGCATGCCCAGTTTTGTAGCGAACAGCGAACCTCAGCAGCAAGCAACATGAACGACTCCATCCCCGTCTCCTCCGCCCTTGACGAAGAAACCGCCCGCGCCGAGGTCTATGGCCTGCTGGCCGCGCTGTACTACGTCCCGCCCACGCCCCAACTCATGGCGCAATTGCGCCTGGCCGTCACCGAAGCCCCCACCGCTGGCGGCTTTTTAGAAGAACCCTGGCGCAACGTGGTCGCCGCTGCCCGCCAGCGCAGCGACGCTGCCGTGGCCGACGAATACGAAGCCCTGTTCGGCGGCATCGGCAAGCCCGAGGTGTACCTGTTTGGCTCGTATTACCTCAGCGGCTTCCTGAACGAAAAACCCCTGGCCGCTTTGCGAGGCGACCTAGCCGCCTTGGGGCTGGCCCGCAATGAAAGCGTCAACGACACCGAAGACCACATCGCCTACCTGTGCGAAGTGATGCGCTACCTGATTGCAGGCGAAGACGTGGCCGTGGCCAACCTGACCCAGCAACAAAAATTCTTCAGCACCCACCTACAACCCTGGGCCAACACCCTGTGCGACACCCTAAGCGCCCACCCCAAAGCCCAGTTTTACGCCGCACTGGCCGGGTTCACGCGGGCGTTTCTGGCGGTGGAGACGCAGGGGTTTGATATGTTGGGGTGAGGGGAGGGGGGTTCTTGACTCCCTCATTGTTCCCGTGAACACAGGCACCAACTGCGTTCTGGCTGGATCCTGTGGCACCGCATAATGGATGTTTCAAAAATCCAAAAAATCCGCTTGTCGCTGTCATGGAGGTAGCGACTAGGTGACGTGCACCAGATGCAAGTTGACTTTGCCAAAAAGGTCGAAGCCGAGTTCAACCAGATGATGGGGAGTGTTGTTGATGAAAAATAAGGCATCTTTGCCCGTGCGTATAGCCCATTCGCTTTGCTATACTGCCGCGCACATCCGCCCCTTGGCAGTAAGCCCTCCCGTTCATCCTGGGAGTGTGCCGAACCCCTGGGGCTTCTTCGTTTCTGGTCTCTGCGTGCCGGGTGCCGCATGAGCAGCCAGCAGATCGCCATCCTCATTGATGGCAGCTTTTTCCTCAAGCGTGTACACCGGCTATTGCCTGCCGATCAGCTCGACACCCCAGAAAAAATAGCGCGCTGCGTTCGCAAGCTGTGCTTCGCGCACGTCATGCGCCTCAAAGGCGGCAGCGGCAAGCTGTGGCAGCAGCACCTGTACCGGGTGTTTTTCTATGATGCCCACCCCTATGACGGCAATGCCCCCCACTGACGACAGCACAGCAGCCATGGCCACCCGCACACCCAAAAACCCGCTGAGCGTGGAAACCCTCAAACACGAAGATGCCACCCGCAAGAACATTCCCACGGCCGAATACCAGTCGGTCATGAAGAAAGAGCAGCAGAGCCCGGTGCGCGTGGCCTACCCGCGCCACAGCCCAAAACTCGGCGAAGACCGCAACCGCGATCTGGACCCGCAGCTGGTTTGGCGCGGCAAGGACGAACAGGATTGGTCAGACCTCGTGGTGCACGCGCCGCCGCTGTACATCCAAGAAAAGGTTCATCCCAAGGTCTTGATCGACGACCTGAAACGGCAGACCGAACGCACGCAGGGCACTGATGCACCGCAGGTGGACATGTTTGCCGACTTCAACGGCCTGCCCAACGACGATGCCAAGACCGAGTTTTACGCCCACGATGCCCATTGGGCCAACCGCATGATCTTGGGCGACAGCTTGGCTGTGATGGCATCGCTGGCCGAGCGCGAAGGGCTGCGCGGCAAGGTGCAGTGCATCTATTTTGATCCGCCGTATGGCATCAAATTCAACAGTAACTTTCAATGGAGCACCACCAGCCGGGATGTAAAAGACGGCAACGCGGGGCACATCACCCGCGAGCCTGAGCAGGTCAAAGCATTTCGAGATACGTGGCGGGATGGCATTCATTCCTACCTCACCTATTTGCGGGATCGGCTGACGGTGGCGCGTGATCTGTTGACGGAATCGGGTTCAATCTTTGTGCAGATTGGCGCGGAGAATATTCATCGAGTTCGTGCGACTGTAGACGAAGTGTTTGGCGATGAAAATTTTGTTAGCTTGATTCCCTTTTCAAAGTCGAGCAGCACTAATAGCCCATCTGCCAAAACGCTTGTACTTTCAAGTACCGTTGATTACATCGTGTGGTACGCAAAAAATGCAGGGCAAGTTAAATATCGTCCGTTGTACAAAGACAAAGCAGAAGGAGTTTCCACCGAGCAAGCTTACAACCGTGTCGATGAGGGAAATGTCTACACAGTCAGTGACTTAACAGCTCAGAAGCCGACAACGGTGTATGACTTTCAGTTTTGTGGAAGGACTTTTAACCCGCTTCCAAGGGGGTGGCGGACTACGGCGGAGGGAATGAGAAGAGTCGATGCAGCAGGCCGTATTGAGCGGGTGGGCAATCGTATCCGGTACCGCCAATTCATGAGTGACTACCCAGTAACGCCCATGAACAACCTTTGGTCAGACACTGGCATCGCGGGTTTTTCATCAGATAAACGTTATGTCGTTGAGACATCCACCAAAGTAGTTCAGCGCTGCATCCTCATGGCCTCAGATCCCGGCGATTTGGTCCTAGACCCAACATGCGGTAGCGGCACCACCGCCTACGTCGCCGAACAATGGGGCCGCCGCTGGATCACCATCGACACCTCGCGTGTGGCCCTGGCCTTGGCGCGTGCCCGCATCATGGGTGCTCGCTACCCCTACTACCTGTTGGCCGACAGCCGCGACGGGCAAATCAAGGAAGCCGAAGTCACGCGCAGCGCGCCAGCAAGTAGCCCCACGCGAGGCCATGTGCGCCAGGGCTTCGTCTACGAACGGGTGCCGCACATCACGCTCAAATCCATTGCCAACAATGCCGAGATTGATGTCATTTTTGAGAAGCATCAGGCACTGCTGGAGCCGCTGCGCGAACAGCTCAACCATGCCGTGAGCAAGGCCTGGCAAGAATGGGAAGTGCCGCGCGAAGTGGATGCGAAGTGGACTGACAAAGCTAAAAAGCTACACGCCGACTGGTGGAAGCAGCGCATCGCTAGACAGCAAGAGATTGACGCGTCCATTGCAGCCAAGGCCGAGTTCGAATTTCTCTACGACAAGCCTTACGAGGACAAGAAAAAGGTTCGCGTAGCAGGCCCCTTCACGGTCGAAAGCCTGTCGCCGCACCGCGTGCTGGGCGTTGATGAAAACGATGAGCTGATCGACCCCAACGACCCAAAGATTGCCGAACAACAAGCGGAGTACAACGCGGCGCGCAGCTTTGTTCAGATCATTCTTGAAAACCTAAAAACCGCTGGCGTGCAGCAGGCCCACAAGGAAGACAAGATCGTTTTCACATCACTGGTGCCGTGGCCGGGCGATCTGGTTTGCGGCGAGGGCCTCTATGAAGACAGCGCGGGCGAGAAGCGTGCCGCCATCTTCATCGGCCCCGAGTTCGGCACGGTGTCCCGCCCCGACTTGGTGTCTGCCGCACGCGAGGCTGGCGACGCAGGCTTCGATGTGTTGATTGCCTGCGCCTTCAACTACGACGCGCACTCGTCCGAGTTCGAAAAGCTGGGCCGCATCCCGGTGCTGAAGGCGCGCATGAACGCCGACCTGCACATGGCCGAAGACCTCAAAAACACGGGCAAGGGCAATCTGTTCGTGATCTTTGGCGAACCCGACATTGACATCCTCGAAGCCCCCGAGGGCCAAGTTCGCGTCAAAGTCAACGGCGTTGACGTGTTCCACCCCAACACCGGCGAGGTGCGCAGCGATGGCGCCGACGGCATTGCCTGCTGGTTCATCGACACCGACTACAACGAAGAAAGCTTCTTCGTCCGCCATGCCTATTTCCTGGGTGCCAACGACCCCTACAAGGCGCTCAAGACCACGCTCAAGGCCGAGATCAACGAAGAAGCCTGGGCAACCTTGAACAGCGACACGTCGCGCCCATTCGATAAGCCAAAGTCTGGCCGCATTGCCGTGAAGGTGATCAACCACCTGGGGGATGAGGTGATGAAGGTGTTTAAGGTCAGATGACCTTACGCAGATACTGAATGGTGCGTAGATGTCATTACAAATGGAGAAATCTATGGCAACAACGAATCAATTCGCCGCAGTCAATCCTGCGCTTGGCTATTTGTACCAAGTACGCGCAGCTTTGCTCTGGTCCCTGCAAAAGCTGAGACACGACGAGTCCTTTCAGGTGTCAGTGGAGGTGCTTGACGACGTTGCCTTTGAGTCCGAAGTAGGCGACGCCAGCACGTTCCTGCAAACCAAGCACCACGCTAGCCGTACGGCAGCACTTACTGATAGTTGCAGTGATTTGTGGAAGACATTACGTGTTTGGATTGAGGGCTCTGCCTCCAGGCAGATTCCGTCAACGGCAGCTCTTCAACTCGTCACCACCGGCACAGCACCCTCAAGCTCGGCAGCCAGCAAACTGAAGTTCAGCGGACGTGATGCTGTTGGAGCTCGGGCCATACTGGACGTGATTGCTCGGACTTCTTCAAGCGCAGCTAACGCAACGGCCTATCAGGCGTATGAATCGCTGAACCCTCAGCAGCGATTGGCGCTGCTAGAGCGGGTGGTGATCATTGATGCAGCACCGACTATTTCTGACCTTGACGAAGAGTTACGCGCAGTAATTTTCTGGGCTGTAGACCGTTCGCACCAAACGCCGTTTCTTGACCGTCTGGAGGGATGGTGGTTGCGCAGAGTAATTGGGCAGCTGACATCAGGTGCTGACGCGCGCATTGCGTCCGTCGAGATTGAATCGGCGATGAGTGACTTACGTGACCAGTTTCGACAAGATTCCCTGCCTATCGATGGCGACCTGCTCGACTTTGTGCTCGACGACGCCACAGCGGCAGCTCATCAGCACTACCGATTTGTAAAGCAGCTTGAGATCATTGACGCAGGCCGCCGAAGAGTCGCAAGTGCAATTCGCGATTTCTACCGGGCGTATGAACAACGGTCACGTTGGGTAAGGGAGGATCTTGTCGTCACACTGGATATCAGCAGGTACGAGAAGCGACTGGCCGAAGAGTGGGAAAGCGTATTTGATGCCGTATGCGACGAGGTCGGCGAGGTAGCTACCGACATGGAAAGAAAGGCAGCTGCACGGTCGGTTCTACAGTGGGCTGAGCGGGCGTGCATTCCAATTCGTCCCGGTGTGACGGAGCCGTTTCTTTGTCGTGGGTCGCTGCACATGATTGCCGATGAAGATCGAATCGGTTGGCACCCAGATTTCAGGACGATCTTGAGTTCTGCGCTTGGTGGCACTGGGGCTGCAGCATGACATCATGGGTTAATCGTACGATTGAAGAGCGGGCACTTCTGAATCCCGCGTTTTGCGCGTCGCTGATTTGGCACTTTGCTTCTGCTGGTGGTGACCAAGGCCGACGCGCGCTGACGTTTGCCGAGTCTTATCTTGTGCTTCCTATCGTGCTGCCGCAGAACTCCCGCGAAGCGTTGCCACGCAGTATCCGAACTTCCCTAGCAGCGTGGCTCGATGAGAACCCGTCGTTTCAAGCGACGCTTGCTGTTCGCAGCCGAGCTATGCTCCCTTTCACGAAGGATGCCTTGATCTTCGGGGGCACGCGACAGTTCCTTCATGTTTCAACTGATGCAGTTCGCGCCCGTTCGGAATGGAAGCGGCGTGCGAGCTCTACATTGCGCCAATCTTCTACTGAGACGCAAGCTTGCCTAAAGAAGGCTGCTTTTCTGGGATCGTGGTTTATTGAAACTGGTGCAGCAACAACCGTAATGGCGCTACTGGGAGTTCGTCCATGACACTAAAAATATTAGAGATCGTCATCTATAGCCATGATGGTAGGAAGCGAAATCTGTTTCTAAATGCTGATGGCGTTAGCATTGTCACAGGCGCATCAAAGACCGGTAAATCGGCCCTGGTGGATATTGTTGACTACTGCTTCGGTGCAGGCGAGTGTCGAGTTCCCGTGGGGCCGATCCGGCATGCGGTCGCCTGGTTCGGGCTGCGGTTGAAGCTCGCATCAGGTGAAGCATTTGTTGCTAGAAAGTGCCCAACTGCGCGTTTTCGTTCCAGTGAGGAGTGCTTTGTCCATATCGGTAGCACGGTCGGGACTCCAGATGCGAGCGAGCTTCGGCAAACCACAAATACACGCGGATTGTCGGCGCAGCTATCCGGATGGACTGGTATTTCGGAAAACCTGCACGAGCCACCGGCAGGTCAAACTCGATTGCCTTTGTCGGCGAGTGTGCGACACGCCCTAGCATTCTGTTTTCAGCCGCAGGACGAGATCATCAGGCGGCATCAACTCTTTCATGGTGCCGACGACAACTTCTTTGCTCAAGCCCTGAAGGATACGTTGCCTTACTTTCTGGGAGCCGTGGATGATGAGTATGTTCGCAAGCGAGAGGAGCTAAGGCGCCTGCGTGATCAGCTGCGCGGCATTGAACGACAGCTAGCTGAATTAAATGCCATTTGTGGCGATGGTGTCGGTAAGGCCTCTGCACTTTTGGCTCAAGCAAGAGACGCTGGACTTTCCTCTGTGATCACTGACAGCTGGCATGAAACGATTGCCGCACTCCGGCAGGCTGCAACAGTCATACTCGGGCAGGTCGGGGATATTCCTGATGGTGGTGAATACAGGCGCCTCAGCGACACGCGGAGCTTGCTTTTGCAGGAGCAACGGCGCTTGAAGGACGAGATGGACGCAGTGAGCGCGTTTGAGCGTGACGCAAGCGGCTATTCACGAGAGGTAAACGAGCAACATAGTCGACTGGTATCGATTGGTGTCTTTAACGATACAGCACCAGGGCACTCATGCCCACTGTGCGCACAGGCGTTACCAGAAGCAGCTCAGCAACCGGAGATTGCTGAGCTGCGAGATGCACTGCAAACCGTTGCTTCTAGACTGGAAACTGTTGTCCAGAACAAGCCACGCATTGAGCGTGCTGCGAACGATGTTGCCGTTCGCTTTGATCAGACGCGTGCCGCCTTGACCGCAAATCGGCAACAGCTTGAGGCCGTCAGAGCTGCGAATGAGCCATTGCGACTGGCTCATGATGAGGTAGCTCGCCGTGCCCTGGTGCAAGGGAGAATCAGCCTTTACTTGGAAAGCGTCCCAGACCTCCCGGATACAAACGTCTTACAGCAACGGGCCGATGAGATCCGTGCGGCCTACGCAGCACTAGAAGGGGAACTGAGCGATGAAGTCGTCGCTGAACGCATGACTTCAATTGGGTCAATCCTGAGCCGGCAAATGTCGGTGGGAGCGCAAGGGCTCATGCTTGAGCATTCCGCATCGCCATTGCGCCTTGACCCGAAGCGGCTGACATTGGTCGCAGACACTGAGAATGGTCCCGTGCCGATGAGTCGGATGGGAAGTGGCGAGAATTGGGTCGGATATCACCTTATTGCTCATCTAACCCTTCATGGTTGGTTTTCACACCGCGAACGCCCCGTGCCGAGATTCCTCTTTCTCGATCAGCCGTCTCAAGTCTATTTCCCCCCAGAACGAGAGGTTGCATCCGAGATGTCGGTGGATGATCTGTCTGAGGACGACCGTAGTGCGGTGAAACGCATGTTCCAGTATGTGTTTTCCTCTGTGCAATCCGTTTTCCCTAGCTTCCAAGTCATTGTGACTGAGCACGCAGACATTGACGAAGACTGGTTTCAGTCTGCGGTCATTGAGCGTTGGCGTGGTGGGTTAAAGCTGGTTCCAGAAGACTGGCCGCGTCTAGGTGGCATCTAGTGGCAAGCGACAAAGTCATGAACTTTCGAATAGCCGATACCTTCACCGACAGCCTCGCCAAACTCACCGGCGATGAGCAAAAAGCAGTGAAGACGACCGCGTTCGACTTGCAGCTGAATCCGGCTCACCCGAGCATGAGCTTGCACAAGATCGAGCAGTCAAAGGACAAGAATTTTTGGTCGGTCAGGGTCAGCAGTGACATTCGCCTGATCGTGCACAAGACGGCCACCAGTTTCCTGCTTTGCTATGTCGATCACCACGACAAGGCCTACCAATGGGCCGAGCGTCGAAAGCTGGAAGTGCATGCCAAGACGGGGGCTGCGCAGTGGGTCGAAATTCGCGAGCGCGTTGAAGAAGTCGTGGTTCGCACAGCCAAGGGGGCAGTACCGCCTGATGGTGTCAAGGCCAAGGCACCGAAGCCGGTTGGGCGGCCAAAGGCAAAGAGCTTGTTGTTTGACGGGCGCTCTGATGACGAACTGTTGAGCTATGGCGTTCCACCCGAATGGCTGGCTGACGTGCGCAATGCGGATGAAGACAGTCTGTTGGTGCTGGCTGACCATCTTCCTGCCGAGGCTGCCGAGGCCTTGTTAGAACTGGCAACGGGCGGAGTGCCGAAGCCAGTGGCCATGATTCAACCGGGTGCCGATCCATTCAGCCACCCAGATGCACAGCGCCGATTCCGGGTCATGAAAGATGTTGAGGAGTTGGAGCGTGCGCTCGACTTTCCGT
Organism: Pseudomonadota bacterium; assembly: GCA_041192045.1. Lineage (GTDB taxonomy): Bacteria > Pseudomonadota > Gammaproteobacteria > Burkholderiales > Burkholderiaceae_C > Hydrogenophaga. Next base: position 68,195 of record JBEENR010000020.1, on the reverse strand, counting down.
GGGAGAAGTGGACTGTTTTTCTTCACCCAGCGCAGCGGCAATGGGTTGAGCGCGATTACGCCGGGCCTGCCCGAATTTCTGGCTCTGCTGGCACGGGTAAGACCATCGTGGCACTGCATCGCGCGGTTCACTTGGCCCGCCAGAACCCAGACAGCCGGGTGCTCTTGGCAACGTTCTCTGACACCCTGGCAAGTGCTTTGGCGACCAAGTTGCAAATCCTGATCAGCAATCAACCCAGGCTGGCCGAGAGGCTGGAGGTTCAGTCCATGTCGGCCATTGGCGCCCGCTTGTACGCGGCGCATTGGGGCAAGCCAAAACTTGCCTCTCATGCACAGACCGTTCGGGTTTTGTTGGATGCGGCAAAGGCCGATACCACCTTGAAGTTCGGCCAACGTTTCCTGCTTGGTGAATGGAATGATCTGGTTGATGCTTGGCAGTTGAAGACGTGGGAGGCCTACAAGGATGTGAAGCGGCTGGGGCGCAAGACCCGGCTGTCGGAGCCCCAGCGCGTTGCCCTGTGGGCTGTTTTCGAGCGAACGCAAGAAGCGTTGAAGCAGGCCGGACTGATCACGCATGCAGAGATGTTCAACCGCCTTGCAGAGAAAGCCGCGACGCTGCCGCATCAGCCTTTCGATTTCGTGGTGGTTGATGAAGCGCAGGATGTGAGCATTGCTCAGCTGAAGTTTCTGGCAGCGGTCAGCACCAGCCGGGGGCAAGTTCGCCCGAACAGCTTGTTTTTTGCTGGTGACCTGGGGCAGCGGATTTTTCAGCAGCCGTTTTCGTGGAAGTCGCTGGGTGTCGATATCCGGGGGCGGTCACGCACGCTGCACATCAACTACCGAACGTCGCATCAAATCCGGGCACAAGCCGACCAATTGCTGGAGCCGGATGTCACAGATGTGGATGGCAACAGCGAGGACCGTCGCGGTACGGTCTCGGTCTTTAACGGGCCTGCCCCTGACATTCGTTCGTTCAAGTCCGAGGCTGCGGAATGCAAGGCGGTTACTGCCTGGATTCTTGACCGGTTAAAAGACGGGTTGGCTCCGCAAGAGTTAGGTATCTTCGTTCGCGCTGATGCCCAGATACCACGGGCAGTGGCTGCCGTTACCGCTGCTGGTATTGCGTTCAACGTGTTGGACGAGCAGGTGGAGACGACCCATGGGCAAGCCAGTGTCTGCACCATGCACTTGGCAAAAGGTTTGGAGTTTCGTGCTGTGGTTGTGATGGCCTGCGACGACGAGGTCATCCCATTGCAGGAACGCGTCGAGGAGGTCACGGACGACGCTGACATTGAAGAGGTCTACAACACCGAGCGCAACCTTCTTTATGTGGCTTGCACTCGGGCCCGGGATCGACTGCTGGTGACCAGCGCTGAACCGGCATCTGAGTTTCTGGAAGATCTTCGCGGGTGAGAGGACGCACATCGGCTGCGTCTCCCATTCCGTTGCTTGTAAGTCATCATGGGTAACCCGACACCCCAAATACATTCGCATGACCCCCACCCGCCACACCCCCAGTTCCCAAACCATCCAACAGGCGCAGGTGGACTTGATGCCCCTGAACGGCTCCACCAGTGCCCGTGGCGTGGCAGACGAAGCGCACACCCGGCGCATGGGGGTGGTATGGCACTGAAGAACGCGGGCAACGCATACGGCGCGCTGCTGGATCAAATATCCGGTGTCTTCTCGCAAGGCCAGGCGCAAGCCTTGCGGGCCATCAACGCCGCCTTGATCAACACCTACTGGCAAGTGGGGCGACACATCGTCGAGTTCGAACAAGCGGGCCAAAAAAGAGCTGTTTACGGAAAAGCCTTGCTGGAAGAACTGGCCAAAGACCTGAAGCTGCGCCACGGCAGGGGTTTCAGCCGCAGCAACCTCAGCCACATGCGCCAGTTTTTCCTGCGCTACCCCGACTTCTCAATTTGTGAGAAGGCTTCTCACAAATTGAGCTGGTCGCACTACGTGGAGCTGTTGAAGCTGGACGACGAACTGGAGCGCCAGTTTTACGAGAAACAGACCCTTGCCGAGGCTTGGTCTGTGCCCGAGCTGAAACGCCAAAAAAACAGCCAGCTCTTCCTGCGCCTAGCCGCCAGCAAAGACAAAGCCGGTGTGCTGCAACTGGCCCAGCAAGGCCAGTTGATTGAGCAGCCAACAGACTTGCTGCGCGAGCCCTACGTGTTCGAGTTCCTAAAAATTCCCGAGCCGCACCAAGTGTCAGAAACCCAGCTGGAAACCCTGCTGTGCGACCACCTACAGCCCTTCAAGGTTTTTTGCGCGGACGCTGCCAGTTGGCAATACTCACTTGCTTGCCCCGCGCCACCGACAGTGCGCCCGGTGGCGTGCTTTTGGTGATGGTGGAGCCGCCGCCCACGGTGCCGCCAGCGCCCAGCGTGACCGGGGCCACCAGCACACAGTTGCTGCCCACATGCACATCGGCCTCAATGACGGTGCGGTGTTTGTTGGCCCCATCGTAGTTGGCGGTGATGCTGCCCGCGCCAAAGTTGACCCGCTCGCCCACCGTGGCATCGCCCAGGTAGGCCAGGTGGTTGGCTTTGGCACCAGCAGCCAAGGTGGCGTTTTTTACCTCCACAAAGTTGCCAATGTGGACCTCTGGCCCCAGTTGGGCACCGGGGCGCAAGCGGGCAAAGGGGCCAACCAAGGCACCCGCGCCCACGCGCACGCCGAGTTTTTCGCCGTCAATGTGGGTGTAGGGGTGGATGACGGCACCGGCCTCAATCACGGCGTTGGCCACGCAGCAGTTGGCCCCCACCCGCACGCCGTCGCCCAGCACCACATGGCCTTCAAACACGCAGTTGATGTCAATCTCCACATCCTGCCCGCAGACCAAACTGCCGCGCACATCCAGCCGGGCTGGGTCGGCCAAGCGGGTGCCGTCGGCCATCAGGCGCTCGGCTAAGCGCTGTTGATACGCCCGCTCCAGGGCTGCGAGTTGCTGCGGGCTGTTCACGCCAGCCACCTGCACCGCATCGTCAATGCGGTAGGCCTGCACCGGGTGGCCGTCGGCCACGGCATGCTTCACCACATCGGTCAGGTAAAACTCGGCCTGCGCGTTGCGGTTGTCCAGCCGGGCCAGCCAGCCCTTGAGCAGCCGGGTGGGGGCGGCCATGATGCCGCTGTAAATCTCGGTCAGGGCGCGCTGCGCGTCGCTGGCATCTTTCTCTTCCACAATGGCCTGCACCGCGCCGCTGGGGCTGCGCACAATGCGGCCATAGCCGGTGGGCTGGGGCATGTCCAGCGTCAGCAGCGCCAGGTGTTCGCCCGCGCACAGCTTCAGCAGGGCATGCAAGGTGGCGGGCTCGGTCAGCGGCACATCGCCCGAGAGCACCAGCGTCACGCCGTCATCGGGCAGCACCGGCACGGCTTGCTGCACCGCGTGGCCGGTGCCCAGCTGGGGTTCTTGTCGCACCGCATGCAGCAGCGTGCCTGCGCTGGTGGGCACGTTCAGGCCCGCTTCGACCTGTTGGGCACCATGGCCAGTCACCAGCACCACCGAGCGGGCTGATAACCGCACCGCACAATCGATCACATGCTGCGCCAAGGCACGCCCGGCCAAACGGTGCAACACTTTGGGCTTTGAGCTTTTCATGCGCGTGCCCTTGCCCGCCGCCATCACCACCACATCCACCTGAAACGACATGAGCACCTCTGCTGCGCCCCTGCGGGGCATGGGTTTGAAGCTGACTGCTGCGTCAGCCCACCAGCCAAGCGGCCACACAAACCGGCCCGTTGGCACCAAGCCCGGCATTATCCTGCGCCGTTTGGGGCTGGCGGTGGCCCTGCTGAGCGCGCTGCTGCTGGGCGCATGCAGCACCACGCGGCTGGCCTACAACCAAGCCCCCAGCCTGCTGTACTGGTGGTTGAATGATTGGGTCGATTTCACCGAGGCGCAGTCCGCCCCCATGCGGCAAGCCCTGGAGCAGTGGGTTGCCTGGCACCGCAGCGCCGAACTGCCGATCTACATCCGCCAGTTTCAGCACTGGCAGACGCTGGCCCCCCAAGACTTGAGCGCGGCGCAGGTGTGTACCGAATTTGAAGCCGTGCGCGCCGCCGTGCAGCGCATGGGCGAGCGCAGCGTTGGGCCACTGACCCGGCTCGGCCAGCAGCTCAGCCGCGAGCAAATGGCGCATTTGCAGCGCCAGCAAGAGGACAGCAACACCGAATTTGAAGACGAATACCTGCGCGGTACGCCCCAGCAACGCATGAAGCGCCGTCTAGACAAAGCCATCAGCCGCAGCGAAACGCTGTATGGTCGCCTCAGCTCCGCCCAGCGCGAACGGGTGCAGCGCGGCCTGCAAGCCTCGCCCTGGGACCCGCAGCAAACCCAGCTGGAGCGCCTGCGCCGCCAGCGCGATCTGCTGCAAACCATCGCCACCTTGCAAAACCCCCCAGCCAGCAGCACGCCCGACGAGCTGGGCCGGGGCTACCTGAGCCGCCTGCTGGAAACCCCCACCGCCGGTTACAACGCCAACAGCACCGCCCTGGTGCAACACGGCTGCGCCGAATTCGCCGCCCTGCACAACACCACCACCCCCGAACAGCGCGCCTATGCGGTGCGCGTGCTCAAGGGTTACGAGGACGACTTGCGGGCTTTGATGGCGCAGCGCTGAGCGGACTTTTAACCGTGCATTTGTTTGGTGTGAGGCTACTCACCCCCTCACCCCACCCACCCCCACACCACCGCCAGTGAAGCCAGCGTCACCGGCACGCCCACGGCGGCATGCTGTTTCCAGTCCAGAACCATGCCTTCGCGGGTGGCCAAGTCGGCCACGATCAAATTGGCCATGGAGCCGACCAGCAGCAAATTGCCCGCGAAGGTGCTGACCAAGGCCAACAGCAGGCCCGCATCAGCCGCGTTGGCACCCAGGTTCGGCAGCAGCAGCATGACGGCAGGCACGTTCGACACCAAGTTGGACAACACCACGCCCACCACCAGCAGCGTGTTCGGCTCGGACAAGACCACGCCGTGCGCGGCCAGCCAGTCCACCGCTTGCAGCGCCAGCCCGGTGTCTGCAAACGCTTGGTTCACCACAAACAGGCCCATGAACAGCACCAGCAGGTTCCAGTCCACCAGCCCCATCACGTCGGCAGAATGCAGGCGCTGGCTCAGCAGCAGCACCCCCGCACCCACCAGCGCCGCCACCTCGCGCGGCCAGTCCGTCAACAGAAACACCGCCAGCAAGGTCACCGACACCGCCAGCCCTTTGGCGCTTTGCCAGCGGTCAAACACCGGGGCACCTGCACCCCAGTCTGCCGCCGGTGCCTCTGCCGCCGGTGCCTGCCCTACGGGGCTGGTCGATGCCAGCGCCTGTGCGCCCGGCCCGTGGGCCAGCCACAGCCACAGCAGCAACAGGCTCAGCAGCACCGGCCCCAAGGCTTGCCGCACATAGCCGCCAAAGGGCAGTTGCAGCACCGAACCAATCAGCATGTTCTGCGGGTTACCCATCAGCGTGGCTGCCGAGCCGATGTTGGCTGCGCAGGCCAGCCCCAGCAAAAACGGCACCGGGTTCAGCCCCCGGCGCAGGCACAGCCGGGCCACCACCGGGGTCATGGCCAGGCAGATGATGTCGTTAGAAAACACCGCCGACAGCGCACCGGCCACCGCAATCAGCGCCGCCAGTAAACCCCGTGGCGACAAGGGCAGGCCACCCACCCGGCGCGTCACCTCGGTATAAAAACCGCCCAAGCGCAACTGGGCTGATACCACCATGAAGGCAAACAGCAGCACGATGGTGGGCAGGTCAATGGCCTGCGCGGCATGCTCCAGCGGCTGACCACTGAGGCCCAGCACCGCAATGGCCCCCAGCAGCGCCACGCCGGTGCGGTCCAGCTTCAAGCGCGGCAAGCCGCCCAAGAACATGCCCGCATACACCACCACAAACACAGCCAGCACGGCACTGTGCTGAAACGACAAACCAGCCACAGTGGGCATGCGGGACTCCAGAAAAAGCGGGGTTGATGGGCACAGCCCAGGTGCTGTGATGATAAGAAGCCACCCGATCAGCAGCCCACCGCTTGTCTGAGCGCCTGTCACAAGCCGCCGCCACAATAGCGCCATGCAACCCACACCGCCCTTCATTGCCCCCACCCTGTTCTCTGACCCCGCCGCCGCCTTGGCGCAGGTGCAGCGCATTTACCAAGAGAACATCTTGTTTTTGCGCCAAGCCATGCGCGACTTTGTGGCCGGTGCCGACTTTGCACAGGGCCGCGTGCGCGCCTGCTACCCCTTTGTGCGCTTGCACACCCACAGCGCCACCCACGCGGGCCATGCCGCGCAGGGGCCGCTGAGCTACGGTTTTGTCGCCGGGCCGGGCCGTTTTGAAACCACCCTGACCCGCCCCGACCTGTACAGCGACTACCTGCGCACCCAGTTTGAACTGCTGCTGGCCAACCACGGCGGCGCGCTGGAAGTGGGCACCAGCACCCAGCCCATTCCCATTCATTTCTCGTTTGCCGAGCACGACCACGTCGAAGGCCACCTGAGCGCCGAACGCCGCGCCCTGATGCGCGATGTGTTTGACCTGCCCGACCTAGCCGCCATGGACGACGGCATTGCCAACGGCACCCACCAAACCCGCCCCGGCGAGGCCCAGCCGCTGGCCCTGTTCACCGCGCCCAGGGTGGACTATTCATTGCAACGCCTGCGCCACTACACCGGCACCGCGCCCGAGTGGTTTCAAAACTTCGTGCTGTTCACCAACTACCAGTTCTACATTGACGAATTCATCCGCTTTGCCCAGAGCGAAATGGCCCGCCCTGACAGCGCCTACACCGCCTTTGTGGAGCCCGGCAACTTGGTCACCCGCCGCGTCGGCCTGCCCGCCCAAACATTGGATGCCCAAGGCACCGCGCCGCCGCGCCTGCCGCAAATGCCCGCCTACCACCTGCTGCGCGAAGACCGCAGCGGCATCACCCTGGTGAACATTGGCGTGGGGCCAGCCAACGCCAAAACCATCACCGACCACATTGCCGTGCTGCGCCCCCATGCTTGGCTGATGATTGGCCATTGCGCCGGTCTGCGCAGCAGCCAGCAGCTGGGCGACTATGTGCTGGCCCATGCCTATGTGCGCGAAGACCATGTGCTCGACGAAGACCTGCCGCTGTGGGTGCCCATTCCGGCGCTGGCCGAAATCCAGCAGGCCCTAGAAACCGCCGTGGCCGATGTGACCAGCATGGCCCCGCAAGACCTGAAACGCATCATGCGCACCGGCACCGTGGCCAGCACCGACAACCGCAACTGGGAACTGATGCCCGACAACACGCCGCAGCGCCGCTTCAGCCAAAGCCGGGCGGTGGCGCTGGACATGGAGAGCGCCACCATTGCGGCCAACGGTTTTCGCTTCCGCGTGCCCTACGGCACTTTGCTGTGCGTGAGCGACAAGCCGCTGCACGGCGAGATCAAACTGCCGGGCATGGCCAATCACTTCTACCGCGAACGGGTCGATCAGCACCTGCGCATCGGCATTCGTGCGGTGGAGCTGCTGCGCGAAGGCGGTGCGGGCCAGTTGCACAGCCGCAAACTGCGCAGCTTTGCTGAGGTGGCGTTTCAGTGAGGCGCGGCTCAGGGCTGAAACCAGCGGTCCGCCTGCTGGATTTGCGACATGTCCAGCTCGCCCGCCAGCGACAGCAGGCGCAGCCGGTGCGTCACATAGCTTAGGCGGGCCTCCATCAAATCTCGACGGGCTTGGTGCGCCCGCTCTTCGGCATTGAGCACATCCAGCACGGTACGAAAACCCGTCTCAAACGAGCGTTTTGCTGACACCACCACCAAGTCGGCAGAGGCCACGGCCCGCGTCAGCGCATGCATGCGTGCGGTGCTTTCGGTCACACCGCGCCATTCCCGCTGAATGCGGATGTTCAAGTCCCGCCGCCCCGCTTCCAGCAGCTCTTCGGTGCGTGTTTGCTCGAACAAGGCTTGCCGCACCGCAGACTGCACGGCCCCACCGGCGTACAGCGGTATCTCCAGCTGGAAGCCCAGTTGGCGGTTGATGGATGTGGTTTGGGTGGATGACACGGTGTCACTGACGCTGCGGCTGATTTGCAGCAAGGCATCCAGCGTTGGCTGGTGGCCGGTCTGGGCGCGTTGCACCTCAAAGCGCGCCGCGTCCAGCCGGGCCTGAAGGGCGCGTAGCTCGGGGCTGCGGGCCTGGGCCTTGTCCATCCAGTCGGCAGGGGTTTGCACCAGAAATTCGGCGGTGTCTAGGGCCTGGGGCTGAAGGGGATGCACCGCTTCAAGGGCTTGTTGCGTCATGGACTGGATCTGCAACAAAGCGGTTTGTCTGGCCTGGCGGGCTTGCAGCTGCTGGGCCGCCAAGCCGTCCATGCGGGCCTGTGCCTCGTCAATGTCGGTGCGAATGCCCTGGCCTGCGGCCAAACGTTTCTCTGCGCTTTGCTTTTGTTGCTGGGTCATGTGTATCTGCTGGCCCAGCAGCTGCTCTTCTTCTTGCGCCAGCAGCACCTGCAAATACGCCTCGGCCACTTCGACTCCCAGGTTTTGCACTGCTCTGCTCAGCACCGCCTGCGCTTCGGCTTGTTGCGCCAGGGCCACGTCCACACCCCAGCTCAGGGCTGGCCGGTACAGCGGCTGGCGCAGTTGCAGGCTTTGGCTGCTGCTGTAGTAGCCCTCGTGGGTGGCAGTGGGCTGGCCCAGCAGGTTGGGCTGTGTGCGGTCGAGGTCGTTGTAGAAGCGGGTCGCATTGAACGACATGCGGGGCTTGAGCTGTGCCCGTGCCTGCGCCACCCGTTCGTCCACACCGTCGGCCTGTGCGCGTGTGGCACGCAGCGTGGCATCGTGCGCCAGTGCATGGGCATATACCTGGGCCAGCCCCAGTGCTTGGGCGGGCGGGGCTGCATCTTGTGCATGCACCAAGCTGCACGCCAGCAAGCCAGCAAAGAAAACCGTGCGCATGCCTCATTCTTCCTTCAAAGAGGCCGCCACCCGCCTGAGCAGCGGGCTGAGCACATAGGTGAGCAAGGTGCGCTCACCGGTTTTGATGATGACTTCTGCGGCCATGCCCGGCTGCATGCGCCGCTGCCCCAGGGTTTTCATGCCCTGCGGCGTGATGCGAACCCGCGCCAAAAAATAGCCCGCGTTGTTAGCCGGGTCGATCAGCAGGTCGCTGGACACCGACATCACCTCGCCTTCCACCACCAGCTGGGGTGAATGGGCAAACGAAGAAAAGCGCACATCGGTCATCAGGCCGGGTTTCACCTTGTCAATCAGGTGGGGGGCGATGCGGGTCTCCAGCAACAGGGGTTCATCCGCCGGAACAATCAGCATCAGCTTCTGGCCGGGCTGCACCACCGCACCCGCCGACTGAACCGCCAGCCCCACCACTTGGCCGGTGGCCGGTGCGCGAAGCTGGGTGCGCGACAGGTCTGCGCTCACGGCCACCAGCTTCTGCGCGTCGGACTGCACCTCGCGCGCCACATCGGCCAGCGCGGTTTCCACTTCCTTGCGGTATTCCTGTTGCCGCGCCGTGCGGCGCTGCACCAGCTCGGCAATAGCCTGTTCTGCGCGGGTGGCCTGCCCGGTCAGGTCAGACAGCGTGGCCTGCACATCGGCCCGTGCGCGCTCCAGCTCCAGCAGGCGGTTGCGCGGTGCGTAGCCGTCGGCCACCAGCGGGCGGGTCTGCTCCAGCTCTTGCTCAATCAGGCCCAGCTGCTGACTGCGGCTTTGCGCAACGGCCCGGTAGGTGGTGATCATGGTTTTCTGGCTTTGCATGCTCTCATTCAGGGCACCCATCTCGGCGGCCAGCGCGGCCCTGCGGGCTTGTAGCAGGTCTTGCTGGGTTTTCATTTGGCTGGCGATCAGCGGGTCTGACTGCGCAGCCAGCAAATCGGCATGAAAGCCTATTTCAGGTTGCCCGCGTTGCTCGGCCAGCAAACGGCCCTGCATGGCCCGCAAGCCCAGGTAGCGCTGGCGCACCGCCTCAAAATTGGCGCGTGCCATGTCTTCATCCAGCGTCAGCAGCGGCTGCCCTTCCTGCACTTGGTCGCCCTCGCGCACCAGCACCGCCTTGACAATGCCCCCCGAGAGGTGCTGCACCGTTTTGCTTTTGGTGTCAATCGTCACCATGCCGGGGGTGGGCACACCTTCGTCCAGCGGGGCCAAGCTGGCCCACAGCAGGAACCCGCCCAGCCCCAGCCCCAGCACCCAAAACCCCAGGCGCGCCGGGCCACGGGTGTCGGCCAGCGCAGCCGCCGGGGCTGGGTGGGTGTCGCCCTCGGCAGTCAGTGGGGGCATCTTGTTCGCATGTGTCATGGCATCAAGCTCGGTCAAAAATCAGTCGGGTTGTGTGGCAGACGGGGCTGTGCGCGGCAGGTTCGCCTTCAAGATGGCATCGCGTGTGCCCGCTTGCACCACGCGCCCGGCTTGCATCAGCACCACGCGGTCGGCCACCCGCAGCACACCAGGGCGGTGGCTGATGAGCAACACCGCCGCCTGCTGTGCCCGCAGCTGCACCAGGGCTTGCAGCAAGGCGGCTTCGCCCACATCGTCTAGGTTGGCATTCGGCTCATCCAGCACCAGCAGCGAGGGCTGCCCATACAGCGCCCGCGCCAGCCCCAGCCGCTGGCGTTGTCCGCCCGAGAGTGCCGACCCACCCGCGCCCACCGGTGTGTCATAGCCACGCGGAAACCGCAAAATGGTTTCATGCAAACCAGCCAGCTTGGCCGCTGCAATCACCTGTGCGGCATCCACCGGGCCTAGGCGGGCAATGTTGTCGGCCACGCTGCCGTCAAACAGTTCCACGTCTTGCGGCAAATAGCCCACACAGGGGCCGCGCTCTTCAGGCAGCCAGGCATCCAGCGGACGGTCGCCCCAGCACACACGGCCTTCTTGGGCGGGCCAGATACCCAGCAACACCCTGGCCAGGCTTGACTTGCCAGAACCCGAAGGCCCCATGAGCACGGTGATGCTGCCCGGTGCCAGGTCGAGGTCAATCTGCTGGATGATGGGTGGGTCGTCCGGTGTGGCCAGCGGTGCGCGCGCACTCACCTGCTGCATAGCGACGACACCCACAGGCCGCACTTTTTGCAGCAGGGCATCGTCTGCATCAAACTCACGCAGCAAGGCCGACAAGCGCTGATACGCCTGCTGCGCACCCAGAAAACTGCGCCAAGAAGCCACCATCAAATCAATGGGGGCCAGTGCCCGGCTCATGAGCACATTGGCGGCAATCATGGCACCGGCAGACAGCTGACCGTCAATCACCAGCAGCGCCCCCAAGCCCAGCGCCAGCGACTGCTGCGCATAACGCAAGCCCTTGCTGAAGGCGGTGATGCGGTGCTGCGCACGGTGCGTGCTGGCATGCTGCGCCAAACAGGCCGCCTGCGTGGTCTGCCAACGTCCGTACAAGCCCGGCAACATGCCCATGGCATGCACCGCCTCGGCACTTCGCAGCTTGGCCTGCACCTGATCCAGCGTTTGCTGCTGGTGCCAGGCCAGCGCCTGCGTCTGCGCTGCCGACTGGCGGTGCCCGGCATAAGCCACCCCCGCTTGCAGCAGCGCAAAACCAATACCCGCCCAGCCCAGCACCGGGTGCAGCAGGAACAACACACCCAAGTAGAGGGGAGTCCACGGCGCGTCGAACACCACGATGATGCCGGTACCGGTTAAAAACTGCCGCAGCTCATGAAGGTCGTTCAAGGGCTTATCGGGCTGCACCGTTGGGCGGCGCAAATGGGCATCAAACAGGGCACGAAACACCCGCTCTGCCAAGACATCGTTCATGCGAACGCCCAAACGCACCAGCATCTGGCTGCGCGCCCATTCGGCAAAGGCCATGAGCCCCAGAAAAAACAGCGTGATGAACGACAAGGCCAAGAGCGTCAGCTCGCTCTGGCTGACCAGCACCCGGTCATACACCTGCAACATGTACAGCGTGGGGGCCAACATCATCAGGTTGACCACCAGACTGAACGCGGCCACAACCCACAGCGTTTTCTTCAGCGGCCAAAGCAAAGACAGCAGCCGGTTTTCTTGGGTCGCACTCATGGGGTCACCTTCGCAGGTGTGGGGGCCACACCCTTGGCTGCGGTGGCCGCTTGACCGGCGGCACCAGATGCCTTTTGCAAGGCGGCCAGCACCTCGTCCCTGGGGCCAAACGCCTGCTGCCGCCCCTCGTGCAGCACCAGGATGTGGGTACACACTTTCAGCACGCTGGTGCGGTGCGTCACCAAAACCAGCGTGGTGCCCTGGGCACTTTTCTCGGTCATGGCCTGCATCAGGGCGGCCTCGCCCTGCTCGTCCAAGCTGGCGTTGGGCTCGTCCAACACCACCAGCGCAGGCTGGCCATAGAAGGCCCGTGCCAGGGCAACCCGCTGGCGCTGCCCGCCAGAGAGGCGCGCACCCTCTGGGCCTAAGCGGGTGTCATAGCCCTGGGGCAGCGACACAATCCAGTCGTGCAGGCCTACCGCCATGGCCGCCTGTTGCACCGCTGCGCGGTCGGGCTCGCCAAAGCGCGCAATGTTGTCGGCCAGCGTGCCATCCAGCAGCTCCACCCCCTGCGGCAAATAGCCAATATGCGGCCCCAGCGCCTGTTTGTTCCAGGCAAATACATCAGCGCCATCCAGCCTGACCTTGCCCGATACCGCTGGCCACACCCCCACCAGCAGCCGCGCCAGCGTGGTTTTGCCACTGGCCGCTGGCCCAATCACCGCCAGCACCTGGCCCGGACTCAGGCCAAACTGCACCCCGCGCAGAATCTGCACCGGCTCGCCCGGCGCACTGGCCACTACAGCCTCTACCTGCAAAACGCCTCTGGGTTCGGGCAAGGGCATGCTGTCCGCTGGAGCGGGCACTTGTTGCAACATCTGGTCCAGACGCTTCCAAGCCTCACGTACCGCCACCACCGAGCGCCATTGCGCAATGGCCTGCGTCAGCGGTGCCAGAACGCGCCCCCCCAGCACCGAGCCCACCACCAGCATGGCCGCCCCGCCCCACAGGGCGTTTTCCAAAACCAGCCAAGCCGCCACACCCAGCAGGGCAGAAGACAGCGCGGTCTGCACCAGCCGGGTCATGGCTTGATGCAGCCCCGCCCAGTCGGAGGCCATGGCCTGCCAAGACAGCATGTCCTGCTGCCGCATCCACCATTTCTGATGCAAGGCCGGGCGCATGCCCATGGCCCGCACCAACTCGGCCTGCCGCGTCATGGCATCGGCCTGCTGCCGGGCCGCAATGGCCAGCCGGTTGGCCTGCACCAAGGCAGGCTGGGTTCGCCGTTCATTGCTCCAAGTCAGCCCCGTTTGCAGCACCGCACCCAGCAGCGCAACCCAGCCCAACACCGGCGACAAGGCAAACAGCAGCAACAAAAACAGCAGGGCAGCAGGCAGCTCGGGCAGTGCCGACACGGCAGGACTGGTTAAAAAGTCCCTCACCGTGCGCAAGTCGGTCAAGGGCTGGGTGGACGCGGCCCCCGGCTTGAGCAAATTGGTTTGAAAAATGCTTTGGTAAACCCGAGGCATCAAGCCCTGCTCCCAGGTGTCGCCCACTTGGCGCAAGGTTTCACTGCGCACCCATTCCAGCGCCTCCATCACCACCAGCGCTCCCAGCACAAACACCGTCAACATCAGCAAAGTGGTGTGGTTTCGGCTGTTGACCACCCGGTCGTACACCTCAAACATATACACCGTTGGTGCCAACACCAGCAAACTGGCCACCAGCCCAAACAGAAACGCCCGGCGCAGCAGCGGGCTTTGTCGTTGAAGCTGCGCTGTCAATTCAGAGACCGGCTTTGCGCCTGTGAAGTCAGGTTTCATGGAGGGAAGTGCAGGGCAGAAAAAAGGGGCAAGGAGGCGGGGACCACGCCCGTCAGCGCAATCTCAAACTCCGCATCCACATCCGCATCGGTGTTCAGGTAAACGATACCGCCGCTGTAACGCACCTGCCCTGCCGTGGTCGTGAAGCTGGTCACGAAGGCAAAAGCCTGATCACCGGCCAGCACGGTGTTGGTATCGATGGTGGACAGATCCAGCTTGTCCTGGCCTACCGTGAAGTCGGTGATCACATCGCGTGCTGCCACACCCAAACCCAACTCACTGAGCGCGTTGAAATCGAAGATGTCGTTGCCGGTGCCTCCCGTGAGGGTGTCGGCTCCTGCTCCACCAATGAGCGTGTCGTTGCCTGCCAGCCCGTCAAGCCGGTTGTTTCCTGCGTTGCCCGTGAGCACGTCGTTGAATTGGCTGCCCTGCAAGTTCTCAATGTTGAGCAAGGTGTCAGCGCCCGAGCCACCGGTGGCCTGTGCGGCGCTGAGTGCCAGACTCACACTCACGCCAGCGCTTGCTCTGGAATAACTCACCGTGTCAGTGCCGGTACCACCATCGAACACGTTGTTGCCTGTGCCGCTGCCCGCGTTGAGCCAATTGTTCAGGGTGTTGCCAGTGAGGTTGGCCGTTGTGGCAGTGTTGATGAGTCCGTTCTCCACGTTGCCACCCAGGGTGTAGGCGCTGAGGCTGGTGTAGACGATGTCGGTGCCACCGGTGGCACTGGCGTTGGTTTCTGTGACCACGTCGCCTGCGTTGTCCACGTAGTAGGTGTCTGAACCGTCGCCACCGATCAGGGTGTCTGCGCCTGCCTTACCGTCGAGCGTGTCGTTGCCTGCCAGACCATCCAAGCGGTTGTTTCCTGCATTCCCGGTGAGTACGTCGTTGTACCCACTGCCCTGCAAGTTCTCGATGTTGAGCAAGGTGTCAGTGCCCGAGCCACCAGTAGCCTGTGCGGTGCTGAGTGCCAGATTCACGCTCACGCCAGCAGTTGCCCTGGAGTAGCTCACCGTGTCAGTACCGGCACCACCGTCAAAGGCGTTGTTGCCTGTGCCGCTGCCGGCATTGAGCCAGTTGTTCAGGGTGTTGCCAGTGAGGTTGGCGGCTGTGGCAGTGTTGATGAGTCCGTTCTCCACGTTGGTACCCAGGGTGTAGGCGCTGAGGCTGGTGTGGACGATGTCGGTGCCACCGGTGCCGCTGGCGTTGGTTTCTGTGACCACGTCGCCGGTGTTGTCCACGTAGTAGGTGTCTGAACCGTCGCCACCGATCAGGGTGTCTGCGCCTGCGCCACCGTCGAGTGTGTCGTTGCCTGCCAATCCTGAGATGCTGTCTGCACCTGCGGTGCCGGTCAGCAGGTTGTTACCCGCATCGCCGGTGATTTTGTTGACCTTGGTCACCAGGTTGAAGCTTTGCGTAGCAGTTACGCTGACTTGGCCATCGCTCACCTGATAGCTCAGGCTGACCGGGCCAACATAGTTCGTGGCGGGCGTGATGGTAAACGTGCCGTCTCCGTTGTTGGTCACTGTGCCCTGATCGGCGCTGAGGTTGATGACGCTCAACGCATCGCCATTGGCATCGGAAAACCCTTGGAGCAAATCCGCAGCGGAAACGGTGTAGGCCATGTCCTCGGTACCGGCACTCAGGCTCGCAACGGTTCCGCTGAGCACAGGCGCTTGGTTGGCCGGTGTCACCACAAACAATTGCGTCGCTGCCGCGCTCAGCCCTTGGTTATCGACCACGCTGTACGTCAACTCAATCGGGCCGCTGTAGCCCGCATACGGCGTAACCGTGAAGGAACCGCCCCCGCTCGTCACGATGCCGTGATCCGCCGCCAGATTGTTCACCGTGAGCACGCCGCCCTCTGGGTCGGTAAAGCCATGCAACAGGTCGGCAGCGCTCAGCACATACGGCTTGCCCTCGTTGCCACTGACCAAAGCAGCATTCGCGGTACCGATGGGCGCTTGGTTGATGTGCACGCTGAGCGTGCCGATGGTGTCAGACAGGGTCACGCTCAGGCCGCTTTGAATATCCAGCCAGATTTCATTGATAGCGTCCAGCGTATGGGCATCACCAATGGTGTCGTTACGGTCCCAGATCTCATGCACCAAGGAATTGCTGGGGTCCAGCCCCAAAAGATCCGCGATGACATCGGTATCCGCGAGATCCAACGTCGTGTGGTTGCTGTGAGCCAGCAAAATGGCTTGGGTCAGCGCCATGCCGGTTTCGTCGCTGCCCAACGAAGTCATCACGGTAACCTGAACCAGTATCTTTTCTACGGCCAGCGCTGCTGGGTCATTGGGATTGATCTGCAATTGAGCCCAGGAGTCGTCGTGCTGCAAGTTCAGCGCCGGATTGATGCCCAACGCTTCTTTGATGATCAACGCCGCCTCGTTAGGCGATACGCCCAATTCAATCGCGTTTTGAACCAAGGTTGTCAGCGGGTTCATCACGCTCGCGCCAATGGGCGCTTTCAGGTTCAGCAAGGTGATGGCAAAGTCGCCATTGCCCGGCGCGGCAATGGTTTTGGCCGCGCTGGTCAGCGATTCGGCATGGCCCGCCAAGTCGGTATACAGAGCCGTGACCGTGATTGACTTGCCGACTTGATCCCCACCCACCGTGAACGTGTCGCCGCTGACACCAAGGTCTACGCCATCGGCCTGCCAAGCGTACGTCACGCCCGCTGCTGGAACCCCATCCATGTCCGACACTTTTGCGGTCAACACCTGGCCCTGTCCGCCAATGCCGCTGAGAAACAACGTGCCGGGCTGGTTGGCATTTGGCATCACTGGGCCGCCCGTGTCAGCCGGGCTCACCACGCCATTGGGCCCCAACGACCACACGGAGCCATCGCCGAACTTCGCGAGTTCCACGCCAATCAGTGTGTCGTTGCCATCTGTCGCCGCTGGTCCGCCGGCTTTGCCAGTCACGGTGTATTTGCCGCTCACCGCATCAAAGCTGATGTCGTAGTCGGCCTTGGCACCGGCATAGACCGCCGTGTCGCTATCAGCACCGCCGTCAATCAGGTCATCGCCCGCGTCGCCTTTGATGGTGTCCGCACCGCTGCCGCCGTAAACCGCGTCATTGCCCGCGCCGGCCACGACGATGTCATCGCCAGCGCCCGCGTAAGCGGTGTCGTTGCCGGCTTGCAAGTCGAAATACTCATCTTTGGCCGTGCCCGTCCGCGTGTCGTCGCCGTTGGTGCAGGTATCCGGAACCGTGACAACGCCAGAGCCGGGGGTCGTGCCGGCCGAGAGATTGGCCAGAAATATGCCGCTGTCCAAAATACCATCGCCGGTGTCCGCAATCCCAATGGTGACGGTATTCACGCCCGCATGAATCGGAGCGACAAACTTCAAGCGCAGGCTAACGCCGTCGTATTGCGTGGGCAAGGCACCATTGGCGTTGTCAACAAAATAGCCCGCCGCGAGATTGGGACTGGTCACGCTCAAAGGATGGTTGGGATCGTGGTTGAACAAGGCTATATTGACACCGTTCACCATGATCATGGCCACGTCCACAAACGCGTCCACCCACTCGGGATACTCCTCGGACCCGAACACCAGATCCAAGCTGATCGAAGTCGCCGTGGGATCGGTGACGGTAAATGTGAGGGTCAGTTGCGTGGCGTTGAATGACTGCGTCTGAAACACGGTGTTGACCACCGCATCCAAAGCCGCGTTGCCTGCCAAGCCGTTATCGACACCAAACGAAGTCGAGTCGTTCACCGTGCCTGGGACTTCTCCGCTGGTCAACAAAATGCCCGACCCGATTCCCTGCAGGCCGCCGCTGTACAAATTGGCCGAGCCCGCCGTGCTCGTCAATTCAGCGCTTTGGATCGTGATGCCCGAAGCCTGCGCCAGCAGCGCGTTGACTAAAGCCTGCGGGTCGTTGGTGGGCGTAATGGTATTTGGCATGCTGATATCTCCTAAAAGCTTGTTGCACATGACATCGAAGCGTTGGTCCGACTGGTTCCCTTACACTGACATCGATAATTGGACTGTGACAAGCCATTCTTAAGAGAGTCTGAAGAAAAACTGGGTTTGCCATTTATTTGATTGGTGTCAAGTTCCGTCTATTTATAAACACGTTTAAGGAACAATTCTGGTTTTTTTGACTTGCCAAAACTTGAGGACATCAACTGGTGAGATGTGCCCCAGAGAGCGCTGAGGGATGAGGTGGTTGTAGATCAGCATGTAGTTGTTCAAAGTAGCCTCTAGCTCCGCGCCTGATGCGAAGCGGGTTTGCTGCACGACCTTGCTGATGCGCCCATTGAAGCGCTCGACCATGCCGTTATCAGTCAAGAGCTTGACGACTTTGAACGCAGCGGCTTGCTGAACGCGGCGCAAAAAGTCCACACTGCTGCGCTCGGTCTGGTCGCTGTAGATACGCAGAAACACCCAGTGTGAGGCTGACCAAGTCGTCCAAGGGTAGCAGGCACAGGCGGCGGATCTCCAGAACGATCAACTCTTGGGCTGGGCTCAGGGTGGTGTTCATCTGATGTGCGCGGTGTGGTGCGTGCCATCGGATGTACCATGCTCATGGCTTGTTTTTTAGGTTGAGTGGACTCAGCAGGCCTGTCAAAACAGCCCACGCTTTCAACAACGGCCAGCTGCGACGGGGTACATAATCGCACGGAACTCGACAATCTCGAAGTCACGGATTCAGGTGAAAAGTGATGACTATGATGACAAAGATTCTCAGATATATCAAAATCTCAATCACTTTGTTGCTATTGGCAAGCTCAGGAAATTTGGCATATTCAAAAAACCCAACAGATTCAACATTACTCCAAGGAAATTTTGATCTATTAACTCAATGGAATAGTCGGCATCCTCGGCTATATACCGATTTAATAGAAGCCAACATGATGACCGAAGCCTATAGAAAAAATCCACATCCATTTAAACAAGCATTACCTGATCAACAACAGATTACAGGTACAATCGCTTCTCTGAATAACGGTAGTTCCGCTCAAAACAGTGCGATGGTGCTTGCCCGTATTGCTGCAGCATACAGGTTGACTGAGGATAAAAAATATCTCAATAGACTAATTGAATGGATTCCAGTTTTGGAGGACTACAACCCACCAGAAATAGATAACCTAGGCAGCAATGTGGGACTGACCGCAGGACATATCCTATTGAGCTTCGCAATCACTTACGATATTTTGGCAGGTTATGCAGATGAACGTGTGACTCGGGCAGTGCGAAGTGCCCTCATACGCCAAGGTCAGCAGACATTCCATGACATGTCTCAATTAAGAAACATCCCATATGAACAGAATCATTTGATTATCCCTGTTGCTGGATTAGGGGTTGCCGCACTCGCGCTGATAGACGAAGGTGAAGAATACAAACACTGGGGTATATTTGCAGACAACGTGATGTCTCGCTCATTAGCAAGCATTGCTAATGATGGATGGTTTTTTGAGGGCATCAGCTACTGGGACTACACCATGCAGTTTGTGTCTGCCTACGCCGCTGCCATGCAGCGACTAATAGGCAAAAATCTATTTTTAACCCCTCCATTTCAAAAACTTCCAGAATATGTATCTCATATGACACTTCCTAAAAGGAATTTTGTCTTTGATTTCGCTGACTGGGGGCCAAGAGTCGAACCGGATGGCATTCATTTCCAGCCAGGCTACGATAAACCATGGCATTCAACATACTCAACAATCCGACCATTTTTTCTTTATTTGACATGGCGTGAGGGTGGACATCATCCTTTGCTCGCAAGGTACCTGTCTCAGCTGATGCAAGGCGACCGGTATAGCAGGATGCTATCCAATATCGACTGTGTGTTCTGGATGATGCTCGGTCTGGGCAATCAACTTCAGACACTCGACACAACGGGTGACAACCGTTTCCCGCCATACCATTACTTTGATGACATGGAAGTGGTTCACTGGCGCAGCAATTGGCACGATCCAGACGCAACCGCCATTGCATTCAAATCCGGTCCACCAGCGGGTCACAGTTTTCTCAGTCACCTTGAAAGACACCCTGATTCCAAACCCAGTCTTGGTCATGCGCATCCCGATGCTGGATCGTTCATCTTGTATTCGCGTGGTGCTTTTCTCGCAAATGACACTGGCTATACAGGAAAAAAAGAAACAGCAGATCACAACTCCCTGTTGATTGATGGGTTTGGTCAGTCACAAGGTGGAACTGCTTGGTCAACTTTCAACGACAGGCCCTATGCAGACTATGATGCCATTCGTTTGAACCATGTCATTCTCAACCCGAAGGTGGCCGCCGCCCAAGCCAGGTTTGACGCTGCTTATCCGCCCGCAATGAAGATGCGCAAAGTGCAACGCGACTGGATATTGGTAGACGGGCGGTTCATGGTCATTGCTGATGAATTGATTTCGGAAGTACCACGCCGCTATTCATGGCGGATTCACATGGACCATCAGCCTGTTGCCCGAAAAGATCATGGGTATACCATGGTCAACGGCCAAGCCAAGTTATCTATTTTCCCCTTGGTTGGCGCAGCTTCAGCACAAGTCAACCCAACAGTGGTTGAGACCGAGCTTTTCAATCACAAGAGAAGCCGCCCTCAACAGCGGGGGTATCACCTTGAAGTCAGCTCCGAATCCGCGGCGGCTCACCGCTTTCTGACGGCATTGATCGTGGGCAGCTCTCAGGTCAGCGAGTCGGCACTCTCGGCGACGCTGGAAGAGGACGGTTCTGTCACCCTGACTGATGAGGACGGATCGTGCCGAATTTCGCGACCATCTAGTAACGGATTTGACGGCTCGATAGCCTGTCAGACGATGCCCCATCAATGAATTTTTTAAGGAGTCTTTCATGACTATCAGTACCGTTGCATCCACTGACGGTTTCGTCAGCTACAACTTTTCCGGCAACGCAGCGGGCTACAGGGTGAACACCCTGAACGGCTTGGCCGCTGTGGTGGACATTGACTTCAGCAACGGTAACCAAGGCACCACAACCCTGACCAGCGGCAACCACGCCTTGGTGTTTGCCGACCGCAATTATTCGGTACAAGTGCCTGGTAAGGTGGGCGTGTTTCCTGTCAACACCACCAAAGTTGGTGATCAGTCAGATCCCGCTGTCAGCGCACTCACTGGAGGTGGTTATGTGCTGACTTGGCAGTCTTACAACCAAGACGGGAGCGGCTATGGCATTTATGCTCAGCGATTTGATGGCAGCGGCAATATCTTGGGTGCCGAGACCCGTATCAACACCACCACGGTGGGTGAACAAACAGCCCCCACTGTGACCGCACTCAGTGGTGGTGGGTATGTGATCACTTGGCAGGGTATTGGCGGAAATGGCTATAACATTTATGCACAACGTTTTGATGCCAGTGGCAACGCACTGGGCTCCGAGACCTGTATCAACACCATCACGGGTGGGGGAGTAGGTGCCCCTGCTGTTAGCGCCCTCAGCAACGGTGGATATGTCGTCACGTGGGAAAGCGTGCGCATGGAAACTCCTAACAACCCGAATTTTTATTCGGACATTTATACCCAGCGTTTTGATGTCAGTGGCAATGCCCTAGGTATCGAAACCCGCGTTAACACCTACACCAGATGGAACCAGAATGCGCCAGCTGTCACAGGCCTCAACGATGGGGGATATGTGGTTACGTGGCAATCTAACTACGGCACGAGCAATAACGACATCTATGCTCAGCGTTTTGATGCCAGTGGCAACCCGCTGGGCATAGAGACCCGAGTCAACACCGCAACGGACAATGATCAATCCGCCTCCGCAGTCACCGCGCTCGGTGGCGGAGGTTATGTGGTCACCTGGCAGTCCGCCAATCAAGACGGCAGCGGCTGGGGTATCTACGCCCAGCGTTTTGATGCCAGCGGCAACCGGTTGGGTGTTGAGACCCGCGTCAACACCACCACGGCCTCCAACCAATTCGGTTCCGCTGTCACCACACTCGGCGGTGGTGGGTACTTGGTCACTTGGGCTGGTGACACCGCTGGGGCTGATCAAGAAAAAAACATCTATGTCCAACGTTTTGATGACAGCGGTAACCCCATAGGTGCCGAGTTTGTGGTGTCCACCAATGCGATTGCTTCAGCCCATCCCACGGTTGTTCAAGGCCCTACGGTCACTGGTCTCGGCAACGGGGGATATTTGGTCGCTTGGCGAGGCAACGATGGAAGGACCGATGACCGCGGTATCTTTGCCCTGCAATTGGATGTCAACAACTTGCCAGCGGTACTCGTGGATCTGACTGGAACATCACAAGACGATGTGTTGCAAACCGGCGCAGGCCGACAACGGCTGTTCGGTGAAGCTGGCAACGACACGCTAGACGGTGGAGCCGGAGCCGATTTCATGGTCGGTGGCGAGGGCAGCGACACCTATGTGGTGGATGATCTGGGTGACGTGGTGCAAGAAACGGGCAACACAGCAGGTGACGTTGACACGGTGCGTATCAACCGCACGTTTACCCTAGATGCCACCATAGAAAACCTGATCCTCACCGGGACATCCCGTCTGAACGGAACAGGCAACGCCAGCGACAACCTGATCACAGGTAACAGCGGAAACAACTACCTGATCGGGCTGGCGGGCAATGACACGTTGGATGGTTTCATTGGAGCAGACACCATGGCTGGCGGTACGGGCGACGACCTGTACCGCGTGGGCAATACGGGCGATGTGGTGATTGAAGCCGCCAACGAAGGCACCGACACGGTGGAATCCAACATCAGCTACACCTTGGGTGCCTACCTTGAGCACCTGACCCTGATCGAAACGCGTCACATCAGCGGCACCGGCAACAGCCAGAATAACCGCATCACCGGCAACAGCGGCAACAACACATTGGACGGTGGCACCGGAGCCGATACCCTGACAGGCGGTTTAGGGAACGACACCTACATCGTGGACAACGCAGGCGATGTGGTCACCGAAACCAGCACCCTGGCCACCGAGGTGGATATGGTGCGCTCCAGCGTCAGCTTTGTGCTGGGCAGCAACCTCGAACAGCTGTGGTTGACGGGTGCAGATGCCACAGATGCCACGGGCAACGGGCTGAACAATGTGCTGTCAGGCAACATTGACGAAAACGTGCTCAATGGCATGGATGGCATTGACACGGCCAGCTATGCCGATGCTGCCTTTGCTGTGGAAGTCAATCTGGCCATCACCGATTACCAATACACCGTGGGCGATGGATTTGACCGGCTCATCAGCATTGAAAATCTGGTGGGCAGCGCCTTTAATGACAGCCTAGCGGGTGATATCGGGGCTAACCAGTTGGAGGCTGGCGACGGCAACGACACGCTTGATGGTGCAGCAGGTAACGACACATTAATTGGCGGTAACGGTGCTGATGGGATGACAGGCGGCGCAGGCAACGACAGGTTTGAGGGTGGCGATGGCAACGACACCCTGGAAGGTGGCGCAGGCAATGACACGCTGATTGGTGGCAGCGGCGGTGATGTGATGTCGGGGGGTGAGGGTAACGATGTCTATCACTTCACCATGGGGGATCGCATTGTGGAAACCGGGCCTTCTAGCGACTGGGATGCCGTGCTGTCAACCACCAGCTATCGGTTAGGCGATAACATTGAAAAGCTCTCGCTCTTGGGTTCGCTGAACATCAATGGAACAGGCAACTCGCTGAATAATTACTTAGATGTCAACCTAGGCAACAACGTGATGGACGGCGGTGCAGGTACCGATACGGTGAGCTATTTGACAGGCAGCGCTGCTGGGGTCACTGTTAACTTGGACGTGACTACCGCACAGAACACAGGTGGCAGTGGGATAGACACACTTCTTAATGTAGAGAATCTGATCGGTTCCAATTTTGATGACCACCTGATAGGTAACGCAAGAAACAATCAGTTAAACGGCAGTTCCGGTAACGACATTTTGCTCGGCGGCGCAGGCCGCGACACCCTCACCGGTGGCGCTGGTAACGACATCTTCGATTTCAACGCCCTGAGCGATTTGGGCCTGGGCAGTACTGCACGCGATGTGATCACGGACTTCACGGTGGGGCAGGACAAGATGGATCTGTCCACCATTGATGCCAACACCGTGCTGGCCGGTGATCAGGCCTTTGCCTTCGTGACCAGCTTCACTACGACCGCAGGACAGGTGCGTTACAGCGGTGGTATCGTTTACCTGAACACCGATGCGGATGTGGATGCAGAGTTTGAGATTGCGCTGACGGGCGTGGTGCCCACTTCCTTGTCGGCGACGGACTTTGTGCTTTGAGGACAGCGGCTCTACACCGCTGCCCTGGGTTTGCAGTCCCCCTGGCAAGTCAAGCATGTCCAACTCGAGCTGTCACTGTGTAAAGAGCTGCCCGTGGCCCAAGCGGCCCAGCAACTCAGCGTGCAAGCCCACAGGCTGTGGCGGCGCATTGGTCATTACGTCAAGCAGGCGCGTGCCCAAGACCTGGCCCTGCCTGCCGCTGGCGGTGGCGCAGGGCCAGAGAACTAAAATCTTGAGCTTTGCGTGATGCCCGCCGGGTACGCCCAACAGCGCCATCAGCACACGTCCATCGCACTCACCCGCCTTTTGTATGCCCCAAGCCACACCGCCTACCGCCGCCACTGCACACCCTGTCACCGATGACAACCAGTTGATCATTGAGCGCCGGGAAAAGCTCAAAGCCCTGCGCGAGGCGCAGCAGCAGGGGCAGGGCGTGGCCTTCCCCAACGACTTCAAGCCGCAGGACAAGGCCGCGGATCTGTTCGCCCAGCACGGCGAACAAACCAAGGAAGCGCTGGAAGCCCAGCCGGTGCGTGCCAGCGTGGCTGGGCGCATGATGCTCAAGCGCGTCATGGGCAAGGCCAGTTTTGCCACGCTGCAAGATGCGTCGCTGGGCACCTCGGGTGGGCGTATCCAGATTTATCTGAACAACGACAGCGTGGGCGAAGCCCGGCACAGCGCATTCAAACACTGGGATTTGGGCGACATCGTGGCCGCTGAAGGGGTGTTGTTCAAAACCCGGACCGGCGAGCTGACCATTCATGCCGACAACATCCGCCTCATCACCAAAAGCCTGCGCCCGCTGCCCGACAAGTTCCACGGCGTGCATGACCAAGAAATCAAATACCGCCAGCGTTATGTGGATTTGATGACTGACGAAGCGGCCCGCCGCCGCTTTGTGACCCGCAGCCAGGCACTCTCCAGCATTCGCGAATTCATGGTGAGCCACGGATTTTTGGAGGTGGAAACGCCCATGCTGCACCCGATTCCGGGCGGGGCCAATGCCAAACCGTTCAAGACGCACCACAACGCGCTAGACCAAGAAATGTTTTTGCGCATTGCGCCCGAGCTGTACCTGAAACGCCTGCTGGTGGGCGGCTTTGAGCGTGTGTTCGAGATCAACCGCAACTTCCGCAACGAAGGCATCAGCGTTCGGCACAACCCCGAATTCACCATGATGGAGTTCTATGCCGCTTATTGGAACTACCACGACCTGATGGATTTCAACGAGCAGCTCATCCGCCATGTGGTGCGCCAAGTGCATGGCGACACGCCGCTGACCTACAACGGCCAGCCGGTGGATGTGTTCTCGCCCTTTGAGCGCTTGACGATTCGTGAAGCGATTTTGAGATACACCGACGCGGGCGAGGGCGTGGACAGCGTGGAATGGTTGATTCCGGCGCTGCGCAAGCTGGGCATGTCAGAGGCCAAGCACCAACTCTCCAGCCGCAGTTTGGCCAGTTTGCAGGTGCTGTACTTTGAAGAGACGGTGGAAGAAAAGCTCTGGAACCCGACCTTCATCATGGAACACCCGACCGAAATCTCGCCGCTGGCCCGCGCCAACGACGATCGCCCGGAAGTGACCGAGCGCTTTGAGCTCTACATCACCGGGCGCGAATTTGGCAATGCGTTTTCAGAGTTGAACGATGCCGAAGACCAGGCGGCACGCTTTCAAGCGCAGGTCACGGCCAAAGAGGGTGGCGACGAAGAGGCCATGTATTTTGATGCGGACTTCATCCGTGCACTGGAATACGGCATGCCCCCGGCAGGCGGTTGTGGCATTGGCATTGACCGCCTGATGATGCTGCTGACCGACAGCCCCAGCATCCGCGATGTGATCCTGTTCCCCGCGCTGCGGCGCGAACATTAAAAAACCGCCCTCAGGGGCGGTTTTTTGTTGGGGATCGCGTGCCGCGTGGTGGCTGGCACTCAGGCGTAGGCGGCCAGGGTTTTGCGCATTTTCTTCATGGCAGCGGCTTCAATCTGGCGCACCCGTTCGGCGCTCACACCGTATTCCGCCGCCAGTTCGTGCAGGGTCATGCCGCCACTGCCGTCGTCGTTGACCTTGAGCCAGCGTTCGTTGACGATGCGCCGCGAACGCTCATCCAGTTCGGCCAGGGCTTGCGCAATGCCTTCGGTCGCCAGCATGTCGCGCTGCACCGATTCCAGCACAGCGGTGGGCTCGTGGGTGGTGTCGGCCAGGTAGGCAATGGGGCCAAATCGCTCTTCACCGTCTTCGGCAGGGGCGGGGTCTAACACCACGTCACCGCCGGAGAGCCGGGTTTCCATCTCGCGTACCTCGTCGGGCTTGACGCTGAGTTCTCGCGCCACGGTGCGTACTTCGGCATCCGAGAGCACATCGCGGTGGGTGTCGCCGTCGGCAGCCTCGGCGCGCAAATCCTGTTTGCGCGAGCGCAGGTTAAAAAACAGTTTGCGCTGTGCCTTGGTGGTGGCTACCTTGACCATGCGCCAGTTTTTTAGGACGAATTCGTGAATCTCCGCCTTGATCCAGTGCATGGCGTAGCTCACCAGACGAACGCCTTGGTCAGGATCAAAGCGTTTAACCGCTTTCATCAGGCCGATGTTGCCCTCTTGAATCAGGTCGCCCTGTGGCAGGCCGTAGCCCAAGTATTGGCGCGAAATGGACACCACCAAGCGCAGGTGCGACATGACCAAGCGACCGGCCGCTTCGAGATCGTTGTGATCGCGCAAACGGCGTGCGGCGCTTTGTTCTTCTTCCAGCGTCAGCAGGGGCAGGCGATTGACGGCAGCAATGTAAGCATCAAGGTTGCCCAGTGGGGGCAGGGTGAGTGAACGGCTGGCCCAGGGGTTGACCGTGGTCAGACCCGTCGAGGGCAGGGGGGCAAGTGATAGGGACATGTGAAGACCTCCTCAAAGTGACCACTGACAATGTTAGCACTCTCTCTGATTGAGTGCTAAGCCTAAGGTTCCGCGCTGATCGTCTGGGTACTGTCTTGCACACAACACCTGTCTTTGAAGTGGTCAGACCGGTTGATGACTCTTTTGTGAATACTTTTGTATTAAATTTAAGCGGCTATCACCCAGGCCATACCGTTTGAAGCAAAGTTACAACAGATACCCTTAAGTAATCAAAAAAAACGTGAGAAACTTCACAAAGGTTGTTGAAGGTCAATGAAACCTATCTGATTTTTTGAAAGCACGGAGAGGGTCAATATGTGGTGTCCTTATTGTTATCACGCCAGCATGTCGACGGTTTGTCGCCACTGTGGGGGTATGCATGAAGCGTTGGTGACGCGTTTGAAGCGACGTTACGGCAGTAAAAAGCTGCTGATACGGCCAGCCGTCTGCGCTGCGATGCTGGCGCTGTTGCTGGGTGTGCTGAGCACGTCTTGGGTGGGCTTGGTGGTGGGCGCACTGTTTGGGGCTTTGATGGGGGCGGCCTTCCAGTCGCTGATCCGCGTCAAACGCTACCGCTGAAGCGTAAGCCCGTTCAGCGCAAGTCCCCAGCCAAGCTGGCCAGGGTTTCAGGGGGAATGTTCAAATGGGCTGGGTAGTGGGTGTGGTCGCAGCCCAGTTTCACCCCCGCACCCGCCTGCACCGAAGCGCGCATGGCCGGGCTCAGTTCAAAACGCACGAAATGCACCGCGCTGGTTTTCTCGGCGTTTTCCCGGTCTAGGTCTTCGTCCGCAATGGCATACACGCGGCTGTGCCCTTCCACCTCCACAAACAAGCGGTCTTCGACACCGATCAGGCGGGCCAGCTCGCGTTTGCGTTCGTGGATGTCGGGGTATTCAATGAGCAAGGTGGCTTTCCAGTTGCTGCCATCCGGCACCAGCGGGGCGTAGGCTTCAATCTCGTGCAGGATGCCGTCTTCTTCAAAAATCTTCTCAATGCGCAGCATTTCCTGAATTTGGTAGCGGATGGTGGTTTCGCTCTCAAACTGCACATTCAGGTGCTCGCCGAGCCGCACGCTGCGCAGCTGGCGGTGTGCCATCACGGCGGGTTTGTGGACTTTGCGCCATTTGGTGTAAGCCTCTAGGCTCATGAGGCTCTCGGGGGTGATGTGGCCGGTGAGTTGCATGGTCTTGTCTCCAGAGGGTGTGGGCGCTTGCAGGTGGGCGTTTACTTCAGGCCATAGGCTTTGGCCACCAAGCTGATGGGGTGTTGCAGTTCCGGCGTTCCTAAGCCGTTCACTTCAAAGCCCTGCGCAATGTGGTGGCCGCCCAGCGGGCAGTCGGAGCTGATGTAGTCGGGCTTGCTGCCGTTTTTCATGGTGGCCATGGACTTGAACACCGGCTTGCCAATTTTCATGGCCGTCTGGTGGCTGCCCTTCTTGATGCCAAAGGTGCCCGCGTGACCAGAACAGCGCTCAATGGTGTTCACCGTGGTGCCGGGAATCATCTTCAGCATCTCTTCGGTTTTGCGCCCGATGTTCTGCACCCGCCCGTGGCAAGGAATTTGGTAGCTGATGTTGCCCAGGCTTTGCGGAAAGTCGGTTTTCAGCAAACCGTCGCGCTTGCGGGCCATGAGGTATTCAAACGGGTCCCAGGTATGCGCCTTCACCAGTTGGGTATCGGCATCGTCGGGGAACATGAGCGGGATTTCTTGCTTGAACATCAGGGCGCAGCTGGGCACCGCGGCCAAAATGGCAAAGCCGTCTTTGGCATAGCGGGCCAGCACCGGGATGTTGGCTTCTTTGCTGGCACGCACCGATGCCAGGTCGCCCAGCTCCAGCTTGGGCATGCCGCAGCAGCTTTCTTTTTCAACGATCACATAAGGAATGTCGTTGTGGTCCAGCACCTTCAGCAGGTCTAGGCCAATGCCGGGTTCGTTGTAGTTGATGTAGCAGGTTGAAAAAATGACCACTTTGCCTGGGGTCTTGGCCCCGTCCACCACCGTGGTGGCACGGGCCTCGGGGGCGCTGGAGCGGAATTTGCGCGTAGCCAGCTCGGGCAACCAAGCATCTTTGTCCACCCCGGCCACTTTTTCCAGCAGGGTGCGCATGGGCTGGGTTTTGTTGACCGCATTCACGGTCTGTACCACGATGGGAATGCCCGCAAACTGGCCGTGCACGTCGGTAGAAGCCAGCAGTTTTTCTGCCATGCCCACCTTGCCCGCTTGGAACTTGATGGCCTTGGCCCGCAGCATGGTGTGCGGAAAGTCCAGGTTCCATGCGTGCGGCGGCGTGTAGGGGCATTTGGTCATGTAGCACAGGTCGCACATGTAGCACTGGTCCACCACCTTCCAGTAGTCGGCCTTGTCCACGCCGTCCACTTCCAGGGTTTTGCTGGCATCGACCAAGTCAAACAGGGTAGGAAAAGCGCCGCAGAGGCTGACGCAGCGACGGCAGCCGTGGCAAATGTCAAAAATCCGTTCCAGTTCGACAAAACATTTTTCTTCGTCGTAGAAGTCGGGGTTTTGCCAGTCCAGAGCATGCCGGGTGGGGGCTTGCAGATTGCCTTCGGTCGCCATGTGTTTGTCTCCTCGTCTGTGCGGGTTGGGGTTGTTTTTGAAAACGCTAGCCAGCAGCGCTTTCAAAAACGGCGTTCACGGCCAAAGGCCGGAACGCCGCCGGGAGGCCGTCAGTCCACCAGCTCGTTCAGGGCTTTTTGGTAGCGGTTGGCGTGCGAACGCTCGGCTTTGGCCAAGGTTTCAAACCAGTCCGCGATTTCGTCAAAACCCTCTTCGCGGGCGGTTTTGGCCATGCCGGGGTACATGTCGGTGTACTCGTGCGTTTCACCGGCCACGGCAGAGGCCAGGTTGTCACGGGTGGAGCCCATGGGCAGGCCGGTGGCGGGGTCGCCCGACTGCTCCAGAAACTCCAAGTGACCATGCGCATGGCCGGTCTCGCCTTCGGCGGTGGAGCGGAACAAGGCCGCCACATCGTTTTGGCCTTCAATGTCGGCCTTGTTCGCAAAATACAGGTAACGGCGGTTGGCCTGTGATTCGCCTGCGAAAGCGTCTTTCAGGGATTGCTCGGTTTTCGAGCCTTTCAAGGTGGGCATGAGGGTCTCCTGTTCATGGGTTTGCAAGCCTTGGTCCACGCTGTCGTGACGACACGGACACTGCTGTCCAAGACAACGCAACCATAAGACCGCTGCCTTTGCCCCGTCTAATTGTTCTGTTCTATGTGGCGTATAGCGTCCAGCTATGTGCTGAGCCACGGCACAGGGCTCGAATAAAATGCCCAACACCCCCCCATTCAACCAACGGCGCTTCGCACAGCGCCGTTTCAGTTTCTGGCTTTTTTTCTGGCGCTCACCCCCATGTCTGACACCCTGCACCAACCCGGCCTGCTTTCCTTGTCCAAATCCTTCGAGCCCGCCGCCCTCGAAGCCCACTGGGGGCCAGTCTGGGAACAGCGGGGCTACGGTGTGGCGGGTTTCCGGGGCACGGGTGCGCCGCAGACCGGCGCGCCGTCGTTCGCTATTCAGTTACCGCCGCCCAACGTCACCGGCACGCTGCACATGGGCCATGCCTTCAACCAGACCATCATGGACAGCCTGACCCGCTATCACCGCATGGCAGGCTTCAACACCGTCTGGGTGCCGGGCACCGACCATGCGGGCATTGCCACGCAGATCGTGGTGGAGCGGCAGTTGCAGGAACAAGGCATCAGCCGCCACGACTTGGGGCGCGAGCGTTTCACGGCCAAGGTGTGGGAATGGAAAGAAAAGTCGGGCAACACCATCACCACCCAAATGCGCCGCATGGGCGACAGCGTGGACTGGAGCCGCGAATACTTCACCATGGACGACAAGCTGAGCCGCGTGGTCACCGACACCTTCGTGAAGCTCTATGAACAGGGCCTGATCTACCGGGGCAAGCGCTTGGTCAACTGGGACCCGGTGCTGAAAAGCGCGGTGTCTGATTTGGAGGTGGAAAGCACCGAGGCCCAGGGCTTCATGCACTACATCACCTACCCGTTTGCGGATGGCCCGCAGCTGATTGACGGCGTGCTGCAACGCGGTATGACCATTGCCACCACCCGCCCCGAAACCATGCTGGCTGACGGTGCCCTGGCCGTTCACCCCGAAGACGCGCGCTACCAACACCTGCTGGGCAAGCTGGTGGATTTGCCCTTGTGCGACCGCCGCATTCCCATCATTGCCGACGATTTTGTGGACCGTGCCTTTGGCTCGGGCTGCGTGAAGATCACCGGCGCGCACGACTTCAACGACTATGCCTGCGCCCAGCGCCACGGCATTCCCCTGATCACCATCTTCACGCTGGATGCCCAGGTCAATGAAAACGGCCCCGCCGCTTACCGTGGCATGGATCGCTTTGTGGCCCGCAAAGCGGTGCTGGCCGACCTCGAAGCGCAAGGCTTTTTGCAGGCAGTCAAACCCCACAAACTCATGCTGCCCCTTTGCGCCCGCACCGGCCAGGTGGTGGAGCCTATGCTCACCGACCAGTGGTTTGTGGCCATGAACCAGGTCAGCCCACAAGACCCCAGCGGCAAAAGCATTGCGCAAAAAGCCATTGACGCGGTGCAAAGCGGCCAGGTGCGGTTTGTGCCCGAGAACTGGGTGAACACCTACAACCAGTGGATGAACAACATCCAAGACTGGTGCATCAGCCGCCAGCTGTGGTGGGGCCACCAGATTCCGGCTTGGTACGACGAGCAGGGTCGGGTGTATGTGGCCCGCAACCTAGAAGAAGCGCAGGCCCAGGCCGGTGCGGGCAAAACGCTGAAGCGCGACCCCGATGTGCTCGACACCTGGTATTCCAGCGCCCTGGTGCCGTTTTCCACCATGGGCTGGCCCGAACCAGCTGACCAGCCCACCGACGACTACAACCTGTATTTGCCCAGCACGGTGCTGGTAACGGGCTACGACATCATCTTCTTCTGGGTGGCCCGCATGATCATGATGACCACCCACTTCACGGGCCGCGTGCCGTTCAAGCATGTGTACATCCACGGCTTGGTGCGCGATGCCCAGGGCCAGAAGATGAGCAAGTCCGAAGGCAATGTGCTCGACCCGGTGGACTTGATTGACGGCATTGAGCTGCCCGAGCTGCTGAACAAACGCACCACCGGCCTGCGCAAGCCCGAAACCGCGCCCAAGGTGCGCAAGCAGACCGAAAAAGAATTTCCGGAGGGCATTCCGGCCTACGGGGCCGACGCGCTGCGCTTCACCTTTGCCGCGCTGGCCAGCCTGGGGCGCAGCATCAACTTTGACAGCAAACGCTGCGAGGGCTACCGCAACTTCTGCAACAAGCTCTGGAATGCCTCGCGCTTCGTGCTGATGAACTGCGAAGGCAATGACTGCGGCCTGAAAGAACACGGCGCTGCCGAATGCCTGCCCGGTGGCTACCTGAGTTTTAGCCAGGCCGACCGCTGGATTGCATCGGCCTTGCAACGGGTAGAGGCCGACGTGGCCCAGGGTTTTGCCGAATACCGGCTGGACAACGTCGCCAATGCCATCTACGACTTCGTCTGGAACGAGTTCTGCGACTGGTACTTGGAAATTGCCAAAGTGCAAATCCAGACCGGCGATGCCGCCCAGCAGCGTGGCACCCGCCGCACCCTCATCCGCACCCTAGAGACGGTGCTGCGGCTGGCCCACCCGGTCATTCCCTTCATCACCGAAGCACTGTGGCAAAAAGTGGCCCCGGTGGCTGGGCGGGCGGGCGAATCGGTCAGCGTGGCCGCCTACCCGCTGAGTCAGCCCGAACGCATCGACCCCGTGGCCGAAGCGCATGTGGCCAAGCTGAAAAGCTTGGTGGATGCCTGCCGCAACCTGCGCGGCGAAATGAACGTGTCCCCCGCCACCCGCTTGCCGCTGTTTGTGGTGGGCGACCAAGCCTTCATGCGGGCCGCGGCCCCGGTGCTGCAAGCCCTGGCCAAACTCAGCGAAGTGCAGGTGTTTGACGACGAAGCCGCCTGGGCCGCTGCCGCGCAAGCCGCCCCGGTGGCGGTGGTGGGCGAGGCCCGCCTGTGCCTGTTCATGGCCATTGATGTGGCCGCAGAAAAACAGCGCCTGAGCAAAGAAACCACCCGCCTAGAGGCTGAAATTGCCAAGGCAGGCAACAAGCTGGCCAACGAGGCCTTTGTGGCCAAGGCCCCGCCCGCCGTGATTGAGCAAGAGAAAAAGCGGGTGGCCGACTTCACCGCCACGCTGAACAAGCTGCGCGAACAACTCGCCCGACTGTCGCGCTGAAGCGCTGGCTGTGCCACCCCAAAACCCCGCAGCGTCGGCAAGACCTGCGGGGTTTTTTTGCGGCATCACGCCCCTGGGGCCGTGGCAGCCGCAAAACGCCGCGCATTTCACGCCCCGCTGAAGGCATTTCGCGTCGCGGTATGCGCACTTGGTCTCAGGGCGGCTGACAAGGGATGCCGCCTTGCCGACACTGCCCCCATGGTTTCGTTGTTCTTCAACTTTTTTCCTTGATGAGGTGTGTCATGCGTCTGTTGCGTTCGGGTGTTTCTTCAAGCTTCGTGGCGGCATCCCATGCCGTGCTGGTGTCGGCCTGTGTGTTGTCTGTGGCGCTGTGGTCGCCGCTGGCGCAGGCCGTGCCCGATGCGCAGTTCGAGCCTGCCCAGGCCGTGTTTTTGAAGGCTGCTGAGGGTGACAAGTCGGCGGTGGACCGTGCTGCCGATGCGTTTGCTGCCCTGCTGAAAGCCGATCCCACCAACCCGGTGCTGCTGGCCTACAGCGGTTCTGCCACCAGCATGAAGGCCACCACCACTTGGCTGCCCTGGAAGATGATGCGCCATGCCGAAGACGGCTTAGCCCAGATCGACAAGGCCCTGGCCTTGCTGACCCCGGCGCACAACGCCCCCTTGCAGCGCGGCACGCCCGCCGTGCTGGAGGTGAAGCTGGTGGCGGCCAACACCTTCATGGCCGTGCCCGGCTTCATGAACCGCAAGGAGCGCGGCGAGCGCCTGCTGAAAGACGTGCTGACCAGCCCCCTGCTGGCAGGCGCACCCGCCGAGTTTCAGGCTTCGGTACAGAAAGCCGCCAAGGCCCACCCCGTGGCAGACAAACCATGAACGCCATGAACGCTGACACCCCCGTGGTGGCCCTGCGCGGCATCCACAAAACCTACCGGCTGGGTGCCCACACCATTGCCGCGCTGCAAGGTGTGGACCTGAGCGTGGCCCGTGGCGAGCTGCTGGCGCTGACCGGCCCATCGGGCAGCGGCAAAAGCACCATCCTGAATTTGTGCGGCCTGATCGACACGCCCGACAGCGGCGAGATTGAGCTGAACGGCCAGCCCGTCCAGGGCCTGAGCGAGAACGCCCTGACCCTGCTGCGCCGCGATGCGCTGGGCTTTGTGTTCCAGAGCTTCAACCTCGTGCCGGTGATGACCGTGGCCGAGAACGTGGACTACCCGCTGTTTCTGGCCGGTGTGCCCGCCGCCGAACGGCGCGAGCGCGTGGCCGACCAGCTGGCCGCCGTGGGTCTGGCCGAGCATGCCCACTACCGCCCCGATGCCCTCAGCGGCGGCCAGCGCCAGCGCGTGGCCATTGCCCGCGCCCTGGTCAAGCGGCCCAAACTGGTGATTGCCGACGAGCCTACCGCCAGCCTCGACTCGCACACCGCAACCCAAGTGTTGAACCTGATGCGCGAACGCGGCCACGCCCAGGGCGCGGCCTTTGTCATTGCCACCCACGACAGCCGCCTGACCGCCCGCTGCGACCGCGTGGTGGCCTTGCTGGACGGGAGAATCCAATGAAAGCCCTGACCGATCACCTCACTGACAACCTCAAATGGCTGGGCTTTGCCTGGCAAAACACCCTGCGCAACCGCCGCCGCTCGGCCGTCACCGCATCCATTGCCGCGCTGGGCACGGCAGCCATCCTGCTGGCCGGGGGCTTTGCGCTCTACACCTACGAAAGCCTGGCCCAGGCGGCAGCCCGCGACAGTGGCCATCTGGTGCTGGGCACCCCGGCCCACTTCAGCACCGATGAAGACGTGCCGCTGCAACACGGCCTGAGCGATGTGGCGGCCCTGCGCAGCACGCTGCTGGCCGATACCGCCGTGCGGCAGGTGCTGCCCAGGGTGGAGTTCAGCGGCCTCATCAGCAACGGCGACAAATCCACCGTGATGGTGGCCGTGGGCGTGGATCCGGACAACGAGTTCGCCATCAAAGGCCCGTTTCTGACGATGAAAGCGGGCAGCGTGCTGGCCGCGCCCATCGAAGGCCAGAGCGACGAGCCCGAGGTGATGCTGGGCGAAGCCCTGGCCCGCAGCCTGAAAGCCACGCCCGGCAGCAGCCTGACCCTGCTGGCCAGCACCACCGAAGGCGCGATGAACGCGATGGACGTGCGCGTGAAAGGCATCTTCAGCACCGGCGTGCCCGAAATGGACAAGCGCTTGGTTTACACCAGCGTGGCCACCGCCCAGCGCCTGCTGGTGACCGACCGCGTGACCAGCCTGGGCGTGTTCCTGAACAGCATGGAAGCCACCTTGCCCGCTCAGGCCCGCTTAGCCGCCCAACTGCCCGGCCTGGAGGTACAAAACTGGGAGCAACAAGCCGTGTTCTACCAAGCGGTGAAGGGGCTGTACAACCGCATTTTTGGCGCACTGGGCATCATCATCGGCGTGATCGTGGTGTTCGTCGTCACCAATGCCATGGCCATGGCCATCATCGAACGCACCCGCGAAATCGGTACCCTGCGTGCGCTGGGCACGCTGCCCAGCCAGTTGCTGCGCAGCCTGGGGCTGGAAGGCATGTTGCTCGGCGGCGTGGGCGCGGTGGCCGGTGCGGTGCTGGCACTGGGTGTGTCGCTGCTGCTGTACGTGGTGCCCATGGAAATGCCTCCGCCCCCTGGCCGCTCGGTGGGCTATCCGCTGAACGTGTCGATTGACCCCACGCTGTACCTGCTCACCATGCTGGCCATGGTCAGCCTGACCCTGATGGCATCGCTGGCCGTGGCCCGCAAAACCGTCCACATGCCGGTCGTCGATGCCCTGGCCCACACCTGAGACAAGCACTCATTTTTCTACTGCGCAAACCCATCTTGCGTTTGCGGTGCTCGCCGTACAGGGAGTACGGCTGCGCTCCTCAACGCAACCTGGGCTTGCTCGCTACGAAAACTGAGCACTTGTCTGATTGGTTCAACCGTTCATGGAAAAGTCATTTATGAAACACGCCATTCCTCTCTTCCTGGCCGCTGTGGCCAGCCTGGCCCAAGCGCAGGACGTGAGCAGCCTCCTGAAACATGCCGACAGCTACCGCATGGGTTCAGACAACTTGCAGGTGGACACGCTGGTAGAAACCTTCAAGGCCGACGGCACGCCCGACAAAGAGCGCCGCTACACCGTGTTTGCACAGTCGGGCCGTCAGTCGCTGGTGCTGATGCAAAGCCCCGCCGAAAAGGGCCAGAAGGTGCTGATGCTGGGCGACGACTTCTGGCTGCTGATGCCGGGCAGCCAGCGCCCGCTGCGCATCACCCCCATGCAAAAGCTGCTGGGCGATGCCAGCACCGGCGACATCGCCACCCTGAGCTGGAGCGGCGACTACACCGCCACCCTGGTGGGCGAAGAAGCCTGCCAGCCCGCCGGTGCAGACGTTCAAGCCGCTCAAACGGCATCCCCCCTGTGCTACCAATTGAGCTTGCAGGCCAGCCGCAAGGGCGTGACCTACCAGCGCATCGAGCTGTGGGTGGGCAAGCAGCGCCACGAGCCGGTGCGGGCCAAGCTGTATGTGCAGTCCGACAAGCTGGCCAAAGAGGCCCGGTTTGTGATGGACAAACCCGGTGCCGGGGCCACCGTGAGCGCCATGGTGCTGACCGACCAGCTCAGCAACCAAAAGCAAACCCGCGTGACCTACCTCAGCCGCAAGGAGCGCACCGTGCCCGCCGAGTGGCTCAACCCCATGTTTCTGGCCCGCAACCCTTCACTGGACTGAACATGAGTGCTTTCCTTTCAAAGAAATCCCTCATGTTCACGGCTGTGGCGGGGGGGATTTTTTCGGTGGGTGGCCTGCATGCGCAAACCCTGGAAACCACCGGCCAGTTGCGCGGCACCTGGGCCGCACGTCAGGCTGCTGGCAGCGGGCCGCTGGCGCAGGCCCACGCGCTGGTGCCGGGCGTGGCTGCGGTGCAGCCTTCGGCGGCCACGGTGCAGGCCGAGCTGCGCAGCGCGGCCCGGCTGGGTGGCGTGGCTGTCAACACCCGCATCAGCTTGCAGCACCAGCACCCCGAAGGTGGGCCGGGGCAGAGCGATGCTTGGGTAAACGAGGCCACGCTGTCGGGCAGCGTATCGCCCGGCCTGCTGGATGGCTGGAGCTGGAGCGCGGGCAAACAAGTGGTGAGCTGGGACGTGGGCTACGCCTTTCGTCCCAACGACGTGGTGCAGCAGGAAACCCGCCGCACGCTCAGCCCCACCACCTTAGAGGGCCGCCCGCTGCTGGTGGCCGAACACTTCAGCGCCGACAGCGCCTGGAGCCTGGTCTGGGTCAACCCCACCCGTGACCGCAACGCCACCGGGGCCGACGAACCGGCGCTGGCCGCCCGCATGTACCGGCGCGACGGCGCGGTGGACTGGCACGGCTTTGCCCGCCACGGCACGCGCACCGGGGCCAGCCTGGGCGCGGCAGCCTCGTGGGTGGCCAGCGATGCGCTGGAGTTGCATGCCTCGCTGCGCCACTACCAGCGCCACGACACCCTGTTGCCCAGCGCAGCCGCTGCGGGCACGGCGTTGGCGCAGCTGAACCCTTGGCAAACGGGTTTAGGCGGGTCGGGCCAACAAGCCTTGGTCGGCGGCACTTGGACGAATGAAAGCCAGGTGAGCCTGCTGCTGGAAGCTTGGCACGACGGCACCGGCCCCAGCGCCAGCCAATGGCGACAATGGACGGCCCGTAACCAAGCGCTGCCCAGCTGGGCCACACGCGGTGCGCCCGCGTCCGCCGTGGCGGGCAACTTGGCTTGGCAGGCCAGCGCATTCAACGCATCACCCAGCCTGCACCGCCGCAGCCTGTACGCCCGCCTGAGCTGGACACATGAAGCCTGGCAACCCGCGCTGGATGTGCTCTATCACCCGGCAGATCGTGGCCACATGCTCACCGCCAGCCTCAGCTGGCAGGGCGACCGCGTGAAACTGGAAGGCGGCCTGCGCACCCACGGCGGCCCCGCCAGCGCCGTGCTGCGCCAACTGCCGGTGCAAAAACAGGGCTATCTGACCGGTACTTGGGCGTTTTGAAGGGGTGTTGCTGGCGCGCAGCAACAGGGCAACAAGGCTCAGCGGCGCTTGAGCAGGCTGTAGTGGTCGCCGCCCACCGTCTTCTGCTCCAGCAACTCGTTGCCGGTTTGTTTAGCAAAGGCCTGGAAGTCGCGCACGGAACCCGAATCGGTGGCAATCACGCACAGGGTTTGGCCGCTGCTCATGTCGGCCAGGGCTTTTTTGGCTTTCAGAATGGGCAGTGGGCAGTTCAGGCCACGGGCATCGAGTTCTTTATCGGCTTGCATGGGTGCTCCTCAGGATTCAAAAATTTTATGGAGGTCGTCGCTCTGGCCTGCTCAGGCGGGAAATACGCCGGTGGACAGGTAGCGGTCACCCCGGTCGCACACAATGAACACGATGGTGGCGTTCTCGACCTGCTGCGCCAGTTGCTGCGCTACCCAGCAGGCACCGGCGGCAGAAATGCCCGCAAAAATGCCTTCCTCGCGGGCCAGCTGGCGGCACATGTCTTCGGCATCGGCCTGGCTGACGTACACCAGCTCGTCCACCGAACGGGGGTCGTAAATGCGGGGCAGGTAGGCTTCAGGCCATTTGCGGATGCCGGGAATGCGCGAGCCCTCGCTGGGCTGGGCACCCACGATGCGAATGGCCGGGTTTTTCTCTTTCAGGAAGCGTGAAACCCCCGTGATCGTGCCGGTGGTGCCCATGGCACTCACGAAATGGGTGATGCGTCCGCCGGTCTGCTCCCACAGCTCGGGGCCGGTGGTTTCATAGTGGATGCGCGGGTTGTCGGCATTGGCGAACTGGTCCAGCACCCGGCCTTTGCCATCGGCCTGCATGCGCTCGGCCAAGTCGCGGGCCGACTCCATGCCGCCGCTCTTGGGCGTGAGGATGAGTTCAGCCCCAAACGCCTTCATGGTCTGGGCACGTTCAATCGACAAATCCTCCGGCATGATGAGCACCATGCGGTAGCCCTTGATGGCCGCCGCCATGGCCAGCGCAATGCCGGTATTGCCCGAGGTGGCCTCAATCAGCGTGTCGCCGGGCTTGATGTCGCCGCGCTCTTCGGCCCGCCGGATCATGGACAGCGCGGGCCGGTCTTTCACCGAGCCTGCCGGGTTGTTGCCTTCAAGCTTGCCCAGGATCACATTGCCCCGAACGGCGTTGCTGCTGTGCCCGATGCGTTGCAGGGCAACGAGCGGTGTTTTGCCAATGGCATCTTCAAGGGTTGGATAGTTCATGGCCGGTACTGTGCCATAATCACGGTCTTTCAGACACCGCCCGGGTGGTGAAATTGGTAGACGCAGGGGACTCAAAATCCCCCGCCGCAAGGCGTGCCGGTTCGAGTCCGGCCCTGGGCACCAAAATGCAAAAGCCGCATGGTCAACAAACCATGCGGCTTTTTTTCATTTCTGTTTGCAGATGCCAGATGCATCAACCGACGGGATGCAAGCAAGCCTGACCAAGCCCAGACGCAGAAAACCCCGAAAACTTTGCAGTTTTCGGGGTGTCTGTTTGGTGCGGCTGGCAGGAATCGAACCCACGACCCCTTGGTTCGTAGCCAAGTACTCTATCCAGCTGAGCTACAGCCGCGAAGCCCTGTATTCTAGCAGCCTTTCTGTGAGATTCTTGTTTTTGGAGACGCGCCTGTGCAAACCGTTGTTCATTCCCGCCGAGCCGTATTGCAGTGCTTAGGTGCCACTGTCAGCACCACCGCGTTGCCCGTATGGGCGCAATCGACCCCATCCGCATGGGCCGATATCGAAAAAGCCGCCCGTGGTCAAACCGTGTACTTCAACGCCTGGGCCGGCAGTGAGACCATCAACGCCTATGTGCAGTGGGTCGCTGCTGCCGTGCAAGCCGCCCATGGTGTGAAGCTGGTGCATGTGAAGGTGAGCGACGCGGCGGATGTGGTCAAGCGCATACGCACCGAAAAAGCCGCCGGGCGCGCAGCAGGGCAAGGTACGGTGGATTTGGTTTGGATCAATGGCGAGAACTTTGCCAACCTCAAGCGCGAAGGGCTGCTGCTGGCCCCGTGGGCCGAAGCCCTGCCGAATTTTCAGTATGTGGACACGCTGGGCAAACCCACCACCCGCATCGACTTTTCGGTGCCCACCGACGGCCAAGAATCGCCCTGGGGCATGGCGCAGTTCACCTTCTTTGCTGACAGCAAACGCCTGCCCCAGCCACCGCAAAGCATGGCCGAGCTGCTGGCGCTGGCCCGGCAGCAACCGGGGCGCATCAGCTACCCGCGTCTGCCCGACTTCACCGGCACCACCTTCGTCAAACAAGCCCTCTTGGAACATGTGGCGGATGCGCGCCTGCTGGCCCAGCCGCCCGTCATGGCCGACTTTGATGCCGTCACCGCCCCGCTGTGGCGGTTTTTAGATGCGCTGCACCCACACCTGTGGCGGGGTGGCAAGCAGTTTCCGCAAAGCCCGGCAGCCATTCGGCAGATGATGGCCGACGGCGAATTGCTGCTGGCCATGACCTTCAACCCCAACGAAGCGGCCAACGAAATCGCGGCCAAACGCTTGCCCGCTTCGGTCGTCAGCTGGCAGTTTGCCAAGGGCAGCATCGGCAACACCCACTTTGTCGCCATTCCGTACAACGCCCCGGCAGCAGCGGGGGCGCAAGTGGTGTCCAACTTTTTGCTCTCGGCCCAAGCGCAGGCACGCAAGGCCGACATCCGCCACTGGGGCGACCCAACCGTGCTGGACTTGGCACGCCTGCCTGCCGCTGAACGTGCCCTGTTCCCCAGCCAGCCCCTGCCCGGTCAGGTGGCTAAAACCGCGCCCACCCTGCCCGAGCCCCATGCCGCTTGGGTGGAACCGCTGGAAAAGGCGTGGGCACAGCGGTATTTGTGACCCGCACGGCTGCCTCCGCCCTGCTGTTGCTGCTGGGCGTGCCCTGGCTGGCCACGGTGGCGCTGGCACTCGGTGCGCTGTGGGATGCTGCTGCTTGGCACGCGCTGTGGCACGACCCGCATGCGTGGCCCGCGCTGGCGCTGACGCTGTGGACGGGGCTGGCCTCGACCGCGCTGGCGTGGGGGCTGTCGGCTGCCCTGTTGGCGCAGGGTTTTGTGCGCCAGTCGCTCGGGCGCTTGTTACGCGGTCTGCCGGTGATGTTGGCCACGCCGCATGCCGCGTTCGCCATTGGCCTGGTGTTTTTACTCTCGCCCAGCGGCTGGGTGTTGCGGGCGCTATCGCCCTGGCTCACCGGCCTGGACTGGCCACCGCCTTGGCCCACCACGCAAGACCCCTGGGGTTTGGGTTTGATCTTGGCCCTGACGGTCAAAGAAATCCCCTTTCTGCTCTGGACGGCGGCTACCCAGTTGCAGCGCGACGATGTGCGCCAGCAGTGGCAGCGTGAACACGCCCTGGCCCAGACGCTGGGCTACAGCCCGCAGCGGGCCTTCTGGCGTGTGGTCTGGCCGCCACTGAGTACGCGCTTGGTCTGGCCGCTGCTGGCGGTGCTGGCCTATGGCTTGACAGTGGTGGACATGGCGCTGGTCATTGGCCCCGCATCGCCGCCCACCTTGGCGGTGCTGGCCTGGCAGTGGCTGCAAGATGCTGACCCAGCGACCAACGCGCAAGGGGCGGTTGCCGGTGGTCTGCTGGCGCTCGTGGTGCTGGCCGCTGCCCTGGGGTGGCGGGCGGCCCAAGCGGTGTGGGCGCACAGCCGCTACGCGCTGAATGGGGTGCGTGGTAGCCCGCGAGCCCATGGCCTAACACCCCAACGGCAGGGGCTGCCCACGGGCTACCGGCTGCTGGCGGTGCTGTACGGGGCGGTGCTGCTGGCCCTGGCGGTGGGCAGTGTGGCGGGCGTGTGGCCGTTTCCACAGGTCTGGCCCGATGTGCTGACCGGACAAGCTTGGCGCAGCGTGTGGGACAGCCGCGACACCGTGCTCACCACGCTGGGGCTGGCGCTGGCATCCGCCGCGCTGGCGCTGGCTTGGAGCGTGGCTTGGTTGGAGCTGGCCCCGCGCCCTTGGGATGCGGCCCTGCGCCCCTTGCTCTACCTGCCGCTGGTGTTGCCTGCTGTGTTGTGGGTGGTGGGCTTGTACCGCTTGGCGCTGTGGGCGCATCTGGAGGGCCAGTGGCTGGGCCTGCTGTTGGCCCACACCAGTTGGGTGCTGCCCTATGTGCTGCTCACCCTCAGCCCGGCTTACCTGGGTT
Source organism: Pseudomonadota bacterium (assembly GCA_041192045.1). GTDB lineage: Bacteria > Pseudomonadota > Gammaproteobacteria > Burkholderiales > Burkholderiaceae_C > Hydrogenophaga. The sequence continues at coordinate 25,902 of JBEENR010000020.1, read as the reverse complement.
TTGATGCACGCTGCGCCGCCCTGAGCGCCAGCTTGGGCCACGGCCCGTGGCGGTTTTTGTGGTGCGTGAAATGGCCGCTGCTGCGCCGCGCCTTGGCCAGCAGCGCGGCGGTGGGCTTTGCCGTCAGCGTGGCGCAGTACCTGCCCACGCTGTATGTGGGCGCTGGGCGTTTCAACAGCGTGACCACCGAAGCCGTCCATTTGGCCGCCGGTGCGCAGCGCTCGCTCACCAGTGCGTATGCGGGTTTGCAATGGATACTGCCGGTGCTGGCGTTTGCGCTGGCTCACTGGCTGGGCCGCCCACGCCGCTTTCAAACATGAGCCTGATTGTTCACCTGCACAGCTTGGGCAGTGCGCAGCGCGTGCTGTTGCAAGACCTGCGCTTGAGCGTGCCGCCCGGCCACGTCCTGACCCTGATGGGCCCCAGTGGTAGCGGCAAAAGTTCGGTACTGGCGGCCATTGCGGGCACGCTGGGCCGTGTGGCCGAAGGCGCGCAGGCCTTGCAGGCCCAGATCAGCGTGCAGCTCAATGGGCAAGACATTGGCCAGCTGCCCACCGCGCAGCGTGGTGTGGGCCTGCTGTTTCAAGACCCGCTGCTCTTTGCCCACTGGACGGTGGCCGACAACCTGCTGTTTGCGGTGCCCCCCGGCCCGCGTGCGCAGCGCTGTGCCCAGGTGCAGCAGGCGCTGGCCGAAGCCGGTTTGCAAGGCTTGGGCGAGCGCGACCCCGCCACCCTGTCGGGCGGGCAGCGGGCCCGTGCTGCCCTCATGCGAGCCCTGCTGGCGCAACCCCGCGCCCTGTTGCTGGATGAGCCCTTTGCCCAGCTGGACGCGGCCTTGCGCACGCAGTTCCGCGCTTGGGTGTTTGCCCAGTTGCGCGCCCGCCAGATACCCGCTGTGCTGGTGACGCACGACCGTGCCGATGTGGCCGAGCCCGACCGCCTCATCGAATTGCCGCCCCTGCGCTAGCGGCAGGCACCTGGATTTTTCCCTTGGGCTGGTCTTGAATCTGATAACCTTCTTATTACCAGCAACACCCTAGGAGTCTGTCTCATGCAAGTCAAGCAAACAACAGCCCACAGTCCGGCCCAGCTGGCGGGCAGGCTTGCCGAATTGGCCGGTTTTGACGCGGATCTTCTGCTGGTGTTTGGGAGCGTGGACTATTTCAAGTCCCCCACCTTGGCAGACCAGTTGGCGCAGGCCTGTCCCCAAGCGGTGCTGGCCGGGTGCTCGACAGCCGGTGAAATCACCGCCGACGGCGTGAGCGACAACAGCCTGACCCTGACGGCACTGCGCCTTGAAAAGACCGGCCTGCGTGTGGCCGAGACGACCCTGGCGGGCATGCAAGATTCCGAAGCCGCTGGTCAGCGCTTGGGCCAGCAGTTGACGGGCGCGGGTGTTCGGGCGGTGCTGATTTTTGGTCCTGGCCTGAACATCAATGGCAGCGGTGTGGTCGATGGGCTTGGCCGTGTCTTGGGCGGCAGCACACCCATTACCGGCGGCTTGGCAGGGGACGGTGGGGCTTTTCGGCAGACCTTCACCCTGGCGCCCTCAGGCATTGCCAACAACCGGGTGGTTGCCATTGGTTTGACGGGCGATGCCCTGAGCTTTGCCCACGGTTCCTTTGGCGGGTGGGAAAGTTTTGGCCCCGCCCGTAAGGTCACGCGCAGCGTGGACAACGTGCTCTACGAGCTGGACGGTGAACCCGCGCTGGACATTTACAAGCGCTACTTGGGCGAATACGCCAAAGATTTGCCCGCCTCGGGCCTGCTCTTCCCGTTTGCGATGTTGGGCGCAGACCATGGGGCTGTCGGTTTGATCCGCACCATTTTGGGCATCAACGAGGCAGAGGGCAGCTTGACATTGGCGGGCAGCATTGACCCCAACGGTTACCTGAAGTTGATGCACGCCAGCACCGACAAGCTGGTGGACGGGGCAGAAGCCGCCGCACAGGCCGCCCAAACCATGCGCCAAGACGGCGGCAATGGCTTGGCCATTTTGATCAGTTGTGTCGGGCGCAAGCTGGTCATGGGGGATCGCATTGATGAAGAAATCGAATCCGTGGCCGATGTGTTTGGTGCCCAAGCACCGTTGACGGGTTTTTACTCTTACGGCGAGATCAGCCCCTTTGCCCCCGGTTGCGAGTGCAAGTTGCACAACCAGACCATGACCATCACCTGGCTCGGCGAGGCCTGACCGACCCATGCACCGGGGTTTGCTCAGACAACTCAAAAAGGCAGCCGGGGTTGATGGCGCGTCCGCTGTCGAGGCCTTGCTGGTCACTGCGGCCCAGGTGTCGCAGCGGGACGATGTGCCTGCCGATGTGCGCAACTTGCTGGGCAATTTCGGCGACTTCTTGGGCCGCGTTGAAGCCACTTACCAGCAGTACGAGCGAGACCTCGACCTGCGCTCGCGCAGCTTGGAGATCAGCTCCCAAGAACTGAACCAAGTGAACGACCAGCTGCGTGCCGAAGGCGCGGCGCGGGCGCGTGCCCTGCAATCCCTGCGCGACACGGTGCGGGAACTGTTGCCCACCGGCGATGAGGGTCCGGACGGCGTGGACGGCCCGGTGGACGACATCGAATCCTTGTCACGCCTGCTGGCGCGTTTGGTGGCGGAGCGTGAACACAGCCGCATTGAGCTGTCCAACCAGCAATTCGCTCTCGATCAGCATGCCATTGTCAGCATCACCAATGTGCGGGGCGACATCATTTATGCCAACGACCGTTTTGTGGAAATCAGCGGTTACAGCCGGGAAGAGCTGATTGGCCAAAACCACCGCATGATCAAGTCTGACAAGCACCCGGATGCGTTCTTCAAGGACATGTGGGCCACTTTGGTGGCGGGCAAGGTCTGGCGGCAAGAGGTCTGCAACAAAGCCAAAGATGGTCACCTCTACTGGGTTGCTGCAACCATCGTGCCTTTTCTGAATCAGGCGGGCAAACCTTACCAATACATTGCCATTCGGACCGACATCACGGCCCGCAAGGCGGCAGAGGCGAAACTCAAAGAACAATTGCATTTCATTGAGCAATTGGTCGAATCCATTTCACTGCCCGTTTATTTCAAGGATGAAATAGGCCGTTACCAAGGGTTTAACCGCGCCTTTGAAGCGTTTTTTGGTGTGCAGCGCCAAGCGTGGCTCGGGCGCACTGTGCGCGAATTGATACCCGGTGAAATGGGTGAATTTCATGCCATCAAAGACGAAGTCTTGTGCAGAGAGGGTGGCACCCAGCAGTACGAGGTGGCATTGCAGCTTCACAACGGCGAACGCTCGGCCATTTACCACAAGGCCAGCCTGACCCGTCCAGACGGCGGCATCTCGGGCTTGGTCGGCACCATCACGGACATCACCGAGCTCAAGGCTGCCGAGAAAGCCATGCAGGCCGCCAAAGAAACTGCCGAAAACGCCAACCGGGCCAAGAGCGAATTTCTGGCCAACATGAGCCATGAAATCCGCACGCCCATGAACGGCATCATTGGCATGACCGACTTGGCCTTGGATACGCCGCTGACCGAGGAACAACGCGAATACCTGCAAATCGTCAAATCCTCGTCGGATGCGCTGCTGACCATCATCAACGACATTCTGGATTTCTCCAAAATCGAGGCGGGCAAACTCTCGATTGAAGTCATTGCCTTCGACCTGCCCAAGCTGCTCAACGAAACCCTTAAAACCCTGTCGATGCGGGCACACCAGAAAGGCCTGGAAATCATTTGCGATGTGGGCTGTGATTTGCCCCAGCGGGTGCTGGGTGATCCGGGGCGCATCCGTCAGGTGCTGGTGAATTTGATTGGCAATGCCATCAAATTCACCCAGCAGGGTGAAATCGTCCTCAAGGCAGAACACAGGGGCCAGACGGCGGACGGTATGGTGCTGGTGCATCTGTCTGTTCGGGATACGGGCATTGGCATTCCGCGCGAGAAGCAGGGCCTGATTTTTGAACCCTTTTCTCAAGAAGACGGCTCAATTACCCGCCGGTTTGGCGGCACAGGGCTGGGGCTGACCATTTCCAGCCGCCTGGTGACCCTGATGGGCGGGCAAATTTGGGTGGAAAGCACGCCCGGTCAGGGCAGTACCTTCCATTTCACCCTGGCGCTGGGCGAAGACCACGAAGTCAGGCCTGATGTGCCGCCCCCCATTGACCTGCTGGGCCGTCACATGCTGGTGGTGGATGACAACGCCGCCAACCGTCAGGTGCTCACCGGTTTGCTCAACAAATGGCAAATACGCTCTGAAGCGGTTCAATCGGGGCGCGATGCCTTGACGCGGCTGCACATGCCCGGCCCGCGCTTTGATTGCATCTTGTTGGATGTGCAAATGCCCGAGATGGACGGCTTCAGTCTGGCCGAGCGGCTGCTCGACAACCCGCCGCCCGGTGGCACGCCGCCCATCATCATGCTCACTTCCGGCGGTATCAAGGGCGATGCCCAGCGTTGCCGCGATCTGGGCATTAACGGGTATTTTTCCAAACCGATTGCCAACGAAGAGCTGCTGAGCGCCTTCTACCAGTTGTTCAATACCGAGGCACAGGCCCAGGCTCAAGCCAGCAAACGTGAGGCCGAGCTGATCACGCGCCATTCCCTGCGGGAAGCGCATGCCATGCTGGAGGTGCTGTTGGTCGAAGACCATCCAGTCAATCAGAAGCTGGTCATCAGCATCTTGCAAAAATGGGGGCATCAAACGACGGTGGCGGGCAACGGTCAGGAGGCGCTGGACTGGCTGGAGTCCAAGGCCTTCGATGTCGTGCTCATGGACATGCAAATGCCTGTCATGGGTGGCGTTGAGGCGACCCAGCGCATCCGTGCCCGAGAAGCGGCTGCTGGCACGGCGCGCATTCCCATCATCGCCATGACGGCCAACGCCATGCAGAGCCACCGCGATGTTTGCATGGCCGCCGGGATGGACGACTACCTCGCCAAGCCCATCAAGGCGGCTGACCTCATCACCAAATTGGCCCAATGGGGCGACCCAGCGCGGCGGCCCCTCCAAGAAAACACCACCTTTGACTACACCCAGGCCTTGACCGAGGCCGACAGCGAGGTGATCGAGATCGTGGCCGACCTCTTCCTGAGCAGTGTGGACAGCGAGTTCCACGACTTGCAGCAGGCCATTGAGCAGCAGGACGCGGTCAAGATTCAACGCATTGCGCACACCCTCAAAGGCACACTGGCCATCTTCAGTGCCCGTCCGGCCGTGATCTTGGCGGAAGAAATTGAACGCAATGCCAGCCTGGGACACAGCGAGCTCAACGGACTGCGTGTCCTGCTGGAGGACGAGGTCAGGCAGCTGCGGGGCCCTTTAGAACGGTGGATTCGCCGCGTATGAACGGGCTGGGGTCGTCGCATGTTCGATAGCCGCATTCAAGCGGCGATACGGCCCCTGATGAACCGCATCGCGCACCACGTGGTGCGTTGGGGTGTGGGGGCTGATGCCATCAGTCTGGCGGGTTTCGTCGTCGGCATGGCGGCGGCGCTGGCCATTGCCCTGCAACAGGCCAGCGTGGGCTTGGTGCTGCTGCTGCTCTCACGCCTGTTGGATGGTTTGGATGGTGCCGTGGCTCGTGCCAGCCAGCCCACTGACCGGGGCGGGTTTTTGGACATCACATTGGATTTTTTGTTTTACGCGGCCATTCCGCTGGCCTTTGCGGTGGCCCATCCAGCGCAGAACGCACTGCCAGCGGCGGTGTTGCTGGCCGCGTTCATGGGCACCGGCAGCAGCTTTCTGGCCTTTGCCGTGGTGGCCGAAAAGCGCCAGCTCAGCTCGCTGGCGTTTCCCGACAAAAGCTTTTATTTCCTGGGTGGCCTGACCGAAGCCACCGAAACCATCGCGGTTTTTGTCGCCATGTGCCTGTGGCCGCAGAGGTTTGCGCCCTTGGCCTACGGCTTTGCGCTGCTGTGCGCTATCACCACCGTGCTGCGCATCCGCTGGGGCTGGCAGCGGCTGGGGTGAAAACGCTTTCAGTGGCTTCAGACGTTGAGGAAGCCGAGATCCGTTTGTGAGAACTCGCCCAAGTTGGGCAGCACGGTCAGGAGTTCTGAGGGAGTCAGGCCCATCCAGCGGCCCAGGGTGGCAGCGTATTGCGTGACGGAGGTGGTGGGCAGCAAGCGGCCTGATCCGACATCGGTATCCGTGCCCAAGGCGGTGATAGGGAACTGGCCGTAGATGTTGCCGCCTTGCACCGCACCCCCCGCCACAAAATGGTGGCCGCCCCAGCCGTGGTCACTGCCGTCGCCGTTGCTGGTCAGGGTACGGCCAAAGTCGCTGGCGCTGAACAAGGTGGTGGTGTTGAGCAAGCCCGCGCCCTGCACAGCACGCAAGAACCAGTCGGTGGACTGCGCCACCCGGCTCATCAGCACCGGCTGGTTGCTCATTTGTTTTGAATGGGTGTCAAAGCCGTCCATGGTCACCATGAACACTTGGCGCTTCATGCCCAGACTGGAGCCAGCGGCAATCATCTGCGCCACCACACGCAGCTGCTTAGCCAAGCTGACCGATGCCAGCGAGGAGGGCAGGGCCGCAATGCTGGTGCCCGCCAAGGCGGTGCGCAGCATCTCGGTGGTGTCCATGGTGCGGCGCACGATGCGGGCGTATTCGGACTGAAACGCGCTGTTGTGACCACTGCTGCTGATGACACTTTCTAGGGTGGCTTTGTGATCCACGCTACCAAACAGCGAGCTGCTTGCCAGCGAATTGATGCGCAGCGGCCCGTCTTCACCCACTTGGTACTGGGTGACACTGCGCCCGCTCAGAAACGTCACATTGCCCGCTGCCGACACCGATGTGAATACGGGACGCGCATTGACTGACGCGAACAGGTCGCCCATGCGCCCACCCCAACCCGAACGGGCACCTTCGGTGGCCATGGACTGCCAAGTGGACTGTTGATCGTTGTGCGAAAACAACTTGCGTGGAATACCAGCTTGCCCAGCGGTGTATTCGGCCTTGGTGAGCGGGCGGTCCAGCGGCCCGACGTTGGCCAGCCATGCGGCTTGCCCGGCGGTGTACCAGTTGCGCAAGGTGCTCAGTTCTTGCGCCATACCAAAGCTGCGTCCGGCGGCCTGCTGGGTGGTGGTGATGGCTTGCAGGCGGCTGGTGGGCCACTTGAGGTCGGCACGCACGCTGGCGTATTCGGCATAGCCACTGGCATCTAGGGGCACGACCCAGTTGTGGCTGTCGTTTCCACCCAACATGAACAAACAAACCAGGGCCTTGTAGCCGCTGGTATCGGCAGCTTGGGCGCGGTCGGCGGCCAGGGCACCCAGCCCGGCCAGACTGAGGGCCAAGGGCGCACGGGCACCGGGCAGCAGCGTGGCCAGGGCACCGGCGGTGCGGAAGAAATGGCGGCGTGAGGCGTTCATGGCAGTCAGCTCTTCAGCGTTGGATAAGGTATTCGGGAGATGCCATGGCGATGAAAACAGCCATGCGGGCGCGGTACATCTGGCTGAAAGCATCGTACCCAGGCACAAAGCCGATGGCTTGAACAATATGCTGGCGCAGTTCGTTGGACATGGTGGAGCCAAAGAGCAGGTGGTCGATGTCGTCGAGCATGCCCGCCACGTCGCTGGTCATCAGGCGTTGCTCGAAGGCACTGTAGTTCACCAAAAATTCCTGTTGACCGTTGGCCCAGCCCAGGCCACCACTGGCCATGTCTTGCGCGAGGTTGATCCAGCCCGCCACCGTGTTTTCGTTGGCCAACTGGAATTCGGGTGCGGTGGCCCCGCGTTCGGCAAAACTGGAGTTGGGCGGGATGTAGCCAGGGCGGAAGTCGCCAAACACCGAAGGTGCTTGGTAAACCCGTTGCCCTGTCGGCTTGATCTGCCAGCTCAAATCGTGGGTGTTGGTGGTGAAAGTGGCATTGAAGGCACGCGCCCACTGCATGATGCGCAGCGTAGGTTCGCGCAGCTTGCCGAAGTCGGCACTCGTTGGGCCACGGGCTTCGGTATCGAGCAGAATGGCTCGCACCACCGCGCCCAAGTCGCCGCGTACGCCTTCACCGTTGTCGGCAAACACCGCGCTGATCCGTGCCACGTAAGCCGGGCTGGGTTGGCTGGTGACGAGCTTTTGAATCAGCTGTCGGCTGATGAAAGGGCCGACGTTGGGATGCTGGAAGATGGCATCTAGGGCCATGCGCAGATCGTCTTGGGCCGATGCGTTAGCCGGCATGCTGACCGTCCAGGGTTTGCCCGCAAACAGGGTCTTGGCCCCGGTGGAGTGCAGGCCGGGATAGGCCTTCATGGCTTGCAGGTCGATCTGTGTGTCGTTGGCCTGCTTGTAGTTGGGGCCGAACCAGTAGAAGTTGACAGGGGTCAGTTCGTTGTCTGGAAAACCCCAAGACCAGCCGGTGAACACCCGAGCCAGCGCCATCACGTCTTCGTTGCCGTAGGTATCAATGGGGTTACCGGCAGCATCCAGCTTGAGGCTGCCATCGGCGTTCAGCTCGTACAGGCCAATGGAAAACAGCTGCAAGATCTCGCGGGCAAAGTTTTCGTCAGGTACTCGGCCCAAGCTGGGGTCTTCTGGCCGGTTACGCATGTGGGTCAAGTAAATGCCCATGGCGGGGCTCAGCGCCATGTCTTGCAGCAGGGTGCGGTAGTTGCCAAAAGCGTTTCGGTTGAGCAAGTCCAAGTAGCTTGCGTAGGCACGGCTGTGCTGCCAGAGGTTGCTGTCAACTTGCGAGACCATGAAGATCTGGTGCAAGGCATAGGCCACCCGGCGGCGCAACTGATCGGGTGCGTTCAGCGAGGAGCGCCAGAATTCACGCACCACCTCATGCGGCGCATAAAGGCTGCCGTTGGGGCGGTAGGCATCGCCCAAGTCGTAGCGGGCCTGAACGGCAGGCACGTAACGATCCACGACCGGCAGGGCTTGCTGATCCCTGATCCAGTTGGCGTAAGTTTGTTGGGTGAGTTGTTCGATGCTGGCTGGCGTGGCCCCAAAGGTGGTTTGCATGAGGAAACGAGAGGCATCTTGGCGGCGCAGCACCAGGTCAGCGGCCACAGCGTTGTTGGCGGGCCAAGTCATGCGCAGCGCACCGTTGCCCCAAATCGTCGTCTGCCCTGGTATCAGATCCAGACCGTCAAAGGCTTGGCCGTCCTTGCCACGGTCCGTCACCACAGCGGGCGTGTTAGACAGCATGGTCGTGCGACCGTCGCTGACATAGAGCACGTGCAGCAGACGGTTTTTACCCGAGATGTTTTGGTAGTTGTTGACGACCACATCGACGCTGGAGCCCGCTTGAAGTTGCGGTGCGCTGAAGGTGAAGTCGGCCCAACCGGCGTTGGTGACTTCCACCATGCCCACCACCACACCATCGACCCGCAGTTGCATGATGGGGCCGATGTCATCGACCACATCGCCACGGGCACGCACCGTCAGGCTGGGGCTGCTGGTGATGTTGGCCACCCGCTCACGCAGCGCAGCCGTGCCACGGTAGGCCATGGTTTCTGCAATGGCAGCGGCTCTCTCACGATCGAGCGCGGTGGTCTGCTCTGCCGACACCCCGTCATCCCCGCCCCCGCAACCGGCCAAACCCACCAGCAGCACGGCAGTCAGCCCTAAGCCAGACCATGAGCGCATCCCACGACCACAGGCCGTTGAATGGACAAGGGCTGGAACCTTCGGGGCAACATGACGAAACCCCAGGAAATGAAGCAATTTGGTCAACATGAGTACATCATTCCACATCAACTGTTAAAACGCAATGCTTACAAATCAAGAAAAACGCATCCAGATGCTGGCATGGCCGAGCACACGGGATGCGCTTGTGACGGAGCGAAATCGGCTGAAACCGGTTTCAAACTTTCAGAAAACCCAGGTCCGTTTGCGAGAACTCGCCCAGGTTGGGCAGCACGGTCAGCAGCTCGGCGGGGGTCAGGCCCATCCAGCGGCCCAAGGTGGCGGCGTATTGCGTGACGGACGTGGTGGGCAGCAGGCGGCCCGAGCCGACATCGGTATCCGTGCCCAAGGCGGTGATAGGGAACTGGCCGTAGATGTTGCCCCCCTGCACCGCACCACCCGCCACAAAATGGTGCCCGCCCCAGCCGTGGTCGCTGCCGTCGCCGTTGCTGGTCAGGGTGCGGCCAAAGTCGCTGGCGCTGAACAAGGTGGTGTTGTTGAGCAAGCCCGCGCCCTGCACAGCACGCAAGAACCAGTCGGTGGACTGCGCCACCCGGTTCATCAGCACCGGCTGGTTGTTCATTTGGTTGGAATGGCTGTCAAAGCCGCCAATGGTCACCATGAACACTTGGCGCTTCATGCCCATGCTGGAGCCAGCAGCAATCATCTGCGCCACGATGCGCAGCTGCTTGGCCAGGCTGTCTTCAGCCAAGGTGCTGCTTAAAGCGGGAATGCTGGTGCTGGCCAAGGCCGTGCGCAGCATGTCGGTGGTGTCTGTGGTGCGGCGCACGATGCGGGCGTATTCGGCCTGGAAGGCATTGTTGCTGCTGCTGCTCATGGCCTTTTGCAGCGTGGCTTTGTATTCGCCGGTGCCAAACAGCCAGTTGCTGGCCAGGGCTTTGATGGGCAACGGGCCGTCTTCACCCACTTGGTACTGGGTGACGCTGCGCCCGCTGAGAAACGCGACATTGCCCGCTGCCGACACCGCGGTGAACACCGGCTGCGCATTGACTGACGCAAACAAATCGCCCATGCGCCCACCCCAGCCCGAGGGCGCGCCCTCGGTGGCCAATGACTGCCAAGTGGACTGCTGGTCGTTGTGCGAAAACAACTTGCGCGGTACGCCCGCCCCGCCTGCCTTGTACTGCGCCTTGGTGATGGGGCGCACCAACGGCCCCACGTTGGCCAAGAGCGCAGCCTGACCAGCGGTGTACCAGTTGCGCAAGGGGCTCAGTTCTTGCGGCATGCCAAAGCTGCGGCCCGTTGCCTGCAAGCTCGCGCTGATGGCTTGCAGGCGGCTGGTAGGCCACTTCAGTTCGGCGCGAACCTTGGCGTATTCGGCATAGCCGCTGGCATCCAAGGGAACCACCCAGTTGTGGCTGTCGTTGCCGCCCAACATGAACAGACAAACCAGGGCCTTGTAGCCGCTGGTATCGGCAGCATGGGCGCGGTCGGCAGCCAAGGCACCCAGCCCGGCCAGACTGAGGGCCAGGGGTGCACGGGCACCGGGCAGCACAGCCGCCAGAGCGCTGGCGGTGCGGAAGAAATGACGGCGTGAGGTGTTCATGGCTTCAGCGTTGGATGAGGTATTCGGGGGAGGCCATGGCAATGAAGACGGCCATGCGGGCACGGCTCATCTGACTGCCAGCGTTGTTGCCGTTGATGGTGCTGATGGCTTCCACAATCAGCCCGCGCAGCTCGGCAGACATGGTCGAGCCAAACAGCAGGTGATCCATGTCATTGAGCATGCCTGCCACATCGCTGGTCATGAGCCGCTGGCTCAGGGCGTTGTAGTCGGGCACAAACTCCTGCTGTCCGTTGGCCCAGCCCAGGCCACCACCGGCCATGTCCTGCGCAATGTTCACCCAGCCAGCCACCGTGTTTTCTGTGACCAGCTGGAATTCGGGGGCGGTGGCAGCGCGCTCGGCAAAGCTGGAATTGGGCGGGATGTAACCAGGGCGGAAGTCGCCAAACACCGACGGTGCGTGGTACACGCGCTGCCCGGTGGGGCTGACCTGCCAGCTGAAACCATAAGCGCCGTTGCTGGACTGGGCATTGAAAGCCCGCGCCCACTGCACGATGCGCAGCGTGGGCTCGCGCAGCTTGCCAAAGTCGGAGGCGGTGGGGCCACGGGCTTCTTGGTCAAGCAAGATGGCGCGCACCACCGCCCCCAAATCCCCGCGAACGCCTTTGCCGTTGTTGTCAAACACGGCGCTGATGCGGGCCACATAGGCCGGGCTGGGGTGGCTGGTGACGAGTTTTTGGATCAGCTGCCGCCCCATGAAGGGGCCGACATTGGGATGCTTGAACAGCGCATCCAGGGCCATGCGCAGGTCGTCTTGGGCTGAGGCACCGGCGGGCAAGGTCACGGCCCAGGGCTTGCCTGCAAACAGCGTTTTGGCGGCACTGGAGTGAAAAGCCGCATAGGCTTTCATGGGCTGCAAGTCAATCTGGGTGTCGCTGGCCTGCTTGTAATTGGGGCTGCCCCAGAGGAAATTGCCGTTGGTCAGCGCGTTGTCCGGGAAGCCCCAGGCCCAGCCGGTGAACACCTGGGCCATGGCCATCACGTCTTCGTTGCTGTAGGTCTCGATGGGGTTGCCCTCAGCGTCCAGCTTCAGGCTGCCATCGGCATTGAGCTCGTACAGCCCAATCGAGAACAGCTGCATGACTTCACGGGCAAAGTTCTCGTCTGGCACGCGCCCTGTCGCCAAGTCTTCCTTGCGGTTGCGCAGGTGCGACAGGTAAATGCCCATCACCGGGCTCAGGGCCATGTCTTGCAGCAAGGTGCGGTAGTTGCCAAAGGCATGGCGGTTGAGCAAGTCCAAGTAATTGGCATAGGCGCGGCTGTGGTGCCACAAGCTGCTGTCAGCCTGCGACACCATGAAAATTTGGTGCAGCGCATAGGCCACCCGGCGGCGCAGTTGGTCGGGCGCGGTGAGCGATGTGCGCCAGAACTCGCGGGACACCTCGTAAGGCGTGTACTGGTTGCCACCGGGCCGGTAGGCATCGCCCAGGTTGTAGCGGGCCTGCACGGCGGGCACATAGCGGTCGGTCACCGGCAGGGCCTGCTGGGCCTTGATCCAGTTGGCATAGGTCTGTTTGGTCAGCTGGTCAATGCTGCTGCTGGTCGCACCAAAGGTGGTCTGCATCAAGAAGCGCGATGCATCTTGGCGGCGCAGGATCAGATCTGCCGACAAACTGGTGGCTTTGGGCCAGGTCATGCGCAGGGCACCGTTGCCCCACAGCGTGTTTTGGCCTGCCACCACATTCAGACCATCAAAGGCTTTGTCGTCCTTGCCCTGGTCCAGCACCACCACCGGGGTGTTGGACAAGAGCACGGTCTGGCCGTCGCTCACGTAAGCCACGCTGAGGTTGCGCTCCTGCCCGGCCACATACTGGTCGTTGTTGTAGACCACATCCACTTTGGACCCAGCCTTGAGCTGCGGCGCATTGAAGCTGAATTCAGCCCAGTCGGCGTTGCGCACCTCTGTCATGCCCACCACCAAGCCATCGACCCGCACCTGCATGATCGGCCCGATGTTGTTCGCCATGCTGCCACGGGCACGCACCGTCAGGCGGGGGGTGGCGGTGATGGCGGCCACCTGTTCCCGCAGCGGCATGGTGCCCCGGTAAGCCGCGGTTTCGGCCAGCGCAGCGGCGGCTTCACGGTCTTCAGACAGGGCGTTGCTGGCCAGATCCGTCTCGTCCCCCCCGCCACAGGCCGCCAAACCCAGCAGCAGGGCCAAACCAGCCCAGCGCCACACGGCACGGCTGCGAGGAGAACCCTCTTGAAGTAATGAATTAGTATTCATAAATTAGCCACCTAAGCCCTAGAAAATGAGTAACTTGGTATTCATTAGTGACATTATTCACAGCGGTACAGCTTGCGCAAGCCGATTGGGTCAATAACACCTGTTTTTTTGTCCTTCACCTCAGCCCTTTGCCGCTTTGCAACAATGGCTTCCCCGACATCGGCCAAACACGGGTCAGCCAGCGCCGGTGTGGCGGTTTTCTTCAAGGATGTGTTGCATGCTGTTTGTTTTGTCTCCGGCCAAAGCGCTGGACTTTGAGACCCCGCTCCCGGTCACCACACCGGCACTCACCCACACCCAGCCGCTGTTTGTGCCGCAGGCCAGCGAGTTGATTGAGGTGTTGCGCCCGCAGTCGCCGCCGCAAATCGCCTCGCTGATGAAACTCTCGGACAAGCTGGCCGCCCTGAATGTGGCCCGCTATGCCGCTTGGACACCCGAGTTCACCCCAGACAACGCCCGGCAGGCGGTGCTGGCCTTCAATGGCGATGTGTACGACGGCCTGCATGCCCGCTCGCTCACGGGCGCTGATCTGGAGTGGTTGCAGCAACACCTGTGCATCCTCAGTGGTTTGTATGGCGTGTTGCGCCCGCTGGACCTGATGCAGCCCTACCGCCTAGAGATGGGCACCCGCCTGAGCACCCGCCGTGGGGCCAACCTGTACCAGTTCTGGGGCGACCAAATCGCGCACTACCTCAACACCCGCACCGAAGCCGACAGCCGCCCGGTGCTGGTCAACCTCGCCAGCGAGGAATACTTCAAGGCGGTAGACCGCAAGCGCCTGCACCCGCGTGTGCTGACCTGCGTGTTTGAAGAGCGCAAAGGCGCGGGCTACCAAGTGGTCAGCTTCATGGCCAAACGGGCGCGGGGCCTGATGATGCGCTTTGCCACCCAGCAGCGCGTGCAACAGCCCGAACAGCTGCAAGCTTTTGATGCCGAGGGCTATCGCTTTGTGGCGGCGGCATCCGAGCCTGACCGCTGGGTATTCCGCCGTGAAACCAAGCTGACCAGCCCTTGAACGCCATGCATGCCCAGCCCGCACCCCCTGCACAACCCGCCGCTGCGGACCGCCCTCTGCCAGGGCTGAACCACCACGGCCACGCCAACCGCCTCGATCTGGCCGACCGGCAGGTGGCGGTGGTGGTGCGTCTGTCACGCCCCACGGTGGCCGTGCTCGATGCCTTGCTCAGTGCCGACGAATGCGCCGCCCTCATCGCCGCCGCACGCCCCCGGCTGGCGCGTTCGCTCACGGTGGACACGCAAACGGGCGGCGAAGCCCTCAACCCCGACCGCACCAGCCAAGGCATGTTTTTCAGGCGCGGCGAAAGCCCGCTCATTGCCCGCATTGAGGCGCGCATTGCCCGCTTGCTGAACTGGCCGGTGGACCACGGCGAGGGCTTGCAGGTGCTGCGCTACGGCGTGGGGGCCGAATACAAACCGCACTACGACTACTTTGACCCCGTCCATCCGGGCACCGCATCCATGCTGCGCCGGGGTGGGCAGCGCGTCGCCACGCTGGTCATGTACCTCAACCAGCCCGAACAGGGCGGGGCTACCGTGTTTCCGGACGCGGGGCTGGCCGTCTCCCCCGTGCCAGGGCATGCGGTGTTTTTCAGCTACGACCGCCCCCACCCCGGCACCGCCACCCTGCACGGCGGTGCCCCGGTGCTGCAAGGCGAAAAATGGGTGGCTACCAAATGGCTGCGCGAACGGGTGTTTGACTGAACCCAGCCGCCCTAAGCGGCAGCCTGCACAAAACCTTGCAGCAGGTTCACCGCATGGGTGCCCACTGCATCCACCGCGTAGCCGCCTTCAAACGTGAACACCGTGGGCAGCGCCAACCCGGCCAGCGCACTGCCGATGCTGAAATAGTCCTCGCTGTGCAGCGTAAAGCCCGAAATCGGGTCCCCCGCGAAGGTATCCAGCCCCATGGGCACTACCAGCGCATCCGCCCGGAAGCCGCGCACCGCCGCCAGCGCCTGCTCCAGCGCGGCCCGCCAAGGGGCAAAACCGGTGCCGCGTGGCAGCGGCAGGTTCAGGTTAAAGCCCAGCCCCGCACCCGCGCCGCACTCGTCGGCATGGCCCAAGAAAAACGGGTATTCGGTGGCCGGGTCGCCGTGGATGGACACGGTCAGCACGTCAGCACGCTCATAAAAAATGGTCTGCGTGCCGTTACCGTGGTGGTAGTCCACATCCAACACCGCCACCCGCCCCAAGCCGCCATCGCGCATGGTTTGCGCAGCAATCGCGGCATTGTTCAAAAAGCAATAACCCCCCAAAAAGTCCGGCCCCGCGTGGTGGCCCGGTGGCCGGGTCAGGGCAAACGCACTGCGCGCCCCGCCCAGCACCGCCTGCGCAGCCGCCAGCGCACAAGCCGCGCCACCGCGTGCAGCGGCCCAAGTGCCCGCCGTCAGCGGCGTGCCCGAATCAAACGCAAACAAACCCAGCCGCGCCGCGAAATGCTGCGGCAGCACATCGGTGCGGAACGCATGCCGGTTGCCCAGCGGCCACACCGAAGGCAAGGCATCGCGCTGCGCATTGGCCGCATCCAAAGCCACCCACTCATCCCAGGCACCGGCCAAAAATTGGGTGTAACGCGGGGCATGCACACGGGCAATGGCGGCATCCAGCGCGGCAGCGTTCACAGTGGGTGCTTCCAGCGCACCCAGCGGGCGGCGCTGCAATTCGGCCAACACAAAGTCCAGCCGCGCAGGCACCTCGTGGCAGGGCACCATGCGGCCACGGAACATCTCTTCGCGCCCCTGGTGCAGGGCGTGGTGGGGGTTGTAAAAGGTTTTCATGCAGCGCAGTGTGGCATGGGGTGGCCCGCAGCGGCGCGGCAGCGGGTAGCAATTTGGCGCAAGGCGGGTTCAAAGCACCGCCTCCAAACCCTTGCGCTCCAGCAGGTCAAGCAGCTTGAGCGACGGCCCGCTCGGGTGTTTGTCGCCCTGCTCCCACTTGCGCACGGTGGATGTGCTGGTGTTCAACACCGCCGCCAGCACCGATTGACTCAGGTTCAGGTGGGCGCGCAGCGCCCGGATCTTCTCGCTGTCATAAGGCGCAATCGGCTCCATGCACAGCGCCTCGTACTGGCCCATCTTGCGTTTGTCGATAAAGCCCAGGCGGTGCAGGTCGGAGGCTGTTTCATGCACGGCTTCCATGGCCCGGCTTTTGGTTTTGGCTTTGACAGAGGGTTTAGGGCTTGTGTTCATGGCAAATCTCTAATAAAGCGCCGTCTGCGACGGCCCATTTCAGTTGCTCGGGTGTGCGGGCCAGCAAGTCGGCAGCAAGGCTTTGAAAGGCGACCTTTTCATCTTCGTCGATGTTGGCCCGGTCGTTCTTCTCAAACCCGAACACGAAAAACCAAAGCGAACCTTTGTTCGTGGCCACCAATGTGCGGGCACCGCCGCGCTTGCCCCGCCCAGCCAGCCCCACGCGCTTCTTCAACACACCGCCGCCCAAGTCTGCATCAATCAAGCCCTGCACCATCTCTGCCACGGCGCAGCATAAGGCTTGGTCGGTCAGCTCCGTTTTGCGCATCCAGCGTTGAAAGTGCCGGGTTTTAAAAATGCGGTTCATGCCATAAAGTATGCCACTAAGTGACATAAAAAATCAACACGACCGGCCATCTGTCAGGCGATTCAACCGCCCCGTGAGTGACACGCTGGGCCGTGTCGCACGCGGCAGAGGCATTCTCCTCAAAACGGGGATCGAAGGGTTCGCGGGGATTGTTGATGAGGCCAGGGGGTGGGCATAATGAAACCCGTGGCGGGGGATGAAAGTAACCATCCCCTATCGCAAAAAATCACACACCACCGCTGCGGCAGCGGTTCAGTTCAACAGGGTTCATCCGCCGCGAATGATGTAGCTGGCTTTGGCTGGCTTCGTTGGCGTGGTGGATGAACGCCTACTGCTATGCCCCATAGAGGCCAAGAAATGGATACGGAAAAATTCGCTGAGTCGGCAAAGGGTTTTACGAAGAGCCCGCTTGGAATCATCGCGCTTTTCATTGTTCTAGTGTATGGATTTGCCTCACTCGTTGTTGGTTTGGGCCAAGGCATGGCGGAGTATATAGTGCCGCTAATCTATTTCATGGTCTTTTTCCCAGTTATTGTATTCTTCGGCTTTCTATGGCTTGTTGCAAAACATCACAACAAGCTTTATGGGCCATCAGACTTTAAGAACGAAGACAATTTTCTTAAAGCCCAGATGGCCTCTGTTGCCTCGCTTGCAGCTGCGACAGCGCGGCAACCTGGACACGAGACTGGTTTGCCAGAGTCTCAGTTGCGCGAGATTGTTGATGTTGTTTCGAACGCGTCCAAAAAGTCAAGATCAGAGAAATGGAAGAATCGTGTACTTTGGGTAGATGATCGGCCAGAAAACAACGTCTATGAACGTCAAGCTTTTGAGGCGCAAGGCATCGAATTTTCCTTGGCTCTTTCTACAAACGACGCACTTGAACAAATACAGACTAACAAGTTCGCAGCAATTATTTCTGACATGGGTCGCAAAGAAGGGCCACAGGAAGGGTACGTATTACTCGAAAAACTTCGTGCTCAAGGAAATACAACGCCATTTGTTATATACGCCAGCTCAAGCCTTCCTGAGCATAAGCGCCTCTCTCGTGAGCGTGGTGCTATTGGTTGTACCAATCGAGCAAACGAATTATTCCAAATGGTTATGGGAGCCGTGTCGAATGGGGCATAACCCTCGGTTCAACCCGAATCGCCTGCAACGACCGGCTTAACCTATTTGTTGAACTAAACCGCTAACGCGGTAGCTGATGCGCAAAGCTCAGCTACCGCGTTTTGCATGGTGCGGGGCTTGATGGATAACACGCCCAAACTAGCCCACACACCCATCAATCCAGCTCAGGAAAAAGCAGGTCGGTGTAGGCATCGTGGGTTTTGGGGTGGGTTTCACGGGCGTGGCCGGGTTGGGCCGCGTCTGTCCCGGGCT
This sequence comes from Pseudomonadota bacterium, assembly GCA_041192045.1. GTDB lineage: Bacteria > Pseudomonadota > Gammaproteobacteria > Burkholderiales > Burkholderiaceae_C > Hydrogenophaga. The sequence continues at coordinate 7,517 of JBEENR010000020.1, read as the reverse complement.
TGACGAGCTTGCCCACCCGCACACCCAGCAGGCGGATGCGTCGGCTCAAGTCCACCCGCTTGAGGCACAGGCCGGCGTGGCGGCGGATGGTGGCGGCGTCGGCGGTGGCGCGGTCGATGGTGGTGTCGCGGGTGACGCTTTGAAAGTTGTCGTAGCGCAGCTTGATGCCGATGGTTTTGCCCGCGTAGCCCTTGCGTTGCAGGTCGGCGGCCACTTGCTGGCACAGCCGGGTGAACACGGCGCTCAGCTCGGCGCGGTCGCGCACGGCGTGCAGGTCGCGCTCGAAGGTGGTTTCGCGGCTCATGCTCACGGGTTCGCTTGTCGTGACCACCGGGCGCTCGTCGCGGCCCCAGCTGGCTTGGTGCAGCCAGGTGCCGTAGCTGTGGCCAAAGTGTTCTACCAGCCAAGCGGGGCTGCGCTGGGCCAGTTCGCCAATGGTGTGGATGCCGTGGCTGTGCAGTTTTTCGTCGGCCTTGGGGCCAATGCCGTTGATTTTTCGGCACGGCAGGGGCCAGATGGTGTCTTCCAAGTCTTGCGCGTACAGCACGCTGATGCCGTTGGGCTTGTTGAATTCGCTGGCCATTTTGGCCATCAGCTTGTTCGGGGCCACGCCAATGGAGCAGGTAAGGCCCGTGGCTTGGAAGATGCTCTTTTGAATCAAACGCGCCAGCACGCGCCCGCCCTCGCGCTGGCCGCCGGGCACGTCGGTGAAGTCGATGTACACCTCGTCCACGCCCCGGTCTTCTAGTTGCGGCGCAATCTCGGCAATGGTGCTTTTGAACAGGCGCGAGACGCGGCGCACCTCGTCAAAGTCCACCGGCAACAAAATGGCCTGCGGGCACAGCTTGGCGGCTTTCATGAGGCCCATGGCCGAGCCCACGCCAAACTGCCGCGCCGCATAGGTGGCGGTGGTGGCCACGCCGCGCCCGGTGTAGCCCGCCAGACGCGGGAAAAAGTCCAGCGGAATGCGGTCCAGCGTGTCGGGTTGCCAGTCGCGCTGCGGGTAGTCCGTGCGCAGGCGGGCCAGCCATTCGTCTTCTTTGTAGCGCCCGCCCCCCATGACCACCGGCAGCCCCCGGAGCTGCGGATAGCGCAGCAGGGCCACCGACGCAAAAAACGCATCCATGTCCAAATGGGCAATGCGGCGCATGCGTGGTGCGGGGTTTGGGCTGTTCAAGGCCGCTAGCGTAAGACTTGTGTACGACGAGATGGACAACGCCAAGGGCTCAGAAAGGCAACACACCCAAGTTGCTTTTGAGCAAGGCTTGGGTCCGTGGACGACCGGCTGTGGAGGTTTCAAAGTTCAGGCCGGTGCGGTAAATTTCGGGCAAATACAGCCTGGGTTCTCCGACAGGCACTTTTCGATCCTCGAAAATCACTCCCAATTCTTGCAAGGCTTGTAAGGCTTTGATGTCCAACCCCATTTCTTGGGCATCAAAGGGAATTTGTTTGCGGCCTGTAATCTGAGCCAATTGAGCCATCCAGCTTTTCAGTGGAGCAATTTCAATAGCTGCTTCGGTCACTTTCTCTTGGCTGCACATCGGTATGGCTTTGCGCATGGATTCAGGAGCCAACACCCGGTGAGGCCAAGTTTCTCCAAGTCGGTCTTTTTCTAGACCGGATGCCACTTTCAAAAACCGCACCAAGTCTCTGGCCTGTATATTGCCTTTCAGGTCACACAGAGAGGCAAAAACCCAGCGTGCTGACAAGGCTTCTTTGGATGTATCGTTGCCTAATTTTTTGCCCCAAAGATTTTCTAATTTTTTGAGCAACCCCTGCTCAGGCAAGGTTTGCGCCTGAGATGCCGTATTGTCCAAAATGCCGGCTTGAGCACACAGCCAATAAGCGAGCCGTAAAAAACTCTCGGGATTCCAATGCAACTGAAAAGGCGCGTATCGGCTTAAAAACTGAGCCACATTTTGATTGATCGCACTTTGTACATAATCAACCCGAACAAAAATCAATACCCCAATACGACCCTGTGAAAGTTCGGCCAGTCGGTTTGGAAGCCTCAACAAGGAATAAATAGCATCCTGCGTTTCCTTGTTGGTGGGATCGTCAAATGCATCTTCCAAGCCATCAAACATCAGCACAATAGATTGATTTTTTTCAATCAGTGTGCTGTTGAGCTGGCTCAGCGTTTTTTCGGTAACACCAAATTGTTGACAAACAAACTCATCCCAAAAAATATCCCAATGCGCTGGAGGCTGCTTAATGGCCAAATCAATTTGAAGACCAAGTTCGGTCATTCGCTTGGATGCGGCTGAGACCTTCAGCTTTTGTAACGTGGCGTTTCGCATGTCTTGAATACTGGATTGGCGTGGTTTTTCCAGATTACTCGACCACAAACAAGGAAAAATCAAGGCATCTGAAACGCCAGTGGGTAAGACATCGACTTTGCGCAAGAATGCATACCAAGACTGCGCTTGGCACATTTGTAGAAATGTAAACGTTTTGCCCGCGCCTTTGGCACCCACCGAAACCAATGACGGAAGTTCATTCGTGAAATGTTTACCAATGTTTCGCAAGGGCTCTGTGACCAGCATGTCAGCTGAAACCTCCTTTTCGGCAAACTGCACACGGGTGCAAACATCGTGCAGCTTCTTGGCCTTTTCCTTTCGCTCAGTTATTTGACGTGGTGCTGCTCGGCTGATGTTTGTTTGCTGCAAAGACGCTGCCCAATCTCGTGCATTGGCATATAAACTTGAGTGTTTAAGCACATCCAAGGCTTGGCGCAATGAGCCCACGGACATCAACTGTGGAGAAAACACCACCTCCAACCATTCCAAACCGGAAGCCATGGACTCCTCATGGACAGGTGGCGGATATGCAGCGCCCAAAGTTTCCAATGCATCGCTGTAGTCAGAAGATTTGCGCAGCTCGTCCGTCACCATGCTCAGCACCACCGACGGTATTAAGCTGTGTTGTACTGCCACAGGCGAACAAGCATTGAATGCATGCAGACGTTTCAAAACTTCGGCCATGCCTTGAATAGACTGCTTGGCCACGGTGGTGACGAAAAAATGCTCGACCCGAGGATCAAACAAAATCGGACTGGCCAATTCGCTCAAGCCTGCACGCAAATCCAAGAACACGGCATCGGCACCCAGTTTTTTACCCAATGCATGCAAGTGGTCGGTCAGTATCCAAGGGTTTTGCGGATTTTTTGCCAAATGACCCGGCTGCACGGGCATGTCTTCAATGTCGGTGAGTTCGAGTGCTGCGGGCAATACAAACAGTTCGCGTTGTGTGCCGCCCACGTTCAACGAGGTTTTGCGCAGAGACTGAGCAAAAAAATCCAAACTTTTTTCTATGCTGCTGGGCGGAAAATGCATCGCCTCCAGAAATTGAACAAAAGACACTTGGGGCTGATTGACCGCATCCAGCCAGAACGTGACTCCCGGCGCTTCCAAATCAGCATCCACCACCAACAATTTCACCGGCCCGGCATCATCCAGTTGCAATCGGGCGGCAACATAGGTCATCAGCGCCGTGGTTCGGCCCACACCGCCTTTGAATGAATGAAAAGAAACCATGCGCGGCCCATCTACCCACGCCTCTGGTTGTTTGAATCCATTTCCTTCAGAAAAAGGGGACTCACTTGAATCGGGCAGGTAAGTGACTTCGCGCCAAAGCGGATAAGTCAAGCCTGGGGTTGAAACGGATTCGGCAGGGCTGGGTACTTTTTCTAAACTGACCGGATATTGCGTATCTGCAATACGCAGTCGAATGGATGCTTGGGCCTCATCGTATGCTTTGCCAAATATCGCCAACAGCCAGTTGTGCACAATTTGTAAGGGTGCAGAGTGCTCAATGTCCATGCCGTCTGAGAAACAATGCACCGCATGAATGCCTTCAGGCAGTTTTGTCCACAGTGCGGTGCGCTGTTTCAGCTGACGTTCCACATCGAGCCACGTCAACAGCCTTTCGGACAAGGTTGAAAAATTCATGCTAACTCCTTGGTAATCCATTGGGCCATACGTTCAAGACGCGTTTCCAATTCTTCGTCTGTCGGAACTTTCAGCACCCCACCGTAGCGCCAGACTTGGTGAATAGCATTCAGTTTTCCTGTGCGTGAAATTTGTCCAGCATTCACTTCCACAGAGTCTGGTAACAATTGCAGTTCGTACCCAAGCTTGAGTTCTTTGATGATCTTGTTCAAATCATGACCAAAATTACCAATGGCAGCACCATCAAACAGCGTTTTTCTTTTCTCTTTTAGCCAGACTGCCTTCAGGCCACACTCGATTGCATAAAAAAGCAGCAACCTGTGCGTGTTGTCGCGTGGTTGCGTATGGGCTGTGTTGCGTAACCTGCGCCAAGCGCGTGACAATTCTCTGTCGGTAAATGGTAGGGCTTTGCTCATTTTTTAATGCCTCCTGATGTGTCCACTCTCACATTGCCCGTCAATCCCCCCCACTCTGCTGCAAAGCCCACATGCCCGCATACACACCACCTTGCGACACCAAATCGGCATGGGTGCCGCGTTCCACGATGTCGCCGTTGACCAGCACCAAAATCTCGTGCGCGTCCACCACGGTGGACAGGCGGTGGGCAATGACCAGGGTGGTTTTGTTGCGGGCGGCGGTTTTCAGTTCGGTTTGAATGGCGCGTTCGTTGGCCGAATCCAGGGCCGAGGTGGCTTCGTCAAAAATGACGATGGGCGGGTTTTTGAGCAGCGTGCGGGCAATGGCGACCCGCTGTTTTTCGCCACCCGAGAGTTTCAGGCCGCGCTCGCCCACCATGGTGCGGTAGCCCAGGGGCAGTTTTTCAATGAAGCTGTGAATGTGGGCCGCTTGTGCGGCGGCCACGGCGGCTTCGTGGCCCGCTTCGGGGCGGCCATAGAGGATGTTGTATTCAATCGTGTCGTTGAACAGCACCGTGTCTTGCGGCACGATGCCAATGGCTTGGCGCACGCTGGACTGGGTGACTTGCCGAATGTCTTGCCCGTTGAGGGTGATGCGACCTGCGGCTTGGCCTGGGTTCGTGCCCACGTCGTAAAAGCGGTACAGCAGCCGCGCCAGCGTAGATTTGCCCGAGCCCGATGGGCCGACCACGGCCACGGTTTTGCCTGCGGGGATTTCAAAGCTGATGCCGTGCAGGATTTCGCGTGCGGGCTCGTAGCCAAAGCGCACGGCTTCAAAGCGCACCGTGGGCGGGCCGTCCAGTTGCAGCGGCGGGGCGTTGGGTGCGTCGGCCACCTCGCGCTCTTTTTCCAGCAGGGCAAACATCTTGTCCAAGTCGGTCAGGCTTTGTTTGATTTCGCGGTACAGCACGCCCAAAAAGCCCAGCGGAATGTAGAGCTGGATCATGAAGGCGTTGACCATGACCAAGTCGCCCAGCGTCATGCTGCCATTGGCGACACCCTGGGTGGCCCGCCACAGCATGAACACCAGGGCCACGGCAATGATGAGCTGCTGCCCGGTGTTCAGCAGCGACAGCGTGTTTTGGCTTTTGATGCGGGCGCGGCGCAGCTTTTCCAGCGACTGGTCGTAGCGCTGGGCCTCGAAGGCTTCGTTGTTGAAGTATTTGACCGTTTCGTAGTTCAGCAGCGAATCAATGGCCCGCGTTTGGCTGCTGGATTCCAGCTCGTTCATCTCGCGCCGGAACTGGGTGCGCCACTCGGTCACCACCACGGTAAAGCTCACATACAGCACCAGGGCCAGCAGCGTGATCCAGACATAGCCCATGTCGAATTTGGTGCCCAGCAGCGACAGCACCAGCACCACCTCAATCAGCGTCGGGAAGATGCTGTAGAGCGAATACGAAATGAGCGACTGCACGCCGCGTGTGCCGCGCTCAATGTCGCGGGTCATGCCGCCGGTTTGGCGCTCCAGGTGAAAGCGCAGGCTCAGCGCGTGCAGGTGGCCAAACACTTGCAGGGCAATGCTGCGGGTGGCTCCTTCGGTGGCTTTGGCAAACACCAGTTCGCGCAGTTCGGTGAACACCGAATTGGACAAACGCAGCGCCCCATACGCCACGATCAGCCCCAGCGGCACCACCAGCAGGGCCTGCGCGCTGCCGGGCTGAATCGTCATCGCATCGACCAGTTCTTTCAGCAACAGCGGCACGCCCACATTGGCCATTTTGGCCGCCACCATGAAGGCCAGCGCCAGCATCACCCGCCACTTGTATTGCCACAGGTACGGGAACAGGCGCGAGAGCGTGGCCCAGTCAGAACGCGGTGCGGCGGGGCTGCCGGTGCTGGGCGACACAGAAACGGTGCTGGGGCTGGGGGCGTGAGGGCGCATGCGTGAAAATGGGGCGTTGAACACCACCGGATTGTGCCCATGTCCTCCCAGCCCCCCACCCAGAACCCACAGAACCCGCAGAACGCCGACCAGAGCCCGCGCCCCCAGACCGCTTTGCCACAAGGCCAGGAGCTGGTGCTGAAAGTCATTCCCATGCCCGCCGACTGCAACGCCAACGGCGATATTTTTGGCGGCTGGGTCATGGCGCAAGTGGATCTGGCCGGTGCGGTGCTGCCCGCCCGCTATGTGCAGGGCCGCATGGCGACGGTGGCCGTCAACCAGTTCATCTTCAAACAGCCGGTGCGGGTGGGCGACATCCTCAGCTTCTTTGCCCAAGTCACCCGCGTGGGCAACAGCTCCATCACGGTGCAGGTGGAGGTGTTTGCCGAACGCTTCTCGGCCCAGGGCCAGTATGTGAAAGTGACCGAAGCCAGCCTGACCTATGTCGCGATTGACATGGCAGGCCGCCCCCGCACCATTCCGAAAGCGGGCTTGCCCGGCCAAGCGCTTGACCCCGCGCCCGCTGCCGCACCAGCCCTGCCACCCGGCGTGCAGCGCGTGGCAGCGGCACTGGCCGCCCAAGGCCATGCCCACGCGCCGGTGATGCTCAGCGAAGCCGCCCGCACCGCCCAGCAAGCGGCGGACGCGCTGGGGGTGTCGCTGGGGCAGATTGCGAAAAGCATCGTCTTCCGGCGCAAAAACCACCCATCGGGCGAGGACAGGGCCGTGCTCGTCATCACCTCGGGCGATTTGCGGGTGGACGAACACAAAGTGCAAGCCATCGTTTGTGCCGACGGCGGCAAGCTGGGCCGTGCCGATGCCGAATTCGTCAAAAGCCAGACCGGGTTTTCGATTGGCGGCGTGTCACCGCTGGGCCACACCAGCCCACCGCTGACACTGATTGACGCGCAACTGTTCCGCTTTACCGACATCTGGGCCGCAGCGGGCCACCCGCACGCGGTGTTTCGCCTCAGCCCCACCGACTTGCGACACCTGACGGGTGGCGCACCGGTGCACGATGTGACGCAGCTCACGGGCTGAGTGGTACGGCTTCAAGCCCCCCAAACACCCAGCATCCAGCCCTGCTCAGTGGCCTCACGCTGCCAGATGCGGGCATCCCACGGGCTGTCGGGGCGGCGGTCGAAGACGATGAGGTGCGCCTCGTCGGCCCCGCACTGGCGCGCATAGTCCACCGTTTGCGGCAGGCCCTCGGCCAGCACCGCGTCCAGGCTGCCTTTTTTCCAGAGCTTGAGTTCCAGCACCACG
>JBEENR010000019.1:0-62000 GCA_041192045.1 Pseudomonadota bacterium | reverse complement strand
CTCAAAAATCCGCCCTTGCAAACGTGCGGGCAGGTCTTGCAAGCGGTGCAGGTTTTTAAAGACGAAAAACCACTTGTCTTGCTCCGTCTCCAGCTCGTCTTCGGTCTTGTCAAAGTTCGGCAGCGTCAGGTAGATAAAGCTCAGCTTGTCGTAGAACACCCGGTTGTGCTGGTCTTTCAGTTGCACACGGTGCAGCACATCGCCGCGGGTGCCGGGGTCTTCGTCGTCAAATACAAAGTCCAGAATGCCAATGCTGTACACCGCTTGCTGGCGGTAGTCCCAGTCGCCGCGCTGCGCCTGGCGCTGGATGGGGAAGCTGGCGTAAAAAACGCTGCGGTCTTTGAAGAACTTTTGCTTGGCCTTTTGCAGTTCGACGATGAAGTGCTCGCCTGTGCTGCTGACGCAGTTGAGGTCAAAAATCGCCTTGCGGTCGTATTCGGTCAGCCCCTGGTGCTCGGTGTTGGTGTATTGCAGGTCTTCAATCTGGTGGCGCGGCGGCAGCAGGGTGTTCAAGAAAGCGATCAGCGTCTCTTTGCTCTGCTCTTGGCCGAAGATGCGCTTGAAGCCGAAGTCGGTGAAGAGGTTGAGGTATTTGTCTTGCAGCATGGGCGTGGTTTTGATGGGCTGAGGATAAACAGGCGCTGAACATGCAACCAAACATGAGCCTGAAAAGGCACTTAGAGGTCGCGAGACGATGGTAGCGTGCTGAAGTATCTGGCGCTCAGACCGGTATCTGTCATGCCGTTTTGCGATAGCTGAAAGTCGGGTTTTCCACTTTTCAATGGTGCGGGCAGCGCGCACAGTGCGTTTGTGTTCAGGTGACTGCCCGTTCCCCTTGTTTTCAGGAGACATAACATGAAGCTTTCCCGTCGTATCTGGCTGGCCTGTGTGGCGGCTGGTTCTCTGTTGGCCGCTGTGCCTGTGCAGGCGCAAACGGTGACGCTGCGGCTGCACCAGTTTTTGCCGCCGCAGGCCGTCATTCCGGCCCGTGCCATCGTGCCGTGGGCGCAGAAGATTGAGGCCGAATCGGGTGGCCGCATCAAGGTGCAGCTGTTTCACGCCATGCAGATGGGCGGCTCGCCCCCGCAGCTGTTCGACCAAGCGCGTGACGGCGTGGCCGACATCACCTGGACGGTGCTGGGCTACACGCCGGGGCGGTTCAACAAGGCCGAGGTGTTTGAGCTGCCTTTCATGTGCAGTGGTGGTGCCGAGAAATGCTCGCGTGCGTTCTATGAATATGTGGACAAATACGCGGCAGATGAATTCAAGTCGGTCAAGCTGCTGGCAGCGCACACGCATGGCCCTGGGCTGTTTCACACCAAGCAGCCAGTCGCCGGCCTTGAGAGCTTGCGTGGCATGAAGATTCGGGGGGGCTCGCGCGTCATCAACAACATGCTGGTCAAGCTTGGCGCAACCCCCGTGGGCATGCCGGTGCCTGCTGTGACCGATGCGCTGTCCAAGGGCGTGATTGATGGCACCACCATTCCCTGGGAGGTGGCACCTTCGGTCAAGATCACCGAGATGGTGAAAAATCACACCACCTTTGCGGGCAAGGACGGTCTCTATACCCAAACCTTTGCGTTGTCGATGAACCGCGCGGCTTACGACAAACTGCCCGATGACCTGAAAAAGGTGATTGACAACAACAGTGGTGCCGAGCTGTCGGCGTTCTTCGGTCGCACGATGGACGAAGGGGACAAGATTGGTTACGACATCGCCGTCAAGGCAGGCAACAACATCGTGGCCCTGGATGCCGCCGAGACGCAGCGCTGGCGGCGCACCGCTGGTACGGTCGAGACTGACTGGATCAATGAGATGAAGGGCAAAAACATCGACGGTGCCATGCTGGCGAAAGAGGCCCGCGCCCTGATTGCCCGGCACGCCCGGTAGAGTGATGGGTTTACCAACGGAGCTGCAATTTTGAAAACACTGAGCTTGCTGGCGAAAGTCAGCGCCATTTTGGCGGGCGTGCTGATGACGGCCATCACACTGGTTACCTGCATCAGTCTGGTGGGCCGAAACACCATAGGCATCACCCTGCAAGGTGACTATGAACTGACCGCTGTGACTGCCGGGGTGGCTGTGGCGCTGTTTCTGCCATGGGCCCAGCTGCGCCGCAGCAACATCATTGTGGATTTCTTCACGACCCGCTTGCCCGGTCATGTCAATGCTGTGCTCGACCGCTTTGGCTCACTGGTGATCGGTGTCGTGATGCTTCTGCTGGCTTGGCGCACCACCCTCGGCGGCATGAATTCCTACAGTTCGCAGACGACCACCATGATGCTGGGTTTTCCAGAATGGATTGTTTATGCAGCCATGGTTCCCCCCCTGTGCCTGACAGGGCTGATTGCTTTGCATCAGGTTCTGGTCGGCAATTTCCCGGAGCAAGACCAATGAGTTCACTGTCCATGGCCGCCACGATTTTCGGCATCATGCTGTTGCTCATGGCCCTGCGTGTGCCGATTGCCATGTCGATGTTCATGGCTGGCGCGGTGGGTTATCTCGCGCAGGTTGGCTGGCTGCCGTTTTCCAACAACCTCAACGGTATTGCCTTTGCCCGTTTTGCCAGCTACGACCTGTCAGTCATTCCGCTGTTTATTCTGATGGGTAACTTTGCGACGCAAGGCGGTATTTCCAGGGCGCTGTTTCAACTGGCCGCGACCTTGATGGCCCGCTTCCAAGGGGGGCTGGCCATGGCCGCCGTGATGGCCAGCGCGGCTTTTGGTGCCATTTGCGGCTCATCGATTGCCACGGCTGCGACCATCACGTCGGTGGCGTTGCCAGAGATGAAGCGCCATGGCTATTCGGACCGCTTGTCCACCGGCACGCTGGCTGCCGGTGGCACGCTGGGTATTCTGATTCCGCCTTCAGTCCCACTGGTGATCTACGCCATCCTGACAGAACAGAACATTGCCAAGCTGTTCGCCGCTGCCATGGTGCCCGGCATCATTGCCATGACGGGCTATATCGTGGCGGTTGCCATTTATGTCCGCCTTGTGCCGGGTCAGGCACCCGCGCATGGTGTCGAAGATCGGCCCCGCATGACGGGCCGCATGGTGCTGGACGTTCTGCCTATCCTGCTGGTGTTTTTAATCGTTTTTGGCGGTATTTACGGCGGTCTCTTCACCCCAACCGAGGGCGCTGGCGTGGGTGCTGCGGCCACCTTTGTGGCGGCTTTGTTCAAGCGTGAGCTGACCTGGGCCAAGGTGAAAAAATGCTTTTATGCCACTGCCGAAGCCAGCGCCATGATTTTCCTGATCTTCATTGGGGCCGACCTGATGAATTCGGCCCTGGCATTGACACAGGTACCTGCCATGCTGGCTGACATGGTGAATGGCTGGGGCCTGTCACCGCTGATGGTGGTCACCGCCATCTTGCTGTTCTATGTTGTGCTGGGTGCGGTCATGGACGAACTCTCCATGATCTTGCTCACCATTCCCATCTTTTTCCCGATGGTGATGGGCATGGACTTTGGCATGTCAAAAGAAATGACAGCCATTTGGTTTGGCATCATGGTGCTGATGACGGTCGGCTTTGGTTTGCTGGCACCCCCCGTGGGTCTCAATGTCTATGTGGTCAATGGCATGGCCAAGGATGTTCCCATCAGCGAGAGTTACAAGGGTGTTATGCCGTTCCTGATCAGCGATGTGTTTCGCACCACCTTGCTGCTGCTGTTCCCATCCATCTCGCTGTGGCTGGTGCAGTTTGTTGGTCAATGAGTTCTGTGCCGTCGCATTCGCGTTCTTCAGGGGTCTTTGTTCACAGCTTGCAGGGTTTGCGCAATCAGGGCCAAGGTGCTTTGCTGCGTCAGGGTGGTAGGGCGCAGCGAGCTGGTGGCCAAACAAAGCCGAATGCGCAGCGGTGGCGCACATACCGGGCGTATTTGGTAGTCCGTGGGGCGGTTGGCGCTGGTCACGGCATGGCGCGAGAGCAGGGCCGCGCCCGCGCCATCGCTCACCAAATCCAGAATGGCCGACACGCCGTCAATCTCTAGCGCCACCGTGGGGCGGCAGCCAATGCTGGCCATTTCCGCTTCAATGTGCATGCGCACCGCATTGGGTCTGCTGGGAATGACCAGCGGCACATCAGCCACCTCGCGCAGCGTGATGGGTGTTGGCGGGGGGTGTTCGGTGCTGGGCGTGCGCGGCTGCACCAGCCACAGCGCCTCGTCTTGCAAGGGGCGGGTTTCCAGGTCGGGGCTGGGCTGTGCGTTGTAGAGCACGGCAATGTCCAGCCGCCCGGTGGACAGCCATTCCTGCATGTTCACCGACAAGCCCTCGCAAATCGACAAACTGGCCTCTGGCAGTTGCTGCCTAAAAGCCCGCGTCAGTGGCACCGTGAGCAGCCGCGCCAAACTGGGCGGCAAGCCCACCGCCACACGCCCGGCCAGCGCACCGCGCACCCGACCCAGCTCCTCGCGGGCGCGTGTCACCTGGTGCAAGATGCCGCGCCCATGCTCCAGCAGCAGCCGGCCCGCCTCGGTGGGCGTGGCCCCGCGTCCGTTGCGCAGCAGCAGGTTTTGCCGCAGCTCCACTTCCAGCAGCCGCACCTGGCGCGAGAGCACGGGCTGTGCCACATCCAGCGCCACCGCCGCCCGGGTAAAGCTGCCCAGCTCGGCCACGCGCACAAAATATTCCAGTTGTTTCAAGTCCATAGGCTCAGATACCGTGGGTTGTTTGGTATGTCAAAAAAGAATGTCTGATAGTAGGTTATGCCACTTGTGCAAGTTTGAGTCATGGTGAAAATTCAGCCCATGCCCACTACCGACATCGCCCAAGCCGCCGCTGCGCCACCTGCTGTACGCGCCATGTCCTCCATGGCCACCCGCGGTTTGCTGGCCGAGCTGCTGCCCCTGTTTGAGCAGCGCAGCGGCCACCGCGTACAACTGCTGTCGGTGGGCGGTGTGGATGCCGCCCGCCGCGTCATGGCCGACGAGGCTTTGGACGTGGTGCTGCTGGCCGCTGACGCGCTGCAAACCCTGTTGCAGGCAGGCAAGCTGCGCCCCGGCACCCTGCAAACCTGGGTGCTATCGAGCATGGCCGCTGCCGTGCCTGCGGGCCACAGCCTGCCCGACATCAGCACCGAAGCCGCCCTGCGCCAAACCCTGCTGGCCGCGCCTGCCATTGGCTATTCCACCGGCCCCAGCGGCACCGCGCTGCTGGCGCTGTTTGAACGCTGGGGCCTGTTGCACAGCCTGCAAGCCCGCTTGGTGCAAGCCCCGCCCGGCGTGCCGGTGAGCCGTTTGCTGGCAGGGGCCGAGGTGGCGCTGGGCTTTCAGCAGCGCAGCGAACTGCTGCACCAGCCCGGCATCCAGCTGCTGGGGCCACTGCCGCCAGCGGCGCAGATCGTCACCCCGTTTGCCGCTGCCGTGGCCAGCACCAGCAGCCAGCCCGAAGCGGCTCAAGCCCTGATTCATTTTCTGGCCCACCCCGACACCACCCCCGCCAAACAAGGCCACGGCATGCAAGCCGCCTGACGACGCACCACAAACCCCCAACAGGCCCCCAACAAAGCCACCCCCCCATGAGCCAGCAAAACCCCCTCATCATCGACTGCCACGGCCACTACACCACCGCGCCCAAGGCGCTGGAAGTCTGGCGCAACCGGCAAATTGCGGGCATTCAAGACCCGGCCTCAGCCCCCAAGGTCAGCGATTTGAAGATCAGCGACGACGAGCTGCGCGAATCCATTGAGACCAACCAGCTGCGCCTGATGAAAGCGCGCGGATCTGACCTGACCATCTTCAGCCCGCGTGCCAGTTTCATGGCGCACCACATTGGCGACTTTCAAGTCAGCGCCACCTGGGCCGCCATTTGCAACGAGCTGTGCTTTCGCGTCAGCCAGTTGTTCCCCAACCATTTCATCCCCGCCGCCATGCTGCCGCAAAGCCCTGGCGTGGACCCGGCCACCTGCATCCCCGAGCTGGAAAAGTGCGTGAAGGAATACGGCAACGTCGGCATCAACCTCAACCCCGACCCGTCCGGCGGCCACTGGATCAGCCCGCCGCTGAGCGACCGGCATTGGTACCCCCTGTACGAAAAAATGGTGGAGCACGACATACCGGCCATGGTGCATGTGTCAACCAGCTGCAATGCCTGCTTTCACACCACCGGCGCGCACTACCTGAACGCCGACACCACCGCCTTCATGCAGTGCCTCACCAGCGATTTGTTCAAAGACTTCCCCACGCTCAAGTTCATCATTCCGCATGGCGGCGGCGCGGTGCCCTACCACTGGGGCCGCTTTCGCGGTCTGGCGCAAGAGCTGAAAAAGCCGCTGCTGCAAGAGCATTTGCTGAACAACATCTTCTTCGACACCTGCGTTTACCACCAGCCCGGTATCGACCTGCTGACCCGCGTCATCCCGGTGGACAACATCTTGTTCGCCAGCGAAATGATCGGCGCGGTGCGCGGCATTGACCCCGAAACCGGCCACTACTTTGACGACACCAAGCGCTACATCGAAGCCAGCACCATCGTGGTGGGTGACGACCGCTACAAGATTTACGAGGGCAATGCGCGGCGCGTATTCCCCCGGCTGGATGCAGCGCTGAAAGCCAAAGGCCTTTGACTTCACTCCTTCCCCCGCTGGGGGAAGCTTGGGATGGGGGCATGTGTGCCAAGAGCCCCCACCCAAAGCCCCCACCCAACCCTCCCCCAGAGGGGGAGGGCTTCAAACCAAAAACAGGAGATTCACATGTATGAACTCGGCGTTGTCTACCGCCAAATTACCCGCGCCGACCGCGCCGCCGCCGACGGCCTAGCCGCGCTGGGCTCGGCCACCGTGCACGAGGCCATGGGCCGCGTCGGCCTGATGAAGCCGTATATGCGGCCCATTCAAACCGGCGTGCAAATCAGCGGCACCGCCATTACCGTGCTGCTGCAACCCGGCGACAACTGGATGATGCATGTGGCGGCAGAGCAGATCAGAGACGGTGACATCGTGGTGGCTGCCGTCACCGCCGAATGCAGCGACGGCTATTTTGGCGACCTGCTGGCCACCAGCTTTCAAGCCCGTGGGGCACGGGGTCTGGTCATTGATGCCGGTGTGCGCGATGTGAAGACGCTCAAGGAGATGAACTTCCCGGTTTGGAGCAAGTGCATCAGCAGCAAGGGCACCATCAAGGCCACGCTGGGTTCGGTCAACATTCCGGTGGTGTGTGCGGGCATGCTGGTGAACCCCGGTGATGTGATCGTGGCCGACGATGACGGCGTGGTTTGTGTGCCAGCGGCACGCGCTGTGGCCACGCTGGAAGCCGCCATCAAGCGCGAAAGCTTTGAAGGTGAAAAACGCGCCAAGCTGGCCAGCGGCGTGCTGGGTTTAGACATGTACAAGATGCGCGATCCGCTGGCGGCAGCGGGTTTGCGTTACATCGACTGAACCCACGGTCTTTCACTGTCTGCCAGACACACCCGAATGAACAGGATGGCTACCCAGAGGTCTGCGCGATTTCAGAGCCGTGCAGCGGCTCATGAGCGCGGGCCTCTGGGTAGCCGTCCTGTTCTGCAACCCCGCACGGTGCTGAAGTCAAGGCACGCGCTCATAAGATCGCTTCGCGATCCGAAATCGCGCAAACCTTGCCTTCACCACCGTGCTCATTGGAGATCATGCAGATGAGCAAACCCACTTCCGGCAATTTCATCAAAACCCCCGGCTGGCTGGACTGGTTCGGTGGCCCGTCACAGCCCCGCTTCCAACTACCCCCCGGTGCGGTGGATGCACACTGCCACGTCTTCGGCCCCGGCGCGCAGTTTCCGTATGCGCCCGAGCGCAAATACACGCCCTGCGATGCCAGCAAGGCGCAGCTCTTCGCCCTGCGCGACCACCTGGGTTTTGCGCGCAACGTCATCGTGCAGGCCACCTGCCACGGGGCTGACAACCGCGCCTTGGTCGATGCCTGTCTGGCCAGCCAGGGCCGGGCGCGGGGGGTGGCTACGGTCAGGCGCAGCATCAGCGACGACGAGCTGCAAGCCCTGCATGCCGCGGGTGTGCGCGGTGTGCGCTTCAACTTTGTGAAACGCTTGGTGGACTTCACGCCCAAAGACGAGCTGCTGGAGATTGCTGGCCGCATCGCCCAACTGGGCTGGCATGTGGTGATTTACTTTGAGGCGGTGGACTTGCCCGAGCTGTGGGACTTTTTCACCGCATTGCCCACCACGGTGGTGGTAGACCACATGGGCCGCCCGGATGTGAGCAAGCCCATTGACGGCCCCGAGTTCGCGTTGTTCGAGCGCTTCATGCGCGAACACCCTAATGTTTGGAGCAAGGTGAGCTGCCCAGAGCGCTTGAGCCTGACCGGCCCCCAGGCGCTGAACAGCGAACAAGCCGCTTACACCGACGTGGTGCCGTTTGCCCGGCGCATCGTCGAACAATTCCCCGACCGCGTGCTGTGGGGCACCGACTGGCCGCACCCCAACCTGAAAGACCACATGCCCGACGACGGTCTGCTGGTGGACTTCATTCCGCACATCGCGCCCACGCCTGAGTTGCAACAAAAACTCTTGGTCACCAACCCCATGCGCCTGTATTGGCCTGATGAACCGGCGTAGCCAATCAACAAACCCCGAAAGGCGGGCGTGCTCCCCAAAAACCGCTGGGCACTGTCTGTGCCCGAAGGGCGAGTTTGACCAGCGGTTTTTGGGGAGTACGCCCGCCACCTACCAGCACCCATCCAACGACGATCGCGCCAAAAAACCGCCATGCCCCTAGACAAACCCTACCAAAACATCCCCGGCACCATCATTTTTGATGCCGAACAAAGCCGCAAAGGCTACTGGCTCAACCAGTTCTGCATGAGCCTGATGAAAGCCGACAACCGCGCCCGCTTCAAGGCCAATGAGCGCGCCTATCTGGACGAATGGCCCGTGACCGAAGAGCAAAAACAAGCCGTGCTGGCCCGCGACCTGAACTGGTGCATGCGTACCGGCGGCAACATCTACTTTTTGGCCAAGATTGGTGCCACCGACGGCCTGAGTTTTCAGCAAATGGCCGGCTCCATGACCGGCATGACCGAAGCCGAATACCGCCAAATGATGCTGGCCGGGGGCCGCTCCATTGAAGGTAACCGTTTCATCGGCGAAGACGGCGATGCCCAAGCCCACCGCCAACCCCAGGGCGCAGCCCACCCGAAAGGCAACTGAACATGGCCCGCATCACCGCATCCGTTTACACCAGCCACGTCCCCGCTATTGGTGCCGCTATGGACTTGGGCAAAACCCACGAAGCCTACTGGCAGCCCCTGTTCGCGGGTTACGACTTTTCTAAACAATGGCTGAAGGACAACCGGCCCGACGTGATCTTCCTCGTTTACAACGACCACGCCACCGCCTTCAGCCTCGACATGATCCCCACCTTCGCCATTGGCACCGCCGCCCAGTTCCAGCCCGCTGACGAAGGCTGGGGGCCTCGCCCGGTGCCCGTTGTGCAAGGCCACCCGGCGCTGGCCAGCCACATTGCGCACTCGGTCATTCAGCAAGACTTTGACCTCACCATCGTCAACAAAATGGACGTGGATCACGGCCTGACCGTGCCCCTGTCGCTGATGTGCGGCCAGTTGAACCCCCAAACCGATGCCTGGCCCTGCCCAGTCATCCCGTTCGCCGTCAACGTGGTGCAGTACCCCGTGCCCAGCGGGCAGCGCTGTTTTGCCCTGGGGCAGGCCATTCGCAAAGCGGTAGAAAGTTTTGACGAAGACCTGAACATCCACATCTGGGGCACCGGCGGCATGAGCCACCAACTGCAAGGCGCACGCGCGGGCCTCATCAACCGCGAATGGGACAACGCCTGGCTCGACCAACTCATTGCCGACCCCGCCGCCTGCGCCCAAGTGCCGCACATCGACTACGTGCGCGAAGCGGGCAGCGAAGGCATAGAACTCGTCATGTGGCTCATCGCCCGTGGCGCCATGGCCGACGTGAGCAACGGCCAACGCCAAAGCCCCGCCCCCGTGGTCAGGCACCGCTTCTACCACGTGCCCGCCAGCAACACGGCGGTGGGGCACTTGATTTTGGAAAACACATAAGGAACACACCATGACCCTCAAAGTCGCCCTCGCAGGCGCTGGCGCTTTCGGCATCAAACACCTCGACGGCATTAAAAACATTGCTGGCGTGGAAGTCGTCTCGCTCATCAGCCGCGATCTGGACAAAACCCGCCAAGTCGCTGCCCAGTACGGCATCCCCCACACCACCACCGAGCTGGCCGAGAGCCTGGCCCTGCCAGAACTGGACGCGGTGATTCTTTGTACCCCCACCCAAATGCACGCCCAGCAAACCCTGGCCTGTTTGCGCGCGGGCAAGCATGTGCAGGTAGAAATTCCGCTGTGCGACGTGCTGGCCGAAGGCGAAGACGTGGTGCGTGTGGCCGCTGAAACCGGCTTGGTTGCCATGTGCGGCCACACCCGTCGCTTCAACCCCAGCCACCAATACGTTCACCAAAAAATCCAGGCGGGCGCGTTCAACATCCAGCAAATGGATGTGCAAACCTACTTCTTCCGCCGCACCAACACCAACGCCCTGGGCCAACCGCGCTCTTGGACCGACCACCTGCTGTGGCACCACGCCGCGCACACGGTGGACCTGTTCGCTTACCAATGCGGCAGCCCGGTGGTGCAAGCCCACGCCATGCAAGGCCCCATCCACCCCGCTCTGGGCATTGCCATGGACATGAGCATCCAGCTCAAAGCCGCCAATGGCGCCATCTGCACGCTGAGCCTGAGCTTCAACAACAACGGCCCGCTGGGCACCTTCTTCCGCTACATCGGCGACAGCGCCACCTACATCGCCCGTTATGACGACCTGTTCACCGGCAAGGAAGAAAAAATTGACGTGAGCCAAGTTGCTCCGTCGATGAACGGCATTGAACTGCAAGACCGCGAATTCTTCGCCGCCATTCAAGAAGGCCGCGAACCCAATGCCAGCGTGGCGCAGGTGCTGGGTTGTTATCAGGTGCTGCACCAGTTGGAGCAGCAGTTGAACGCCGCCTGAAGTGCCTGCCTCCCTCTCCCGCTGGCGGGAGAGGGTTGGGGTGAGGGTGGCCGCTGAGCGTTTGCGTTTCGGTGGGTGTTGTTTTTCGTTCTACATTCGCGATTTGCGAATAAAGAACGCTATGCAACTCAAACCCCAAGATGTCAGGTTCCGCCCGTTTCTGCGCGACCCGGACGACGACATGGTGCTGGAGTGCGCCGTGGCATCGGGCAGTCGTCACCTGATGCTGGCTGCCCGCGACGACATTTCCGTGAACCAGTTCATCGCCAGCGCAGCGGGTGAAAAGCTGGCCTCCATCCTCACGGCAGACGACCTGCGCCAAGAGGCAGCCCAAGGCCGTCGGCAAGACTTTGACCGTTTCTTGCAGGCGGTGCCGGACGTGCCCGACGCAGCCGACCACCCCTGACCCCCCAAACCCAGAAAGCCACCCATGCAACAACGCCAACTCGGCCCCTTCAGCGTCAGCGCCCTTGGTCTGGGCTGTATGAACATCTGCCACGCTTATGGCGCGCCGGTGCCGCAAGCACAGGCCGAGCGCCTGCTGCTGGCCGCGCTGGACGCGGGCGTGACGCACTTTGACACCGCCGCGCTGTACGGCTTTGGCCTGAGTGAAACGCTGATGGGCCGGTTTTTAAGCCCGCACCGCGCCCGCTTCACGTTGGCCAGCAAGTGCGGCATGCAAGGCGTGACCAACGCCCAGGGTGCGACGGTGCGTGTGATTGACGGGCGGCCAGAGACCTTGAAGGCCACTTGCGAAGCCGCCTTAAAGCGCCTGCAAACGGATGTGATCGACCTCTATTACCTGCACCGCTGGGATAAGGCTGTGCCCATTGAAGAGAGCGTGGGCGCGCTGGGCGACTTGGTGCGCGCGGGCAAGATCCGCGCTGTGGGTTTGAGCGAGGTGTCCGCCGCCACCCTGCGCCGTGCCCATGCCGAACACCCCATTGCCGCGCTGCAAACCGAGTATTCGCTGTGGACGCGCAACCCCGAAATTGCGGTGCTGCAAGCCTGCCGCGAACTGGGCGTGAGCTTTGTCGCCTTCAGCCCGGTGGCGCGGGGGTTTTTGGCCGGGCCGCTGGACGTGACCGCCTTCGATGCCCAAGACATTCGCCGCAGCATGCCCCGCTTTGCCCCCGACCTGTACGCCAAAAACCAAGCGCTGCTGCCCGCCTACCGCGCTATTGCCGCCGAAGTGGGCTGCACTCCGGCACAACTGGCGCTGGCATGGCTGCTGCACCAGGGCGACGACATCCTGCCCATTCCGGGCACCACCCGCGTCGATCATTTGCACGACGATTTGGGCGCGGTGGATGTGGCCCTGTCCGACACGGTGTTGCAGCGCCTGAACAGGCTCATCAACACCAGCACGGTGCAGGGCGAGCGCTACAACGCCCAAGGCAGTGCGGAGGTGGATACGGAGGTGCCATGATCGTGATTGAAGAGGTGATCAAGCGCGCCGAGCAGGGCCAGACAGCGCCCTACATGTGCCGTGCAGACGATGGGCAGGTGTATTTCGTCAAGAGTGGCGCCTTGTCCAAGCGCGAGCTGGTGGCCGAATGGTTGGCCGCACATCTTGCGAAAGAGGTGGGTCTGCCGATTCCCCCGTTTCACTTGGCCGAGATTCCTGAGGCGTTGTGTGACCGCAGGATGGGGCCATGGTTGAAGGACCTGGTGCCCGGTGTGGCGTTCGCGTCGCACAGGGTGGAGGGCGGGGATTTTGCTTGGAGCATGACGACGCACATTCCCCCGCAGCAGCGTGCGCTGATCGTGGCGTTTGACTGGTGGATTCATAACGCCGACCGGACGCTTTCGGCTCTGGGTGGGAACCCCAATCTGCTGTGGCGCCAGGGGGAACATGGTGGAGAAGTGGTGGTGTTTGACCACAACCTGGCGTTTGAACTGGCGTTCAGTGCCGAGGCATTTCTGGATTCCCACGTTTTTGCTGCTGACCTCAAGCTGCTCGCCGCTGACGCGGTGGCGCGAGAACAGGTGCGTCAGGTGTTTGTAGCGGCGCTCCATTTGGTGCAAGGGGTGTGGGCTAACATTCCCGACGCTTGGCATTTCGCTGATGCCGAGCAGACCGTGCGGGCCGCATGGAACCCGCTGGAATTTGTGACGACGCTGGAGCGTTGTCAGGATGATCAAACCTTCTGGAACCTCACATCATGAAAACCGCATGCCATTACGCGATCGTGCGCTTCATGCCCTTCGTGGAGACCGAAGAATTTGCCAATGTGGGCGTGGTTCTTTTCGCGCCGGATGGGCGCTACTTCGGCTTTCGGCTGCTGGGCAACCGCACGAGCCGAATCGCCAACTTCTTTGAACAGATGGAGGTGGCATCCTACCGCGCCTTTATGCGCGATCTGCGGGAAGAGCTGGAGCGGGTGAGCGCTGCTTTCAAAACCATGGGCACCGACCGGCGGTTTAAGACACTGGACGTGTCGGCAACCTCGGCCATGTGGTCGGAGCTGATCAAGCCGCGCGCCAGCATGGTGCGGTTCGGCGAGGGGCGAGTGGTGCTCGCCAGCGACCCTGAGGCCAAGCTCAAGGATTTGTTTGGCTACTACGTGGAGCGCAATTTCGTGACGCGTGAGTACCGCGAGCAGGCGTTGGAACGCAATGTGCGCCAGTTGCTCAAGGCGGCTGATCTGGTCAAGCGCTTTCAACCTGCGCGCGTGGGCAATGAGGAATACCACGCACAGTTTCCTTTCGTCCAGATGGACGGCGAGACGCCGGTGAAGGCCATCAAGGCCCTGGCGCTGAGCCAACCGGACCCGGCGCGGATTATTGACCACGGAGGTCAGTGGGTTTTGCGCGTGACGCAGCTGCGCAAGCGCGGGTTGTTGCCCGCGCAAGTGCTTTTTGCGGTGGATGACGACCCAACAGCGACCGGTTTGCGCGCCCGCGCCCGCGACGAGGTGCTGTCGGAGTTGCGAGGACTGAATGTAGAAGTGGCTAGCCTAGGGCAGAACCAGCGCTTGCTGGCGTTCGCACGGAACTGAGGCTGTGTCAAGTTCTGCACGTTTTTGCGCGACCCGGACGACGATATGGTGCTGGAGTGCGCCGTGGCACCGGGTAGCCGTTACCTACTCACCCACAACCTGCGCGATTTCCGCAAAATCACCCGACTGAACATCGAACCCCTGATACCGACTGTGCAGGGCGAGCGCTACAACGCCCAGGGCAGCAGCGAGGTGGATACCGAGGTGTTTTGAGAGCAGTATTCTGAACAGCATGACCGAAGACACATCGCCCACATCCCCCACATCGCCCACATCCCCCCATCCAGCCTCGCATCCTCCGGCCCTGCTGGCCGAGGTGGCCGCCTTGCCGGGGCTGCCGGGGGTGTACCGCTACTTTGATGCCCACGGCCAGTTGCTGTATGTGGGCAAGGCACGTAACCTGAAAAAGCGGGTCAGCAGCTACTTCCAGAAAAGCCATGACGGCACCCGCATTGGCCACATGGTCAGCCGCATTGTTCGTATGGAAACCACGGTGGTGCGTTCCGAGGCCGAGGCGCTGCTGCTGGAGAACAACCTCATCAAGACGTTGAACCCCAAGTTCAACATCCTGTTTCGAGACGACAAGAGTTACCCCTACCTCAAGATTACTGGCGTGCGCGAGGGTGGGCGGCAGGGCGCACGGGCTGCCGAGTCGGGTTTGCCCGCCCAGGTGTTTCCGCGCATGGCCTATTACCGGGGCACGGTGGACAAGCGCCACAGTTATTACGGGCCGTACCCCAGTGGCTGGGCTGTCAAAGAGTCGGTCACGTTGCTGCAAAAGGTGTTTCGCTTGCGCACTTGCGAAGACACGGTATTTGCCAACCGCACCCGGCCTTGCTTGCTGTACCAGATCAAGCGTTGCAGCGGCCCCTGCGTCGGTCTGGTGGACCGGCAAACCTATGGCCGCGATGTGAGTGATGCCGAGCGCTTTTTGCGCGGTGAAACCCAGGCCGTGCTCGACACGCTGGAGCAGCGCATGCTGGCGCATGCTGAAAAGCTGGAATTTGAGCAGGCTGCCGAGATTCGCAACCAGATCACGGCGCTCTCGCGGGTGCTGCACCAGCAGGCGGTGGACAACATCGCAGACCGTGATGTGGATGTGCTGGCCGTCAAGGTGCTGGGCGGGCGGGCTTGTGTCAACTTGGCGATGGTGCGCGGGGGCCGTCATTTGGGGGACCGGCCGTATTTCCCGACGCATGTGGAAGATGCCACGCAGATTCGCTATCAGCTGGCCGACGATGGACACGACGGCGGACAGGACGGCGCACAGGACAGCCCGCCAGACAGCACACCCCAAGACCCGACCACCCGCGTGGCTGTGCAGGTGCTGGAGGCCTTCATTGCCCAGCACTACCTGGGCATTGCCATGCCGGGCCTGTTGGTGACGAGCCACCCGGTGGGCAAGCCGCTGCTGGATGCGTTGAGCGAGCAAGTGGGCAGCAAGGTGCATGCGGTGCACCAGCCGCGTGAGCACCGCCGCATCTGGCTGGAGATGGCGCAGACCAATGCCGACATTGCCCTGGCCCGGTTGCTGGCCGAGGAGGGTTCGCAACAGGCGCGCACCCGTGCCCTGGCCGAAGCGCTGGGCCTGCCCGATGATGACTTGGATGCGCTGCGTATCGAGTGCTTCGACATTTCGCACACGGCAGGCGAATCCACCCAGGCTTCTTGCGTGGTGTTCGAGGGGCACAAGATGCAAAACAGCCAGTACCGGCGCTACAAGATTGAGGGCATCACCCCCGGTGACGACTACGCCGCCATGCGCCAGGTGCTGTTGCGCCGCTACGGCAAGATCGCGCAGGCCCTGCGCACCGAAGCCTTGGTCGATGTATCCGCCCAGCCCGACGCGCCACAGCCAGTTGCCCCCGAAGGCGATGAAGCCCCGCCACAGACCGATGCCCAAACCGGCCTGCCCAGTGGCCCGCGCATGCCCGACTTGGTGCTGGTAGACGGTGGCTTGGGGCAGGTGAGCATGGCGCGTGAGGTGTTTGTGCAACTCGGCCTAGACCTGTCGCTGATTGTGGGCGTAGAAAAAGGCGAGGGCCGCAAGGTGGGCTTAGAGGAGCTGGTGTTTGCCGATGGCCGCAGCAAGGTCTATTTGGGGCTGGATTCGGCGGCGCTGATGCTGGTGGCGCAGATTCGGGACGAGGCGCACCGCTTTGCCATCACCGGCATGCGGGCACAACGCGCCAAGGTGCGCACCGGTGGCAGCAGGCTGGAGGACATTCCGGGCATTGGCCCCAAAAAACGTGCCCGCTTGTTGCAGCGTTTTGGCGGGGTGCGCGGCGTGGCGGATGCCAGTGTGCAAGACCTGTGTACGGTAGAAGGCATTTCAGCTGAGCTGGCCGATAGCATTTACCGCGCCCTGCGTTGAACGGGGTGTGAAGCCTGTCACAGACACGATGCGCGTGACGAAGGCGTAAGCCGTGCCGTGGTGCCTGTCGCTGATAATGCCGCCCATGTTTTTCAACCTTCCCACCCTGCTCACCTGGGCACGCATCGTGGCCATTCCGCTCATTGTGGGAGTGTTTTATTGGCAAGGTCTGACGCTTGCACAGCAGAACCTGGTAGCCACGCTGCTGTTTGTGGTGTTTGCCGCGACCGACTGGGCAGATGGTTACTTGGCCCGCAAACTCAACCAGACCTCGGCTTTTGGGGCTTTTCTTGACCCGGTGGCCGACAAGTTTTTGGTGTGTGCCTGTGTGCTGGTGTTGGTGCACTTAGACCGGGCCGATGTGTTTGTGGCGCTCATCATCGTGGGCCGTGAAATCGCCATTTCGTCGCTGCGCGAGTGGATGGCGATTATTGGGGCCACCAAAAGTGTGGCTGTTCACCGCATTGGCAAGCTCAAGACGGCGGTGCAGATGACGGCCATTCCCTTTTTGCTGTATGACGGCCAGTTGCTGGGCCTCATCAACACCCGGCTCTGGGGCAACTGGCTGATCTGGCTGTCTGCCGTGCTCACCGTGTGGTCCATGGTGTATTACCTGCAAAAAGCCCTGCCCGACATCCGCGCACGTTCGCGCTGAAACGCGGCTTTGATGGCTGTGCCCGCGTTCTCAATCCTTTTGTTGCTGACATGACTGCCTCTGTGCCAAACAACGCTTGGCTGCGCGCCATGCCCTGGGTGTTCGTCCTGATTTGGAGCACTGGCTTCATCGTGGCGCGCTACGGCATGCCTTACGCCCCGCCCATGAAGTTTTTGGCGCTGCGCTACGCCCTGTCGGTGCTGTGTTTTTTGCCTTGGATTGTGTGGGCCGGTGTCAAGTGGCCCAGCGGCTCGCGCCAGTGGCTGCATCTGTCCATCACCGGGGTGCTGATGCACGCGGGCTATTTGGGCGGGGTGTGGGCCGCTGTCAAGGCAGGCATGGGCTCGGGCTTGTCGGCGCTGGTGGTGGGCTTGCAGCCGGTGCTCACGGCCCTTTGGCTTTCCAGCACAGGCAGCAAGGTGTCGTCGCGCCAGTGGTTGGGTTTGCTGCTGGGTTTTGCGGGGCTGGTGCTGGTGGTCTCGCGCAAGTTTGGGGCGGGCAGTCCGGGTGACGCGGCCACCATGCTCAACCTGTCGTTTGCGGTGCTGGCGCTGGGCTGCATCACCGTGGGCACGCTCTACCAAAAGCGTTTCGTCACCACTTGCGATGTGCGCAGCGCCAACACCGTGCAACTGTTGGCCGCTTTGCTGGTCACATGGCCACTGACTTGGTTGGAACTGGAGCCCATGCGCTGGACGCTGGACGGTGACCTGAATGTGTCACTGGTGGGTGCGGTGGTTTGGTCGGTGCTGGGCTTGACGGTGGGGGGCAGTTCGCTGCTGTACCTGCTGATTCAGCGCGGCGCGGCAGCTTCTGTCACCAGCCTGATGTACTTGGTGCCGCCGTGTACCGCCTTGCTGGCCTGGGTGTTGTTCAGCGAACCCATCAATGCCGTGACGCTGGCCGGTATTGCCCTGACGGCCATGGGGGTCAGTCTGGTGGTGCGCCCAGCCCAGAGCGCCCGCTGAACTGATGGTTTGTTATCCGATTGTTTGCCGCCCATTGAAGGGAACACCCATGAAGACCCAACACCGCATTGCCATCATCGCCGGTGACGGCATTGGCACCGAAGTCATGCCCGAAGGCCTGCGCGTGCTGGAGGCCGTGGCTTCGCGCTTCAACATCGGCTTGCAGCTAGATCATTTTGACTTTGCCAACTGCGACTACTTTGAGCGCCACGGCCAGATGTTGCCTGGCAACTGGAAAGACCAAATTGGCGGCCACGAAGCCCTGTTTTTTGGTGCCGTGGGCATGCCCCACCGCGTGCCTGACCATATTTCGCTCTGGGGTTCGCTGCTGCTGTTTCGGCGCGAGTTTGACCAATACGTCAACCTGCGCCCCGCCAAACTCATGCCCGGCGTAACCGCCCCGGTGGTGCGCAAAGACGGCAGCCCGCGCCAGCCGGGCGAGATTGACATGGTCATCGTGCGCGAGAACACCGAGGGCGAATACTCCAGCATCGGCGGGCGCATGTTTGCCGGGACAGCGCGCGAAATCGTCATGCAAGAAACGGTGATGTCGCGCACCGGCGTGGATCGCGTGCTGCGCTACGCCTTTGAAGTGGCCCGCTCGCGGCCCAAAAAACACCTCACCAGTGCCACCAAGTCCAACGGCATCGCCATCACCATGCCGTACTGGGACGAGCGGGTGGCCGCCATGGCCCAGCAGTACCCCGATGTGCGGGTGGATCAATTCCACATTGACATCCTGACCGCGCATTTTGTGCAGCGCCCCGACAGCTTTGATGTGGTGGTGGGCAGCAACCTGTTTGGCGACATCCTGAGCGACCTCGGCCCCGCCTGCACCGGCACCATTGGCATTGCACCCAGTGCCAACCTGAACCCCGAGCGCCAATACCCCTCGCTCTTTGAACCGGTTCATGGCTCCGCGCCCGACATTGCTGGGCGCGGTATTGCCAACCCCATCGGTCAAATCTGGAGTGCGGCCCTGATGCTGGACTTTTTAGGCTACCGCCCGGCGCACGATGCGGTGCTGCAAGCCATTGAAGCGGTGCTGGCCCCCGGTTCTGGCGCACCCCGCACGCCCGACCTGGGCGGCACCGCGGGCACCGCTGACGTGGGGCGTGCCATTGCCGAGGCTTTGCGGGTCTCATGAAGGCATGCTGTGGCATCGTTCCGTGCTGCTGCTGGGGGCGTATTCATCATGCGTCTTGGCTTATGCTTGAACCCTCTGTCCAGCAGGCTGCCCACTCCTGCTAAAACCTTGATCGCTTTACCCCGCCTTCACCCCTTCCGACATGGCCGCGCCTGAGCTTTCAACCCAGTCCCGCCCAATGGCCTCGTCTGGCGCGGGTCATCCCGGCTGGGTGGCATGGGTCTGGCCTGCGCTGTTGCTGCTGGCCTGTCTGGGGTTGACGGCGTTTGCTTGGTCTTCGCTGCGCAGTCAGGCCGTTTTGGTGGCCGAACAGGCCTTCCGGCAGCAGACGCAATTGCTGCGCACCGCCATCGTGCAAAACCACGAAAGCCAGTACAAAGTCTTGCGCGGTCTCGCGGGCTTCCAGCTCGGGTCAGACGATGTGTCTGCCGAAGAATTTCGGCTGTATGTGGAGAGTTTGCAACTGCCCACCGACCAGCCAACCCTGCGAGCACTGCTGTATGTGCCCGCCCCGCCAGCGTCTGACACCGCCCGCTCTCTGCGGGTGCAACTGGCCCAGCCGTTTGCCACGGATTGGGTCGGGTTGGATTTTTCGAGCAGCCCAGAGGCGGTCGCGGCATTCGATCAAGCCAAACGCCGAGCCAATGTGATCTTGTCAGCCCCGCTGACACTGCCCACTGAAGAGGTTGAGGGCAAAAACTTCCTGCTGGTGCAACCGGTGTACGACCAAGCCCGGCCACCAGACGATTTGCAGGTGCGCGAAAAAGCGTTCCGCGGCTGGATGGTGGCGGTGTTCGAACCCGCCTGGCTGCTGCGCGTGGTCGGCTTGCAGCAGCCCGATGTCGTTTTGCACATTTACGACAAACAGGCCCATGCCCAAGGGGGCGATGCGCTCGTGTTCAGCAGTGACGACAACAGCCAAGTCTTCAACCGCCGCTACCAGCGTGCCGACTACAACAGCCGTTTCCATCGGGTCGAACGCTTGCTCCTGAGCGGGCGGGAATGGGAACTGGTCAGCAGCTCAACCCAAGCGTTTGAAGCCACTTGGCTCAACCTGACCCCGGCTTGGGGCGCTGTGCTGCTGGGTGTGTTGACCAGCTTTTTGGCCGCTTGGGCGTTGCGCCTGCTGCTGTTGGATCGCGCCCGTATGCGGCAATTGGCCGATACGGTCTCCAGCGAGCGCGATATCTTGTCGGAGGTGGCCCAGTTCACCCACAGCGCGGTGTTGCTGACCGACGAGAACGAGCGCATCACTTGGGTGAATGAGGGCTTTTGCCGACAAACCGGCTACACCGCCGACGAGGTGCTCAACCGCCTGCCGTTTGACCTGCTGGCCTCTAAAAACACGCCGCCTGTAGAGGCACGACGCATTCGCGATGCCAAACGCGACCGCGTGGGCCTGGAAATGGACGTGATCAACCGGCGCAAGAACAACCAAGACTACTGGGTGCGCCTGGAAATGCGCCCACGTTTTGACCGTCAGGGTGTGTTCCGGGGCTATATTGAAATCCAGACCGATATTGACGAAGCGCGCAGCAATGCCGAATTGCTGAAAAACGCCCTGAAAGAAAACGACGATTTGATGCGTGCGCTCAATGCGTTTGCCATCGTCTCCGAAACCGATGTGGATGGCAACATCACCCGCATCAACCCCTTGTTTACCGAAATCAGTGGCTACAGCGCAGACGAATTGTTTGGACGCAACCACAACATACTGAATTCGGGCATGCATGAGCCCTCGTTCTGGCGCGATGTCTGGCGCACCGTTTCACAGGGCAAACCCTGGCAGGGTGAGGTGTGCAACCGCAACAAGCAGGGTGAGTTGTACTGGGTACACAGTCTGATTGCCCCGGTTTTTAACGTTTACGGCGAGATTGAAAAATACGTCTCCATTCGTTTTGATATCACCCACCGCAAGCGCGTAGAAGCCGAACTGCGCACCAACCGCGATTTCTTTCACCGCATGGGAGAAATTGCCAAGGTTGGTTACTGGGTGGCTGACTTCAAGACCAATGAAATTGGCTGGTCGCAAGAATCGCTGCGCGTCATGGATACGCCCGAAGGTGAAATCCCCACAGCGGCCCAAGTTCGGCAGCGTTATGCGCCCAATTTCATCCTCTCGATTGACATGGCTTGGCGATTCGCCCGCGAGCATGGCGATGGTTTTGATTTGGAGCTGCAATTCAACAGCTTTCAAAACCAAACCAAATGGCTGCGCGTGGCGGCCAGCCCCGAATGGAAAGACGGCAAGCCCTGGCGGCTGGTGGGCATTACGCAAGACATTACCGAGCGGGTGCAGGCCACTCAGCGCATTGAAGAAAACGAGCGCATCCTGCGTTCCGCCATTGATGCCCTGGGCGAAGCCTTTGTGCTCTACGACCCCAACGACCGCCTGGTGCTGCACAACCAGCGCTACCTGGAGATTTTTGCCCAATCTGCCCCGGCCATTTACCCCGGTGCCCGGTTTGAAGACATCATCCGCTACGGCATTACCCACGGCCAATACCCCGAGGCAGCGGGCCGCGAAGCCGACTTCTTGGCCAAACGGCTGGAGCGGCACAACCGCAACCAGACCAGTTTTGAGATGCAGCTTCACGACGGTCGCTGGATTCGCGTCGTGGAATGCCGCACCAGCGACGGCTACCACGTGGGCTTCCGCATTGACATCACCGAATTCAAGCGTGCTGTCGAGCTGGCCGAGGAGGCCTCGCGCAGCAAGAGCCGTTTCTTGGCCAACATGAGCCACGAAATCCGCACGCCCATGAACGCCATTTTGGGCATGCTGCAACTGCTGCAAACCACCAACCTGACAGCAGGGCAGGCCGATTACGTGAGCAAAACCCAGTCAGCGGCCAAGTCGCTGCTGGGCATCATTGACGACATTCTGGACTTCTCGAAGGTCGAAGTCGGCAAGATGACCCTAGACCCCGAGCCCACCGTGCTCGATGCCACCTTGCGCGAACTGGCCGTCATCTTGGCCAGCAACTTGGGCAAGAAGCGGCTGGATGTGCTGTTTGATGTGGATGCCGCCATTCCATCGGTGCTGGTGTTTGATGCCATGCGGCTCAAGCAGGTGCTCATTAACCTGGCGGGCAATGCCATCAAGTTCACCGCACAGGGCGAGGTGCTGCTCAAGGTCAAGCTGCTGGAACACCAGGGCAGTGCCGTGCGGCTGCGGTTTGCCATCAAAGACACCGGTATCGGCATTTCACCGGAGCAGCAACACCAGATTTTTGAAGGTTTTTCGCAAGCTGAAGCCTCGATTTCGCGCCGCTACGGCGGCACTGGGCTGGGTTTGGCCATCTCGCGCAGGTTGGTGGCCCTCATGGGGGGCACGCTCCAGCTGGAGAGCGAGCCGGGCGCGGGCAGCACCTTCTCGTTTGAGCTGAGCTTGCCGGTGCTGGGCGAGCAAGAACGCCCCGACCCCGACCCCAAACAGGCCCTGACGGTGCTGGTACTCGACGAGGGGCCGGTGGCCCGTGCGGTGCATGCGCGGCAGTTGCGCGGCCTGGGTTGTTTGGTGGACACCGCCGAATCGTTGGACATGGCGCAAGACATGCTGCGCCAGCGCGCCCAGCGGCAACAGGCGTTTGACTGCGTGTTTGTGGCCGACCGTTCAACCGAGCCCAGCGGCAGCGGTCAGGTCATCCAATTGCGCCAGTTTCTGCACGAGCATGCCCCTGCCTTGAAGCCACCGCGCTTTGTGGTGTTGGCTTCGCACGTGCCCGAGGCGGTGCCCAACGCAGCGACAGACGGCCTGCCCGACGGTGTCGATGCCTGGCTGCTCAAACCCGTCACGCCCGAGGGTTTCATTGAAGCCCTGCAACCCCGGCAATGGGTCAAAGCCCCACCCGTGCGCGAAGCGCTGGCGATTGCGCAGAACAACGACCTCTCGGGCATGCGCATCCTGCTGGCTGAGGACAACCTCATCAACCAGCAGGTGGCTACCGAACTGCTGCGGCGCAAAGGGGCCATCATGCAGGTGGCCCAGAACGGGCAAGAGGCCATCGATGCCCTGGCCGCACCCGGTGCCGAGTTTGATGTGGTGCTGATGGACATGCAAATGCCCGAACTCGACGGCTTGCAGGCCACGCAGGCCATCCGGCAGCGACTGGGGCGCACCGACCTGCCCATCATCGCCATGACCGCCAACGCCATGCCCGCTGACCGCGAAGCCTGTCTGGCCGCGGGCATGAACGACCACACCGGCAAGCCGTTTGACCTGAACAAACTGGTGGCCCAGCTGCGCTACTGGGTGTACGAACAACGCGGCCTGACACCGCCGACAACGCCACCAACCGAACTGTCAACCGTCCCCCCGACAGCGCAGCCCACAGACTCAACCGCTCTCACACCACTGCCCGCACCGGCCAAAGCCCCAGCGCCCACACCGCCCGCGCCTGCCGATGCGCCCGCCAGCCCCTACCACAACCCCGCAGCGTTTGACGAGTCGGTATTCAGCCCCCGCGATGCCTTGGAGCGCTTGGGCGGCGATGTGAGTTTTTACGACGTGCTGATCGAAGGGTTTGCCCACGAAGTGCCCCAACTGCAAGCCCAGATGACCGAGGCTTGTAGTCAGCATGACACGCACAGCCGTTGCGCGTCGCAGTGCCACGCCATTCGGGGCACCGCATCCACGCTGGGTTTTGTGGCGGTGGTCCAAGCCGCCCAGCAGGTAGAAAGCACCTGCAAGCAACTGATTCAAAACCCTCAGCATGCAACCGCGCTGGCCGCTTTGCCCAATTGCATTCAGGCCTTGCAGCAGGCCTTGTCGCAAGTGCCCGACACCGCAGCACGCTGGCTGGGTCAGGTCAACCAAGCCACTGTGCAGGCACCATCCAGCCCCCCTGAGCAGGTACCAACGAATTGGAGTGGCACGCAACGCCACACGTTTGAGCAGCTGACCCAGGCACTGCGAGCCCATTTGGATGAGTCGGATTTGTACGCCCTGACCTTGTACGAACAGCTCAAACCCTGGCGTGCCGCCTGCGATGCCCCGCTGTGGCCAGCCCTCGATCAAGCCATGCAGAATCTGGACTTTGCCGTGGCCAGCCAGTTGGTGTCCGAATTGCAGTTGCAAGCCTGTGCCCAAGCCGCTGAGCCAGCCGATGCCGCCCCTGCTCAACCCCCTGTTTCATGATGACTGTCCAACCGACCCATGCGGATGATGTCGAGTCCACCCACGTCCTGGCCGACGGTTCGCAGTTCCCTCGGCAGCCGCGTTTGCTGGTGGTTGAGGACCAGCCCCTGCACATCCAAATTTTGAACCGTGCGCTGTCCCCTGAATGCCGCGTCTTCATGGCCACACGGGGCCAGCAGGCCTTGCAGTTTTGTGCCGAACGCCAGCCCGACTTGGTGCTGCTTGATGTCGAAATGCCCGACATGGACGGCTTCGCGGTGCTCCAAGCCCTCAAAGCCGACCGCAATACGTGCAACATTCCCGTCATTTTTGTCACGGCCCACACCAGCACCGAAATCGAAACCCGCTGCCTCAAAGCCGGTGCGGTGGACTTCATCTCCAAACCCATCAACCCCAGCGTGGTGCAAGCGCGGGTATTCACCCACCTGCAACTCAAGTTCCAGTCCGACACCATGCGCCAGTGGGTGTATCTGGACGGCATGACGGGTGCTTATAACCGCCGCTACTTTGACGACCAGCTCAACACCGAATGGCGGCGTGCCCAGCGCACGGGCCAGCCGCTGTCACTCATCCTGATCGATGTGGACTTTTTCAAGCGCTACAACGACCAGTACGGCCACCTGCTGGGTGACGAAGCCTTGCGCACCCTGGTGCGGGCAGCGCGGCCCGTGTTGCAGCGCCCCGGCGACTTTTTGGCCCGTTACGGCGGCGAAGAATTTGTCTGCCTGCTGCCCGACACGCCCTTGGCCGATGCCGCCATCTTGGCCGAGCGCATCCGCTTGGCAGTTGCCGACCAGCAAGTGCCCCACGTGGGCAACCCGCCATTGGGCGTGGTCACCATCAGCCTGGGCGTGGCCGAAAGCCTGCAAAGCGGTGCAGCTACCGCGCTGGACTTGATTGCCGCTGCCGATGCCCGTTTGTATGCCGCCAAAAGCACTGGCAAAAACCGCGTTTGCACCAGTTTGTGAAGCCTGCCATGCAGCCCACCGAACAGGTCAGCGCCGAACAGGCCAACGCCGAACAGGCCAGCCGCGCCCTGGCCGATGCGTTTGCCGATGCCCTGTGGCTCGAAGAAGGGTTGGCGCGCAACACCCTAGACGCTTACCGGCGCGACTTGGTGCTGCTGGGCCAGTGGCTGGCCGGGCATGACAAAAGCCTGCTGGCCCTGCAAGAAGACGACCTGAACCGCTACTTTGCCGACTGCCACAGCCAAACCCGCGCCACCACCGCCAACCGCCGCCTGACGGTGTTCAAACGCTTCTTCCGCTGGGCGCTGCGCGAGCAGATGGTGAGCGCCGACCCCACCCTGCGCCTGCTGCCCGCCCGCCAGCCCCTGCGGGTGCCGCCCACCCTGACTGAAGCGCGGGTCGAAACCCTGCTGAATGCCCCCGACACCAGCACCGCGCTGGGCCTGCGTGACCGCGCCATGCTGGAACTGCTGTACGCCAGTGGCCTGCGCGTGAGCGAACTGGTCAACCTAAAAACCTGGCATGTGGGGCTCAACGAACACGTTTTGCGCGTCAGCGGCAAGGGCAACAAAGAGCGTTTGGTGCCCTTTGGGCAGGTGGCTGCGCAGTGGCTGCAACGCTACATGACGCAAGGCCGTCCCGAGATGCTGGCCGGGCAGGCCAGCGAAGACCTGTTCGTCACCAGCCGGGGTGCCCACGCGGGCGAAGCCATGACGCGGGCCATGTTCTGGCAGATTGTCAAAAAATACGCCCGCATCGCAGGCATCACCAGCCCGCTTTCACCGCACACCCTGCGCCATGCCTTCGCCACCCATTTGCTCAACCACGGGGCCGATTTGCGGGCGGTGCAGCTGCTGCTGGGGCATGCCGACATTTCCACCACCACCATCTACACCCACGTGGCCCGCGAACGCCTGAAAACCCTGGTGGCGCAGCACCACCCACGGGGCTGAAGCGGCAGCAAACCCCTGTCAGCCCATGCCATTGCGCCGGGCCAGCTCCACAAACAGGGCTGAATGGTCCATGTCGCCCAGTCCGTGCTGGCTGGCTTGGGCAAACAGTTGTTCAAACAGGCGGGTAATGGGCGCATCAAAACCCATGCCTTCTGCCGTGCTCAGGGCGTTGCGCAGGTCTTTCAGTTGCACATTCACGGCGGCCCGTTTGGCAAAGTCGCGCTCCACCATGCGCTGCCCGTGCAGTTGCAAGATGCGGCTCTCGGCAAAGCCGCCGCCAATGGCTTGCCGCACTTGGGCCATGTTGGCCCCGCCTTTTTCGCACAGCAGCAGCGCCTCGGCCACCGCGCCAATGGTGATGCCCACAATCATTTGGTTCGCCAGCTTGGCCAGTTGCCCCGCGCCGTGCGGCCCCACCCGCGTGGGCCTGCCTAGGCAGCTCAGCAGCGGCAGGGCCTGCTCAAAGTCGGCCACATCGCCCCCTACCATGATGGCCAGCGTGCCCTGTTCGGCCCCCACCGTGCCGCCCGAGACCGGCGCGTCCAGGTGCTGCACGCCCTGGGCGGCTAGACGTGCAGCATGTTCACGGGCTTGGCGGGGCTGAATGGACGACATGTCCACCACCAAACTGCCGGGGCGCATGGCGGCAGCGGCCCCTTGGGCAAACAGCACGTCGCCCACCACGTCGCCGTTTTCCAGCAGGGTGATGACGGTATCGGCCTGCGCCACCGCCTCGGCGGGTGTGTCGCACACCACGGCCCCAAAAGGCAGCAGGCGCTCGGCCTTGCTGCGCGATCGGTTCCACACCCGCACCGCATAACCAGCTTGGCACAGACGGCGGGCCATAGGGAAACCCATCATGCCAATGCCCAGCACAGCCACTGCGGTGCTTGGAGGGGTGGGGTTTTGGGGGTTGGGGTGGGTGGTCAAGGTGTTCACAGGTGTTAACGGGTATGGACAGGGTGAAGGCGCGGGGCAGGGCAGGGCATCGAGCAGCAAACCGCGCTGGTACAGAAAAATTGTAGGCCGCTGTGCCCAGCGACTGCGCCTGCTGGGGACAGCCCGTAGCACAGACTGCGTGCCAGAATGGCCGCATGAACACACCCCACTTTGACCCGGCCTGGCTGGACAGCCAGTACAACAACCGCGCCTTGGTGCCCGAGCATGCACGCCATTTTGAACGCTGGGCGCACGGTTCAGCCCCGGTGCGCCAACAGAGCAGCGCGGTGCTGGATGTGCCCTACGGCTCCAGCAGCGCCGAAACCTTGGACGTGTTTCCCGCCGAACGGGACGCGCCAGATACGCTGGCCCCGGTGCTGGTGTTCATTCATGGCGGCTATTGGCGCAGCTTGGACAAAGCCGACCATGCTTTTTTGGCCCCCGCGTTCACCCGTCAGGGCGTGTGCGTGGTGGTGCCCAACTATGCGCTGTGCCCGGCGGTCAGCATTCCTGACATTGGGGCGCAAATGGTGCAGGCGCTGGCCTGGGTGTACCGCCACATGGCCCGCTTCGGTGGTGACCCGAATCGCATCACGGTGGCGGGGCATTCAGCAGGCGGGCAGTTGGCCGCCCTGCTGCTGACCACGCACTGGCCCACCGTGCAGCCTGGCTTGCCGCCTGATCTGGCGAAGCACGCGCTGTCTGTTTCTGGCCTTTATGACTTGGAACCCCTGCGCCACACCCCGTTTCTGGCCGACAGCCTGCGCCTAACCCCCGAACAGGTGCAACAAGCCAGCCCCGCCCTGTGGCCCGTACCCCCGGCGGGCATGCTCTACAGCGTGGTGGGTGGCGCTGAAAGCAGCGAGTTTTTGCGCCAAAACAGCCTGATTCAACAAACCTGGGGCCAGCAAGTGGTGCCCGTGTGCGAAGCCCTGCCGGGCCTGAACCATTTCAGCGTGCTAGAAGCACTGGCCCAGCCGGGTCACCGCCTGCACCAGCTGGCGCTGGGCTTGCTGGGGCGGGGCTGAAGCGGTGCTTGTCTTCCCCCTTCCCGTTGGGGGAAGGCTGGGATGGGGGCACAGGCGCGAGGGGCTTACATCAGCAAATGCTCACCCGCGTTGTCACCGCCCAGAATCACATAGTTCACCTTGCGGATATCCATCAGCCGGGTGCCACCGGCGTAGCTGATGGAGCTTTGCACGTCTTGCTCCATCTCAATCAGCGTGTCGGCCAATTTGCCTTTGATGGGCTCTAGGATGCGCTTGCCCTCGACGTGCTTGTACTCGCCCTTGTTGAAGTCGCTGGCCGAGCCGTAATACTCTTTGAACAACTGGCCGTCCACCTCCACGGTTTTGCCGGGGGATTCTTCGTGGCCTGCAAACAGCGAACCAATCATCACCATCGACGCGCCAAAGCGGATGCTTTTGGCAATGTCGCCATGGCTGCGGATGCCGCCGTCGGCAATGATGGGCTTGGTGGCCACGCGGGCGCACCACTTCAGCGCGCTGAGCTGCCAGCCGCCAGTGCCAAAGCCGGTTTTCAGCTTGGTGATGCACACCTTGCCCGGCCCCACGCCCACCTTGGTGGCATCGGCCCCCCAGTTTTCCAGGTCAATCACCGCCTCGGGCGTGGCCACGTTGCCCGCAATCACAAAGCTTTGCGGCAGCCGCGCTTTGATGTAGGCGATCATGTCGCGCACGCTGTCGGCATGGCCGTGGGCAATGTCGATGGTGATGTATTCGGGCACCAAGCCCAGCGCGGCCAGCGTGTCCACCGTGGCCTGGTCGGGCGCTTTCACACCCAGCGAGATGGAGGCATACACGCCCTGGCCCTGCATGCGCTGCACGAAGGCCACGTTGTCCAAATCAAAGCGGTGCATCACATAAAAATAACCGTGCTGCGCCAGCCACAGGCAGGTGGACTCGTCCACCACCGTTTTCATGTTGGCAGGCACCACCGGTAGGCGGAAGCGCCGCTGGCCGAGTTCGACGCTGGCATCACAGGCCGATCGGCTTTGCACCCGGCATTTGCGTGGCAGCAGCAGGATGTTGTCGTAGTCAAAAATTTCCATAAAACCAGGCTCCAGAAAGCTGTTGTGAAGAAACAGGGAGAGCGCTTGGCTTGTGTCCGGTCTGCCGTCTGGCCGCGGGTGCTGCGACCAAAAAGAAACCGGGCGCAAGAATCTTGGGCCCGGTGTCTGATTTTAGGCGCATCGCCCATGCCCAACCGGCTACCGGAGGCAGGTTTCTACAATCTGTCGCATGACTGTTGCCGACTCCCATCCATCGTCCCCGCTGTTGGCGGGCCTGAACACCGAGCAGCGTGCCGCTGTGACCCTGCCTGCCGGACATGCGCTGATTCTGGCCGGGGCGGGTTCGGGCAAAACGCGGGTGCTCACCACCCGCATTGCCTACCTGTTGCAGACGGGGCAAGTCACGCCGGGCGGCATTTTGGCGGTGACGTTTACCAACAAGGCCGCCAAAGAGATGATGACCCGCCTGGGCAGCATGCTGCCGGTGAATGTGCGCGGCATGTGGATTGGCACCTTTCATGGCCTGTGCAACCGGTTTTTGCGGGCGCACCACCAGCCAGCGGGCCTGCCGCCCACATTTCAGATTTTGGATACCCAAGACCAGCTCTCGGCCATCAAGCGGCTGTGCAAGCAGTTTCAGGTGGACGAGCAGCGCTACCCGCCCAAGCAGGTGCAGGGTTTCATCAACAGCTGCAAAGAAGACGGCCAGCGCCCCGCCGATGTGGTGGTGCGAGACCCGGACACCCGCAAGAAAGTCGAGCTTTACGAGCTGTACCAAGCCCAGTGCCAGCGTGAGGGTGTGGTGGACTTTGGCGAGCTGATGCTGCGCACCTTTGAGGTGTTGCGCGACAACGCCCCGGTGCGCGAGCATTACCAGCAGCGTTTCCGGCACATCCTGATTGACGAGTTTCAAGACACCAACAAGCTGCAATACGCCTGGATCAAGCTGCTGTGCCCGCCAGCGGCTGAGGGCGGCAGCGGCAATGTGGTGTTTGCCGTGGGCGACGATGACCAGAGCATTTACGCCTTTCGCGGGGCGCGGGTCGGCAACATGACCGACTTTGTGCGCGAATTCCGGGTGGGGCAGGCCATCAAGCTGGAACAGAACTACCGCAGCGTGAGCAACATTCTGGATTCGGCCAACCACCTGATTGGCCACAACCGCCAGCGCCTAGGCAAAAACCTGCGCACCGATGCGGGCGCGGGCGAGCCGGTGCGGGTGTACCAGGCCACCAGCGACTTGGCCGAGGCGCAGTGGATGGTGGACGAAATGAAGCAGTTGGCCCAAGACGGCATGCCGCGCACCGACATGGCGGTGCTCTACCGCAGCAACGCGCAAAGCCGGGTGATTGAAACCGCGCTGTTCAACGCGGGCATGCCGTACCGGGTGTATGGCGGTTTGCGGTTTTTTGAACGCGCCGAAATCAAACACGCGCTGGCGTATTTGCGCCTGCTGGAGAACCGGCACGACGACACCAGCTTTTTGCGCGTGGCCAACTTTCCGCCGCGTGGCATTGGGGCGCGCAGCATGGAGCAGTTGCAAGACCTGGCGCAGGCTTCGGGCTGTTCGCTGTGGGATGCGGTCAGCGCCCTCAGCGGTCGTGCTGGGGCGGCCATGGGCCATTTTGTGGCCAAGATGGATGTGCTGCGCGAACACTGCACCGGCAAGGCCCTGAACGAGATCATCAGCCTGATGCTGGAGCACAGCGGCCTGCTGGCCCACTACCGCGCCGAGCGCGAAGGGCAAGACCGGGTTGAGAACTTGGAAGAACTGGTCAGCGCGGCCTATAGCTTTGCGGGCATTGAAGGCTTTGGCCGTGAAGCACCGGCCCTGACGCAAAGCCCGGTCAGCCAGGGTCTGTCGCCCAATTTTTCACCTAACTTTTCATCCGATTTGCCACCCAACTTGCCAGCCATCAATGCCGATACCGGCGAGACCATGAGCCCGCTGGCGGCTTTCCTGACGCATGCCGCGCTGGAGTCTGGCGACAACCAAGCGCAGGCCGGGCAAGATGCCGTGCAGCTGATGACGGTGCATGCCGCCAAGGGCTTGGAGTTTGATGCGGTGTTCATCACCGGCATGGAAGAGGGCCTGTTCCCGCATGAAAACGCCATGACCAGCCAAGACAGCCTAGAAGAAGAACGTCGGCTGATGTACGTGGCCATTACCCGCGCCCGAAAGCGCCTGTACCTGAGCCATGCGCAAACCCGCATGCTGCACGGCCAGACCCGCTACAACCTGCCCAGCCGGTTTCTGGATGAATTGCCCCCCGCCTGCCTGAAGTGGCTCACGCCACCACCAGCACCACGCTTGGGCGCTGCGGCACCCAGCCTGCAACCCGCTTGGTCGTCGGGCTGGTTGGCTGGCTCCAACCGTGCTGCCGCGACCCCTTCACCCAGCCCACAAACACCCGAGCCGGAGCGAGGCACCGCACTGCGCGCGGGCGATGCGGTGTTTCACAACAAGTTTGGCGAGGGGCGGGTGCTGGCCGTCGAAGGGGCGGGGGACGATGCGCGGGCGCAAGTGAACTTCAAGCGCCACGCCGTGAAGTGGCTGGCTTTGAGCGTGGCCAAACTCACGCGCTTATGACGGGTGCGGCTGCCGGGGGGGCGTTGTTCTCGGCTGCGGTGTCGGCTTGCCACTGGCTCAGGTGCAAAGACACATCCAGCAGCATCGCCTTGCTGCTGTAGTAACGATCCAGCCGCCACTCGTGCAGCAGTTGAATCGCCAAGTCAAAGTCTTCGTAGTCCAGTTGGTAAATGCCTGAAAGTTGAAAAGGCTCTTCAGATTCGAGAGCGAGCACCAAACCTGCCAGCACGCGCGCGGCGGGCTTTTCGGGGTGTTGCTCCAACAATTTGCGGGTTTTTTTCAGGGCTCTCATGAACATCCTTGTCAATTCAATATCGCCGGGCCAGTCAACCACGCACACAACGCGGTGCAGTCCCAGCTTGCTGGGGTGCAGCATAGCGAGCGATGACGATTTTTTGATGACGTGAAGGTGTCAGTTTCATGACGACTGCCGAGTTTCGTCACCTCTTGGACAAACCACGCTGCTAAATTGCTGCACAGCCTGACTTTCAGTATTGACTTTCTGACCACCACCATGAACACCGACTTTGTAGAAAACCACACCTTTGATGAGTTGCAAATTGGCCAAAGCGCCCGCCTGCTGCGCACCCTGACGCTGCACGACATCCAAGCCTTTGCCGCTGTCTCGGGCGACACCAACCCGGCACACCTGAGCCCGGAATACGCCAACGACACCTTGTTCCATGGCGTGATTGGCCACGGCATGTGGAGCGGTGCCCTCATCTCTGCGCTGCTGGGCACGCAGTTCCCCGGCACTGGCACCATTTACCTCGACCAAGTCCTGCACTTTTCGCGCCCGGTGCGCATTGGCGACACCTTGACGGTGAGCGTGACCGTCACCGCCAAAGATGCCCAGAAAAAAGCCGTTGAGCTGGCCTGCGAAGCCCGCAACCAAAACGGTGAAACCGTGGTGACGGGCGTGGCCCGTGTGCTGGCCCCCACCCAAAAATTGCGCCTGCCGCGCAGCAGCGTGCCCACCATCCAACTGTTGGACCCCGAGGCCCGCTTTCAGGCCCTGCTGGCGCAGGTGCGCGGCCTGCCTGCGGTGCGCTGCGCCGTCGTCCACCCCTGCGACGAAGGCTCGCTGCGCGGTGCGGTCGATGCCGCTGCCTATGGCCTGCTGGTGCCGGTGCTGATTGGCCCGGAACACCGCATCCGTGCCTTGGCCGAAGCCGCTGGGCTGGACTTGAACGGCATCGAGCTGGTGAACCAGCCGCACAGCCATGCCGCTGCCGAACACGCCGCCGCCCTGGCCGCCAGTGGCGATGTGGTCAGCCTGATGAAGGGCAGTTTGCACACCGACGAATTCATCCAAGCCGTGCTGGCCCGCAAAGAACTGCGCACCGGGCGGCGCATGTCGCATGTGTTCCGGTTTGACGTGCCGCTCTACAGCAAGCCCTTGCTGATTACCGATGCCGCGCTCAACATCCGCCCCAACTTGGCTGAGAAAGCCGACATCGTGCAAAACGCGATTGACTTTGCCCACATCCTAGGCACCGAGCTGCCGCGTGTGGCCCTGCTGTCGGCGGTTGAAAACGTGACCGCCAGCATGCCCTCCACGCTGGACGCTGCCGCCCTGTGCAAGATGGCCGACCGGGGCCAGATTCGCGGTGGCCTGTTGGACGGCCCGCTGGCTTTTGACAACGCCATTTCAGCCACTGCCGCGCAGATCAAAAACATTGAGTCGCCCGTGGCCGGGCAGGCCGACATTTTGGTGGTGCCCGACCTAGAAAGCGGCAACATGCTGGCCAAACAGCTCGAATACCTAGCGGGTGCCACCGGCTCGGGCATTGTGCTGGGTGCCCGTGTGCCCATGGCCCTGACCAGCCGCGCCGACGGCCCCCGCGCCCGCGCTGCATCGGCCCTGCTGGTGCAACTGGCGGCCCACCGGGGCAGCGCAGGCAGGGGCAAGGCGGGCGACTGATCCGGCCCGGTTCAGGCGCTCACAGCCGGGCCAGCCGCCTGAGCGCCTCGCGCAGCGTGTCGTCTTGCTTGGCAAAGCAAAAGCGCACCACTTTCTGGTCAAAGCCATTGCCATAAAACGCTGACAGCGGAATAGCCGCCACCCCAATCTCCCGCGTTAGCCACTGGCAGAAAGCGGCCTCGGGCAAATCGCGCTCGGGCACCGCCAGCCCGGCGATGTTCACGCACTGGAAATACGTGCCCGCCCCCGGCAGCAATTCAAAGCGCGTACCCGCCAGCCCCGCCCGAAACAGATCGCGCTTGCGCTGGTAAAACGCCGGCAGGTTCACATACGGTGCCGGGTCGGCCATGTAAGCCGCCAGCGCATGCTGCATGGGCGTGTTCACCGTGAACACATTGAACTGGTGCACCTTGCGGAATTCAGCCGTTAATGCCGCCGGGGCCACCACCGTGCCCACCTTCCAGCCAGTCACATGGTAGGTCTTGCCAAAACTGCTGACGATGAACGCCCGCGCCGCCAGCCCGGCAAACCGCGCCGCACTCTGGTGCTGCTGACCGTCAAACACCATGTGCTCGTACACCTCGTCGCTGATCAGCAGCACATCCGTGGGGGCCAGCACATCTTGCAGGCGCAGCATGTCGGCCTCAGTCCACACCTGCCCGCTGGGGTTGTGTGGGCTGTTGATGATGAGCGCACGGGTGCGCGGCGTGATGGCCGCGCCAATGCGGTCAAAGTCGGGCCGAAAACTGCCCGGTGTCAGCGGCACCCGCACCACCACCCCGCCAGCCAATTCAATATTGGGCACATAGCTGTCGTAGCACGGCTCTAGCACGATCACTTCATCCCCCGGATGCACCACCGCCAAAACCGCCGTCAGAATGGCCTGCGTGGCCCCCGCCGTGATGGTGATGTCGGTGTTGGCATCGCAGCGCAGCCCATACAGCGCCTGCATCTTGGCCGCCATGGCCTGCCGCAAAGCAGGCACGCCCGGCATGGGCGGGTACTGGTTGTGGCCCGCCTGCATAGCCCGAGTCACCGCATCCAGCAGCGCCGGGTCGCAGCCAAAGTCCGGGAAACCTTGCCCCAAATTCACCGCGCCGGTTTCTGCCGCCAAGGCCGACATCACCGTAAAAATCGTGGTGCCCACCTGGGGCAGACGGGAGCGAAGGGCGGGGGTGTGGGGGGTGGAGAGCGTCTCGGGTGTGGGTGTCATGGTCATAGGGGGGTTAAGGCGGGCTACTGAGTCCATGCGTTCGACAGCCGCGGGAGCGCCGTTTTACCGTCTTGCAGCGCGAACTTTTGTACCGTGGTGAAGATGATGCCGCCCGCCTCGCGCGCGCTCAAATGTCGTATTCGTCCGTCCCGCCGTTCATGGCGCGTGCAATGGTGTCGCGGCTCAGGCGGGGGCTGAGCAGTTCGGCAAAGCGCAGCACGAAGTGGCGCAGGTAGGTGCCGCGTTTGAAGGCGACGCGGGCGAGGTTGTGGCCAAACAGTTGCCCGGCGGGGCGGGCCACCAGGTCGGGGGTTTGGTTGTCGCCTTGCATGGCCATTTCGGCGACGATGCCCACGCCCATGCCGAGCTTGACGTAGGTTTTGATGACATCGGAGTCAATGGCCTCAAGCACCACGTTGGGTTGCAGGTGGCGCAGGGCAAAGGCGTGGTCAATGCGGGTGCGCCCGGTGAAGCTGGGGTGGTAGGTGATGAGCGGGACTTGCGCCAAGTCTTCCAGGGTGATGCGCTCGCGGGCCAACAGCGGGTGGTCAAAGCGCAGCACCAGTACGTGCTGCCATTCGTAGCAGGGCAGGGTGACGAGGTCGGGGTAGTTCAGCAGCGATTCGGTGGCCATGCCGATTTCGGCCACTTCTTCCATGAGCATTTGGCCCACTTGGTCGGGCGAGCCTTGGTGCAAGCTGATGCCTACCTTGGGGTAAGACTGGCGCAGGGCGGCCACGGGGGCGGGCAGCACATAGCGGGCTTGGGTGTGGGTGGTGGCAATGGAGAGGGTGCCGGTGTCTTGCGCGGAATACTGCTGGCCGATGCGTTTGAGGTTGTTGACCTCGCGCAGGATGATGTCGATGCTTTTGAGCACCTGGGTGCCGGGCTCGGTGACACGTTTGATGCGCTTGCCGTGGCGCGCAAAAATTTCAATGCCCAGCTCTTCTTCCAGTTCAATGATGGATTTGGACACGCCCGGTTGTGAGGTGTGCAGGGCTTTGGCGGCTTCGGTCAGGTTCAGGTTGCGGCGTACCGCCTCCTGCACAAAGCGGAACTGGTGCAGGTTCATGGCTGCGTTTCTAGGGCTATGTGGGCCAGCAAGGCGGTCAGGCGGGGGTCTTCGCCAGCGGCGGGCAGTTGTTCAAATGTCACCTGGGGGTGGGTTTGGCGCAGGCTGTGCATGAGTTGCGGCAGGTCTTCGCGGGCGTGTTTGCCCATGCCAAAGAACAGCGGCAGCACGCGCACGCGGTTTGCGCCTTGGGCCACCAGTTGCTGCGCGGCATGCGCTAAGTCGGGTTCGCAGAGTTCTAGGTAGGCGCAGGCCACGCGGGCAGCCGGGTCGGTAGCGGCAATTTGGCGGGCCACAGACTCAACGGGCACACGCCAGAGCGGATCGCGTGAACCATGGGCAAAAACAATGACACCGAGCATGTTGTGAACCTAACGCCTGAGCACCAGCCAGCCAAAGGCGGCCAGTGAGAGAACCGAGTAAATGAGTGAGGGCGACGCAGCAGCCAGCCAGGGTTGCCACTGGTTGAG
Organism: Pseudomonadota bacterium; assembly: GCA_041192045.1. Taxonomy (GTDB): domain Bacteria; phylum Pseudomonadota; class Gammaproteobacteria; order Burkholderiales; family Burkholderiaceae_C; genus Hydrogenophaga. Next base: position 25,568 of record JBEENR010000019.1, on the reverse strand, counting down.
GTTGCCGATGTAGCCAAACACGTTGTTGAGCAAGAAGAAGCTGATGCCGGTGAGCACGCCGCCGAACACGTAGCCGGTGATGCTGCCCGAGCGAAAGTGCAGGTAGGCAAAGGGCAGGGCCAGCACCACCATGACCAAGCAGCTCATGGGGTAGAACACTTTGCGCCAGAACTCGATTTCGTAGCGCTGCGCGGTTTGGCCGTTGGCTTGCAGGTGGCGGATGAAGGCGAACAGGTCGGCGGTGCGCATGCGTTCGGGCTTGAGCAGGGCCGCCGACACCATGTCGGTGCTGATGCTGCTGGCCCAGCGCAGGCGTTCGGGCTGGCTGTGTTCAATGCGTGTGGAGGCCAGTCCGGGGGCATCAAAGCGCATGCGCTGCACATCGCGCAGCGTCCAGTGGCCGTCGCTGTCAATTTGTCCGGTTTCGGCACGCAGGGTGGACACCAGAAAGCCTTGTGCGTTGAATTCGTAAATGCGCACCTGCCCCAGTTCACCGCTGGGTGACAAGGCCCCGACATTGACTGAAAAACTGTGGTCTTGTTGGCGCTCTTTCAACCACGCCCCAGTTTGCCCCACGCTGATGCGGCCCTGAAACCGGGCCTTGAGCAGTTGCGCCGATTTGTCGGTGCTTGGCACAACATAGTCGCCCAGGGCAAAGGTGAGCAGCACAAACAGACAGCCCAAGCCCAGCAGGGTGCGCAGTGCGCGCCACGGCCCCAGGCCGCTGGTGCGCAGGATGGTGTATTCGGAGCCCTGCGCCAGCCGCGCCAGCACGAAGACCGAACCAATGAGCACCGCAATGGGCATCAACTCGTACACCCGGCTGGGTATGAGCAGCAGCACGTACAGAAAGGCATGGCGCAATTGGTACACCTCGCTGGCATCCAGCGGCGAGGCTTTGCCCAGAGCGGGCAGTTCTTCAACAAAGTCGAAGAAGAAAAACAGCGACAAAAAGGCCAGCAGCACAAAGCCCACGGCCATGAAAATTTCGCCATAAATCAGGCGGCGGATGGTTCTCATGGGCGGGCCTCTGGTGTGCTGGGCAGGCTGGGGCGGCGCAGCGTGCGCCAGAGGTCGGCGGCGCTGACGTTGTAATGCCGCTTGGCCAGCCACAGCAGCGTGAGCAACAGCGCCGAGCCGTGCAGGGCGAGGGTGAATCCCCAAATGCCAATGACTCCCTTGGAGACCCAGTTTTCGCCCAAGTTGAGCAGGTTGTAGTAAACAAGAAAGGCAAACAGCGTGAATGACAGGTTGCCGCCCCGCCCGGCGCGGGGGTTGCCTGCGGTGGCTGCTACGGCAATCAGCACAAAGTTGAAGGCGGTCAGGCCCATGCCCAGCCGCCAGCCCAGCTCGCCTTGGTGGGCTGGGGTGGGCTGGCGCATCAGCTCCCAGGTCGGCAGGGCTTTGAGGCCCCGGTTAGAGCCTGCGATGGACGCTTTACTGTTGACCACGGTGCTGTATTCCTCAAACTCGCTGACCCGGATGCGGCGCTGATCGGGCGCGATTTCCAGCCGCTGGCCGTTGTTCAGCAGCAGCAACTGCTGGTCGTTGACCCATTCCAGCCGCCCCGAACGGGCCGAGGTGATGATCTGCCTCCCGTCTGTCTCTTGGCTGGCAATGAAGATGTGGCGGGCCTGCATGTCGCCGCCGGTGTCTTTGTCAATGAAGAACACCCGCCGCCCGTCGGACGATTCCTGAAACTGCCCAGGCGCGACCCGCTCCAAGTCGCTGCGCTGCTGGAAGCGGGCGCGCAATTCGTCGGTCTGCTGGTTGGACCACGGCCACACCAGCAGCACCAGGACAAAAATGCTCAGCAACACCGGCCAAGCAAAGCGCAGCACCGGCTCCAGAAAACCCGCCAGCGAGCGCCCGCTGGCAAACCAGACAATCATTTCGCTGTCGCTGTACATGCGCGAGAGCGTGGACACAATGGCGATGAACAGCGCCAGCGTCAGGATGGTGGGCATGCGCCCGAGCACGGTATAGCCCAGCACCAGCATGACTTCTTCGGGGTTGACACTGCCCCGCGAAGCCAGACCCAGGGTACGGATGAGCAGCATGGTCAGCACGATGATGAACAACACCACCAGCGTTGCACCAAAACTGCGTGCCAGTTCTTGGCGAATGGAAGATTGGAATAACATCGAATCGAAACAGGAAAACACCAATTATGGACTTTGAACTCAAATCCCTTTCCCTTGAGCAAGCTGCGCAAACCCCAGCAGATGCCCTGCTGGTCTTGGTTCCCGATACCTTGCCCGACAGTCTGCAAAACCCCGATGCCAGCGGTGCGCTGGGTGCTTTGGTGGCCCAAGCGGTGGCCCATGGCGACCTCGACAGCGGGCCGGGCAAGACCTTGGCCTGCTATGGCGTGCCCGGTGTGCAGGCCCGGCGTGTGGTGCTGGTGCGGGTGGGCAGCGGCTCGGCGCAGGCGGTGCGCCAAGCGCTTGTGGCGGGCTGGGCCAGCTTGAAGCAGCCTGGCGTGGCCCAGGTGGCGGTGTTGCTGAGCCTGTTGCCCGATAGCGCAGCGGCAGTGCGTGCTGCTGTGCAGGCCAGCGCCGATGCCAGCTACACCTACACCACCACCAAACCTTCGGCCAAGGCCCGTGCGGTGCAGCAAGTGCTGCTGGCTGTGAACGAGGCCAGCGCCGTGCAAGCGGCTTTTGCCCAGGCCAGGGCCACCGTGGTGGGCGTGGAATGCGCCAAAGAATGGGCCAACCGGCCCGCCAACCACGCCACCCCGAGCGACTTGGCCGACGCAGCACGCCAGTTGGGCCGCCTGCCCGGCATCAAGACCGAGGTGCTGGGGCCTAAAGAAGTGGCCGAATTGGGCATGGGCGCGTTCGAGGCGGTGGCCCAGGGGTCGGCAGAGCCGCTGCGCTTCATCGTCATGCGCTACAGCGGGGCAGCCAAATCGAGTGCGCCGGTGGTGTTGGTGGGCAAGGGCATCACGTTTGATACGGGGGGCATTTCCATCAAACCAGCGGCTGAAATGGACGAGATGAAGTTCGACATGGCCGGTGCCGCCAGCGTGCTGGGCACGTTTGCCGCGCTGGCCGAGTTGCAGCCCGCCATCAATGTGGTGGGGCTGATTCCGAGTTGCGAAAACATGCCATCGGGCCGGGCGGTCAAGCCGGGGGATGTGGTCACCAGCATGAGCGGGCAGACCATTGAGGTGCTCAACACCGATGCCGAGGGCCGCCTGATCTTGTGCGATGCGCTGACTTACGCGGCCCGCTTCAAGCCGCGCAGCGTGGTGGACATTGCCACCCTGACCGGTGCCTGCGTGATTGCCCTGGGTGCTGTGCGTACAGGCCTGTTTTCTGGCAGCGACGACATTGCCCAGGCGCTGTACCAAGCGGGTGAATCGGCGCTGGACCCGTGCTGGCGCATGCCCTTGGACGATGAATACGCCGAGGGCCTGAAGTCCAACTTTGCCGACATGGGCAACGTGGCCGGACGGGCGGCAGGCTCCATCACGGCGGCCAAGTTTTTGCAGAAGTTCACCGCCAAGCTGCCGTGGGCGCATCTGGACATTGCAGGCACGGCTTGGAAAAGCGGTACAGCCAAAGGCGCTACCGGTCGCCCAGTACCCTTGTTGCTGCAATACCTGCTGGACGAAGCGGCACGCTTGCCCGAAGCCGATGGGGCCAAAAAAGCCGCCAAGCGGGCGCGCAAGGCAGCGGCAGAAGCGGCTGCCTGAACCCCGGCCTGTCATGACCGAAGTGGCTTTCCATTTCAACGTGCCCGACCGCCAGGCCTATGCCCTGCGCCTGCTGCGCAAGGCCTATTTGCGGCAGGCCCGCTTGTTGGTACGCCTGCCCGCACAGCTGTTGGTGGCGCTGGATGCAGCCCTGTGGACGCAGGATAAAGAGTCGTTCATTGCGCATGCCCGCGAAGAGGACCCGCCGCATGTGCGCCGCCATTCGCCCATTCTGTTGTGCAGCGAGGTGCCTGTCGCAGTGGCCGAGTCGCCCGAGGCTTCGGCCCTGGTGCTGGTGAACCTGTGTGACAGCATGCCGCCGCACTGGGCACGCTTTGCCCGTGTGATCGAGGTGGTGACGCTGGACGAAGCCGACCGCTTGCAGGCCCGCCAGCGTTGGCGTGAATACACCCGGCAGGGCATCCAGCCGGTACGCCACGATCTCAAACTGGAGCCTGCTACCTGACCCTGACGACTGGGCGGCTGGGCCGCGTGCCGGTTTGCATAGGCGGCACGCATGATGCATTCAAACGACTGATTGCACAGGGTGTAAACCCTTGAAACCTGCATTGCCACCCTGGTGCCGGTCTGTGTCGGGATTTTTTTCGGGTATCTTTGCGGGGTGGAGAAAATAAGTTCCCTCCGCGTTTCAACTGTCATTATTTTCTGAGGATGTTTATGCAACTGAACCTGAAACTCGCCGTCCTTGCTGCGGCTGTTGCCCTGGCTGCCTGCGGTAAAAAAGAAGAGGCCGCCCCTGCACCTGCCGCTGCGCCTGCTGCTCCTCAAAATCTGGTCATCAAGATCGGCCACGTCGGTCCCACCAGCGGTGCCATTGCCCACTTGGGCAAAGACAACGAAAACGGTGCCAAGATGGCCATTGAAGAGCTGAACGCCGCCAAACTGACCATCGACGGCAAGCCCGCCACGTTTGAACTGCTGGCCGAAGACGATGCCGCTGACCCCAAACAAGGCACGGCCGCTGCCACCAAACTGGTGGATGCCAAAGTCGCTGGCGTGATCGGCCACCTGAACTCGGGCACCACCATCCCCGCCTCGCAGATTTACAACGACGCTGGCATTCCGCAAATTTCGCCCTCGGCCACCAACCCCAAGTACACCCGCCAGGGCTACCAAGGCGCATTCCGCATGGTGGCTGACGATGTGCACCTCGGCGGCACGCTGGGCAAGTACGCTGTGGAAACCCTGAAGGCCAAAAAGGTTGCCGTCATTGACGACCGCACCGCTTACGGCCAAGGCGTGGCTGACGAGTTTGAAAAAGGCGTGGCCGCCGCTGGCGGTACTGTGGTGGGTCGTGAATTCACCAACGACAAAGCCACCGATTTCAACGCCATCCTGACCACCCTGAAGGCCAAGAAGCCTGATGTGGTGTTCTTCGGCGGCATGGACGCTGTGGCAGGCCCCATGCTCAAGCAGATGAAGGCTCTGGGCATCAAGGCCAAGTTCATGGGCGGTGACGGCATTTGCTCCAGCGAACTGCCCAAACTGGCGGGTGACGGCATGGCCGACGACCAAGTCTATTGCGCTGAAGCCGGTGGCGTGGAAGGCGAACAGAAGGCTGGCATGGACAAATTCCGTGAAGACTTCAAGGCCAAGTTCGGCGCTGAAGTGCAGGTGTATGCCCCTTACGTCTACGACGCTGTGAAAGTCATGGCCAACGCCATGGTGACCGCCAACTCGGCTGAGCCCGCCAAGTACCTGCCCGCCCTGAAGGCCACCAACTACAAGGGTGTGACCGGTCAGATCGCTTTTGACGAAAAAGGCGACATCAAAAACGGTGCCCTGACCCTGATGACCTACAAAGGTGGTGTGCGCACCACGCTGGCTGTGATCCGCTGATCCTGGCTTGCCTGCTCAGAAAAACCACCTTCGGGTGGTTTTTCTGTTTCTGGGCCACGCCGTGCGGTATGCCGCGCCGTGCTTCAGGGGTTCTTCACCCACTCAGCCGTCAGCACGCCCCCGGTCAGAAAACCGGTGGGCACTTTTTCTTCGCGTACCAGCTTGACCAGCCCCACGCCTTCGCAGTACCACTCGCGGCTGATGAGGGGTACCTCGGTAAAGCCGTTGACGGGGTCGGTGTAGAGCGTGAGGCGGGCTGTACCCACCACGCGCAGGCAGCGCGGCAGCTCGGTGCCGTCACTCAGTTTCAGGCTCTCCAGCGCTTCAATGCGCCACGTCATGGGGGCTTTGTGGCTGTATTTCAGCTCACGCGGGTATTCGTTTTTGCGCTGAAGGAGGTAGGGCACGGTGGTCGATGTCCATTCGGTGCCCACTTGGTAAGGTGTTTTGAGCACCCACAGCGGTTCTTCGTCGGCGGTGGGTTCGTTGTCAATGTCGGTGCGGGTGGCCACGCGCCGAATGCCCTGCGCATCAACCCGCAAGTAGTAGCTCACACCGGCTGAATGGTGGCGCACGGCCACCGGTTGCTCGTCAAAGCGGCTGGGTGCGCGCACGCTCATCGTCCATTGTTCGGGTTCGCGGGCTTCGTCGCCCACAAAGCTCACGGCCAAGGTTTGCGTATCGCCTTCGCGCAGCGGAAACCAGTCGTTGCCCTGGTTGCTGGGGCTGCAAGCGCTGAGCAAAACGGCGCTGGTGCTCAGCAGCAGGCGGCGCAGGCCCTCACCCCAGCCCTCTCCCGCTAGCGGGAGAGGGGGCAAGGCAGCATCACATCTGCCCTTGCTGGCAGGCGGGCGAAGGGCTAAGGCGGGGGCGCTGGGGTTGGCGGGCTTCATTTTTCGGGCAGTTGTGCGCGGGGCAGGTCGGTCAGTTTGATCTGCACCTGGTCGTTGCCTGCGGGCAGCAGCCAGGCCAGGCTACCACTGCCGCGTTTGGGTTCGGTACTGCCCATTTGGGTATTGCCGTCGCGGGCTTTTTTGATGCCGTCGCCCAGAATGCGGTGCAAGTCTTTTTCGTAGGGCAGGCGGTGAACGCGGGGCATGGCCAGGGGTTCGTTGTCTTTCATGGGGTTGACCCAGATGTAAATGGCACCTGCGTGCCCCCGGCTGGGGCTGGGTTCGTCAAACACCGCCGACAGCAGCACAAAGCGCTTGGGCAGGGCATCGTCGCTGGGCCAGCCCGACACCCCTTGCAGGCTGTGATGGGCAAACACGTAAAAACCACTGACCAGCAGCACCATGACCGCCTTGACCGACCAGGCCCAGCGGGTGGCTAGGCACAGGCACAGCAGCAAAAAGGCCAGCAGCGCATAACTCAGCGCCAGCAGCAGCAATTGGGAGGAGACGGCTGGAATCATGGGCTTGGGTCGGGGTTGTGGGTGACGGGTTCAGAGGCCTGCGCGTTGCACGATGGTCATGGGCCGGGTGTTGATGTCGGTGACGTTGCCCGCTTCGTCAATGCTGAAGCGCACCAGCGTGCGTTCGTCACCTTTGACCGGAATCTGCTGCGTGCCCGTGAACACGATGGCGGCTTGCGGATTGACCTTGACCACTGCCACCGACACATCGACCGGCAGTTTGTCTTGGCTCTCGTAATAGTGGGCGTTGACCACGTATTCCCCCGGCACCAGACCGCGCAGGGTGACGATTTCTTGCCGAATGGGGCTGCTGATGGCACGCCCATTGACCAGCACGCTGCTGTTTTTGCTGCCCCGGTCGTCGCGGTCCAGGTGCAACATGCCCGCATCGCGCTGGCGAAACCACAGGGTTTTACCGCTGGGCTCCAGCACCCAGGCATCCACATCGTTGGGGTTGTTGTCGGGCCAGGACACGGTGATGATGAATTCGGCCTTGGCCGGTACGTCACCCGACTTGCGGGCTTTGGGGTTGAAGGCGAGCAGGGCCACCACGAAACAAAAGACGAACGCTATCAACATGTTGAACAACATGTCGTAAAACGGGTCGGTTTCGGTGTCACGAACCGGTCGGCCAATCGCCATGGGCGGGCTCCGGTTGGGGGCTGGGTTGAAGCGGCGGTGCTGGCGTGCAGACCAGGGTGTCGGCCAGCAGGGCATCGGCAAAACGGTCTAGGCGCATCAGTTGCAGGCCCAGCAAGATGTTGCCCGCCAGCCCGGTGACGGTGGTCAGCAGGGCGATGCCCAGCCCGCCGGTGAGGTTCTTCAGCAACTGGGCGGACTGGCTGGCATCAAAGCTTTCCATCTGCCCGAGTTGCAAGGCCAGGATGGAAAAGCCAATGACCTTGCCCAGCAAACCCAGCTTGAGTTGGATGCCATTGAGCCACCAAGCCATTTCATGCGGCCCGTGGGCACGCTCGCCCAGCACTTGCAGGGCGGTGTGCGGCCCGATGTGGGCTTGTCTGCACAGGTGCTGGTATTCGCCGATCCAGTTGTCGGGCGTGGTGGGTTGATCTACCGCCGCATCCAGGTACAGGCGCTGTTGCCCCAGCACCCAGGCACGCCGCCCCGCCCACAGCGAGCTGCCCAGAAACAGCAGCACGATGCACACCGTCAGCCCCGTGGGGTCAGCGCTGACCAGCCGGTGCCAGGCCCCGGCACGCCACAGCAGCCAAGCCCCGAACATCAGCAAACCCATGTAGGCCAGCCAGAGCAGGAACAGGCCGTGTTCGCTGCGCTCCAGGTTCAGGGTCGCCCGCTGCGTGCCGGGCAGGCGACGCACCAGAGCGGCACCCAGCATGCGCTGGTGCGATCGACCAGCCGGAGAGGGTTGGGCAGGGTTCATGGGGTGTGGATCAAAACAGGTCTCTGGCAATATCGGTGCCAGCGTGGCAAGGTGCCCGCCATGCCCTGCAACCGGCCTGTACTTTGCTGGCCTGTGTCACAGGTCGGCAGCGTGTGCTTCAAATGGGTACAACGCCGCTGTTGCAGTTGTTGCAAGTGCGTGTTCAGGGTTCCATCACCCTGATGTTGAACAGGAGACCCTGTATGAGATGCCGAGCGAGGCTGTACATGCTGCTGCTGGCGGTCTGCTGGGCAATGCCCGCTGCTGCTGCGCCGGGCGACTGCCCGCCGCAGGCGGATGTGCCTTGGCAGGCGCTGGTGCCCGGTATCTGGGTTTGGCCACCCCAAGTGCCTGCCGAGGTGACGGTGGGCAATGGCGGGCATGTGGCTCCTACCACCGTTTTGGTGGCTGGGCCAGAGGCTTGGGTGATTGACCCTGGGCCTAGCCTTCAGCACGGCTTGCGGGTGCGCCAGTCGCTGGCCTGTCGTTTTGGGGCGTTGGTGCGCGGCATCATCAACACCCATGCCCATCCCGAAAACGTGCTGGCCAATGCCGCCTTTGCCGATTTGCAGGCCACGGGTGCCCTGACCATTGCCGCCAACGCACCCACCCGTGCGGCCATGCACCAGCGCTGCCCGGCCTGTCTGGTGGGGTTGACGGCACGCGCTGGGGCCGATGCCATGGCGGGCACCTTCATCGTCGAGCCCGACACCACCTTGCAAGCAGGCCAGACCCTGATGCTGGGGCCGTGGTCGCTGACCGTACTGCCCACCGAAACCGCGCACACCGAGGGTGACTTGCTGCTCTGGAACGCCGAACACCAACTGCTTTGGGCCGGTGGGCTGGTGTACGACGGCCGCATACCGGAGCTGGCGCAGGGGCGGCTGGAGCACTGGCTGGCCGCACTGGACCGTGTGCAGGCGCTGGGTGCGCGCCACATCGTGTCGGCAGCCGTGGCGGACGCGCAGGAAAACGGCAACGCCCCAGCAGCCCTGCTGGCCACACGCGACTACCTGCACGCGCTGCGCCAAGCGATTTTGCAAGCCATGGACGCAGGCCAGCAGGCGCAAGATGCCAAGGGCGTACCCCTGCCAGCCTTCAGTTACTGGGTGGGTTATGCCGAGCGCCATGGGTTCAATGTGCAGCGGGCTTGGCGTGAGCTGGAGCCGGTCTGGATGGATCAGGCCCTGCCACCACCGGCAAGGCCTGTCGATCCAAAAGATTCAAGCCAGCACGTCGGGCGGTAGCTGGTCTTTCTTGCGGTAAATGGTGTTGCGCGACACGCCCAGCGCCTTGGCTGCTGCCGACACATTGCCCTTGTGCAGCCGCAGCATTTGCGCCATGGCGCTCAGGGTCACGTCTTGCAAGCTGCTGCCTTCGGGGTCCGGCATGGCGGTGGCATCGGCTGGGCTGGCTTGCAGGGTGGCGGGTTCAAAGCTGGGCATGGCGGGCCGCAGCATGCGGGTTTCTGCCGGGCCGAGTTCTACCTCTTCCATGAAATCGTCGGGCAGGTGTTCAAAGTCGATGGCCCCTTGGCAGCCCACCATCACCACCGCTGTGCGCAACAGGTTGTGCAACTGCCGGAAGTTGCCTGGCCAGTGGTAGCGGTGGAACACCTCCATCACGGCCGGGGCAATGGTGATGTGTTCGCCGTTTTCGCACAGGGACTTGATGATTTTTTGCACCACCAAGTCAAAGTCGCTGCGCTCGCGCAGGGCAGGCAGGCGCACCACCAGACCATTGAGCCGGTAGTACAAGTCTTCGCGGAAGTCACCGCGTGCAATCATGTCTTTCAGGTTTTTGTGGGTGGCACTGACCACGGCAATGTCCACATCCACTTCTTTACCAGCGCCCAGTGGGCTGACCTTGCGCTCTTGCAGCACCCGCAGCAGGCGCGCTTGCAGGTGTTTGGGCATGTCGCCAATTTCGTCCAAAAACAGCGTACCGCCATGGGCTTGCAGAATTTTGCCCAACGAGCCTTTTTTGCGTGCGCCGGTAAAAGCCCCTTCTTCGTAGCCAAACAATTCGGACTCGATCAGGGTGTCGGGGATCGAGGCGCAGTTGACCGACACAAACGGTTGCCCGCAGCGGTTGGAATCGCCATGAATGGCCTGCGCCAACAGGTCTTTGCCGGTGCCGGTTTCGCCCAAGATCATCACCGGGATGTCGCGCCCTGATACGCGGCGCACTTTTTGAATGACGGCAGAAACCTGGGGGTCACCGGTATCCAAGTACTGAAGTGACGAGAGCTGCATTTTTCTGCCGGTTTGCTTCAGGGGTGCAGGAGCCGTGGCGGGTGCGGTATCGAATGGATTGCCGAAGGTGGTACTGGGCATGGTGTGCGATGCTGAGGCCGCAGACGGGGTCGGGTGGGTGCCCTCTTGCAAAGGCCCTGAACCCGACCAGGTTGGGGTACTTTTGAGCTTGACACGGCACCACACCGACACCCCGTTGTGCAAACAAAGCTGTTTGGGGCTGGGCAGCGCGCCGCTGAAGCGCTCGAACAGTGCCGACACCGACATGCCAAACAGCGACGAAAAGGTGTGGGCTTTCAGGGCGCTGTAGGGCAGGCCCATTTGAAACTGTGCACTGCGGTTGGCCGAGAGAAAACGCCCGTCGGGTGAGAACACCGCAATGCCCTCGACCAGCGTGCCCAGGAATTCGGAGCGGGTGTGAAAGTGGATGCGGATGGCCCGTGGGAAGATGTCGGCGAACATGTGGTTCTCGATCATCTGTGCCGACATGCGCACCAGCGCCAGCGTGTGCTGGTGCACATTGCGGTGGTCGCCTGTCACATCCAGCGCGCCAATGACTTGCCCGTAGGGGTCAAAAATGGGCGAGGCCGAACAGGTCAGAAACTGATTCGCATGCAAAAAATGCTGGCTGCCATGCACGGTCAGCGCCTCTTCTTCGGTCAGGGCGGTACCAATGGCGTTGGTGCCCTTGCTCCGTTCAGACCAGTCCATGCCGGGCGTGAGCGCCACCCGCGAGGCTTTTTCCAGAAAGTCCACATCGCCCAGCGAATGCAGCACCATGCCCCGCGCCGAGGTCAGGATCACCATGCTGTGGGTGTTGACAATCTGGTCGTACAGCGTCTCCATCACCGGGGCGGCGTGCTGGAACAGGAAGCGGTTTTCTTCCAGCGCACTGTTGAGGTCGCCACGGGCCGGGCTGTCGTAGCTCGGGCGCGCGTCGGGAGCCATGCCGAAGGCTTGCGAGCGCTGGTGCGACTGCGCAATCAAGTCGCCGGGGTCAGAGGGCGGGGCGGTGGGCGTGCCGTGTTGCCCACGCTGCCTCAGTGGCGGTGGGTGGAGGGCTGCATTCATGTTGTCTCCTAGGTCGGCTGCAACCCCGCTCCAGCCGTTCACGTCCCACGGGGTCAGTGAATGGCCTGCGAAAGCCTGGGGTTCGTCAGCATCTGTGTCGTTGTGTCTCATATGATTTTCTTCCTAAGTGTCCCAGCAATCAACAGTCGTTATCCCGAGGCTGTTCCGCCGCTGTTGCAAGTGCTCCAAACTTGCACGCTCAGTCTTCAAGCAATTAACCCGCCAGGTTTGCAGCAGCACGGGCAGGGTTTGCTGTGCCAGCACATCTGTCGCAGCCTGTGACAGGTCAGAGCGGTTTGTCACGTCTGCAACAGGGGCTTTGCGCCAAGCTGTCACACCCAGGGCGTTGTGCGCTTGGTGGCTGGAATGTGGGGGTTGCCTGAACCCAGGAGATGCCCGTCGGGTTTGGTGGCATGCAATTTGCCTTTTGGGCTGCATCCATCACCTTTTGTACCGACAACCCTTACTCTGGAGACATTCCCGATGAACCGCCTGATTCCTACCCGCTCCCCGCGTGCTCTGTTGCGCGCACTGGCCCTGACCCTGGGCTGCCTGACCGCAGCAACCGCCATGGCCCACGGCGATGTGGTGCCGCAGTCGGTGGACACCCACACCCTGCCGCAGCTCGGCCCCAAGTGGCTCGATGCCAACCCGTACAGCACCGGCCCTGCCCACCAAGAAGCCCTGCGCATTGGTACCTCGGCCTACAACCAGAACTGTGCGCGCTGCCATGGCTTAGAGGCCATTTCGGGCGGTATCTCGCCCGACTTGCGCAAGCTGGACGCTGACTGCACCGGTATCAGCGATGCCGACAAGCAGCAGGCTTGCTACCACGAAATCGATGACTACTTCGTCGCTACCGTGCGCCGTGGCCGCGTGCGTGATGGCCGTGTCTATATGCCCCCCTTTGAAAGCACGCTGACGCAAGAAGCCATTTGGGCCATCAAGACCTACTTGGAAACCCGCCGCGAGAAGTGAGCGTCAACAGCGCATCACGGGTGCCTGACCAACCCCCCAGACGACCGGCCCGCCCAAGGGCCGGTTTTTCATGGGGGCTTCCTTTATGCTGGCAACCCACCAGACTGCTCACGTCAACGACTGCAAATTTCTAGGAGACAAACCCCATGACACCAACAACCTCAACCCCCGTGGGCCTGCCACGCCGTCAGGCACTGGCTTGGCTGCTGGCTGGCTTGGCACCCGCTGCCATGGCACAGACTGAATTGACCGATCTGGCCCGCATCCGCGCCAGTGGTGTGCTGAAAGTGGCGGTGTACAAAGACAACGCACCGCTGTCGTTTGGCCCAGCCAACAACATGCAGGGGCTGGACGTGGCCTTGGCGCAGGCGCTGGCGCGGCAGTTGAACCTGAGCTTGTCGCTGCTGCCCTTTGATGCGGGCGAGAACATGAACGACGACTTGCGCAACATGGTCTGGCGTGGTCACTACCTGGGCTATGGCCCGGCTGACGTGATGTTGCAGGTGCCAGTGGATCGCTACCTGATGCAGCAGAACCGCCAAGTCTTGATTTTTGCGCCCTACATGCGCCAGACCCTGGTGCTGGTTCACGACACCAGCCGCCTGCCCGAGGTACAAACACCCGAAGACCTGAAGGGTGCTCCGCTGGCGGTCGAGCGTGGCACGGGTGGGGCCAGCGCCCTCATGGGCCATGGGGGCGGGTTGCTGCGTGCGCAGGTCAGCATTCACAACGACGGTCTCGATGCGGTGCAGGCAGTGGTCGATGGCAAGGCGGCAGCGGCTTATGTGACCCGTGCGCAGGCCGAGTCGGTGTTGTCGCGCCAAGGCACCCGGCGCGAACAGTTCCGCCTCTCGCCCCTGATGCTCAACGGCGTACCGCAGAACGGCTGGCCTGTGGGCATGGCCATCAAGGCCGATTACAAAGACCTTGGGCAGGCGCTAGAAAAAGCCTTGCAGGCGCTGCGAGACAGTGGCGAGTTGTTGGCCATTTTCAAACAGCAGGGCATGACCCTGACCGCACCCTGAGTCTGCGGACGCACCGGCGAACCCTTTTGAACCCCTAAGCCCGCTTAGGCTTTGTCGTCGCAACTGGGTTTGCGCATCAGCTTGCGGTACACGGTAGCGCGGCTGATGCCCAGTGCGCGTGCGGCTTCCATGACGTTGCCGCGTGCCTCTTGTACGGCCTGACGGATCAGCGCCGTCTCCACCTCTTTCAAAGGCACCTTGGCTGCCGCCTGTCCGGGCGATGCCGCCACAGGCCGTGCCCGGTGCCCGCCCAGCTGCACCTTGACCAGCAGGCGCAGCCCGGACCACAGCGGCAATTCGCGTTCGGCCTGCTCGTGCCGGGCCGCATCGAACAGGCTCTGGAAGGGCACCGCAAACAGGTCGTTGCAGTGCTGCCCCGGCATACCCGGCAACAAGCCCAGCATGTCAGCGGCAGCACGGTTGCTGCCGGTGACCAGCCCCTCGCTGTTGACGCAGACCAGACCTGCGCTGTCCGATTCGGTGGCACTGCCGGGCCAGTTCAGGCGCAGCAGCAGGCTGTGCGGCTGGACTAAGGTCAGCGCGTTTTCAATGCGGCGGGCCGACTGCGCCACCAAGTGCCGCAAGGCTGGGCGTTCATTGACCATCACGCCCGTCAAGTCCAGCACGCCGACGCAGCGACCATCTGGCCCAAACACGGGCGCACCGGCGCAGCTGTACACGCTGGTGTCGTCAAAAAAATGCTCGCCCCGGTGTAACCAGACGGGTTGTTGTTCGGCCAAGCAGGCCCCAATGGCGGTGGTGCCCACGGTGTTTTCGGACAGATCGACACCCACGCGGGCAATCAGGTGGGCATGTGGGTTGTGGCGGTCGATGGGGCCGTTCACGTCAATCACCACGCCATCGGCATTGGTCAGGATGGCAAAGTGGTGGGTATCGGCCATGGTGCGTGCCAGCGAAGCAATGACCGGTGCCGCCGCTTGCAGCAGGGGCTCGCTGGCTTCTAGGGCGCGGCGTATGCCGGGCACCGACAGGGTGTGAAAGTCCAGCGCCTGCTGCGGGTGCAAGCCCTGCGCCATGCAGCGCCGCCAGGACTGGTCGATCCAAGGCTCTACCCAGTGGCCACCGTTGACGCTGGGGCGACCCTCGCCCAGCACAGCCCGGCGTGCGTGTTGAATGCGCATCAGCCGCTCGGGCAGGGCGGTATTTTCGGTGGCTGACAGATGGGTATTCATGTCTCTTCTCTGCGGATCTTGTGGGGTCTTTGCGGGCTGTTGGGCCTGCGACTGCATGAAGTGTGCCAGTGCTTGTTTTGTTTCATTTTGAGAATTTCGGGGAATCTATCTGGGTATCTAGGGATAACCCTAGGCAAAAACTTGCCTAGCGCATCAACAATTCGTAGGCAATGTTTTTCATAAGCGTGGCGCTGCGCCGCAGAGCTGCCATCCACCAGGAGACCACACCATGCAGAAAGTCCTGCACATCAACCCGGATAAATGCACCGGCTGCTTGCAGTGCGAAATGGCCTGTTCTTTCGAGAACTACGGCACCTACGCCACGTCGAAATCGCGCATCAAGGTGTTCGACTTCCATCACACCGGCAAAAAAGTCCCCTACACCTGCACCCAGTGTGACGAAGCTTGGTGCCTGCATGCCTGCCCGGTCGAGGCCATCACCGTGGACAAGGCCACGGGGGCCAAGGTGGTCAACGAGACCACTTGCGTGGGCTGCAAGGTCTGCACCATCAGCTGCCCGTTTGGCACCATCAACTATGTGCAAGAAACCGGCAAGGTTCAAAAGTGCGACCTGTGCGGTGGCGAACCGGCCTGTGCCGATGCCTGCCCCACCAGCGCCATTACCTTCATTGATGCCAACTGGACCGGCATCGACAAGATGAAACAGTGGGCCAACAAGCTCGGTAACCAGTCTGCTGCCGCTTAAAGCAGCCCGGCATTCCCCACATTCACAGGAGATTCACTATGTCATGGGCTGGAAAAATCCTTCGCGTCAACTTGAGCGCAGGAACCGTCAAGGTCGAACCGCTGAACATGGAGTGGGCACGCGCCTACTTGGGTTCGCGCGGTCTGGGCAGCAAATACCTCATCAGCGAAGTCGATCCCAAAGTCGATCCGCTCTCGCCTGACAACAAAATCATCTGGGCCACTGGCCCCCTGACGGGCACCATGGCCTCCACCGGTGGCCGCTACACCGTCATCACCAAAGGCCCGCTCACTGGGGCCATTGCCTGCTCCAACTCGGGCGGCTACTGGGGTGCCGAGCTGAAGATGGCTGGCTGGGACATGGTCATTTTTGAAGGCAAGAGCCCGAAGCCGGTTTACCTCTACATCAATGACGATGTGGCCGAGCTGCGCGATGCCTCGCACCTGTGGGGCCTGAGCGTCTGGAAGACCGAAGAAGCCCTGAAAACCGGCTTGCAAGACCCGCTGCTGCGCGTCTCCAGCATTGGCAAGGCGGGCGAAAACGGCTGTCTGTATGCCGCCGTGGTCAACGACTTGCACCGCGCGGCTGGCCGCTCGGGCGTGGGCACCGTCATGGGCAGCAAAAACCTGAAGGCCATTGCCGTGCGCGGCACCAAGGGCGTGGGCAATGTGCGCGACCCCAAAGCCTTCATGGCCGCCACCAAGGCGGCCAAAAAAGTGCTGGCCGAAAACGGCGTGACCGGCCAGGGCTTGCCCGCTTACGGCACCCAAGTGCTGATGAACGTGATCAACGAAGTGGGCGCACTGCCTACCCGCAACCATAAAGACGTGCAGTTTGAAGGGGCCAAGGACATTTCCGCTGAAGCCATGGCCGCGCCACGTGCTACCGACGGCAAAAAGCACTTGGTGACCAACCAAGCCTGTTTTGGCTGCACCATTGCCTGTGGCCGCATCAGCAAGATGGACGAAACCCACTTCACCGTGGCCACCAAGCCGCAGTACTGGGGTGCATCGGGCGGTCTGGAATACGAAGCCGCTTGGGCTTTGGGTGCAGCCAACGGCGTGAACGACTTGGAGGCGCTGCAATACACCAACATGGTTTGCAACGAGGAAGGCATCGACCCCATCAGCTTCGGCACCACCGTTGGCGCGGTGATGGAGTTGTACGAAATGGGTGTGCTGACCAAAGAGC
Organism: Pseudomonadota bacterium; assembly: GCA_041192045.1. GTDB lineage: Bacteria > Pseudomonadota > Gammaproteobacteria > Burkholderiales > Burkholderiaceae_C > Hydrogenophaga. Next base: position 8,770 of record JBEENR010000019.1, on the reverse strand, counting down.
AAATTGGTATTGAAGCCCATTTCGGCTCGGCCCGTGCCTTGGCTTTCTTGGTTGACGAAACCGTGAATGGTCGTGGTTTTGGTGTCGAAATTGGCCAAGGCTCCAAGCGTCTGTGCGAAAAGTACGGTCATCCGGAACTGTCGATGTCCAGCAAGGGGCAAGAATTCCCGGCCTACGACGGTCGCGTGGTTCAAGGCATTGGCTTGGCTTATGCCACCAGCAACCGGGGCGGGTGCCACCTGCGCGGCTACACCATCGCCTCTGAAGTGCTGGGCATTCCGGTCAAGACCGAACCCACCGAGCACAACGGCAAGCCCGAACTGGTGAAAGCCTTCCAAGATGCCACCGCCGCCTTCGACTCGGCAGGTATCTGCATCTTCACCAGCTTTGCCTGGACGCTGGCCGACGTGGCACCGCAGGTGCAGGCCGCCTGTGGCGAGGAATACACCATGGAGCACCTCAACCACATTGGCGAGCGCATCTGGAACATGGAGCGCGAGTTCAACAACGCAGCGGGCTTCACCAAGGCCGACGACAGCCTGCCCAAGCGCTTGCTGACCGAAGCCGCCAAAACCGGCCCCGGCAAAGGCGTGGTCAGCAAGCTGCCCGAAATGCTGCCCAAGTACTACGAAGTGCGCGGCTGGGACAGCGAAGGCCGCCCCACGGCTGAGACCAAGGCACGCCTGAGTCTGTCGTAACGTGCGCGGGTCGCCCTCCGCGACCTGTTCCACACAGCGGGGGCAGCCAGTTGAGCTGCCCCTTTTCATTTCGCAGGAGAACCCCATGCACCACGTCATCCTCGGTGCCGGCCCCGCCGGTGTCATTGCCGCCGAGACCATTCGCAAACACGCCCCCCACGACCGCATCACCCTCGTGGGCGACGAGAACGAAGCGCCGTATTCGCGCATGGCCATTCCTTATCTGCTCATTGGCAAGGTAGGCGAAGAGGGCACGCACCTGCGCCACACGCCTGACCATTTTGAGCGGCTCAACATCACCGTGCGCCGTGGTGTGCGGGCCAAAGTGCTCGATGCCGCCCAACGCCGCATTGAACTCAGCGACGGCAACACACTGAGCTTTGACAAGCTGCTGATTGCCACCGGCTCATCGCCCGCCTCGCCACCCGTGCCCGGCATCAACGGCCCTGGCGTACACACCTGCTGGACGCTGGCCGATGCCCGCGCCATTGCCAACCTGGCCCAGCCCGGTGCCAAGGTGCTGCAAATGGGCGCTGGCTTCATTGGCTGCATCATCATGGAAGCCTTGCAGCAGCGCGGGGTAGACCTGTCGGTGGTGGAAATGGGCGACCGCATGGTGCCGCGCATGATGGGCCCCACGGCGGGCGGCATGATCAAGGACTGGTGCCTGAGCAAAGGCGTGAAGGTGTACACCGGCGCACGGGTCGAAGCCATTGAGCGTGGCACCCAGGCCGAGCCCGGCCTGTTGGGCAAGATTGCGCAAATGGTGGGGCTGGGCTCCTCGGCCATGCCCAGCGGCAAGATGCAGGTGCGCCTGTCCACCGGCGAACACCTAGAGGCTGATTTGGTCATCAGCGCCACCGGCGTGCGGCCCAACATTGGCTTCCTAGAAAACTCGGGCGTGCGCTGTTTGGTGGGTGTGCTGACCGACGAAACCTTGCAAACCAACGTGCCCGGCATTTATGCCGCAGGTGACTGCGCCGAAGCCTTTGACAAGGTGAGCGGCAAAACCATTGTCAGCGCCATTCAGCCCAACGCTGCCGAGCAAGCCCGTGTGGCCGCGCTCAACATGGTGGGCCAGCCAGCCGAGCTCAAGGGCGTGACGCAGATCAACGTGCTGGATACCCTGGGCCTGATTTCCACCAGTTTTGGCAACTGGGAAGGCCTGCCCGGTGGCGAGCATGCCGAGCTGACCGACAGGGCATCGGGCCGTCACCTGAGCCTGCAATTCAAAAACGATGTGATGGTGGGCTGCAACTCGGTGGGCTGGACGGAGCACGTGGGCGTGATGCGCGGGCTGGTTGAAGGTCAGGTGCATCTGGGCGAGTGGAAAGACAAGCTCATGCACGACCCCACCCGGCTGATGGATGCTTATCTGGCTGCCGCACAGGGCCAAGGCCAGTGGAGCGGCGCACTGGATGCACGCCGTCGCTGACAGCAAGGGCTTTGCCTTGCGTGCACCATTGCCGTTATGAACATCACGCTCAAACTCTTTGCCACCCTGACCGACTACCTGCCCGCCGAGGCCCGGCGCAGCAACCAAGTGGCGCTGGACATTGACCCCGCCCAGTCCATCAGCCAGGTGATCGAGCCCTTTGGCCTGCCGCCGAAGCTGGTGCATTTGGTGCTGGTCAATGGCAAGTACATCGAGCCCGAAAAGCGCCTGACCACCACCCTGACGGAGGGCGATGTGCTGGCCATCTGGCCGCCCATTGCCGGGGGTTGAAGGCCGGTATGCAGTCCAGCTATGCCGAAACCTTTGAGCGCGACATGGGCTACACCGAGGCCGAATGGCTATCCCGCCTGCCTGCTGCGGTGGGCGCTTGCCCTTACGAATGCCACGCTGACAGCGCTCAGGTGGACATTGCGCCGGGGCGTTTGTACCTGCGCTGGCAGGTGCAGCCCCCGCGTGTCATTGCCCTGATGCGCATGCCGGTGCTGCGCGTGAGCTTTGCCTTCACGGGCTTGGATGCCGCGCAGCGTCTGGCTTTTATGAAGCGCTTTGACCTCTGCATGCAGCGCGGCGGGGGTTAACGCAGCCCCCACACCCCTTGCATGGCACCGCGACTCAGGCGGGCACGGCTTCCAGTTCCGGCAGGCGGACCTGGTTGTTCACGCTGTGCAGGTAATCGTTGAAGACGTGTTCTGCGCTCAGCAACTGGTACTGACCATCGGGCTGGCGCACGCTGGTGTCCTTGAGGCGGCTGGTGGTCTGGCCGCAAGTCCAGATGTCAAAGTTGCGCATGTGCGTACACAGGCAGGTTTTGTCGTGTACCGCGGGGTGTTTCACGCCGGGGTGGGCCAGCACTTCGCGGTTCCAAGAGTTGATGTAAGCACACTTGCCGTTGGCATCGAGCAAGTAGCCGTAGGCCTCGCAGTTGGGGCGGATGCCGTCGCCAATGCCGGGGCTGCTCTTGATCATGCGCATGGGGTAGCCGGTGGGCGAGATTTCATTGACCTCGATGTCGTCATCGTTGGCCTTGAAATACTCCTGCTTGATGTCGTCGGGCAGGCCGCACTCGCGGGTGACAGTAAAGCGGGTGGCTACCTGTACGGCGTTGCCACCGGCCTCCAGAAAACGCACCGCATCGCTGCCCGTAAAAATACCGCCCGCTGGAATCAGCGGAATGTCCAGCTGTTCCGCCACCAGCCAAGCGCGGATTTCAGCCACGATGGTGGCCAAGTCGTACTGCGCCCAGTCCATGCCAAAGCCGAGGTGCCCACCAGCCAGTGGGCCTTCGACCACCACATAGTCGGGCAGGCGGTGCAAGCGGGCGTTTTTCTTGATGAAGAGCTGCAAAGCACGCAGGCTGGACACGATGATGCCCAACTTGGCTTGGCGGAAGCGGGGGTGCGACTCAATCAGCGCAAAACTGCCCAGGTGCAGACCAGCGGCCAGGGTAATGCCGTCAATGCCCGCATCCAGCGCGGCTTCTAGGCGCACTTTGAGCGTCTCCTTGGGGCCGTTCATGGTCAGCTTTTCCATGCAGTTGATGAACACCATGCCCGAGCCGCGTTTGCGCGCCATGGTGTTTTCCACATGCAGCCGGGTGGCCTCAGCCAGATCCCCCAGATCAAACTTGACCGCCGACTTGTCTGACGACTCCATGTTGTACTTGTACAAGGCCTGTTTGGCCTTGACGTACTTGGTTTTGTAGCGGCGGTCGGTGACCGTCTTGATCATGGCATCGGAGATATGGCCCACGCCACCGAGCCGTGCGGCCTCTAGGGCGAGGTCGGAGGAGGAGATGTCCACCCCCATGCCGCCAATCATGATGGGCACCAGTTCATCGCGGCCCAGGCGCAGGCGGAAATTGTCCAGAGATTTCATCGTTGAGTGCTTCCAGGAACGCCTTCACGGCGCAGGCGGCATTATCGGCGCTTGGGTGGTCGATTCCGCTGGAAAACCCTATGGCTTTGCGTTACATCACGAAAGTTCTGCCACTGCCCTGGCCATGCGCATGCCCAACCCAGTCAGCAGCAAGGAGCCCAGCAGGTGCAGGCTGGCACTGCCCAGCGCCAGCAGCCAGCGCCCCTGTTGCAACATCGCCACCACTTCGGCAGAAAAGGTGGAAAACGTCGTCAGTCCGCCCAGAAAACCCGTCACCAGTGCCAGTCGCCAAGCCGGGTCCAGCTGGGTTTGACTTTGAAAAAACACCACCGCTACCCCAATCAGCCAAGCCCCCGCCCAGTTGGCCGTTAGCGTGCCCCAGGGCAGCAACGCTGTGCCTTGGTTGAGCCACAAACCCAGCTGCCAGCGCAACAGCGCACCCAAACTGGCCCCCAGGCTGATGGCGATGACTTGCAGCATGCGTCACACCTCAGAACGGGGGATCGTCATGCGCCACAGCCCTTGTGCTGGCCGCAACCACTGGGGCCGAGGTCGGTGCTGTGGCCGCAGGTGGCGGCGCTGCACCGGGCACCTGCTCGCCACCCAGAGCCTCGATCAAGGCGGGCAGCAGCAGCGACAACTCGCCCGTGACCAGCGCCACATCGGTATCAAAACCGCTTTCTTCGGCGCTGGGGCGGTCGTCAAACACGCCCTCCAGAAAAGCCAGTTTTTTCAGTTGCAGCGATTCCGTCAGTACAAAACCGATGCGCCCGTCAAAGCTCAGCGCCAGCCGGGTGGGCAGCTTGCCCTCGCTGATGTGCTGGCGCACCTCGTCGGTGGCTAGGTTGTGGCGGGTAAAGCGCACCACCGATTTTTCTTCGTCGCCTGACTTCAGCTCGCATTCCCGCTCCACACTCAGGCCCGCCGGCCATTCGTCGGGCGAGGTGGCGGCCAGCCACTGCGTCATGGCCGACTGCGGGGTCACCTGTGTTTGCAGCAGTTGCAGGCTCAGGCTGGGGAAGGCATTCACCAGCGCCGTGCTCAGCGCATCCAGCTTGCTGCTGCTGGCCGCATCCGTCACCAGCCAGCCGCGTGCCATGTCCAGCCACACCCAACACGCACCCCTGCGCGGAAACGCCTGCGGCAGCAAAGCCAGCCGCGCATCGTCTTGCAGTGTCCGTCTTTCCTTTTTGCCGGGTTTGCGGCCCGTGGTGGCTTCAATCTGCGCGGCCACTTCGTCGGCTTTTTCACGCACCACCGTGCTGGGCACGCTGCGGGTTTCCAGCATCAGCTTCAAGATGCGCTGCCCAGCCACCGACTCCACCAGCGGCCCATGCGCCTCACCCCTGGGCTCCAGCCAACCCACCGAAAGTGTTTGCGTTGGCCCACAAGGCTCAAAACGGGCTGTCGCCAGCGCGGTTTCCATGGCCTCCAGCGTCACATCCCAGCCGGGGGCCATGCGGTAAATCGTCACATTCTTGAACACAACTCACATCCTCCGAGAGCGGCCAGCGCGGCATTGCGTGGCCGGGGTGCGGGATCATACCCAGCTGGGTGTCGCAGCCGTCAAAGCTCTTCTACCCGCCGCGCAGGGTAGCTGTCCCAGGCGTGGCAGCCAGGGCATTGCCAGAAGTAGCGCCGGGCTTCAAAGCCGCAGGCGGCGCAGCGGTAGCGCTTGAGCGGGTCGCTGGCTTGTTCCAGGGCGGCCTGCACGCGGGGTTGCGCTTCGGGTTGTGACAGGGTTTCGCCCGCTAACCACTGGCTAGCCACCACCAGCGAGGGCTCGCGCTCTAGGTGGCGCAGGTAGCAGGCGCGGGCTTGTGCGGGGTTGCTGCTCAGGCTGGCCAGGGCTTCGGTCACGTCCAAGCTGGGGGCGCGGGCATCGCAGGCTTGCAGCAGCGCCAGTACGCGCTCGGTCTGGCCGGTTTGTTGGCCCAGGCTGACCAGCAGCTGCGCGGCCAGCGGTACGCCTTGTGGGGCGTGTTGGCTCAGTTGAAACAGGGCATCCAGACCGCCGATGGGGTCGCCTTGTTGCATCCGCAGTTCGGACAGTGCAATCCAGACGCGGGCGAGTTGCGGGGCTTGGCGGGTGGCTTCGGTCAGGCGTTGGGTCGCCAGGGTGGCATCGCCGGCCCGCAGGGCTTGGTCGGCTTGTTCGCAGAGGTGGTGCGCCAGCCGGTTGTCAAAACTGCCCTGGCCAGCGTTGCCCAGCTGCCGGGCAACGCCCTGGGCCTGTGTCCAGTCGCGTGAGCGTTCGTACAAGGCCAGCAGGGCCAGCAGGGCTTCGTTTTCAAAGGCGGTGCCGCTGAGTTTGTGCAGGGCGGCTTCGGCGCGGTCGATCAGTCCGGCTTTCAGAAAGTCCAGGGCCAGGGCGTGCTGGGCGCGGTCGCGGTCTTTTTGGCTGATGTCGGCACGGGCCAGCAGGTGTTCGTGTACGCGCACGGCGCGGTCGTAGTCGCCCCGGCGGCGGAACAGGTTACCCAGCGCAAAGTGCAGCTCGGCGGTGTCAGGGTCGCCCTGCACGGCTTCAATGAAGGCATCAATGGCCTGGTCTTGTTGCTCGTTGAGCAGGTAGTTCAGGCCCCGGAAATAGGCTTTGGGCGACTGCCTAGCCATGCGCCATTGCCGCACATCGAAGCGGGATGCCACCCAGCCCAGGGCAAAGGCCACGGGCAGGCTCCAGAGCAGCCAGGTGAGGTCAAGGTCTGTCGTGGGCATGGGGACTCGCTGGGGTGGGTGGGGTGTCGATGCTGGGGCTGGCTGCTGCTGTCGTGGCTTGCAGCGCGCGTTTTCTGGCTCGCAGCCACAGCGGCAGCATGACCAAAATGCCCAAGAACACGCCGAGCACCAGCACCATCAGCAGCACCAACACCAGTGGTGCTTGCCAGCTGGTGCCAAAAAAGAAGCGCAGGGTGACGGGCGCTTGGTTGTTCAGCGCGAAAGCGAACAGGACAAAAAAAATGGCTGCGTTGAGCAGCCACATCAGGTATTTCAAGACATTCCCTTCGTGGAGGAAACATTGTAGCCAGCGCCTGCTTTACAGCCCTGAAGGGTCTGCGGGTGCAGGCTTGGGCGCTTCATGCTCCAGCATTTCGGCGGTGCGGGCATCCACCTGCTCGCGCAGGGCTTTGCCGGGTTTGAAGTGGGGTACGCGCTTTTCCGGAATCATGACGCTGGCACCGGAACGCGGGTTGCGCCCCACACGGGGTGCGCGGTGGGTGACCGAAAAACTGCCAAATCCCCGGATTTCAATGCGCTGACCTTTGACCAAGGCATCCCCCATGGCATCCAGCAGGGCCTTGACAGCGAATTCAGCATCCCGGTGGGTGAGCTGGGTAAATCGGCTGGCCAGGGCTTCAACAAGGTCGCTGCGGGTCATGGGTCAACAAGGCGGGGTCAGGTGGCTGATGAACGGGTAGGGCATAAACGGCGGGCACCGCGGCATGCGTGGGCTACGCATGCTGCGGCACCCGCCGTGTTCAGGCGGCTTTAGTTGTTGCTGTCGAGCTTGGCGCGCAGCAGGGCACCGAGGCTGGTGGTACCCGCGTTTTCGCGCGAGGCTTGCTGGTTCAGGCTGGCCATGGCTTCGTTTTGGTCGGCCACGTCCTTGGCTTTGATGGACAGCTGGATGTTGCGGGTCTTGCGATCCACGTTGACCACCACGGCGGTGACTTCGTCGCCTTCTTTCAGCACATTGCGCGCATCTTCTACGCGGTCACGGCTGATTTCGGAGGCGCGCAGGTAAGCCAGCACGTCGTTGCCCAGATCCACTTCAGCGCCTTTGGCATCCACTGTCTTGACCTTGCCGGTCACCACGGAGCCTTTGTCGTTGACCGACACGAAGGTGCTGAATGGGTCGCCGTCGAGTTGCTTGATGCCCAGCGAAATGCGCTCGCGCTCCACGTCGATGGCCAGCACGATGGCTTCGACTTCTTGGCCCTTCTTGAAATTGCGCACGGCGGTTTCGCCGGACTCGTTCCAAGACAGGTCAGACAGGTGCACCAGACCGTCGATGCCAGCAGCCAGACCGACGAACACGCCGAAGTCGGTGATGGACTTGATGGGGCCTTTGACGCGGTCGCCACGTTTGGTTTGTTCGGCAAATTCGTGCCAGGGGTTGGCGCGGCATTGCTTCATGCCCAGCGAGATGCGGCGCTTGTCTTCGTCGATGTCGAGCACCATGACTTCGACTTCGTCGCCCAGCGACACGAGCTTGTTCGGGGCCACGTTTTTGTTGGTCCAGTCCATCTCAGACACGTGCACCAGACCTTCAATGCCGGGTTCGAGTTCAACGAACGCACCGTAGTCGGCGATGTTGGTGATCTTGCCGAACATGCGGGTGCCTTGCGGGTAGCGGCGTGCCACGCCCATCCAAGGATCGTCACCCATTTGCTTGAGGCCCAAGGAGACGCGGTGTTTGTCGGCATCGAACTTGAGCACGCGGGCGGTAACTTCTTGACCGGCCACCACCACTTCGCTGGGGTGACGCACACGGCGCCAGGCCATGTCGGTGATGTGCAGCAGGCCGTCAATGCCACCGAGGTCCACGAAAGCACCGTATTCGGTGATGTTCTTGACCACGCCGGTGACGATGGCACCTTCGCGCAGGGTGTCCATCAGCTTGGCGCGTTCTTCGCCCATGGAGGCTTCGACCACGGCACGGCGGCTCAGCACCACGTTGTTGCGCTTGCGGTCGAGCTTGATGACCTTGAATTCCAGGGTCTTGTTTTCGTAGGGCGAG
>JBEENR010000018.1:0-62624 GCA_041192045.1 Pseudomonadota bacterium | reverse complement strand
AATAGGGTCATTTTTACTCCAGATGTCTGCGATTAAGAAGCCTTCATTCGGATAATGTCTAACAACCCGAATCAATACACCTGGATCATCTCGAAAAATTCCTGCAACTGTTAGACAAGGAAGTTCAATATCGTCGATCAAATGAGCTTCCGCCATTCGTCCAATTTTGAAGCAGCCTAAAAAACTGACAGGTTCATATCCTTTCCAGATGGGACCGTTATGAGCGGCTGCACTGCGTTCACGCCTTCGTTCTTCACCTGTGTTATAGCGAGAGGTGCCTGGGTCTACAACCAGTCGTTCCCCGTCTAACGAAATTTCAACAGAAAGAAAATCTGCATGACCATGCCCTGGGTTCCATCTGGGCCCCAAAGCACCTGCATCTAAAATGCAGACATCAGTTCCTGTTGCTAGGCGTGCATAGCCCGATTGACTTAATAGACTGCGTCCAGTAGGTGCAGCCGATCCGCGCCAAACTGGTACTTCATGATGCCAACTGTCATTGAACAGTGCGACTTTTCCGTCTGGGTGACATAAAACAGAAAAGGCATATCGAGCCTTTGAGAGTTTTTGAATAATATCCTGTTTGAGCGAATCTTCAAGAAATGGTGTTTCCGCCCACACAGACTGCGATGCAATACTCAGACCCTGATACATTGGAGATCGTTCAATTTGCCCTCCATCGGCAAGAATTGTTTGATCGAGGAGATGCCGAATATCTCGATTCAATTTTTTTCTAATCCAGTCTGGAACTGATGTCGCGTGCGAAAAATAAATGCATAATGCAGCTAAGTTTCTTTCGATATGATTGTTTCCAAGCTCATATTCTATGTTGTCAACAATAAAAGCGATATTTTCCCGTAAGAATTCTAATATTTCAATTTTAAATTCTTCGGGTAGATCTCTTTTAGATGCTGCAATCAAATATCCAGATGTTAGAGCCAACACGCGGTGCGAAACTCCGTAAGGGAACCAGTACGTATTGAAAGCTCCTGGATCTGTGACAGATACAGAACGACGAAAAGATCGAATAACTTCTAGTACAGTCTTTAATGCTTCATCATCACCAGAGACAAGCAACGGACACAAGAATCCCATATGTCCAAGTTTGACTGCCCACATTTGATGATCTCCCTCCTCGGGAATTCGAATCTTCCAATCAATGCAGCCAGCACTCTTAAAATCGATAGAACGACCATGCAAAACAATTTTACCATTTGGGATGTCGGTAATCTGATCTCCATATTCTGCGCAGTAAAAATCACCGATTTCTTGTACGGAAATTCTTTGTTGCGATGCAAGAGATAAAAAAGGAAGAGAATCCTCGATTTTTGATAGCCTCTTCTTATACCAAGCAGGCGCTTGAATAGCAATATGGTTCCTGAGTGTCCTCCTAATCATATAAAGCAACATGAACCATGACATTCGTCTGATTGCCTGGAAAATTATCAGAATATTTTTGATTTTCATATACAATTTTAGTTTAGGGAAGGTCTGCAAAACCACCATTTTTCTGAGACTGTGTGCTTCTAAGTCTTTGATTTATATAGGCCGAAATTTTACAAAACAGGGTTTTGCAGAGGTTCCTTGGTGTATATGAACAAATCTCGATGCGATCGAAAAATTCATGTGAATAAGTAAGAAGGGACAAAAGATTATAGATTTGAGCGCCATATTTTCTATATAAATCAATGGCTTACAGAACTTCAAAAGTAAAGACGGTTTCCTTAGCGTACTTAGTAAAAGATTTTTCTTGAGTGTGTAAGAGGTAAGAAATCCCTATAAATACCAAATTATTCCCTATATTGCTGATTTTATTAGACTGTTAAATATACAATTTAAGATTGAAAAATTTATGCGAACTACAAGATTTTGTTAACCCGGCCTTTATAAAAAGACTGATTTGCGTGCTGCATTATCGAATGATTGAAATATTTTTTACACTGCCCGGGGTGATTTGTAGCTTCTCCATGAAGCTGCGCACCAGCTTCCTCAACTCAAACCGATCTTTTGTCGGTGCGCGACTGCGCGGTTCGGTTTTCAAGTCCCGGTTAAGAACTTTATCCGGGTTGATCTCGGGCGTGTAGGGCAGCGGGCCGAACAGTTCAATGAGCGGCTTACGACTTGACGGTAGCATCTTGACGTTATCGGCCTTGTGCAACTTGTTGATTGCACCGTCACGCAGTGCAAAGCTCTCCAGCCCCAGATTGGTGACGCTGTAAATCATCGTAACGCTTTTCCTACATGTCCGCTGTCGCAGAACGGGCGTACAGGCCTGCCGATGCAAAGCTGCGCACAGGCCGAGTCTTGGCGCGTCGCCGTTTCATCACAGCACAGTGGATCTTCGCACGTTCGGCCTTGACGCGCGGTTCGATCACGGGGTCTTCCTCATTGAGCCAGTTCTGCATCTGTTGTAGGCGCAGCTCCAAGACGCGTTTGGCAGGGTGCTGAGGCGTGAAGTCCCTGCACTGAAGATAGCTGACGCTGGATCCCAGCGACTGGTATACGCCAAAACGCGACTGCGCTACTACTGGAATGGCGCTCCGACTCCACAACGCAAACGGCAACCCCTGCGCCAAATCCGAATCTTCGCCTAGTGTTTCGAGTACCTTCTGTCCCGTTCTTAAAATGAGTCCTGAGCCCAATGAACATCCGCGTGCCGAAGCGATGGGCCGTAACTCTGCTGTATCCACTCTGAAGCAGCGGAACCAACACAACATGGTCAATCGGTGTACCCCCACAATGCTAGCAAACTCTTCCCACGTCATCTCATGTTCACGATGCGCCTGTGCTCTGAACGCTTGCAGAACTTCTATAGTGTCTTGGCGGGCATCGGTTTTCATGCCATTGTTTTATGTTTTGTAGTTGGAAGCTAGGTTGACAACGAAGGCTTGATTCATCGATGTTTCCTAGGTAGGATTCATTTTAGATTTGTCTGGCCTCCAATACTGTTTTCGTTGGTATACTCTGAGAATAAACTGTTGAATTTCGATCCAGCTGTAATTAACGATTCATTTGTTGAAATTTCGGCATGTCTACGTAAGCGATTTATTTTTGTGGACGATACAAGTACAATTCCTGAACGATTTTCGGATAGGGCAGCAGCCATCATTAGATCACCTAACGTATCCGGATTAGATAGATCATAACCGATATTCTTTGAAAGCGTATCTCTGAGCTTTTTATTAGACACAAGCCAGTTTTGGATGTCTTGAAATTTCCGGATTGAGCCGTGAGTAATTCGAAATGGAGTATGCGGTTCAAGCAATAATGGTTTATCGCCTACACTCCAAGATGTCTGTACAATTCTTGCTAAATTAGGGCACTGATGAACAACGCGTTCAGCTTCGTGGCGATAAGATCCGACACCAAAAGCGTGTATTCTGCCACTATTAACTAAACTCTGTACATATGAATATAGTTCGTCCGAAACTTGTTCAGGAGTTATTTCATGTAACAGCAGTAAATCAATATAATCCGTTTTAAGTTCACGAAAACTCTCATCGACTGAAGATTTAACAAAATCTAGATCGAATCTTGTTGCAGCACTTCCACTCATTCGTTGTACTGATCTTCCCAACTTGCGTCGCAAACTGGGAGCAAAAGAAATCAGAGGTCTAACCATTCCTCTCAGTTGTGCCAGTAAACCAGGATTTTTTGGTCGCGGCAGACCAACTTTTGTAGTTATTGTTACGTGTGACCTTATTGGTGCAATGAATTCTCCTAAAATACTTTCAGCAACACCAAGTCCGTAAGATGGCGCTACGTCATAGTGACGAAATCCCGCTTCATATGCAGAGTTGAGCATTCGTAAGTTTTCAGATCGACCTGATCCACCTTTTAATATGGTGCCTCCAAATCCTAATCTAGAAGTCTTCGTTTTGTGGGGAAGTTCAATAGTTTTCATGATTAACCTTTTGATAGATGATCGGCAAGACGCAAGCCTAGGGCCATTGCTGTGAATGTTGGATTTGCGAATCCGGAAACTGGGTAAACAGCAGCACCTGCAACAAACAAATTATCAGAGCCAAAAACTTTCAAATCTTTGTCAACAACACCGTATTTTTCACTAGGCCCGATGCGTGCTCCACCCATTTGATGATAATAATCTGTGACCGTATCTAAAAAGCTTGGATCTTGGTTAGTTAATCGATTGTCGAGATTGACATCTGCGATCCCCATTTCTTCGAATTTATATTTAATTTTTTGTGCAAAAACAGCCATGGTTTTTAATTCACAGCCGTCTATTGTCCATTTGACTCTTATGTTTCGCGCGCCCACTGCGTTCAATCCGTCTCCAAGCTGGATTTGACTGTGTAGAGTGGGCATTTGCTCACATATGAGCATGAGATCTATGCTGCTATCAGCAGGATTAAAAGATCGCTTCGATGATATGTAGCGCCAAGCTAGAGGAAATGCTACCTTCCAGACGGCGATTAGATGTGCGGGTAACTGAGTGATGTTTGGCGGCCTTTGTCCATTCAATAGCGATCTTACGAAAATCTTCATATTCGCTAAATGTTCTTTATATTGAGATCTAAACTCAAATCTAGCTGCTATATCCAGCACCTCTTCTTGTTTTTGTGCTTCCGTTGATAATTTTATTCTCGGCAAATATTTGATATTGTTGATGTATATATTATCAAAATTCTCATGGAATTCTTTTTTGTTTTTGAGTTTAATTTGACCTGCACAGGCTTCTATATGATCGATAAATCCTGCGCCAACAAATTGATTATTTGACCAAGGTGTATCACGACCACTCGAATCTGGGCTAAGCAACAATCGTGCAATTTCGACGGTTCCTGCTGTAAGAACCACGCGATTCGCTTTGACTGTTCCTGATTTTCCGGAGAAGTTTCGAATTTCTAAGTTTTCAACACGGTTTTTATTCATGCCGAAAGAAATCACATTAGCGTGAATTAAAGTTCTTAATTTATTTCCGTGAATTTCGTTTTTAAAAATATGTGCAGTTGATCTGTTTAGTAAGCACCTAGTTAAAAATACATCAAGTGAAGAACCTAAATTTATTTTCTTTACGCTGGCTTTTTCATAAATTTCATCATCTGTGAAATCTGCTGGTAACCCTAAACATACTGCTGCTTGATCGTAATAACGGTCGAGTTCGTCAAGTCCAAATGGCCATCCTGTACAGTTAAGCCAAGGACGATTTTTGAAAATACTAGCATCAAATCTCAGTATTTGACCGCCCCAAAAATTTGTCGAACCACCTAAAAGTCGGAATCGTGCATTACTGAGACCACTCATTGGCCTGTCTTCAATTTTAGTAAGATTTAAGTCTTGTGATTTTGTTTCTACGCCAGTGCCGCCACCTTCGATTAGCAATACATCAAATCCATTTTTTACTAACTCAACTGCAATTAGTACACCTACAGCTCCTGCTCCTACAACAGCAATATCACAGTTGAAGTTTTTTTCTGAATTTTGTGACTCAAAATCGATGATCATTATTATTCCTATACATTAGTTTATTAATTTCAGCCGGATTGCTAAGGGTAGTGTTCAAAACTCAAAAGTCGAACTCTAGTAGTCATAAAAATCAACAACTTACGCGTGCGAAAAGGTCAGGCAATCGAGTTTTGAAAGCCATTCTTAGTATTCTCTGGATATTTTTCTATTTATGATTACTTTGTGTAACTTTTGATCCATGCTAGAGACCATAAGATAGATCCCGAAATAACGGTTACAATTAGTCCTGTATATATTGCGCCATTAATCTGAAAGTTAGATATCAAGAATGCTCCTAAACCAAGGCGTATGATTGTAACTAAGGTCTGTGTCATTGCTTGGATTGATGGGCTATCGGATGATAAAAAAATTTCGGCACCGAATTCAGAAATTCCTCTAAGCAACGGCAATAATCCTAGTATAGGTAGAATTGATGTTAGTAACTCGAATCCTGTACCAAAAAGTTTAGATACAAGTGGTGCAAGAATATAAAATCCAAGCCAGACAATTAACCCATAAATAATGACGGCTGGCAATATCTTCACTGTCATTTTGAAAATGGTCTTTGTACCCTCTACCCCAGACCTGAAAAGTCTTGCTTGTACAGCAACTCTAGCCGCTCGCGGTGGCATTGCTGCGCCATCCATTAAGCGCATAGCAATCGAATAAACGGCTACCATTGCGGGATTACCAAAAAGACCGAGTAACACCTTCTCGCTTTCACTTTGTATGGCAGCATTGAACCAAGTGAGTGAAAAACTGGAACCGCTTTTATAATCAAAATTGCGAACTGAAAGCGTAAATTTTCCTATCTTCTTGCTAACAAGATGCAAGACAATCAGCAATGTTACAAAGCTGGATATGAAATAAACGATGACGAATGCTTGAAATCTGTTTTCTGTTTCTACGAAAAAAACGAACAAACTGACAATTGTTCTTGACAGAGGCATGATGCAAATCATTGCTGCTGCACGCAGCTGCTCTTCTTTGGCAACAAACAATGACCACGTTGTTGTCAATAGCCTAGATGCTAACAAATCTGCACTTGCGATCAGTCCGATCGCCCACCAGGCCACGAGCCCATCAGTTACATACCATGCACCGTACATGACGGGTAGAAATACGACGAAATACGTGACGACTGAAACCCCTAAGGCTTGACCAAATACATGAGGTGCTTGCTTTGAGTCTCGTGAAACTTCCCGCATGACAAGCCCACCTGATCCGAAACCGACGAAAGCTGATCCAATAACAGAGATTGCAACGATAAGAAAAAAAATGCCTGTTGATTCAGCGCCTAATATTCTTGCAGTAGTGATGAAAAAAATCAGTTGGAGCACAGTGGGGCCAGCTTGACCTAGTAGCGCAAAAAACAGATCACGCCCTCTTGGCGAGAGAAACCATTCAATTCCTGATTTCACACGACGAGACAAGCTGATTCTCATATCAGTACCTCACCGTGATGGTCACGTAAAGCTTGGATGAAAAGTGCTGATCTGCTGCTCCAAGAGTATTCGGTTATACAGTCTTGAAATGCTTGATTTTGAAGTTGGTCTAATAATTCAACGTCATCAATAGATGCCAAAACCTTGTCGAGAAGGGTTTCTAGTGTTGGTGCACCAATATAGCCACTTCCTTCAACAGTCGGCAAACCGCTAATGGCATCTGATAGTCCAACAATAGGAAGCCTTTCGAAAACATGCGAAAGAAGTCTCATCTTGAATCCTCCTCCTACAGTATCCACAATCAACCCCATCCTTGCCGTTTGTATCAGTGCTGTTAAGTTATCTACAAACCCACATACTGTAACTTTTGGATATTTCTCCTGCATTGTGTCTTTTAGACTGTCATCCATATCACCCGCGACAACCACTTCAACACCGATTTTCAATATCGTTTCGTATGAAACTTTCATCCATTCAAGCAAAATTTGTTTCTTTTGTTCTGATTTTCGTCCTCCAAGCAAAAGAATTCTGCGTGGTGTGGTTTTATCAATTTTTCTGTTTGAAACGATATTTCCGTTATATCCTGGTGAGAATGGGAGATATTTCTTATCAGAGGCGATGTTCTTAAAAACGGCAATATCAGCTACGTTAATCACAGTGACTATGTCACATTCTCGAAGTAGGCGATTTTCATATTTCTCAACTTTTATTAAATCTAATGATGCCAGTAGTTTTTTTATTGGATTGAGTCCGTATGCATCGTATTTTGATTGTCGAGTTTGAAATTCACATTCGTGTGATATGTAAAAAATTTTTGTTGTGAGATGTTGATTTTTATATCGTTTTGCGGACTCCAATGCATGAGCAAGTCCGATATTATCTAAAACGATTGCATCCCATGACTTCTCTAGTTCTTTATCTAATATCTTATAAAATTGATCGCTTGCATTTTTCCAGGAAATCAAAGGAAGTTTTGAAAATACAGATCCTATTTTTCCGCTTTTTTGTGGTCCCGTACTTATCCATTGAACTGATGGATTTTTTTCATGAGAGGAGCTATTCTCAGCACATAAGACTGTAATTTCAGTTTCGGCTGCAAGTGATTCAATGATTCCGCGTGAATAGACGGCATCGCCTGCAGTAGCAGGCGGATAAGGATATACTTTTGTCAGGTAAAGAACTTTTGGTTTTTTGAAATTGTTATTGGTTGTCATATTTTAAAGTTCGTGTTTTTATTGTGCAGTCACGGAGTATAGAATTCGAGGCTGATCACTGGCAACAAAGTTTTTCACTTGCTGGAGTAGTTGTTTTGATTGTCAGATGACTACCTATTATGTGAATTGCTAGAGCGTACGATTTCTCAATTCATGACGCAACCAAAGATGATAGTTGTCTGAAATTCTTATCAAAACAAATGGGTGGCATGAAGGATGTCACATGCTGTAGGAATCTTTACCGTGATTTTGCTGGATTCCAGACGGCGAATGTTTGCCCCCGCATAGCACGGAAAATACCAATTAAGGTTGCAAAAAGAGCAATAACAATTTCCATGATGGTTGCTGCAATACCTTTTTTTGCATACAGGCCGACTAAGACAAAAACAGCCCCTGTTAACAGAAGACCTAAAAATGCACTCAGTGAAACTGTGTATGCTGCAAACATAGCAGCAAAAGCACCAACAATCAGGAACAGACCACCAAACCACCGAATCAGTTTTCGGGAGCCGTATTTAAACTTGTCTAACGCTGACATCTTCCGGAGCTGTGGTAGCAGAAAGAGGTGAGTATGAAAAGCGCGAGCAGAGATCCGAACTTTCCTAGAAAACTCTTCGGCGCGCTTAACGACAAGCCCTTCGTAAGCAACAACATCTTCGACTTTAATCAACCGCGTTCCGTTAAAGACGGCAGCCATTGAAACTGTGAGATCGTCTAAAACAGTATCTGGAAAAACTGGATACAGGGATCGCCGCAAAGAGAAAATAGAGCCATCACCGCCCATGACATTACCTGTGCGCGATTCTTCTTTCTTTAAATATTCTTCTAATCGCCAATAACTTCCACCAACTGTTGCGGTGGTTGATTCATCAGAGCCACTGTAATGGAGAGAGCCACAAATGCCGCCTATGCCAGGGTCTGCATACCATGCCATCAAGTTATCAATTGCATCTTCTCGAAGGGTAACGTTTGCATCTGTGAAAATCATGATGTCCCCAGTCGCTTGGGCAGCAAGCTGTTTCATACCGAAAGCCTTGCCGTTACGTCCACCCCCACGAACCACTCGCACCAGATCTGGACGTGCTACCAATTGTTCGTAGGTAGAGTCGTTTGATCCGTCATCAAATGCGAGTACTTCTAACTCAGGGTGTCGAGCCTTCAATTTTTCAATATTCGCCAGCTTTTCTGGCATCGATTGAGCTTCGTTGTATGCACAAAAAACAAGAGTGGCCGAGAGCTTATGACCTTCTTTTCGGTGAATTTTCTTATCTGGAATAAATTTCAGTAATACTGGATATACGATATAAGGATAAATTACAAGAAAAATGCATGTTATTAGAATGACGAGTGCGTAGATCATAATCATTTTTAGGGTTCGCTGTATAGTGCATTAAAGCGCAACGTTTTTCGCGTCAATCGTTACCGAAAAGATCACGCGTATATATTTTTTCTTCGACATCTAAAAGATCAGATGTTTTACGATTAGCGATGATAACGTCAGACTCTTTTTTAAACTCTGTAAGATTATTTAAAACCCGCGAGTTGAAGAAAGCAGCATCTTTCAGTACAGGTTCATAAACAATGACCTCAACCCCTTTAGCCTTCAGTCGTTTCATGATGCCCTGCACACTACTGGCCCTAAAGTTGTCACTGCCCGCTTTCATGACCAACCGGTACACACCCACGGTTTTTGGCTTCCTGTCCAAAATATCCTGTGCCACAAAATCTTTGCGGGAACTGTTAGAGCTGACAATGGCACCAATTAAGTTTTGCGGGACATCCGCATAATTAGCCAGCAGTTGCTTGGTATCTTTAGGCAGGCAATAGCCTCCATAACCAAAACTTGGGTTGTTGTAGTGGGCACCAATACGCGGGTCTAGGCACACGCCATCAATAATCTGGCGGGTGTTCAGGCCGTGGGTGGCGGCGTAGGTATCCAGTTCATTGAAATAGGCCACCCGCATAGCTAGGTAGGTATTGGCAAAGAGTTTAATGGCTTCGGCTTCTGTGCTGTCGGTAAATAAGGCAGGCACATTTGGTTTGATGGCACCTTCTTGCAACAGGCCAGCAAACTGCCGGGCACGGTCAGAAATTTCGCCCACCACAATACGGCTGGGGTGCAGGTTGTCGTACAGTGCTTTGCCTTCGCGCAAAAATTCGGGGCTAAAAATCAGGTTGTCGGTGCCTAGGCGCTGGCGTGCATCTTGGGTAAAGCCAACCGGCACAGTAGATTTCACCACCATCACCGCATGGGGGTTGATAGTTGTTACATCCCGCACCACCGCTTCAACCGACGATGTATTGAAATAATTGCGGCTGGTGTCGTAGTCGGTGGGGGTGGCAATCACCACAAAGTCAGCACCCTGGTAAGCCTCTTCCTTGTTCAGGGTAGCCCGCAGGTTCAGGGTTTTGTGCTGCAAATAGTCTTCCAGCTCGGTATCTTCAATAGGACTTTGCCGGGCGTTGATTTGATCCACTTTGCTGGGGACAATGTCTAGCGCTACCACTTCGTGGTGTTGGGCCAAAAGAACGGCCATGGAAAGGCCCACATAACCAGTACCGGCGACTGCGATTTTCATGGTGAATGCGATAGCTTTAATGACGGAATAGGACTTACTTACTCGCCGGTGCCCGGCCATAGGTGTCTTCTAGGCGAACAATGTCGTCTTCACCCAGATAGCTGCCCGATTGCACTTCCACAATTTCTAACGGGATGGTGCCGGGGTTGACCAGACGGTGTACTGCGCCCAAGGGGATGTAGGTACTTTGGTTTTCCGTCAGCAGCAGCACTTGGTCGCCGTTGGTGATTTCGGCAGTGCCGCTGACCACAATCCAGTGTTCGGCGCGGTGGTGGTGTTTTTGCAGGCTCAGGCTGGCTTTGGGTTTGACCATGATGCGCTTGACCTTGAAACGGCCACCCTGGTCAATGCTGTCATACCAACCCCAGGGTCGGTGTACCTTGCGGTGCAGGCTCAGTTCTTCGCGCTGGCGTTTGTTCAGCTCGTTCACAATCAGCTTCACATCTTGGCTGTGTGCTTGGCTGGTCACCAACACGGCATCGGGCGTTTCCACGACCACCAGGTTACTCACGCCCACCAAGGCCACCAGTTTGCCGCTGGCATTGACCAAGTTGTTGTGGCTGTTGGCGCTGATCACATCGCCCACAAAGGCATTGCCCTCGGCATTTTTGGGCAGTGCGTTCCACACGGCATCCCAAGCACCCAAGTCGTTCCAGCCCGCATTCAGCGGCACCATGCAGATAGGGAACTGCGCCGCTGCGGGGCAGCGTTCCATCACCGCATAGTCCACCGATTCGCTGGGTACTGCACCAAACTGGGCTTTGTTGGGTCGCACAAAGGGGCCGTCTATGGTTTGGGTGGCCCAAGCGGCCTGTGTTGCGCTGGCAATGTCGGGCCGGAAATGGGCCAAGGCTTGCAGCCAGACCGACGCTTTCAGCACGAACATGCCTGCGTTCCAAAAGTAACCCCCCTGTGCCAAGTAATCTTGGGCGGTAGCTAAGTTGGGTTTTTCAACAAATTGAAGCACGGGCAGGGCGCTGCTGTGGTCGTTGGTGCCGGTGCGGATGTAGCCATAGCCGGTTTCGGGCCGGTCGGGGGTCACGCCCAAAATGGCAATCTGGCCTGCTTGTGCTTGGGCAACAGCGGCTTGCAGGGCCACTTGAAAAGCGGCTTCATCGGCAATGGTTTGGTCAGCGGGAGTGACGACCAATACCGGGTCTTCGCCGTTTTGCTGCGCCGCCAAGGCGGCTAGCGTCAGGGCTGGGGCGGTGTTGCGACCGATGGGCTCCAGCAAAAATTCGGCATCGCTCAGGCGGATTTCGCGCAGTTGTTCTTGCGCCAGAAAGCGGTGGTCTTCGTTGCACACCACCAAGCTGGGCAGGGTCTTAACACCAGGCACTGACAGGGCATTGAGCCGCAGGGCCGCTTGCTGGAACAAGCTGTGGTTACCCGTTAGGCACAAGAACTGTTTAGGGAAGCCAGCGCGGCTGAGTGGCCACAGGCGGGTACCAGAACCACCGCAGAGAATAACGGGAACGATATTGGACATGGTGCAGACGGGGCTGTTGATGGGGTTGTAAGAGTGTGGTCAAACCGCAGTGCACTCAGTGTGCACCTTCTTGCCGCAAGACGACACCAACGGTGCGGAACAAAATAACAATGTCGTACCACAGCGACCAGTTGCGAACATACCAGAGGTCCATGGCAATACGGTATTCAAAGGTGCTGGCGCTGCGCCCGCTGACTTGCCACAAGCCGGTAATGCCTGGGCGGGCTTTGCCGTAGGCATCAATGGCATCGCCGTAGGCTTCAAGTTCACGCGGCAGCAGGGGGCGTGGACCGACTAAGCTCATGTCGCCACGCAGTACGTTGATGAGTTGGGGTAACTCATCAACGCTGCTGCGGCGGATCCAGCGTCCTACGGCAGTGATGCGAGGGTCATCTTCCAACTTAAAGTTGCTGGCGCAGTAACGAGCGTACAGCTCAGGGTCGTCGGTCTTCCAGCGTTCCAAGGCCGCATCGGCATTCATGATCATGCTGCGGAATTTAATGAATTTGAAGCGCTGACCCTTGAGCCCGACGCGATCCTGTGTGAAATAGACCGGGCCACGGTCGGCACGCCAAATGCGCCACGACACGACTAAAAACAGCGGGCTGAGCACCACCAGCAGGAACAGGGCTCCCAGTACGTCCAGCAGGCGCTTGACCATTTTGGGAATGCGGCGCTGCAAGTTGTTGCGTGGGCGCAGCAGCAGCACTTCGTGGCTGAAGAAGTGCGAGGCATCCATGCCCAGCATGGGCAGGCCTGTGATGGCTGGAATCATGGTGATGTCGTCGCGGGTGAGCATGAGTTGCTCCACCAGATCGCGCAGCCAACGGCTGTTGTGCTCAGGCAGCACCACCACAACTTGGTAGCCGCCGATCCGGCTCAGGTACTTGCGCACGCTGTCGGTCAGGGTCATGGTCGTCAATTTGACACCGGCTACTTCGACAGAATGCTCGTGGGGTTCGCGGCAGATCACGGCCACGGGGATATAGCCCATCAGTGGCTCGCTGGCCAGTGCGGCTGCGGCCATGCTGACATCTTTGGGGTCACCCACCAGCACATAAGGCTGTGTGAGCCAGCCTTTGTTCAGCAGATAGCGCCGGACACTGTAGCGCCCTAGGGGCAGCAGCACCAAGACCAGCGCCCAGCTCACCACCAGCCAGATTCTGGAGACGGGCCAGTCACTCATGTAGTTCAGCACCACATTGGCTGCAGCACCGGTGGTAACCACCAACAGAATCTGACGCAGCTCGTCAGACCATGGTTTGCGTCGTGCGGCGGTGTAGTGCCCGTCAACCGCTGCCATCCAAGCCACCATGCCCAAGCCGATGCTGGTGAACAGGATCATCCAGACTTGGCCTTGCCCGGACATCAGGCTTTCCCACACGGACAGGTGTGCCGGGTGGTCGCCCAGCCACACGGGCAGACGACCCAGCAGAAAGCAGGCCACCAAGATCAACAGATCGGCGCACAGCAGGATGATTTTGGTTTGCGCATGGCGCGCACCCTGGCCGCGCCAAGGGTGAATGGCCATTTTGAGCGCCTGATTGCTGGGCAGTCGGGCCACCGATTCCAGGTCAGGAAGCGCGGCTTCGGTGCGCTGAGGTGTCATAAGCAAGGTAGGGCTGGCATGGTGGGTATGAGCGTCTGGGTCAGACAAAGCAAGCCCCGTACCAGTCATGCCCAATCAAATAAGTCAGAAGAAACCGTGAGAAAAATTGTTCAACTTTCAGTGTACAAAAACCTAAGTACGCTGAAGGTTGAACATATTAGTCCTTTTTGTGGGCTCAGCCAGAAAATTTTGGCGGGTAACGGTGCTGTGCCCGTGATTCAAAGAGCCGACGAAAGACTGAAAAAAGCACCGCAAAAGCCGGTTCGTGGTTTTCAGTGGCCTGCGGTCTGAGCGGCAATAGCTTGGATGTGTGTCAGCACATGGCTGCGCAGCGACGGGTCTTGCAGGGCGAGGTCGATGGTGGCTTCCATGAAGCCGATTTTGCTACCGCAGTCGTAGCGTTTGCCTTCGTAGCGGAAGGCGTACACCTTTTCGGTGCCGATCAGGGCGGCAATGCCGTCGGTCAGTTGAATCTCGCCGCCTGCGCCACGTTCTTGGTTGCGGATGGTGTCGAACACCGAGGGCGACAGAATGTAGCGGCCTGCCACTGCTAGGGTAGAAGGGGCTACAGCGGGCACAGGTTTTTCGACCATGCCAAACACTTCAGCCATGGTGTCGGTGGCACCATGTACATCCACCACGCCATAACGGCGGGTTTCTTCACGGGGTACGTCTTGCACGGCCAGCACGGTTCCGGGATTGCGTTCGTAAGCTTTCACCATCTGCTCCAGCACCGAAGCACCGCCCGGTGGCCCTACCATCAGGTCGTCGGCCAGCAGTACGGCAAAAGGTTCGTTGCCCACCACGCTCTCCGAACACAGCACCGCATGGCCCAGACCCAGCGGGCGCGGCTGGCGGATGAAGACGCAGTCCATGTCATCGGGCTTGATGGCGTGTACCAGATCCAGCAGGTCTTTCTTGCTGCCGCGCTCCAGCTCGTATTCCAGTTCAAAGGCGGCATCGTAGTGGTCGCCAATGGCGCGTTTGTGGCGACCCGTGATGAAGATCATCTGACGGATGCCAGCGGCATAGGCTTCATCCACCGCGTACTGAATGAGTGGACGGTCCACCACCGGCAACATTTCTTTGGGGATGGCTTTGGTGGCGGGCAGGAACCGGGTGCCCAGGCCGCCAACGGGGAAAACTGCTTTTTTGATCATGGGGATTGCTCAGATGAGAAGGGTGGAAACGGTTGCAAAACAGCCTACACGCACGAACCGTTCCAGCTGAGTAAAAACCCGCATATGTTAAAGGATGTTCACGATGGTTCCGGGTTTTGGCCGTTGATGTTGCTCAATCGGTAAAGGCTGGGGGCTTGCTTAGTATCAGGGACATTCCCAGAGACGGCTGCGCAGCACCGCCCTACACTCACGACCAACCCCAGCGCCAACCGGCTGCTGAACGGTGCCAACAGCCACCCACAAGGTGGCCTTACTCTAGGAGATTGACCCATGAACGGACCTTTGCCCGACCACATCCGCCGCGCCCTACAAGCGGTGACGCTGGATGACAAATACACCCTGAACCAGGGCCGCGCCCTCATGAGTGGCGTGCAGGCGCTGGTGAAACTGCCCATGTTGCAGCGCCAGCGCGATGCCTTGCTGGGCAAAAACACCGCTGGCTTCATCAGCGGCTACCGGGGCTCGCCGCTGGGCGGTTACGACCAAGCCCTGCAAAAAGCCGCCGCGCACCTGAAGGCGCAGAACATTGTGTTTCAGCCCGGTGTGAACGAGGAGCTGGCCGCCACCGCGCTGTGGGGCACGCAGCAACTGGGTTTTGCGCCGCCGGGCAGCAACCGGTTTGATGGCGTGTTTGGCATTTGGTACGGCAAAGGCCCTGGCGTGGATCGCTGCGCCGATGTCTTCAAACACGCCAACATGGCGGGCACCACGCCGTGGGGCGGGGTGATTGCGGTGGCCGGTGACGACCATGTGGCCAAGAGCAGCACGGCGGCGCACCAGAGTGACCACATCTTCAAGGCCTGCGGGCTACCGGTGTTTTTCCCGTCTTCGGTGCAAGACATTTTGGATTTGGGCCTGCATGCCTTTGCCATGAGCCGCTTCAGTGGGCTGTGGGCGGGCATGAAGACGATTCAGGAGATTGTGGAATCCAGTGCCACCGCTTGGATAGACCCCGAGCGGGTGCAGCTGGTGGTGCCCGAGTTCGACATGCCACCGGGCGGCCTGCACATTCGCTGGCCCGATGCGGCGCTGGACCAAGAAGCCCGCCTGTTTGACTACAAGTGGTATGCGGCGCTGGCCTACATCCGCGCCAACCGGCTCAACCACAATGTGATCGCTGGGCCAGATGACCGGCTGGGCATCATTGCCAGCGGCAAAGCGTTTAATGACACGCGCCAAGCCCTGCAAGACCTGGGGCTGGACGAGGCCACCTGCCGCCGCATTGGCCTGCGGCTGCACAAGGTGAATGTGGTGTGGCCCCTAGAGGCGCAGACCACGCGCGAATTTGCCACAGGCCTGCGCGAGATTCTGGTCGTTGAAGAAAAACGCCAAGTCATTGAATACCAGCTGAAAGAAGAGCTGTACAACTGGCGCGCTGATGTGCGGCCCAATGTGCTGGGCAAGTTTGACGAGGTGGAGGGCGATTTTTCGGGCGGTGAATGGAGCATGCCCAACCCCAGTGCCCACACCCTGCTGCGCGCCAATGCCGACCTGAGCCCCAGCATCATTGCCCGCGCCGTGGCCAAGCGTCTGCGCAAATTGGGCGTGCCTGACGATGTGCTGGCGCGCATGGATGTCCACCTGGCCGTGTTGAAGGCGCAAGAGCAGACCCTGCAAACCCTGCTGACCCAAGGCGTGCAGGGGGCGGAACGCCAGCCCTGGTTTTGCTCGGGCTGCCCGCACAACACCAGCACGAAAGTGCCCGAAGGCTCGCGGGCCATGGCGGGCATTGGCTGCCATTTCATGAGCATTTGGATGGACCGCGCCACCGTGGGCTTTACCCAAATGGGCGGCGAAGGCGTGCCCTGGGTGGGCCAGCAGCCGTTCAGCACCGATACGCACATGTTTGCCAATTTGGGCGATGGCACCTACTTTCACAGCGGCATTTTGGCCATTCGACAAAGCATTGCCGCGGGGGTGAACATCACCTACAAAATTTTGTACAACGACGCGGTGGCCATGACCGGCGGCCAGCAGGTAGGCGAGCGGCCCGAAGGCCACAGCGTGGTGCAAATTGCGCAAAGCATGCGGGCTGAAGGGGTGGCACGCATCAGCATCGTCACCGACGAGCCTGAAAAATACGCGGGCGTGACCGGTCTGCCCGAAGGCATTGCCATTGAGCACCGCGATACGCTGGACGCGGTGCAGCGGGCGTTTCGTGCCATCACAGGCACCACGGTCATCATTTACGACCAGACCTGTGCCACCGAAAAGCGCCGCCGCCGCAAGCGCGGCACGCTGGCTGCTCCCGCCAAGCGCGTGCTCATCAACGAACTGGTGTGCGAGGGCTGTGGCGACTGCGGCGTGCAAAGCAACTGCCTGAGCGTAGAGCCGCTGGAGACCGAATTTGGCCGCAAGCGGCAGATCAACCAAAGCACTTGCAACAAAGACTTTTCTTGTGTGAAAGGCTTTTGCCCCAGCTTTGTGACGGTGGAAGGCGGGCAGTTGCGCACCCAGCCACAGCGCGGCCAACAGGCTCCCTGGGCTGGGGACACCGTGCCCGAGCCCGAGCTGCCCGCGCTGGGCACGCAGGCTTGGGGCATTGTGGTGGCGGGTGTGGGGGGGACTGGGGTCATCACCATCGGGCAATTGTTGGGCATGGCCGCGCATTTAGAGGGCAAAGGCATCGTCACCCAAGATGCTGCCGGGCTGGCGCAAAAAGGCGGGGCTACTTGGAGCCACATCCTGATCGCCCAGCGGCAGGACGACATTCGCACCACCCGCGTCTCGGCGGCATCGGCAGATTTGGTGCTGGGTTGCGATCCGATTGTGGCGGCGCACAAAGAGACGTGGCAGCGCCTGCGCGCCGGGCGCAGCCATGTGGCCCTGAACGCCAGCGCCACGCCCACGGCCGCCTTTGTGAAAAACCCGGACTGGCAGAACCCCGCACAGGCCTGTGCGGATGCCTTGGTGGGCAGTCTGGGCACCGATGCCGTGGCGGTGTTCGATGCCGAAACCGCCGCCACCGAGTTGATGGGCGACAGCCTGTATGCCAATCCGCTGTTGCTGGGCTTTGCTTGGCAAAAAGGCTGGGTGCCGCTGAGCCATGCCGCGCTGATGCGGGCCATGGAGCTCAACGCGGTGCAGGTGGACAAGAACAAGGCCGCGTTTGAATGGGGCCGCCGTGCCGCGCACCAGCCGCAGGCGGTGCAGGCCCTGTGGACGCGCCAACCAGCACAACAGGTGGTGCAGTTCCACAAGCGCCAAACGCTGGACGAAATCGTGGCCCGCCGCGTGGCCTTTTTGACGGACTACCAGAATGCTGCCTATGCCGCTGACTACCGCGACTTGGTGCAGCGCGTGCGCCAAGCCGAACAGCCACTGGGCAAAACCACGCTGACCGAGGCGGTGGCCCGCAACCTGTTCAAGCTCATGGCCTACAAGGACGAGTACGAGGTAGCCCGTCTGCACAGCGATCCGGCCTTTCATGCCCGCATCGCTAGCCAGTTTGAAGGCGATGTCAAGCTCCGCGTCCACTTGGCACCGCCTTTGCTGGCCAAGACAAACGCCCAAGGCGAGCCGGTGAAAAGCACGTATGGCCCCTTCATGTTCACCGCTTTTCGGTGGCTGGCCCGCTGCAAGGGCTTGCGCGGCACAGCGCTGGACGTGTTTGGCTACACCGAAGAGCGCCGCACCGAACGGGCGCTGATCGTGGAATACCGCCAGTGCATGCAGGGCCTGCTGGCGACGCTCAGCGCCGAGCGCCACACGCTGGCCCTGGAGCTGGCGCGTGTGCCCGAGCAGATCAAAGGGTTTGGACATGTGAAAGCCCGCAACCTAGCTGCTGCACGCCAGCGCTGGCAGGCGCTGCAAACCCGCTGGGACCGTGGCGATGTGGCCGTCTGACGGCGCTTGCATACCGACTGAGCTTTGGAGAACACCTTGAAAACCCTGTCTTTCATTCAACGCAACCCCCAGAGCCACTGGGTGGGGGATGGCTTTCCGGTGCGCACGCTGTTTTCGTACAACGACAACCCGGCCAACTTCTCGCCCTTTCTCATGCTCGATTACGGTGGCCCAACCCGTTTTGAGCCGACCACGGCCCGCCGCGGTGTGGGCGCGCACCCGCACCGGGGTTTTGAGACGGTGACCATCGTTTATGACGGCGAGGTGTCGCACCGCGACTCCACCGGCGCGGGCGGCACCATTGGCCCCGGTGACGTGCAGTGGATGACGGCGGCAGCAGGCATCGTGCATGAAGAATTTCACAGCCCTGCCTATGCCCGCCGGGGCGGGCCTTTTGAGATGGTGCAGCTGTGGGTGAACCTGCCCGCCCGCCACAAAATGGCCCCAGCGGCTTACCAAGGCATTGAAGCCGCGCAAACGCCGACCGTGGCCCTGCCCGACGGCGCGGGCACGGTGCGCTTGATTGCGGGCGATTACGGCGGCGCACAAGGCCCTGCCCGCACCTGCACCCCCATGCAAGTGTGGGATGTGCGGTTGCGCGCTGGGCACAGCGTCACCCTGCCTGCTGCCGAGGGCCATACCACCGTGCCACTGGTGCTGCGGGGCCGGGTGCAGACCCTGGATGCCAGCCAGACCGAGGTGCAGGCGGGCGAGGCCGATTTGCTGGTCTTCAGCCGTGCAGGCCGTGGGGTGACATTGCGCGCCTTGACGGACACCACGCTGCTGTGGCTCTCGGGCGAGCCGATAGACGAGCCCGTGGTGGGTTACGGCCCCTTTGTGATGAACACACCACAAGACATTCAGCAGGCATTTGCCGACTTTCGGGCCGGGAAAATGGGCCGACTCTGAGTGCAACCGGGTGCATCCTGAGTCACAGGGGCTGTCAACGGCGGCACAATGTCACCCCGTTGCGCGGTCGGTGCGCTTTGTCTTGGTGGATTCACCCCTTCATTCAGGTTGCTCATGTCATTGTTTCGTTCATGGTCAGGGCTGTTGGCCCGCTGGTCAGGCCGGGCGCACAGTCAGGCCGATGTACACACCTCGGCCAGTGCGCAGGAAGCGGCGCGCCTGTTGCGCTCGCCGACGGCGCTGATGCAGCTCAGTGAAGCGGAGGCGCTGACCATCGTCACCTTCATGCGGCCCCGCCGTTTTGACAGTGGCACCGTCATCATCCGCCAAGGCGAGGCCGACGACACCGGCTTCATGGCCTTGGTGCTCGATGGTGAGATCACGGTCGAGAGCCAAGCCATGCACCGCCACAGTGCCGACACCGTGACGGTGCTGGGCCCCGGTAGCCTGATTGGTGAAATGGCCTTGGTCGATGGCGAAGCCCGCTCCGCCACTTGCACCGCGACCACCGATGTGAAATGCGCCCTGCTGACCCGCGAGGCCTTGGAAGCCTTGACGGTTCAACAACCCGCGACCGCCGCCAAGCTCATGACCCTGGTGGCCCAGCGTCTGGCGCAGCGCCTGCGCGAAAGTGGGCACAAATTGCAGATGTACAGCCAGTTGCTGCAATCGGCCCAGCAAACGCTGGATGTTGCCATGCCCACCCCGAGGCAGATTCGCTGAGAGCAGCGCGTTGAGCCTGTGCTCAGGTTTTGGGGGTGGTTTTGGCGCTCCAGACCATGGTAATGACCAGAATGCTCATGACCACACCGAGCGAGATAGCCACCGGGATCTTGAAGAAATCAATCAGCATCATCTTGCTGCCAATGAACACCAGAATCACCGCCAGCCCGTAGTTGAGCAAATGGAAGCGACTGGCTGCGGCCTGCAACAAAAAGAACATGGCGCGCAGGCCCAGAATAGCAAACACATTGCTGGTCAGCACAATGAATGGGTCTTTGGTGATGGCAAAAATGGCCGGAATGGAATCGACGGCAAAAATCACGTCGGTAATGGCCACCATGGTGATGACCATCAGCAGCGGGGTGGCAATTCTTTTGCCGTTTTCCACGGTGAAGAATTTTTCCCCGTCGTAGTGTTTGCTCACGGGCATGAGACGGCGCAGCAGTTTGAGTGCAGCGTTGTCGTCTAGGTTTTCCTCTTCGTCAGCACCCTGCCACATCTTGATGCCGGTCAGGATCAGGAAGGCACCGAACAGGTACAGAATCCAGTGGAATTGCTCCAGCAGCCAAGCACCAATCAGGATCATGATGGTGCGCAACACAATGGCCCCCAGAATGCCGATGATCAGCACCCGTTTCTGAAACGTGGGTGGCACCGCGAAGTAGGTGAAGATCAGCAGAAACACAAAAATGTTGTCTACCGCTAGGCTTTTCTCGATCAAGTAGCCGGTCAGGAACTCCAGCGCCTTTTCATTGGCCACCGTCACCGAGCCGGTCACATCTTTCAGCGCCCACCACAGCAAGCCATTGAACACCAGACTGACAGCGACCCAGGCAACGGACCAGTAGAGCGCCTCTTTCACACTCACTTCGTGCGCACCCTGTTTTTTCAGCACCACAAAATCGACAAACAGCGCTATCAGCACGAAAACGACAAACGCAATCCAGAGCCACATGGGCGCAACGGTGTGCATGACAAAGCCTTGAAAATAAAAGGAAAAATGGGACAGCGCATTTTCAGCACCGTTAAATTCCGATTATCGACGCGAGTCACGCGCAGCGGTTTCTGAGGCAGCTTCAGTTTTTCGCTGACTAGGGGCTGGCCTGCAACGCAGCCTGCAAACTGGCCTGTAACGCGGCCTTGTGTACTTTGCCCAGGGCGGTTCTGGGCAAGCCGCTGCTGCGTACCCAGCGCCGTGGCCATTTGTAACGGGCCAGCCGTCCGTTCAAGAACGGTTGCCAGTCGGGCATGGCTTCGCTGTCGTCGCTGGCCTTGAGTACCACCACCGCCACCACGGTTTCGCCCCACTGCGGGTCGGGCTGACCCAGCACCGCGCACTCCAGCACATCGGGGTGTTGCAGCAGCAGGTTTTCAATTTCCGCTGGGTAAATGTTTTCGCCGCCCGAAATCAGCATGTCCTTGGCCCGCCCGACCACCGTGAAGCTGCCATCAGGTGCTTGCTGCGCCAAGTCGCCGGTGTGGAAGAAGCCCTCAGCATCCAGCGCGGGCTGTTTGGGCCAGTAGTGCTGCACCACATTGGGCGCACGCAGCCACAGCTCGCCCACCGTACCGACGGGCACCGCGTTGCCTTGCGGGTCGCACAGCCGCACCGCCACCCCCGGTGCAGGCCAGCCGCAAGAACCCAGGTGGCTGTGGGCCTGCTCAGGCGGCAGAGCGATGGAAAATGGCCCGGTTTCGGTGCTGCCGTACACATTGCACACCGGCACCCCGCGGGCCATGAAGGCTTGCAGCGGCTCCGGTGGCAGCAGGCTGGAGCCGGCCCAGATGGCGCGCAGGCTGGACAAATCGGTGTTGACCCAAGCGGGGTGGCGGGTCAGGGCTTGCAGGGTGGCAGGCACTTGCAGGCTCAGGCTGGGGCGGTCGTGGGCGATGCAGGCCAGCGTGGCTGCTGCATCAAAGCGGCTGGCCAGCAGCACCTCGGCACCCACCGACAGGGCGGGCAGGGTCTGGATGCAAAGCCCGCCCACATGAAACAGGGGCAGCACGGTCAGCACCCGGTCAGTGGTCTGCATGCCCTGCACCTGTGCGGCCATGGCCATGTTGGACAGCAGATTGCCCCGTGTGTGCACCGCGCCCTTGGGTTGTCCGGTGGTGCCCGAGGTGTACACCAGCAACACCGGCTGCTGCCGTGCAGGATGTTCGGCGCGGTGATGGGCCGGGGGATTGGCTGCGGGTTGTGCCAGTGCCTGCACCGGCCAGCAGAACCAGTGTGCACCAGAACTGTGCAAAAGTGCCTGGGTGGCGCTGGCAAAACCGTCGTCATGCACCACCAAGCGCGGTGAGCAGTCGTGCAGCACGGCTTGCCACTCGGTAGGCGATAGCCGGTGGTTCAGCGGCACCAACACGGCATCAAGCTGATCCAGTGCGAACAGCAGGGCCAGTTGCGCCGGGTGGTTCAGGCCCAGCCACGCCACCCGGTCGCCACGCTGTACCCGTCCAGCCAGTTGCTGCGCGATGGCATGGGCCACTGCCGCCAGCGCGGCATAGCTCAGGCAAGCCCAAGGGTCGCCGGGGCTGTGGGCACCCACTGAGCGCAATGCCGGGGCCGCAGGGCGTTGTGCTGCCTGGGCGCGCAGCAAGTCGGTCAGGGTGTGCGCCTGCAGGGCAGGGTGCTGGGGATCGATGGGCGAGGGGATGGACATGGGGATAACTTTACGTCAACGACAAGCGTGCTTCACCCACCGTTCACGCACAGGGGGCAGACTCGGGCGCTTGACCTCGCTAGACTGCCGCCATGACCCTGCCCTTGTTGATGATTGAAGACGACAGCCGCCTCGCGCAGATGGTGGCCGATTACTTGCGCCAGTCAGGCTTTGCCGTGGCCCACGCCCCCGATGGGGCGCAGGGTTTGCTGGCCTTGCAGGCTCAGCCACCGGCGCTGGTGATTTTGGACTTGATGATGCCCGGTATGGACGGCCTGGAGGTGTGCCGTCGCATCCGTGCTCTGCCCGGTGAACTTGGGCGCTTGCCCGTCATCATGCTCACCGCCAAGGGTGATCCCATGGATCGCATCGTGGGCCTGGAGTTGGGGGCTGATGACTATGTCGCCAAGCCGTTTGAGCCGCGTGAGTTGCTGGCCCGCATTCGGGCCGTGCTGCGCCGCCGAGAGACACCCGGCCAGCCGCTGGCGGCCCACCATGCACCACCGTTGCGCTTTGGTGGGTTGGACATTGACCGCGATGCACGCACTGTATCGGTGCATGGCATGCCCTGCGATCTCACCGCCTACCAGTTCGACCTGTTGGTGGCCCTGGCTGAACGGGCTGGACGTGTGTTGACCCGTGACCAGATCATGGAGGCTGTGCGTGGGCGCGAGCTGGATGCGTTTGACCGTTCGATTGATGTGCACATCGGGCGCATCCGCAACGCGATTGAAGCCGACAGCAAAAACCCCAAACGCATCTTGACCGTGCGTGGTGTGGGCTATGTGTTTGCCAAGCAGCAAGACTAAAAGCAAGATGGGAAACAAGGTTGAACGGCCATGCCATCGCTGATTGGGCAAAAACTGTACGTCCGCATCTGGCTGGCCGTGGTGGCTGCGGTGGTGGTGCTGGCTTTGGTGGTGGGCTGGCTGTGGCAGCAGGCGATCAAGCACGAGCGCCAACAAAATGCCCAGCGTACTGGACACGAAATCGTGTTGCGCAACAGCGCGGGGGAGGTGGTGGGCCAGGCACCGGCTCGTCCGGTGCGTGTGCCCGGCGAAGGGCTGGAATTCCAGGTGCGCATGAACGACGGGCAGTTGCTCTATGTGCAGCTGCCGCGCCGCAACCGCCCGCCTGAAGCCCCGTTACCACCCCCTGGCCCTGTGGCCTGGCTGTTTGCGCCGGGTTTTGCCTGGTTGCTGGTGCTGGTGGCACTGGCGGTGGCGCTGGGCGCTTATCCGATGGTTCGTCGCCTGACCAAACGGCTGGAGTCTTTGCAGCAGGGTGTGGAGCGCTGGGGCAGTGGGGATTTGTCCACCCGCCTGCCCGTCCAAGGGCAGGACGAAGTGGCCTTTCTGGCCACCCGGTTCAATGCCGCTGCTGAGCGGGTACAGCAGTTGTTGCAATCGCACAAAGCCTTGCTGGCCAATGCCTCACACGAGCTGCGTTCTCCATTGGCGCGCATCCGCATGGGGCTGGAGTTGCTCGGGCGCGACAGCGCCAGCCTGCCCCAGCGTCAAGAAATGGCCCGCAGCATCGAGGAATTGGATCAACTGATTGACGAAATTTTGCTGGCCAGCCGTCTGGATATGCGCGATGCACGCGATACGGTGGTGCTGGGGCAGACCGAGGAGGTCGATCTGGTGGGACTTGCCGCTGAAGAATGTGCCCGCACTGGGGCCGAGTTAGACATTGCGCCCGATGTTTCGCCGCTGTTGATTCAGGGTCATGCCAAGCTGTTGCGCCGACTGCTGCGCAATTTATTAGAAAACGCCCGTCGCTATGGCGTGCCTAGCCCGTCTGATGCCAGCGTGCCCGAGGTCAGGTTGACCCTGGCGCGGCACGCTGTGCCACCAGATCAGACTTGGGCGGTGATGGTTGTCGAAGACAGTGGCCCTGGCGTGCCAGTGGATCAGCGGGAACGGATTTTTGAGCCCTTTTACCGACTGCCCGGTGCCAGTGAGCGTGAGGGTGGCGTTGGCCTGGGGTTGTCTCTGGTCAAAACCATTACCGAGCGTCATGGTGGCCATGTGCACTGCGAGGGACGCGACGAACCAGGAGCCCGTTTTGTGGTGCGTTTACCACTGTGATGGTTTATCCCCCAAATAGGGGGGTGGTGTGATCGCCTGCCTCTGTTCATAATCCCGCCCAGTTGTTGTCACAACTGAGCCATCCGGCACCACTTCGGTACGTCGGTTTCAGGGAAGTCGCGTTAGGGAGCGGAAAAGCGGCAGAACGGGCCAGAGAGCCTGGCAATAAGCCCGTCAAGCCCGCTTACAGGGATTCCAAGCCACCTTCGGGTGGCTTTTTTTTGGGGTCTTTAAGGCATCTAAAGCCCAAGTCAGGCAAACACGTCGGCATCGGCCAGCAGCTTGCCCTGCTGGTCTTTGGCCGACAGGGCTGGGGCCTTGCCCAAGTCCGGCCATTCAATGCCAATGGCTGGGTCATTCCAGGCAATACAGCGCTCGTGCGCCGGGGCGTAGTAGTCGGTGGTTTTGTACAGGAAGTCAGCCGTCTCGCTGAGCACCACAAAACCGTGGGCAAAACCGGGCGGCACCCAGAACTGCTTGTGGTTGTCTTCCGTCAGTTCAATACCGACCCACTGGCCAAAGCTGGGTGAGCTTTTGCGGATATCGACCGCCACATCAAACACGGCACCGCGCACCACGCGCACCAGCTTGCCCTGGGCTTGCTGCAACTGGTAGTGCAGGCCGCGCAGCACGCCGTGCGCGCTGCGGCTGTGGTTGTCCTGCACAAAGTTCAGGTTCAGACCGGTGGCCGCGTTGAAAGCCGTTTGGTTGAAGCTTTCAAAGAAAAAACCACGGGCATCGCCGAAGACCTTGGGTTCGATCATCAGCACGTCGGGAATGGCGGTAGGGGTGACTTTCATGCGGACACCTTTTCGTTCAACAGCCGTTTCAGGTACTGACCGTAGCCGTTTTTCAGCAGCGGCTGGGCCAGTTTTTCCAGGGTGGCGTTGTCGATCCAGCCGTGTCGCCAGGCGATTTCTTCCGGGCAGGCAATTTTCAGGCCCTGCCGGTGTTCTAGGGTGGCAATGAACTGGCCCGCTTCCAGCAGGCTTTCGTGCGTGCCGGTGTCCAGCCAGGCATAGCCGCGCTTCATGATCTGCACATTGAGCTGGTCTTTGTCCAGGTAGGCTTGGTTCACGGCGGTGATTTCCAGTTCGCCACGGGCGCTGGGTTTGACCGCCTTGGCAATGTCCACCACCTGGTTGTCGTAGAAATACAGACCCGTCACGGCG
Source organism: Pseudomonadota bacterium (assembly GCA_041192045.1). GTDB lineage: Bacteria > Pseudomonadota > Gammaproteobacteria > Burkholderiales > Burkholderiaceae_C > Hydrogenophaga. The sequence goes on along the minus strand of JBEENR010000018.1, from coordinate 36,238 downwards.
TAATTGCTCTTGGGCTTGAGGGGTTTTTCTTCAATGCTGATCGCTTTGCCCGTGGCATCAAAAGCCACCACGCCATAGCGCTCGGGGTCTTGCACATGGTAGGCAAACACAGCCGCACCGGTGGTTTGTGCATCCGCATCGGCCAGCAGGCTGGTGAAGTCGTGGCCGTAATAAATGTTGTCACCCAGCACCAAGGCGCTGGGGGCGTTGCCCACAAACTGCTCGCCAATGATGAAGGCTTGTGCCAGACCGTCGGGGCTGGGCTGTACCGCGTATTGCAGGTTCATGCCCCAGGCGCTGCCGTCGCCCAGCAGTTGCTGAAAGCGGGGGGTGTCTTGCGGGGTGCTGATGATGAGCACATCCCGAATACCCGCCAGCATCAGCGTGGTCAGCGGGTAGTAGATCATCGGTTTGTCGTACACCGGCAGCAGCTGCTTGCTGATGGCGAGTGTGGCCGGGTGCAGCCGGGTGCCGGAGCCACCGGCGAGGATGATGCCTTTGCGTTGGGTCATGGTGGTGTGTGGTGGGGAGTAGGGAAGGGTTTGAGCAGGAATTGGATGACGAAATGGTCTTTGCCAGCCTGTACCCAGGCGCGAACCTGCGCCATGTCAATGTTCATGTAGTCGTGCACGATACGGTTGCGAAGCCCCACGACAGCGTGCCAGTGGGGCACATCTGCCGCATCCATGTACCGGTGGGTGGCCAGTGCCGCAAAGGTATCGTGCGCTGAAACCGGTACGGGGTGGCCACCCGCTTTGAGCATGTGTTTGGCTTTGCCGATCGCGTTCTCGATCAGCACCTGGAGGGCGTGCAGCACGCCGGCATCTTCCAGCGGGCGCAGTGAAAGGCCTTGTTGAAGCACGGTGCGTGCTTGATCCAGCAAGGCACCTTGTTCGGCTGCGATGCGTGCGGTTTCGAGTTGGTACAGATCAAGCCGCATGCTGTAGCTTCCAATAATGCGCTTCCAGTTCGTGCCAAGTACGTTGCAAAAAGTGCATCCACGCCAGACTTTCGGTGCCGGTTAGCGGCAGGCCTTCTTCTGCCACGGCGGCGCGCATGGCCAAGTTGGCCCGGCGCAGATCAATCAGGTCAATGGCCTGTGGTGCCACATGCAGCGCCTGCGCCAGTTGGGCGCGCAGGGTTTCTGTTTGCGCTAGGGTCCACACCCAGCTCGCCTGCGGCTCCCATTGCAAGGCAATGTCCCAGTCGCTGGCGGTGTGGGTGTTGCCTGTAGCCCGGCTACCGATCAGCACAGAAAACACCAGTTGCGGCTGCTGCTGCAACAGCCCCACGAGCACAGCAGGCACATGGGCTGCGGGGCTGATGGGGCTGGGGGTGGCGGTGTTCATGGGGCCGTGGGGCTTCAAAGCACCTCGTTCAGCATGCGCCGCACGCCGTGCTGCCAGTCGGGCAGGTTCAGGCCAAAGCTCTGGCGCAGATGGCCGGTGTTCAGCCGCGAGTTCAGCGGGCGCTTGGCGGGTGTGGGGAAGGCGCTGGTGGGCACGGGGGCCACTTCTTGCACTTTCAGGGCCAGCTCGGGTTTGAGGCTGCGGGCGGTGTCCACCACAAAGCGGGCATAGCCGTTCCAAGTGGTTAAGCCCGCTGCCGCCAGGTGGTACAGGCCGCACAGACTGGGCTTGGCCAGCGTCTGCCGGATCGCGTGGGCGGTGACATCGGCGATCAGGTCGGCCCCGGTGGGTGCGCCCCACTGGTCGTCAATCACGGTCAGACGCTCGCGGTCGGCGGCCAAGCGCAGCATGGTTTTGGCAAAGTTGCCACCGCGTGCCGCATAGACCCAACTGGTGCGAAAAATCAAATGGCGACAGCCGCTGGCCCGGATGGCACGCTCGCCGTCCAGTTTGGTGCTGCCGTACACGCTGAGCGGGCCGGTGGCATCGGTCTCAATCCAAGGCGTGCTGCCGCTGCCATTGAACACGTAGTCGGTGGAGTAGTGCACCAGCAGGGCACCGACTTGCTGCGCGGCCTCGGCCAGCACACCGGGGGCCAGCGCGTTGAGGGTGCGGGCGAGTTCAACCTCGCTCTCGGCCTTGTCCACGGCGGTGTGGGCAGCGGCATTGACGATCACGTCAGGGCGCAGGTTCAGCACCGTCTGCCGCAAGTCGGCCAATTGCGTCAAGTCGCCGCAGCCACCATCGGCTGCTGTGCTGTGTCGGTCCAGCGCCACCACCTCGCCCAGCGGGGCTAGGCTGCGTTGCAGTTCCCAGCCAACTTGGCCGTTTTTGCCCAGGAGAAGGATGTTCATGTTGCACTGCCGCTGTACTGCTTGCCCACCCATTCCCGGTAAGCACCGCTTTGCACATGGGCCACCCAGTCGGGGTTGTTCAGGTACCACTCGACGGTTTTGCGGATGCCGGTCTCGAAGGTTTCGGCGGGTTTCCAGCCCAGTTCACGCTCCAACTTACGGGCATCAATGGCATAGCGCCGGTCGTGGCCGGGGCGGTCGGTCACGTAGCTGATTTGGCTGGCGTAGGGCTGGCCGTCGGCACGGGGGCGCAGTTCATCGAGCAGGGCACAGACGCGGTTGACGATCTCGATGTTGGGTTTCTCATTCCAGCCACCCACGTTGTACACCTCGCCCAGGCGACCGGCTTCCAGCACCCGGCGGATGGCGCTGCAATGGTCTTTCACGTACAGCCAGTCGCGGATTTGCATGCCGTCGCCATACACCGGCAGGGCTTTACCGGCCAGGGCGTTGACGATCATCAGGGGGATGAGTTTTTCGGGGAAGTGGTAGGGGCCGTAGTTGTTACTGCAATTGGTGGTGAGCACCGGCAGGCCGTAGGTGTGGTGGTAGGCGCGCACCAGGTGGTCGCTGGCGGCTTTGCTGGCCGAATAGGGGCTGTTGGGCTCGTAACGGTTGGTCTCGGTAAAGGCCGGGTCGTCTTTGCTCAGGCTGCCATACACCTCGTCGGTGGAGACATGCAGGAAGCGGAAGGCTTCGCGCTCGGCCCCTTGCAGGTTGCCCCAGTAGGCCCGCACCGATTCGAGCAGGTGGAAGGTGCCGACGATGTTGGTCTGGATGAAGTCCTCTGGCCCATGAATGGAGCGGTCCACATGGCTCTCGGCGGCAAAGTTGACCACGGCGCGCGGGCGGTGCTCAGCCAGCAGGCGCGACACCAAGGCGGCGTCGCCAATATCGCCTTGTACGAACACATGGCGCGCATTGCCTTGCAGGCTGGCGAGGGTTTCCAGGTTGCCTGCGTAGGTGAGTTTGTCCAGGTTGACAACCGGCTCTTCATGCTGGGCCAGCCAGTCGAGCACAAAGTTGCCGCCAATAAAACCAGCACCGCCAGTGACGAGAATCATGGGTTTACTCCAGTAAAAATGGGTTCAGTGGCCGTGGCTGACGGTTTCGCCTGCTTTCAGCTTGTACACCGTGCCGCAGTAGGGGCAGCGCGCTTCGCCAGTCTTGGCGATATCCAAGTACACCTTGGGGTGGCTGTTCCAGAGCTTCATGTCGGCCAGCGGACTGGGGCAGAACACGCCGCCGTGGCTGTTGAGGTCTTTGGCGCTCAGTTCAACGGTCATTTTGCTCATGGTCATCCCCTTAAACGTGTGTCAGCCAGTGGGCGTATTGGGGGTTGCGGCCAGTGACGATGTCAAAGAACGCGCTCTGAATTTTTTCGGTGATGGGGCCTCGGCTGCCCACATAGTCGCCCTTGCCCAAGGTGATGCGATCAAGTTCGCGGATGGGGGTGACCTCGGCAGCGGTGCCGGTGAAGAAGGCTTCATCGGCGATGTACACCTCGTCGCGGGTGATGCGCTTTTGCACAATCTCCAGCCCCAAGTCTTTGGCAATGTGAAACACGGTGTTGCGGGTGATGCCGTTGAGGGCACCGGCAGACAGGTCTGGCGTGTAGATCACGCCGTTTTTCACGATGAAGAGGTTTTCGCCCGCACCCTCAGACACAAAGCCTGCACTGTCGAGCAGCAGGGCTTCGTCGTAGCCGTCGTCGGTGGCTTCCATGTTGGCCAAGATGCTGTTGGTGTAGTTGCTGACGGCCTTGGCCTGCGTCATGGTGATGTTGACGTGGTGGCGGGTGTAGCTGCTGGTCTTGACGCGGATGCCGCGCTTCATGCCCTCTTCGCCCAAATAGGCACCCCAGGCCCAAGCCGCCACCATCAGGTGCACGGTGTTGCCTTTGGGGCTGACCCCCAGTTTGCGGTCGCCAATCCAGGTCAGGGGGCGCAGGTAGCCGCTTTCCAACTGGTTTTCGCGGATCACGGCGCATTGGGCGGCATTGACCTCGTCTTGGCTGAACGGAATGCTCATGCGCAAAATTTTGGCGCTGTTGAACAGGCGTTCGGTGTGCTCCTGCAAACGGAAGATGGCCGTGCCGTGGGTAGTTTTGTAAGCGCGAACGCCTTCAAAAGCGCCGCAGCCGTAGTGCAGGGTATGGGTCAGGACGTGGATCTTGGCATCGCGCCAATCGACCATTTGGCCGTCCATCCAGATCTTGCCGTCGCGGTCTGACATTGAGGGAATGGGTGACATGAGCAGGGCCTTTGCTGAGTGCAGAGAATGTAAGAGGAACAAACCATTTTACGTGCCACAGACCCCGCCTAGACACCGTCGCTGTTCACAGGTTTCTGGCCCAGTCCATGGCTTCCTCAATGCGGTCAACCCCGTGCACCGTCAAACCCTCAAAGGCTTTGTCGTTTTTCTTGGGCAGGTTGGCGCGGGGCACCACCGCTTGGCTGAAACCCAACTTGGCCGCTTCTTTCAGCCGTTCTTGGCCGCGTGGGGCTGGGCGCACTTCACCGGCCAAGCCCACTTCGCCAAAGGCGACAAAACCCCGTGGCAGGGGCTTGCCGCGCAGGCTGGAGGTGATGGCCAGCATCACCGCCAAGTCGGCGGCGGGCTCGCTGATGCGCACCCCGCCCACGGCATTGACAAACACGTCCTGGTCCATACAAGCCACGCCCGCGTGCCGGTGCAACACGGCCAGCAGCATGGCCAGCCGGTCGCGGTCCAGGCCCACGCTCAAGCGCCTCGGGCTGGGGCCGCCGCTGTCCACCAGGGCTTGGATTTCGACCAGCATGGGCCGCGTGCCTTCTAGGGTCACCATCACGCAACTGCCGGGCACGGGTTCGCTGTGCTGGCTCAAAAAAATGGCACTCGGATTGCTCACGCCCTTCAGGCCCTTTTCGGTCATGGCAAACACGCCGATTTCGTTGACGGCACCAAAACGGTTTTTGATGGCCCGAATGAGGCGGAAGCTGCTGTGCGTGTCGCCCTCAAAGTACAGCACCGTATCCACCATGTGTTCCAGCACACGCGGCCCGGCCAGCGCACCTTCTTTGGTGACGTGGCCCACCAGCACCATGGCCGTGCCGCTGGCTTTGGCGGCCCGTGTCAGGTGGGCGGCGCATTCGCGCACCTGCGCCACCGAGCCCGGTGCGCTGGTGAGTTGCTCGGAATACACGGTTTGAATCGAGTCGATGACGGCCACTGCTGGGCGCTGCGCGTCGAGGGTGGCCAGGATTTTTTCGAGTTGAATTTCGGCCAGCACCCGCACCCGCGAATGTTCCAGCCCCAGGCGGCGGGCACGCAGCGCCACCTGCGCGCCGCTTTCTTCGCCCGTCACATACAGCGTGCCGCCCAGCGCACCGGCGGCTGTGGGGGCGGCATCGCTGGCGCGCTGCAAGGCATCGAGCGCTTGCAGCAGCAGGGTAGATTTGCCGATGCCGGGGTCGCCACCGATGAGTACCACGCCCCCTTCGACGATGCCACCGCCGAGCACCCGATCCAACTCGTCATGCCCGGTGGGCGTGCGGGCCACGTCGCTGGCCTCAATGTCGGCCAGCACCGTGACTTCGGCGGTTTTGGCCAGGGCGGCAAACCGGTTTTTGCTGGGCTGGGCCGATTCGGCGGGGGTTTCGACCAGGGTGTTCCAAGCTTGGCAGTGTGGACATTTGCCCAGCCACTTGGGGCTGGTGCCGCCGCAGGCGTTGCAGGTGTAGAGGGTTTTGTCTTTGGCCATGGGCAGCGGGTTAGCTAGGGTGGCGCTATTGTGAAGCGGCCAGCGCGGGGCAGGCAGGGCTTTGGCCGACAATGCAGCTGTTTTGCACCGCACCAATTCACGCCGCACACCGCATGCCCCGACCCCACCGCGCCCACCCGGACGAGCCACCGCCGTCGCCTGCTGCCGCCACACCCAGCCCTGCACCCGCGACGGCACCCGCGCAGGCCGCTGCGCTGTCTGTGCTGCCGCCATCGGCATCCGCAGCGGTGTCGGAGGCGGCGCGGGCGTTCAACAGCCAGCTTAAGCGCTTAGACAAACTCAAACAGCAGTTGCAAGACTTGGATGCCTTGGGCCGCACGCACCAGCAGGTCTGGCACGAGCGCATGCAGCCCCTGGCGCAACAGCGGCATCAGCTGCTGCGCCAATTGGTGCAGCGGGTGGACGCGGGCCTTGCGGGCAAGCTGCTGACCGAGCGTCAGCGTGAAACCGCCTGCCAAGTGGTCAGTGGCTTGGCCTTTCAACTGGCCCAAGCGGGCGATGCCGACATGGCCGCCCTGTTTGAGCGCTACCAAACGCAAACCGTGCAACAAGCGGCCAGCGCAACCGAAGAGACCTTGCGCGAGCAGATGGAAGCGTTGCTGCGAGAAGCTGGCGTGTCGCCCGATGCGTTTGACGACTTGACCGACCAGCCCCCGCCGCGCGACCAGCCCGGCAAAAAGCCGAAGAAAAAACCCAATGCCGCCCAGGTGCAAGCACAGGAAGAGCTGGAAGATGCCCACAGCCTGCTGCGCAAGCTCTACCGCCAGCTCGCCAGCCTGCTGCACCCCGACCGCGAGCCCGATGCCCAGCGGCGGCTGGCCAAGACCGCGCTGATGAGCGAGGCCAACGCGGCCTATGAGCGCAAAGACTGGGTGGCGCTGATGCACATTCAGCAGCGCGCCGCCGTGGCCGACCCCGTGCTGGCCGCACAGCTGAGCGACACGCAACTCAGCGCGCTGACCCGCCTGCTCAGGCAGCAGGTGGCCGAGCTGGAGCGCGAACGCGCCCTGCAGCAACAGCGCTGGGCCCACAGCTTCCAGCTGCCCTGGCAGGCCTCGGTGACGGCAGCTGGCCTGCGGCAGGCGCTGGACGAGCAGGCTGAGATGCTGCAAGACATGCTCGATGCCTTGGCGCAGGACTGTGCTGCGGTACAGACCGATGCCGGGCTCAAGCGCTGGCTGACCCGCGAACGGCAAGCCATGCAGCGGGCCATCCGCATGAATCCTTTCGATTTCTTTTGAGCCGACATTTCTACCGACATTTCTATCCACACAGCCTTCCATGCCAGACACTTTGACCCCCTTGTTGGCCGCCCCTTGGGATGGGTGGGCTGCCGCCCTGCTGGTGCTGGCCGCGTTTGCGGCTGGGGTGCTCAATGCGGTGGCTGGCGGGGGCAGTTTCTTGACCTTTCCAGCCTTGGTATTCGTGGGCGTGCCGCCTATCGTGGCCAATGCCACCAGTGCGCTGGCGGTGAGTCCGGGGTATTTGGGCAGCACGCTGGGTTTTCGGCCCGAGTTGCAGGCCTTGCCTCGGCGGCGCTTGCTGCGCGAGATCAGCCTCTCGGCGCTGGGGGGCTTGCTGGGGGCGGGGTTGCTGCTGGTCACGCCCACGCGGGTGTTTGTCGGGGTGGTGCCCTGGCTGCTGCTGTTTGCGACCCTGTTGTTTGCCTTGGGGCCCAGGCTGGCACAGCGTGCGCAGATGATGCGGCCCGGCACCGGTCTGGCTGCATGGCGCGAGCCTGGCTTGCTGCTGGTGGCCGTCTATGGGGGCTACTTCAACGGGGGTTTGGGCATTTTGCTCATGGCGCTCTACACCCTGACGGGTGAGTCGCGCATCCACACCGTCAACGCCCTGAAAAACCTCAACTCCCTGGTGTTGTCGTGGCTGTCGGTGGCTGCGTTCGTGTTGGCCGGTGCCCTTGCCTGGCGTGAAGGTCTGCTGATGATGCTGGCCACCACAGCAGGTGGGTTCTGGGGCGCACGCTGGTCTCGGCGACTGCCCGTGCAGGCGGTGCGCTGGCTGGTCATCGTCACCGGCTTGCTGATGAGTGCGGTGTTTTTTGCCCGTCTGCCCTGAACCGGTCTGGCCTTCCTTTCTTTTTCTGTACTGTGCCATGTCCGTGATTGCCCCTCAGCCTTTTGACGATGCTGCCGAATCTGCCCAGCGGTTTGACTGGCCCACGCCACCGTTTGCCGCCTACCCGCGTGTGCAAGTCACCCAGGGGCCGCTGCCGTGCGACATCGAAGGGCAGGGCGGCGAGCACAACCGGGTGCAGCTGTTGAATTTCGATTTGCCCCTTGAAGAGGTGTTGGTTCAGGTCAGCGGGGTCAAGCGCCCCATTCGCTTGCGCTTCAACCAGTTGCGCCTGTTGTCGCTGGATGAGCCGATCCGGCCCGAAGAAACCAGCGGCAGTGACCCCCATGCCGCCTTGCTGGCGCACCGCCCCGAGTCCAGCTATGTGGTGCAGATGAGCACTGGCGAACCCTTGCAAGGGCAGACGGTGGGGCATGTCGAGGTCAAGCAGGGGCTGTTCCTGTTTCCGCCCCTGAGCCCCGAGGGCGTGACCCGGCGGCTCTTCATTCCGGCCCCGTCCTACCAGAGCTTCACGGTGGGTGCGCGGGTGGGCGAAATTCTGGTCGATCAGACCCTGGTGACCGAAGGCCAGGTGGAGCAGGTGATGCAGGCGCAAACGGCCCTGCGCCAGCAGCGGCTGGGTGAAATGCTGGTCAGTCGCCAGATCATCACGCCCGAACAGCTGCTGGAAGCCATTGACATGCAGCGCAGCCTGCCGGTGATGCGCTTGGGCGAGGCCCTGATTGCGCTGGATTTGGTGTCGCCCGAAGACCTAGAAGAGGCCCTGCGCCTGCAAACCGAGGGCAAGGGCTTGCCGCTGGGCGAGCTGTTGGTGCGCAAGGGGCTGGTCTCGCGCGACAACCTGCGCACCGCGCTGGCGCACAAGCTGGGCTATCCGCTGGTGGATGTGCTGAACTTCTCGCTGGATGTGGAGGCTTTGAAGGTGGTGCCCTATTCGGTGGCTTCGCGCTTGCAGGTGCTGCCGCTGCTGCTGCGCCAGGGACGGCTGATTGTGGCCATGGACGACCCGACGCGGCGCAACGTCATTTCTGAGCTGGAATTTCTGACCCAGTATTTGGTGGTGCCTGCTTTGCCCAAAGTGGGCACCCTGATGGATGGCCTGAAACAGGCCTACGAAAAACATGGTCTGGCCACCGAAGACACACCGGCCAACCTGGGTGAGTTGCAGCTGATGCAAGAGTCGCAGCTCTTGATGACCAGCAACGCCCTGCTGCAAACCTTGGAGCACTCAGTCGGTAGCGAAGAAGCCGAGCAGGTGATCCCCCTCAAGTCCGTGGACAAGTCGCTGGAGCAGCTCATCAACTCCATCATCATGGATGCGGCGCAGCAGGGCGTGAGTGACATCCACATCGAGTGCCCAGTGGGTGGCGAGAAGGTGCGTGTCCGTTTCCGTGTCGAAGGGCATTTGCACCTGCACTTGGAGCTGCCGCCCACCTTCCGGGTGGCGGTGGTCGGCCGCATCAAGTTCATGGCCGATTTGGACCCCAACCCCAGCCACTTGGCCCAGCACGGCAAGATCGCCTTCAACCGTTTTGCGCCGCAGTTCCGGCTGGATTTGCGGGTCACCACCATCCCCACCGCACAGGGGCTGGAAGATGTCGTCTTGCGGTTGCTGATCCCCTCGCGGGCGTTGCCGCTGGAGGGCTTGGGGCTGTCGCAGCAGCACTACGCCACCTTGCGCGAGACCATCCAGCGCCCCTACGGCATGGTGCTGTGTGTCGGCCCCACGGGTTCGGGCAAAACCACGACCTTGCACGCGCTGCTGGGCCACATCAACCGCTCCGACATCAAAATATGGACGGCTGAAAACCCGATCGAGATTACCCAGCCGGGTTTGCGTCAGGTGCAGGTCAACCCCTCGCTGGACTGGACTTACCCCAAGGCGCTGCACGCCATCATGCAGGCCGACCCTGATGTGATCTTGCTGGGCCACCTGCACGACACCGAGACCGCCCGCATGGCTCTGGAAGTGGCTTTGCTCGGGCGGCGTGTGCTCTCTAGCCTGCACAGCAAGAGTGCGCCGGAGGCACTGGTGCACCTGCTGGACATGGGTTTGGATCCGTTCAACCTGGCTGACGGGGTGCAGGTGGTGCTGGCGCAGCGGCTGGCGCGCCGCCTGTGTACCCAGTGCCGCAGCATCACCCCCGCCACGACCGAGCAGGTGGACGAATGGCTGGCTGACCATGTGCATACAGTCCCCGAGGCTTTGCAACCCGAGCTCTCGCTGGTGCGGGCCCAGTGGGTGCAGCGCTTTGGCTCAGACGGGCGTTTGCAGCGCTACCACAGCATCGGCTGCAAGGCGTGTGACGGCACCGGGCACAAGGGCCGCATTGGGTTTCATGAACTGCTGCGGGTCACCTCCGCCGTGCGTCGCTTGGTGCAGCAGGGTGCCGATGTGCAGGCGCTGCACGAACAGGGCTTGCGTGAGGGCATGCACACCCTGCGTCAAGACGGCTTGGAGAAGATGTTGCAGGGCATCACCAGTTTTGAAGAGGTGCGCACCGTCACCCCCCACTGACACGCCATTGAGCTTGGGCCTTGCGTGTCAGTGCGGGTTGGCCGGTGGCCTGCTCTGGTCGCCCCATTCGGCCAGCAGGTGGGTGGCGTAGGCTTGGGCGCGTTCAAACTCGGTCTGAATCGCCTCAATGAGCTGCATTTTTTCGGGGTAGGGCACCGAGCGTTTTTGTTCGGCTTCCTTGCAACGTGCGCTCAGGGCGTGCATGCCCAGCGAGGCTGCTGCGCCGCGCAGGTGGTGCGCCGCTTCGACCCATTGTTGTTGCTCTTCCAGGCGGCGGTTCATGCGCAGAGTCTGGATTTTTTCGGCCCCACTGGTGAACAGCGCATCCAGCAGCTCGCGCAGGGTGGCTGGGTCTTGCGCGATCTGAAGCAGGGTGGTTTGGTCCACCGGTGGCGCGCTGGTGCCGTCTGTGGCCAACACCTGAACCTGGGCATCCGAGATGAACCAGCGGCTGAGAAAGTAGTTCAGCTTCAGCGGGTCCACCGGCTTGCTGAAATAGTCGTCCATGCCCGCGTTCAGGCAGTCGGCAATGTCGTGCGGCAGGGTGCTGGCCGTCATGGCCACGATCAGCTGCCGCGCTTGGTCGGGGTGGGCTTGTTCATGGGCACGGATGCGGCGGGTGGCCTCAATGCCGTCCATCACAGGCATCTGACCATCCATCAGCACCATGTCGTAGTGTTTGCGGGTGGCGGCAGTGAGTGCGTCAGCGCCGTTGGTCACGGTGTCAATGTGCACAAAACCAAATTTCAACAGCAGTTTGCTCAGCAGCATCTGGCTCACCGGGTGGTCTTCCACCATCAAGATGCGGGCTTGACTGGCTGCGATCCGTGGGCCGACAGTGGTCAAGAACACCGACTCGTTCTCGGGGGCCGTGCAGGGCGATAGCGGCAAGGAGAACCAGAAAGCGGAGCCCACACCCAGCTGACTGCTGAAACCGACGCGCCCACCCATGGCGCTGGTCAGCCGCTGCACGATGGACAGACCGAGCCCGGCACCGCCGTAGCGGCTGGCCTGGGCGGAGTCTTCCGCCAAGGCCTCACGCAGCGTCTGCTGCTGTGCGTCCGACAGGCCTGCGCCACTGTCTTGCACGGTGAACGTGATCAGTTGGTGGTCGGCATCCCAGCGCAGGCGCACACCCACCCGCCCCGCCTCCGTAAATTTCACTGCGTTGCTGACCAAGTTGGCCAGCATCTGGCTGATGCGCACCGGGTCGCCCCGCACGTACTGGGGCACCTGTTCGTTCCAGTGCCAAGCCAAGTCAATGCCTTTGCTGGTAGCTTGTGGGGTGAACAGGCTGACCGTCTGGCTGACGGTGTGGTGCAGGTCAAAGCGCACGGCATCCAAGATCAGCTGGCGCGACTCCACCTTCGCCAGTTGCATGATCTCGTTGACCACCAGCAGCAAATTGCGCGCCGAATGTTCAATGGTCTGGATGTACTGAATCTGTTGCGGGCTGGGGCGGGTGTCGAGCAGCAGGTGGGACACGCCCAGCACCCCGTTCATCAGGGTGCGGATGTCGTGGCTCTTGTCGGCTAAAAACTGACTTTGGGCTTGGTGCGCGGAGTCGGCGGCTTCGAGGGCCAAGCGTGCTTCTTCGTATTGCGCGTGCATGCTTTGCTGAAGGATGGAGGCACGGCGTTGTACCTTGTAAACCACGCCGTAAACCACCAAGGTGGTCAGCAAGATGGACCAAAAGGCGCTGGCATCCCAAGCGCTCAGACGCCAGACCATGCTCAGCGCCATCAGCGTCCCGACCAGCACACTGGCCATGCCTGCGTCCCGGTGCTGCGACCGGTATGGGCTGAAGGGGGTGGCGGCGCTGGCGTTGGCTAGGGACATGGGGCTGAGTTTACAAGCGCCCACCGCCGCAAAGAGCGGCGGCAGGCTGTCATACCTCGCTGAGCTGAGCCACCACGGGCAATCGCACACGCTGGGTAGGGGGATGTTCACAGGGTAAGTTCTCATGTGGCAAATCATTCAAGAAAATAAGATTGTTTTTCAATATTGATTCAACAATTTCGAAACATGCAGTCCGAAATCAACTACAAGCATTTGTACTATTTCTGGGTCACGGCCAAAGAGGGGGGCATGTCGCACGCGGCAGACCGGCTGGGGCTGGCCGTGCAAACCGTGAGTGCGCAAGTGCGCCTGCTGGAGCAGGCGCTCGGTCACGCCCTGTTCAAGCCCGCTGGGCGTGGGCTGGCCCTGACCGATGCCGGACAGGCGGCCCTGAAGGTGGCTGAGCAAATTTTTATGCTGGGTGAACAATTGCCCAGCGTGGTGCGCGAAGTGGGCAGCCACACCGGTGTGCGGCTGGTGGTGGGTATTTCAGATGGCCTGTCCAAGTTGGCGGTGCGTGATTTGCTGGCCCCCGCCACACAAGACCCCAAACTGCGGCTGCTCTGTCACGAAGACAAGTTTGACGATTTGCTGGCCGACTTGGCGCTGCACCGGCTGGACGTGGTGTTGTCCGACCGGCCCGCCCCGGCCAACCCGAATTTGCGTCTGTACAGCCACGCGGTTGGGGCATCGCCTATGGGTTGGTACGCGTCGGCGGCTTGGTGTGACCAAGCGCTGGCGCATTTTCCGCAAAGCTTGGCTCACCTGCCCGTGCTGCTGCCCACGGCACATGCCTCGGTACGCCTGCGGCTGGATCAGTGGTTTGAGCGCCACGGGGTCACACCGCATGTGGTGGGTGAGTTTGAAGACAGCGCATTGCTGGCCATTTTTGGCTCGTCCGACATGGGCATTTTCCCGGCCTCCGAGCACATGCGCGAAAAGCTCTTGCAGGGCTATGGCTTGCGCTGGCTGGCCCCTTGTGACGGCGTGCAGGAGCACTTTTACGCCATTGCCACCGCCCGCAAGGTGCAACACCCGCTGGTGCAGCAGCTGCTGGAGCAAAAACTGCCTACCCAGTCCAGCGTGCCACCGCTGTAGTGCGGGGCCAGCCCGGTGCGGTATGGCCGATTCAGTGGCAAAACCCGATGCTGCGGGACTCGCGCACCTCGGGTTTGATGCGGTGTTCAGCCTCTAATTGGTTCAAGAAGTCGTCAGCTGACAGCGGCTCGGCCAAGATCTCAATCTGCCGCTTGACGGCAGCGAAGTCACCCAAGCAAACCTGCGTGAGTCGGGCCAGACGGGCTTGGTGCGCGGGCGTGAGTTGTTGGGCATCGTCGCCGAGCGCCTCACGCACAAACAGGCGGACACGCTGCTCGGCATTGAGCGGGTTGAACTGAATCTTGAACGTGAAGCGGCGCAGCGCAGCTTGGTCTATGCAGGCCAACAGGTTGGTGGTGCAAATGAAAATGCCCGCGAAACGCTCCATGCCTTGCAGCATTTCATTGACTTCGGTCACCTCGTAACTGCGCTGCGCTGCGCGTCGGTCTTGCAAAAAGCTGTCGGCCTCATCCAGCAGCAGCACCGCCTGTTCGGCCTCGGCTTCGCGGAACATGGCCGCCATCTGCTGTTCGGTTTCGCCCACGTACTTGCTCATCAGATCGCTGGCGCGGCGCACCAGCAGGGGGCGCTCCAGCTGTTGCGCTATGTGTTCGGCCAGGGCGGTTTTGCCGGTGCCTGGCGCACCGTAAAAACACAGGCAGCCATGCCCGCGAGCCTTCAGTGCGGCCACCATGCGCGGCAGGTCATGGCGCGATTCGACATTCAGCATGTCCAGGCTGTAGGGCATGCTGCTGGGGCGGCTGATGTTGTCAGCCCGGCGGCCCAGCGCCAAGTCGGCATGTTGCAGTTGGCGTTCAACCAGCACGTCCAGCGTGCCCACCGTCGCTGCGCTCGTGGTTGGTTGGGCCAGCTGGGCAAAGCGCACGGCAGTGCGGATTTGCGCCGGGGTCAGCCCCTTGCGTTCGCACAGGCGGCTGACCAAGGCATCGGACACGGGTACCGCCTCCAGGGCCTTGCGCACCAGTTGTTCGCGTGCGCCGGGGGGTGGGCTTTTCAGCTCCAAGTGGTAGGCAAAGCGGCGGCGAAACGCGGGGTCGATGTGTTCGATGCGGTTGGTCACCCACAGGGTGGGCACGGCGTTGGTCTCCAAAATTTGGTTGACCCAGGCTTTGCCACTGACGCTGTGGTGGCCAGGGTGCAGGTGTTCGGCCTGCGCCATGCGCTGCGCGGTTTCGCTGGAGACGTGCGGGAACACATCTTCCACCTCGTCAAACAGCAGCACCGATTGCGCGGTGCCCGTCAGAAACACCTGGGCAATTTGCAGCGATCGGTAGCGGTCGCGGCCACTGAGCGCGTTGCCATCGCGGTCGGCGTATTCCACCTCGTACAGCGTCAGGCCAGCCGTGTGGGCCAGCACCCGCGCCAGCTCGGTCTTGCCGGTGCCCGGCGGGCCATAAATCAGCACATTGACCCCCAGGGCTTGCTGCTCTACCGCTTGGCGTAGCAGGTTGCCCAGCAGCTGCACATCGTCGGCCACATAAGCAAAGTCCTGCGGCACCAGCCGGGTGGGTGGGGCTGGGCGTGTGAAGACCGCCATCAGTTCGTTGTGGCTGCGGTATTCGCGCATCAGCACCGGCGGCAGCTTGTCGCTGACCTTCATCAGGTCGGCCAAGTCGGTGATGTTGTGTTCGGAAATCAGGTTTTCCACCATGCCAATGCGCTCCAGCCGCGAGCCTGCGCGCAGCGCTTCGCCCACTTCGCTGGCTTGCACGCCAGCCACATCGGCCAGCGCGGCATAGGCCTCGGGCGCGCTGCTGACCTTGAACTCGATCAGGATGGAGCGCAGATCGCGCTGGTAACGCGCCAGCGTGCCGTAGAGCAGCAGGGCGCGTTCGGCCTGGTTGAGTTGCAGCAGCCGACCCAGCGCATCAATGTTTTTTTCGACCAGGGTGGATTGTTTTTTCAGGGCTTCGCGCAGCCAGTCGCCCGTGACGGCCAGCACGGCAAGCAAGTCTTTGGGGGCTTCTTTGGCGTACTCGTCCAAGTAAAAGAACAGCGTGCCCTCCTCGTAAGGGCCGCGCCAGATGCCATGGCGCTCCATGAAGGCCGCCATGCTCAAGCGGCTGTGGCCGTGCCAGAGTTCGTTGTCGCTGCAACGGCGTTGCAGAAATTCGCGCAGCCGTGACAGGGCAGTCAGCGGCCACACCAAATGCCGCCCGGCCAGCGAGAGCAGGCTGGTCAGGTCGCGTCGCACATTGAAGCGCGGCCCTTGATGGGCTGCCAAGCTGAGCACGAAGTGTGAGCACATCAAATCGAGCACCGGGGCTTGGTGCAACTCGGGTGGCACAAACACGCGCCCTTCGGTCAAACCCAGCGGGCGCTTTTCACGCGGCTCTCGCGACTCCAGCGCCGCCGGGTGCCGGGGGCTGTTGGGCTGAACCGTGTGCTTGCTCATCTCGGTGTCTCCAGAAAAACAGAAGCGTCGAAAAGGGGCTGTGCCAGCATGCAGACCAAACGGTGTTGCCATGCATCAGCCGCTGCGGGCGTGGGCGAAACATAACCCAGCTTGGGGCCAGATGGAAGAGAAAGCGCAGGCGTGTTTGAGCCTTTTCAAGGGGTTTTCTCGGCGTGATGCGGTTCCTGCCTGGCACCACAAATCGTCCACAGACAACGGTTGTGTACCTGACCGCCACCGCGTAAGCGCTGCCTGCCCTAAAATTTCACCTGTTTCCTTTTTTATAAATGCTTGGAGCAAGTCATGTCTCACCACAATCACAGCCATCACGCCACCGAACCCCAAGATGTGGTGGAGTCCATTGTTCCGCTCATGCCCGTTGTCCTGCCCGTTGCTGGTGGCGTGCTGATCTTCTTGCTGGCTTTCATTGCCGTGTTCATGGCCTGAGATAGCTCACTGAGATTACCCAGCATCCGTTCCCTGAACCAAGCCGACTGCCCTGCACAGGGCCGTCGGCTTTTTTCATGGCCTGCCGATAAACCATCCGTATGATGTTATGCAGGTTTTGCATGTAACCAGGCGGTAACTGGCGGGTGTCCTTCTTAAAATCGTTGGTACTGGCCGACACGCGGAAAAACCATGGGTTTACCCTGCCCATTGCCTGCTGCCTTCGCAACCCACGCAGCAGCGCCGAGCGCCGAGCCCTTTTTTTGAATTGCACAAAAGACAACTGCCGCCACCTGCCGGGTTTGCGGCTGTTGTCTTTTGGGCCAGCCGCTTGTCAAACTCTGGAGCTTCTCTCATGACTTCCCCCGCCACACAGGGCCTTGCACTCAACGCCCCCTCTTATGTGAAAAACCCCAAGCTCTTGGCTTGGGTGGCCGACATGGTTGCCCTGTGCAAACCTGCCGCCATTGAATGGTGCGACGGCAGTGATGCCGAATACGACCGCCTGTGCCAGCTGCTGGTCGATGCTGGCACCTTCAAACGCCTGAACCCGGTCAAACGCCCCAACAGCTACTTGGCCTGGACCGATCCGTCCGACGTGGCCCGCGTCGAAGACCGCACCTACATCTGCTCCGAGAAAAAAGAAGACGCAGGCCCCACCAACAACTGGATGGCTCCCGCCGAGATGCGTACCACGCTGAACCCGCTGTTTGACGGTTGCATGCAGGGCCGCACGATGTACGTGGTGCCCTTCAGCATGGGCCCGCTGGGTTCGCACATTGCCCACATCGGCGTGGAACTGACCGACAGCGCCTATGTGGTGGTGAACCAAAAGCTGATGACCCGCATGGGCAAGGCCGTTTATGACGTGCTGGGCGCTGACGGCGAATTCGTGCCTTGCATGCACACCGTGGGCGCACCCCTGGCCGATGGTGCCCAAGACAGCACCAGCTGGCCCTGCAACCCCAAGGTCAAGTACATCGTGCACTACCCCGAAACCCGCGAAATTTGGAGCTATGGCTCCGGTTACGGCGGCAACGCCTTGCTGGGTAAAAAGTGCTTGGCGCTGCGCATTGCATCCAGCATGGGCCGCGCCCAGGGCTGGTTGGCCGAGCACATGCTGATTTTGGGCGTGACCAGTCCTGAAAACAAGAAATACCACGTCGCTGCCGCCTTCCCCAGCGCCTGCGGTAAGACCAACTTCTCCATGCTGGTGCCGCCCGAAGCCGGTTTTGCGGGCTGGAAAGTCACCACCATCGGTGACGACATTGCTTGGATCAAGCCCCGTGCCGACGGCAAACTGGTGGCCATCAACCCCGAAGCGGGCTACTTTGGCGTGGCCCCTGGCACCAACATGCACACCAACCCGAACTGCATGTTGTCGCTGAACAAAGATGTCATCTTCACCAACGTGGCCCTGACCGATGACGGCGACGTGTGGTGGGAAGGCATGGAAAAAGACACCGGCACCGTGCCCGAGCACCTGATCGACTGGCAGGGCAACGACTGGACACCGGCCATTGCCAAAGAAAAAGGCACCAAGGCGGCTCATCCCAACTCGCGCTTCACCGTGGCAGCCACCAACAACCCCGCCCTGGATCCGCAATGGGACGATGCTGGCGGTGTGGTCATTGATGCCTTCATGTTCGGTGGTCGTCGCAGCACCACCGTGCCGCTGGTGACGGAAGCCCGCAGCTGGACCGAGGGCGTGTACATGGCCGCCACCATGGGCTCTGAAACCACCGCCGCCGCCTTTGGCGCACAGGGCGTGGTGCGCCGCGACCCCTTCGCCATGCTGCCTTTCTGCGGCTACAACATGAGCGACTACTTCCAGCATTGGCTCAACATGGAAAACGTGGTGACCCAAGCGGGCGGTGCTTTGCCCAAGATGTTCTGCGTCAACTGGTTCCGCAAAGACGAGTCGGGCAAGTTTGTCTGGCCCGGCTATGGCGACAACATGCGCGTGCTCAAGTGGATGATTGACCGCCTCGAAGGCCAAGCCACCGGCACCGAAACCATGTTCGGCGTGGCCCCGACCTACAGCGAAGTGAACTGGACAGGCCTGAGCTTCAGCGCCGAGCAATTCGCCAGCGTCACCAGCATCGACAAAGCCGCTTGGGAAGCCGAGCTCAAGTTGCATGATGCCCACTTTGAACAACTGGCCTACCACCTGCCCAAAGCCTTGGTGGATACCAAAGTCGCCCTGCAAGAGCGCTTGGTGGCCCAGTAAGCCCTGTTGTCTGTCAACGGTTCAGGGCAACATCCTGCCCTGAGCTCCAAGTGTCCCGACCGACCGTTTGGGCACAAAAAAGCCACCAGCCGAACCTGGTGGCTTTTTTTCTGAGGTTTTTGTGTCGTCAGGACGGCTATCAGCCCGCGTTTGCATGCCCTTGACCGATCCCACGCAGGAACAAAGCCCTGCTGCGAGACAAGGCCTTGCTCAGCTGTTGTGCCACGGCCTGCGCAGACCATGAAGGCCGGTGTGACTGCCGAAGGGTTGATCGATGGGTTGAGGGATGGGCTTCTTGGTGCAGACCCAAAGACTCCGGTGTGGGAGAGAAATAAGCGATCATGGTGAACTCCTGTAAAAGGTTTGTCTTGTGGACGAATCGAATACTAGGGTAAACCCTTATTGCTTGCAGGAACAAACCGGGAACGAACTACTGGGTCGATGCATGGGTGTGGTGCCGTGCCCACATTTGGCCTGTCTCGATGCGTTGTGGCTCAGCGTTGACGCAGGCCGTCAAAGCAAGTGCTCAGCACCATGTCGATGATCTGCTCATCGCTGTACAGCCCAGAGCCTTTCAGGAAACCCAGCACCGGGTCACATGCACGGGCAAACAAGGTGTAGAGCACGGCAATCGGGGGCAACGCCGGGTTGATGCTGCCCGAAGCCTGAGCCGCGGCAATCCAGCCACCCATGCGCTCGCTGACATCCATCAGGCCGTTCACATAGGGTTCGCTGCGGCTCAAGGTCGCACGCAGGCTGGAGTTTTCACTGGGTAACGAGGGCATTTCGCCCGCCAGTTGCAATTGCATGGTCCAACGCGCCACCGCACGCAACTGTTCTAGAGGAAGCGCGTCGGGCTGCTGCTGCTCCAGCTCGTCCAAAAAAGCCTGTGCCTGTTCCATCAGCCGCACCATGGCGGCAGCGGCCAAATCTTCCTTGCTCGGAAAGTGTTTGTACAGGCTGGCCTTGGCAATGCCCACTTCGGCGGCAACCTCGTCCACCGTCATCGCTTCAAAGCCTTTTTCGGCCAGCAGCCGGTTGACGGCAGAAATGATGGCATCTTCGCGGGCCAGGTGCATCTGTTCGCGAAAACTGCGTTTGGGCACATGGGCCGACAGGGGTTTGGGGCTAGGGCTGACCATGACATTCTCGTATGAATGACTTGGATTTTGCCCCAAATCAACGCTGCCGTTGAAAACCACACTGAATAGTCACGTTCAATACTGAATGGTTACCTTGGAAGCGAGGGTTCGTCTTCAGCGCTGGCGCAGGCTCTGGGCAGCCGCGCGGCGCAACGCACGGCTGATGTCGTCGAGCACAACCGAATTCAGGTTCCAGCAATGCCATTGCAGGGCCACCCCCAAACGCTGACCCGGTGCCAGATTGACCAGCTCGCCTTGCGCCAGCAGATGGCGCACACCCAGCTCTGGCACCACGCTCACCCCCCAGCCAGCTTGCACCGCACGCACCTGCCCTTCACTGGAAGGCACAAACAACTGCTTGAGCATGACCCGCGACAGGCCGAAGGCTTGCATCACAAATCCGTGCTGCAACTGGTCTTTGCGGTTGAAAGCGATAAACGGCAGACGGTGAAAGTTGTGCGCGCTCAGCCCCTGCGGACAATGCGCCGCTGCATAGGCCGCACTGGCTACCACCACATAGTCCATGATGCCCAGTGGCTCCATCCGGCAGCCACGCAGGGCCTGGCCCAGCGAGGTGACACAGCCCAGCACCTGACCTTCGCGCAGCCATTCGTGGGTGAATTCTTGGTCGTCGGCGATGATTTCAATCGGCAAGCCGTCTTGCGCCAGCCCATTGAGCGCAGGCAAGGCCCAGGTGGCAATGCTGTCGGCATTGATGGCCACCGAAATCCGCTCGTCTTCGCGACCGCCACCCGTGGAGCTGGGGGCCAGCTCCTTGAGGTCTTTCTCCAAGTCAGCGCGCAGCAGTCGCATCATCTTGGCATGCTTGAGCATGAGTTGACCGGCCCCAGTGGGTTTGATGGGCCTGCTGCGCACGATCAGCACCGTGCCCACCTGCGCCTCCAGCGCCCGCAGGCGTTGCGACACCGCAGACTGGGTGATGGACAGGCGTTGTGCAGCCCGCTCAAAGCCACCTTCTTCAATGATGGCGGCCAGACATTCCAGGGCATCGGGGTCAAAAGCGCTCATGACAAGAGACCTTGGGTTGAATTTTGATAAGTCAAACTGATGGAGAAAATTTTCATTTAATTATTCTTTATCAAACGGCCATTTTTTCTCATACTTGGCGCTTCTTTTTTTCATTGTTCTGGAGCAGGTCATGCAAGTCACGGTCTTGGGTGCGGGCATTATTGGAGTCAGTACGGCATGGCATTTGTTGCAGCGCGGGCACAGCGTTACCTTGGTGGATCGGCAGCCTGATGCGGCCCTAGAAACCAGTTTTGCCAACGCGGCACAAATTTCGGTCAGCTACTGCGAGCCCTGGGCGAACCGGGAAGCCCCGCTCAAGGCATTGAAATGGATGTTTTCGGCCACGTCTCCGCTGCTGTTCCGTCCGCAACTGGACCCTGCGCAGTGGCGTTGGGGCTTGCAGTTTTTGGCGCAGTGTAACGACGCGGCTTTCGAGCGCAATGTGGCACAGCTGGTGGCGCTGGGGGCGTACAGCCATGCGGCCCTCAAGGCCGTGGTGGCAGACACCGGCATTCAATACCACCGCCTAGAGCGTGGCATTGCGCACTACTACACCGACCGTCACGCGTTTGATGGTGCTGCGGGTGCAGCGGCAGTGATGCAGAAGTTCGGGGTGCAGCGTCACGTCATCAGCCGCGATGAGTTGCTGCGCATTGAACCGGCCCTGAGTGTCTTTGCCGACCGCATTGTGGGTGGCACCTACACGCCCAGTGACGAGTCGGGCGATGCCCGCGTGTTCACCCAGCAACTGGCTGCCTTGTGTGCCCAGCGTGGCGCGCAGATGCTGTTCAACCACACAATACAAACCATCGACACCCAGGGCAACAGCGTGCAACAGGTCTGGGTTCGCGATGCCGCTACGGGCCGCACGCAAGCCCTGAAGGCCGATGCCTATGTGCTTGCCTGCGGCTCTTACACCACGCCCTTGCTGCACCGCCTTGGGGTGCACGTACCCATTTACCCCGGCAAGGGCTACAGCGCTACTTTGCCGTTGCTGCAACCGGACAAGGCACCTCAAGTCAGCATGATTGACGACCAGCGCAAGATCGCCATTTCCCGACTGGGCCAGCAGCTGCGGGTGGCAGGCACCATTGAGCTGGGGGGCTTTGATCTGTCGCTGGATACGCCCCTGGCCAAAAAGCGTTGCGAGATGCTGGTGCACCGCATCGAAGAGGTATTCCCCGGTGTGGCAGACACCCGCACACCCGAGCAGGGCGGACAGCCGCAGTTCTGGACTGGGCTGCGCCCCGCGACACCCACCAACATTCCGCTGATTGGGCGCACCCCCATCGGCAAGCTGTGGATCAATGCCGGGCATGGCACGCTGGGCTGGACGCATGGTGCCGGGTCGGGCAAGGCCATGGCCGAGCTCATCAGTGGCGAACAACCTGCGATGGCTTTTGATTTTCATGGTCTGCCCCGGCGTGCAGCCCCCGCGGTAGCGGTGCGGCGTTTGGGCACCACGCCACCGCCCAGCCAAGCTTGAAGCCCCACTGCGCAGTCGAGCTGGGGTGCTACAGGTTTAGGGTGCAGCGTTCCTGCGCCCCAGACCCTGACTCATGCGTTCGCTCATCCAGCGCAGCAGGTCGATCCACATCTGCCGCATTTCGGCATCTGACGGCGTGCTGTTTGCGTTCACCAGCTCGATGGTGACCACTGGCATGCCCTTGTGTACCCCGCCGTAGTTGCCCAAGCTGCCCGGAAAAATCCCCACCTGATCCAAGTAGAGCCGTCCCAGCCGGGGCGGTGGCACGCCGGGGCCGTCAAAGTCGAGCATGCCGTAGGGGGCATGAATGCTGACGATCAGATCCGGCTGAAAACGCAGCATTTCGTCATGCAGGTAGGTCGATTCTGGCTCCGACAAAGGGCTGGTGCCGGGCCAGCGGCGCGGGTCTTTGCGGGTGCGCTGCTCCCAATAAATCTTGGCATCACGTGCCCAGTTGGGCGTTGGGAAATTGCGGTTCAAATCCACACCGCGGGCGTTGACGCGGCGGGCCGGACGTGCCATCAGCCCATCAGGGTTCAGTGCCGGAATGAAGCGCCAGTGCGCGTTGGCCGGTGTGTCCAGGGCATGCTGTATCCAGTGCAGGGCCAGCGAGGCCGATGACAGCTCGTCGCCATGCATAGCACCCACCACCAGCACGCGGATTTTCGGATCCGGGGCTACGACATCACGCTCGTACAGCGTGCGTCCCTGAACCGAACGCCCGACCGTAGGCTGGAGGTGTGCCGCTTGGCACAAGGTTTCGCTGACGTGGGGTAGTCGGGCAGTCCATTCCCGGCACGGGCCGCTGCCGGGCAGGTCAGCGGTGGGATGACCAGGGCCACGTGGCATGGGTGTTAGTGCCCAAGCAGATCCGCTCAGCCCCAGCCACAGCGCCATCCACCACCAAAGCCTGCACATTGAACTCATGCCGAAATGCTGCTGGCCGGTGTGTTCGGCCCTGTTCTTTGAAGAAATACCACGACAACCGGACGGGCACAAAGCCGTCGGAACCCAAAAAAAAACCCGGTCACCAGACCGGGTTGGAAAGCCTTATGCTGTCACACACCAAGGCACCCGCTCAGGGAGGAAAAGCGGGGAGCACTCCTCGCGGAACACTCAGGCGAAATGTTACATCAGTTTTTGACCCTGGCGCACCGTATAACGAAAAAAATGACGCGAACAGGGGATTGACGGCCCACAGAATCACCCGTTGCGACAGCCCATGTCGTTTTGTTGACCGCTTGACCGGGGCCGTCTTTGCCACAATACGCGCCATGTACCCACCTGCTGCCTACCCCCTCTACCGTCCGCGCCGCCTGCGCCGCGATGCCTTCACCCGCGATCTGGTGCGTGAACACCGCCTGAGCGCTGCCGACCTGATTTACCCCGTCTTTGTCCTCGACGGCGACAACCGCCGCGAAGCCGTGGCCTCCATGCCCGGTGTCGAACGCCTGAGCCTTGATGCCCTGCTGCCGGTGGCGCAAGACTGTGTGAACCTCGGCATTCCGGTCATGGCCCTGTTCCCCGTGATCGACCCCGCCCTGAAAACCCCTGACGGCCAAGAAGCCCTGAACCCCCATGGCCTGGTGCCGCGTGTGGTGCGCGAACTGAAGCGCTATTTCCCGCAACTCGGTGTGATGACCGATGTGGCCCTAGACCCCTACACCAGCCACGGCCAAGACGGTTTGCTCGACGAACACAGCTACATCCTCAACGACCCCACCGTGGCCGTGCTGGTGCAGCAGGCCTTGGTTCAGGCCGAAGCCGGGGTGGACATCGTCGCCCCCAGCGACATGATGGACGGCCGCATCGGTGCCATCCGCCAAGCCCTAGAGGCCCGCGGCTTGGTGCACACCCGCATCATGGCCTACAGCGCCAAATACGCCAGCGCCTTCTACGGCCCCTTCCGCGATGCCGTGGGCTCTGCCGCCAACCTGGGCAAGGCCGATAAAAAGGTCTATCAAATGGATCCCGGCAACAGCAACGAAGCCCTGCGCGAAGTGGCGCTGGACTTGGCCGAAGGTGCCGACATGGTGATGGTCAAGCCCGGCATGCCCTACCTAGACATCGTGCGCCGGGTGAAAGACGAATTCCAAGTGCCCACCTTTGCCTACCAAGTCAGCGGCGAATACGCCATGCTCAAAGCAGCGGCACAAAACGGCTGGCTCGATCACGATGCCGTCATGATGGAAAGCCTGCTCGCCTTCAAACGTGCCGAGGCTGATGGCATCTTGACCTACTTTGCCCGCGATGCTGCGCGGTTGTTGCGCGGCTGAAGTTCATGATTTGCGGCGGGCGTGGCTCAGCGCCCTTTGCGACTCACCAACACAATCCCCGCCGCCACGCCCAGCAGCGCCAGCAGCAGTTGCAGGGTCAGCGGCTCGTTCAGCAGCAGCACGCCAAACACCAGCGCGAACAGGGGTGTCAGAAAGGTGAAGGTGCTCATTTGCGTGGCGGGGTAGTGGCGCAGCATCCACATCCAGGCCAAGTAGCTGGCAAAAGCGCCCACGGCGGTTTGTAAAAAGATGGCCCCCCAGGTCAGGGCCGAATAGTTCAGGCTCCAGGTTTCGCCCAAGGCCATGGACAACAAGGGCGTTACAGCGGCGGTGACACCGAGTTGGTAGAACAGCGACTTTTCTGCCGCCGCGGTGGCAATTTTGGTGGTGCGGATGGCCAAGGTGGTCAGGCCCCAGAGCATGCCGGCGGCCAGGCCCATGGCATCGCCCTTCCATTGCCCGACCACGGGCGAGCTGTGCATAAAGCCTTCGCTGAACGCCACCGCCACGGCGCTGAACGCGACCAACAGGCCCACCCACTGGATGCGGCGCAGCTTTTCAGCGGCCACAAAACGCGGCAGCAGCATCGCCACCCAGAACGGGCTGGTGTACAGAAACACCGTCAGGCGCGAGGCGCTGGTGTGTTGCAGGCCCAGGTAAATAAAGCAGAACTCGCCCGCAAACAGCAGGCCCACCAGCAGGCCACCGCCCAGCGTGCCGTCGCGCTGGAACAGTGGCACGCGCCGGTATTGGCACCACAGCCAGAGCAGGGCGGTCGCACCCCACATGCGGAGGCTGGCTTGCCACAGGGGCGGCATTTCGCGGCTGGCGAATTTGATGAGGATTTGCTGGAAGCCCCAAAAGGCGCAGCACACCACCAGCAGGCTGATGGCGAAGGTGTCCAGGTGGTCTTTGCGTTGAACGGCGGTCATGACGTTAGCGGGTCTGGCTGAGGGTGCGCAGCTGGGCTTTCAGGCGCTGGATGTCGGCGGGGCTGAGGCTGGAGAGGGTTTGGGCTTCGTGTTCGCGGGCTTGCGCCATGAGGGGTTGCACTTTGGCAAGCCCTGCGGGGGTGATGGTGACCAGGGTTCGGCGCTGGTCTTGCGGGTCGTCGCACAGCTGCACCCAGTCTTGTCCGCTCAGGCGTTGCAGCAGTTTGGTGACGGTGGGTTGCTGGCTCAGCACCTCTTGGGCCAGTTGGCCTACCGCCATCGGTGACTGGTCGCTCAGCGTGGCCAGTACCCGCCATTCCAACGAGCCCAGCCCGGCGGCGCGCACCGCGTCTTCAAAGTCTTTGAACAGGGCATGGTTGGCCTGGCCCAGCAGGTAGCCCAAATAGTCGTCCACAAAGCGCGGGCTGCTGGGGGTGGCCATGTTCAGAGCGGGTGTTCGGTGTAGAACTTGCCGCCGTGGTAGAGCAGGGGCGATGCTTCGGCGCGGTGGGCGCAGCGTTCGACCTCGCCGACAAAAATCACATGGTCGCCCTCGTCATACTGGCTGCGGTTGAAGCATTCAAAGGTGGCAGCGGCACCGGGAATGATGGGCACGCCGTGGGCGTTGTCGGCACAGACCACACCGGCCCAGCGGTCGGCATCTTTGGCTGCGAATTGCTGTGCCAAGGCCTGCTGGTCGGCGCTCAGCACATGAATGGCGTAATGTAGACCGTGCCGGAAGGTGGGCATGGAGCCCGCGTTGTTGCGCAGGCTCCAGAGCACCAGCGGCGGCTCCAGCGACACCGCGTTGAAGGAATTCACCGTCAGGCCCAGCCGCTCACCCTGGGCGGTGCGTGCGGTCACGATGGTCACGCCGGTGGCAAACATGGCCAGCGAGGCGCGAAATTCACGCTGCGAAAAATTGGGCGGGCGCGGCAGGTGCAGCGCAGAGGGGGCAGATGACATGGCTGTAATTTATATGAAAATTCATGAATAATCGGCGCGCAACCGGCTCGCTCGCAGGGCTGGGCTGCCACGGGGATGGCCCGCTGCGGTGCCAGCCCCCCCAAGCACAGGAGACCCAGATGCTTCAGGAAACCATAGAACCCGGTTGGGTAGATGCCTTCGAGGCCGTGTTGCGCCGCTGTGCGCTGCAACCCGGCGATACGGTGGCCATTCTCGGTGAAAGCCAAAGCCGTCCGGTGTTGCTGGACTTGGCCCGCCTGGCGGTGGCCCGTGTGGGGGCGGCCAGTTTCACCATCACCTTGCCGTCGGTGTTGGGCGGTGCGGGTGTTCCACTGACCCGATCGACCGGGGCGACACCGGTGTTGCGGCAACTGCCTCCGGTGCTGGCCGCGCTGTCAGCTTGCAGCTTGGTGCTGGACTGCACGGTAGAGGGGCTGATGCATGCGCCTGAGTTGCCCGCCATTTTGCGCGGCAACGGCCACAGCCAGCCGCGTGTGGTGTACATCAGCAACGAACACCCCGAAGCGCTGGCCCGCCTGCTGCCTGACGATGCCACCGAAGCGCGGGTGAAAGCGCATACCAAGCGCCTGCGCAGCGCCGCCGCCATGCGCGTGACCTCGCCAGCGGGCACCGATTTGTCCATTGCCTTGTCCGGTGCGGTGATGGGCGGCAACTGGGGCAGCACCACCCGCCCCGGCACGCTGACCCACTGGCCGGGCGGCTTGGTGCTGGCGTTTCCGGCAGCGGGCAGCGTCAACGGCACCCTGGTGCTGGCCGAGGGCGATGTGAACCTGACCTTCAAGCGCTACATCGAACGCGCCATCACGCTCACCATTGAAAACGACTACATCACCCGCATGGACGGCACGGGCGTGGATGCCGAGTTGCTGCGCGCCCACTTTGCCGCGTGGAATGAGCCCGAAGCCTATGCCGTGTCGCATGTGGGCTATGGCCTGAACGAGGCGGCGCGCTGGGACAGCATGGCGATGTACGACAAACGCGACTTCAATGGCACCGAACTGCGCGCCTTTGCGGGCAACTTTTTGTACAGCACCGGGGCCAACGAAACCGCTGGCCGCTACACCCAGGGCCATTTTGATTGGCCCCTGCGCGCTTGCACCGTGTCGCTGGACGGCAATGTGGTGGTGGACGCGGGCCGGGTGGTGGCCGCATGAACCTCAGCATGAACCTGCCCAAATTCACCACCCTGGGCAGCGGCCCCACCGTGCTCATGCTGCACGGCATTGGCGGTGGTCACCGCGCCTTTGCGCCGCAGGTGGAAATGCTGGCCTGCCACGGCTTTCGTGCGGTGGCCTGGGACATGCCAGGCTATGGCCGCAGCGCACCGATTGAGCCCTACAGCTTCAAAGGTCTGGCGCAGCGCTGTGTGGATTTGATTGACGCGCTGCAATGCGACAGCGTGACGCTGGTCGGCCACAGCATGGGCGGCATGGTGGCGCAAGAGGTGGTGGCACGCCGCCCCGACAAAGTGAACAAACTCATCTTGTGCGGCACCTCTGCTGCGTTCGGCAAACGCACCGATGGCCGCAGTGCCAGCGCCTGGGCGCAGCAGTTTGTGGCCCAGCGCACCGCGCCGCTGGACGCGGGCCAGACCATGGCCGACATGGCCGCCCAACTGGTGCCGCAGATGGTCGGCCCCGGCGCGTTGCCCGAGGGCCTGAAGCTGGCCGAGCACTGCATGGCCAGCGTGCCCGCCGCCACCTACCGCCGGGCGCTGGAATGTCTGGTCACGTTTGACCGGCAGGCCGATTTGGCCCATATCCGCGTGCCCACGCTGCTGATGGGGGGTGAGTTTGACCGCGTAGCTGCCCCCGCCGTCATGCGCCAGATGGCCACAGCCATTCCCCGCGCCCGCTATGCCGAACTGGCGGGCATTGGCCACCTGATGAACCTGGAAGCGCCCGACGCGTTTGATGCGCTGTTGCTGGATTTTTTGCGCCAGCCCCCGCCCAAGCCACTGCCGGACACGCACTGAACACCAGCAAAAACCCACAGGAGACCACAACATGAACCCAGCCATCAACCCCACCACCGGCCTGAATTTCACCCCCGCCGTGGGCGACATGCCCTTCACCTCGCTGCAACGCGAGCTGTTGACCCAGGCCCACGCCCTGGGTCGCGACAAGTTCGCCGCCCGCGCCCCGCAGTGGGACCGCGAGGCCAGCTTCCCGTTTGCCAACTACGACGACCTGCGTGAGGCCGGTTTTCTGAAACTCTGCGTGCCCACCGCCCACGGTGGCCTGGGCGCGGACTACAGCACTTACATGATGGTGGCCGCCGAGATTGGCCGCTTCTGCGGGGCCACGGCGCTGACCTGGAACATGCACATTTGCAGCACCCTATGGACCGGCGTGCTGGCCGACGGCATTGCCATGACCGACGAGCAGCGCGCCGAGCACTTGGCGCGGCGCGAGCTGCACTTTGGCCGCATCGTGAACGACGGTGCCATCTACGCCCAACCTTTTAGCGAAGGCACCGCCGCTGCCGCCGGGCGCGCACCCTTTGGCACCACGGCCAAAAAGGTGGTGCACGACGGCCAAAGCGGCTGGCTCATCAATGGCCGAAAAATCTGGGCCAGTCTTTCGGGCGCTGCCGACTACTACGGCATTTTGTGTACCGAAGATAAAAACGAACACCCCGATGCCCGCGACACGCTCTACATCAGCGTGCCCGCCACGGCCCCAGGTTTCAGCATCAGCGGCGACTGGGACCCGCTGGGCATGCGCGGCACCGTCAGCCGCAACCTGGCGTTCAAAGACGTGTTTGTCAGCGATGCCGAACAGCTCATGCCACGCGGCATTTACTTCAAGGGCGCGCAAACCTGGCCCGCCATGTTCTTCACCCTCTCGCCCACTTACCTGGGTCTGGCCAACGCGGCTTACGACTTCACCGTGAAGTACCTGCGCGGCGAGGTGGCGGGCGAGCCGCCCATCAAGCGTCGCCAGTTCCCCACCAAACAGATCACGGTGGCGCAGATGCGCATTCAGTTGGAGAACATGAAAAGCATTTTTGCCCGCGCCATCACCGAGGCCAAGCCCAACCCCAGCAAAGACGAAAAGCTGCGCCTGTACGCCGCGCACTACAGCGTCATGGAAGGGGCCAACGACATCGCCCGCCTCGCCATCCGCACCTGTGGTGGCCAAAGCATGCTGAAACACCTGCCGCTGGAACGCCTGTACCGCGACAGCCGCTGCGGTGCCCTGATGCTGCCTTGGACGGCGGAGCTGATTTTGGACCGCATGGGCCGCGAAACCTTGTACGAGGCGGGCGAGAAAGACGTTTGAAACGGCTGGTCAACCGGCCCTGCCCGCAGTGAAGCCGGTCGCTGGGCCGCTAAACTGTGCGCATGCTCTGGGTCAAAGCCTTTCACATCGTCTTCGTGGCCAGCTGGTTTGCTGGCTTGTTTTATCTGCCGCGCATTTTTGTCAACTTGGCCATGGTGCCTGCTGACAGCGAAGCCGAGCGCCAACGGCTGCTGCTGATGGCGCGCAAGCTGCTGCGCTTTACCACCTTGCTGGCGGTGCCCGCTCTGCTGTTGGGGCTGTGGATGTGGCTGCCTGCCCCCGTGGGTTGGGGTTTTGGCTGGGGGCCGGGTAACGGCTGGATGCATGCCAAGCTCAGCATCGTGGTGCTCATCATCGGCTACCACCATGCATGCAGCGTCCTGCTGCGCAAGTTTGAGCAAGGCCGCAACCAGCGCGGCCATGTTTGGTACCGCTGGTTCAATGAAGCGCCGGTCCTCATGTTGGTGGCCGTCGTGATTTTGGTGGTGGTCAAGCCGTTTTGATGCCTGATGGCATCGCCTCTCGTTTACCTTCTTCTTCCCTCATGCCCATGTCTGACACGCCTGCTGACAACACATCTGCAAACCCCTCTTATTACGAGCGGCATATTTTTTTCTGCATCAACCAGCGCGACAACGGCGAATCCTGCTGTGCGCAGTTTCAGGCGCAGACCGCGTTTGAGCGCTGCAAGTCACAAGCCAAAGCCCTGGGGCTGCTCGGCCCCGGCCAAGTGCGCGTCAACAAGGCGGGTTGCCTGGATCGTTGCGCTGCGGGCCCGGTGGCGGTGGTGTACCCCGAAGCGGTTTGGTACACCTACTTGGACGACAGCGACATTGACGAAATCGTGCAGTCGCACCTGCGCGACGGCGTGGTGGTGCAGCGCCTGCTGACACCGCCTCACCTGGGGCGCTGAATGGCGGTCGTGCGATCTGCTGTGGGGTTGCCATGAACGCCCAGACTGAGCTTTTGTTGCAAGACGGCCCGGCGGGGCCACTGGAAGTGGCCATTGACCGACCTGCCCGCGACGCGCTGGGCGTGGCGGTCATCGCCCATCCGCACCCGCTGTTTGCGGGCACCATGAACAACAAAGTGGTGCAGACCCTGGCACGTGCTTGCGTGCAGTCGGGTTGGACAGCGGTGCGCTTCAACTTCCGAGGGGTAGGCCGCAGTGCGGGCGCTTACGACGAGGGCCGGGGCGAAATCGCCGACATGTTGGCTGTGGTGGCCGCGCAGGCCGCTGCGGGCCCTTTGTGTTTGGCCGGCTTTTCATTCGGCGCGTTCGTGACCAGCCATGCCGCAGCGCAGTTGCACAGCCACCGCGACCTGCGCCAGCTGGTGCTGGTGGGCACGGCAGCGAGCCGTTTTGCCGTGGCCCCGGTGCCCGCTGAACTTCAGCCGCGCACCTTGGTCATTCACGGCGAGCAGGACGACACCGTGCCCCTGTCTGCCGTGCTGGACTGGGCCCGCCTACAAAGCTTGCCGGTGCTGGTGGTGCCCGGTGGGGGTCATTTCTTCCACGGGCAGTTGCCCCTGTTGCGCGACTGCGTGCTGCGCCATCTGCGTGCTTGAACGGCCCGCTTGAACCGCGCCTGCGGTTTTTTTTTGTTTTCCCTGAGGACTGTGTTTTGTTGCGTCGATCGTTTTTCCGTACCTTGCTGCTGTGTGCAGCCCTGTTCATCCACCTGTCTGCCTCAGCGCAGACCCTACAACCCCCAGAAATTGCCGCCCGCGCTTATCTGCTGCTCGATCTCAGCTCGGGGCAGGTGTTGGCAGCGCAGAACCCCGATCAGCCGGTGGAGCCCGCTTCGCTGACCAAGCTGATGACTGCTTATCTGGTGTTTGATGCCCTGAAAGCGGGCAAGATCAGCTTGACCCAGCCATTCCCGGTGAGTGAACGGGCCTGGAAGATGCCGGGTTCGCGCATGTTCATTGACCCGAAGATGCAGGTGCCCGTGGAAGACCTGATCAAGGGCATGGTGGTGCAGTCAGGCAACGATGCCACGGTTGCGCTGGCCGAGGGGGTGGGCGGAACGGTGGAGCGTTTTGTGCAGTTGATGAACCAGCAGGCCAAAGCCTTGGGCATGAACAGCAGCAGTTTTAAAAACCCCGAAGGCCTGACCACCCCTGGTCACACCACCACTGCGCGCGACCTGGCGCTGCTGAGCACCCGATTGCTGCGCGACTTTCCGCAATACGTGCCCTACTACGCCATTCAGCGTTACCGTTACCCCGGCACACCCGCGGCCAATGACACCAACCGCAACCTGTTGCTGTTTCGTGACCCCAGTGTCGATGGGCTGAAAACCGGCCATACCGATGCCGCTGGCTACTGCATGATTACCACGGCCCGCCGTCCGGTTGCTGCCCTGGGCACTGGGCCGGCCAGTGAGCGCCGTCTGCTCAGTGTCTTGCTCGGGGCTGCCAGTGAAAACGCACGTGCCAACGAGTCGCAAAAGCTGCTCAACTGGGGCTTTACCGCGTTTGATGTGGTGCGCCTGTCCTCAGCGGGTGCGGCACTCGCCACACCACCGGTCTGGAAAGGCCGTGCCCCGGTCGTCAAGCTGGGCCAGTCGCAGGGCGTGATCGTCACCGTGCCTGCCGGAGAAACCAAAGGCCTGAAAACCGAGGTGGTTCGTCCCGATCCGTTGGTGGCACCGCTGCTGAAAGGGCAGGCGGTAGGCGCTTTGCGTGTGAGTCTCGCCAACGGACAGTCAGTGGCCGAGGTGCCGCTGACAGTGCTGGAAACCGTGGAAGAAACGGGTCTGCTGGGCCGCGCTTGGGATGCCTTGCGCCTCTGGATTCAGTGACCAAGTTTGCCAAAGCACCTTGAGCATGCTACATTCGAGGGCTTTTCGGAAATTTCCGAGGAGCATCTGTTTTTGTTTTTCAGACGTTTAGGGACGTTTCATGCCAACCATCAATCAACTCGTGCGCCAGGGCCGGGAGGTCGAAAAGACCAAATCCAAAAGCCCGGCCATGGAAAACTGCCCCCAGCGTCGTGGCGTTTGCACCCGTGTGTACACCACGACCCCCAAGAAGCCCAACTCGGCGCTGCGTAAAGTCGCCAAGGTGCGCCTGACCAACGGCTTCGAGGTCATCTCCTACATCGGCGGTGAAGGCCACAACCTCCAGGAACACAGCGTGGTGCTGGTTCGCGGCGGTCGTGTCAAGGACTTGCCCGGTGTGCGCTACCACATCGTCCGTGGCTCGCTGGACTTGCAAGGCGTGAAAGACCGCAAGCAGGCACGCTCCAAGTACGGTGCCAAGAAGCCCAAGGCCAAGTAAGAGCGCATTTTGTGCGTTTCGGTGTTTGACTGGCCGGCAAGCCATGTCGAACGAAGTGACCCCAAAGCGCCGTGTTGGCGTCGGGTCGAGTAAGTGAGTGCCTAGCTGGGTGCTCGCGGTATCTGAAAAGATGCCAACTGAAGCAAATTTGAGGTATCAACATGCCACGTCGTCGCGAAGTCCCTAAACGTGAAATCCTGCCGGATCCCAAGTTCGGCAATGTCGAGCTCTCCAAGTTCATGAACGTGATCATGGAAGGCGGCAAAAAAGCGGTCGCCGAGCGCATCATTTACGGTGCGCTGGAGCAGATCGAAAAGAAAACCGGTAAAGATGCGGTTGAAGTGTTTTCAACGGCCATCAACAACGTCAAGCCCCTGGTCGAAGTCAAGTCCCGCCGTGTCGGTGGTGCCAACTACCAAGTGCCCGTTGAGGTGCGTCCGGTTCGTCGTCTGGCGCTGTCGATGCGCTGGATCAAGCAGGCTGCCCGCAAGCGCAGCGAAAAATCCATGGCCATGCGCCTGGCCAACGAGTTGGTAGAGGCCACCGAAGGCCGTGGCGGTGCCATGAAGAAGCGTGATGAAGTGCATCGCATGGCCGAAGCCAACAAGGCCTTCAGCCACTTCCGCTTCTGATTCACGCAGGCGTCATACGCGCCTGCTAGCCTGTTGGAAGCGAGCCCGCGGGCCCCATAAGGGTCGCGGGCTTTGGTACTTAATTTTTGGAGAATTTTCATGGCACGCAACACGCCCCTTGAGCGTTACCGCAACATCGGTATTTCGGCCCACATCGATGCCGGTAAGACCACCACCACCGAACGTATCCTGTATTACACCGGCGTGAACCACAAAATTGGTGAAGTGCACGACGGCGCTGCCACCATGGACTGGATGGAGCAGGAACAAGAGCGTGGCATCACCATCACGTCTGCTGCCACCACCTGCTTCTGGCGCGGTATGGACGGCTCCTTCCCCGAGCACCGTTTCAACATCATCGACACCCCCGGCCACGTGGACTTCACCATTGAGGTGGAGCGTTCCATGCGCGTGCTCGACGGTGCTTGTATGGTCTATTGCGCTGTGGGTGGCGTGCAGCCCCAGTCGGAAACCGTGTGGCGCCAAGCCAACAAGTACAAAGTGCCCCGTCTGGCCTTCGTGAACAAGATGGATCGCACCGGTGCCAACTTCTTCAAGGTCGTGGACCAGATGAAGACCCGCCTGAAGGCCAACCCCGTGCCGATCGTGATTCCGATTGGTGCTGAAGACAACTTCGTGGGTGTGGTTGATCTGCGCAAGATGCAGGCCATCATCTGGGACGAAGCCTCGCAGGGTATGAAGTTCAGCTACACCGACATTCCCGCTAACTTGGTCTCTGTGGCCGAAGAATGGCGCGAAAAAATGGTGGAAGCCGCTGCGGAATCCAGTGAAGAGCTGATGGACAAGTACCTCGGTGGCGAAGCGCTGACCGAAGACGAAATCACCGCCGGTCTGCGCACCCGCACCCTGGCCTGCGAAATCCAGCCCATGCTGTGCGGTACCGCTTTCAAGAACAAAGGCGTGCAGCGCATGCTGGATGCCGTGATTGAGTTGCTGCCTTCGCCCGTGGACATCCCCGATGTCAAAGGTACGGACGAAGACGAAGCGCCCACCACCCGCAAAGCCGATGACGGCGAAAAACTGTCTGCGCTGGCATTCAAGCTGATGACCGACCCGTTCGTGGGTCAGCTGACCTTCGTGCGCGTGTACTCGGGTGTCATCAAGAAAGGTGACACGGTTTACAACGCCGTCAAAGGCAAAAAAGAGCGCATTGGCCGTATCGTGCAGATGCACGCCAACAACCGCAACGAAGTGGAAGAAATCCGCGCAGGCGACATTGCCGCCTGCGTGGGCCTGAAAGACGTGACCACGGGTGAAACCCTGTGCGATCCGTCCGCCATCATCATGCTGGAGCGCATGGTGTTCCCCGAGCCCGTGATTGCACAGGCCGTTGAGCCCAAGACCAAGGCTGATCAGGAAAAAATGGGTATCGCGTTGGGCCGTCTGGCCGCCGAAGACCCCTCGTTCCGCGTGCGCACCGACGAAGAGTCGGGCCAGACCATCATTGCTGGCATGGGCGAGCTGCACCTCGACATCATCGTGGATCGCATGAAGCGTGAATTCGGTGTCGAAGCCAACGTGGGCAAACCCCAAGTGGCTTACCGCGAAACCATCCGTGGCACCGTGGAAGAGGCTGAAGGCAAGTTCGTGCGGCAGTCTGGCGGTAAAGGCCAATACGGTCACGTCGTGCTCAAGATCGAACCCCAAGAGCCAGGTAAAGGTTTTGAGTTCGTCGATGCCATCAAAGGCGGTGTGGTGCCGCGCGAATTCATTCCTGCCGTGGAAAAGGGTGTCAACGAAGCCCTGACCCAAGGCGTGCTGGCGGGTTACCCGGTGGTGGATGTGAAGGTCACGCTGCACTTCGGTTCGTACCACGACGTGGACTCGAACGAACTGGCCTTCAAGATGGCAGCCATCTTCGGCTTCAAGGAAGGCTGCCGTAAAGCCCAGCCCGTCATTCTGGAGCCCATGATGGCTGTGGAAGTGGAAACGCCCGAAGACTACGCCGGTACCGTCATGGGCGACCTCTCCAGCCGTCGTGGCATGGTGCAAGGCATGGACGACATGCCCGGTGGTGGCAAGGCGATTCGTGCCGAAGTGCCACTGTCCGAAATGTTTGGTTATTCCACGTCCTTGCGTTCGGCCACCCAAGGTCGCGCCAGCTACACCATGGAGTTCAAGCACTACTCGGAAGCTCCGCGCAACGTGCAAGAAGCCATCATCAGCGCACGCGCCAAGTAAACACCCACCCCTGCGCGGCTTCGCCGCTTCCCCTCAAGGGGATGCCGCTGGCGGCCCGGCAAAGCCGGTTCCGCAGCGGTTGCTTGGATAGGGCTTCTGCGCTCTGGCATTTTTTGTCTTCGGCACCGCTTAGGCGGTGGGCCTGCTGCCCGTGGCAGGCTGTTGCCGGAGACGTTAAACACACACGGGTTTTGTTCTTTCAACAGAGGTATTTGCAATGGCAAAAGAGAAATTTGAGCGGACCAAGCCGCACGTGAACGTGGGCACCATTGGTCACGTGGATCACGGCAAGACCACCCTGACCGCTGCCATCAC
>JBEENR010000017.1:0-65284 GCA_041192045.1 Pseudomonadota bacterium | reverse complement strand
GCCCATGGGGTCTTTGGCGTATTCGTTCAGCAGGTAAACGATGGCACTGGCGCGGTATTGCTTGGCGAGATTGAACTGCCAGCAGGTACTGGTCATGTCGCAATGGCATCAAGTGGTCAGTTCTTTATGAAGCTGGAGTACAACTTCTTGCACACCGCCTGCGAACTGGAACATATTGTAGGGGCAGACCAGTCCGATTTTCATAACTGGGGTAAAACGCTAAAAAATTGCATTGGGACCTATAATCCTCAATCAATCATCTACGGCATTACCGAGGGTAATAAACGAGTTGCGGCAGTCCATCGTGTTTGCCCGCCACAACCTGCTGAGCGATCCGCCCTTTACCAAGATGGATCTGGTGGTCTGCCGCAACGCACTGATCTATTTCAGGAGCACCGCACAAGACCGTGCCTTGCGCCGCATGCAGTACGCACTGGCCCCCAAGGGCTATTTGTTTTTGGGCTCCAGCGAATCGCTAGGCGACTTGCAGCGCGACTTTCAGACCCTGTCGGCGCGGCACAAAATCTGGCAGGTGCTGCGCTCGACCACACTGCCACTCGATACCTCGCGCGGTGGCGGCAACAGCGCTTCGGCCTTGGCACTGGCACGCCGCCCGCTGAACAGCGTGGCCACCGCACGCTTGGGCGGCAGCGCTGTTGAACAGGGCTACGCCACCTTGCTACGGGTGTTCGCCCCGCCTGTGGCCATTTTGGTCAACACCGCGCACCAGCTGGTGCATTCTTACGGCGAAGTACACCGCTACCTGCAACTGCGCGAAGGGCAACCGAGCCTAGACATCAACCGCATCCTGCCCGATGCCCTGATTCCGGTAGCCGCTGCGCTGCTGTTCAAGTGCAACCGCGAAAACACCAGCGTCACCTCCGACGTGGTGCGCCTGAGCCTGCCGCACAATCCCGCCAGCAACACCGAAGCCAGCAAGATCAACCTGCGGCTCAGCGCTTGGCCGGTGGGCGAGATTGAGGGCGAGCGCCTCACGCTGCTGGCCTTCGAGCCCACCCAATTGGGCGAACGCCCCGAAAAACCTGTGCCGGTGGACATTGGCACGGAAACCTCGGAACGGCTGGAGGTGCTGGAACATGAACTGGCCGCGACGCGCCAAAGTTTGCAAGCCACCATTGAAGAGCTGGAAACCTCTAACGAAGAGCTGCAAGCCACCAACGAAGAAATGATGGCCTCGAACGAGGAACTGCAAAGCTCCAACGAAGAACTGCAATCGGTCAACGAAGAGCTCAATACTGTCAACGCCGAGTACCAGGAAAAAATCGACATCCTCAACCGTCTCAACGCCGACTTGGACAACTTCGCCCGCGTGGTGGCAGCCGGTACGGTGTTTGTCGATGAGCAGCTGCACCTGACCCGCTTCAGCCCCGATGCCGCGCAAATCTTCCGCCTGCGTGAATCTGACCTGGGCCGCCCGCTGGGAGATTTGACGCATTCGCTGGACTATCCCAACTTCATGCAGGACTTGCAAAACACCCTGACCAGCAACAGCATCCATGAACAAGAGGTGGCCGGGCCCAACCAGCGGTTCTACATGGTGAAAATGTTGCCCTACCGCATTCCGTCAACAGCCACGCGGGGCGTGGTGGTGAGCTTTGTGGACATCAGCTCCACGCACCGCCTCACCCACTTGCAGACCGTGCTGGATGCGCTGGAGCCGCGCATTGCGGTGCTGGACAACATGGGCATCATCACCCAGGTCAACACCGCTTGGGCCAGTGTGCAAGACTTGGAGAACAAACCGCTACCCATCAGCAACCCCGTGGGCAGTCCCTATGTGGCCCTGTGCGAACAGGCCAGCACCCAGCCCAACGACCATGCCCAGCGGGCCGCTGAGGGTATTCGGCGGGTCTTGACAGGCGATTGGGCACGCTTCAGCATGGAATACCCCAGTCGCTGTGGTCAGTACCGGTTCCTGATGCAAGTCACGCCACTGAAGCGCCACAAACCGCGTGGTGCCGTGGTCAGCCACACCCACCTCAGCACCGAACACGAGCCGTCCGTCAGCCCCCAGCCCAACGCCTGACCCCAGCTTGAGACATGCCAGACAACATCCCACGGCCCACTCGACCAATACCCCAGGCAGGCCCTACCAGCTTGGACTGGGCGCTGTTGCGCCAGCAAGCGCAGGCCCGGCTGGAACAACGGCCCTTGACGACTTCGTCAGCCGAAGCCCAACCAGCGCGCCCGCCTGACCCCACTCCCGAGCACATACCGGACAGCACGCACCTGCTGGAAGAACTGCGCACCCACCAAGTAGAACTGGAAATTCAGAACGAAGAATTGCATCAGGCCCAGTTCCGCGCCGAGGTGGCCAGCAGCCGCTACCACCTGTTGTTTGATTACATGCCCCAGCCCGTGCTGGTCATGGACTCACACGCTTTTGTGCACGAAATGAACCAAGCCGCCCGGCGTTGGCTGCAACCGGGCGATGGCCCCCTAACGCGGGTCAGCACTGCCTTGCTACGCGCCTTCAACCTGGCAACGCGCAACCAGATCTTCAAAACGCTGCGCAACCTAGAAGGCAAACAAACCCTGTGCCTGAACCAGATCGAGCTGCAAACCCACAGCGGGCAACGCCTGTGTACCGACATGCACCTCATCAGCCTGCCCCTGTCCTACCACAGCGATGCCCGCTTTCTGGTGCTGCTGGTCGATCGCACGCCGGAGTGGCAGCGCGACCAAGACCGCCTGCTCTACCAATCCTTGCTCGACAGCAGCCAAGACCTGATTTACGCCAGTGACCAGCATGGCGGGCTGCTGCTGGCCAACCGGGCGGTGCTGGACTTGCTCAAGCTGGCACCTGAACAAGCGCTGGGCACACAGCGCACGGCCATCATGCCCTTGCGCAACGCACTGGAGCAACACGCCCTAGACCAGCAGGTACTAGAAACGGGTGACGCGGTGAACGCCATTGAGGAATTTCACACCCATCCAGGCATGCCCGCACGGGTATTCATGAGCAACCGCTTCCCGCTGCGCAATGCCCAGGGACAGGTTCTGGGGGTAGGCGGCATCTCGCGTGACATCACCGCCGAGCGGCAGCAACAGTACAGCCTGCTGCTGAGCGAAAACGTGTTCCAGCACGCCGCCGAAGCCATCATCGTCACCGATGTGCAAGGCCACATCGTGCGGGTCAACGCCAGTTTCGAGGCCATGTCCGGCTTTTCCGCCAACAGCGTGCTGGGCTACAAACCGGGTCTGCTGCGCTCCGGGCGGGTGCCTGCCTCGGTGTACCGAGACCTGTGGGCATGTTTAAGCGAGCAGGGTCACTGGCAAGGCGAACTGATCAACCGCCACGCCAGCGGCAGCCACTACACCGTGCATTGCAGCATCAGCGCCTTGCGCAGCCCCAGCCACGAGCTGACAGGCTATGTGGCCATCCAGACCGATATCAGCCAGCTCAAAGCCGCCGAGACCGAGGTGCAACGCCTCTCGCACTACGACAGCTTGACCGGCCTGCCCAACCGTGCCCTGCTGCTGGATCGCCTGCAACAGTTGCTGGCACTGTCTGAACGCCAGAACCAGCGCTTTGCTGTGCTGTTTGCTGACCTCGACCACTTCAAGGAAGTGAACGACTCGCTGGGCCACCAGACCGGTGATGAATTGCTGTGCGCCATCGGGCAACGCCTGCGCGAGGGCGTGCGTGCGCAAGACACGGTAGCCCGCATGGGGGGCGACGAATTCGTGCTGCTGCTGCCTGGCACCGAAGGCGCTGAGGCCCTGCAACTGGCGCAGAAGCTGCAACACACCCTGCGCCAGCCCCTGAGCCTGCCCGGCATGCACGACTACCGCCCGCATGCCTCGGTGGGTGTGGCCCTGTACCCTGACGATGCCAAGACCAGCGAAGCCCTGCTGCGCCATGCCGACATGGCCATGTACGCCGCCAAAACCAGTGGCCGCGACCGGGCCGAACGTTACACCGCACGCATGAGCGAAGAAGGTGCGCGCCTGTTCGCCATTCAAAACGAGTTGTTCAGCGCCTTGCAGCGAGGCGAACTGCGGCTGTACCTGCAAGCCAAATTCCAGATCGCCAGCCTTGCCGTCACCGGAGCCGAAGCCCTGGTGCGTTGGGAGCGTCCAGGCCATGGCCTGACCGGGCCGGGCGACTTCATTGCCGTGGCCGACAAAATCGGCCTGCTGCCACTGATTGACCGCTGGATGGTGCGCCAAGTGGTGCAGCAACTCAGCGAGTGGCAGCAGCAAGGACTGTGGCACGAGGGCTGGACGGTTGCCATCAACCAAACCGCCAGTGACCTGCAAGACCCGCAGTGGCTCGACCATGTGCAAGACACGCTGAACGAACACGGCGTACCCGCCCGTTGCCTACAGATTGAAATCACCGAAGGCGCGCTGCTGCAACCCACCCCGCAAATGCTGGCCCGCTTGCAAGCCCTGCGCAAACTGGGCATGGAATTGGCCATTGACGACTTCGGCACCGGCTACTCTTCGCTGGCCTATCTCAAGTCACTGCCGATCACGACCCTGAAAATTGACCAGAGCTTTGTGCGCGACCTCGTCCGCGATGTGGCCCCGCAGAACCACCACCTCCCCATCCGGCACAACGACCTGCACCAAGTCCTGCACGACACCGCGCACAACACCCCAGCCCATGAAGCCGCGGCCAGCGAGGGCCACAGCCGGGTTTTGGTCGAAGCCATGATCGCCCTGGCCCACAAGCTGGGCCACACCGTGGTGGCCGAAGGTGTCGAAAACGAACGCCAGCGCCGCCTGTTGCAGCACATGGGCTGTGAACAGGGGCAAGGCTACCTGCGCAGTGCCCCCCTGCCCGCTGCCGAATTTGCCCGGCGCTTTCTGGGTGCCCGGCCCGCTGTTGCCATCAACCCAGCAGGCCCGACAAACGCTGCCTGAGCGCCGGTTCAGCCAGCACCACCCGGTTGCGCCCCAGCGCCTTGGCTTGGTAGAGCGCCGCATCCGCGCGCACCAGCAACTGGCTGGGCTCCAAATCGTCTGGACCCAGTTGCGCAACACCCACACTGACCGTCACCGACACCAAGCCCATGGACGTGGGCACAGGCAACGCGGCCACACACTGCCGCAAGACATCGGCAATCGCTTGTGCGCCAGACAATGCCGTGTCGGGCAGCAGCGCGGCAAACTCTTCACCCCCCAGACGGGCAAAGTAGTCGGTACGGCGCAGCCGCTCCACCATCAACTGTGAGAAATGCCGCAGCACATCATCCCCCACGGCATGCCCGTAGCGGTCGTTGATTTGTTTGAAAAAGTCCAAATCCAGCATCAACAAGGACACGGCATGCCCGTGGCGACAGTAGCGCGCATGCAGCCGCTCCAGCTGCATCATGAAACTGCGGCGGTTTTCCACGCCGGTCAGCGGGTCAGTGATAGAGAGCTGGCGCAACTGCGCTTCGAGCAGCTTGCGCGACGAAACATCCTGCTTGACCACCATGAAGCTGTTGATGCCCTGCACCCCCGCAACCCGCACTGGACTGATCACCACCTCTTCGTTGTACAAATGCCCGTCGCACCGGCGGTTGATCAGATCGCCTCGCCAAACACTCCCCCGCCGCACACAAGCCCAGATGTCGTCGTAAAAAGCGGCATCCTGTGCATCGGCGATGACCGTCTCGACCGGCTGTCGCCCCAGCGCATCTGCGAATGCAAAGCCGGTGACTTCCGTGAACGCACGATTGACCCAGACAATGCGCAGCTGCCCGTCAGTCACGGCCACCGCGTGATCCAGGGCATCCAGCAGCACCCAATCGGTGCGCGCCTGCATGGTGTCTGCGCCTGTTGGTAACGGGGTATCTAACTGGGTATCGAGGGCTTGCTGCATGGCGCTATCGTTGTGCCAGAAAGTTTCAGGGAACTGACTTTCAAGAACTGACAATGACAAAGCCCGCACATAGCGGGCTTTGTAGAGGATAAATCAGCGTATCAAATCAGGAATTCATCCAAGCTTTGACCAGCGGCCAGTACAGCGCGAACCCATTCAGGTTTGCGACCGGGGCCACCAGCCCAGAGTTCGCCATTGGGGCCACGGTATTTAGCCGGTGCAGCCGACTTGGATTTGGCCTGTTTTTTGCCGCTGGCAGCCGAACCGCCCAGATCTTCAACAGTGATGCCGTACTGCTTCATACGGGCTTTGATCTCGGCAACCGCATCGGCCATCTCGTTTTTACGGGCTTGCTCGGCTTGAGCCAGCAGCGCTTGAGCTTGCGCAAACAGTTCTGTGGAATGTGCCATGGTTTTTCCTTTGGAATGGATCAGGTTTCAGGTTTTTTTAACATCTTGACGATGTGGAGCCGGATTCTAATACTGATTTTTCGTCTGCGCCCAAATTTTCAGCTCAGGCGGCAATTCTGCGAACAACTCGATTGCATTGCCGGTGACAGGGTGTGCCAAACGCAATCGCCAAGCGTGCAAAAACATGCGGCGCAAGCCCAAGCGGCTCAATTCCCGATTCAGCTCGAAGTGGCCATATTTATCATCCCCAA
The DNA here is from genome assembly GCA_041192045.1 of Pseudomonadota bacterium. Taxonomy (GTDB): domain Bacteria; phylum Pseudomonadota; class Gammaproteobacteria; order Burkholderiales; family Burkholderiaceae_C; genus Hydrogenophaga. Next base: position 58,787 of record JBEENR010000017.1, on the reverse strand, counting down.
CAATGGGGAAACCGGCACTGGCGAGGTGAACCCGGATTTGGTGGGTACGTCCGGTCTTGATGGTGACTTCCAGCAAACTGAAGCCATCGGCCAAGCCGGCAGGCAGATTCACCGGCGGCACAATCGCCCCCAGCGAACGCACCAGCGTGACCGAACGCAGGCCATCCGGATCATCGTCCGTCGTGGTGCGAACCCGCCTTTCCCCATCGGGTAACAGGTATTTGTGCAGGGGCTGGTCAATCACTTTGTGCTGGGCAGGCCAGACTCCGCGCACCAGGGTCAAATACGTTTTGCCCGTTTCCCGTTCCCGGAATTGGTTTTGTAGCGCCTTCAGAGCGCTTTTCTTTTTGGCGATCAGCAACAGACCGCTGGTTTCGCGGTCGAGCCGGTGCACCAGTTCCAGCAACCGCGCTTGCGGTCTGGCCTGTCGCAATTGTTCGATCACGCCAAAACTCACGCCACTGCCGCCATGCACCGCCACACCCGCTGGTTTGTCAATGGCCATGAAAGCATCGTCTTCAAACACCACCGGAAAGTCGCGTGGGGGCGCAGGGTTCAAGACCTTGTCCTCGGCTTTTTCGGACAGCCGCAGCGGCGGAATGCGCAGCGAGTCACCCGCCACCAGCCGATCATCGGCCTGCACCCGGCCTTTGTTGCGCCGCACCTCGCCGGAGCGAATGATGCGGTAAATGTGGGTTTTGGGCACCCCCTTAAGGGTGCGGATCAGGAAATTGTCGAGTCGCTGACCGGCAGACTCTTCATCCACCACGATGTGGCGCACCGCCACGGCGGGTAAAGCTTGGGACATAGACAGGAATAAGGGGCACAGGGGCTGTGAGCTGACTATAATGTGCGGCTTCCGCCTTGTGCTGTAAGTGATTGATTTATCTGGATTTTAGGACAATCATTTGCAACACGGGCTGCATCGCTCAGCGTTTGCGGCCCGGCGGACTTGAAATGCCACCCGCAGCACCCCGGCCCGAGGCCCGTACCCTGATGCATTCCGAGGCGAATCCAGGCCAGGCAAAGACCGAATGAGCGTTGCGGACGAACCCGCAGAAATTGAGAACCCGAATACGGAATACCCCCATCAGGCAGCCCGCACAAAGGCTGTCTGAAGGCTGGGCATGAAGCCAGAGCCATACAACACCCGATAGCTGCAAGCGGCAGACTGCGGGTTTCCTCTGTTCATACCCAGCCACGCGCCTATGTCTTGATGATTTGCTTCACTGGCTGGCTCAGCGCAACACGGCATTCTGACTGTTGCGATTGAACACCTCAAAGCGGGCATTGCAGACTCTCCGGCAATTCCTCCCCCCGTTCGCTGTTTCCGCGCGTTCACGGCAGGTTGACACCCTGGGTACCTCCAGGGTGTTCTTGTGTGTTGAAACGAAGGAAGACGCATCATGAAACGCATGCTGATCAATGCCACGCAGGCCGAAGAACGCCGCCTGGCGATTGTGGACGGGCAGAAATTGCTCGACTACGAAATCGAAATCGAGGGGCGCGAACAGCGCAAAGGCAATATCTACAAAGCCGTGGTGACGCGGGTAGAGCCCTCACTGGAAGCCTGTTTTGTGGACTACGGCGAAGACCGGCACGGTTTTCTGCCCTTCAAAGAAATCTCGCGCCAGTATTTTGCGGCGGGCGTGCCGGTCAACCAGGCCCGAATCAACGACGTGATCCGCGAAGGCCAAGAGTTGCTGGTTCAAGTCGAAAAAGAAGAGCGCGGCAACAAAGGCGCGGCCCTCACCACATTCGTGAGCTTGGCTGGCCGGTATGTGGTGTTGATGCCCAACAACCCGCGCGGCGGCGGGGTCAGCCGTCGAATTGAGGGCGAAGACCGGCAGGAACTCAAGGCCGCGCTCGATCAGCTCCAGTATCCCAATGGCATGAGCATCATTGCCCGTACCGCTGGTATTGGCCGCGATGCCGCTGAATTGCAGTGGGACTTGAGCTACCTGCTCAAACTCTGGGACGCGATTGATGGTGCCGCCAAGGGTGGCAAGGGTGCTTACCTGATTTATCAGGAATCGAGTCTGGTCATCCGGGCCATTCGTGATTATTTCAACAGCGACATTGGCGAAATCCTGATCGATACCGACGACATTTTCGAGCAGGCACACCAGTTCATGAGCCACGTGATGCCCGAGCATGGGCACCGTGTCAAGCGCTACCGCGACGATGCGCCGCTGTTTTCGCGTTTCCAAATTGAGCACCAGATTGAAACCGCCTACAGCCGCACGGTGTACCTGCCTTCGGGCGGTGCGATTGTGATCGACCAGACCGAGGCGCTGGTGGCGGTGGACGTGAACTCGGCCCGCGCCATCAAGGGCGGCGACATTGAGGACACCGCCACCCGCACCAACCTAGAAGCCGCTGATGAAGTGGCCCGCCAGGCCCGGTTGCGCGACTTGGGCGGCCTGATCGTGATCGACTTCATCGACATGGACGAGTCGAAAAACCGCCGCGAAGTGGAAAACCGCCTGCGCGACGCACTGCGCCAAGACCGCGCCCGCGTGCAGTTTGGGGCCATCAGCAAATTCGGCCTGCTGGAAATGAGCCGCCAGCGCCTCAAGCCCACCCTCAGCGAAGGGGCCTCCATCCCCTGCCCGCGCTGCGGTGGCTCGGGCCACATCCGCGACACCGAAAGCTCGGCGCTGCAAATTTTGCGCATCATCCAAGAAGAGTCGCTCAAGGACAGCACCGCCGCCGTGCTGGTGCAAGTACCGGTCGAGGTAGCCAGCTTCCTGTTGAACGAGAAGCGCACCGAAATCACCAAGATCGAAATGAAGCAGCGCATCAGCGTGCTGCTGGTGCCCAACAAGTCGCTGGACACGCCCAACTACAAGTTGGAGCGCCTGAAACTCGACGACCCGCGTCTGGACAACCTAGATGCCAGCTACAAACTGGCCGACGAAGCCGACGACACCACCAGCTTCACCCGCCGCAGCCAAGAGCGCACCAACAAGCAAGAGCCCATCATCAAAGGCGTGCTGCCCGACGGCCCCGCACCCGTGGCGGCACCCCGCCCCGAAGCCCCTGCCGCTGTGCCAGCCGCCGCCCAGCCTGCGCCAGCACCCGTGGCCGTGGCCAGCACGCCATCGCCTGCACCCAGCGCTGCGCCCAAAGGCTTCTGGGGTTGGCTCAAAGGCCTGTTCAGCAGTGCGCCCAGCACCCCAGTCACCACACCGGCCCCGGCACCCAGCCCCGTCACAGCCCCCCCAGTCACACCCGCTGCCCCAAGCGAGCGGTCCGATACCCGGCGCGACAACCGCAACCGGGGCACACGCCCCGGTGCCGACAACCGACCGCCACGAGAAGGCAGCCATGGCAATCGCGACGGCCAGCGCCCACCACGCACCGAACGCCCGCGTGTGGACGCACGCGGCGAGAACCGCGAAACCCACCCTGGCAACCGCCCCGACCTGCGACCCGATTTGCGCCCTGACTTGCGTCGTGACAACCGCCGCGATGCCGACCCCGCCAGCCTGAACGCGCCTGTGGCGGCAACGGCAACGACCATCGCCACCCCCAACGCCATGCCCGAAGCGGGTTGGGAAGGCGATGAAGGTCAGCGCCGCGAACGCCGCCCACGCAACGACAACCGCCGCCGCCCAGCCAGCCCGGAATCTGCCGATGCCGCACCAGCAGCCCTGGTCGCCACGCCAGACACAGCCCCAGCCGCGTCAGCGCCAGTCTCTGCGTCTGTAACCCCAGTCACCGACGCGGCAGAGCGTGCCCCCGAGGTGGCCACTCCAGCGAACGCGCCAGATGCAACGCCCGTCGCTTGGTCAGGCAACCCTGAAGAGGGCAACGCCACCCCGCGCCCACCGCGTGAGCGCCGCAGCCGCGACCGCTATGGCCGTGACCGCCGTGACCGTGCGCCGCGCAACCCGCAACCCGCACAGGACGGCGTGGATGCGCCGGTGTTTCACGAAACGCCCAGCCCCATGCGCGGCAGCTACTTCACCCAAGCACCCATTGCCGTGGCAGACACCGCGGCACCCGCTGTGGCCCAACCCGCTGAAGCCCCAGCCAGCGTCAGCACACCCACACCCGTTGTGAGCGAACTGCCTGCAACGCCTGTGCCCGCCATGCCCGAAACGCCTGTTGCGGTGGCGGATGCCCCGGCACCCGCTGTGACGGAGGGCAAAACCGCACCGGTCAGCGCCCCAGTAGCCGCCCCAGCCAGCGCAGCCGTTACCGCAACCAGCAGCGGCATGCCCGTGGTGCAGCCCTACGAACTGCCCTTGGCGCTGCTGCAACAGGTGGCGCAAAGCAGTGGGCTGGAATGGGTGAACTCAGACCCGGTGAAAGTGGCCCAAGCGCAAGCGGCCATTGCGGCAGAGCCCAAGCCGGTTCACGTGCCGCGAGAGCCCCGCCCGGTGGTGCTGCCCGACGAAGGGCCGCTGGTGCTGGTGGAAACGCGCAAAGACCTGCGCAACATGCCTCTGCCGTTCGAGACCGCTTCGACGGCCGTTTAAAGCACGGCCTCGCCGCCCTCAGACCGCTCAGGCCGCCTTGATCCTTCAGGGGATCAAGGCGGCTTGCTTCCAAGCGTGCTGGGCAGCGGCATCGTCTCCGCGCCCTTGTGCCAGTTCGGCCAGCGCACACCAGGTTCGGCGCAGCAATTCACGGTCTTGCAGACTGTGGCTGGCCTGGGTGAGCAACAAGCTGGCCCGCCCCCAGAGTTGTCGCTGGCGGCAGGCCTGACCGGTCAGGTACTGCAACAGCGGGTTGTTGGGCTGTTGCTGCTGGCTCTGCTCCAGGCGTGCTAAACCCGCGGCATCGAGTTGGGGCAACACCGCCTCAAACAAGCGGACGAACTGGCCCTGCTGCGCCACATCCAGACTGGCAAACACAGGCCACAAAGGCTCCAGCCAAGTGCGCAGTGCTTGCAGGGTCTGTGACGGTGCTTCGTCCTCTTCATCGTCCAGGGCATCGGGCGGGGTACTGTCGTTGAGTTGCAGCACGCGCTGCGCGGCGGCCAACACCAAGTCGGGCATGGCTCGCTCGGCGGATGACAGCTTGCGCCAGACGGCTTGCAACTGCACATCGTCATGGGCCTGTGCCAGCGCATCCAGCGCCAGCGTGCGCACCAAACTGTGGGCAACGGTGGGGCTGAAGGCGCGGTGTTTCGCCAGCACGCGGGCGGTTTCCAGGGCTTCGCTGTGGGCTTGCGCCAAACGGGCTACGCGCAACTTCAAACGCAGGGCCTGAATGCGTCTGGCAGCACCCTGTGGCAACTCGGCCAGGCGGCTGCGGGCGGTGTCCAGATCGCGGTCTTCGACAGCCCAGCGCACAGCGCGCAGCAACACCCCTTCGTGCACATGCGGCACCTTTTTGGCCCAGCCCGGTGCCAGGGCAGCTTGCAAATGCTGGTCGCGCTGCTCGCGGTTTTGCAGGGACTGCGCACTTTCGGCCAGCATCAAATGGGCCAACAATTCCAGTTGGTCGCGGCGCGGCCAAGTGCTCAAGGTGGACGATTGCAGCTGGGCCAGCGCATGCCGTGCCGCCGACTGTGCCCGCACAAAACGGCCTGCCAGTTGGTGCGAGAGGGCATCGAGCACGCCCGCGACCACCGCCCGCTCCAGCTGCTGGGCGCGCCAGCGCTGCGCCTGAGCGGGCAACTGGCGCAGGGCACTTAGCGCACGCAAAGCCAGATGCAGCAGCACAAACACCACGACCACAGCGAACACCACCAAATTGAACGACACGTCGTAGCGGTAAGGCGGCCAAAACAGCGTGACGGTGGCCAGGTTGTGCCCCATCAACAAGGCCAGTGCAACAGCCAATGCGGCCAGCCCCAGCAGCCAAAACACACCATGCATGGCCCCGCGTTGAAATTTGCGCATCAGCGACCTCCTGCGGCAACGCTGAGGGCCGCCAAGGTTTCGTCGGGGCGGGGCAATTTGCTTTGCACCACGTCTTTGCGCAACTGCGCCAACACCTTCTGCGCGGCAGACACCTGCAAAGAGCGCGCATCAAAATAGCGATCCAATGCCTGCTCAACGGCAGCCATGTCGGCTTGGCTGGTGCTCAAATGCCGCGCCAGCAGGGCCAGTCGGGCGTTGAGCAGCTTGAGTTTGACGTTTTCACGCAGGAAAAACGCCTGTTCAGGCGACATCAACGCCGCTTCGGGCTGATCGATGCGGCTGACACGCACCAGCTCGCGGCCACTGAGGGTTAGCTCGGCCCACAGACGCTGCCAGCCGTCTTGCCAAACGCGGGCCACCCGGCTCCAGCCAGGGTTGACCGAGTCTGTTGCAGGTTCGACGGTTTCGGTGGGCAGTGAGGCGGTGGTCGCCACGTCACGCGGCCCCGGTGCCGGGCGGGGTTTAAGCGCGGCGCGGCGCGGGCCTACGTCGTTGAGCGTGGGCCATTCATCCACCTGATGGGCCAACTCATCCAGACGCTGCACCAGCGCCGGAATATCGGCCAGCGCGGTGTTCTGGATGCGCTCCATGTCGCGGGCAATGGCACGCTGCACCGGGTTGAGGCGAGGCTGCGCCGAACGGGCAATGCGCTGATCAGCGGCTTGCAAAGCCAGCAGCAGCGGCTGCGCACTGCCGGTGAGCTGGGTTTGTTGCAAGGCCAGGCGCAGGGCCGATTCGATGTCTTGCACCAGGTTGTCGTCGCGTGTGCGCGAGAGGGACAGCATCAGCTCTTCGAGCTGGGTGCGCTGCAAACTGACCTCGGAGAGCCGCAACTCGGCCACCGTCAGGCGGGCTTGCAGTTCTTGCGCCTGGGCTTCGGCCTGGGTGGCTGCTTCACGGGCGGCTTGGGCCACACTGGCGTTGTCTTGGTTACGCCGGGCAAACTCTTGTTGCGTCAAGCTGAGTTTCTGCCACAGCAGGCCCACCAGCACCAGCGACAACACCGTCAGTGCGGCACAGGCCAGCAACAGACGGTTCACCGGTTGACCGGACTGGGGCCAGGGCGGGTGTGCCGTGACAGGCGCAGCCACAGACGGGTGTGAGGACACGGGCGCAACAGGACTGGGTTCTGGGCTGGTTTCTGGACTGGAGCTTTGACTCATGGACGGGACCAGTTTTGTTCAAGGACACGCAAGACATCGGCCAGGGCGGGCCGGGTCTCTAGCACGCTGCCAAACCCGGCGGCACGGGCGGCAGCGGCAATGCGCGGGTGGGTGGTCAATGCGCAGGCCGCTGCCCAGTCGGCGGCAGGGTCGGCCAGCTGACGCAGGTGCAAAACTGCCTCGGTGCTGCTGAACAGCCACAAACTACCGGCTTGGCTGGCGGTTTGCAGCAGCATCTGCTGGGGGTGGGACAGCACGGGCGCGCTGCGCACGTAAGCCACGCAGGCCTGCACCACGGCACCTGCCGCTTGGCATTGCTGAATCAGCCAGTCGCGCCCCTGACCGGCCAGCCCGGACGGGCTGACGATGGGCGCAACCCGCCCGGCAGAACCCCCACGCACCCAGCCCAAGCGCAAGCCGGGGTGCAGCTGCGGGGCCACAACGGCCCACAGCGCTTCCGAATCGAACTGCGGCACATCAGGCGCTGGCGCATCGACCCAGGCAGGACTGAGACCACGTGCGGCCAGCGCCTGCACCAGCGCGCGCGCCGTACCGGGGCCGGGTGCCCAACAACGCGGCCAGTGCGCCCCAGCAGCAGGTGCGGGCACCGACTCATCGAAAAAATGCTGCACCGCCGCCGCACTGACGAACATCAGCACATCCCAGTCCACACATTGCGCCCGGAAACGCTGCAACTCGGCCAACTGCGCTGGGTCGGCAGGGGGTGTGATGGCGATCAGCGGCAGCGGCTGCGCGGGCCAGCCTTGGGCTTGCAGGGCCTGAACCCAGGTCTGCGCCTCTTGGGCAGGCCGTGTCACCACCAGCTGTGTCAAGCGTGTACCGGGGGACAGCGCTGTCGCGGGCGCGCTCAGGCTGGCGGGCATCGTGCTGGTCAGACAGGGGCAGACGGGTTGTGTGCAACAGCACCACCGTGGCGCAAGGCATCAGCCACGGTCTGGCCCAAGGCTTCAGCTTGGTGCAGGTCGTGCACCACCGCTTGCTGGCTGACCCGCACCACAGGGTGCATGCCGTCGGGGTCGCCCCAGGCGGCATCCAGTTGCAAAATGGCGGCCCCTTCGGCCTGCCAGTGGGCGTAGGCGGCCAGTGGCATGGAGCAACTGCCACCCATGGCCCTTGACACCGTGCGCTCGGCGGCCACGCGCAACCAAGTGGGCCAGTGCACCAGCGGGGCCAATGCGCTGCGCAGGTCGGCACGGTCGCTGCGAATCTCAATACCGAGCGCGCCCTGCCCAGCCGCTGGCAATGAAGCCGAGGGCTCAAACACCTGGCGAATGCGTGCGCCCAGCCCCAAGCGCTTGAGACCGGCTGCCGCCAGCACAATGGCGTGGTACTGACCATCGTCGAGCTTGCGCAGCCGAGTGTCCAAGTTGCCGCGCAGGGGTTCAATGCGGACATCGCGGCGGCCCAAGGCATCCAGCGCCTCGCGCAGCAGCACCAAACGGCGCAGGCTGGAGGTGCCCACAACGGCAGCGGGCGGCAAATCGGCCAAGCCATCGCAAACAGATGACACCCAAGCATCGCGGGGGTCTTCGCGCTCCATCACGCAAGCCAGCGCAAACCCCTCGGGCAAGTCCATGGGCACGTCCTTGAGCGAATGCACAGCGATGTCGGCACGGCCTTCTTCTAACGCCACTTCCAATTCTTTGACAAACAGTCCCTTGCCTCCCACCTTGGAGAGGCTGCGATCCAGAATCTGGTCACCGCGCGTGGTCATGCCCAGCAAACGCACGGTATGGCCCTGCGCTTCCAGCAAAGCCTTGACATGTTCAGCCTGCCACAACGCCAGACGGCTCTCGCGGGTGGCGATGGTGATGGACAGTGCAGGATGTGGGGAGATGGACACAGAAAAAACCTATCGAAAAACCAGAACGACCGGGATTGATGCCTTGATCTCACAGATCAAGCCCTGGCACGCGTTTCGTACCCGCTTGGTAACAAGCCAGCCCGTGCCGCCATGACTTTGAATGCTAGCATGGCCCTCGCCCGAAAACCCATACCCGTCTGCTGCCCGCCATGCCGCCAAGCCCCCGCCGCAAAACCCCTGACCCCGCCGCTTCACCCGCCCCCCGAACCACCGCCAGCGGCACCACGCGCCGCCGAGCCAGCCCCCAGCCGCTTGCCATGGACAAAGAGCAGCCGCTGATTGACGACATCCGGCTGCTCGGGCGCATCTTGGGCGATGTGATCCGCGAACAAGAAGGACAGGCCGCTTTTGACCTGATTGAGCAGATTCGCCAGCATTCGGTGGCCTTTCGCCGCCACGACGACGAGTCGGCTGACAAGGCACTGAAAAAGCTGCTCAAGGGCCTCAGCGGCGACCAAACGGTCAGCGTCATCCGCGCCTTCACCTACTTCAGCCACTTGGCGAACTTGGCCGAAGACCGCCACCACATCCGCCGCCGCGCCGTGCACGAGCAGGCCGGTGACGTGCAAGAAGGCAGCTTGGCCATGACGCTGCAACGCCTGAAACAAGCCGGACTCACCCCAGCTCAGGTGCTGGAGACGCTGGCCCGCAGCCACATTTCGCCCGTGCTGACCGCCCACCCCACCGAAGTGCAGCGCAAAAGCATTCTGGATGCCGAACGCGCCATTGCCCACCTGCTGGCCGAGCGCGACAACCCGGCAGCAGCCCTGCCGCGTGAGCAGGCCGAAATCAAAGCCCAACTGCGCGCCCGTGTCACCCAGCTCTGGCAAACGCGGCTGCTGCGTTTCAGCAAACTGACCGTGGCCGACGAGATTGACAACGCGCTGAGCTACTACGAAGCCACCTTTCTAACCCAGATACCCCGGCTGTACCGCGAACTGGAAGAAGGGCTGGGCGAACTGACTGGCACCACCGCAGACACGCCGCTGGCAGCAGCCCACACACTGGCTGCACAGGTACCCAGCTTTTTCCGCATGGGTCAGTGGATTGGTGGCGACCGCGACGGCAACCCCAACGTGACCGCCGCCACCCTGGAGCGCGCCCTGCGCAGCCAAGCCGACATGGTGCTGCGCCACCACCTGCGACAACTGCACCTGCTGGGGACTGAGCTGTCGGTCTCGCTGCGGCTGGCCCGCATCAGCCCAGCCATGCAGGCGCTGGCCGAACGCTCGCCCGACACCAACCCGCACCGCCAGGACGAACCCTACCGCCGCGCCCTCACGGGCATGTACGCCCGTCTGGCTGCCACCCTGCACGCGCAGACGGGCGGCGAAGCCGCCCGCCACGCTGTGGCACCGCAAGACCCGTATCCGCACGCCGAGGCGCTGCTGGCTGATCTGCGCACCATTGAAGCATCCCTGATCGAGAACCACGGTGCTGCATTGACACGGGCACGCCTGCACCCCTTCATCCGGGCGGTGGAGGTGTTTGGTTTTCACCTTGCCACCATCGACCTGCGCCAAAGTTCTGACCAGCACGAAGCCGTGGTGGCTGAGCTGCTGGCCAAGGCACGCATCGAGGCCGACTACAGCACCCTGGACGAAATGAGCAAACGTGCAGTGCTGCTGCGCCAGCTCAACGATGCACGCCCACTGCGGCTGCCGGGTGCTGCTTATTCCGCCCACACCGAGAGCGAATTGGCCATTTTTGCCACCGCCCGCCGTGCACGCGAGCGCTTGGGCGCGCATGCCATCCGCCACGCCATCATCAGCCACACCGAAACCGTGAGCGACTTGCTGGAGGTGCTGCTGCTGCAAAAAGAAACCGGCCTGATGCACGGCCTGCTGGCTGAGGATGCCCGCTGCGACCTGATTGTGGTGCCGCTGTTCGAAACCATTGAAGACCTGCGCAACGCCGCCCCCATCATGCGCGACTACTACACCCTGCCCGGTGTGCGCAAGATGGTGCAACGCGGCGAACCCACGGGCTACAGCGAGCAAGACATCATGCTCGGCTATTCCGACAGCAACAAAGACGGTGGCATCTTCACCAGCAACTGGTCGCTGTACGTTGCCGAAACAGCCTTGGTGGCCCTGTTTGACGAACTGAACGCCGAAGGTGAGGCCGGTCAATCGGGGGGCAGCGAACCTCACGCACTGGGTAAGCGTGGGGGCCATATCCAGCTGCGCATGTTCCATGGGCGCGGCGGCACCGTGGGCCGCGGCGGTGGCCCCAGCTACCAAGCCATTCTGGCGCAGCCCCCTGGTACGGTGCGCGGCCAGATCCGACTGACCGAGCAAGGCGAAGTCATTGGCTCCAAATATGCCAACCCCGAGATTGGTCGGCGCAACCTCGAAACCCTGGTAGCCGCCACCTTAGAAGCCACCCTGCTGCAACCCACCCGCAACCCCCCGGCAAGTTTTCTGGCCGCCGCACAGGCCCTGTCTGAGCACAGCATGGCCGCCTACCGCGCCTTGGTGTACGAGACGCCGCGTTTTGCCGACTATTTCTTCGCGGCCACACCCATTCGGGAAATTGCCGAACTCAACATCGGCTCACGCCCCGCCTCGCGCAAAGCCACGCAAAAAATTGAAGACCTGCGCGCCATTCCCTGGGGCTTCAGCTGGGGCCAATGCCGCCTGACCCTGCCGGGCTGGTACGGCTTTGGCTCAGCGGTACAGGCGTTTTTGAACCGCGATGGCGAAGCGGGTGTGGCCAAACAAACCGCCTTGCTGCAAAAAATGGTGAAGCAGTGGCCGTTTTTCAGCACCTTGCTGTCCAACATGGACATGGTGCTGGCCAAAAGCGATCTGGCCCTGGCCTCGCGCTACGCCGAACTGGTGCCCGACAAAAAACTGCGAACCCAGGTGTTTGCCGCCATTGAGGCCGAATGGCACCGCACCTCCGACGCGCTGGCCCTCATCACCGGCGAAGCGCAACGCCTGTCAAACAATGCGGCGCTGCAACGCTCGATTCGCCACCGCTTTCCCTACATCGACCCGCTGCACCACCTGCAAGTCGAGCTGGTGCGTCGCTACCGCAGCCACGACCAGCAGGTGCGGCTGGATGAAAAAGTGGGCCGTGGCATCCACCTCTCGATCAATGGAATTGCCGCCGGACTGCGCAACACCGGTTGAGAAAACTAAAATGGCCTTGTGAACCACCTCATCAACGCCGACCTCCACTGCCATTCCTGTGTCTCTGACGGCACCTTGACCCCCGAAGCCCTGGCCCAGCGTGCCAAGGCCAACGGGGTTGAGCTTTGGGCCTTGACCGACCACGACGAAATCGGTGGTCAGTCCAGGGCCATGCAAGCCGCCGCCGACCTCGGCCTGCCCTACCTGACAGGCACCGAAATTTCGGTGACTTTTCTGGGCGTTACCGTGCACATCGTGGGTCTGGGCATGGACATTACCCATCCTGATCTGGTGCAAGGCCTCAGGGCGACACGGGGCGGGCGCGAACAACGGGCACGCGCCATGAGCGACGACTTGGCCCGCGTTGGTATTCCGGGTGTGTACGAGGGTGCACTGAAGTACGTGGACAACCCCGAGCTGATTTCGCGCACCCACTTTGCACGCTATTTGGTCGAGGCAGGCGTGTGCCGCGACACCAGCGAGGTGTTCCGCAAATACATCAACGACGGCAAACCCGGCTTTGTGCCGCATCGCTGGGCCAACCTGGGCGACGCAGTGGGCTGGATCACCCGTTCGGGTGGGCTTGCCATCGTGGCCCACCCTGGTCGCTACAAGTTCACGGCCACCGAAGAATACGCCCTGTTCACCGAATTCAAAGCCCACGGCGGACTGGGTATCGAGGTGATGACCAGCGCCCACAGCCAAGCCGATGTGCTCAAGTACACCGGCTTCTGTCACGAATTTGGCTTGGCCGCCTCACGCGGCAGCGACTTTCACAGCCCACAGGAAAGCCATACCGATTTGGGCAAACTGCCCGATCTGCCCGGTACCGTCACCCCAGTCTGGCAATTGCTGCAATCGCGGGTGCACTGACTCCCATGTCCCAATATTTCGAGATCCACCCCGACAACCCTCAAGCTCGCCTGCTGAAACAAGCGGTGCAGTGCTTGGCACGGGGCGGCGTGCTGGCCGTGCCCACCGATTCCAGCTATGCCCTGGTGTGCCACCTAGACGACAAGGCCGCCGCTGACCGCCTACGCCGCATCCGGCAGGTGGACGACAAGCACCACCTGACGCTGCTGTGCCGCGACCTGAGCGAACTCGCTGCCTATGCGCGGGTGGACAACCGGCAGTACCGCCTGCTGAAACAGGCCACACCCGGCCCCTACACCTTCATCCTAGAAGCCAGCAAAGAGGTGCCACGCCGCCTGAGCCACCCCTCGCGCAAGACCATTGGGCTGCGCGTACCCAGCCATACCGTGTTGCTGGCGCTGCTAGAAGCCCACAACGCCCCGCTACTGGCCACCACCCTGATTGCCCCGCAAGAAACGGAACCCATGAACGATGCCACCCTGATTCGTGCGCGTTTCGAGCACGATTTGGCGGGCGTGATCGATGCGGGCGCTTGCTCGCTGGAACCCACCACGGTGATCGACCTCACCCCCATGGGTCAAGGTGGCGACCCGGTGCTGGTGCGCCAAGGCCAAGGCCCACTGGCCACCATTGGCCTGTGATGATGAGCACCGCCCTGCCCTGTGGCTGGTGCCATCTGGGACAATGACCCTCCGCTCTTTTGCCCCCAGCCGCCATGGATTTCGCCCAAATCGTTCAAACCGTCGCCATTTACGCGCTGCCCGTGCTGTTTGCCATCACGGTGCACGAAGCGGCACACGGCTATGCCGCTCGTTACTTTGGCGACAACACCGCCTACATGCTGGGGCGCATCAGCCTGAACCCGGTACGGCACATCGACCCGTTGGGCACGATTGCCATGCCCCTGCTGCTGTACTTTGCCACCTCGGGGGCGTTTCTGTTTGGCTATGCCAAACCCGTGCCAGTCAACTTCAGCCGCCTGCGTCGGCCCAAGCAAGACATGGTCTGGGTCGCACTGGCCGGCCCTGGTGCCAATCTGGCACAGGCCATTTTGTGGATGGCGCTGTTGTACCTGCTGGTGGGTCTGGGCATTGACGAACGCTTCTTTTTGCAAATGTGCCGTGCTGGGATCATGGTCAACTTGGTGATGTTTGCCTTCAACCTGTTCCCGCTGCCACCACTCGACGGGGGCCGCATCTTGGTGGGCTTGTTGCCGTGGCGCGCTGCTGCGGCCCTCTCACGGGTGGAACCGTGGGGCTTCTTCATCGTCATGGCCTTGGTCATTTCGGGTGTGGTGGGCAACCTGTGGCTGCGCCCGCTGATGTCACTCACCTACAGCGCCATCGAATGGTTGCTGACCCCGCTAGAAATGCTGCTGCTCTGAAACCCACGCCCACACGGCCCCTCGACCACTTTTGCTCCAGCATCTGTCCCTGTACCTCATGAAAACCCAACGCGTCCTCACCGGCATCACCACATCGGGCACGCCCCACTTGGGCAATTACGTGGGAGCCGTGCGCCCCACCGTGCGTGCCAGCCGCTTGGCTGATGTCGAAAGCTTTTACTTCTTGGCCGATTACCACGCCCTCATCAAGGTGGGCGACCCCAGCCGGGTGCAGCGTTCCACCCTAGAGATTGCCGCCACTTGGCTGGCCTGTGGCCTAGACCCCGACAAAGTCACCTTTTACCGCCAGTCCGACATTCCCGAGATTCCCGAACTCACCTGGTTGCTGACCTGTGTCAGTGGCAAAGGCATGCTCAACCGGGCACATGCCTACAAAGCCTCGGTGGACAAAAACACCGCCGCCGGCGAAGACCCGGACGCGGGCGTAACAGCTGGTTTGTTCATGTACCCGGTGCTCATGGCCGCAGACATTCTGATGTTCAACGCGCACCAAGTGCCCGTGGGACGCGACCAGATTCAGCACATTGAAATGGCACGCGACATTGCCGCCAGCTTCAACCACCTGTATGGTGATCACTTCACCCTGCCCGAAGCCGTCATCGAAGCGCATGTGGCCACGCTGCCCGGCCTTGATGGCCGCAAGATGAGCAAGAGCTACGACAACACCATCCCGCTGTTTGCACCTCGCGAACAGCTGCGCAAACTCATCATGGGCATCGTCACCGACTCACGCGCCCCTGGTGAGCCCAAAGACACCGAGAACTCGGCACTCTTCCAGATCTACCAAGCTTTTGCCAACGCCGAAGAAACAGCCGACCTCGCCCGCGCCTATGCCGAAGGTATTGCTTGGGGTGATGCCAAACAGCGGCTCTTCGAGCGTCTGGAGACAGAAATTGCCCCGATGCGTGCGGTGTATGACGAACTGATCCAAAACCCGGCCCAAATTGAGCAGACCCTGAAACGGGGTGCCGAAAAAGCCCGTGCTGTCGCCACCCCCTTCACCCATCGGCTGCGTCATGCCGTGGGCTTGCGGGCCCTGAACACCCAGGTCAAGCCCGCACAGGCCCAAAAAGCCAACAAAGCTCCAGCCCCCAGTTTCAAGCAGTACCGCGAACGCGACGGGCTGTTCTACTTCAAGCTGCTCGATGCCAAGGGCCAGACCCTGCTACAAAGCCAGGGCTTTGAGAGCCCCAAAACGGCGGCACAGCATCTGGCGCAGCTGCAACAGCGTGGGCCAACAGCCCTGTCTGAGCCCAGCGCTGACTGGATGCTGCTGGTTGAGCGGTCTGTCGTTGAACAGGCTTTGCAACAGTGGCTGGACAAGGCCAAAGACACCGGTGCTGCCAGCTGAAATCTCACTCAACCCACCACACCGTTAACATTCACAGGCAAATTCGGTTGCTGTTGCACACTGGCTGATGTCCGTGTAGCCAAGTTTGGTCAATCCCGGTATCCTGTTGCGGTGTTTTCATCCGTTCACCCGACTCACTTTTCACCCTGTCATGAGTATCTTTGTTGTTGACGACCACCCCTTGATGCGCGATGCCATCACCATGCTGATGCGCCGGGTGCGTTCTTCCAGCCCTGTCATCGAACTGGAGCGGCTGGCCTCTGTCAGCAAAGCCATTGCTGAACACGGTGAACCCGAACTGGTCTGCCTAGACCTGAAACTGCCGGATACGCACGGTGTTTCGGGCGTGCGTGAAGTGCGCAAACTGCTGCCCAACACCACTTTGATCGTGCTCTCTGCCTCGCCCGCTGCTGACTACGAAGACTTGGCCCTAGAGGCAGGAGCCGACGCTTATGTCGAAAAATCTGCCGGTGCTGCGCAAATCGTGCGCGAACTCAAGGAATACCTCACCGACGAAGGCGAAGACGAAAGCGCCCCAACCGTCCCCGAAAAGCTCTCAAAACGGCAAAAACAGCTGCTCATCATGCTCGACCGAGGCCTGAGCAACCGTGACATTGCCGAGCAACTCGACATCAGCGAACACACGGTCAAAGTGCATTTGTGGCGCTTGTTCCGGCGGCTGAACGTCAAAAGCCGCTCACAAGCCAGCCACTTGGCGCGCTCTGCCGGTCTGCTAGACAGCTGAACAGGCTACAAACGCCCTATCTGTGCTTCGCAGTCTGCTAAACTAGCGGGCTTGTGACCCAATCACCAGGAGAGGTGGCAGAGTGGTCGAATGTACCTGACTCGAAATCAGGCGTGGTAGCAATATCACCGAGGGTTCGAATCCCTCCCTCTCCGCCATGAGTACGAACAAAGGGGGCTACTGACATACAGTAGCCCCCTTTTTTCATTGGTAAATCAACGACATTCAAGGCAAGCAAGGACAAAGGCATACACTGGCAAGCAACCCAAGACCGGGGAACAAACCGGGGAACGTTTTAGGCTGTTCCCCGCTTTGCTGGTTTGACCGGGGAACACACCCAACGGGAGCCGCCATGCTGAAAGATCCAGAATGCAAAAATGCCACCTGCCCACCCGGCAAAAAGCGCGAACGCTTGACCGATAGCGGGGGGCTGTACCTAGAAATAAGCCCGGCGGGTTCTAAGCGCTGGTTTGCCAAAATCTACCGCGACGGCAAAGAAACCCGGCTAGCCCTGGGCAGTTACCCTGAAGTGACACTGGCAGCGGCACGCAAAGCCCGCGACGCGGCGCGACTGCAAAAAGCCCACGGCACTGACCCCATAGAAGCCCGCAAGCTGGGCAAGCTGCACCGCAAGCCTGAAGGGGTTACGTTTGAAGAAGTGGCACGGGCCATGTACGAACTGAAGGCCCCCACTTGGAGCGACACCCACCGGGTACGAACTGAGCGCATCCTGAATGCTGACCTGATACCCACACTGGGCAGCTACCGCATGGCGGACATTGACACCCCCATGCTGATTCAGGCCCTGCGCAAAATCGAGGCACGCGGCACCCTGGGCACGCTGGAAAAGGCACGGGGCGTGTGTTCGCTGATATGGGGCTACGCTGTGGCGACGGGTAGCGTGCAAACCAACATTGTGGGCAACATGCGCGGCATCTTCAAAACCGCACCCGACACCCACCATGCAGCGGTAACAGACCCGGCGCGACTGGGGGAACTGCTACGGCATATCCGGGCCTATCAGGGCGGGCCTATCGTCAAGACCGCGCTGCAACTGGCACCCATGCTGTTTCAACGCCCTGGGGAACTGCGGGGCATGGCATGGGCAGAACTTGACCTTGACGCGGCGCTATGGACGATTCCGGCGGCAAGAATGAAGGGCGACAAGGCACGCAAGACCAACGGGGAGCCCCACCTTGTCCCCCTACCGCGTCAAGCTGTGGCTCTGTTGCGTGCGCTGCAACCACTGACCGGGGCGGGCCTGTTGGTATTTCGGGGCGAAAAAAGCCACGATAAACCTATCAGCGAAAACACCCTGCGGGTTGCCCTATTGGCTATGGGCATTGCACCAACAGAACAAACCATTCACGGATTCCGGGCCACGGCACGCACCATGATTGCAGAACAATTGAACATTGACCCGCTGGTGACTGAACAGCAATTAGCCCACTCGGTGAAGGATTCATTGGGCCGGGCCTACAACCGAACCACCTACATGAAACAGCGCACGGCCATGATGCAGGAATGGGCAGACTACCTAGACCGGCTGGCTGTGGGCGGGGTTGTTTTGGAGTTGAAGCGGGCGGCATAAAATGATTGATTTTGAAAACGAATCACGCGAGTCTTTAATTAATTTAATCATCAATCTTCAAGTTGAAAACGAGCTTTTGAAAGCCCGTTCGCTTAAATTAGAAAATCAACTTAAACAATGCCGTGAATTTGCTGAACTTTCTTCTCACTATGCAATGCGGGGAATGGATCAGGTGAAAAAACTTGCGCAATTCAAGCAAGATAGACGCAAAGGCGCAGACGCAATTCACACAGAAAACCGCGAATTGAAAGCCGAAGTCTTCAAGTGGCTTGACGAAAACTTTACCAACTACAAAAGCATGGATGCAGCGGCTGAAGCCATGACGGGCAAGGGCAAGCTGGTACCGCTCACGTTCCGCACTGTTCGTGGATGGGTGACAGAGTGGAAAAAACTACGGTATGCCAGCACACCGTAAGGCCTGCCAGCACAGCATACGGCGTGCTGGCAGAACGGCTTAAATCCACTCAAAAGGCCATAGATCATTAACCCATCGCAACAACGGCAAGCAAGGCCGGTTAAGGATGGGCAAACATGGCAATATGGCGAATTGAAGCCTGCAAAGCTGAAGCGGGCTACCGTTCAAACGCATCAATTTATGGCCTGATACGTGAAGGGCTATGGACAAAGCCCGTGCCTATTGGGCAGCGTTCTGTGGGCTGGCCTGACTACGAAGTCAAGGCGATTGTGCAAGCCCGCATTGCAGGGCTAACCGAGATTCAAACTCGGGAACTGGTGAAACAGTTACACGAACAGCGGGCGCTGCTGGGCAGCATGGCAACAGCCAAAGGGGTTGAACATGGCAAATAAGCGCAACCCCAAAAAGGGCGACACCGGGCGTGATGCGGGCGGTTTTGTGGCATTGCCCTGGGTTGTTTTGGACAGCCCTGCTTATCAAGCCCTGAGCCACCCAGCAAAGGCCCTGTTAACCGAATTTGCACGCCAGTACGTGCGAGACAATAATGGGCGGTTGCTGGCATCGCGTGCCTATCTGAAAGCGCGGGGATGGAAAAGCACGGACGTGGTGACACGGGCGACGCGGGAACTGATCGATGCCGGGTTTGTTCACCAGACCGTTATGGGCCACCGACCAAACAAGGCCAGTTGGTACGCTGTAACGTGGCGATGCCTTGACAGACTGCCTGGATACGATGCGGGCGCTGCTGAAACCTTTGTGCGCAGTGCATACCGAAAAAACGCACCCCTTAGACCGTCTCCCGGTACAAGTGGAGCCGCTGTAGTACCGTCTCCCGGTACAGACAGCACCGCTGCTAGACCGTCTCCCGGTACTAAAAAGCCTGTTTTTACCCCATCCTCTACACCGTCTCCCGGACACCATCTAGAAACACCATCTCCCTGTATTGCTGAACCCGTGTTCACTGACAGCAAAGCACCGACACCGACAACCCCGCATGTTGTTCTATATGAAACGCTGGGCAGCTTATGGGCGGCTGTGGGTTGTCGGTCAGTATGGGTTAAGCGCAAGCCTGACCCCAAGGCGAAAGCCCGCCATGCGCAGCAAGCCGCCATTGACCGACACACCAAACCCCGACAAGCCCACCGACACCCACCGGCTGTACACCCGCCAACGGTGTTTGTACGTAACGATGAAACCGGCATCAAGCGCATTCGGGATGAATACGCACAGCACCACTGGGGTGACTGACAAGCCGCACGGGGGCACTGTGGGGGCTACGAAAGCGCGACCCCACCCGACAAAAGCCCCCTGTTTGAACAGAACAGGAACACACCCATGAAAGCCCCACCCCCTACCGCATGGCGACCTGGGCAAAGCGGCAACCCCAGCGGGCGACCCAAAGGCCGGGGCTTTGCAGGCCAGACCCGCGAAGCCATAGCCGCACGCATGCCCGAGATATTGGACAAACTCATAAGCGCGGCACTCGCTGGCGACGTGCAGGCCGCACGCATCCTGCTAGAGCGCACCACACCCGCCCTAAAGCCCCTAGAAAGCCCCATGCAGGCCCTGACACTGCCCACGGGCGCGAGCATGGCCCAACAAGCCCGCAGCGTCATTGAAGCCGCTACCCGTGGCGACATACCCCCTGGGCAAGCGGCGCAGCTTGTCGGGGCTGTGGCAACGCTGGCAAAAATCATCGAAACCGATGAACTCGAAAAGCGCATTGAAGCCCTGGAAGCCGCCCAACATGCCCGCAAGCCTTGACGCACGCCTAAGCGCCCTAGAACAGGCCAGCAAGCCCACTGAACGGGTGACCGTCATTCGCTTTGTAAGCCCTGGCCACCATGGAAAGCCCCTAACCCGCATCGAACACGACGGGCGCGTGTGGCATATCCTGCCCAACGAAAGCGATGCCGCATTCATAGCCCGCGTGCGCAGCGAAACCACCGGGCCGCGCATCCTGTTGCTGGGGAACTGAGCATGGGCAAGATGCGCGACCGCATATCGGCGCTGGAAGCCACCCGGCAAGCCCTACCAGACCCCCAGCAAGCCCACCGCCTGCACACTTGGTGCAACGCCCACGGCATAGACACCCCTGCGCCTACCCCTGCACAGCCCCTGCCCGCATGGCTGGCGACACTGCCCGCACAGACCCTGCGCAAGATGCGCGACGGCCTGAGAACCGCACGCAAGGGGTTTTCACAGCCCGCGTGAAGCTGACCCCACCCCCTGCGAATCTTTGGGGCTTTTGGAAGTGGAAACCCCATTACCCCCCATGCGCAGAATTTTTCCCCCTAAAAAAACGCGGTTAACCGGCATGCATGGGCCGTGGTGCAGGCCAGCGGGCGCAGTTGGAAGCGCGGCGGGTTGACTGTTGCAGCGAAAACCCCCAGCAAAACCCGGCGGCGCGTTTAGGCTGTTGCATGGCATGCTGAACCACCCGGCGGGGTACATTCACTGAGCCGGGCAAGCGGCGCAGCTTGTCGGGGCTGTGGCAACGCTGGGGGGATGCTCCAAAATTGGATAACCCCCTTGAGCCCATGCGGGGTTCATGCATCAAAAGCGGGGCATGTTCCCCGACTGGCAGGTTTTGGGGGGTAATGACGGCAAAACCGGGGAACAAACCGGGGAACAATTCAGATTTTTGAAAAAGTGATTCTTTGAAAATCAATAGCTTGCATACATCTTTCGACGGACTCCCTCGCCAGATACAAACCACACTATCTGGCCCCAAAACCTTAAAAAGCCCCGCAGTTGCGGGGCTTTTTGTTTGTCTTCATCAGCAGCGCCTCACGATGCTGTCAGACAGTCTTTTGCAAGCCTTGGGCTACCAGGGGGTAGCGCAGCGTCAAACGCAACTCCTGCTTCATCCGCCTGTTGTGCAGGCGACGCGATTCGCTCATGAAACTCAGCAGCATAGGCGGCAATTGCTGCTGAGCTTGCGCACGGCTCAGGCGTGGGGGCCGGGGCAGTCCGTAGCAGTCGGCAGCCCAATCAAAATAGTCGCCCATCTTGAGCTGGGTGTCATCCACCGTGTTCAGGTTGCGTTGCGCCCGTCCCCGCCACAGCGCCAGCAGGCAGGCACGCGCCAAGTCGTCGGCATGGATGTGGTTGGTGTACACATCGTCTGACGCATGCAGCACGGGCGTGGCGCGCAACAGGCGTTCGCGGGGTGTCCCACCGGGTCGGTCAGGCGCGTAAATGCCGGGTATGCGCAGCACCGTGGTACGCACAGACAGGGCCAATCCGAAGCGGTGTACACAAGACTCGGCATCCACGCGGCGCCAAGCGCGTGCCGTTTGCGGCTGTACCGCAGCCGTCTCGTCCAACCAAGCGCCCTGCCGGTCACCGTACACGCCGGTGGTGGAGCCATACACCAGTGCGGTCGGCACGCGCCTTCGGGCCAGTGCGGCCAGCAGGGTGCGGGTGCGCGGATCGTGGCGGGCCTGTGCAGGCTGGGTGGGTGGTGGGGCCAGGTGCAGAACACGGTGCGCCAGACCGGCCAGCCGCTGCAAGGTCGCTGCGTCATCCAAATTACCCACCAAGGGTGTGATGCCCTGTGCCCGCAGACCTGCGCAACGCTGTGGCGATGAAGTCAATGCCAACAGACCTGCCCGCTGTCCGGCACCCAGTTGCATGGCCACACGCTGACCCACATCGCCGCAACCCACCAACAAAATCCGCTCACGCCGAAAGCGCGAGGGCAAAGCGCCTATCTGGTTCATGTATGTCTTGAATTTGCGAAAATGGAAGACTTTGGCTGGGGCCACGGCCCGCAGTTATCTCGATTTCAAAGCTCAAGACTGTATGACATTCACCATCACCGTGACTCCCAGTGGCCGTATTTTCGAATCGCAACCCGACGAAACCTTGCTGGCTGCGGGTATTCGCCAAGGCATTGGTCTGCCCTACGGTTGCAAAGATGGTGCCTGTGGTTCGTGCAAGTGCAAACTGGTGTCGGGTACCGTGGTTCACGGCAACTTCCAGCGCAAAGCGCTGACGTTAGACGAAGAAGCCGCTGGTTATGTGCTGACTTGCTGCGGCACCGCCCAGAGCGATGTGACGCTGGAATCGCGTCAGGTCACGCAAGCGGGCGCGTATCCGATCAAGAAAATGCCGGTTCGGGTGAATGCGCTGGAGCGTGTCTCGCCTGATGTGATGGTGCTGCGTCTGCAACTGCCTGCCAGCGATCCGTTTCAGTACCACGCCGGTCAGTATGTGGACTTTTTGTTGCGCAATGGTGCCCGACGCAGCTATTCCATGGCCAATGCACCCCACACCCAGGCTGAGCAACCCGCACTGGAATTGCACCTGCGCCACATGCCAGGTGGTCAGTTCACCGACCATGTGTTCGGCGGCATGAAAGAAAAGGAAATTCTGCGCATTGAAGGGCCTTACGGCAGTTTTTACCTGCGCGAAGACAGCGACAAACCGATCATCCTGCTGGCCTCGGGCACGGGTTTTGCCCCGATCAAGGCCATTCTGGAACACATGCGCTTCACAGGCTGCCAGCGCAGCACCACGCTGTACTGGGGAGGCCGCCGACCGCAGGATCTGTACCAGCGCGACTGGCTGGCATCACAACTGGCGGACATGCCGCAACTGCGCTTTGTGCCCGTGGTGTCGGATGCCCTGCCAGAGGATGCCTGGACAGGACGCACGGGCTTTGTGCATCAGGCGGTGCTGGCCGACTTCCCTGATCTGAGCGGGCACGAGGTGTACGCCTGTGGTGCACCCGTGGTGGTGGACTCGGCCCGGCGGGACTTCTGCCAGCAGGCGGGGCTGCCTGCCGATGCCTTCTTTGCCGACAGCTTCACCAGTGCCGCAGACCGGGTCTGAACGCGGGTGCCAGGGCCGCCCGCTGGGCGGTACAGGCGCTTGACGGCTAGCCGCCCTGACTGCCCAGCAGCAACCGCACATCCTGCGCCAGGGCCTGGGCACCGCTGCCGTAGCGGTGGTAGAGGCGAACGCGACCGGCGGTGTCGTACACATAACTGCCAGCCGAGTGGTCCATGGTGTAGTTGCCCGGCGTGCTGCCGGGTACTTTCTTGTAGTAAATGCGAAAGCTTTTGGCCAAGTCGGCCAAAGCATCCGGTGGTGCGTACAGGGCCAGGAAACTCGGATCGAAACTGGCCATGTAGGCTTTCATGACTTCGGGCGTGTCACGTTCGGGGTCAATGCTGACAAACAAGCCTTGCAGACGTTCCCCATCAGGCCCCAGCAAACGCCGGGCTTCGGCCAATTCCCCCAGCGACGTGGGGCAAACGTCCGGGCACTGGGTGAAACCAAAAAAGATCACCACCACCTTGCCCTGAAAGTCACTCAGGCGGCGCTGCTGGCCGTTGTGGTCGGTGAGGGTAAAGCCCGTGGCGTAATCGGCACCGGTGATGTCAATGCCTGAAAAAGCAGGTTTTTGTTCACTGCAAGCGTTCAGCAACAGCAGGGCACCAGCAGCAAGCAGGGTATGACGACGGGTCAGGAATGTGGGAGTCATAAAACGCAAGGGTGAGGCAGCCGCTTGCTGCCTCACAGGTAGTGGTCGATCAGCAGCGCTGCAAACAAGAGCGACAGGTGAATCAAGGAAAAGCGGAAGGTTTTGCGGGCCAGCGCGTCTGAATAAGAGCGCCACAGCACAAACGCATAGCCAGAAAACCCGATGCTCAACAGAACAGCGGCCAGCAGATAAAACCAGCCACTCATACGCATCACAAAAGGCATTAAACAAGCTGCAAACAGCACCAAGGTGTAGAGAAAAATTTGCAAGCGCGTGAATTCAGAACCGTGGGTCACCGGCAACATGGGCAAGCCTGATTTTCTGTAGTCCTCAACCCGGTACAGCGCCAGTGCCCAAAAGTGGGGCGGTGTCCAGAGGAAGATGATCAGAAACAGAATCAAGGCTTCGGGGGCTACCACATCCGTCATAGCAGCCCAACCCAATACTGGTGGCATGGCCCCGGAGGCCCCGCCAATCACAATGTTTTGCGGCGTGAGGGGCTTGAGAATGACGGTGTAAATCACCGCATAACCGACAAAGGTGGCAAAGGTCAGCCACATGGTCAACGGGTTGACCCAGATATACAAAACGGCTGAACCCAGACCACACAGCACGGCTGAAAACGTCAGGGTCTGGCGGTTAGAGAGTTCGCCCTTGGCCGTTGGCCGCCAAGCGGTGCGCCGCATCTTGGCATCAATGTGTTGCTCCACCACGCAATTGAACGCTGCCGCGGCACCCGCTACCAGCCAGATACCCAGCGAAGCCAAAGCGGCCAGCTGCACCTGTGCCCACGACGGCACCCCAGGCACGGCCAACACCATGCCGATCAGGGCGCAAAACACAATCAGCTGAACCACACGCGGCTTGGTCAGGGCATAAAACTGCCGCCAGACGGGCATGGCGGGCAAAGCGACTGGACTGGAGGATGCGGAACTCATCAGATGCTGCGGGTGGAAGGAGTCGAAGAAGGAACACGGCTTGCCGTAGGGTGACGGCTCACCTGCTGAACAGCACGGGTGCGAACCAAGGCATCGGTCAACACAATCACCAGTGCTGCCGCGCCGCCGGTGTGAGCCACCGCAGCCAGCAAGGGCCAGCCCATGACCACGTTGGTCAAGCCCGTTGCAAACTGCCAGATCAACAAGCCCAGCAACCAGCGCGCCATTGATCGGGCATCGGGAACCGTCCACAAACGCCAGATCAACCACAACATGACCACGATAACCAGATAGGCACCGAGTCGGTGCACGTAATGAATGGCGGTCAGCGCTGCAAACGGCAGCGCATCGCCCGTGCGGGCAGCCCCCAGCTCACGCCAGAGTGTGAAGCCGTTGTGAAAATCCATGGTCGGCCACCAGCTACCTTGGCAGGTCGGGAATTCGCTGCACGCCAGCACCGCGTAGTTGGTGCTCACCCAGCCACCCAGGGCAATTTGCAGCCAGAACAATGCAAACACGGCCAGCAGTGCCCAGCGCGTCACGGGTGGCAAGCCGATACACACCTTGCCGCTGGTGCTGTGCAGGTCGTAGGCGCTGGCCTGCGCGCGCAGCAAGGCCAATAGCACCAAGCCGCCGATAAGGTGCAGGGTCACGATCGCCGGAAACAGCTTCATGGTAACGGTCAATGCGCCAAAAGCACCTTGCAGACACACCCAGATCAAGGTGAATACCGGCCAACCGAAAGAAACCGACAGCCTGCTGCGCTCCAGCCAGCTGACGGCAGCCAGCACCAAAATCAACACACCCACGCCGGTAGCCAGGTAGCGGTGGATCATCTCGATCCAGGCTTTGGAGAAGGTAACCGGCCCGGTGGGCATCACCTCCTGTGCAGCAGCAATATGGTGGCTGGCTCCTACGGGGCTGACACTGCCGTAGCAACCAGGCCAGTCTGGGCAACCCAAACCCGAATCGGTCAGCCGGGTGAAGGCACCAAACAGCACCAAGTCAAAGGTCAGAAACAAGGTCACCAGCGTCAGAACCCGTAGGCGCTGTGCCGGTTGAGCCTGCCGGTTGCGCAGCCAGACCCAAGCCAATGGCCCCATAGCAATCAACACCCCCAGCAACATGATGCGTGCAATCGGGGCGAGGTCGTACAAAGGTTGAGCATTCATGGTGTTCAACGACCTGCCTGATCCCAGAAAGCTGAGGCTCTTAACAAGCGGTCGAGGTCACGCTTGGCTTGTGGAGGGTCGAGGTCTTTTGGAAAGCGCATCATCCAGTTACCCATGGGGTCCACCACATACAGATGGTCTTCGAGCTGATGACCTTGTGCGGGCTCCAACCAGGTGAGCAGCTGGGTACGATCGACATGCAAAACCATTGCAGCTGATGTGGCTTGCTGTAGGGCGGGATTGAGATGGACATCACCTGTGCGCAGCCAGACCCAATCCAAGCGGTCTTTTTCTTTGCCCAAGGTTTCGCGGAGCTGGCGCTGTAAATACAAATGTTTCTGACAGGCTTCATCACAAGCCGTGTCTGCCACGCTGATGAGCAACCACTGCCCCTTCAGACTGGCCAGGGGCACCGAATGGCCGTGTCCATCCATCGCCTGCCAAGTTGGCAACGAGCGTTGGGGGACAATCAGTTCACCGTAATTGCGGCGCCCGTCCGGCCTGATGACGTAGTACGTGAAGTACGAGGCAATCACTGGCGAAGCACAGACCAGCAACAGCAGCAGCATCTTCCAGCGCCCGGCGCGGGTGTTGGCCACTGTACGAGCGGCATCCTGATCCCACTGGGGCAGGCTGTGAACGGTGAGGGTAAGGGGTTCGTCGGGCTTTTGAGCCATGAATCAGCGCTTTCGACGTGGAGCAATCCACTGAAACCAGACATACAACACGCCTACGAGCAGGCATAAACCAAACCATTGAAACGCATAACCGTGGTGCTTCGGCACCCCCGATGCCACGCGCGGCCAGTGACGCAAAAGTCCGTCTGGTACAAGGTCGTTTTGCATGACCGAAACCGGCATCAGGGACAGTCCGGTTTCCATGGCAAAACTGGGAAGGTCGATATTTTGCCGGATCACCCCAGACGGCATATCGCCCAAATCAAAAAGCTTGGCCGGTGCAGGGGCCAAATATCCCGTCACTGTCACAAGTCCATGAGGTGTCTCTACGGGGGGTAAACGGGTGCGATCGACAAAATCGCGGGCCACCCAGCCACGCTGCACCAAAATCACTCGGTCACTGTCCACCAGCCGCAACGGAGTCACCACATAAAACCCCACACGGCCCTCCATCTGGCGGTTGTCCAGAAACACCGTGGCTTCGCTTACCCAAAACCCTTGCAAGCGAACTGGACGATACCAGCCAGCCGTCAGGTCTGTGGCCTGCAACAAGTCCACAGGAGTCCAAGCTGGCATTTGGCTGCGCAGACTCATCTGCGCCTCCAACGCCTGCTTTTGTGCCGCACGATCCAACTGCCACAGCCCCAAGGAGCCCGTGATGAGCATGGTCAATACGGTAGCCAAGGTCACCACCCAAAAGCGCAGAGATGGGGAATTCATGGCTACGCCCCCGCGACCAGCGTGACCTGTTCGATAATCTTTGTCATGAAATACCTTGTCGTTGCTGCATTTGTCGCCATTCTGGGCAGTCTGGGCGCTGCCTTGTTTTACATGATGCGGACAGGTTCTGAGCCGAGCGAACATGAAAACGACAATGCATCCAGCAAAAGTCAACGCATGGCTCGTGCTCTGGCTTTCCGGGTCGGATTTTCTGTCCTGCTGTTTGTGGTGGTGCTCTTGAGCTACTGGATGGGCTGGATTCAGCCAACAGGCTTGCCGCGCTGAATCAAAATCATCGCGCTGAATCCTGCAAACTGCATACATGAAAAAAGCGCCTGATGGCGCTTTTTTCATCATTGACTGTTGAAGTATCACTTCATCAGAACGGGAATTACATCCAATAAACCAGAATGTACAGACCCAACCACACCACGTCCACAAAGTGCCAGTACCAAGCTGCGCCTTCGAAACCGAAATGACTCTTGGCAGAAAAATGGCCTTTTTGCAAGCGCAAGGTAATGAAAAGCAGCATCAGCATGCCGACAAACACATGGAAACCATGGAAGCCAGTCAGCATGAAAAAGGTGGAGCCAAAGATGCCCGAGGACAATTTCAGATTGAGTTCGCTGTAGGCATGCGAATATTCATAGCCCTGCACAAACAGGAATACAACGCCCAGAATGACCGTCATCCACATAAAGGCAATCGTCTTCCCACGGTTACCCGCCTGCAAGGCATGGTGCGCAATGGTCAGCGTGATACCCGAGGTCAGCAGCAAAGCCGTGTTGATGGTCGGCAACCAGAATGGCCCCATGGTCTGGAAGGGTTCAACGATACCAGCGGGTGATGCAGTGACACCCGCCATGGAACTGGGCCATACAGCGGTGAAATTCGGCCAGATCAGAGAATTCTCAAGGCTGCCCAATGCAGGCACGGCATGGGTTCTGGCCCACCAAAGTGCCGTGAAAAACGCACCGAAAAACATCACCTCCGAAAAGATGAACCAGCTCATGCTCCAGCGGTAAGACAGATCGATCTTGCGACCATACAAACCGCCTTGGCTCTCGCCTACCGCATCACGGAACCACTGAAACAGGACGATCAGCCAGAAAGCCAAGCCAAACGCCAGCGAATAGGCACCCCAAGCGGCACCGTTGATCCACTGACCGGCACCCAAAATCACGAAAAACAGGCCGATGGAGGACATCACCGGATGGCGCGATGGCCCTGGGACGTAGTAATAAGGCGTTGCGCCCGTGCTTGCTGTTGACATACTCACTCCTAATGGCTTTCGCTTGTAAAAATAAAAGAAAATTTGGGAACGAACAGTAAAAAAATCAGGTTATTTCTGGAGTATCGCTCGTATCGCTCAGGGCACAATCCAATGGACTAGAAGAATCAAACCCAGCACAAAAAGAAACGCCATAACAACACCTACCACCATAATGTGAATAGGATTGAGCTTAGCAATGTCTTCTTGATAATCTGACTGACGACGCACTCCAAGAAACCCCCAAAGTACTGCATTCACAGTAGAGAGGATAGAGCCTTTTCGGCGGTGTATAGGCTCGTTCATACCGGATTGACTTCTTTGGACAAAGTCAGTTTTGGCGTTGGAGAAACGACGTTGGTTGTTTTCGGTGCATCTGGCACCTTACCACCCACTTCGAAGAATGTATAAGAAAGCGTGATCGTTGTCACATCTTTGGGCAACTTCGGATCAATCACAAAAGCCACAGGCCACTCTTTCTTCTCACCCGCTGCCAGCGTGTATTGGGTAAAGCAAAAGCATTCCAATTTATTAAAATGTGCTGCTGACTGCTTAGGTGCGTAACTGGGAATGGCTTGTGCAGCCATGGTGCGATTCTGGATGTTCTGAAACTCGTACATCACCGTCGTCAGCTCACCTGGGTGTACCTCCAGGGTTCTCACGGCTGGCTTGAAGTGCCACGGCCCACGGGTGTTCACATCAAACTCGACCGTGATTTTTCTGGAGAAATCAACCTGTGTGTTGTTTGGCAATTTGGCGCGAGTGCCGGGCACTTCGCGTTCTGACAAAGCCAAGATATTGATACCCGTGGCTTCACAAATCGCTCTGTAAATCGGTACAAGCGCGTAACCAAAGCTGAACATCCCTAGCGTGATGACGCAGAGCTTGCCCACCATTTTTAAGTTTTCGCGACGCAACACCATCATGCTTACCGATCAATCACGAACAACGTGTGCAAAGTGAGGGCGGTCAACCACCGAACAGAACGATTTTCCCGACAAATCCGAGAAAGAAAACAAATGCCACAGACGCGAGAATCCAACCGAGTCTTGCATTGTCTTTTTTCTGTTCAGGTAGCATGAGCCGCACTCCTTTGATCAGCCTACCACTTTGGTGGCGGTAGCATCAAGCTTGGGTGGATTTTCAAAAGTGTGGAACGGTGCGGGAGAAGGCACTTCCCATTCCAGACCTTCAGCACCTTCCCAAGGTTTCTGTACAGCTTTCTCACCCTGACCACGCATGGCCGGAATGATCACTGCCAAGAAGAAATACACCTGGGCCAGACCAAAACCGAATGCACCGACCGAAGCAATTGCATTGAAGTCAGCAAATTGCATGGGATAGTCGGCGTAGCGACGGGGCATGCCAGCCAGACCCAAGAAGTGCATCGGGAAGAAGGTGATGTTGAAGGAAATCATGGACCACCAGAAGTGGATCTTGCCGCGGGTTTCGCTGTACATGACACCCGTCCATTTCGGCAGCCAGTAGTAAATGCCAGAGAACATCGCAAACAGAGAACCTGCCACCAGCACATAGTGGAAGTGGGCCACCACGTAGTAAGTGTCCTGCATCTGAATGTCAATGGGGGCAACCGACAAGATCAGGCCCGTGAAACCACCGATGGTGAACACGAAGATGAAACCGACCGCCCACATCATGGGGGTTTCAAAGGTCATCGAACCTTTCCACATCGTGGCGATCCAGTTGAAAATCTTCACACCTGTGGGCACAGCAATCAACATGGTGGAATACATGAAGAACAACTGACCTGTGACGGGCATACCCGTGGTGAACATGTGGTGAGCCCAAACCACGAAGGACAAGATGGCGATAGAGCCGGTGGCATACACCATGGAGGCGTAGCCGAACAGCTTTTTGCGTGAGAAGGCCGGAACCACTTGGCTGATGATGCCGAAGGCCGGCAAGATCATGATGTACACCTCAGGGTGACCAAAGAACCAGAAGATGTGCTGGTACATGATCGGGTCACCACCGCCAGCGGGGTTGAAGAAACTGGTACCAAAATGACGGTCAGTCAGCGTCATGGTGATGGCACCGGCCAGCACAGGCATCACGGCAATCAACAAATAGGCTGTGATGAGCCAAGTCCAGCAAAACATGGGCATCTTCATCAGCGTCATGCCGGGGGCACGCATGTTCAAGATGGTCACGATGATGTTGATCGAACCCATGATGGAAGAAGCACCCAAGATGTGCATGGCAAAAATGCCCGCGTCCATCGACGGCCCCATTTGCAGCGTCAGTGGCGCGTACAACGTCCAACCTGCGGCAGGTGCACCGCCCGGCATGAAGAAGGAGGAAACCAGCATGATGGCCGCAGGAATCATCAGCCAGAAGCTGAAGTTATTCATGCGGGCAAAAGCCATGTCAGAGGCACCAATCTGAAGCGGGAGCATCCAGTTGGCGAAGCCCACAAAAGCCGGCATGATGGCACCGAACACCATGATCAAGCCGTGCATGGTGGTGAGCTGGTTGAACAACTCGGGGTTGACCAATTGCAGCCCTGGCTGGAACAGCTCGGCACGGATGAGCAAAGCCAACACACCGCCCACCATCAACATGGTGAAGGCAAACAGCAGATACAGCGTTCCAATGTCTTTGTGGTTGGTGGCATAAACCCAACGACGCCAGCCCGTGGGGGCATGGTGGTCGTGGTCATGGTCGTGTGCGTGATGGTGGTCGAGAACGGCACTCATGGTCGATTCCTTCTAGTCTCAAAAATCTGTAGCCGGCTTATTTACGCGCCGCAACAACATCCGCAGGCTGAACGATCTGCTCGGTCTTGTTCGTCCAGTTGTTTTTGGCGTAAGTCATCACGGCAGCCAGTTCCGTGTCGGACAACTGCTTCCAAGATGGCATCGCACCGCCAGCTGCACCGTGGAGCAAGACGTTGATCATTTGTCCCTTGTCACTGCTCAAGACGATGGCAGAACCGTCCAGGGGTTTGATAGGGCCGCCGCCTTTGCCGTTGGCTTGGTGGCAGGCAACGCAGTTGGCGGCATACACCGACTCACCGCGCTTGACCATATCGGCCAGCGTCCAGACCTTGGTCGGATCGTCAGCGGCGGCAGCCATGGCCTTTTTCTGTTGTTCTACCCAAGCGGTGTACTGCTCTGCCGTCACCACTTTCACGTGAATGGGCATGTAAGCGTGTTCTTTACCGCAAAGCTCGGCACACTGACCGTAAAAATCGCCAGTCTTCTCGGCACGGAACCACGTATCGCGTACAAAACCAGGAATGGCATCCTGCTTCACGCCGAAGGCTGGCACCATCCAAGCATGGATCACGTCGTTGGCAGTGGTGATGATCCGGACTTTCTTGCCGACAGGAACCACCATGGGGTTATCCACTTTCAGCAGGTAGTCATCGGTCGGTGCTGGCTTACCACTGTTGGACATTTCACGTTGGTTGTTATCCAAAGTAGACAGGAAGTTAATACCTTCCCCTTCACCCTTGAGGTAGTCATAACCCCACTTCCACTGCATGCCTGTGGCCT
This sequence comes from Pseudomonadota bacterium, assembly GCA_041192045.1. Classification (GTDB taxonomy): domain Bacteria; phylum Pseudomonadota; class Gammaproteobacteria; order Burkholderiales; family Burkholderiaceae_C; genus Hydrogenophaga. The sequence goes on along the minus strand of JBEENR010000017.1, from coordinate 26,554 downwards.
TGATGGTGATATCGCTGTTGGTGGTGTCTTTTTGGGCCACCAACACCTTGGTAGCGGGTAGCGCCATACCAATGACGATGAGCAAAGGCACGATGGTCCAGCCCAGCTCCACCCAAATCGGTTCGGGCAATTCTTGGGATTTGTGACCAACAGACTTACGGTGCTTCAGGATCGAATAAAACATGACGCTGAAGACAACCACGAAGATGACTGCGCAGATGCCCATCATGAACCAGTGCAGCCAGTGCTGCTCTTCGGCAATGCGGGTCGCCGGCGGGGCAAAGTTAAGCTGATTGACGGCTGGGCCACCAGGCAGATTGTTGACCTGTGCTGTGGCGGTCAGAGCAACCCCCGCATACAGGGCAAGGGCGGAACCTGCCGCACGAATCTGACTCATCTGTTTTCGCATGAAATCACCTGTTTTTCTCGACTTACTCACGTTGATGGCCCCAAATATAAGCATTGATTTATGTCAATGCAGATTAAAACAAAACCTACCCAGTCAACCTCTAGGGGAAAACCCAAAGTCTCACACAGCATGCAGTGCGTACCGAAGCTCATGCACCAGCACATGACGCAGGTCTGGCCGCAAATAGCGCCCCACCTGAACGGTATGAGCCCCACTGCGAACTTCGACCAGACCGCCACGCACGCTGTGCACGACCCGTACCCAAGCCGTGGGAAATTCGCTGCGCTGCACGCGACCTGCTATTTCGTGCTCCACAATCAAATAGTCACCCTGAAGACTGACATGCTCACGATCTGCCGCATGGCGTGCATGAACGACAAAAGCCACCAGCAAGGCTGCCAGCTCCAACACAGCAAAAGGCAAGACCAGAACAGCACCCTGAAACCAGAAAAACAGCGCCACCGCCAACGACAGACACCCGAGGGCGGTCAACACCGCCGCCATTTGCGCTGGCGACACAGCGCAGTTGCGCCGCAGGGTCCAGTGCAAACCTTCATCAGAAACGGTTGCCAATCGAAATGTGTTGCTGGTCTGACGCACGGTCACCACCTCCCCAGTGCTGCACAAAACCCGAAACCTTCGTGCAGTTCGACAGGGAAAATACCCTAAAGACTTTGATTTATGTCAATTGTAGCGGTGCCCCAAAGGGAACCCGCCCAAAAAACGACGACATCCGACTGGGTTTCTGTGGTTTGCCACAGCCAGTCCTGCCCTCGCGAGGGGGTTCAGCGCCGCCCAGCGCGCAGCATGGCGCGCATGTCTTCTACCGTCACCGCTGTGGTCGCATCCAGCCGCGCACGTGGTGCGGGCTTGAAAGCGTGGCCGTAAACCACCTCCAACGTCAGTGACAACCGCCCATCAGATAGCCGTGCGCCGTGGGACTCAATCGCTGCCAACAAGCGCGACAGCCAAGCGCGGGAGCGGCAAGTCGGCCACCGCTGCACGTGCAGATTGCGGCCCAGGCTGCGCAAGTCTTGCACCATGGCCTGCGCCGTGCTGTACGACAGGGTGATGTGCTCCATGTCCATCACCGGTTCGGCAAAACCCGTGTGAACCAGCATGTCGCCCCAGTCGTGCATGTCGGTCATCACCTGACACGGCTCGGGCCAGCCCTGCTGGGCATAAACCGCACGCAACTCGCGCAGGCTGTCTGGCCCGAGACACGAAAACATCAAAAAACCGTTGGTGTCGATATGCCGGTACCAGCGCTGCAACAGCGTCAGGGGCAGTGGCTCGTTGTGCAGCTGCATGTTGGCCCACAGCATGCCCACACGGGTGTCTTCCGACAGCGGCAATGGCGTTTTGCTGCGCAACCAGTGCTTGGGGTTCCACAAGGGCACCGCTGGATCACGTGTCGCCTGAAGGGTGGTGAGCATCTGCCGGGCAGCGACATGGCAGGCTGCGTCGGGCAACAAAGCGCGTAACTGCTGATGGGCCTGCACCCCGCCGATCAAAGGCTCCCAGTGCAGCCAACTGGCGGGTTTTTCGCGGAACCAGTGCAAACGCTCGATCATGCGACTGGCAAGCTCTTCGTGCAGCCAGGGGCTCTGGCTGCGGGGCAGCTGCTGCCAGCGCAGGGCAGCCCGTGCGTCCAAACTGGGGACAGGATGTTCGGCTTCAGAAACAGAGTTCACGGCGGTGGGCGCTGGTACCAGCGTCAGAAATCGGGCAACCAGATGGCCGCTCAAAGCTGGGCAGTATATTGAGCCCATGTTCACCCAGCTCTGGCCCCGACTATCCAAGGCGATCAACACCCTGCCCAGCACCTGCTTGGTGTGCGGTGGCTGGCCAACTCGACCCGTCTGCGGCGACTGCGTGACGCGCTTTGCGGCACCGCAACCGCGCTGTCGTGTGTGTGCGTTGAAACTGCTCAGCACAATGGCTGAACAAGCCGATACCCTTCACGGCACATCCGACCGAACCGACCTGTGCCCCGCCTGCCTGCACCGGTCAACACCGCCAGCGGTGCACAGTTGCGTGGCTGCCGTGGACTACGCCTACCCATGGGATCGTTTGATTGCCCGCTTCAAATTCCGCAATGAACCCGCATGGGCCGCAACGATGGCAGAACACTGGCTGCACCGACCCGCAGCGGTGGCACTGTGGCACAGCGCAAACGTGGTGGCCCCCATCCCGCTGACGGCGCGTGGACTGGGTGTGCGCGGTTACAACCAAGCTTGGGAGCTGGTCAAGGCCATGCGTCGGCACCTGCAAGCGCACCCACAGGCCAGCCACAACCCACCCGACTCACCGCAATGCCTGCCCGATGCCCTGCTGCGCTTGGGCGAAGTGCCCCAGCAGCACCGCCTGCTGACCCGCGAAGCGCGTTTGCACAACCTGCAAGGGCTTTTTGTGGCGCACCCACAGCACGCCCAGCGTCTGGCTGGCGCACGGGTGTTGCTGGTGGACGACGTAAGCACCACCGGTGCCACCCTGGACTGCGCCGCGCAAGCCCTGCTGCAAGTGGGTGCACACAGCGTGAACGCGCTGGTCTTTGCCCGCACCCCGAACACCGTTAAACCAGCCGTTTGACAGCCACTTTAAACGCTGTTCAAAGCCGTTAACCTATTTTGAATCTCGTTACACCATGTTCCACATCGTTCTCGTCGCCCCCGAAATACCGCCCAACACCGGCAATGTGATCCGGCTCACGGCCAACACGGGCTGTACGCTGCATTTGGTGGAACCGCTGGGTTTTTCGATGGACGACCGGCACATGCGCCGTGCCGGACTGGACTATCACGAATACGCCCAGGTGCGCCGCCATGCCGACTGGGCCAGCTTTTTGTCGAGCGAGACACCCGATCCCAATCGTCTGTTCGCTTTCACCACACGCGGCAGCCAAAGCGTGTTTGCTACCACGTTTCAAGCGGGTGACTGGCTGGTGTTTGGCTCCGAAACCCAGGGCCTGCCCGAAACCATTCGCGCCCAGTTTCCGGCAGCACAGCGCCTGCGCCTGCCCATGCGGGCCGGTCAGCGCAGCCTGAACCTGTCGAACGCGGTGGCCGTTTCGGTGTTTGAAGCTTGGCGGCAAATCGGGTTCGCAGGGGCCAGCAACTGAAAGGGCCTACCAAAGCAATTGGCGAGCGGTTTTCCGGCTGTGTCAATATGCGCGCCTGTTTGCCTCACCTAGCACCCCATTGCACCCTTTGCGCGGCCCTGCCCGACCACCCCATGCAAATCATTCGAGGTCTGTGGAACCTTCAACACGCCCTGCGCCAAGAGCCGGTGGCTGCCTGCGCACTCACGATTGGCAACTTTGATGGCGTTCACCGAGGCCACCAGGCCATGCTGGCGCTGCTCAACAACGAAGCGCGGCACCGGGGCGTGCCCAGCTGCGTCATGACCTTCGAGCCGCACCCGCGTGACTACTTTGCCGCCCTGCACCGCAAGCCCGACTTGGCCCCCGCACGCATTGCCACGCTGCGCGACAAGCTGGCCGAGCTGGCCCGCTGCGGCGTGGATCGCTGCGTCATCCTGCCGTTCAAAGCCCCGCTGGCCACCCAAACGCCGAACAGCTTTGTGGAAGACATCTTGGTGAAAGCCCTGGGCGTGCAATACGTGCTGGTGGGCGACGATTTCCGCTTTGGTGCCCAGCGCGCTGGCGACTATGCCTTTTTGGATGCTGCTGGTCAGCGACTGGGCTTTGATGTGGCCCGCCTGCACAGCTACGAGGTGCATGGCCTGCGCGTCTCCAGTTCTGCCGTGCGCGAGGCCCTGGCCCGTGGCGACATGGAACAGGTGGCCGCCCTGCTGGGGCGGCCCTACAGCATCAGCGGCCATGTGGTGCATGGGCGCAAACTCGGGCGCGAACTCGGGGCCAGCGCACCGGGCCGAGGCGACGGGTTCCGCACGCTGAATCTGCGGTTTTCGCACTGGAAGCCCGCTGCCAGTGGCATTTTTGCCGTGCGCGTTCACGGCCTGATGCCCGACGGGGCCGCGCTGCATGGCGTAGCCAACCTGGGTGTACGGCCATCGCTAGACCCCAACGATGTCAACGGCGGGCGCGTGCTGCTCGAAACCCACTGTTTTGACTGGCCCGAAGCGCTGGCCCGCAGCCTGCCCGGCGGGGAGGCCTACGGTAAAATCATCCGCGTGGACTTGCTGCACAAACTGCATGATGAACTGAGGTACGACAGTCTGGATGCCCTGACGCAGGGCATTGCACGCGACTGTGCCGACGCGCGTGCGTTCTTTGCCTCGCTGCCCCAGCAGGCTTATGGGCAGACCCACCGCCAGATCACCCGCGACCGAATTTAGCGCTCGCCCCCGGCACCCGCTGCCGCCCTGCACACCCTCGGCAGGTACACGCCGCACACGACCGACGCACTTGAGCGACACGCCACGTACACCCGGCAAGGCTTAACTGGTCAACAAGTCACCGTCAATCGTCTGCGGATGCCCCGGCCCAGCCCTCACCGAGCCCTCTTCCACATTCCCCATCCTGCCATGTCTGACACCCCAAAAACCGCCACCAGCAAACCCGACACCAGCGCCTACCGCAGTACGCTGAACATGCCCGATACGCCCTTCCCCATGCGGGGCGATCTGCCCAAACGCGAACCCGCCTGGGTTCATGCTTGGAACGAGCGCGGTCTGTACCAACGCCTGCGCCAAGCCCGCCAGGGCGCAAAGCTGTTTGTGCTGCACGACGGCCCGCCCTATGCCAACGGCAAACTGCACATCGGCCACGCGCTGAACAAGGTGCTCAAAGACATGATCGTCAAGAGCAAACAGCTGGCCGGTTTTGATGCGCAATACATCCCCGGCTGGGACTGCCACGGCCTGCCGATTGAAAACGCCATTGAAAAACTGCATGGCCGCAACCTCAGCCGCGACGACATGCAGGCCAAAAGCCGCGCCTTTGCCACCGAACAAATCAAGCAGCAGCGCGAAGACTTCAAACGCCTGGGCGTGCTGGGCGACTGGGAACGGCCCTACCGCACCATGGACCCAGCCAACGAGGCCGGGCAAATCCGCGCCTTCAAGCGCGTGATTGAGCGCGGTTTTGTGTACCGGGGCCTCAAGCCCGTGTACTGGTGTTTTGACTGCGGTTCATCGCTGGCCGAGTTTGAAATTGAATACGCCGACAAAAAGAGCGACACGCTGGACGTGGCCTTCGAGTCCGACAACCCCGCCGCCCTGGCCCAAGCCTTTGGCCTAGCCGCCCTGCCCGAAGGCAAAAGCGCCTTTGCCGTCATCTGGACCACCACCGCCTGGACGATTCCGGCCAACCAGGCCCTGAATGCCCACCCCGAACTGAACTACGCCCTGGTGGACACCCCGCGTGGCGTGCTGCTGCTGGGTGCCAACTTGGTGGACAAATGCCTAGAGCGCTACGGCCTCAGCGGCAACGTGCTGGCCACCGCCAAGGGCGAAGCCCTGCGCGGGCAGGTGTTCCGCCATCCGCTGCACCCGCTTGACAGTGGCGCTGGCGAATACAGCTACAAGCGCCTATCGCCCTTGTACCTGGCCGACTATGTGAGCGATGCCGACGGCACCGGCATCGTGCATTCGGCCCCCGCCTACGGCGTGGACGACTTCAACAGCTGCGTGGCCCACGGCCTGCGCTACGACCAAATCCTGAACCCGGTGCTGGGCAACGGCGTGTACACCGACGAGCTGCCGCTGTTTGGCGGCCAGCACATCTGGAAAGCCTGCCCCGTCATCATCGACACCCTGCGCCAGCACGACCGGCTGATGGCCACCCAAACCATCACCCACAGCTACCCGCACTGCTGGCGGCACAAAACCCCGGTCATTTACCGCGCCGCCGCGCAATGGTTTGTGCGCATGGACGAAGGCGATGGCGTGTTCACCCAAGACAAAGCGCCCAAAACCCTGCGCCAACTGGCCCTCAGCGCCATCGACCACACCACGTTCTACCCCGAAAACGGCAAAGCCCGGCTGCGCGACATGATTGCCAACCGGCCCGACTGGTGCATCAGCCGCCAGCGCAGCTGGGGCGTGCCGCTGCCCTTCTTCTTAAACAAAGACTCGGGCGAACTGCACCCCAACACCATGGCCATCTTGGACCAAGCCGCCGACATCGTGCAGGCGGGCGGCATCGAAGCCTGGAGCCGCGTCACACCCGAAGACATCTTGGGTGCTGAGGACGCACCGCACTACACCAAGAGCACCGACATTCTGGAGGTGTGGTTCGACTCCGGCTCCACCTTCTGGCATGTGCTACGCGGCAGCCACGCCCAGGCCTACCCCAACGGTGCCTGCCACGCCAGCGGCCCCGAGGCCGACCTGTACCTCGAAGGCCACGACCAGCACCGGGGCTGGTTCCACAGCTCGCTGCTGCTGGGCTGCGCCCTGTTTGACCGCGCACCCTACAAAGGCCTGCTCACCCACGGCTTCGCCACCGACGGCCAAGGCCGCAAAATGAGCAAAAGCCTGGGCAACACGGTAGAGCCGCAAAGCGTGACCAGCAAACTGGGGGCCGAAATCGTGCGCCTGTGGGTGGCCAGCACCGACTATTCGGGCGACCTGAACATCGACGACAAAATTTTGGCCCGTGTGGTCGATGCCTACCGCCGCATCCGCAACACCCTGCGCTTTTTGCTGGCCAACACCGCCGACTTCAACCCCGCCCTGGATGCCGTGCCACTGGCGCAGATGCTGGAAATTGACCGCTACGCCCTGGCCCGCGCCAGCGAGTTGCAGGCGCAAATCCGGGCGCACTTTGACGTGTACGAATTTCACCCCGTGGTGAACAAGTTGCAGGTGTACTGCTCGGAAGACCTCGGCGCGTTTTACCTCGACGTGCTGAAAGACCGCATCTACACCACCGCGCCCAAAAGCCTGGCCCGGCGCAGCGCGCAGACCGCGCTGCACCACATCACCCAGGCCATGCTGCGCTGGATGGCCCCGTTCCTCAGCTTCACCGCCGAAGAAGCCTGGCCGCTGGTGGCGGGTGCCGACAACCGAGGCTCCATCTTCTTTGAAACCTTCGTCGCCCTGCCCGCTGCCGACGAGGCGCTGCTGGCCAAGTGGGCCCGCATTCGCGCCATTCGCGACGTAGCCAACAAAGACATTGAAGCCCTGCGCAGCGCCGGGCAGGTGGGCGCATCGCTGCAAGCCACCTTGACCATCAGCGCAGGCCCCGACGACGCGGCTTTGCTGCGCTCGCTGGGCGACGATTTGAAATTCGTCACCATCACCTCAGGGGCCAGCGTGGTGGACGGCACCGACTTGCACGTCAGCGTATCGCCCAGCAAGGCCACCAAATGCGAACGCTGCTGGCACTACACCGACGACGTGGGCCAGCATGCCGAGCACCCTACGCTGTGTGGCCGCTGCGTCAGCAACCTGGCCGAAGCCGCAGGCACCGGCCCTGGCGAAACCCGGCAGGTGGCGTAATGGCACGCAACACGCCCACCCCAAAAGCGCCCAGCAAAGCCACGGCCCGCAGCAAAGCCTCCATCTGGCCCTGGCTGGGGCTGGCAGCGGCCATTTTTCTGCTCGACCAGTTCAGCAAAGTGCTGATTTTGGGCAACTACCAGCTCGGCGACAGCACCTATGTCACCAGCTTCTTCAATGTGGTTCGGGTGCACAACACCGGTGCCGCCTTCTCGCTGCTGGCCTCGGCAGGCGGCTGGCAGCGCTGGTTTTTCACCGCCATTGGCTTGGGCGCAGCCATCTTCATCGTTTGGATGCTGCGCTCGCACCCTGGCGAAAAGCTGTTCTCGTTCGCCCTGGCTTGCATTTTGGGCGGTGCGCTGGGCAACGTGATTGACCGGCTGCTGCACGGCTATGTGGTGGACTTTCTGGACTTCCACTGGGCCGCGCTGGCGGGCATCTTCCCCGGTGGCCACTTTCCGGCCTTCAACATTGCCGACGCGGGCATCACCGTGGGTGCAGCCTGCCTGATCTTGGATGAAATTCTGCGCGTGCGCCGCAGCCGCCGCTAAAGTGACAAGCCAGAACGCTTGCCCTTGCGTTTTTTCATAGCCACAACCTGGAGACACCCCATGCCCGCCTTGCTGCCCCACATCGACCCCGATGGACTGCTGGAATTTTCCGTGGTCTATACCGACCGCGCCCTCAACCACATGTCCAAACGCTTCCAGGGGGTCATGACCGACATCTCCGCCATGCTCAAGCGGGTGTACGGTGCCCACTCGGCTGTGCTGGTGCCCGGCAGTGGCACCTTTGGCATGGAATCGGTGGCGCGCCAATTCGCGCAGGGTCAGCACGTCATGGTCATCCGCAACGGCTGGTTCAGCTACCGCTGGACGCAAATTTTTGACATGGGCCACATCCCCGCCAGCCACAGCGTCATGAAAGCCCAGCGCACCGGCAACAGCGCACAAGCCCCTTGGATACCCGCCCCCCTTGAGGCCGTCACCGCCGCCATTGCCACCGAGAAACCCGCACTGGTGTTTGCCCCGCACGTCGAAACTTCGGCAGGCATGGTCTTGCCCGACGACTACCTGAGCGCCGTGGCCGACGCGGTGCATGCCGTGGGCGGCCTGTTCGTGCTGGACTGCATTGCCTCGGGCGCACTGTGGGTGGACATGCAGGCCACCGGCGTGGATGTGCTGATTTCGGCCCCGCAAAAAGGCTGGAGCAGCTCACCCTGCTGCGCCATGGTGATGCTGAGCGAACGCGCCCGCGCCGCCATTGAGCAAACGCAGAGCAGCACCTTTGCCATGGACTTGAAGAAGTGGCTCAACATCATGGAAACCTACGAAGCGGGCGGGCATGCCTACCACACCACCCTGCCCACCGATGCCCTGGTGCGCCTGCATGCCACCATGAAGGAAACCGAAGCCTACGGCTACGAGCGGGTGCGCCAAGAGCAAATCGCCCTGGGCCAGGCCGTGCGCCACTTGCTGGAGCAGCACGGCTTTCCTAGCGTATCGGCCCCCGGCTTTCAGGCCGCTGGCGTGGTGGTGAGCTACACCAGCGACCCCGACATCCAGAACAGCAAGAAATTCCTGGCCGCTGGCCTGCAAACCGCCGCGGGTGTGCCGCTGCAATGCGACGAAGGCCCCGACTTCCGCACCTTCCGGGTGGGCCTGTTCGGGCTGGACAAATGGCACGACGTGGCCACCACCGTGCAACACCTAGAACGCGCCCTGGCCGAGGTGGCTCCGGTGGCCGAGATGGTCTGAGTTGGGAACTGTTGCTGGGCTGCTTGCGCCGCACGATCCACCCCAGGGCGCTGGCGATAATACGGCCCCACCCGCCCGGCGCACGGCTGCCGAGCGGGTGGCTGTTTTTATCCACCTTGGACTTAACGCATGCAACTCGTCCACACCATTGAAGACCTGCGCGCCGCGCTGCGCCCCTTTCATTCGCCCGTGTTCGTGCCCACCATGGGCAACTTGCACGACGGGCATCTGGCGCTGGTGCGCACCGGCAAGCCCCTGGGCGATGTGACGGTGTCCAGCATCTTTGTGAACCGCTTGCAGTTTGCCCCGCACGAAGACTTTGACACCTACCCCCGCACCTTGCAGGCCGATTGCACCCGGCTGGAGCAAGCCGGTTGCGACATTGTGTTTGCGCCATCCGAAAAAGAGCTGTACCCCGAGCCGCAGGTGTACAAGGTACAGCCCCCCTCTGACTTGGCCGATATTCTGGAAGGGCACTTCCGGCCTGGCTTCTTCATCGGCGTTTGCACGGTGGTGATGAAGCTGTTCCAGTGCGTGTTCTCCGATGCCAAAGGCCCGCGCTACGCCCTGTTTGGCAAGAAGGATTACCAGCAGCAGATGGTGATCCGGCGCATGGTGCAACAGTTTGCAATGCCGATTGAGGTGATTGCGGGCGAGACGCAACGCGCTGCCGATGGGCTGGCACTCAGTTCGCGTAACGGCTACCTGAACGAAACCGAACGGGCCGAGGCCGTGCAACTGTCGCTGGCGCTGCGTGCGCTGGCCCGCGATGCACTGTCTGCTGGCCATGCCTTGCCGCAGCGGCGCGAAACCCTGGAAAACCAAGCCATGCGCCTACTGGCCTTGCGCGGCTGGGGGCCAGACTACCTGACAGTGCGCCGCCGCGCCGACTTGCAGCCGCCCACAGCCCAAGACGCAACCACGCCAGACTCGTTGGTGGTACTGGGTGCAGCACGCTTGGGCAGTACGCGCCTGATTGACAACTTCGAGATCTGAACACCCGCCCAACCTGAATCCTGGTCGGGTTCAGCCAGCGTTCAGACCGCTTCCACCTTGGGGCCACGCCCCATGAGGGCAGCCACCGCTTCAACAGGCTGGCACTGGCCTTCAAGCAAGGCCACCACCGCTTCGCTGATGGGCATCTCCACGCCCAGCGCCCGTGCGCGCTGTACCACGGTGCGGGCGCTGTAAACGCCTTCGGCCACATGGCCCAGCGAGGCCACCGCCTGCGCCAGCGTCTGACCTTGCGCCAGCAACTGGCCCACACGGCGGTTGCGCGAGAGGTCGCCGGTAGCCGTCAGCACCAAGTCACCCAAACCCGAGAGGCCCATGAAGGTGTCGGCCCGCGCACCCAGCGCCAGCCCCAGGCGGGTGATTTCGGCCAGCCCACGGGTGATGAGCGCGGCCCGCGCATTGAGGCCGAGGTTCAAGCCATCGCACAAGCCGGTGGCAATGGCGAGCACGTTTTTGACCGCACCACCCACCTCCACACCCACCATGTCTTCGTTGGCGTACACGCGCAGCATCGGCCCATGAAAGGCGGCTACCAAGGCATCGCGCACGTGGGCCTGTTCGCTGGCAGCCACCAGGGCCGTGGGCTGGCCGCGTGCCACTTCTTGCGCAAAACTGGGGCCACTGAGCACACCTGCCTGCAAACCGGGGGCCACAGCGGCACAGATTTCATGCCCCAGCAAGCCCGCCGTGGCCCCGGCTTGCGGGCTTTCAAAGCCCTTGCAAATCCAGACCACCGGCACAGGCAGCGTCTGCAAGCGCTGCAACATGCCGCGCAAAGCCGCCATGGGCGTGCCCACGACCACCAAGTCGGCCCCGGCGTAAGGGGCCTGTGCGCTGTCGAGCGCGGCATGGCTGATCTGCAAACCGTCTGGCAGGCGCTGCCCCGGCAGGTAGCGGCGGTTTTCGCGCTGCGCGGCCATGTCTTGCGCCTGCGCTGGGTCGCGTGCCCACAGCGTCACCTGGCGCTGTACACCGGGCTGGCTGGCCGCACTGATGGCCAGGGCCGTGCCCCAAGCTCCAGCCCCCAGAATGACGATGCGCATGGCTGCCATGAATGCCTTACTGGGTGGTGCTGGCGGCCTGTTGTGCCTGCTGCTGCTCGTACATGGCCTGGAAGTTGATCTCGGCCAGGTGCACGGGCGGGAAACCCGCACGCTGGATCAGATCGGCCACGTTGCCGCGCAGGTAGGGGTAAATGATTTGCGGGCAGGCAATGCTGAGCAAGGGGCCGACTTGTTCTTGCGGGATGTTGCGGATTTCAAAAATACCAGCCTGCTTGGCCTCAACCAAAAACACGGTCTTGTCTTTGATCTTGGTTTGCACGGTGGCGGTGACGGCCACTTCAAACACGCCATCGGCCACCGGCTGGGCTTCAACGCCGAGCTGAATATCCACCGAGGGCTGCTCTTGTTCAAGCAGGATGGCGGGAGAATTGGGCTGCTCCAGCGAGGCTTCTTTCAGGTAAACGCGCTGAATCTGGAAGGTAGGGTCAAGGTTGTCGGCCATGGTATGTCTCGGTAGGTCTGAACAAAACGAAACCCGCCGGGGAGGAGCACTCCCGCAGCGGGCACCGGTGGCGATTATGTCAGCCCCCAACAGCCAGCCCCACCGCATGGGGGCAACTGCGCAAAGGTTTCAGGCGGGGGGTTGTGCCTGCAAAAGTGGCATCAGGCCACCCTGGGCATCGAGGGCGTGCAGGTCGTCACAACCACCGACATGGGTGTTGCCAATGAAAATCTGCGGCACGCTGGTGCGCCCAGTCAGGGTTTTCATGTGCGCACGCAAGGCGGGCTGGCCATCCACCACGATTTCTTCCAGTTGCGTCACCCCCCGCGCCTGCAACAAGGCTTTGGCGCGGATGCAATAAGGGCAGTAGGCACTGGTGTACATCTTGACGGGGGTCATGCGGGCATCCTCAAGCACAGGTCGGCGAAAATCGTCATGAAAGCGCGTGATCCTCAGGCTTTTTCAACCGGCAGATTGGCCGCCCGCCAAGCACCCATGCCCCCAGTGAGGGAACGGCTGTTTTCAAAACCCAATTTTTTGGCCACGGCCACCGCACTGCGCGAACGCATGCCCGATGCGCAAACCAAAATCAGCGGCAAGGCCTTGTTCTTGACCGCACCCGGCAGTTTGGCTTCTAGGTCGGACAGGGGAATGTTTTTGGCCCCCACCACATGCCCAGCGGCAAACTCGTCGGGGTTGCACACATCAATGACCACCGCTTTTTCGCGGTTCATGGAATGCACCGCTTGGTCGGGGGTCAAGCCGTCCGCACCGCCGCCGCCGCTGAGCGCCGGGTAGAGCAACATGCCGCCCGAGGTGATGGCAATGACAATCAAAATCCAGTTTTCAATAAAAAAACTCACGGTTGCGCCTTTCAAATAAGCCCGAGATTTTAGAATGCACGGCCTGCCCCAGCCGGACTGCGGGCCACAGGGCTCGGGTTGCTGCTACGTCGGGGTGCCTGGGGCTTGCCCGGTTGTTCTTTGCCCTTATTGCCTCATCAATCGTCTCAACGGTCTCTTATGTACAAACTTGTTCTGATCCGCCACGGTGAATCCACCTGGAACCTCGAAAACCGCTTCACCGGCTGGACCGATGTGGACCTGACCCCCACCGGCATTTCGCAAGCCATGTCAGCAGGCAAACTGCTCAAGGCTGAAGGTTTTGATTTCGATGTGGCCTACACCAGTGTGCTCAAGCGCGCCATTCACACCCTGTGGTACGTGCTGGACGAAATGGATCGCACCTGGCTGCCCGTGGTAAAAAGCTGGCAGCTCAACGAGCGCCACTACGGCGGCCTGCAAGGCTTGAACAAGGCCGACATGGCCCGGCAATACGGCGACGAGCAGGTGCTGATCTGGCGCCGCAGCTACGACACCCCGCCACCTGCCCTAGAAGCCACCGACCCGCGCAGCGAGCGCAGCGACCGCCGCTATGCCGCGCTGCAACCCGAACAGGTGCCGCTGACCGAATGCCTGAAAGACACGGTGGCGCGCGTCATCCCGTTCTGGAACGCGACGCTGGCCCCTGCCATTCAGTCTGGTCAGCGGGTGGTGGTGGCCGCACACGGCAACAGTATCCGCGCCTTGGTGAAGTACCTTGAAGGCATCAGCGACGACGACATCGTGGGCGTGAACATCCCCAACGGCATTCCACTGGTCTATGAGCTCGATGCCGACCTGAAACTCATCCGCCGCTACTACCTGGGCGATGCGCAAGCCGCTGCTGCTGCTGCTGCTGCGGTGGCTGCACAAGGCCAGCGTTGACGCAACCGCATCCTCGGGGCTATTGGGAACCGACCTGCCTAGCCTGTATCCAAACGGTATATTGCGCAAACGTTGTGTCACAGGGCGGGTGCAGCCGTTTGCACAGGCGTGTTTGAAGGTGTTTTCATGGGTAAATTTGTCGGTCAGAAACTGAAAATTGCAGGTTGGGTGGCCATTGGGGCCGTTGCGGGTGCGCTCACCACGGTGCAGTTGCAAGCGGTGGCCAGGGGCACGCTGGCCCCGCTGCCGCTGGAGGAGTTGCAGCAACTCTCCGCCGTGTTCGGCATGATCAAGAGCGACTATGTGGAGCCGGTGGACGAGAAAAAGCTGATCTCGGAAGCCATCTCGGGCATGGTCTCCAGCCTAGACCCCCATTCGCAGTACTTCGACAAGAAGTCGTACAAAGAATTTCGTGAGGGCACCACGGGCCGCTTTGTCGGGGTGGGTATTGAGATCACCATGGAGGACGGCTTGGTCAAGGTGGTGTCGCCCATTGAAGATTCGCCCGCCTTCCGGGCTGGCCTGAAAACCGGCGATCTCATCACCAAGATTGACGACACCGCCGTCAAGGGCTTGTCGATCAACGAAGCGGTCAAGCGCATGCGGGGCGAGCCGCGCACCAAGGTGCTGCTGACCGTGTTCCGCAAGGACGAAAACCGCACCTTCGTGGTCAACATCACACGCGACGAGATCAAAACCCAGAGCGTCAAAGCCCGCCTGATCGAGCCCGGTTATGGTTGGGTACGGGTGTCGCAGTTCCAAGAGCGCACGGTCGAAGACTTTGCCCGCAAGGTCGAAGACCTGTTCCGCCAAGACCCCAAGCTCAAGGGGCTGGTGCTGGACTTGCGCAACGACCCCGGCGGCCTGCTGGATGCGGCAGTGGCCCTGTCAACTGCCTTTTTGCCCGAGAACGTGACCGTGGTTTCAACCAACGGCCAGCTGGAAGACAGCCGCTTTGTGTACAAGGCCATCCCACAGCATTACCTGCGTGGCAAAGGCAACGACCCCATTGCGCAATTGACCACCGCCACACAAGGACGCATCAAGCAGGTGCCTCTGGTGGTGCTGGTGAACGAGGGCTCTGCCTCGGCCAGCGAGATTGTGGCCGGTGCGCTGCAAGACCACCGGCGTGCCACCATCATGGGCAGCCAGACCTTTGGCAAGGGGTCGGTGCAAACGGTGCGTCCGCTGGGGCCTGACACGGGTCTGAAGCTGACCACCGCCCGCTACTACACGCCGTCGGGCAACTCCATCCAAGCCAAAGGCATCGTGCCCGATGTGATGCTCGACGAGACCCCAGAGGGCAATGTGTTTGCCGGGCTGCGCACCCGCGAGGCCGACTTGCAAAAACACCTGGGCAACGGCCAAGAAACCGAAACCCCCATGACCGATGCGCGCCGCGCCGAAGAGCAACAGCGCGAAGAAGCCCGCGAACAAGCCCGCAAGCGGCTGGAAGAAGAAGCCCGGAAAAACCCCGGCCAGCGTCTGGTGCCCGAGTTTGGCAGCGACCAAGACTTCCAGTTGCAGCAGGCTTTGAACCGCCTCAAAGGCCAGCCCGTGGTGGTCAGCAAAACCCTGACCGTGCGCGCTACCGAAGACAAGTCGGATAACTGAACGCTGGAAGCCACCCCCCCAACTGCGGCCACACCGTGAACGATGCCCAACTGCTGCGCTACTCGCGCCACATCCTGCTCAACGAACTGGGCGTTGAAGGTCAAGAACAGCTGCTGGCTTCGCATGCCTTGGTCATCGGTGCAGGCGGCTTGGGCTCGCCGGTGGCGCTGTACCTGGGCAGTGCTGGGGTGGGTCGCATCACGGTGGTGGATCATGACGTGGTGGACGAGACCAATCTGCAACGCCAAATCGCCCACAACCTAGAACGGGTGGGTAGCCCCAAAGCGCTGTCGGTTCAGCAAGCCGTTGCCGCGATCAACCCCGATGTGGTGGTTACCCCGGTGGTGCAACGTGCCGATGCCGCGCTGCTGGATCGCTTGGTGGCTCAAGCCGATGTGGTGCTGGACTGCACCGACAACTTTGCCACCCGCCACGCCATCAACCGCGCCTGCGTGCAGCACAGCAAACCGCTGGTGTCGGGTGCCGCCATTCGCATGGACGGCCAGCTCAGTGTGTTCGATCCCCGGCAGTCGGGCGTGCCCTGTTATGCCTGCGTGTTCCCAGAAAACAGCGGTGTAGAAGAAACCCGCTGCGCCACGATGGGCGTGTTTGCCCCGCTGGTGGGCATGGTGGGCACCATGCAAGCCGCCGAAGCCCTGAAGCTGCTGACCGGTATGGGCTCACGCCTGACGGGTAAGCTGCTGATGCTGGATGGCCGTGATTTGGCCTTTACCGAAATCATGCTGCCGCAAAACCCGCACTGCCCGGTGTGCTGCCAGCCACACGGCTGATTTCAGGCGCTGTTGAGGCGCTAACGATCCAGCCCTCCAGCGGGTCAAAGTCGGGCAAACCCCAGCGCGGGTGACCCGCCTCGTGCTGCACCTGCGCCCAAGCAGCCTGCACCATGCACAAAACCGCATCCAAACTGTCGCCGCTGGGGTCGTCGGCCAAAGCATCGCGCTGGGCGTGGCTGAACTTCAGGCGCAAGCCCGC
Source organism: Pseudomonadota bacterium (assembly GCA_041192045.1). Taxonomy (GTDB): domain Bacteria; phylum Pseudomonadota; class Gammaproteobacteria; order Burkholderiales; family Burkholderiaceae_C; genus Hydrogenophaga. Next base: position 10,067 of record JBEENR010000017.1, on the reverse strand, counting down.
AGCTTGCAGCAGGGGTGCCGAGCCTGTCTCTAATGCCTCGACCAAGGTTTTGCGGGCCAGCAAGCGCTCTGGGGTCTGGCGGGCCTTGTCGTCGCTCTTGTACGAGGTGTTGTCCAGCACACTGCGTGCCAGCAGCCCCGGATAGGCCTCCAGTGCCACCCGCTGCGGGTCACCGCTGTGCAAACCCGGCAAGCTCACCCCTGCTGCCAGCAGGCGCGGTACACCGGCGTGCAGCATCCAAGCCACGGGCGGGTTGATCCATTTCATGCTCGGGCTGGAGCCTGCGGGGCCGTCTGTGGCGCGGTGCGCAAACTTGTGCCCTGCTGGTCGCGCTTGGCAAAACGCCGCCAGTAGCTCGCGCAGCTCGGCCCGTGGTTGAGCTGCAAAGTGTTCAATACAAGCCCGCCAATCGGTGGGCCAGCCCAGGGTGGTGACCAGCTCGCGTGGCAGGCCAAACGGAAAATCGAAGCCGCCCACCCAACGCTGTTGCGCCTCACACAGCCAGTGGCCCCAAGCATCTAAGTCGTTGAAGCGCCGCAAACCATCCAGCACAAGCCGCCCGCGATCCTGATACCCCAGCGCCACCACGATGGGCTTGCGTGAGCTGGGCGCACTGCTGAAATCACACCCCAGAACGGCCCGCACAGGTCAATCCCAAAACAAGCTCAAGGCGTGTGCTGACCGCGCATCAGGCACGGCCAATGATGCTGGCCGTGGCCATCAGCTCTTCCAGCAGGGCCAGTGAGACCCGGCCCGACACGGCGTAGGGGTCGAACTCGGGCCGCTCGGAATACTTCAGCACGATGGAGGTGTTGAGCTTGCTGAGGTTGACCTGCCCCATGGTCCAGCCGCCAAAGCGACGCTCGGTGATTTCTTCGTAGTGCAGCAGCACCACGTCGGTATGCCGCCGGTCTGACACGATGTGGTTGTACAGCGTATTGACCGCTGCCCTGCCCCCTTCAATGGCTTGCAGGAATACACCGCCGCCGTAGCACAGCACGCCGGTGATGCCGTTGTTCAGGTTGTGCGAACGCGAAGCCTCCAGAATGGACTCGATGACGCGCGGGTCTTCTTTGTTGACAGCGCGACTGACATACAACAGACGGACAAGCATAGGAACCTTGGAGGTGAAGAATGAAAAAGAGGTTGCTGAGGCTGGAGGCTTGAGGCCGCCGTGGATGGACTCAGCAGGCAATCAACGGGTCATCAACGGGGAATGAGCGACAAAAATTCGCGCCGCAGGTTGGGGTCTTTCAGGAACACGCCGCGCATGACCGAGTTGATCATCTTGCTGTCCATGTCCTTCACACCCCGCCAGGCCATGCAGTAGTGGCTGGCTTCCATGACCAGTGCGAGGCCGTCGGGTTGTGTTTTTTCCTGAATCAGATCAGCCAGTTGCACCACGGCCTCTTCTTGGATTTGCGGACGACCCATCACCCATTCGGCCAGCCGGGCGTACTTGGACAGGCCGATCACGTTGGTGTGTTCGTTGGGCATGATGCCGATCCAAATTTTGCCGATGACCGGGCAGAAATGGTGGCTGCACGCGCTGCGCACGGTAATGGGGCCGACGATCATCAACTCATTGAGGTGCTCGGCGTTCGGGAATTCGGTAACGCTGGGGGCTTTCACATAACGGCCACCAAACACCTCGCGCAGGTACATCTTGGCCACCCGGCGGGCGGTGTCGGCGGTGTTGTGGTCGTGATCCAAGTCAATGACCATGCTCTGCAACACACCTTGCATCTTGCCCGCGACTTCGTCGAGCAGTTTGTCAAGTTCGCCAGGCTCGATGAAATCGGCAATGTTGTCGTTGGAATGAAAGCGCCGCCGTGCGGCCTGAAGGCGTTCGCGGATTTTGACCGACACAGGAACGCCCTGGTCGTCATCGGGGGTGGCAGGGGTCATGGCAGATTCAAGGGAGGTGAACATGGGTTCATGCTAACACCGGCCCCTTGCCTGCCGCGCAGCCGTGCCGATAACGCCAGAAAACCGGGGGCTTACGCAGTCGGGCGCGCCGTCAGTAGCGATGTCCGGTAAGAAACAGCACCACACGCATCAGCCCAAACGCCAACCGGTCGAGCAAGCGCTGCGGCCAAGGACGCTGATGGGTGTGCAGCGGGGTGCCGCTGTGCGTCAGCAGCTGGTCTAAACAGTCGTGCAACAAGGTGGCAAAGCGGGTGTCGGTCGTCACCACATTGGCCTCGCGGGCCAACAGCAACGACAGCGGGTCCAAGTTGGTCGAGCCCACGGTAGCCCAACAACGGTCCAGCACCGCCACCTTGGCATGCAGCGCGCTGGGGGCGTATTCGTGAATCTCCACACCACCAGCCAGCAGGGTCTGGTAAACGGGTCGTGCAGCACGGTACTGCAAAAAATGTTCGTAACGCCCGTGCAACAGCAGCCGCACCCGCACGCCACGCTGCACCGCCAGCAGCAAGGCACGCCGCAGCCGCAACCCCGGAATGAAGTACGCGTTGGCGATGATGATGTCGTGCCGTGCCTCACCAATGGCTTTGAGGTAGGCGCGCTCGATGTCATGGCGGTGGCGCAGGTTGTCACGCAACAGCAGGGCCGCCCGCGCACCCTGCACCCCTGGCAGCACGGGCGCGTTGTCTGCCGGATGTATGGCCTGCACCGCCCGCCACGCAGCCCGAAAATCGCGCTGGCGGACTTCATGCACCGCCTGTATGCGCCACCAAAGCTGCTCCATGGTGTCCACCATGTCCGCCACCAACGGCCCAGCGACTTGCAAGGAAAAGTCCAAACGTGGGGCCTGCAAGCGGCCCAGTGCCAGATCATCGCGGTCGTCAATCAAATTGATGCCGCCACAAAAACCCAGCACCCCATCGACCACACACAGTTTGCGGTGCAAGCGTCGCCAGCGACTGGGCAGCAACAGCCCCAGCTGGCCCAGCGGCGCATACACGCGCCAGTGCACCCCTGCCGCAGCAAAGCGCTGCACCCATTCGGGCGGCAGTTGGGGTGTGCCAATGGCATCAACCACCAGGCGCACCGTTACCCCACGTTGGGCGGCGCGCTCCAGCGCCTCGGCCACCCGCAGGGCATCGCCCGCGAAGTGAAAAATGTAGGTTTCGAGGTGGATGACCGAACGTGCCGCGTCCATCGCCGCCACCAGTGCCGGGAACAGGGCGGCACCGTTTTGCAGCAGCACCAACTGATGCCCCGGCAGCAGGCCACGTGTCAAACGACGCGGCAAACGGCGTACACGAACAGGCACTGAGTTGGTCACCAAGCCAGCTCGGCAATCAGGGGCAGGTGGTCTGACATGCGCGCCCACGCCCGCCCGCGTGGCACATGCGCCGACACGGGGTGCAGCCCGCGCACGTAAATGCGATCCAAGTGCAGCAGCGGCAGCCGGGACGGAAAAGTGGGCAGGCGCAGCGTGTCAAACGTCTGCAAACCCAGCTCGGCCATGGGTTTGAGCAACTGCGCGCCCCAGTCATTGAAATCCCCCGCCACGATCAGCGGGGCACCGGGGGGCAGGTGGGCGGCCATGTAAGCCCCTAGGCGCTGCACCTGGCGCTGTCGCCCGGCATGCAGCAAACCCAAATGCACCACCACCACATGCACCGGTCGGTTGGCGACCTGTACCTGCACATGCAGCAAACCGCGCTGCTCAAAGCGGTGGTCGGACACATCGGCATGCCAACTGCCCAACACCGGCCAGCGCGAGAGCAAGGCGTTGCCGTGTTCGCCGTGGCGCGTGACGGCGTTGGTGCGGTACACCGTCTCGTAGCCTTCGGGCTGTAAGCACTGTGCCTGCCCTTGCCGGGGCCAGCGGGGCAACTGCTTTTCCAGCTTGCGGTGGTGGCTGCGCACCTCTTGCAGGCAGACGATGTCAGCATCAAACTGCGCCACCGCCTGTGCCAAGTTATGAATCTCCAGCCGACGCGCAGGCCCCAAGCCCTGCACGCCTTTGTGAATGTTGTAGGTGGCCACGCGCAAGGTGTTCATTTGAACACCCCTCAGAACCAGCGCAGCCACACCGGGTTGTTGTGTGACAGCTTGCGCCACCACTGCCACAGCCCCCAACCACGCCAAGCCCAGCGCAACGCACGGCGAGGCCGCCACAGCAGCACACCCAGCACACCGGCCAGCACCGGGGCTGGGTGGGCCAACACCCAATGCCAAGCCGCCTGCCCCCGGTCAGCCCAGGCCAGCAACCGGGGCAATGGGGTGTGCTGGCTGCCCAAGTGCTCGCGCAATTGGCTGGAGCGGGCCACCAGCTGTTCGCGCCGCCGGGCCAGTTGGGCCAGACGTGGGGATGGCTGTGGACTCATGAGCGCAAGTCCTGTACATCGCGCCGCAGCTCCTGCACGCTGGCCTCAAACAGGGGCGATGCGTTGAGAAGCCGCGCACGCAGCTGCCAAACGGCTACCCCGCCCAGCGTCAAGAACAGCGTGGCAAACACCGCCAGCACCAGCAGGCGGTGGCTATCCCACAGGGCCACGGTGATGAGCACCGCCAGAAAGCACAGCCCCAAGCCCAGCAACACCAGGGCCAGTGCGCCATACACCAGCAGCGCCCCCAGCCGCAGCAGCGCCTCTTGGGCTTCAACGCTGAGCAGCTCCAGGCGCACCCGCAGCAGCTCCAACACCGTGGCGCTCAAACCCTTGAGCGACGTGGACAGACGCGGCTGAGGTTGCGACATGATCGGCAACTCAACGGCGACTGATCAGCATGCCAATGACCATGCCCACCGCCGCTGCCGTGCCCACGGCACGCCAGGGGTGGTCGTGCACATAGTCGTCGGTAGCGCGTGCGACTTCGCGGGTTTTTTCTTTGATCGCGTCCTCGGCCTCGTGCAGCTTGTGGCGGGCCTGACGCAGGTTCTCGTTGATGCGTTCGCGCAGCTCAACCACCCTGCCTTCGGTCTGGTGGGCAGTCACCTGCATCAGCTCTTCGGCATCTGTAATCACTCGGCGCAAATCGGACACCAGTTTTTCCTTGTTGGCCAAAACGTCTGCGTTGCTGTCGGTCATAACGACTCCTCTGGGTTGAAAAAAACTCATATTAACAAACCCATTCGCTGACACAATCTGAATTTCGATCAGGATAAACTCATGGCTCTCTACCGTTTCAAATCGCGCCAAACCAGCGACCTGCTGATGCTGCAAGCCACCGCTGAACGGGTGCTGACCCTGATTGGCAAAGACCCCAGCGCGCCCGGCATCATCCTGCACAGCCAAATACCCGCCGCCATACAAACCCTGCGCGATGCCGTGGCGCAAGACGAAGCCCAGCGCCAAGCCGACACGACGGCCAATCAGGACACAGACCTCACACAGAACGACGACCCGCAGCCGCCTGCACGCGACAACGTGAGCCTGCGCGTGCGCTGCGCGCCCTTCATCGACATGCTGCAACGCTGCCAAGGTGCCGAGGTGGACATCGTTTGGGGTGTCTGACACGCCCTGGACACCCCTTGAAAACCCCGCGCCTTGTCCACACATGGCGCGGGCATGGGCACCACGGGGGTGCCCTTTCTGTGTCTTTTGATTCGCCACAACCATGAGCAAACAAACCTTGTCGTTCCAAGCCGAGGTGTCGCAACTGCTGCACCTCGTCACCCATTCGCTGTACTCCAACCCCGACATTTTTCTGCGCGAGCTGGTCTCCAACGCCTCGGATGCCTGCGACAAACTGCGCTTTGAAGGGCTGAACAACGCCGCGCTGTTTGAAGATGCGCCCAATCTCGAAGTGCGGGTGGCCTTTGACAAAGCCGCCAAGACCATCACCATCACCGACAACGGCATCGGCATGAGCCAGGCCGAGGCGGTGGAACACCTGGGCACCATTGCCAAAAGCGGCACCAAAGACTTCATGAGCCGCCTCAGTGGCGACCAAAAGCAAGACGCGCAACTCATTGGCCAGTTTGGCGTGGGCTTTTATTCGGGCTTCATCGTGGCCGAGCGCATCGTCGTGGAAAGCCGCCGCGCTGGCCTGAGTGCCGCCGAAGGCGTGCGCTGGGCCAGCGGTGGCAGTGGCGACTTTGAGGTGGAAACGATAGAGCGCGCCGCGCGCGGTACCAGCGTCATCTTGCACCTGCGCGACGACAAGACCGACTACCTGAGCCACTGGAAGCTCAAGCAAATCATTGGCAAATACTCCGACCACATCAGCCTGCCCATCCTGATGCAAAAGGAAGAATGGGATGCCGACAAGAGCGAGTATGTGAAGCAGGATGCCTGGGAGGCGGTCAACTCGGCCAATGCGCTGTGGGCCCGCAGCAAGAAAGACATTTCTGACGAGCAATACGCCGACTTCTACAAAAACCTGAGCTACGACCAAGAAGCCCCGCTGGCTTGGAGCCACAACCGCGTAGAAGGCAGCACCGAATACACCCAACTGCTCTACATCCCAGCCAAAGCGCCCACGGATTTGTGGAATCGCGACCGCAAGGCGGGCATCAAGCTGTATGTGAAGCGCGTGTTCATCATGGACGAGGCCGAAGCCCTGATGCCCACCTACCTGCGCTGGGTCAAGGGCGTGGTGGACTCTGCCGACTTGCCGCTGAACGTGAGCCGCGAACTGCTGCAAGAAAGCCGCGACGTGAAAGCCATTCGCGAAGGCAACACCCGCCGCGTGCTGGCCATGCTGGAAGATTTGGCCCGCAAAAACGTGGCCACCAAAGCCACCGAAGGCACTGATGGCGTGACCGATGTGCTCAGCGCCGAAGACCAAGCCGCCGCCGAGAAAGATGCGGGCAAGTACAGCGCGTTTTATGCCGAATTTGGCGCGGTGCTGAAAGAAGGCTTGGGCGAAGACTTTGCCAACCGCGACAAAATTGCCAAACTGCTGCGCTTTGCCAGCAGCACCAGCGACACGGTGAGCGTGTCTTTTGCTGACTACAAGGCCCGCATGAAGGAAGGCCAGAAGGCCATTTACTTTATTACCGCCGACACCCTGGCCGCCGCCAAGAACAGCCCACAGCTGGAGGTGTTCCGCAAAAAAGGCATTGAAGTGCTGTTGATGACCGACCGCGTGGACGAGTGGGCACTGTCACACCTGTTTGAATTTGACGGCACGCCACTGCAAAGCGTGGCCAAGGGCGCGGTGGATTTGGGCGAATTGCAAGACGAAGCCGAAAAGAAAGCCGCCGAAGAAGCCGCCGAAACCTTCAAGCCGGTGCTGGAACGCCTGAAGGCCAGCCTGAAAGACAAGGCCGAAGACGTGCGCGTGACCACCCGCTTGGTGGATTCGCCCGCCTGCTTGGTGGTGCAAGACCACGGCATGAGCACCCAACTGGCCCGCATGCTGAAACAGGCCGGACAGCAAGCGCCCGAGGTGAAGCCCATTTTGGAAGTGAACGCCGAACACACGCTGGTGAAAAAGCTGGAGAGCAGCGCCCACTTTGACGACTTGGCCCACATCTTGTTTGACCAAGCCCTGCTGGCCGAAGGCGGTCTGCCCGAAGACCCTGCCGCTTATGTGAAGCGCGTTAACGCCCTGTTGGTGTAAGACTTGCAGAACTTGATCAGTCCGCCCCGAACACGTGGGCCAAGTCCACCGTGCTGCGCTGGCCCACGCTGGTGGCGTGGGTGTCCAGCCAGGCTTGGGCATGCTCGCGGCCCAGGCTCATCAGGTGCCGAAAGATGGGCAGGGTAGCCACCAGCTTGCTTTCCACGCCCAGGGTGCTGAGCCGCTCCGAGGCCTCAATCAGATGAAACCGCGCCCCGGCCAGCCTGCGCTCCAGCTGACCCGTGCGCAGCCAGCTGGCTTGGGCCTGCTGCTGCCACTGGGCCAGCAGCCGCATCTCGCGCAGAAAGGCACCGTTGAACGCAAATTCCAGCGTGCGGTGGCGGATACCGCTGACGCTGGTGGGCGTATCGGCATGGGCCAGTGGCGACAGCAGCACCAGCAGCACATCGCTGTGCGGGCTGGCTTGCAGCAGCGGCCACACCGGCGGGTTGGCGGCATAGCCACCGTCCCAATAGGGCTGGCCATCCACCAGCACCGTGCGGTGCAGGTTGGGCAAGCAGGCCGAGGCCAGCACGGCTTCGGCACTCAGTTCGTGCTCGCGAAACAGCCGCAACTGCCCGGTGCGCGCGTGCGTGGCGGCAATGAACACGGGCAACGGACAGTCGCGGCGCAGGCGCTCGAAATCCATTTGCGCCAGCAACATGTCGCGCAGCGGGTTGGCCCCCAAGGGGTTGAGCTGTTCGGGAGCCAGCAGTTGCGACCATTGCAGCATCAGCCGCACGGCAGGCGGCAGCACCACCCGCTGGCCATCGGCTGACAAAGAACCCATTTCAAACGGTGCGCTGGCCGCCACCGCCGTCCACAGGGTTTCTAGGGATTGGCGCGCACCATCGGGGCCACCCGTCATCAGCCCCTGCGCCAGCGCCACGGCATTCATGGCCCCGGCGCTGGTGCCGCTGACACCGGCCAGCGACAGCCGCCCGTCTTGCAGCAGCGCATCCAGCACGCCCCAAGTGAACGCCCCGTGCGCGCCTCCCCCCTGCAAACCCAGGCTGACCGAAGCCGTGCCACGGCTTGTGCTTTGAAAAGGCCACTGAAACACACGGGTCAACAGACTCATGGTGCGACTTGGCCAAACACGAACCATTCGGCTTTGAATCTACGACCCATCGTCATCCTTGTTGCTCCAGTGTCTGAACCTCAAACCCCGCCACGTTCCGCGCCGTTCGGCTGAATTCCACACCAATCAAGTAGATGGGCTCGCCGCGTGCGCGGTACTTCTCGGCATAGCCCCGCGCTTGCAATTGCGCTAGGGCTTTGCCCTCGGGTTCTGTGGCTACTACCTTAAATTCAAACAACCACACCGCCCCGGCAAACAGCACCGTCATGTCAATACGCCCGTGGTTGGTGGCATCTTCCAGCCGAATCTCCAGGCCCGAAGCCGCCATGTAGCTGTAAAACACACTGGCATAAAAGCCTTCAAAGCCTGCCAGCTCGTTTTTGCGATACCAGTCGTGCGGAATGCTGGCAAACAGCGCATGGAACAAGGCTTGCAAACCCGCTGCATCGCCCGCGCGCAGGAGTTTGAGCAATTGCAAGCGGGCATGGAGCGACTGCCGGTCGGGCACGCCATAGCCTTTAAGCAGCGCGCTGTTCAAACTGACCTCGACTTCGCGGTTCGGGTAGCCCAAGGTGTACACCCACTGGGTGCGCGAGATTTCCTCGCGCCCGCGCAGCGTCAAATAACCGGTCTGGAACAGCAGTGCCTCGGGGGGAATGTCGTCCACGTCAAAAGAGGCAATCAGCTGCTCCAAGGCCATCAGCTGGCTCAAGTCCGGTGTGAAGAACTGCTTCTCGGCCAGCAGTTTGACCAAAAACGTGGGCGTGCCCGTTTCAAACCAGAATGGTTGAAACTCCCGCTTGTCAAACAGCAGCAGGACATCAAACGGGTTGTAAACGCTTTGCCCCAGCCAGTTGTAGCCGTTGTACCAGCGGCGGATTTCATCCCGGTCTAGCCCTGGCAGTTCAGGCGCGAATACGGTGTCAATGTCCTCATCGGTGTAGCCGCACAGCGCACTGAAGCGGGCATCTAGGGTGATGTCTTTGAGGTGGTTCAGGCCAGAAAACAAACTGACCTTGCTGAACTTAGACACCCCAGTCAGGAAGACGAATTTCAAATGCGCGTCACTGTCCTTCAGCACGCTGTAAATGTCTTTCAGCGCTTCGCGCATGACGGTAGCGCGTGCGGTGTCGGTGATGTTGTCGAGAATCGGTTTGTCGTATTCATCCACCAGCACCACCACGCGCTCGCCGCTTTGTTCGTGCAGGGTTTCAATCAAGTGGATGAAGCGCCGACGCATAGAGAGCGTTTGCTGCGCCAAACCGCACGCGGTTTCATGGTGCAGCAACTGCCCGTCCAGACTGTCGTGCAGATCGCTGGGCGAAGCCAATACACCACTGCCCAAGCTGATGCGAATGACCGGATAACGCCGCGTCCAGTCCCAGTGCGCATCGGCATAAAGGCCGGTAAACAGCGCCCGGTTGCCTTCAAACAGTTCTTTGAGCGTGTCCAGAAACAGGCTTTTGCCAAAGCGGCGCGGGCGGCTTAAAAAGTAGCAATT
>JBEENR010000016.1:0-66879 GCA_041192045.1 Pseudomonadota bacterium | reverse complement strand
ACACCACCAGCATCGCCAACTCCGGCAACATCACCACCGGTACCCTGACCAGCGGCAACACCACGGTCAATGGCACCCTGGGCGTGAGCGGTTTGAGCACCACCAACGGCATCACCAACACGGGTGACATCACCAACTCGGGCAACGTCGCTACGGCTACCCTGGGCGTGACGGGTAACGCCAACGTCGGTGGCAACACCACCGTGGGTGGTACCTTGGCTGTGACCGGTGCCACCACCACCAGCGGCATCACCAACACCGGCAACATCACCAACACGGGCAATGCTAGTGTCGGCGGTACGTTCGCTGTGACCGGTGCTTCCACCACCAACGGCATCAGCAACACCGGTAACGTCGCCACCACCACCCTGGGTGTGACGGGTGCAGCCACCGTGGGCGGTAACTTCCAAGCCACGACCAACGCTTACCTGGGTGGTGCACCTGGTGCAGCCGTGCTGAGCGTGACCAGCGCAAACCTTGCTGTGGCATCGGGCACGACCGTTGACATGGGTAGCAACCGGGTTCGCAACGTGGCTGATGCGGTTGCGGACAACGATGCAGTGAACCTGAAGCAGCTCAACAGCGTGCGTGACAACCTGCAATCGCAAATCAGCAACAACCAGACTGAAGCCCGTCGCGGCATTGCACAGGTGTCGGCTGTGGCAGGTATCCCCAATCTGGAACCTGGCAAAGACGTGACCGTGGGTGTGGGTTATGGTAGCTACAAGGGTGAAAGTGCCTTGGCCGTCGGCTCCAACTTCCGCCTGTCGCCCAACTGGACGGCCAAAGCCGCTCTGGGTCTGGCCAGTGGCAGCAAGTCGAGCAGCACGGTCAGCCTGGGTCTGGGCTACAGCTTCTGATGACAGCCGACTGATCGTCGGTTCAACATGAACAAGGCCACCTCTGGGTGGCCTTGTTTTTTTAATGGCAGCCCCATGAACAGAACCACCCTTTCCATTGTGCTGGCAGCGGCTTTTGGTCTATCAACCGCGTTTGCCCAGCCAGCCCGCAAGACGCTGCGTCTTGTTGACATTTTTGAAGCAGGTCAACCGCAGACCGTGATTCTGAAACTCTACGACCCCGACAGCGATGTGCTTTGCTACCTGCTAACCCCAGAAAATGCGGGTAAACAGGTGATTGACAACAAACTGGTTTACGAGGGCAACAATATCGGGTCGATCAGTTGCGTGAAACGCATGAACTATGTGATTCCAGTCAATTCAGAAAGTGATATCAAAAAATAAGCACAGGCCCCAACCCTGCTGAGGAGCACGACTGTTCAACCGCTTTGCAAGAGGTTTTCATGAAAAAAATGCTTTGGCTTGTCTGTTTCTGTGTGTCGGGTTGCACGACATCTGTTTGGGTCGGCAAAAACTCGGTCTCCGACTGGCAAGATTGCCAAGTCAACGCCATCCAGCGCTTTCCGCCGGCTGTACACACCACACAGGTGGGGGTCGGTTACGTGTCACCCACCTACACCACCTGTCAGACCACCGGCAACACCACCCAGTGCAAGACAACCGGTGGGCATTACACGCCACCCGCTATCGTTTCACACGATGTCCATCTGAGTGCGCGCAACCATGACATCCGTCGCTGCATGACGGAACGGGGCAACAGCCTGATGACGGGGGAAGACTATGAAAACTTCAAAAAACGCTACCCAGACGACACCACCCCGGTGCAAAAGGTCGATTGAGGTCGATTGAGGCCGCTTAACCCAGACACGCCGTTCAGCGCACGGCTCCACCGTCGGGCAACAACTGGTTGAACTGGTTCACGAGGCCCGATGCGGGCAAGGCGGCTTCGCCTTCGGATGGGGCGTACTGCACGCCATCTTGGTCAGACAATCGGCGCACCCAGTGGCCCGACTGCCATTCGCTGTAGAGCCAGTCATCGCCTGCGCGCAACACACCAGCAGGCGGTGCGGGCATGGGGACAACGGGCGTGTTGTTCAGGGCTTGCTGCATGAAATCGATCCAGATGGGCAAGGCCAGACTGCCGCCTGATGCATACCCTAAGCTGCGCGGTTTGCTGTAGCCCATCCACACGGTGGCAGATAAGCTGGGGTGGTAGCCGCTGAACCAAGCATCAATGGCCTCGCTGGTGGTGCCGGTTTTGCCGTACAGGTCGGTGCGCTGCAACAGCGCTTGGGCGCGTGCCGCCGTGCCCAGCCGGGTCACGTCGTTCAGCATGCTGCCCATGACAAAAGCATTGCGCTCGGGGATAGCGCGGTTGTCCTCCGTCATGGGTTCGGGTGCTGGGGCTTCAAACAGCACGCGGCCCTGGGCGTTGGTGATTTTTTCAATCACCACTGGGGGCAGCCGCCAGCCGCCGTTGGCAAAAGTGGCATAGGCGGTGGCCATTTGCAGCGGCGAAACCAGGCCTGTGCCCAGGGCCAGCGTCAGGTTGTCGGGGTGGCGGTTTGCGTCCATGCCAAAGCGGGTAGCCCAATCGCGGGCACGCTGGGTGCCCATGTACTGCAACACCCGCACACTGACCAAGTTGCTGGACTGCGTGAGCGCCTGGCGCACGCTGATGGGGCCGCTGTAACTGCCGTTGCTGTTGGCAGGGCTCCAGCCATTCGCCGCGGTAAACGGCAAATCGTCCACCACCGTGGCGGGCATGATGCGGGACTCAAGCGCAGCGGAGTACAAAAAGGGTTTGAAGGCCGAGCCGGGTTGCCGCCAACTCTGGGTGGCATGGTTGAAAGGCTGGCGAGAAAAATCAAAACCACCCACCAGCGCACGGACACGCCCTGTCTGCGGATCCACCGCCACCAGCGCGGCTTCCACTTCGGGCCATTGCGCCAGCGTCCAGTGCGTGCCTTGGCGCAGCAGGCGTACTACTGCGCCGCGCTGCAACTTCAGCGCGGCAGGCGCTTTGGCCGACAGGCCAGACTGCGCCCAGCGCAAGCTGTCCCCCGTCACGCTCACCTGCTCACCGCTGGCCAATTGCAGGTTCAGGGCTTTGCCCGTGGCCGACAACACCACCGCCACGCGCAGGGTTTCGTCGTCACGGTGGTCTTTCAATGCGGCAGCAGCAGCGGCTTCCAGTTCGGGGCCGTGGACATCAGGCAGGGTTTCCAGGGCTTCGGGGCCGCGCCACGGGCCGCGCCGGTCAAAGGCCAGTACACCGCGCTGCACCGCATCAAACGCCGCCCGCTGCTCGCTGGCGCGCAGCGACGTGGTCACACGCAGCCCCGTGCTGTAAGCCTCGTCGCCAAAACGCTCCACCACCACACGGCGGGCCATTTCGGCCACATGCTCGGCATTCAAGCTGCGCTGCCCCGGTGGGCGAATATGCAGCCGCTCGGCCCGTGCCGCCGTCAGCTGCGCCTCGGTAATGAAGCCGGTGGCCCGCATGCGGTCCAGCACCACCCGCTGGCGCTTCACGGCACGCTCCAAGTTCGCCACCGGGTTGGCATAGTGCGGGTTCTGCGGCAAACCGGCCAGCATGGCGGCCTCGGCCAGCGTCAGTTGGTCCATGGACTTGCCAAAGTAGGTGCGCGCCGCCGCCGCAAAGCCATAGGCCCGCTGGCCGAGGTAAATCTCGTTGAAATAAATTTCCAGAATGCGCTCTTTGGACAGCGCATCTTCCACCTTGAAGGCCAGCAGAATTTCTTTGGTTTTGCGCTCTACCGTCACCTCGCGGGTCAGCAGCATGGTGCGCACCAGCTGCTGGGTGATGGTGCTGGCCCCCTGCTTGCGCCCCCCCGTGATCATGGCCAGCGCCGCACGGGCCATGCCTTTGGGGTCAACGCCCGAATGCTCGTGGAACCGCGCATCCTCCACCGCCAGCACCGCGTTTTGCAGCAGCCGGGGCGTGCGCGAGAGCGGCACATACTCGCGCCGCTCGGCCCCAAACTGGGCAATCTCGATGCCATCAGCCGTCAACACTTGCAGCGGCAGCTTGGGCTGGTAGTTGACGATGCGGTCAATCGAGGGCAGATCGAAGGTGACGGCCGATACCGTGGCAGGCCACCCGAACAAGAAGCTAATGGCGAACAGACAGGACTGAAATCTCAGGGAGATGGGCATGGCGGAGCCTTCTACAGCAGGGGTTTCCGGGGGCAGATTATGCGTTTGCCTGTCCGCCGGGCACCCCGCCGTGCTGCCTACAATCCCGCGCATGCTCCAGTCCAGCCGCCGCCCCATCCGTGAATTGCCCGACGAACTCATCAGCCAGATTGCCGCTGGCGAAGTGGTGGAGCGACCGGCCTCGGTGGTGCGCGAGTTGCTGGACAACGCGCTGGATGCCGGGGCCAGCCAAATCACGGTGCGCCTGCAAGCGGGTGGCGTGCGCCTCATCAGCGTAGAAGACAACGGCTGTGGCATGGCGCAGGCCGATTTGCCCATGGCCCTCAAGCGCCATGCCACCAGCAAAATTGCCAGCCTGGCCGACCTGGAGTCGGTAGGCAGCATGGGTTTTCGGGGCGAGGCGCTGGCGGCGGTGTGTTCCATTGCCGAGGTTTCGCTGCTCAGCCGTGCCGACCATGCCCCCGAGGCCCACGGCTGGCTGCTGGATGCCCGCAGTGGCGAGCTGCAAGCAGCAGCACGCGCCAACGGCACCACGGTAGAGGTGCGGGAGCTGTTTTTTGCCACCCCGGCCCGGCGCAAGTTCTTAAAAACCGATGCCACCGAACTGGCCCACTGCCTAGAAGCCGTGCGCCGCCATGCCCTGGCCCGGCCCGATGTGGGCTTTGCCCTTTGGCACGAAGGCAAGCTGCTGGCCCAGTGGCGGGCGGTGCCCGCCAGCCAAGACGGCAGCGACACCCCCAGCCTGCGCCAGCGGGTGGCCGATGTGCTGGGCCAAGACTTCATACAGCAGGCCCTGCCGGTGCGCTGGCCGCTGACGGTGCCCACTGCCACAGACAGCCCGTCGGCACCGCAGGTGTGGGGCCTGGTGGGCGTGCCCGATGCCGCACGGGCGCGCAACGATGTGCAGTTTGTCTATGTGAATGGCCGCTATGTGCGCGACAAAATCATCAGCCATGCCGTGCGCAGCGCCTTTGAAGACGTGCTGCACGGCCAGCGGCACCCGGTGTTTGTGCTGTTTATCTCGGTCAACCCCAGCCGGGTCGATGTGAATGTGCACCCCACCAAAATCGAGGTGCGCTTTCGGGACAGCCGCGAAATCCACCACGCCGTACACCGGGCCATTGAGGCCGCACTGGCCGCACCGCGCACAGCAGCCGCGTCCAGCCAGCCCAGCCCGCCCAGTCTGCCGGTGATGCCAGTGGCTGTTGCGCCCACGCCCCCCGCGCAAACCCGCCCACTGCCACACCTGAGCGCACCCGACGCGGTGGGCCACCGGGTGTCAGACCTAGGCGCACTGTGGAGCCGCAGCATCAGCAGCCTCAGCAGCCCCATCCTGCCCGGTGCGCCCGCCGTGGCCCCTGCCAGCCACCCGGTCACAGCAGAAGCGCAAGACGCGCCAGACGCAGCCGTCTGGCCGCTGGGCCGGGCGCTGGCGCAGTTGCAGGGTGTGTACATCTTGGCCGAAAACGCCCATGGCCTAGTACTGGTGGACATGCATGCCGCCCACGAACGCATCGTTTACGAACGCCTGAAACAGCAGTGGGACGAGGAGCAACTGGCCAGCCAGCCGCTGCTGATCCCCGCCACCTTCAGCGCCACGCCGCAAGAAGTGGCCACCGCCGAAGAACAAGCCGTGGTGCTGGCCATGCTGGGGCTGGAGGTGGTGCCGTTTTCGGTGCAAACGCTGGCGGTGCGGGCCGTGCCTGCTGCGCTGGCGCAAACTGACCCGGTGGCCCTGGCCCGCAGCGTGCTGGCCGAACTGGCCCAACACGATGCCAGCACCGTGGTGCAACGCGCCCGCAACGAGCTGCTGGCCACCCTGGCCTGCCACGGCGCGGTGCGCGCCAACCGCCGCCTGACGCTAGAAGAAATGAACGCCCTGCTGCGCCAGATGGAGCACACCGAACGCGCCGACCAGTGCAACCATGGCCGCCCCACCTGGCGGCAGATCAGCATGAAAGAACTGGACGCGCTGTTTCTGCGCGGACGCTGACGGCCGATCAGCGCGGTGGTGCCGTGCTCACCGTGTTGCGCCCACCCGCCTTGGCGGCGTACAGGGCGGCATCTACCCGCTGAAACAGGCGCTCTAGGCTTTCGTCGCGCTCCAATTCGGCCACACCGAGGCTGATGGTCACCCGCTTGGGCTGGCCCGCCATCTCGAAGGGCGTGGCCTCCACCAGGGTGCGCAGTTTTTCGGCCATTTGCAGCGCCTGATTCAGGTTGCAAGATGGCGAGAGCAGCACAAACTCTTCGCCACCCCAGCGTGCAAACACGTCGGCATCGCGCACTGCCGACTGGATGCGCTGCGTCAGTGCCACCAGCACCGCATCGCCAGCCGGGTGGCCGTAGCCGTCGTTGATGGATTTGAAATGGTCAATGTCCAGCAACAGCAGCGACAGCGGGTGCCCATAGCGGCCCATGTGCGATTTGAAGGTGCTGGCCATTTGCAAGGCATGCCGCCGGTTCCAGATGCCTGTCAGTGCGTCCGTGGTCGCTATGCGGGCCAACTCGGCTTCGGTCTGTCTGCGCCGGTCAATTTCGGCCTGGGCTTGTTGCAGGGCCTGCTCCAGCTGCCGGTTGCTGTAGTACACCAAACTGGCTGTCAGCACGAACAGGCCGGTGTAATTGATCCACTGGGTAATCCCCACACTGTAGTTGGGTGCTGGTAGCCAGCCCGCGTTCTGGGCCACGATCAAGCACAACACCGCCACCGAACTGGCGACCGTGGCCAGCCAGATGCCAGGGCGCTGAAACAGCATGCCCGACAGAATGACCCAGAACACATACACCCCCGTGAACGGTGCGCGAACCGTACCCAGACTGGCGACGATCAGGGTGATGAAGACAAAAAACAGCACCGTCAAACTCAGCGCGGCCCACTGCACCCACGAACAGCGCAACAAACCCCAGCAAGCCCCCAACAAAGCCAGCCAGACCAGCCCCAGCGTCGTGGCCAGCGGGGGTACGTTGCCCCCTACAAAAGAGCCCCCCAGCAAAACCAGGGTCAGCAGCAGGCAGATGGTCATCACACGCTGGAGCAATGCAGCCGTGCGGGCATGGGTACCCTGATCCGACCACCACCGACCGGCAGAGCCACCACAAACATCCTCTTTCCTCAACATTCCGTCTCCAGCAATGTGCCGCCCAGCCGGGCAGACTCACAGCCAACGATTGAAACACAGCCGCACCCCAGCTGGCCTGAGGCCAGGGTGCCAGCTTGTCACCTAACAACGGGTCCGCAGACGGGGCATCTGCTACGCTTCACCGGATGTCCGCCCCACCCTCCCCCTCTGCGCGCATGGCCCCTGGGCTGATCGTGCTCACCTTGTCGCTGTTGCTGGGTTTGCAGCCCCTGGCAACGGATTTGTATTTGCCTGCCCTGCCCGCGCTAACGGCCGGGTTTGGTGCGCCCATGGCGCAGGCGCAGCTCACGCTGACGGCTTTGCTGTTGGCGTTTGGCTTGTCGCAAATGGTGTGGGGGCCGCTGTCTGACCGGTTTGGTCGTCGGCCCATTTTGCTGGTGGGCATGACGGCGTTTGTGGTGGCCTCGGTAGGCAGTGCGCTGGCCCCGTCCATGGAGCACCTGATTGCCTGGCGGGCCTTGCAGGGCATGGCCCTGGGGGCGGCGGTGATGTGTGCCCGCGCCATTGTGCGCGACCTGTACCCGCCCGCAGAAGGGGCGCGGGTGATGTCCAAGGGCCTCAGCGGGCTGGGTGTGATTGCCTGTGCCAGTGCGCCGCTGGGTGGCTTGCTGTCTGACCATTTTGGCTGGCGCGTGGCCTTGCTGGCGCTGGCGGTGGCTGGGGCGCTCACGCTGGTGCTGCTGGTGTGGCGCTTTCAAGAAAGCCTGCCGCAAAAAAACCCGCAGGCCCTGCAACCGCGCATGCTGCTGCGCACCTGGGGGCAGATTGCGCGGCATCCCACGTTTGTGGCCTATGCGCTGCTGGCCACCACGTCTTATGGCGGCTTGTTCACGTTTTTGGCTTCGTCGTCCTTTGTCTTCATTCAGGTGCTGGGCCTGAGCAAGACCAGCTACGGGCTGATGATGATGTCGATGTCGGTGAGCTACATCGCGGGCACCTTTGCCTGCCGCCGCTTGCTGGCGCGTTTTGGTGTGCGCCGCACGGTGGCCATTGCCGGGGTTTTGTCGCTCACGGGGGGCAGTGCCATGGGCATTTTGGCGCTGCTGGGGGTGCAAAACACCTGGGCCATCATGGTGCCGTTTTATATTTTCATGATGGGCCACGGCGTGCACCAGCCCTGCGGCCAGAGCGGGGCGGTCAGCCCGTTTCCGCAGTCGGCAGGGGCGGCATCGGCCCTGAGTGGCTTTGTGATGATGGCGGTGGCCTTTGCCATGGGTTCGTGGCTGGGCCGCAGCCTAGCGGCCATTGGCGAGGGCACGGGCACGGTGCTGCCACTGACCAACGGCATTTGGTTCTGGAGCGTGCTGATTGCCACCACCGCCTGGACGCTGGTGCAGCGCCACGGTGACAGCCAGAAACCGCCCCAGCCCCTGCACACGCCACCCCGCCAGCCATGACTGCACCGCTGCCCACTTGCCTGGCCCTGGCAGGCCCCACCGCCAGCGGCAAAAGTGCCGCCGCGCTGGCCGTTGCGCAGCGCTGGCCCATCGAGATCATCAGCGTCGATTCGGCGCTGGTGTACCGGGGCATGGACATTGGCACCGCCAAGCCCAGCGCTGCCGAACAGGCCGCTGTGCCGCACCACCTGATCGACATGTGCGACCCCCGCGAGGCTTACAGCGCCGCCGCCTTTGTGCGCGATGCCACCCGGCTGGTGGGCGAAATTCAGGCCCGTGGCCGCCACCCGCTGCTGGTGGGCGGCACCATGCTCTACTTCAAGGCGCTGATGCACGGCATGGCCGACATGCCCCCCGCCGATGCCACCGTGCGCCAAAGCATCGAAGACCGCGCCCGCGCCCTGGGCTGGCCCGCGCTGCATGCCGAACTGGCGCAGATCGATGCCGCCACCGCCGCCCGCTTAGCGCCGGGTGACAGCCAGCGCATTCAACGGGCCTTAGAGGTGTTTGCCCTGACGGGCCAGCCCCTCTCGGCCTTTCACCAAGCCCAACAGCAGACGGATACCGCGCCGGGCCTGCTGCCTGCGGCTGCGCTGCTGTCGCTGGAGCCCCAAGACAGGGCTTGGCTGCACCAGCGCATTGCCCAGCGGTTTGATGCCATGCTGGAAGCCGGTTTTTTAGACGAAGTGCGCCGCCTGCGCGCACGCGGCGACTTGCATGCTGACCTGCCCGCCATGCGCTGCGTGGGCTACCGGCAAGCCTGGGAACTGCTGGACACGGGGGCTGATGCACCAGATCCCCAACAAACCGCACAGCTTCGCGAACGTGGCATCGCCGCCACCCGGCAACTGGCCAAGCGGCAAATCACCTGGCTGCGCAGCATGCCCGAGCGGCAGGTGGTGGCCTGCGACGCGCCTGATGCCCTGCCGCAGTTGCTGGGCCGGGTGGCCGACCATTGGGGAGCCCCCGCATGACGCTGCGCATTGAAAACCTGAGCAAACAGTACGGCAGTACCCCGGTGTTCAGCCACGTCAACCTGCAAGTGGCGGCGGGCGAATTTGTGGCCATTGTGGGCGAGTCGGGCGTGGGCAAGTCCAGCCTGCTGAACTGCATGGCCGGGCTGGACGACTGGAGCAGCGGCAGCATCCACCACAACGGCACCGACCTGGGCCTGCTGAACGAAGCGCAGCGCGCCCACTGGCGGCGTGCGAAACTGGGTTTTGTGTTTCAGGCCTTTCATGTACTGCCGCACCTGGACGTGGCGCAAAACGTGGGCCTGCCGCTGCTGCTGTTGCAGCGGCCCGACCCGCAGCGGGTGAACGACATGCTGAATGCCGTGGGCCTAGGCGGCCTTGGCCCGCGCTTGCCCGCGCAACTCTCGGGCGGACAGTTGCAACGGGTGGCCATTGCCCGCGCTCTGGTACACCGCCCCAGCCTGGTGCTGGCCGACGAACCCACCGGCAACCTAGACCCGCGCACCGCCGCGCAAATCATGGATGTGCTGCAAGCCCAAACCCAGCAAAGCGGCGCGGCGCTGGTCTTGGTCACCCATTCCGAAGCCGCAGCACAGCGTGCCCAGCGGGTGTTGCGCCTGACGGCCAGCGGTTGCCGCTGAGCGGTGCAGAATCACGCCCAAGCTCGTTCCCCTCTGCACCCGTCCCCAGGAGACCCTCGCCATGCGCCCTGCTGCACGCGCCACCCTCAGCGCCCTGACCATCCTGCCCCTGGTACTGGCTTGCACCAGCGCCAGCGCCCAAATCCGCGTCACCAGTCAACTGGAACTCAACGGCGACTTCAAGAACGCGGTCAACGCCAGCGCCAGCAACACGCGTGACGGGGGCACAGCGCTGTACGGGGGGCTGGATGTCCAGCTGCACACGCCCATTCAGGGTGAATACTTTGCGGCAATTGGTCTGCGCCTGTCTCTGAACCGCCCGGCAGATGTTGCCCGTGGCGACAGCTGGGTGCAGGTAGGCAACCGCGTCGCCAACCTGAAGTTGGGCCGTTTTGAAGCCATGGACTTGTTCCCACTGGGCAAAGATGTGGCCCTTGAAGCCGTGCCCGGCTACCGCCCCTACTTGGTCAACCGCCTGCGGGGCCGTGCCGACTCCGGTTCGCGCCAAGTGGCATTGGGCCTGAACCTGGGCGAGGCTTGGCGCGCAGAACTGAGCTGGATGTCCAGCCAGAACACCGGACAGTTTGAGGGCCTGCGCACCGGGGCCGACTACCAATCAGGCCCTTGGCGCTTGCGCGGTGGTGTGGAGTCGGTGCAGACGGTGGGTGGTGACAAAAGTACTGGCTTGGGCTTTTCGGCAGGCTATGTGCTGGACGACGATGTGGGCTTCAACTTCAGTTTTGCCACGATCGACCAAGACAGCAGCCTGGGCCTGAATGCCAGCCTGGGCGCGCTGGGCCTGGGCTGGTTGTCGGCCATTGACGACCGCAGCTTGGGCAAAAGCAACGCGCTGTACGCCGCCTACACCATGCCCCTGAGCCGCTGGAAGGGCGCTGTGCTCACCCCCGGCATCAGCCTGGCCAAGGGCGATGCCACCACGGACATGCAAATCTCCACCCGCGTGCGTCTGGAATACCCCCTGCGCTGAGCCTGCTACGGTCAGCCCAAGCAGGTTGGCAGCTCAGTAAATCAAGCAAATTTATTTACTTTTACCCTGTTGCAAACGATTGCACCATCAGGGTTTTCCCGTTTGTTGCGGGGGTGCTGAAAATGGGGTTACGAAACGGGTACAGCCGGGGTTTTGAGGGTTAACCCTGAGTGCAAACGATTGCATTGGTGTTGCAATGGCAAAACTTTGATGCAACCCGGTGTCAATCTCACGACACCGTGCAGCAGCAGAGCTTTCAAACGCGTTCATTCAGTGCAATCGCAACCAACCAACGGAGCCAACCTCATGCAACACATTTTCAAACTGGCCGCTGTGGCCGCCCTGTGCGCCTCTGCCGTCGCCCATGCCGGCGTTGCCGTGGATGCCAACATCGAAACCAACACCGACTTCCGCAAAAAATCTGCCACGCAAGACTCCGTGACCAACGGTGGCCGCGTGGAAGTGAACTTCAATGCTGCACTGGCCAAAAACGGTGACTACTTCGTCAACGCTCGCGGCAATACCCTCATCAACCTGAGTGGTGGTGTTTCGATTGACGATGCTTGGCTCCACATGGGCGGCAGCACCGTGGACCTGAAAATTGGTCGCTTTGAAGCCATGGATCTGTTCCCGCTGGGCAAAGATGTGGCACCCAACATCACCAACATTGGCTACAACGCCAACACCCTGCGTGGTCGCTTCTCCGATGGCCGTCTGCACGCTGCCCTGGGCATCAACCCCAGCAGCGCCCTGCGCGTGGAACTGGGCTTGAGCACCGAAAAACAAACCGGCGGTGCCAGCTACGGCGTGCGCCCTGTGGTGCAGTACAGCGCAGGTGCCCTGACGGTGCGCGTGGGTGCTGAATCCATCAAAGCCGACGGTACCAGCACCTCCACCAGCGGCACCGGCGTTACCCTGGGCTATGCCGTCAACAGCACCACCAGCGTGAACGTCAACTTTGCCAGCAACAGCAAAGCCGACAAGAGCGCCTTCGGTCTGAACGCCACCTTTGGCGACGCAGGCATTGGCTTTGTACAAGGCAAAAACGATGCGACCAACACCAAGTCCACCTCGGTCTATGCCGCTTACAGCTTCCCCCTGCTGGGTGTGAAGGGTGCCACCATCACCCCGGCCATTGGTCAAACCAAGGTGACTGGTCAAGCCAGCGACACCGGTGCCCGCGTGCGCGTGAACTACGCCTTCTAAGCACCTCGCTCCTCAGGTGTTTCCGGCCATGCCCCGTTTGGGGCTGGGGCGTGGCCGCTGTTTGTTTCTCCAGGGTTTTTCATGTTGCCCGGCATCTGGTGGTGCCGGGCTTTTTTTTCGTGGTTCGGCCAAGCAACAGCGCCCTTGCACAGGCAGTCAGTATGAACACGGTGAAATAATCTTGTGATGCAGCGCAACAAACCCGATCCCCTCTCACCGGCAGACGCTCCCGAGCGGCCCGCCCGTGCTCCAGCATCCAACCCCAAAAGCCAGCGGCGCATGCAAATGGCCGACATTGCCCGGCTCGCGAATGTATCCACCTCGACCGTGTCGCGGGCACTCAGTGGCAGCGCGCTGATTCCGGAAACCACCCGCAGCCGCATTGTGGAGCTGGCCCGGTCAATGAATTACCGCATCAACGTGGGTGCGGCCAACCTGCGCAAGCGCGACATCCAAACCATTGGCGTGGTGATTTTGGGCGACAGCATGCAGGGCATTTCAGACCCGTTCTTGCTCAGCGTCGTCGGCACCGTGGCCGACGCGTTGGACGAGCGCGGCATGAGCCTGCTGCTCTCGCGCATGAAGGAAGGTGCGCCCGAACAACTCGCGGCCATTGTGGAGAATGGTCAGGTCGGCGGCCTCGTTGTCATCGGGCAGCTCACTTGGCACGAGCGGCTCAACCGGCTCGCCGAGATGGACGTACCCATGGCCGTGTGGGGCGCACGGCTGCCCGATGCCCTGTACTCAACCGTGGGCAGCGACAACCTGCAAGGCGGCTACCTGGCCACGCGGCATTTGGTGGAGCGGGGTTGTCGCCACATTGCGTTCTTTGGCGACATCAACCACCCCGAAGCCGGGTTGCGCTACCAGGGCTATGCCCAAGCGCTGCAAGAGGTGGGGCTGCGCCCCGACCCGCGTCTGCACCAGTCTTTCCTGTTCAACGACACGCGCATCCGACACGTCATCGACCAGTGGCTGGATCAGCACCTGGAGTTCGATGCCATTTTTGCCAGCAGCGATGTCTGTGCCGTCTCCATCATGGGCGCGCTCAGCGAACGCGGCATTGCCGTGCCCACGCAGGTGCGGCTGGTGGGTTACGACGACATTGCCCTGGCCGAACACCTGCACCCCTCGCTGAGCTCGGTGCGCCAACCCGCTGCGCTGGCCGGGCGTGCCTTGGTCGATTTGCTGTTTGAAGCCATGGCCGGTGCCCCGCGCCGCAGTGTCATGCTGCCCACCGAGTTGATGGAGCGCGAGAGCAGCCGCTGAGTGCTGGGTGCCCGGCATGGCCAGGGCCGTGTCGGGGATTCTTAGGGGCCTCTTGGTGGTTTCGTTGCGGTTTCGTTGCAGATGCAAGCCGTTTTTTGATGCCGGTAGGTGAAAACCCCATCATGCAATCGTTTGCATTGGTGTTTCAATCGTGTCACTGCCCGTTCCCCATGCAGACGCTGGGCAGTTGATTCAACCCACCAACATCCCAAAGGACACCTCCATGAAAGCGAAACTTCATCTGATCGCCAAAGCCGCTTTGGCTTTGACCGCACCCCTGTGGCTGGCTGGCGCTGCACAAGCCGCCACCATCACCATCTCCTGCGGTTCCGTCGGCCAAGACTTTGAGTTCTGCAAGCAGACGACTGCCGAGTGGTCCAAGAAAACCGGCCACGAAGTCAAGCTGTTCACCATTCCGAACAGCACCACCGACATCCTGGCCCTGTTCCGCCAAATGTTCGCCGCCAAGTCCGCTGACCTGGACGTGATCAACGTGGATGTGGTGTGGCCCGGTGTCATCAAAGACCACCTGATCGACCTCAAGCCCTACAGCAAGGGTGCCGAGAAAGAGCACTTCCCCGCCATCGTGGCCAACAACACCGCTGACGGCAAACTGCTGGCCATGCCCTGGTTCACCGATGCGGGTCTGCTGTTCTACCGCAAAGACTTGATTGAAAAATACAAGCAAAAAGCCCCCACCACCTGGGAAGAACTGGCCGCCACCGCCAAAGTGATTCAGGACGGCGAGCGCGCTGCGGGTAACAAAGACTTCCAAGGTTTCGTGTTTCAAGCCAAAGCCTACGAAGGCCTGACCTGCGATGCCGTGGAATGGCTGCACTCCTACAAAGGCGGCAACATCGTCAACGACAAGGGCGAAGTGACCGTCAACAACCCCAACGCCGTCAAGGCCCTGACGACTGCTGCTTCTTGGATTGGCACCATTGCACCCCAAGGCGTGCTGAACTACGCCGAAGAAGAAGCCCGTGGCGTGTTCCAAAACGGCAACGCCGCTTTCATGCGCAACTGGCCCTACGCTTGGAGCCTGGGCAACGCCAAAGACTCCAAAATCTCCGGCAAGATCGGTGTCTCGGCCCTGCCCAAGGGCGGTGCTGACGGACAGCACGCCGCGACCCTGGGTGGCTGGCAGCTGGCGGTGAGCAAGTACTCGAAAAACCAGGCCGCTGCGGCTGACTTGGTGATGTACATGACCAGCCCCGAAGTGCAAAAGATGCGCGCCATCAAGGGTTCTTACAACCCGACCATTGCCGCCCTGTACAAAGACAAAGAAGTGCTGGAAGCCAACCCCTTCTTTGGCGACCTGTTCAACGTCTTCACCAGCGCCGTACCCCGCCCCGCCACGGCCACGGGCGCAAAATACCCCGAGGTCAGCGCCGCTTTCTGGAATGCCACCCACGACGTGCTCTCGGGCAAAGCCAAAGCCGAGGACAGCCTCAAGCGTCTGGAAGGCCGCCTGAACCAAATCAAACGCAACAAGTGGTGATCTGACGGAGCCCCTGAAGGGGCTCCTGATGAATCCGGGGTCTTGTCGGCCCCGGATTCTTTGTTTCAGTGCTTTGATCAGTCCCCGTTGATCCGCCCCCCTTGCCTGCGTCTGGCATGAACTTGAACTGCACCAGAAACCTGCTTTTATGAACAACAAAACCCGCACCGCCTGGACCTTCATGGCCCCGATGCTGCTGGTGTTGCTGCTGGTGGCCGCTTGGCCATTGGGCCGCACCATCTGGTTCAGCTTCACCGATGCCAACATCAACGACCTCTCGACCACGAAGTTCGTCGGCCTTGAGAACTACTTCGGCGAATACGGTCTGTTTGCCAACCCCAACCACACGGACGGCTTTTTTGAAAGTGACTGGGGGCTCTCTATCCTCAACACCCTGAAGTTTTCTATCGTCTCCGTCACGCTAGAAACCCTGTTCGGCCTGGGTGTGGCGCTGCTGCTCAACCAAGACTTCAAAGGCCGCACCTTGGTACGCACCGCTGTGCTGGTGCCCTGGGCCATTCCGACCATTGTGTCGGCCAAGATGTGGGGCTGGATGCTGCACGACCAGTTCGGCATCATCAACCAGTGGCTGTTTGACTGGGGGCTGATTGCCGAAAAAGTCGCGTGGACAGCCCAGCCCGAATACGCCATGTGGACGGTGGTGGCGGTGGACGTGTGGAAAACCACGCCCTTCATGGCCCTCTTGATTTTGGCCGCGCTGCAAACCCTGCCCAAAGACTGCTACGAGGCCGCCGAGGTGGACGGCGTACACCCGCTGCGGTTGTTCTGGAAGGTGACGCTGCCCCTCATCAAACCCGCCTTGATGGTGGCGGTGATCTTCCGCCTGCTGGATGCGCTGCGCGTGTTTGACCTGATTTATGTGCTGACCTCGAACAACAACAGCACCATTTCCATGTCCGGCTTTGTGCGCCGCGAAATGATCGACAACGGCTACATGGGCTATGGCTCCGCCGCTTCGACAGCCCTGTTCTTGATTATTGGTTTGTGTACCGTGCTGGCCATCAAGCTCAGCCGCACCCGTGTGGGAGAAGACTGATGAAATCCGCTTGGTACTGGCGCATCGCGCTCTATCTGGTTGCCACCGTGGTGGTGGTGATCTCGGTATTCCCCTTCATTTACGCGGTATCCACCTCGTTCAAGACGGGTTCGGCCCTGTTTGAATCGACGCTGTGGCCTAACAGCGTGTCGCTGGGCAACTACGTCTCGCTGTTCACCCTGGCCGAACAGCCCTTTGGCCGCCACATCGTGAATTCGGTCATGGTCTCGGTGCTGGTGGTGGTCTTGTCGCTGTTCGTGGGCGTGACCGCTGCCTATGCCTTGGGGCGCATCAACTTCAAAGGCCGGGGCCTGCTGCTGACCACGGTGCTGGCGGTGTCCATGTTTCCGCAGGTGGCGGTGCTGGCGGGCATGTTTGAGCTGATCCGCTTTTTGGGCCTGTACAACAAAGCCCTGGGGCTGGTGCTGCCCTACATGATCTTCACCCTGCCCTTCACGGTCTGGGTGCTGACCACCTTCATGAAGCAACTGCCCAAAGAGCTGGAAGAGGCCGCCATCATGGACGGCTGCGGCCCCTGGCGCATCATCAAAGACGTGTTCATGCCGCTGCTGTGGCCCGCGTTGGTGTCCACCGGTCTGCTGGCTTTCATTGCCGCCTGGAACGAATTTTTGTTTGCCCTGACCTTTGTGCTGGACAACAACGAGCGCACCGTGCCCGTGTCCATCTCGCTCATCTCGGGGGCCAGCAAGTACGACATTCCGTGGGGCAACATCATGGCCGCCTCGGTGTTGGTGACGCTGCCGCTGCTGGGCTTGGTGCTGGCGTTCCAGAAAAAAATCGTCTCGGGTCTGACCGCTGGTGCGGTCAAGGGCTGAGTTTTCATTCACTGTGCAACCCCGTCTTCACACCATGACAAGCAAAGCCCCCAACAACGGCTGGTGGCGCGGCGGCGTGATCTACCAGATCTATCCGCGCTCCTTTCAGGACAGCAACGGTGACGGCATTGGCGACCTGCCCGGCATCACGGCACGGCTGGAACACGTGGCCCGCCTCGGGGCTGACGGCATCTGGCTCTCGCCTTTCTTCAAGAGTCCCATGAAGGACTTCGGCTACGACGTGAGCGACTACTGCGATGTCGATCCGATGTTCGGCACCCTGGCCGATTTCAAGGCACTGGTGGCACGCGCCCACGAACTGGGCCTGAAGGTGATGATTGACCAAGTGCTCTCGCACACCTCTGACCAGCACCCGTGGTTTGTGGAAAGCCGCACCAGCCGCGACAACCCCAAAGCCGACTGGTACGTGTGGGCCGATGCCCAAGACGACGGCACGCCGCCCAACAACTGGCTGTCCATCTTTGGCGGCAGTGCTTGGCAGTGGGACACCCGCCGCTGCCAGTACTACCTGCACAACTTCTTGAGCAGCCAACCCGACCTGAACTTTCACAACCCGGCAGTGCGCGAAGCGCTGCTGGCCACGGTGAAGTTCTGGCTGGACTTGGGTGTGGACGGCTACCGGCTGGATACCGCCAACTTCTACGTGCACGATGCCGAGCTGCGCAACAACCCCCCCCGTGGCGCACCCGACCCCAACAAGCCCGACCCAGCGGTCAACCCCTTCAACCCCTACGGCTGGCAGTGGCACATCTACGACAAGAGCCGCCCCGAAAACCTGCTGTTCCTGCAACGCCTGCGCGCCCTGCTGGACCAGTACCCCGACACCACCATGGTGGGCGAGATTGGCGATGACGACGGGCTGGCCCGCGTGGCCGAGTACACCTCCAGCGGCCCCGACGGTGAACCCCGGCTGCACATGGCTTATTGCTTTGACCTGCTGGGCGCACAGCACAGCAGCAGCTTTTTGCACCACACCCTGCACCGCTTCAACACCGTGGTGGGTGACGGCTGGCCGTGCTGGGCCTTGTCCAACCACGACTGCGAACGTTCCGCCTCGCGCTGGGGTGGCCACCCGCCCCAACCCGCTTTGCTGCGCTTGGCCGCGGCGTTTCAGGCCAGCCTGCGCGGCACCATCTGCCTGTACCAAGGCGAAGAGCTGGGCCTACCCGAAGCCGAGTTGGCCTTTGAAGACCTGCAAGACCCCTACGGCATCACCATGTGGCCCGAATTCAAGGGGCGTGATGGCTGCCGCACCCCCATGCCCTGGCAAGCGGGTGCCGCGCATGCGGGCTTCACCAGCGGCCACAAGCCCTGGCTGCCGGTGGCGACCAGCCATGTGCCACTGGCCGTCGATCAGCAAGTGGGCCAGCCCGACAGCCTGCTGAGCTACTTCACGCAGTTGCTGCACTGGCGGCGCGAGCAACCCGCCCTGCTGCACGGCAGCATGGACTTGCTGCCCCTGCACCCGCAGGTGCTGGGCTTGGTGCGCGAACACGAAACCGAACAGGGCACGCAGCGCCTGCTGTGCGTCTTCAACTTCAGCGACCAGCCCGCCAGCCTGCCCCTGCCTGCCGAGTGGCTCGGCTCGACCCTGCTGACCGGCAGTGGCCTAGGCGGCGCACGGCGCGAGGGCGACACCCTGCACTTTGAACCCTGGGGCGGCCTGTTCCTGCAAGCCTAAACCACACTGAATCCGCCTGAACCCGCCACCCCTTTCTGACCCCAAGGCCGACCATGTCCAAGATTGAATTCAAAGCCGTTTGCAAGCGCTACAGCCCGCAGGCTGCGCTGACCATCAACAATGCCAACCTCACCATCGAGGCGGGCGAGTTCTGCGTGTTCGTGGGCCCCTCGGGCTGCGGCAAATCGACCCTGCTGCGCATGGTGGCGGGCCTGGAAGACATCAGCTCGGGCGATCTGAGCATTTCTGGCGAACGGGTCAACGACCTGCCGCCCGCCCGCCGGGGGGTGGCCATGGTGTTCCAGAGCTACGCCCTGTACCCACACATGACGGTGCGCGAAAACATGGGCTTTGGCCTGAAAGTGTTTGGCTCCAACGCGGCAGAAATCGACAAGAAGGTGCGCGAAGCCGCCGAGATCTTGCAACTGACGCACCTGCTGGACCGCCTGCCCAAAGAACTCTCAGGCGGGCAGCGCCAGCGGGTCGCCATTGGCCGCGCCATCGTGAAGGAACCCCGCGTGTTCCTGTTTGACGAGCCCCTGTCTAACCTGGATGCTGCGCTGCGCGTGCAAACCCGGCTGGAAATTGCCAAGCTGCACCACCAAATTGGCACCGCCAGCATGATCTACGTCACCCACGACCAAGTCGAAGCCATGACGCTGGCCGACAAAATCGTGCTGCTGCGCGCCGGGCCGGATGTGCAAACCCACGGATCCATTGCCCAAATCGGCACGCCCATGGACTTGTACCACCGGCCCAACAGCCTGTTTGTGGCCGAATTCATTGGCAGCCCCAAGATGAACATCTTGCCCGCCGTCATGCAGTCCAGCCGCCCCGGCATGGCCCGCGTCAGCGTGAACGGGCAAACGTTTGACGTCGCTGTCAATGCGCAAGACCTTGCCGCCAACGAACCGGTCAGCCTGGGCCTACGGCCCGAGCACATGCAACTGTGCAGCGCCGAAGCCAGCCCCAACACCCTGCCCGCCCGCGTCGAACACATTGAAAAACTGGGCGAAGCCTCGCTGCTGTACCTGCAACTGGGCGACAACCTGCCCATGGTGACACTGAAAGTCGAAGGCACCACCCCCATCCGCATCGGATCGCCCATTCGGGTTCGGGTGGATGCATCCGACCTGCACCTGTTTGACAGCACGGGCCAAGCCATGCCCCGCACGGTGGAACTGCCCGCCTGAGTGCAGCCACCGACCGGCACAGGCCTGTGCCGGGCCTCGACTTCCCCGGTGCATGCCCGCGCCGGACCACCCAGATGGATTGGCAGGAAACCCCGACATGCTCAACACCTCAGACCTGAACGCCCTCCAGGCGGGTTGTCACCCAGACCCTTATGCCGTGCTGGGCGCACACGCGGTGCCCAACAGCGCTGGCGCTTGTGTCGTCCGTGCCCTGTTGCCCGGTGCAGCGCAAGTCTGGCTGAGCGACCGTGCAAACGGTGAACGCTTGGGCGAACTGACCCGCTACGCGGGCAGCGACGTGTTCAGCCTGCTGCTACCCGCCAGACCACCCGCCTACCGTTTTGACGTGCTGTGGCACGGCCAGACAGCGGTACAACCCGTCGAAGACCCGTTTGCTTTCGGCCTGGTGCTGGGCGAGCTGGATGTGTGGCTGCTCTCCGAAGGCACGCACCTGCGCCCCTTTGAGTGCCTAGGCGCGCACCCGCGCACCCTCGACGGCGTGGCCGGTGTCAGCTTTGCGGTGTGGGCCCCCAATGCGGTGCGGGTGTCGGTGGTGGGTGACTTCAACCAATGGGACGGGCGGCGGCTGCCCATGCGGCTGCGCCAGTCTTGCGGGGTCTGGGAAACCTTTGTGCCCGGCCTGCAAGCGGGGGCTTTGTACAAGTTCGAGCTCATCAGCGCCAGCGGCGAGCGCCTGCTCAAAAGCGACCCCTACGCCTTTCGCTGCCAAATGCGGCCCGACACCGCCAGCGTGGTGCAGGCCCTGCCCCCGCCTCGGCCCATGGCCGAGCAACGCGCGCGCGCCAACCGGCTGAGCCAGCCCATCAGCATTTACGAAGTCCACCTGGGTTCGTGGCGCAAGCAAGACGGCTGGCGCTGGCTGAACTACCGCGAACTGGCCGACACCCTGGTGCCCTATGCACGGCAAATGGGGTTTACCCACTTGGAGCTGCTGCCGGTGTCCGAGCACCCGTTCGATGGCTCTTGGGGTTACCAGCCCGTGGGCCTGTACGCGCCCACCGCCCGCTTTGGCACGCCCGAAGATTTTCAATACTTCGTCGATGCGGCCCACGCAGCCGACCTGGGCATCATCTTGGACTGGGTGCCCGCCCACTTTCCGACCGACAGCCACGGCCTGGCCCGCTTTGATGGCACCCACCTGTACGAACACGCCGACCCCAAAGAAGGTTTCCACCAAGACTGGAACACCCTCATCTACAACTACGGGCGGCGCGAGGTGCGCAACTACCTGATTGGCAACGCGCTGTACTGGCTGGAGCGTTTTGGCATTGACGGCCTGCGGGTCGATGCAGTGGCCTCCATGCTCTACCGCGACTACAGCCGCAGTGAGGGCCAGTGGGTACCCAACCAATTTGGGGGCCGCGAAAACCTAGAAGCCATGGAGTTTTTGCGCCGCCTCAACCACACCCTGGGTGTGCAGCGCGACGGCGTGCTGATGGTGGCCGAAGAATCGACCGCCTTTCCTGGCGTGAGCCGCCCGCCCAGCCCCGACCTGCAAGGCGGCGGCCTGGGCTTTCACAGCAAGTGGAACATGGGCTGGATGCACGACAGCCTGCGCTACTTTGGGCGCGACCCCATCCACCGCCGCCACCACCAGAACGAACTGACTTTCGGGCTGATGTACGCCTTCACCGAAAACTTCATCCTGCCCTTCTCGCACGATGAAGTGGTCCACGGCAAAGGCTCGCTGCTGCAACGCATGCCCGGTGACGAGTGGCAGCGCCTGGCGGGTCTGCGCGCGCTGTACGGCTACCTGTGGACTTACCCCGGCAAGAAGCTGCTGTTCATGGGTTGCGAATTCGCCCAGCCCACCGAATGGTCTGCCGACACCCAATTGCCCTGGGAACTGCTGGACGACCCCGCACACGCCGGTGTGCAGCGCTTGGTGCGCGACCTCAACCGCGTGTACCAACACCACAGCCCGCTGCACCAGCTCGACTGCGAACCCGAGGGCTTTGCCTGGGTGGCGCACGACGATGCCGCGCAGTCGGTGCTGAGCTGGCTGCGCCGCGACCGCTTGGGTGCCGTGCGGCTGGTGGTCTGCAACCTGACCCCGGTGCCCCGGCCCGGCTACCGCGTGGGCGTGCCGCTGGCGGGCGCGTGGCAAGAAGTCATCAACACCGACGACGCGGTGTACGGCGGCAGCGGCCAGCCCAGCGGCGTGGGCGAGACCGAGGCCGTGGCCGCGCACGGCCATGCACAGTCGCTGGTGCTGCACCTGCCGCCACTGGCCTGCGTGGTGCTGAGGCCCGCATGACCCCCCTGGCCAGCCTGCCGCTGGGTGCCACGGTGTGCGCCACTGGCGTGGGCTTTGCGCTGGCCGCACCGGGTGCCGACGCGGTGCAGCTGTGTTTGTTCAATGCCAGCGGCCAAACCTGCACCGCCACCCATGCGCTGGTGCGTGACGACCAAGGCATTTGGCGCACCCTGGTGCCGGGCCTGGGGGCGGGCGCGCTGTATGGCTACCGGGTGTTTGGCCCCTGGAACCCGGCGCAAGGCCAGCGCTTCAACCCCGCCAAGCTGCTGCTAGACCCCTATGCCCGCGAGGTGCTGGGCGTGTTTGACGGCGACGACATCCACAACGGCCACCGCCCTGACGACCCCAGCCAGCCCGACCCCCGCGACAACGCCGCCACCGCCCTGAAAGCCCGCGTGCGGCCCGAGCCGCCGCCCCTGCGCAACCCGCGCCCGCACATCGCCCCCGCACGGCGCGTGCTCTACGAGCTGCACCTCAAAGCCTTCACCGCCCTGCACCCCGACGTGCCCGAAGCCTTGCGCGGCACCTATGCGGGCCTAGCCCACCCGGCAGCGCTGGCGCACCTGAAACGCCTGGGCATCACCACCGTTTGCCTGATGCCGCTGGCCCAACGGGCCGACGAACCGCGCCTGCTGCGCATGGGCCTGCGCAACCACTGGGGCTACAACACCATCGGCTGGATGGCCCCAGAAAACCGCTACGCCAGCCAAGCCGGACGCGCCCCAGAAGAATGCCGCGCCTTGGTCGAAGCGCTGCATGCCGCCGGTTTTGAAGTGGTGCTGGACGTGGTGTTCAACCACAGCGCCGAATCGGACGAAACCGGCCCTACGCTCTCGCTGCGCGGTATCGACAACGCGCTGTACTACCGGCTAGACCCCCACGACCGCGCCCGCTACACCAACTGGGCCGGTTGCGGCAATGTGCTGAACATCGACGAGCCGCTGGTGCTGCGCTTGGTCATGGACAGCCTGCGCCGCTGGGTCAGCGACTACGGCATGGACGGCTTCCGCTTCGACCTGGCCCCCATTCTGGGTCGCAGCGGCCACACCGCGCACCGTTTCAGCGCACAAGCCCCTTGGCTCATGGCCATGAGCCAAGACCCGCTGCTGTGCGACCGGCTGTTCATTGCCGAACCCTGGGACATTGGGCCAGACGGCTACCAGCTGGGCGCATTCCCCAGCGGCTGGCTGGAATGGAACGACCGCTACCGCGACACCCAGCGCAGCACTTGGCTGCACCAAGGCAGCAGCGCGGGCACGCTGGCGCATGCGCTGGCGGGCTCCAGCGGCGTGTTTGGCCCGCGCCCGGCGCACAGCAGCGTGAACTACATCACCGCCCACGACGGCTTCACCCTGCTCGACTTGGTGAGCTATGCCCAGCGCCACAACCAGGCCAACGGCGAACACAACCGCGATGGCCACAGCCACAACCTGAGCCACAACCACGGCACCGAAGGCCCCAGCGACAACCCCACGGTGCAGGCCACCCGCCTGCGCCAGCGCCGCGCCCTGCTGGCCGTGCTGCTGCTCTCGCTGGGCACGCCTTTGCTGCTGGCTGGCGACGAGCTGGGCCATACCCAGCACGGCAACAACAACGCCTACTGCCAAGACAACCCCAGCACCTGGCTGCACTGGGCCAGCGCAGACCAGGGCCTGAGCGACTGGGTAGCCCGCCTAGTGGCCCTGCGCCAACGCCTGCTACCCCTGTGGGCCAGCCGCTGGCAGCCCGGCCCACTGCAACACCCCGCCGAGGTACAAGCCAGCTGGTTCCAAGCCCAGGGCCAAACACTCAGCACGCCCGACTGGGAGCACCCGCACAGCCAGGTGTTGCAACTGCGCCTGCGAACCCAGGGGCTGGCATGCCTGCTGCTTTTCAACCCCTGCCCGCAGGCGCAGACCCTGGGCCTAGCAACCGCGCCCAACGGCCACTGGGTACGCTGGCTAGACAGCCACGCCCCTGACGACACAGCCACCCAGCTGGCCGCTACTGCCACCATGCCCGCGGGCAGCGTCTGGCTGGCGCTGGACGCAGCCGACCCAACCCTGAGCAAGCCCAGCGAACAGCCTGCCAGCGCCTTGAATCTGCTTCAAACCGAACCCTGAGAGGAGAAACCCGCCATGCCCCCCACCGCACAAGCCGCCCTGAATGCCGCCCAAAGCCCTGCCGACCGCCACCTGCAACCGCACATGCTGGTGCGCCGATCCATTGCCCTGGTGCTCGCCGGTGGCCGGGGTTCGCGCCTGAAGCAGCTCACCGACAAACGGGCCAAACCGGCGGTGTATTTCGGCGGCAAATTCCGCATCGTGGACTTTGCGCTGTCCAACTGCGTCAACTCCGGCATCCGCCGCATTGGTGTCATCACCCAGTACAAAAGCCATTCGCTGCTGCGCCACCTGCAACGCGGCTGGAGCTTTTTGCGCGCCGAACTCAATGAAATGGTGGACTTGCTGCCCGCCCAGCAGCGGGTGGACGAAGAACACTGGTACCGGGGCACGGCAGATGCCATTTACCAAAACCTCGACATCATCCAGTCCAACAAGCCGGAATACATCGTGGTGCTCGCTGGCGACCATGTGTACAAAATGGACTACTCGCTGATGCTGCAAGACCATGCCCTGAGCGGCGCGGGTTGCACCGTGGGCTGCATTGAAGTGCCGCGCAGCGAGGCTTCCGCCTTTGGCGTGATGGCGGTGGATGGTGAGCGGCGCATCACCGACTTTGTGGAAAAACCCGAACACCCGCCCACCATGCCCGGCAGCGACGACACCTCGCTGGCCAGCATGGGCATTTACATCTTCAATGCCGACTACCTGTACCGGCTGCTGGAAGAAGACCTGAGCAACCCCGCCTCCAGCCACGACTTTGGCAAAGACGTGATTCCGCGCACCGTGGCCGAAGGCCGTGCCGTGGCGCACCCGTTCTCCATGTCCTGCGTCTCATCCAGCCCCGAAGCCAAACCCTACTGGCGCGACGTGGGCACCATTGATGCGTTTTGGGAAGCCAACCTCGACCTCGCCTCGGTCACGCCCGAGCTGGACATTTACGACACCGAATGGCCCATCTGGACCAGCCAGCGCCAACTGCCCCCGGCCAAGTTTGTGCAAGATGCCGACGGCAAACACGGCCTCACCATCAACACCATGGTCTCGGGCGGTTGCATCGTCTCGGGCTCGGTGGTCAGCAACTCGGTGCTGTTTTCCAATGTGCGGGTGCATTCCTTCTGCCACATTGACCAAGCCGTGCTGCTGCCCGAAGTGACGGTGGGCCGCCACTGCCGCCTCAAGCGCGTGGTGGTCGATCGGGGCTGCACCCTGCCCGATGGGCTGGTGATTGGCGAAAACGCCCACTTGGATGCCGAACGCTTTGAGCGCAGCCCCGGCGGCGTGGTACTGGTCACCGCCGACATGCTCAAGCGCCTCAACGGGCACTGAAGCCCCAGCGTGTGCGCCATGAAGATTCTGCAAGTCAGTGCCGAATACCACCCGCTGCTGAAAACCGGCGGCTTGGCCGACGTGGCCGGTGCCCTGCCCGCCGCGCTGCGCGCCCACGGCTGCGATGTGCGCGCCCTGCTGCCCGGTTTTCCGGCCATGCTGGCGGGCCTGCAACAGCCCACCGAGGTGCTGCGCTTTGTGGCCCCGTGGGGCGACACCCTGCGCCTGCTGCACGGCAGCCTGCCCGCGCATTCACCCAATGCCCCAGCGGTGCAGGCCTATGTGCTGGATGCCCCCGGCCTGTTAGACCGCCCCGGCAACCCCTACGAAGATGCCCACAAACAAGCCTATGCCGACAACCACCGCCGCTTTGCCGCGCTGGCCTGGGCTGCGGTCAAGCTGGCGCAGGGTGCTGATGCGTGGTGGCAGCCGCAACTGGTACACGGGCACGACTGGCACGCCGGTTTGGTGCCCGCCTGCCTGATCCACGCCGGTGGCGGCCACGCCCTGCTGCCCAGCGTGTTCACCGTGCACAACCTGGCCTACCAAGGGCTGTTTGATGTGGCTGGCTTTGCCGACTTGGGTCTGCCCTGGTCGTTCTTCCAACCCGAGGGGCTGGAATTCTGGGGCCGGGTATCGTTCATGAAGGCGGGGCTGCAATACGCCCACCACCTCACCACGGTCAGCCCCACCTATGCCCGCGAAATCCTCACGCCCGAGCACGGCTGCGGCCTGGACGGCCTGCTGCGCCGCCGCCAACACCAGCTCAGCGGCATCCTCAACGGCGTGGACGAAGCGCAGTGGAACCCCGCCACCGACACCCACCTGCCCGCCCCCTACAGCCGCCACGACCTCAGCGGCAAGGCCGTCTGCAAAGCCGCCTTGCAACACGAAGTGGGCCTGCAAGCCCAGCCCGATGCGCCGCTGTTCACCATCGTCAGCCGCCTGACCGAGCAAAAGGGCCTGCCGCTGCTGCTGGATGCCGTCGATGGTCTGGTGGCCAGTGGTGCCCAACTGCTGCTGCTGGGCAGTGGCGACCACCACTTAGAACAAGCCTTCCAAGCCAAAGCCCTGCAACACGCGGGCCGCATGGCCGTGCGCATTGGCTTTGACGAGGCGTTTTCGCACCGCATTTTTGGCGGCAGCGACATCACCCTGGTGCCCTCACGCTTCGAGCCCTGCGGCCTGACCCAGCTCTATGCCCTGGCCTACGGCAGCGTGCCGCTGGTGCGCCGCGTCGGTGGCTTGGCCGACTCTGTGACGGACAGCACGCCCGACCACCTGGCGCACGACCGCGCCACCGGCATCGTCTTTGACCAGATGAGCCCCGGCGACTTTGCCCATGCCCTCTTGCGCGCCCTGGCGCTGTACCGCCACCCCCAGCGCTGGCAACAGGTGCAGCAAGCGGGCATGCGCCAGCACTTTGGCTGGCACGCCGCCGCCCAACCCTATGCCGCGCTGTACCGCCGCTTGATACATCCCTGATTCACCCTTGATTCACCCTTGAACCAGGTGGCCCATCCGCCGTTTTTTGTTTTTTGTTTTTGTTTTTTTAGCTGTTGCCACGTCCCATGACCGACTTGTCCCACCGCCCGCCCGCCAGCGCCGCCGCTGCCCGCAGCATGGATGCCGCCTTCCCATTCGAGAGTCCGCAAAACGACCTCGCCTCCATCAAACAAGCCATTGCCAACAAGCTGGTGTTCAGCGTCGGCAAAATCCCCTCGGCAGCCCGGCCCGAAGACTGGCTGCATGCCGCCGCCTATGCCGTGCGCGACCGCTTGGTCGAGCGCTGGATGCGCACCACCCAAGCCCAGTACGCCCAAGATGCCAAGCGGGTGTATTACCTGTCGATGGAATTTTTGATGGGCCGCGCCTTTGACAACGCCCTGCTGGCGCTGGAACTGCGCGACACCGTGCAGCAGGCCCTGCGCGAACTGGGTGCCGACCTGGACACCCTGGCCGCCTTAGAGCCCGATGCCGCTTTGGGCAACGGCGGTCTGGGCCGCTTGGCCGCCTGTTTTTTAGATGCCATGGCCACGCTGGGCATTGCCGGTTACGGCTACGGCATCCGCTACGACTACGGCATGTTCCGCCAAACCATTGTGGGCGGTCAGCAGGTAGAAGTGCCCGACTACTGGCTGACCCACGGCAACCCCTGGGAATTTGCCCGGCCCGAAGTGGTGTACCGGGTGCGCTTTGGCGGCCATGTGGTGCGCGACAACAGCCAGCAGCCGGTGCGCCACCGCTGGGTGGACACGCACGACGTGCTGGCCATGGCCTACGACACCATCGTGCCCGGCTACGGCACCGAAGCCACCAACACCCTGCGCCTCTGGAGCGCCAAAGCCACCGAGGAAATTGACCTCAGTGCCTTCAACCGGGGCAACTACTTTGCCGCCGTGGAGAGCAAAAACCACTCCGAAAACGTCTCGCGCGTGCTCTACCCAGACGACTCCACCCCGTCGGGGCGCGAACTGCGGCTGCACCAAGAATATTTCTTCGTCAGCGCCAGCGTGCAAGACCTGTTGCGCCGCTACCTGAAAACCCACACCAGCTTTGAGCAACTGCCGAACAAGGTCAGCATCCACCTGAATGACACCCACCCGGTGCTGGCCATTCCGGAGCTGATGCGCCTGCTGCTGGACGAACACCACCTGCCCTGGGCCGATGCTTGGCGGCTGTGCCAAGGCGTGTTCTCGTACACCAACCACACCCTGATGCACGAAGCCCTAGAAACTTGGCCGGTGGAGATGATGGGCCGCGTGCTGCCGCGCCACCTGCAAATCATTTACGACATCAACAGCCACTTTTTGGCCAAGCTCTCGGACACCAGCACCGATGTGGAACACATCCGCCGCCTGTCGCTGATTGACGAAACCGGCGAACGCCGGGTGCGCATGGCCTCGGTGGCGGTGCTGGCCAGCCACTCGGTCAATGGCGTGTCGGCCCTGCACTCGGACTTGATGAAGCAGTCCATCTTTGCCGACTTTGCCCGCCTGTGGCCCGAGCGTTTCAACAACAAAACCAACGGCATCACCCCCCGGCGCTGGCTGGCGCAGGCCAACCCGGCGCTCTCTGGCCTGATCGACAGCCGCCTGGGCCGGGGCTGGCGGCGCGACCTCAACCAACTGCAAGCCCTGCGCCCACTGACCCAAGATACCGACTTTGTGCACGCCTTCCGCGCTGCCAAGCAAGCCAACAAGCAGCGCTTGGCCGACTGGCTGCAAACCCACATGGGCCTGCCGGTCAACACCGACGCGCTGTTTGATGTGCAGGTCAAACGCATCCACGAATACAAGCGCCAGCTGCTCAATGTGCTGCATGTGGTCACCCGCTACCAGCGCATCTTGGCCCAGCCCAACGCCGAACACACGCCGCGCGTGGTCATTTTTGCGGGCAAGGCGGCATCGGCCTACCACACGGCCAAGCTCATCATCCGCCTCATCAACGACGTGGCCGCCACCATCAACGCCGACCCGCGTGTGGGCAATCTGCTCAAGGTGGTGTTCGTGCCCAACTACAGCGTGAGCTTGGCCGAACGCATCATTCCGGCGGCAGATTTGTCCGAACAAATCTCTACGGCGGGCACCGAAGCCTCGGGCACCGGCAACATGAAATTTGCCCTCAACGGTGCCCTCACCATTGGCACGCTGGACGGGGCCAACGTCGAAATCCGCGACCATGTGGGGGCCGACAACATCTTCATCTTCGGCCACACCACGCCCGAAGTACAGGCCCTGCGCAGCGCGGGCTACCAACCCCGGCGCTGGCTGGAGCAGCAACCCCTGCTGCAAAACGCCCTGCAAGCCATTCGCGACGGGGCCTTCAACCGCGACGAACCGGCGCGCTACCAAGCCATTTACGACATGCTGGTGAACTGGGGCGACCACTACCTGCTGCTGGCCGACTACGCCAGCTACATCGCCACCCAAGAACACATTGACCAAGCCTTCATGGATACCGACACCTGGACCCGCCGCGCCATTCACAACGTGGCGGGCATGGGCGCATTCTCTGCCGACCGCACCATCGCCGAATACGCCCAAACCATCTGGCGCAGCCCGGCGCTGAACCTGTCCTGATCGGCCCGCCAGCCCGGCATTCCCCACCCACCCCCGCACCCCGTCGCTTCACACCATGGCCATCACCCACCCCACCACGGGCGGGGCGGCATCTGCTCGCCCTGCCGACCCCAAAGCCCTGCTGCAAGACCTGCAACAGACGTTTGAAACCCGTGTGCGCCGCCACAAACACGGCCCCGCTTTTGTGCAACGGCTGCAACAGCACGGCGAGCGCCTGTTGTTTGAGCTGGCTCAGCTCTACGGCCAGCGGCCCGACTTTGCCCAGGTGGCGCACGACCTGCTGCAAACCGCCTTTGACAGCTGGCAAGAACGCCCCGCCGACCTGAAACGCCAAGACGCGCAACGCGAACAAACACCCGACTGGTTCACCAGCCACCAGATGCTCGGCGGCGTGTGCTACGCCGACCTGTGGGCCGGTGGCTTTAAAGGCTTGCAAGCGCAAATCCCCTACCTCAAAGACGAGCTGGGCCTGAGCTACCTGCACCTGATGCCGCCCTACAAAACCCCGCAGCCGCACAACGACGGCGGCTATGCCGTCAGCAGCTACCGCGAAACCGACCCCGCCTTGGGCAGCATGGACGAGCTGCGCAACCTGTGCACGCAGTTGCGCAAAAACGGCATCTCGCCGGTGCTGGACTTTGTGTTCAACCACACCTCCAACGAGCACGAATGGGCGCAAGCCGCCGCCGCGGGCGACCCCACCCACAGCGGCTACTACTGGATCTTCCCCGACCGCACCGAGCCCGACGTGTACGAGCAAACCGTGCGCGAAATCTTCCCCGACGAGCACCCCGGTGCCTTCACCCAGTTGCCCGATGGCCGCTGGGTTTGGACCACCTTCCACACCTACCAGTGGGACTTGAACTACAGCAACCCCGCCGTGTTCACCGCCATGGCGCGCGAAATGCTGTTCATTGCCAACCTGGGCGTGGACTTTTTGCGCATGGACGCGGTGGCCTTTGTCTGGAAACGCCCCGGCACCCCCTGCGAAAACCTGCCCGAAGCGCACCACCTGCTGCGCGCCTACAACGCGCTGTGCCGCATTGCCGCGCCCTCGCTGCTGTTCAAGAGCGAGGCCATCGTCCACCCCGACGACGTGGCGGGCTACATCTCGACCGAGGAGTGCCAAATCTCGTACAACCCGCTGCAAATGGCCCTGCTCTGGAATTCGCTGGCCACGCGCGAGGTGAACCTGCTGCAACACGCCTTAACGCACCGCCACGCCCTGCCCGCGCACACCGCTTGGGTCAACTATGTGCGCAGCCACGACGACATCGGCTGGACTTTTGCCGACGAAGATGCCATCCAATTCGGCATCCAAGGCTTTGACCACCGGCAGTTTTTGAACCGCTTCTTCGTCAACCGCTTCCCCGGCAGCTTTGCCCGTGGCGAACCCTTCCAAGACAACCCCGCCACCGGCGACTGCCGCATCAGCGGCACCGCTGCATCGCTGTGCGGCATTGAACAAGGCGATGTACACGCCGTGGCCCGCCTGCTGCTGATTTACGGCATCACCCTGGCCAGCGGCGGCATTCCGCTCATTTACCTGGGCGACGAAGTGGCCACGCCCAACGACCACAGCTGGCAGCAAGACCCCCACAAAGCCGTGGACAGCCGCTGGCTGCACCGCCCCCCACGCGACCACGCCCGCTACGCCCAACGCCACAACCCCACCACCCCCGCCGGGCGCATGTTTGGCGGCCTGCAACACCTGCTGCGCCTGCGCCGCCACCTCGGCGTGCTCTCAGGCGGCACGCTGCACAGCTTCTGGACCCACAACCCCGCCGTGCTGGGCTTTGTGCGCGGCCAGGGTGCAGATGCCGTGCTGGTGCTGTGCAACTTCAGCGAACAGGTGCAAACCGTGAGCGCCCCTGTGTTCAGCGCCCAGCCCGCCGCCATGGTCGATGCCGTGAGCGGGCAAGGCTTTGATGTGCGCCAGGGGCTGGTGTTGCAGGCTTATCAACAGGTTTGGTTGCAACAGCCATGAACACACCCGCCCACCACTGGAAACGCAGCGTCGTTTACCAAATCTACCCGCGCAGCTTTTGCGACAGCAACGGCGACGGCATCGGCGACCTGCCCGGCATCACCCGCCAACTCGATCACCTGCAAGCCCTGGGCGTGAACGTGGTCTGGCTCTCGCCGGTGTACGCCTCGCCGCAGGACGACAACGGCTACGACATCAGCGACTACCGCGCCATTGCGCCCGAATTCGGCACCATGGCCGATTTCGACACCCTGCTGGCAGCCCTGCACGCACGGGGCATGCGCTTGGTGATGGACTTGGTGGTCAACCACAGCTCGGACGAACACCCCTGGTTTCAGGCCGCCCGCCAAAGCCGCGACAACCCCTACCACGACTACTACATCTGGCGCGAAGGCCAAGAAGGGCAGCCCCCCACCAACTGGGAAGCCGCCTTCAATGGCTCGGTGTGGGAATGGAACCCGCCCACCGGCGAGTACTACCTGCACATGTTCAGCAAGAAGCAGCCCGACCTGAACTGGGAAAACCCCGCCCTGCGCGCCGAGGTGTACGCGCTGATGCGCTTCTGGCTCGACAAAGGCGTGGACGGCTTCCGCATGGATGTCATCAACATGATCTCCAAACCCTGGAACGCCGACGGCTCACTGCCCAACGCGCCGGTGGTGCGCAAGGGCTTTTTGCAACCCGGTTTTGGCATGAGTTGCAACGGCCCGCGCCTGGGCGA
The DNA here is from genome assembly GCA_041192045.1 of Pseudomonadota bacterium. Taxonomy (GTDB): domain Bacteria; phylum Pseudomonadota; class Gammaproteobacteria; order Burkholderiales; family Burkholderiaceae_C; genus Hydrogenophaga. The sequence continues at coordinate 34,433 of JBEENR010000016.1, read as the reverse complement.
GTTTCTGCGCGAAATGCGCCACGAGGTGCTGGACCACTACAACACCCTCACCGTGGGCGAAGCGCCGCTGGCCACCATTGCGCAAGGCGTTGAACTGACACACCCCGACACCGGCGCGCTCAACATGCTGTTCCAGTTCGAACACATGGACCTCGACTCGGTGGGCGGCCACGTCAGCGGCAAGTGGGCGCTCAAACCGCTGGACCTGCGCGACCTCAAACGCACCATGCAGCGCTGGCAAGACGCGCTGCATGGCCGGGGCTGGAACAGCCTGTACCTGAGCAACCACGACCAGCCGCGCCCGGTCTCGCGCTTTGGCGACGACCGCCCGGAACACCGCGTCACCTCCGCCAAACTGCTGGGCACCTGGCTGCACGGCCTGCAAGGCACGCCCTACGTGTACCAGGGCGAAGAGCTGGGCATGACCAACGTGGCCTTCCCGACCATCGCCAGCTACCAAGACATTGAAACCCGCAACTTCTGGCGCACGGCAGTGGACGAGCGCGGCGAAGACCCGGCCACGGTGCTGCACAGCATCCACACCAAAAGCCGCGACAACGCCCGCACCCCCATGCCCTGGAACGCCACCGAGCCGCATGCTGGCTTCAGCACCGGCACGCCCTGGCTGCCGCTGAACCCGAATTGGCCCACGGTCAACGCCGCACAAGCCCTGGCCGACCCGCAGTCGGTGTTCCACCACTACCGCAAACTGATTGCGCTGCGCCAGCAACACCCCGTGCTGTCCGAAGGCCGCACCACCCTGCTGCTGCCCGACGACCCGCAGGTGTACGCGGTGCTGCGCACGCTGGACGACGGTGACGCAACCGGCACAGCGCCGGTGCGCTGGCTGGTGGTGTGCAACTTCAGTGACACACCCACCACCGTGTCACTGGCCCAAGAAGCCGCCGCCACACACGCCACCCTGCTGCTGGGCAACCACCCCGAACGCCCCGGCGATCAACACGGTATGAATACGCCACGGCTGGCCCTCAATGGGCTGACGCTGGCTGCGTGGGAAGCACTCATCTTGGTTCTACCCCCCAGCTAGTTACCAGCCGCAACAGCTTCACTCGCCTGGGGCAATCATCAATAATCCCCACCCAGGCCCATCCACAAAAGCCGGGGCGCAGTGCCCACAATCCGCCAGACAGGGAGTCTCGACCATGACAGAAGCCGCGACGAGCGGGCTCAAAAGCCTGCCCAGCGATGCGCGACCGCGCGAAAAACTCTTGAGCCGGGGGGCCGGTGCCCTCAGTGATGCCGAATTGCTGGCGCTGCTGCTGCGCACCGGCATTCAAGGCAAGCATGTGTTGCAACTGGGGCAGGAACTGCTGGACCGCTTTGGTGGGCTGGCCGGGCTGCTGCACACCGGGGCCGATGCGCTCAAGCTCGTCAAGGGTCTGGGGCCTGCCAAGCGGGCCGAGGTGGTGGCGGTGCTGGAGCTGGCGCGGCGGGCGCTGGCGCAAGAAATCAAGGTCAAACCGCTGTTTGACAGCCCACAGGCGGTACGCAGCTACCTGCAACTGCAACTCGGTGCGCGTGCCCACGAGGTGTTTGCGGTGATGTTCCTAGACAGCCAGCACCGCCTGATTGAGCTGGAAGAACTCTTTCGGGGCACCCTGACGCAAACCAGCGTGTACCCGCGTGAAGTGGTGTTGCGTGCCCTGCACCACCATGCCGCTGCTGTGGTGCTGGCGCACAACCACCCCAGTGGCACAGCGGTGCCATCGCGGGCCGATGAGCACCTGACGCAGACCCTGAAGGCCGCGCTGGCGCTGGTGGATGTGCGGGTGCTGGACCACTTCATCGTGACGCGGGTGCAGGCGGCATCCATGGCAGAAATGGGCTTGGTCTGACGGCGCAGAACCTTGGTGCGAGACAATGCCGCGCATGAAAGTGCATGCCCTAGCCGACCTGAAAACGCTGCAACGTGTGCTGGCCGAACGTGCCACACGCGAAGCCGCCGAACGCGAAGCGGCTCGCGCCGCCCAGCAGCGGCGCGAGCGAGAACAGCGCTGGTTTGCGCTGGCCGTGGGGCCAGTGCAGCCGCTGGCCCCCCATGGCCGCATTGACCCCAGCCCGCAGCCAGTGGCACCGCAGCCGGTGCAGCGTCTGCGCGACGAGGCAGCCGTGATGCGCGAGGCGATTTCTGATGACTTTGACGTGGAAACCCTGCTGCACACCGACGACTGGCTGAGCTACCGCGCGCCCGGCTTGGGGACGGACGTGGTGCGCAAACTGCGCGAAGGGCGCTGGAGCATTCAACGCCAGATTGACCTGCACGGCCTGCGCACCGACGAGGCGCGGCATGCCCTGAGCGGGTTTTTGCGCGAGGCCCGGCAGCAGGGGCTGCGCTGTGTGCGGGTGGTGCACGGCAAAGGCCTGGGTTCGCCGGGGCGCACGCCCGTGCTCAAGGGCCGGGTGCTGCGCTGGCTGGTGCAAAAGACCGAGGTCATGGCCTTTGTGCAGGCACGCCCTGCTGATGGCGGGGCGGGGGCGCTGGTGGTGCTGTTGCGCCCCCTGCGCACGGGCGCTGCGTCTGCAAGCGCAGCGGTCAGTTCAAATGGGTACGCAAGCGCTGCACCAACAGGCGAAACGGCACCAGGGCCAGCATGGCCAAGCTGAGCTTGACCAACCAGTCCGCCGTGGCCAGCGAGACCCACAACGGAGCCTGGGGGCCTACACCCAGCATGGGCAGCACTTCGTTGGCCCAGCTCACGTCGTTGGTGGGCTCAATCCAGACAAAGACCGAGGAAAAGGCCACCGAGAAGAACAGCACGGTGTCAATGGAGCTGCCCACCAAGGTGGACAACAGCGGTGCCCGCCACCAAGCACCCTGACGCAGGCGGTGAAACACGGCCACGTCCAGCAGTTGCGCCGTCAAGAAAGCGAGGCCTGAAGCCAGCGCCACCCGCAGCGTGACCAAGGGGCCAGCATCGCCCACCATTTGACTGCCCACCAGCGAACACAGCAGGCCCACCACAAAGCCCCACAGCACCACCTTGCTCGCGGCACGTGGGCCGTGGACATAGTTGACCAGGTCAGTCACCAGAAACGCCACGGGATATGTGAAAGCGCCCCAAGTCAGCCAAGAGCCGAGCAGGAACTGCACCAAAATGTTCGAGGCCAACACAACAGCGGCCATAGCCAGAATGCCGGGGATCAGGTAAGTCATGAGAGAGTGATGGGGATGGAAAAACAAAAAAACAGCAACGGAATTCGGCATTCGAAATTGGGGATTCGGCATTCAGAACTCAGGGCGTGTTGCGCATCCAGTCGGCGGTCTGGAAGAAGCTGGCGTTGAGCCGCTGGCGCAGCACCGGGTCAATCCCGGTTTCCTGCATGGCTTGATCCATGCAGGCCAGCCACTGGTCGCGCTCTTGGATGCCGATGGCAAACGGCATGTGGCGCATGCGCAGGCGTGGGTGACCAAAACGCTCGGTGTAGTGCTGCGGCCCACCCAGCCAGCCGCACAGAAACCAAAACAGCTTTTGCCGGGCATCGTCCAGCGTGCTGCCGTGGCTGGCGCGCAGCACCCGGTAGGCGGGTTCGATGTCCATCAGATCGTAAAAACGATCGACCAGGGCCTTGACCTGTACCTCACCGCCGATCCACTCAAACGGGGTGGCAGGAGCGGGCGGGCTGGTGCTGGCTGGGGGCAGGGTGGGGGCAGACATGGGCGCTATTGTCGCCGCTGGCCGCACCCGCCCCTGTGCCGGGCTGGACACGCATGGGCTCAGCGCGGGCGCAAATCCAGCACCCGCTTGGCCTTGCCCTGGCTGCGCTCCACACCGCCCTCGGGTTTCAGGCTGATTTCTACGCTGCTGCCCACAAACACCTTCACCTCGTGCTGCAACAACTTGGCGGCGGCGCGGGCTTCAATGCTCTCGGGTGACAGGCCGGGGCGGGTTTCCACCACCACGGTCAGGTTGTCCATGGGGCCTTCGCGGCTGAGCACGCATTGGTAGTGCGCGCTCAGCTCGGGGCGTTTCAGGATCAGTTCTTCAATTTGTGTGGGGAAGACGTTCACGCCGCGCACGATCATCATGTCGTCGCTGCGCCCGGTGATTTTTTCCATGCGGCGCATGGTGCGCGCCGTGCCGGGCAGCAGGCGGGTCAGGTCGCGGGTGCGGTAGCGGATGATGGGCAGCGCTTCTTTGGTCAGGCTGGTGAACACCAACTCGCCCATTTCGCCGTCAGCCACCGGTTCACCCGTTTCGGGGTGGATGATTTCGGGGTAGAAGTGGTCTTCCCAGATGGTGGGGCCGTCTTTGGTTTCCACGCATTCGCTGGCCACGCCGGGGCCCATCACCTCGGACAAGCCGTAAATGTCCACCGCGTCCATGCCCATACGGGCCTCAATGGCTGCGCGCATGTCGTTGGTCCAGGGTTCGGCCCCAAAAATGCCCAGGCGCAGGCTGCACTGGCGCGGGTCAATGCCCTGCCGCTCAAACTCGTCGGCAATGGCCAGCATGTAGCTGGGCGTGACCATGATGATGTGGGGCTTGAAGTCTTGAATCAGCTGCACCTGCCGCTCGGTCTGCCCGCCGCCAAAGGGCACCACGGTCAGGCCCAGTTTTTCAGCGCCGTAGTGCGCACCCAGGCCGCCGGTGAACAGGCCGTAGCCGTAGCTCACATGCACCATGTCACCGGGCCGCGCACCGCCTGCGCGGATGGAGCGGGCCACCACCGTGGCCCAGGTGTCAATGTCTTTCAGGGTGTAGCCCACCACGGTGGGTTTGCCAGTGGTGCCGCTGGACGCATGGATGCGGGCGCATTGCTCGCGTGGCACCGCGAACAGGCCAAACGGGTAGTTGTCGCGCAGGTCGTGCTTGGTGGTGAACGGGAATTTGCTCAGGTCGGCCAAGCTGCGGCAGTCGTCGGGGTGAACACCCGCCGCATCAAACTTGGCGCGGTACACCGGGGAATTTTGGTAGGCGTGGCGCAGCGTGGCTTGCAGGCGCTGCAACTGCAAGGCGCGCAGCTCGTCGATGCTGGCGGTTTCAATGGGCTCCAGCGGCAAAGGGCTTGTGCGGCTCATGCGGACACCTCTTCAGCAAAAACATGGCCCGGTATCTGCGCGCTTTTGCCCCGGAACAGGGCGATGACTTCGCCCCGCTGGTTGCTGACTCGCACGTCGTAAATGCCGTGACGGCCTTGCAACACCTGCTCCCGTCCTTCGGAGGTCAGCACATCGCCCAAGTGGGCGGGCTTTAAGAATTCGATGCTGCACGCGGCGGCTACTGCGCTTTTGTTGTGGCTGTTGCAGGCAAAGGCAAAGGTGGAGTCGGCCAGGGTGAAGATGAAGCCACCGTGGCAGGTCTGGTGGCCATTGAGGTGCAGCGCCTGCACCCGCATGCGCATCACGGCACGGCCCGGCTCGCAGGCCAGCAGCTCCATGCCCAGGGTGTGTTGGCTGGCCACGTCGGCGGCAAACATGGTTTGGCCCACTTGTTGGGCGCGTTCTTGGGGTGTCACGCTCATGCCCCTTTGAATTGCGCGGGGCGCTTTTGGCGAAACGCCATCACGCCTTCGATGTAGTCATGGGTTTTGCCCAAGGCGGATTGGGTGTCGCGCTCCACGTCCAGGTGCTGGCTCAGGGTGCGGGTGCTGGCATCGCGCAGCAGGGCGCGGCTGGCCACCAAGGCTTGGGTGGGCATGGTGGCCAGTTTGTCGGCCAGGGCCAGGGCGGCGGCCAGCGGGTCGTCTTGCACGTCCCAGATCATTCCCCAGTCTTTGGCCTGCGCAGCGGGCAGTTTGTCGCCGGTCATGGTCAGGGCCAGGGCACGGGCTAGGCCCAGCCGCTCCACCAGCAGCCAACTGCCGCCCGCATCAGGAATCAGGCCAATTTTGCTGAAGGCTTGGATGAAGCTGGCCCCCGGTGCGGCAATGGCGATGTCGCAAGCCATGGCCAGCGAAGCGCCCGCGCCGGCGGCCACGCCGTTGACGGCGGCCAGCACCGGCATGCGCAGCGACTGGATGCGCCGCGTGCTGGGGTTGAAGGCTTGGTCAATGATGGGGCCGGGGTCGGCCCGCTGCACCAAGTCGGGGCCGGGCGTGAAGTCGAATTCGGCCAAATCGGCCCCGGCACAAAAGCCCCGGCCCGCGCCGGTGATGACCAAGGCGCGCAAGCTGGGGTCGGCCTCGGCACGGTCCAGCGCGGCCCACAGGTCGTGGTGCATCTGGCGGGTGAAGCTGTTGAGGGCTTCGGGACGGTTGAGCGTGAGCAGGGCCACCGCCCCGCGGGTTTCAAACAGCACAGTGCTGGGTTGTGGGCTGGCGGACATGGGGTTTGTCTCCTCGTTCTGGTTGGACGAAAGAATTTACCATTGACCAACCGCACGGTCGGTTAATGTTTTCCCTTGGTTTGTCGCCGATATGTCGCATCCAGCACGCATTTTTCTGGCACAAACCAGAGCTGCTATCGTTCAGCCAAGCCCCTCTCTCAACCCTTACAAGGAACCCGCCATGACTGCACCCACCCCCGAACTCATCACCGTGCGCACCGAAGGCCGTGTCGGCATCGTCACCCTGAACCGCCCCAAACAGCTCAATGCGCTGAATGACCAGCTCATGAACGAGCTGGGCGCAGCACTGCAAGCCTTTGACCAAGACGACGGCATTGGCTGCATGATCGTCACCGGCAGCGAAAAAGCCTTTGCCGCTGGAGCCGACATTGGGGCCATGGCCCGCTACAGCTTTGCCGAGGTGTACAAGGGCGACTACATCACCCGCAACTGGGAAACCATCCGCAGCGTGCGCAAACCGGTCATTGCCGCCGTGAGCGGCTTTGCACTGGGCGGCGGCTGCGAGCTGGCGATGATGTGCGACTTCATCATCGCCGCCGACAACGCCAAGTTTGGCCAGCCCGAGATCAAGCTGGGCATCATCCCCGGTGCCGGTGGCACGCAGCGCCTGCCGCGTGCCGTGGGCAAAGCCAAGGCCATGGACATGGCCCTGACCGGCCGCATGATGGATGCCCTGGAGGCCGAACGCGCCGGTCTGGTCAGCCGCGTGGTGCCACTGGACAAGCTGATGGACGAAGCCCTGGGCGCTGCGCTACAGATTTGCGATTTCTCGCAACTGAGCGTGATGGCCGCCAAAGAATGCGTGAACCGCGCATTTGAAGGCGGTTTGGCCGATGGTGTGATGTTCGAGCGCCGCCTGTTCCACGCCCTGTTTGCCACCGAAGACCAGAAGGAAGGCATGGATGCGTTTGTGAACAAGCGCAAGGCGGCTTTCAAACACGCCTGAGCCCGCAGGTACAAACCACATCGCAGCGACAACGGTGCAAAACAGCGCTAAAAATGTGGCTATAATCCTGCCCACTTTGGCGATATAGCTCAGTTGGTTAGAGCGCAGCATTCATAATGCTGATGTCGGTGGTTCAAGTCCACCTATCGCCACCAAAACAAATCAACGGATTCTGGCAACAGAATCCGTTTTTTTTCGTCCTTATCGCTCGACTTGCCTCCACTGCCCCCTCATGGCCCTCAAATCCACCATCTTCAAGGCAAATCTGCAAATGGCAGACATTGACCACGGCTACTACGCCGACCATGCGCTGACGCTGGCCCGCCACCCGAGCGAGAACGACGAACGCATGATGGTGCGGCTGGTGGCACTGGCCCTGCATGCCCATGCGCTGCAAGACGTTTGCCAAGGCGACGGCACGCTGGCCTTTGGTGCGGGCTTGTCCGACCCGGACGACCCGGATGTGTCGCTGACCGACTACACCGGGCGCAAGCGTTTATGGATTGAGGTGGGCCAACCCGAAGACAAGCCCCTGGCCAAGGCATGCAGCAAGGCCGATGCGGTGGTGCTGTATGCCTTTGGCTCGTCTGCCGATGTGTGGTGGCGCGGCATTGAAACCAAGCTGACCCGGCTAGACCGCCTGCAAGTCTGGCGACTGCCTACCGAGGTGGCCCCCGCCTTGGCGGCCTTGGCTGAGCGAACCATGCAGCTGCAAGCCATGGTGCAAGACGGCGTGCTCACCCTCTCCAGCGATCGCGGCAGCGTGAGTGTGGAGCCGCTGCGCTGGAAGTGAGAAACACCTGGGCGGCTCTCAGACGGGATACTGCTGCGAAGCGGGTTCCAGCGTGATCCACTTGAGTTCGGTGAACTCGTCAATCACAGCACGCCCGTCGAAGCGGCCGTAACCACTGTCCTTCATACCGCCATAGGGGGCCTGAGCCTCGTTCTGCACGGTCGCTCCGTTGACATGGACCGAGCCGCAATCGATCTGCAACGCCGCGCCCAGCGCGCGCGTCACATCACGCCCGAAGATGCCAGCCGACAGGCCGTAAGCGGTGTCGTTGGCAGCAGCGACAGCAGCCTCCACACCCTTGACGCGCACGATGGTGGTGATTGGACCGAAGGTTTCTTCGTCAAAGATCTTCATGCCGGGCTTGACATGATCCACGATGGTGGCGGGCATGACGGCGCCGTCGGCGTGACCACCGCAGGCCAGCGTCGCGCCCTTGGCGAGCGCATCGTCGATCAATGCGTTCAGGCGTGGGCCGGATTCCTTGGCGACCATCGGGCCGATCACGCAAGCGGCGTTCTTGGTCGGGTCACCTGCCGGCAGTGCTTTGGCACGGGCAGCGAACTTGGCCACGAACTCGTCGGCGATGGCCTCATCCACCACGATGCGCTCGGTGGACATGCAGATTTGACCCTGGTACAGGAAGGAGCCGAACACCGCCGCCTTGACGGCTTCGTCCACATCCGCATCGTCCAGCACCACCAGCGGCGACTTGCCGCCGAGTTCTAGCAAGCAGCGCTTGAGCTGCTGGGCCGCCTTGACAGCGATGATCCGGCCAACGCGGGTAGATCCAGTGAAGTTGATGCGGCGCACCGCCTTGTGGGCAATCAGCGCGTCCACCACCTCCGGCGCATCCTGCGGCGCGTTGGTCAGCATGTTGAGCACACCGGGCGGGAAGCCGGCCTCGACCAGCGCTTCGGCCACGAGCTGATGGGTACGCGGGCTGGCTTCAGAAGCGCGGAACACCACGGTATTGCCACAGACGATTGGGTAGGCGATGGCGCGGGCGGCCAGCACCACCGGGCCGTTCCAAGGCACGATGCTCAGGATCACACCGACCGACTGGCGCACGGTCATCGACAGCGCCCCTGGCTTGTCGGTGGGGATGGTTTCGCCCTGGATCTGCGTGGCCAGCGAGGCGGCTTCACGGAACACATTCGCAGCAAGGAAGACGTTGAAACCTGCCCACAGCGGGGATGCCCCGACTTCGGCACCCATCGCCTCAATAAAAGCGTGGGTACGGGCATCGAGCGCGTCGGCGGCCTTGAGCAGCAAGCGGCGGCGCTCCGATGGCGGAGTGTTCTTCCAGCTCTGATAAGCCAGTGCGGCTGAGTCAACGGCGGCCATGGCATCCTGCACGGTGCCAGCGGCGGCACGGGTCACCACTTCACCGGTGGTGGGGTGGCGACGCTCAAAGGTGGCATTGGAAGAGGCGGCTCGGGCCTGGTTGTCGATGAGCAATTCGGTTTGCATAAAAGTCTTTCAACGGTTGGGGGGAAAGGGGGAGCGTGGTTCAGGCTTTGCTGGTCAAAATTTCAGCGGCACGTTCGCCAATGAGTGCGCAGGTGGCCATGGTGGCGACGGCAGGGATGCGCGGCATGATGGCGCTGTCGGCAATACGCAGTTTTTGCACGCCGTTGACGCGAAGCTGGGCATCCACCACGGCCTTGTTGTCTTGACCCATGCGGCAGGTGCCCGCTTGGTGAAAGTAGGTGGTTGCACCGTTGCGCACGAACGCATCCATGGCCTTGCCTTGCAGCTTCTTGCCCGGTGCGACCTCGCGCTTGACAAAGTCCTTCATGGCCGCCGAGTTACCAATTTCGCGGGCCATTTCAATGCCGTAAGCCAAAGCTTTGACATCGTCGGGGTGGCTGAGGAAGCGTGCGTCCACCACGGGCCGGTCATCTGGGTTGGCCGATTTCAGGCGGATTTCACCCCGGCTCTTGGGCGCTACCAAGCCCGCACACAAGGCCCAGGCCGTCTTGGGCGGGGCGTACTGTTTGCCCACCACATCGCTGGCATAAGGCAACTCAATTTGCACCAGGTTGACATCGGGCGTGGTCAGCCCACTGCGGCTGATGGCAAAGCCCGAGGCGTTGGCCGCGCTGTTGCGGTGCGGCTGGTACTCGTTGGGCTCCCAAATGCAGCCGCCGTGCAGCAAATGGTCTTGAAAATGCTGGCCCACATCCGGGCTGTTCACCAGCGTCTTGATGCCGTGGGCCTTGAGCTGCTGGGCATTGCCAATGCCGCTGAGCATCATCAGCTTGGGTGTGTTGATGCCGCCAGCGCAGACGATGACTTCAGTGCTCGCTGACACCTGAGACACCACCCCACCCCGGCGCAGTTCAACGCCGGTGGCGGTGGTGCCCTGGAAGGTCACACGGTCCACATGGGTGTTGACCAGCAAGGTCACATTTTTCCGGGCCAATGCCGGGTACAGATAAGCGCGAGCCATGCTCTGGCGGCGACCGTCTTTGATGATTTGGTTCATCAGCGCAAAGCCGCCGGTGCCCTCCTCGCGGGCACCATTGAGGTCGTCCAGCACCGGCAGCCCCAGGCTTTTGCAAGCCGCCAGCATGGCCGGGGCCACCGGGTGCGGGTCTTTGGCCGCTTGGCACCAGACCGGGCCACCCGTGCCACGGTAGCGCGCATCGGGCTTGCCCTGCCAGTTTTCCATGCGGCGGTAGATGGACAGGCCGTGTTCGTAGCCCCACTGGGCATCGCCCGATTCTTTGGCCCAGTGTTCCAGATCGTTCTTGAACGGGCGCGCCCAGATGGTGGCGTTGATGCTGCTGCCACCGCCCACCACCTTGCCCATGTGCTCGGGGATGGCCCGTCCGTTGGTGCTGGCGCTGGCCAAGGCAACATCGCCCCAGTCGCGCTCGGTGCCCAGGTTGGTGAACCAGACGCTGGGGTCCATCACCGACGGTGCGGTGTCCCAGTCGCCCGCTTCGATCACCAAAATGGTGGCATCGCTGCGCTCAGCCAGCCGCCCCACGAGCGCGGCACCAGAACTGCCGGTGCCGACCACGATGTAGTCGTAGCTGGCTTGCAACTTGGCGCTGCGCTCGCTTTGGTTGGCGCGAATGGCATCCAGTTCATCAGCCAGCGCGGGCAATGCCAGCGCCGATACGCCTGCCGCTGCAGCGGCCTTCATGAAGTTGCGCCGATCCAGCTTGCCCGCCATGGTGGCCCGTTCAAGCCGTTCGATGGTCGATTCCTGATCCGCAACGGCGGAAAAGTAGGTGTGTGGTGTCATGGTTGTCTACCTTGATGAGAATGTGCTTGTTGATGGCTGCACCAGACCCGCAGCGAGGTTTGATGCATCGGCCAGCCCAGAAGGTAGAAGGCCCAAGGAAAAGAAAACACGTCGGGTATTCCCGTAGGGGTGTGTTGTTCCGTTTCGCGACACGCTGCGGCTGGGCTGCGCACAGCCAGCGTGGCAAGCCACCAAGCCGCTGGTGGTGCCTGACCGGGCGTTGGTTTTCAGGCGTTTTTCAGGTGCCGGTAAATCAGGCCGCGTGACACTTTGAGCTTGCGCGCCGCCTCGGACACGTTGCCCTTGCAGTCGGCCAGCGTGCGAGCGATCAGGTCTGCGTCGGCATCTCTGAGCGTTTTCAAGCCCGAAACGCCTACCTGCGCTGGCGCGGGCTCTGCCGGGCTTGGCTCGGGCATGGGCTGTGCCAAGGGCGTGGCTGCAAGCGGCACCGTTGTAAAGGGTGCTGGCGCAAGCTGCGCTGGGGGTGGCTGCACGGGCATGGGGGCCTGTGCTCCGTCCCGGACTTGCAGTTCGCAGCGCACATAAGCACACAGTCCGTTCGGAAAGCGCAAGAGCTGGGTGCAGCCTTTCATGGACAGCAGCTCCGACACGGTGCGGTCGAACACGGCTTGTGCGCTCAGGCCGACACTGGCAGAACCTGATAGCCCCAGCAAGCTGGCCGCCGCCGCGTTGTACCAAGCCAGTCGCCCATCGAGCCCCAGGCCCACCAGTCCGCACAGCGGCGTGTCCAGCAAGGCCTCGGCAATGTGCAGGCGAACAATCAGATGCTCGTCTGCCTGGGCCATCGCCAGCCGGTTCTCAATGGCGGAGGCAAAGTAGCCCAGCACCGAGGTCACATCAAACCGAAACGGCACGCCTTCGCTGGAAATGTCCAATACCCCGATGAGGCGACCATGAATATCGCGAATGGGCGCTGCTGCACAGTGCATGTGGCCCACCTGTTCGAAGAAATGTTCTGGCCCACGAACCACGGCCAGCTTGCCGGTACGGATGACCAGCCCCGGTGCGGTGGTACCCACCAGGTCTTCGCTGAGGCTCACGCCTATGCGGTGCGCTGCTTTCAGCACCTTGCACGATGGGTCTGTGCGCCTCGCCACCCCAATGAGCACGCCGCTGGCATCGGTCAAGATGGCGTCACAACCGGTGGCACCGATGACCGCCTCCAGCGCCCGCAATTCCTGCCGCCACGCCTCGCACAGCAGCGCGTTTTTTTGCAAGGCCAGGTGCGAGCGACTGACCGAAACGGGCTGGAATTCCACCTTTTCTGTCGCTGCCCGCTTGGCACGCAGGCACTGCCCCCAAGACTGGAGCACCGCGTCGCTGACCACACCGGTGGGCAATTGGCCTTCTTCAAAATACCGCCGCCGGGCCAGCGCAACACGGTCTTCATGGGTGTCGAAGAACAGCGAGTTCATGGTTCAAGCCTGCGGTTCGTTCGCTTTTAAAACCATTGAGCGCCCCAGCGAATGGACCGGTTCGCCGGGCAACTTCACACAGCGTCAGGCTGTGCCGCTGGTGCGGCCCGGCTGAACGCATCCAAAGCGCTGCAGGCCGTGTCCACGGCGGTGATCAGCGGCCAAGGGGACAGATCGACCTTGAAACGCCGTGCACTCTCGACTTGGGGAATCAGGTACACATCGGCCAAGGTGGGGGTGTTGCCAACGCTGAACGCGCCGCGCTGCGGGTCGGCAGCCAGCAGTGACTCATAGGCATCGAAACCCGCCGAGATCCAGTTGGCGCACCAAGCGTTGATGGCCGCTTCGTCAGCCCCAAAACTTTTGCGGAGGTACTCCAGAATGCGGCGGTTGTTGACCGGATGGATGTCGCAACCGACGATGGCGGACAGCGCACGCACGCGGGCACGGCCGTCTGCATCGGCGGGTAGCAGCGCGGGGCTTGGGTACTTTTCTTCCAGCCATTCAAGAATGGCGGGCGACTGGATCAGCACCTGCTCGCCTGTGTCTAGGGCGGGCACCAGTTGCTGCGGGTTGATCGCTTTGAAGGCCTCGCTCAGGTGTGCTTCTTTGCCCAGATGCACAGCCATGTATTCATAGCTCAAGCCCTTGAGGTTGAGCGCAATGCGGGTGCGGTGCGAAGTGCCGCTGCGCCAGAAGTTGTGCAGTTTCATCGTGCTCATTCGGCTGCACCGATGGTCAGCGCAATCTCGGCTACACCTTCAACACGGCCCGTGATCTGATCCCCCGGCAGCACCGCACCCACGCCTTCGGGCGTGCCGGTGTAGATGAGGTCACCGGGTTGCAGGTGGTAGTAGGTGGAGAGGTCGGCGATGATTTCGCGGATGTTCCAGATCAACTTGTCCACGTTGGACGCTTGCTTGGTTTGGCCGTTGACTTCCAGCGCAATCGCGCCTTGTTCAATGACGATGCCTTCCATGGGCACGATCTCGGAGCACACCGAGCCTTCTTCAATGTCTTTGCCCGTGTCCCAGGGACGGCCTTTGTCGCGCGCCACCAGTTGCAGGTCGCGCCGGGTCATGTCCAGCCCGGCGGCGTAGCCGTAGATGAGGGTGTGGGCGTCTTCGGCTTGGACGCGGAAACCCGGTTGGCCAATGGCCAGCACCAGTTCCATCTCGAAGTGGTAGTTGTTGGTGCGCGGCGGGTAGGCCACGGTGGCACCGCTTTCCACCAGGGTTTGGGGCGACTTGGTGAAGTAAAACGCCTGTTCGACGCTTTTATCGACCGGGCGGCCCATTTCGACGGCGTGCGCGTGGTAGTTGCGGCCCACGCAGAAGATGCGGTTGATGGGGAAGCGCTCGGTCTTGCCACGGATGGGCAAGGACTGAACGGCGGGCGGGGGGAAAAGGTAGGGGGTCATGGGGTGATCTCGAACATTCAGCGTTGGGTGGGCATGGAGGGTTGCGCGTCTGGGCGAACCTCATAAACGCCGAGCTTGCGGTGCAGCGGCGACTCGTCGGCAATAAACAAAAATGCGGCATCGGTCGCCGATCCGTTCTTCAGCGTTGTTGGCGTGTAGCCGGGGATGCAGCAGGTGTCCGCCGGAACCAGGTCAAAGCCCTGCGACTCGGTGGCCACGCGGGCCGCCCCCTCGATGACGTGGTAAACCGCAGCGGGTGAGCGTGCAGGCAGGGTGAGCGTTTGCCCTGGGCGCAACATCAAGGCGTAGAACCCGAGAATGTTCTCGGCATCATCGCCGGTTTCGGGGTTGACGTAGGTCACCTGGATACAGTCCAAATCTGGCTGGTTGTCGGCCATCGACAGCAGCGCTGCCTTGGCGTTCACCCAGGGGTAACGCAGCATGGGGTAGCGTCGGCCACTGCGGCCAAACACGGCCGTCGGGACCACGCCGGCACGCGCGTAGGCACGGTCGGCCTGTCCGGGCTGGGTCTCTTGGCGTGAGCCGTTCAGGTGGTAGCTGACCTCCAAGTAATAGGCCAGCGGCAAGTCCAGCACATCGAGCCAGACCACGGGCTCGGTGCCATCGTGGCCGTGTTCGTGCCACAGGCCGGTTGGGGTCAGGATCAAGTCGCCTCGGCTCATGGGGCATTTTTCACCTTCCACCGTGGTCCATGCGCCTTCGCCTTCCACCACCATGCGCACCGCATTGGGCGTGTGGCGGTGGCTGGGTGCCCATTCGCCCGGCAGCAGCAGTTGCATGCCCAGGTACATGGCGCTGCTGGCTTGCATTTTCTCCAAGGTGTGGCCCGGGTTCGCCAACACCAAGACGCGGCGCTCGGCTTTCTCGATGGGCGTGAGTTCACCGGCCCTGAGCAACAGCGGCCTGATGTCGGCGTACGCCCAATGGGTGTGCTGGGTATGGCGTGTGGGCACCTTGGGAGGCAAGACCCCGCGCAGACTGGGCCACAGTGGCACCAGATTGCGCTCGCGCAAGGCAGCCACATAGTCGGCGGGCAGGTCTTCAAGTCGTCCAAGTTCTTGGCTCATTCGGTTCTCCATGTATCGGGGGAAATTTCAACGGACACCCGTGCCCAAAAAGTCATCAGGCCAGCCCCAAGGGCGCGGGGGTCCGTTCAACAATGTCGCGAAAGCGCTGGTGAAAAGCATCGGCTTCACCCAAACCGTTCAAGGGGTCGGCGTTCTGCGCAAAAGCCTGGGCGATTTCGTCCCAGTCGGCTTCGGTGAGATGGCTTTGCGCCAACGGCATCAGCTCGTGCTCTTCCGTTTTCAGGTGCCGCCAAGTGAACTCGGCATACGTGGCGACCGTGCGCCGCAGGGTATCCATGCTGCTGGGTACACCCGCCTGCACGTTGCCCAGCCAGCGCCGAATGTCACCCAAGGCCTGCGGCTCGTGCATGTGTTGTCGCTGCAGTTCGTCGATCAAGGCATCGGCTTCGTGTGTGCGCAAGCGCAGCAGACGAAACAACCACTCGTCTTCCTTGGGATGGTGCAGCCGGTCTGGAAAGGCGTCGATGTAATAAACCATCGACCACAGCAACGGAAAGTCCACCGCCATGCGCCCGGCCTGCACCTCGGCCAGCAGGTCTTTCAGGTTGTGGATAACAGCCGCCAACGTCCGGTGCTCGGCACGGATGGTGTTGATGGCCTGGGTTCGTGAATCGCTCATGGTTTCAGCTCCGTTGAACAGCGTATGACGCGCGCGTCACACGCCCAGGTACTCGTGAACAATGCCAGCGTTGGCGCGCAGCGCGGCAGAGCCGCCCGACCAGACCACCACGCCCTTTTCCATCACGTAGTGCTGGTCGGCCAGCTCCAGCAACGGGCCCAGGTTCTTGTCGATCACGATGAGCGACAAGCCTTCTGCCTTGAGCTCGCCCAACGAGCGCCAGATTTCGGCGCGGATGATGGGGGCCAGGCCCTCGGTGGCTTCGTCCAGCACCACCAGGCGCGGATTGGTCATCAGCGCACGGCCAATCGCCAACATCTGCTGTTCGCCACCCGAGAGCTGCGAACCCAGGTTGCTGCGCCGCTCTTTCAGGCGAGGAAAAAAGCCATAGACCCGGTCCAGCGTCCACGGTTTGAGCGATCCCTTGGGGCGCAGGCGTGCGGTGGCCACCAGGTTCTCTTCGACCGTCAGGTTGGGAAACACCTGCCGACCTTCGGGCACCAGACCCAAGCCCAACTTGGCAATCTGGTGTGACGGCAAACGCTCAACACGCTGGCCATCCAGAGAGATTTCTCCAGCGGACGGCGACAACAGACCGAACAGACACTTGATGGTGGTGGAGCGCCCCATGCCGTTGCGCCCCAGCAGGGTGACGACTTGGCCTTCTTTGACGGAAAAATCCATCCCGAACAGCACCTGAGCCGCGCCATAACCGGCTTTGAGACCCTGCACGTTGAGCAATGTGTTCATGCGCCAATCTCCTCATCACCCAGATAGATGGCACGCACTTCGTCATTGCCCCGAATCTCTTCGGGTGTGCCTGTCACCAGAATGCGGCCATAAACCAGCACGCTGATGCGGTCCGCCAGCGCAAACACCGCGTTCATATCGTGTTCCACCAGCAAAATGGTGTATTGCTTTTTGAGCGACTTGAGCAACGCCACCACCGCCGCCGACTCTTGCACACTCATGCCGGCCATGGGCTCGTCGAGCAGCAAGAACTTGGGCTCGGCAGCCAAGGCCATGGCCAGCTCCAGCTGACGGCGCTCGCCATAACCCAACTCAGAGGCCAGCGCCTGACTGCGGGGCGAGAGACCCGAAGCTTGTATGCCCCGCATGGCTGCGGCCACAGCCACCTGGTCGTCCAGCAGACCCTTCCAGAAATCAAATGCGCCACGGCGTGCGCCACGGGCGGCGAGTGCAGCGTTCTCCAGCACCGTGAACTCGTCAAACACCGACGTGATCTGGTAGGAGCGCACCAGCCCCCGGCGGGCGCGGGCATGGATACCCAGCGACGTGACGTCCTCACCGGCGAACTCGATGCCGCCCGAGTTCGGGGCCAGCTCGCCTGAGAGCTGGTTGATGAGCGTGGTCTTGCCAGCGCCGTTGGGGCCAATGATGGCGTGCAGTTCGCCTTCGCGAACATCTATAGACACCGCATCCGTCACCAGCAAGGCCCCGTAACGTTTGGTGATCGCGTGGGTCTTGAGCAATGTGTTCATGGCGTGACCTCCTGAACCGAGGTCTTAGCCATCAGTCGATCCGTCACAGATGTCCCCCAGCCAACAATGCCACGTTTGCCGAACATCGCCATCAACAAAATCACGATGCCGAAGAGTGCCATCCAGTGCTCGGTGTAGGCTTTGAAAACCTCCTCAAGACCCAGAAAAGCCAGCGCACCGGCCACGGGCCCAGCCACCGTTCCCATACCCCCCATGACGACCATCACGATAAGTTCGCCCGAGACGATCCAAGACATGCTGCTGGGTGAGGCGTAAGCGTTGAGGTTGGCCAGCAGCATCCCGGCGATGCCGCAGGGAATGGCCGAGAGCACGTAGGCGGTCAACTGGTAACGCTGTAGTGGTAGGCCCACTGAATTGATGCGCCGTGCGTTTTGCCGTCCTCCGCGCAACACCATGCCGAAAGGCGATTTGCGCAGTCGCTTGACCCAGTAAATCAGTCCCAGCAGCAGGCCCCAGGCGCAGTAGAAAACCGCTTCGGGTGAATTCAATGCCCAGCCAAAAAACCGGCTGGCCTGCGCCACACCCAGCCCATCGTCACCGCCGTACTGCTTGAGGCTGACGATGACAAAGTAGCCCATCTGTGCAAAGGCCAGGGTAATCATGATGAACGCAATGCCAGAGGTGCGCAGGCTGATCAGCCCGGTGATGGAGCCGATCAAGACACACACCAACACGCACACCGCCAGATGAACCCAGCCGGAATCGATGCCGTAATGCACCGGCAGGGCCACGCTGTACATGCCAATACCGATGAACAAGGCATGCCCCAGACTGACCATGCCGCCAAAGCCGAGTGCGATGTTGAGCGCGCAGGCAGCAATGGCGTAAATCAGTACGCGTGCGCCGAAGGCCACCAGAAAGCTGTCGTCAACAGCGGTTGACAGCATGGGCAGCAGAACCATGGCCACCAGGAGCAGCGCGGGCAGAAAAGACAGGTAGCGACGAACGGTCTTCATACGCTGCCTTTGTGCGCAGGGAAGAGTCCCTGGGGTTTCCACGCCAGTACCACGGCCATGAGCAAATAAATGGACATTGAGGCCAGCGCAGGCCCCGCCGCGTTGGCGGTTTCACGGTCGGCAAACGCCCGAATGAGCATGGGCAGGAAGGTGCGCCCCAGGGTGTCTACCAAACCGACGATGATCCCGGCGTACAAAGCGCCGTGTACCGAACCGATGCCGCCAATGACGATCACGACCAGGGTGGTGATAAGCACAGGCTCCCCCATGCCGCTCTGCACCGACAGGATCGGTCCCGCCATCGCACCGGCCAGTGCGGCCAGCGCGGCCCCCAGTGCGAACAGCATGGCGTTGAGCAACCGGATGTTCACCCCCAACGCGCCCACCATTTGCGGGTTGACCGAGCCCGCCCGAATCAGCATGCCCACCCGGGTCTTGTGGATCAGCCACTGGCTACCAGCAGCCACCAGCAGGCCCACGACGATGATGAGGAAACGGTAGGTGGGATAGGTGAATCCGAACAGATCCACCGTGCCCGACAGGCTCTCCGGCAGCGACACGAAGACCGGCTGCGGGCCCCAGATCATGCGGACCACTTCGTTAAAGAACAACACCAGACCGAAAGTGGCCAAGACGTGATCCAAGTGATCACGCCGGTACAGGTGCGACACCGCCACCCATTCCAAGACCATACCGACCACCAGACCCGTGGCGATAGCGGCCAGAACCCCCAGTGCGAACGACCCGGTATGCCCCCCCACCACCGCGGCGGCATAAGCCCCCAGCATGTACAACGAGCCGTGCGCCAGGTTCACAAAGCTCATGGTGCCGAACACCAGCGTCAGTCCAGCAGCCAGCAGGAACAGCATCACGCCGTACTGCAAGCCGTTGAGCAACTGCGCAATCAGAAGAGAGAGCGACATGACTGACTCGCCTTACTTGGGCTTGCACTGGGACACATAAGCGTCCTGGTGGTTGGACAGCGGGGTTCCAAGCTGCTTGACGACCACCTGAGCACCGTCTTTGGCGACTTGGAAGGCGTAGTAGTTCTGCACCGGCATGTGGTTGGTGTTGAACTTGAATGGTCCACGGACTGCCTTGAATTCGGCACCGGCTGCCTTGACAGCTGCCGCAAATGCGGCCTTGTCAGCCGTGTTGCCTTTGACCTTACCGACCGCGATGTTCAGCAAGTTCGCGGTGTCGTAACCCACGGCTGCGTAGTGGCTGGGCGCACGACCGTATTTTTTGCTGAATGCGGCGACGAACTCGGCATTACCCGGTGTTTTGAGGGCCACATCCCACATCGCACCCGAAATCACGCCCACCGCCGCATCGCGCAGAGCGGGCATGGTGGTGCCGTCCACCGTGAATGCCGACAACATGGGCAGTGTCTTGGTCAGGCCAGCTTGGTTGAACTGCTTGACGAAATTCACCCCCATGCCACCGGGATAGAACACAAACACGGCATCAGGTCCGGCGGCCTGCAATTGTGCGATTTCAGCCGAGTAGTCGGGCTGGTTGACCTGTGTGTACACCTCGTCCACCACCTCACCCTTGTAAAAGCGCTTGAAACCGGCAATGTAGTCCTTACCCGCTTGGTAGTTAGGTGCCATCAGGTACACGCGCTTGTAGCCGCTGTCTTGGGCAAACTTGCCCATGGCTTCGGCGGTACCATCGTTTTGCCAAGCTGTAGAGAACACGCTGGGCAGACAGCCCTTGCCCGCCAGCGGGGACGGTCCGGCGTTGGTGGCAATGGCCACGGTACCGGTTTCCACGATGCGCGGCAGGCTGGCCATGAGCACATTGGAGAAGCCCAGACCCACGATGGCATCGACCTTGTCACGGTCGATGAACTTGCGCGCAATCTGGTTGCCCAGTTCGGGCTTGAGCTGGTCGTCCTCGCGCAGCACTTTCACGTTCTGCCCACCGAGCTTAGTGCCCAGCTGCTCAATGCCCAGCATGAAGCCGTCGTACTGGTCCTGCCCCACGGCGGCTACCGGGCCAGACAGCGGGCCAGAAAAACCAATGGTGATGTCGGCCTGTGCAGCATGGACGGCCAGCGCGCAGACACCTGCCAAGGCAACTTTGAGGGTAAATTGGATGTTCATCGTTGTCTCAAGAAAAAAGAGTCCTCACCGCTGCGCGGCAGCGGTAGAAAAATGGCAAGGGAGCCGGGTAAACCCGGCTAGGCAACACTCAGTCCAAGCGCAGCATCACGCGCAGGTTTTCAATCTTGACCGGGTAGGTCTTGATGTCCTGGGTCAGCGGGGCGCACAAGGCTTTGCCGGTGCAAACATCAAAGCGCCCCTGATGCAGGGGGCATTCGATTTCGTGGCCTTCCAGAAAACCATCGCTCATGCGCGCAGCCCCGTGGGTACACACGTTGTCGGTGGCGTAGACATTGCCGTCCACCTCGTAGAAGGCAATGTCTTTGCCCGCCACCACAAAGCCCACCACATCGCCCTCGGGCACGGCGCTGCGGGGAATGGCATCAATCCAGTGATCGGTCATGGTGGGTGGCCTCAGATGGGGTAGATCAGGGAGTTGGGGATCATTTCGCTGTCGTACACGCACAGGCGGGACTGAAACTTCAGGCCCTCCGGGGTACGCACGATCACATCGCGGTAAAACCCGGCGTTGAACACGGTGGAGTCGCCGTCGAGCTTGGTGCGGATGACCACGTAATTGGCCTCGGACAGAATGCGCTCGCCCGCCACATCACGCGCCACCGACAAAATGCGCGGCGTGCCCACGATGTGGCGCTGGTAGTACGGGTCGTGGTACATGGTTTCTTTCACGCCATACACCCGGTCGCGGATCATGGCCTTGCTCTCCAGTGTCAGCAGGCACAGCGGCAGGCCTTGTTCAAAGTTCTCGCGCGGTTGCAGGCGGTAGGTGCCGTTTTCCACGAAGAACTCGGGCCACTGCTCCCATTGGTCGGAGTCGCAGACCATGGCGTAGTCGCTGTACAGGTTCAGCAGGTCGAAGTAAGTCTTGAAGTCGGTCATGTCATTCCCCCATCACTTTGCGCCAGTAGTTGTACATCCCCCGAATCAAGGTTTCGGTAACCATGTGGTCGGTGTCGGCGATGTCGTAGCCGCCCATTTCAACCACGGTGCGGTGCGCCGGGTTTTGCTCAAAACCCTCTTGCGACCATTCGATCACTTCGCCGTCGTCCGCCGACACAAAACCCGCCGGGCCAAACAGGTTGGCTTGAATCAGGCGGCGATCGTGCATCTCGGGCGTGTCGTCTTCAAAGCCGAAGTGCGTCCAGACAAAGTCAAAACTGCCGTGGCCGTTGGGCTGGATGTGGCGGGTTGACACGCTGTTGACCTGCTGCTGGATGATGACGCTGGGGAAAATGGTGGTCATCACCGCCGTGGGGCCGCCCCACCAGGGTTCGGGCACGATGTCCAGCAGGCGCGGGTCGTTCACCTTCATCGCCTCTTTGAAGCTGTCCACACCGCTCACCACGTCGTCGTTTTTGCCGCCTTGGCCTCGGGTGGAAATCATGGCGGCGTGGCGGAATTGGCTGTCCATCTTCAGCTCGGACTTGTTGTCGGCCCGCCAGAGCCCAAAGGTGGAAAACCAGGTGTGCAACAGGCCGGGGTGGTAAGGGTCTTTGATGTTTTCTTGCATCAGCTTCCAGTTGCCTGGAATGCGCTGGCGGCGGTAGCCCAAAATTTTCAGCTTGCGCCCGTTGAACACGCGGTCGAAGTATTTCAAGATGGTCGGGCCGAGGAATTCCTCCAAGGGCTCCACGTCGTGGTCAAACGAGGCGAACACCACACCGCCACGGGTGGCCACTTTCAGCTTTTTCAGCCCGTGGTCTTCGAGCTTGAATTCTTTGGGCATGCCGCCGTTGACCTTGCCGTCTTGCTTCACGCCGCGCCGAAAAGGCACGCCCTGCAAATCGCCCTTGAGGCTGTAGTTCCATTGGTGGTAGGGGCAGAAAAAGTCTTTGGCCTGCCCGTGACGTTCACGGCAGAAACGCATGCCCCGGTGGGCACAGACGTTTTCGACCACGTTCACGCCGCCGTCCGGGTCGCGCACCATGATCACCGAGCGCTCGCCAACCACCGTGCGCCGAAAGTCGCCGGGGTTGGGAATCTCGGCCTCTAGGCCGACGTAGCACCAGTGGCCCGAATAGAAGAAACGGTCCAGTTCGCGTTTGTAATGGTCTTCGCTGGTGTAGGCCCAGAACGGAACTCGACTGGTGCCGTCGCCGGGCCAGACGGGGTCTTGGGGAAATACGGTGTTGGTTTCGGGCATGGGGTCTCCTGTGTGGGATGGCTCGGGGGTGGTTGTTGGAAGAATTGGGTTGTGAATCGGCTTGTGAATCGGGTTGTGTTCAGACACCGCTGGGGTAAAACGCATCGGCATGCACATGCTCCGGGGCCATGCCCAGCCGCGCCACCACCAGGCTCAGCGCCTCTACCATGGCGGGTGCACCGCACAAATAAGCGCGTGCGCCATGCAGCGACTTGAAGTCTTTTTGAACCGCATCGGTCACCAGACCGGCCCGCAAGCCGGGGCGCACCGGGCCGGTGGCCACCACCAAATGAAGCCGGATTTGCGGGTGCTGATCGGCCAGCGCCCGCAGGCGCTCGGCGTCGTACAGGTCTTCTTGGCTGCGCACACCGAAATAGAGGTGTATCGGGTTCGCCATGCCCTCGGCCAGTGCGCCCCGCACAATGGAAAGCACCGGGGCCAGACCGGTACCGCCGCCCACGCACAGCATCGGCCCGGTGTGTTGGCGGCGCAGGTAGGCCGTGCCCAGCGGGCCGCTCAGGCGGATGCTGGCACCCACCTTGAGCTGGGTGAAAACGTATTCCGTGACGCGCCCACCCGGCACCCGGCGAATCTGAAACTCCATCTCCTCGTCGTTGGGCAAACCGGCCATGGAATAGGGCCGGATGTGGTCGGGCGTGAACTGGAGCGTGGCGTATTGCCCTGGGCTGAATGCCAGGGGCTTGGCCAGCTTGAGCTTGATACGGCAGATGTCGTGCGTGACCTGCTCGATCAAGGTGACGGTGCCTTTGACGATGCGGGCGGGGTGCGTCACAACCTCGCCCACGTCGGGAATCTCGATGGTGCAGTCGCCGGTGAGCGTGGCTTGGCAGGCCAGCACATCGCCCGCTTTGGCCACATGGGGTCTGCCGGTTTCCGGGCCACCGTCGAGCACCTGCCCGTGCGTGACCTTGCAGCGGCAGGTGCCGCAGCGGCCCGCCATGCAGCTGTACGAGATGGGCACGTTGTGCGCGCGCAGCACATCCAGCAGGTTTTTTCCAATCGCTGTTTGCAGGTGCTGCTTGAGGGGCTGTACGACCAATTCCATGTGTGTGCGCTCGCAGGTGTCTCCGAATGGCGCGATTCTGGAGAGCGGTGCGCTATATGTCGATGCCGTGAAACGGATAGATAGAATCACCAACGTGAATAATGGTGAATGCCCATCGTGGGTTTCATCGGCTTTATCGGCTTCATGGACACCCTGGAAACGGCATGCGACTGCGCGACATCGACCTCAACCTGCTGGTGGTGTTTAACCAGATGCTGATGGACCGCAGCGCATCGGCGGCGGCGGAGAACCTCGGCATGTCGCAGCCCGCCGTGAGCAACGCGCTGCGGCGCTTGCGCGAACTGCTCAACGACGAGTTGTTCATCCGAACATCCAAGGGCATGGAGCCCACGCCTTACGCGCACCACCTGGCCGAGCCGGTGGTGTATGCGCTCAACGCCTTGCAGACCGCCCTGTCCAGCAAGGAAAGCTTTGACCCGCAAACCAGTGCCCGAACCTTCAATCTGGCCATGACCGACATCGGCGAGATGTACTTCATGCCACCGCTGATGGAGGCCTTGTCCCGCCTGGCACCGAACGTGCAAATCCACACCCACCGCCCCAGCGCAGGCGGCATCAAAGAGGGCATGGAATCGGGCGCAGTGGACTTGGCACTGGGCTGGATGCCCGGCTTGCAAACCGGCTTTTTTCAAAAACGCTTGTTTCGGCAGCGCTATGTGTGCATGTTCAGAAACGGACACCCCAGCGCCCGCGCCCCCCTGACGCTGGCGCAATTCAGCGCACTGGAGCATGTGGGCGTGACCGCACCGAACACCGGGCATGGCGAAATTGACAGCCTGCTGGCGCGCGCGGGCATCACGCGGCGCATCCGCTTGGTGGTGCCCCACTTCATTGCGGTGGGCCACATTCTGCAAAGCACCGACCTGATTGCCACCCTGCCCGAGCGGTTTGCGCAGCGCAGCAAAGTGCCGTTTGACCTCGTGGTCTCGCCGCACCCGGTGGCGCTGCCGGAAATTGCCATCAACATGTTCTGGCACGCCAAATACAACCGCGACCCAGACAACATGTGGCTGCGGCAGTTGGTCAGCGAGCTGTTTGCAGACCCGTGAAGCGCGGCATGCGTGCGACAATGCCGCCCGCCCGCCGGCCACCTGTGCGGGCTTGACGCAAACAGCCTCTGGATGGACACCATGAACCGCTGCCAACACCCCCCCAACAGTGCCCGCACGCTGGCGCTGTGCCTGCTGCTCACCCCGCTGTGGCTGCACGCCGAAACCGACCCCATGGCCGCCACGACAACGGCCACCAACGTCAACATCAGCACCCAGACGACCACCCTGCCCCAGGCTGTTGGCCCAGTGCGGCAGTTTCCGCCGCAGGCCCTGCGCGGCACCTTGCAGGTGGTGCAGCCGCCCGACATCGTGCTTGATGGTCAAGCCACTCGGCTGTCGCCAGGTGCACGCATCCGCAACACCCAAAACACCCTGGCGCTCTCCGCCAGCCTGATCGGGCAAACCCTGGTCGTGAACTACACCCGCGAACCCATGGGGCTGGTGCACGAAGTCTGGATACTGACCCCCACCGAAGCCGCCCTGCCCCGCCCACGAGCCACCCCATGAGCAAAAAAGTCTTCATCAAAACCTTTGGCTGCCAAATGAACGAGTACGACTCGGACAAAATGGCCGACGTGCTGGGCGCAGCCCAGGGCTACACCCCCACGCAAGACGTGGAAGAAGCCGACCTGATTCTGTTCAACACCTGCTCGGTGCGCGAAAAAGCCCAAGAAAAAGTGTTTTCTGACCTGGGCCGCGTCAAACACCTGAAGCAAAAAGGCGTGCTCATTGGCGTGGGCGGCTGCGTAGCCAGCCAAGAAGGGGCTGAGATCATCAAACGCGCCCCGTTTGTCGATGTGGTGTTCGGCCCGCAAACCCTGCACCGCCTGCCCGAGATGCTCAAAGCCCGCGAACGCCTGGCGCAGCCGCAAGTGGACATCAGCTTTCCGGAAATTGAAAAATTCGACCACCTGCCCCCCGCCCGCGTCGAAGGGCATTCGGCCTTTGTCAGCATCATGGAAGGCTGCTCTAAATATTGCAGCTACTGCGTGGTGCCCTACACCCGAGGCGAAGAAGTCAGCCGCCCCTTTGACGACGTGTTGGTCGAAGTGGCTGGGCTGGCCGACCAAGGCGTGCGCGAAGTGACGCTGTTGGGCCAAAACGTCAACGCCTACCGGGGCAAGATGGGCGACACCGCCGAAATCGCGGACTTTGCCCTGCTGCTGGAATACGTGGCCGACATCCCCGGCATTGAACGCATTCGCTACACCACCAGCCACCCCAACGAATTCACGCCGCGCCTGATTGAGGCCTACGCCAACATCCCGAAATTGGTCAGCCACCTGCACCTGCCGGTGCAACACGGGTCAGACCGCATCCTCATGGCCATGAAACGCGGTTACACCGCCATGGAATACAAAAGCACGGTGCGCAAACTGCGCGCCATTCGGCCCGAATTGGCCATGAGCAGCGATTTCATCGTCGGCTTCCCCGGTGAAACCGACGACGACTTTCAAAAAATGATGAAGCTCATTGACGACGTGGGCTACGACATCAGCTTCAGCTTCATCTTCAGCCCCCGCCCCGGCACCCCAGCGGCCAACCTGCCCGACGACACGCCCCACGCCGTCAAACTGCAACGCCTGCACCAACTGCAAGCCGCGCTAGAAGCCAACGTGGCCCGCATCAGCGCCAGCCGCGTGGGCACGGTGCAGCGCATATTGGTAGAAGGCCCGTCGCGCAAATCCAGCCCCGCCGCGCCCGAACTGATGGGCCGCACCGAATGCAACCGCGTGGTGAACTTCGCCGCCGGCCCCCACGCCAGCCGCTTGGTGGGCCAAATGGTGGACGTGACGATTACCGATACCAACGGCTATACCTTGCGGGGGGAGGTGCGGGGGCGGGAAATGGTGGGTTGGGTTTGAAGGCGCTGTATCAACGGCCAACCGAGCAAAAAACGGCATGCACCCAACAATACAGCCCGCGAACCCCAGGCAACCGCGACGGCCAGCGCGGCAGAAACGCGCATTCAAAACGCGCTGGCACCCGATGGGCTGATCGTCCCAATCCACCGAACTTAAACAGACCGCTGGTAAGCTTGAGAAAGATGACGCTTATACCGGCTCTATGACGTTTTAAGTGGAACTTGACATCAGACGCACCGCATGATGAGTGGCCTGTGCGTCAACAAACGGAATATCACGTCCAACCTTGCTCGGGGGGGTGTGCGGGTGCGATAGGTGGGTGGGGGTTGAGCGATTTTGTGCAACGGTTGCACATAAAATCTCTCTATGCCGCTGCTCCACCGGTTGCCCCACTGCAAGATTGAAATGCGCAGCCGCGACCACCGGCCTGCGCATGTGCATGTGTTGTTTTCTGACGGGCGCGAAGCGCTGGTGTACTTGGCAAACCTGAAATTTGAAGCCAGAGGGCGCATTCTGGCCAAAGAGATGACGGCGGCACTGGACTGGCTACGCCCCCGTGCGGCCCAACTGGCCCTGGACTTTGAGGAGTTGCAACGATGAACCACGATCCGCTGCGTATCCTTGCGGTGTCTGCCCTGCCTGACCGACGCTTGTACCTGATATTCGAAGACTGGTGGCAGGCTGATGTGGACTTGTCCGACTGGATTGAGAACACCCGCCTGTTCAAGCCCTTGCAAGATGCGGCGCTGTTTGCTCAGGCCCAACTCGGCGACTGGGGCACCTCGGTGGTGTGGCTTGACGGTGCCATCGACATGGGGGCAGACAACCTGCGCCATTTGGCCACCGAGCAAGCGGGCGGCATTGGGCATGAACGCCTGATTCAGTGGCTGTACGACAACCAACTGACTCAGGAACAAGGTGCGCAAGCCATTGGCGTATCGCGGCGCATGCTGTGCTACTACCTGAGCGCAGCCAAGCCCATACCCAAAACCGTGTGGCTTGCCTGTATTGGGTGGGCTGCACAAAACAAGGCGGCGCTGACCAAAAATGACGAACGGTTTCCGTTGGCTGCCTGATGGGTTGCCATGTTCCGCCTATCTACCAACAAGCGGAACGTGACAGCTATGCCATCAATGGCCTGAAGAACCAGCGTGGTTTTGCCAATTTGTCGTGGGCCTGCCACGATGGTGATGAACCGGGGTGCTTCTGCAAGTCGTTGTTTTAAAACGGAAACTTGGCTTCTTTGGTAGATCATAAAATACTGAGTAAATTTACTCAGTATTTTAAAAGGCGCGTCAAGACTGGGTTGCCGCGAAATTTTTGCGTTTGTTTCAGCGCATATAATCGCGGGCTTTGCTGAAGTTTGTCCGACATGGGTTCACCCGTCGGGCTGGCGCAGCAAAATCTGGGTTACCGCCACCCTTTTTGGCGAGGTGAGGCCAACGGCCCCCGCCCGGCTTGCCGTGTGCAGCGCTGGATTTGCGGGTTGTGGCTGTTAAAGCAATAGATCGGAGTGTCCTGATGGCACGCGTCTGCGACGTAACGGGCAAAAAGCCCATGGTAGGGAACAACGTTTCCCACGCCAACAACAAAACCAAGCGCCGGTTCCTGCCGAACCTGCAATACCGCCGTTTCTGGGTCGAAAGCGAAAACCGCTGGGTTCGCCTGCGCGTTTCGGGTGCTGCACTGCGCCTGATCGACAAAAATGGCATTGAAGCCGTGCTCGCTGACCTGCGCGCACGCGGCCAAGCTTAAGGAGAACGACCATGGCAGCCAAAGGCGGACGCGAAAAAATCAAGCTGGAATCCACCGCGGGTACCGGCCACTTCTACACCACCACCAAAAACAAGAAAACCACGCCCGAGAAGATGCTGATCAAAAAATTTGATCCCAAAGCTCGCAAGCATGTGGACTACAAAGAAATCAAGCTGAAGTAATTCAGCCCGGTTTCACTGAACCACAAAAAAGCCGCTGTTTTCACAGCGGCTTTTTTTATGGACTTTTAAAGTACAGCCTGTACGCCGACCGGCGTGCAGGCTGCGATCGGTCACACCATCACACGCGAGCAGCGCGCAGCTGGATGGAGAAATCGCGCAGGGCAGCAATGCCGCTTTCTTCGGCGCGACGGCACCAAGCTTGCAAGTCGGCAGCCAGCTGTTCGCGTGAGCGGGAGGTGTTGAGCCAGATCTGGCGCAGTTCTTCGCGCATGACCACCATTTTGTCCAGCACCGGGCAAGCAGCACGCGCTTGGGTGAGCTGGGGGACGGCCGTCGCGGGCACCTTGTCGGCATCGCGGTGCAGCCAGCGGCGGGCGGCTTGCAACACGCTGGGGTCCAACTTGAGGTTGGCGGTTTCGTGTTGGAAGACATCGCGCATCTGGCGGGCATAGGTGGCCATGATTTCGTAGCGGTTGGCAATGATGGCCTCCAGGGTCTTTTCATCGGCTACCGGCTTGACTTCACCAAACGCCATTTTGGGCGGCGTTTTCTTGACCGTTGCCAAGCCCAGCGACTTGAGGATGCTGATATAGAGCCAGCCGATATCGAACTCGTAAGGTTTGACCGACAGTTTGGCCGAGGTGGGGTAGGTGTGGTGGTTGTTGTGCAGTTCTTCGCCGCCGATCAGGATGCCCCAGGGCGAGATGTTGGTGCTGGCATCGGTGGCTTCAAAGTTGCGATAGCCCCAGTAGTGAGCGGCACCGTTGATGATGCCCGCTGCCGTGATGGGAATCCAAGCCATTTGCACTGCCCAGACCGTGAGACCCGCTGCACCAAACAGGGCCACGTCGATGATGAGCATGAGTGCCACACCCTGCCATGAACGACCGGTGTAAATATGGCGCTCCACCCAGTCATCTGGTGTGCCGTGGCCGTAACGGGCCAAGGTTTCTTTGTTTTTGGATTCTGCGCGGTAGAGCTCGGCCCCTTCCAGCAGCACTTTTTTGATGCCATAGACGTGCGGGCTGTGCGGGTCTTCGGCCTGCTCGCACTTGGCGTGGTGCTTGCGGTGAATAGCAGCCCATTCCTTGGTGACTTGGCCAGTGGTCAGCCAGAGCCAGAAACGGAAAAAGTGCGAAGGAATGGGGTGCAGATCCAACGAACGGTGGGCTTGGTGTCGGTGCAGGTAAATGGTGACGCTGGCAATGGTGATATGGGTAAACACCAGGGTCACCAGCAGAATTTGCCACCAGCTGGCATCGGTCAGGCCATGGGCCAGGAGCTGAATCACGCCATCCCACAGGGCGGAGAAAAATCCGGAATCGGTAAACATTGAGATCCTAAAACCACCCGCAGGCAGTGAAAAAGCGGCACAGACCAGAAAAAAAGCCGCTTGGCAGCCGCACGCCAAAAAGCTCCGAAATTTTAAGGCCGTGCTGTGAAAACACCAAACACTGCTGCCATCGGTCGGCATCCCGTCTGAGGCAAGTCAGGCTTTATGCCGCAAATTTCAAGCGTTTTAAGGTTTTTTTCGCCAAACAGCAGCAAAAAAGCCGTCTGTTGCATGCCGATGCGGCCACAAACGCAACCATTGGCCCGCGTGGTCTGCATCTCCCGTGCACAGCGACGCTGCTTGAGCCAGCCCATTCTGTTCTAGGATTTCCGCCACGGGCAGCGCTTCAAATTCGGGGTGTGCGGCAGCAAACGCTTGCGCTACCTGTTCGTTTTCAGCACGCAGCAAACTGCATGTGGCGTACACCAGCCGGCCACCCGGCTTGAGCAAACGGGCCGCGCTGTGCAAAATGGCCTGCTGCAAGCTGGCTTGTGCAGCCACGGTGTCGGGGGTCTGACGCCATTTCAAGTCAGGGTTGCGGCGCAGCGTGCCCAGGCCGGAGCACGGCGCATCGACCAGCACGCGGTCAATCTTGCCCGCCAGCCGTTTGATGCGCTCATCTCGCTCATGGGCAATGGCGACTGGGTGGACGTTGGACAAACCACTGCGCGCCAGCCGGGGCTTGAGTGCATCCAGCCGGTGGCCGGAGGTATCAAACGCATACAGCCGCCCACTGTTGCGCATGGCCGCGCCAATCGCCAGGGTTTTGCCGCCCGCACCGGCGCAAAAATCCACCACCATTTCCCCGCGTTTGGCCTGCAACAGCAAGGCCAGCAGCTGCGAGCCCTCGTCTTGCACTTCCACATCGCCCCGCACAAACAGCGGCAACTTGGCCAGCGCGGGCTTGCCCTGCAAGCGAATGCCCCAGGGTGAATACGGCGTGGGTTCACAGGCCAGCCCCGCTTGCCGCAGCTCGGCGAGCACGGTTTCGCGTTTGGCGTTAAGCATGTTGACGCGCAAATCCAGCGGAGCGGGCCGGTTCAGGCTGGTCACCAGGGCATGGAATTCGGGGCCTACCTGTTCGTGCAGTGCCTGCGCCAGCCAGTCGGGCAGGTTGTGGCGGTGGGGGGCCAGCAGATCGGCATCGGTGACGGCGGCGCAGTGATCCAGCCAGGTTTTTTCAGTCTCGGTCAGTGCGCTTTTCAAAAAGTCGCGCTGGCCTGGAAAGCCGAGGATGGCCAGGCGGCGCCATTTGGAGCCACTGCCGGAGCGGGCTAACCACTCGAACTTGAGGCGTTCGCGCAAGGTGGCATAAACCGTGTCAGACAGGGTGGCGCGCTCGCGGGGGCCGAGTGATCGGTGCTCGCGGAAGTAGCGTGACACCACCGCGTCAGCCGGGTGTTCAAATTGATAGACCAGTTCGATGAGGTTGGCGCATTCGTCCAGCAGGGCTTTTGGGTGCATCCTGAAATTATCCCCCGGCGCAGGGGCAAGGGATAATCCCACCCCATGTCTGAACTTGCCAACCAAGTGCGCCGTCGTCGCACATTCGCCATCATTTCCCACCCTGACGCGGGTAAAACCACCCTCACCGAGAAGCTGCTGCTGTTCTCCGGGGCCATCAACATCGCCGGATCGGTGAAAGCCCGCAAAGCCGCCCGGCACGCCACCAGCGACTGGATGGAGATTGAAAAGCAGCGCGGCATTTCGGTGGCATCGAGCGTGATGCAGATGGAATACCGCGACTGCGTCATCAACCTGCTGGACACCCCCGGCCACCAGGACTTTTCTGAGGACACCTACCGTGTGCTCACCGCCGTCGATGCCGCGCTGATGGTGATTGACGCGGGCAACGGCGTGGAGCCACAAACCCGCCGCCTGCTGCAAGTCTGCCGCGCCCGCAACACGCCCATCCTCACCTTCGTCAACAAAATGGACCGCGAGGTGCAGGCCCCGCTGGACTTGATGGATGAGATTGAGCGCGAACTGGGCATGACGGTGGTGCCCTTCACCTGGCCGGTGGGCATGGGCAAGACCTTTCGGGGCGTATTTGACCGCCGCACCGACCAAATGCGCGTGTTTGCCGCCGGTGAAGACCGCCGGGGTGGCGATGAAGAAGTGCTCAGCGGCCTGCACAACCCCGAGAGCTTGGCGCGTTTTGGGGCCGAATTCCAGCAAGCGCGGGACGAAATGGAGCTGGTTGAAGGCGCATCGCCCGCGTTTGACGAAGCCGAATTCCTGGCCGGACGGCAAACGCCCATGCTGTTTGGCTCGGCGGTGAACAACTTTGGCGTGCGCGAGGTGTTGGATGCCCTGGTGGACTTGGCCCCACCCCCCGGCGAACGCCCGGCCATTCAGCGCGTGGTGCAGCCTGACGAAGGCAAATTCACCGGCGTGGTGTTCAAAATCCAGGCCAACATGGACCCCGCGCACCGCGACCGCATTGCCTTTGTGCGGGTGGCCAGCGGCCACTTTGAACGCGGCATGAAGCTCAAAGTGGTGCGCAGCGGCAAAGACCTGCGGCCCAACACCGTGGTGAGCTTCTTGAGCCAGCGCCGCGAACTGCTGGACGAGGCGTTTGCAGGCGACATCATCGGCATACCCAACCACGGCGTGCTGCAACTGGGCGACACCTTGACCGAGGGCGAAAGCCTGCAATTCACGGGTTTGCCGTTCTTCGCGCCCGAAATCATCCGCAGTGTGGAAGTGGCCGACCCATTACGAAGCAAGCAATTGCGCTCTGGTTTGACGCAGTTGGGCGAAGAAGGTGCTATTCAAGTTTTTCGCCCGATTGCGGGCAGCGTACTCATGCTCGGTGCCGTGGGCCAGTTGCAGTTTGAGGTGGTGGCGCACCGGCTAGAACACGAATACGGCGTGAAAGCCCGCATCATGAACAGCCCCTACCAAGTAGCCCGCTGGGTGACTTGCGCGCCAGAAGACGGCGGCGAGGTGGAGCTGAAACGCTTCATCGATGCCAACAGCCACCGCGTGGCCCTGGACGCGGTGGACGCACCTACCCTGCTGGTGGATCACCACGCCACCCTGCGCGCCGTGGAAGCGAACTGGCCCAAGATCAAGTTCCACGCCATGCGCGAGCATGCGGGGCTGGTGTTTCACAAGAGCATGTGATCATGCGTGCCGTGAATCAGGATGCGGTCAACAACCGCTCCACAGCCCTCGGGTAAATGATGTGTTCCTGCGTCAGCACCCGCGCGGCCAGGGTTTGCGCGGTGTCGCTGGGCAGCACGGGCACCACGGCCTGTTCCAGAATGTGGCCATGGTCCAGCTCGGCAGTCACTTGGTGGACGGTGGCCCCGGCGAAGCGGCAACCCATGTCAATCGCCCGCTGGTGGGTGTGCAAACCCGGAAACGCGGGCAGCAGGCTGGGGTGGATGTTGACCAGCCGTCCGGCATAGTGCGCCACAAAACCGGGGGTCAAGATGCGCATAAACCCGGCCAGCACCACCAAGGCGGGCTGGCCCTGGGGGTCTTGGCGGTCAATTTCGGCCATCAGGGCGGCATCAAAAGCTTCGCGGCTGGGGTAGGCTTTGTGGTCCAGCACGGCGGTGGCAATGCCCTGGGCCTGCGCCAGTTGCAAGCCCCCGGCATCGGCCTTGTTGCTGATGACCGCAGCCACCCGCGCACCCAGGCGGCGCTGCCACTGCGCTTTTTCCGCATGTTTGACGATGGCGGCCATGTTCGAGCCGCCGCCAGAGATCAGAATGACAAGGTTTTTCATCCTGCAAGAGTGTAATGAACGCCCTAACCGCCCACCTCCCCCGCCCCCTGTCCGCCATTGAAGCCCGCGTGCTGGGCACCTTGATGGAAAAAGCCCGCACCGTGCCCGACAGCTACCCGCTGTCCATGCAGGCCCTGCTGACCGGCTGCAACCAAAAAACCACCCGCGAACCGGTGATGAACCTGAGCGAAGCCCAAGCCGCCGAAGCGGTGGACGAACTGAAAGCGCTGTCGCTGGTGATTGAGCAAAGCGGTGCCCGCGTGCCGCGCTACAGCCACAACTTCATGCGCGGCATGGGCGTGCCCGAACAGTCTGCCGTGCTGCTGGGCCTGCTGATGCTGCGCGGGCCGCAAACAGCGGGCGAGCTGCGCATCAACTGCGAGCGCTGGTACCGCTTTGCCGACATTTCATCGGTCGAAGCATTCCTTGAAGAGCTGCAAGACCGCCCCGCCGAAAAAGGCGGCCCGCTGGTCGTCAAGCTGCCCAAAGCCCCCGGCAACCGCGAACAGCGCTGGGCCCACCTGCTGTGCGGCCCGGTGGACTTGAGCCAGCCCGCCGCCAGCGGCCACAGCGGGGCTACCGAAGACACCGCCACCCTCACCCAGCGCGTACAGACGCTGGAGGCCGAGGTAGAGCGTCTGCGCCAAACGCTGGTTCGGCTGTGCGAGCAGTTGGGGGTGGAGCCATGAAAAAATTCAACACCGCAGGCCCCAGCGTAGCGGGCATGCATTTCATGATCGATCCGCTGGCGCGCATCGACATTGAAAACATCGAAAGCCTGA
>JBEENR010000015.1:0-77915 GCA_041192045.1 Pseudomonadota bacterium | reverse complement strand
CGCGCCCGCCTGCCCATTGACCGCATGCTGGCCTTCACCGCCGCCCACAAAGCCGGGCAGGATGCTGGGGCACTGGTGCCCAACATCGGGGCGGCTTGATCAGGCCCGTTTGATCAGGCCCGTTTGATCACGGAAAACAGGCCGCAGGCCAGTTCAGGCGGGCTTGCAGTTGCGCCCAGTCAAAGCCGGGGCCGGGGTCTGGCTTGCGGCCAGGGGCAATGTGTTCGTGGCCAGCCACATAGGCAATGGGGTGGCGCTGGCGCAGGTGCTGGCACAGGTGAACCAAGCGGTCGTATTGCGCGGGCTCGAACAGGCCGCCGTCCAGCCCTTCGAGTTCTATGCCAATCGAGTCGTCGTTGCACTGGCTGCGGCCACGCCAGCACGACTGCCCCGCATGCCAAGCGCGGGCATCGGTGTCGGCAAACTGCACCAGTTCACCGTTGCGCCGGATGAAGAAATGCGCCGAAACCTCTAGGCCGCGAATCTGGCCGAAGTAGGGGTGGGCATCCCAGTCGAGTTGGTTGGTGAACAGCTGCTCTACCTCGGGGCCACCAAACTGGCCTGGCGGTAGGCTGATGGCGTGGATCACCAACAGATCAACCACCGCCCCCGCTGGCCGCTGGCCCACATTGGGCGAGGGGCAGGCGCGGGCCTCGCGCAGCCAGCCGCCTGACCAGAGCGGGGCAGGCACAAGCGGGGCGGGCACAAGCACAGGCTGTACAGCGGGGGCTGGCTGTGGGGTGTGGTTGGGGTGCATGTCAGTGCGGCTCGGTGTCGTCGCTGTCGCTGGGCATGGCAATGCCCAGGCGCTGGATGCGGTAGCGAATTTGCCGCAGGTTCAGGCCTAAGCGGGCGGCGGCGGCGGTGCGGTTGAAGTGGCTCTCTTTCAGCGCTTGCAGCAGCACCTGGCGTTCTTGCTCGTCCAGATAGGTTTGCAGGTCGCGCGGGGTTTCGGTGGGGGGGGCTGTGGCTGCGCTGGGGGTCTCAAAAGACGGGGTGGATGCGGGCCGTGCAGCCGCGTGGGGGTGGCTTGTCGAAGGGCTGGGGGCGATGTCGCTGTCGCCAAAGTCGGCGGGTTCTAGGGTGTTGCCGTTGCTCAGGGCCAGGGCGCGTTGCAGCAAGTTGTCCAGTTCGCGCACGTTGCCAGGCAGGGGGTGTTGTTGCAGCCAGTCCAGCGCGGCGGCAGACAGGCGCGGCAGCGTTTGCCCGGACTCGTGGCACAGGCGCTCCAGCAGGGCTTGCGCCAGGGTGGGCAGGTCTTCACGGCGCTGGCGCAGGGCGGGCAGGCGCATTTCAATGACGTTGAGCCGGTAAAACAGGTCTTGCCGAAAGTCACCGCGCTGCACCATGGCCCCGAGGTCGCGGTGGGTGGCGCTGACCAAGCGCACATCCACCGCCTCTTCTTGCACCCCGCCCAGGGGGCGCACTTGGCGCTCTTGAATCACGCGCAGCAGCTTGGCCTGCATCGGCAGGGGCAAATCGCCAATTTCGTCCAGAAACAAGGTGCCGCCTTTGGCCGCCTGAAAGTAGCCTTCGCGGTCTTGGCTGGCCCCGGTGAATGCGCCTTTGCGCACGCCAAAGAATTCAGCCTCGATCAAATTCTCGGGAATGGCCCCGCAGTTGACCGCCACGAATGGCCCCTTGGCACGGTGGCTGCACCCGTGGACTGCACGCGCCACCAGCTCTTTGCCCGTGCCCGATTCGCCCAGCACCAGCACCGGGGCCATGCTGTGCGCGACTTTTTCAATGCGGGTTTTGATGTGCTCAATCGCCGTCGAACGCCCCACGATGCAGGCCAGCGCTGCTGCACCGCCACCGGTCGTGGGCGCAGGCGATGGGCGGCGCGCAGCAGGCAGGGGCAGCGGGTTGCTCAGCGCCGATTGCACCGCAGCGCGCAGTTGCTTGAGGTCTACCGGTTTGGTCAGGTAGTCAAACGCGCCGAGCTTGAGCGCTTCAACCGCGTTTTCTGCCGAGCCGTAGGCGGTGATGACGATGCATTTCTCGGGCCTGTCCTGCGCCTTGATTTCTTGCAGCAGCTCCAGCCCCAGGCCGTCGGGCAGGCGCATGTCGGTGATCAGCATGTCAAAACGCTGCTGTGCTAGGCACTCGCGGGCTTGCGTGAGGTCAGCGGCTGACATGACCGCGTGTCCGGCGCGCAGCAGGGTCAGTTCGTACAGCGTGCGCAGGTCGGGTTCGTCGTCAACCACCAGAATGGTGGTGATGTGGGCGTTGGTGTTGGTGGGGTAGGGTGGGGCAGACATGGCAAGGGTGAGCGTGCGGGGAGCTGGCCGGGCTCAGGCCGGGGGCCGGGTGTCGCCGGGTGCCTGGGTGTCGGGGGGAACCAAGCCGGGCTCTGAATCGCCGGGCACATAGAGTCGGCTGGTTTGTGCTGCCGCAATGCCCGCCGCGCGCAGGGTGACGTAAAAGGCGTTTCCATCGCGCTGATCCAACCGGGTGCGCTGGTACGCAATTTGGGCACCGTAGCGCTCGCACAGTTCGCGGCAGATGTAGAGCCCCAGCCCGCTGGAGCGGCTTTCGGATGAAAAAAATGGCTCAAACAGGTGGCGCAGCACGCCTTGCTCCAGCGGCGGGCCGTCGCTCCACACGGACAGCCGCACCCGATCCAGGTTGATGGCCTGGGTGATGATGCGGATGCAGGTGGCTTGCCCGCTGGCGTGGCGCAAGGCGTTGTCCAGCAGGTTCACCAGCAGCCGGCGCAGGTGGTCGGGGTCAAAGCCAATGTGAACCGTGGGGGTGTGCAGGTGCAGCCCCAGCCGGTCTTGCGCTTGGTGTTGCTGGCTCCATTCCAGAACGATTTGGCGCAGCGTGGCCTCTAGCGGCAGGGTCAGGGCGACTTCGGTGGGGCCGGGTGCGGCACGGGCAAATTTCAGGATGTCGTCCACGATGCGCGCCAGCCGCTGCGCGTTTTGCTCGATCATGCGCGTTAGCCGTTTGGCGGTATCGCTCTGTACCTCTTCGTCCAACAGGGCATTGGCTTGCGCAATGGCCGAGAGCGGGTTGCGGATTTCATGCGCCACCGCCGCCGACATGCGGCCCATAGAGGCCAGCTTTTCGGTGCGTACACGCGCCTCGACTTCGCGCAGGTCTTCTAAAAACAGCACGCACAGCCCCTCACCGTCGGGCGTGGTCAGCTGGGTGCGGGCGGCCAGCCGGTTGCTGGTGTACTGGTCCAGCGTCACCGTGATCTCAGACTCCAGCGGCTGACCGACGGCAAAGGTTTCTTGTACCAAGCTCCACAGACCCGCCCAGCTGGCCCGCTCGGGCAGGTGGATGTCGCGCACCTGTGTCGCCGCCATGCCCATGAGCAGGGTTTGCGCAGCGGGGTTGGCGTTGCGGGTGTTGCCCTCGGCATCTACCACCAGCACGCCCAGGTTCAGGCTGTCAATGACCAGTTCGTTGATTTGCGCCAGCGTGCGTGCTGTGGCTTGGCTGCTCTCGGCCATGGCCTCTTCGCGTGCCAGCCGCCGCGCCAGTTGGTTGGCCAGCAAGGCCACCAGAAAAAAACCAATGCTCGTCAGCGCGGCTTGCAGCAGGCGTGTGGTGGATACGTCACTCAGCAGATGGGCACTGAACCAAGCCTCACCCAGCAGCAACAGCGTCACGCTGGCTGCCGTGGCCAGACCCAGCAGCAGCGGCCCCAAGATGGAGGCCAGCAGCACCGGCAGGGCAAACAGTGGCGTGTAGTTGAAACCACCCTTTTGCGTGTATTGCAGCGCGGCAAACAGCAGCACATCGACCCCGATGGTCCACAGCCATTGCAGCGATACCGCTTTGGCCGATTGCACGGGGCGCAGAACCCACAGCACCGCCAGGGTGGCCAGCAGATACAGCGAACACACCCACAGCAGCCCGTGCGGTTCGCTGCTGCCCGAGAGCCAGACAAAGCCTTGCAGCGCCAGCAGCACCACCGCAATGGACACACGTGCATGCATGAAGGCCCGCCACAGCCGCACAAACGCATGGTTGCGCTGCATGCGCGCATCCACCTCGGGGCTCAGGGCCGTGGCCATCCAGGCAGCGGCAAAACGGGCCGGGTTTTCACCCCACATGCTGCGTTCCCGCTTCAGGCCGTGCACTCAGGCTCCGCCGGGGCGCGCTGAACCGCCCTCGTGCTGCTGCCGGTGTTCTGCCGAGCAATACGGCCCGCCCCGTCCGTGCACCGCTTCGTCTTCGGGCAGGTGGGTGCCGCAGTGCAGGCAGGCCACCATGACCACCGGCACGCCCGCCTTTGCCTGGGACGGGGCAGCAGCTTTGGGCGGCACGGGTGGGCGCATGTGGTTTTTGCGCCAAATCGAATACGCCACCCACACCACCGCCAGAACCAGCAGGTATTTCATTGATGTTCACCGTTCAGGCGCGTTGCAGCACCACTTCGAGCACAAAGCGCGATCCCACATAGCCCAGCAGCAGCAGGCCAGCGCCCACATACAGCATGCGTGCCGCCACCCGACCCCGCCAGCCCAGTTGCCAGCGGCCCCACAGCAGCAGGCCCAGCGTCAGCCAAGACAGCACAGAAAACACGGTTTTGTGGTTCCAGACCCAGCGGTGGTTCAGCGCCTCAGAAAACCACCAGCCCGCCAGCAGCGTGGCCGTCAGCAGCACAAAGCCCGCCCACAGAAAGCGAAACGTCAGGCGCTCCAGCGTCAGCAGGGGCAGTGCCGTGTCGGACGAGCGGCCCAGGCGCATGGCCTTTTCGGCACGCTGCATCAGCCCCGCATGCACCACCGCCACCCCCACCAGCCCATAACAGGCAATGCCCAAGGCCCAGTGCAGCGGCAACCAAGCCGATCCCAACGCCGGGTAGGGCGAACCCGGAAAGACCAGCCCCAGCAACACCGCCAGCGCGCCCAGTGCCGCCAGCGCCCAGCGGGCCCGAAACTGGGGGTACAGCCGACTCTCGACCAAATACACCGTCAACACCAGCCAGGCCGTGACGGACAGCGCGGGCGCAAAACCAAACCGCGCCGGTTGCTCCAGCAAACCCTTGGCCAGCACCAGCAGGTGCAGCCCCCAAGCCGTGCCCAGCAGCCCCCGAATTTGCCCCGGTTGCATGCGTGGGTGTGCCCAGGCCAGCACGGCATACGACAAGGCTGCCACCGCAGACAGCAGGGCAGCCGATGGATCAGACCAAGGAAGGGACAGTGGGTTCATAGGCGCAGCGCGAGAGCCGCTGTGGTCAAGACATAAAATCCAGCGCACAGTTTAACGGCCCCACCCTGGTCAGCCGGGGCTGCACCGGCACCGCCCGTGCGTCGTACCGCTCCCTTGCCTTCCTTCTTTTTCCATCCCCAAGGCTCTCATGGCATCAGCCCTCACCGACCGCCTCTCACGCATCGTCAAGGAAATGCGCGGCCAGGCCCGCATCACCGAAAGCAACGTCACCGACATGCTGCGCGAAGTGCGCATGGCCCTCTTAGAGGCCGACGTGGCCCTGCCCGTGGTGCGTGACTTCATTGCCCGCGTCAAAGACAAAGCCCTGGGCCAAGAGGTGGTGGGCTCGCTCACGCCGGGGCAGGCGCTGGTGGGCATCGTCAACCGCGAGCTGGCCGCCACCATGGGCGCGGGCGTGTCCGACATCAACCTCGCTGTCCAGCCCCCCGCCGTCATCTTGATGGCGGGCCTGCAAGGGGCCGGTAAAACCACCACCACCGCCAAACTGGCCAAGCACCTCATCGAGCGGCGCAAGAAAAAAGTCCTCACCGTCTCGGGCGACGTGTACCGCCCAGCCGCCATTGAGCAGCTCAAAACCGTCACCGCGCAAGCCGGTGCCCAGTGGTTCCCCAGCACGCCCGACCAAAAACCGGTGGACATTGCCCGCGCCGCCATCGACTACGCCCGCAAGCACCACTTTGATGTGCTGCTGGTGGACACCGCTGGCCGCCTCGCCATTGACGAGGTGCTGATGCGCGAGATTCAGGAACTGCACGCCGTCCTCAAGCCCATTGAAACCCTGTTCGTGGTCGATGCCATGCAGGGTCAAGATGCCATCAACACCGCCAAAGCCTTCAGCGCGGCACTGCCCCTGACCGGCATCATCCTCACCAAACTCGACGGCGATTCACGCGGCGGCGCGGCCCTGTCGGTGCGCCACATCACCGGCGCACCCATCAAATTCGCGGGGGTCTCCGAAAAAATCGACGGCCTCGAAGTGTTCGATGCCGAACGCCACGCCGGACGCATCTTGGGCATGGGCGACATCCTCGCCCTGGTCGAACAGGTCACGGCGGGCGTGGACATTGCCGCAGCGCAAAAACTCGCGGCCAAGGTCAAAAGCGGCGAAGGCTTCGATTTGAACGACTTTCTCGATCAAATCCGCCAGATGAAGCAAATGGGGGGTCTGGCCAGCCTGATGGACAAACTGCCCAGCGGCATGGCCGCCAAAGCGGGCGAGGTGGACCTGAACCGGGCCGAAAAAGACATCAAGCGCAAAGAAGGCATCATTTGCAGCATGACCCTGGCCGAGCGGCGCAAACCCGACATCATCAAGGCCACCCGCAAACGCCGCATTGCCGCTGGCGCTGGCGTGCAGGTGCAAGAAGTCAACCGCCTGCTCAAAGAATTCGAGCAAATGCAAGGCATGATGAAAAAAATGAAAGGCGGCGGCCTCATGAAGATGATGAAGCGCATGGGCGGCATGAAAGGCATGCCCAAACTACCCGGCATGGGTTGAGCAAAGTCAACACAGCGCACGCACGGGCCACCCATACTGCGCCCCCATGCTGCTCACCCTCGAAATCTTGTTCGTTTGCACCGCCTTGGCGGTGGCCCTGTGGTTGCGCCCTTGGCGCATGCTGCAAGGGGCCTTGCTGACCCCCGCACTCGCCGCCGTGGTCTTGCTGCCTTGGCTGTGGTTGCTGCCCCAAGCCCTGCCGCAGGGCTTGAGCGTGCAGTTCTCGGGGGCCAGTCTGCTGGTGCTCATGCTGGGCTGGCCCCTGGCCGTGCTGGCTTTGAGCGTGGTGGCCGTGGCCGTCTGGGCTCTGGGCACCACCGACGGTTGGGCCGTGCTGTCGCAAGCCGTCTGGCTGGGTTTGGTGCCCGCCACCTTGGCCCTGTGCGTCGGGGCCATGCTGCGCCGCTGGTTACCCCCCAACCCTTTCATCTACACCCTGGGCCGGGGTTTTTTGGGCACGGCGGTGGCGGTGTTTCTGTCAGGCGTGCTGATGGAACTGCTGCACCGTGTCACGGGCGCAGCCACCCTAGAACAAGCCCTGGTCGCGCGCTGGCTCATGGCCTGGGGCGATGCCTTCTTGACGGGCATGTTTGCTGCCATCGGCGTGGCTTTTGCACCGCAGTGGCTGGCCACCTGGTCCGATGCGCGGTATTTGCGGCGTGGGTGATGTGCACAGCCTGACTGTCGGTGAGTAGCCCGTGGAGCACACCTTCATTGCCCTGCTCAACGGCCTGAGTTATGGCCTGTTGCTGTTCATGCTCAGCGCGGGCCTGACGCTGGTTTTCAGTCTCATGGGCGTGCTCAACTTTGCCCATGCCAGCTTTTACATGCTGGGGGCCTACATCGGCTATTCCTTGGCGCAGGTGCTGGGTTTTTGGGCTGCGCTGGTGTTGGCCCCTGTGCTGGTGGGCTGCCTGGGGGCCGCGTTCGAGCGCTGGTGCCTGCGCCGCGTGCATGCCTTTGGCCACGTGCCCGAACTGCTGGTGACGTTTGGCCTGTCTTATGTGGTGCTGGAGCTGGTGCAGCTGGTCTGGGGCCAGTCGGCGCTGCCTTTTCGGCTGCCTGCGCTGTTGCAGGGGCCTGCGTTCACGCTGGTCAGCCCCGTGGCTGGGGGCTGGCAACTGGTTTGGGGCGCGGCACCGTCGCTGTGTGCCGATGCAGCGCTGGCCCAGTGCGCGCCGTTTCCGGCCAGCCGCGCCTTCATCATGCTGGTGGCGCTGGGCATGTGGCTGGTGGTGTGGCTGCTGCTGCGGGCCAGCCGGGTGGGGCTGGTCATTCAAGCCGCCCGCACCCACCCCGAAACCGTGCAAACCCTGGGCCACAACCTACCGCGCATCTTGATGGGCCTGTTTGGCGCAGGCACCGCGCTGGCCGCGCTGGCCGGGGTACTGGGCGGCAGCACCTTCGTCACCCAACCCAGCATGGCCGCCAACCTGGGCTCGCTGACGTTTGTGGTGGTGGTGGTGGGCGGCCTGGGTTCATTGGCAGGCGCGTTTTGGGCCTCCATCCTCATCGGCATGCTGCAAACCCTGGCCGTCACGCTAGACCATTCATTGGCCAGCCTGCTGCAAACCTGGCTACCCGCCACCGCCGTACCCCAACATGCGCTGCTGAACATCAGCCTGGCGCAAATAGCCCCCTTGCTGCCTTACTTGGTGCTGGTTTTGGTGCTGGTGCTGCGCCCGCATGGCCTGCTGGGGCAGCGGGGGAGTGGGTGAGGTGTGTTGGGTGTGTGCGAGGTGTGCGGGGTGGGACTCAG
Organism: Pseudomonadota bacterium; assembly: GCA_041192045.1. GTDB lineage: Bacteria > Pseudomonadota > Gammaproteobacteria > Burkholderiales > Burkholderiaceae_C > Hydrogenophaga. The sequence goes on along the minus strand of JBEENR010000015.1, from coordinate 69,465 downwards.
ACGGGCCATAATGGCGCTTCCCGGTTTGGTTGAACGATTAAAAATGGCTATAACACTGTGCTAACTCAACAACAATTGCAGACTCTGCTATCCGATTTGGAATCGGATCGCATTGAGCGAACGGTATCAACCAACAATACCGAAAAATTCGCGCAAGCGATTTGTGCATTTGCCAATGACTATCCCAATCATCGCCAACCGGGCTATTTGATCATTGGCGCGAATGATGACGGCTCTTTGGCAGGTATCTCCGTTACCGATGAACTGTTAAGAAATCTTGCCGGTATCCGATCGGACGGAAACGTCTTGCCGCCACCGGCCATGTCGGTCAGCAAAATGACGCTACTCGGCGGAGATGTCGCCATCGTCGAAGTTCAAGCATCCAGCGTTCCGCCTGTACTCTACAAAGGAAAAGTCTATATCCGCATCGGGCCGCGCAAAGGGGTTGCCAATGAACAGGAAGAGCGTGTTCTGTCCGAGCGAAGGGCCAGTTTGATCACAACCTTTGACGTTCATCCCGTGCGCGAAGCCCGTGTTGTTGATCTGACGATGAGACTGTTCGATGAATACCGCATGCAGGCGGTTGATGCAGAAGTCATCGCAGCCAATCATCGGACGACCGAAGAAAAACTGGCTTCATTGCGATGCTTCGATCTGCGCGCTCAAGCGCCAACCGTTGCGGGTATTCTGTTATTTGGCATCAACCCTCAGTTTTATTTACCGGGCGCTTATATTCAGTTTCTCAAGTTTCCCGGCCTCACCATGACAGAGCGCCCCGATGATGAATTGGCGGTATCTGGAGACTTGCGAACGGTTCTTGAAACGGTACGCCAAAAAATCATTGCTCACAATCAAATGACTGTGCTGCAAGGAGAAGGATTCCGCGATAAACCCGCTTCCGATTACCCAGAATGGGCCTTGCGGGAGTTGTTTCATAACGCAGTCATGCACAGAGACTATCGCTCTCACACACCGATTCGGTTTTATTGGTATTCAGATCGGATTGAAATACAAAGCCCCGGCGGACTGTATGGTGAAGTGACCAGAGAGACCTTAGACCGGCGCAACAGCTACCGCAACCCGGTTCTTGCCGAAGCCATGCGATCCATGAACTACGTCAACCGGTACGGTTATGGAATCCAGCGCACCCAAGCGATGCTCCAGGCGAATGGCAATCCACCTGCCGAATTTGAAATCGACGACAAGGTGTTTCTTGTCACTGTTCGCCGTAGGCCAGCATGAAAACGATTGCCTTTTTTAACAACAAAGGCGGTGTCGGTAAGACTTCGCTGGTGTACCACTTGGCCTGGATGTTTGCAGAGCGCGGACTCAAGGTATTGGCTGTGGATCTGGACCCACAAGCCAACTTGACCGCGATGTTTCTTGATGAAGAACGCCTAGAAGAGCTTTGGCCTGATGATGAACATCCCGACACCGTTTTCGGAGCCATTCGCCCCATTCTTCGCGGTATCGGGGACATCCGCCAACCGCATGTAGAAATGTTGTCGCCCAACCTAGGGCTGATCCCAGGTGATTTAGGACTGTCAAGGTTTGAGGACAAATTGTCCGACGCATGGCCGCGCTGCCATAACCGCGACGAAGCAGCTTTTCGCACGATGACGGCATTTCATCGACTGGTCCTGCAAGGTGCGCAATGGGGTGCCGAAGTGGCCTTGATTGACGTAGGGCCTAATTTGGGTGCCATTAACCGTGCAGCCCTGATTGCATCCGACCAAGTGGTGGTTCCTTTGGGGGCAGATTTATTCTCGCTGCAAGGTTTAAAAAACCTTGGCCCCACAATGCGCGAATGGCGATCTGTCTGGCAGGAATTGTTGCCTAAAGGGCCAAGCGACTTGGCAATGCCCAAAGGATTGATGACCCCGATGGGCTATGTTGTGAGCCAGCACGGTATTCGAGAATCTCGCCCGATTAAATCGTACCAACGATGGGTTGACCGAGTACCGCTGATTTACCGCACATCGGTTTTAGATGAAACGGCCCACCGCGTCCCCCAAGCAGCGGAAGATCCTTACGCGCTTGCCATGCTGAAGCACTACCGCAGCCTGATGCCCATGGCCATGGATGCCCGCAAGCCGATGTTCTCGTTAAGGTCTGCCGACGGCGCGATTGGTGCGCATATCGAAGCCGTGCGCACTTGCCACACCGACTTTTTGCAACTTGCCCAGCGGATCGCGGCGCAGGCTGGGATTGCTTTGAGCTGACACTTGACACATACCGCCCCGTTGGGCGCAACAAACCCTCCGGCGCTCGCCCTTAATCTGTTGGGCCAGCGGCAGGGCTGATGGTGTAAGCCGCAACGCATCACACCAACCGTGCCCCTAAAAAAAGTACCCAGTACAGGTGGGATTTCGCTGTGCTGAGGCTATAGTGCAGGTAGCGCGTGCGTTCCTGGCGCTGACACAGCAAGTGGATAAAGCGTGGGGCAGGTGTGCCGGGTTTCATGACTTGTTTATATCCGTATGGTTGAACAGTATTGATGCTGTAAACCTATGTCAGAAAATCATTTTTCTAAGGGAAAACCCTAGTTAATTTGTGCCGCAGCGTCCAGTTTATTCCGCAGGGTTTGCGGTATAAATCATGTCTGGCTTCATTATCTACGTTCTTGGTAAGCGTATTAACCTAAAGAAAGAGGAGCGATGTATGAATATTTCTAGAATCGTTTTTTTGGTATTTTCAATAATCAGTTTCGAAGCACTCGGTGCCGATTGCGAAAAATGGAAATCTGAAATCGCGTCGGTGAGTTGGGCGCTTGGAGGCTACATAAAGGCCTATTCTGACTATTCCACGAAAAAGGACGATGTAATGCATCATCAGTTAATGAAAAAATCGAAAGATGTTTTAGCGAAGCTAGCAGAGGCACAGGGTCGAGCGATGTCAATCTCGTCCTGCCCAAGTCCAGAAGGTAAATATGAACGGCGCCGCAACTTGCTGCTGCAAACCATAAATGTTGCTAGTCCGACGATATCTGCCAGCAGGTACCTTGCTCCCGCCATAAAGGAGGCGGTAGATAGGGAGCATGAGTAGCAATCACGTTCTATTAGGTCGTTTATGGGCTTTATTGCACAAATGCCAAAAAATCTCTTTACAAATCAATGACTTATATTTAAGAAGTCTGCTGTCTGGTTTCAATATTCTAGAATTTCACTATCTGGCATGCGCTAAGTTTTTGATTTTTAAATGACTTATTTGTATAACAAAGCCTTTCCACACCTTAAAACCACTTCTGTATATTCTTATAATTAACCTTAATTTAATCAAAACACCTAGCATGGAAAAAGAAGCCATACAATCCGGGAAATTATTAATAATCGGCGCAGCTAGCCAGTTGTTTTCTTGGACAGCAATCAATGCGGCAGTTCTAATAATTTCTTGTTCTTTATTGGTTTTTCTGTTTTCTGAAACAGTATATCGCGACAATTATATAAGCTATAAAAGAGATGCAATAACAAGTGAAAGAGCGAGTGATAAACCGGAAGTGGGTCAATATAAAACAATCGACAAAAAATAAGCCTTATAAATGATATTAATGAGAGAATAAAAAACAGGGTCAATCTACTTTGGATGCTTCAACTAAAGCGTGTGATGCGCTATACACAGATGAGCGAAACAGAAGTGTATGTATCGCGAGAATTAAGAAAATACCGTTACCCAGCGATTTACTTATAACAGGTGACACCTATCCAGAACTAAAGATAATTAATGATACTTATGATCGAACTGAAGAAATACTATATTTTGATTATCTGAAAAATAAAGAAATAGGATTAAAAATGGATTTTGCAAACCATTTATCGGCTCCTAATTTGTTTATTATGATATTTTTACTGCTTGGCTTCTCTGCATCATCAATTGGGAACCTTGTGATAGATGCAATAAGTAAAAAACAAGGGGCAATCATTTCCTCAACAACACCCCTCGTTGGGTTGTTATTAGGGCCAGTAGTTTCATGCATTGTCGGAGCTGTTCTTGTTTATATATTTACTCCCAGCGGCGAATCGCATCAGTACTTCTCTAGGAAGTTACTTAATACCCCAATAGCTGTCTTTATATCATCATTTATCTTGTCTTTTTCACCTGTAAGCACAATTCAAAATATTGCTTCATTTGTCTCGCACCAGCTTAAATCACTTGTTGGAGAAAACAAAGGGAGTTCAAATGAATAATACACTAACTTCCCGTTGCACCTGACTGTTAGGTTTTAATAATCGGGGTCGGATTTCAATTTCGATACTCAAAATCAGGTATGCATAAAATTAGAATCTGACCCAAAATTTTCTGACCCAAAATTTTCAGCCAATGCCATCTATTCACTTCGTCGAGCGGATCGGAAACACCTGGAAAGTCCCCAATCCAACTATGCAGCACGAGTACGAAAGCGGCTACTGGGTTGTTGGCGAAGAGACCGCCCAAAAACTCGTGGGCGGGGATTTGTACTTACATGACAGACAAAACGAGCCTTCACGCTTCGGCGGAAAGATCCTCGGGTACCGAGTACACAAGGGCGGTACCGAAGATGGACGCGTAATCTTCCGCTTCCAAGCCACAAGCAATCACCGCGACCTCAAGACACCGCGTGAAGGTTGGGGCAACGAAAAGAAGATCGTTTGGTAACGCATGCAGTCGCACTGCATTGAGGCGCTCCGCACCCCGGGTTCACCCGCGCTGCTGCCTAACCACTCGCTCAAGCTGACCTGCTACGGCAGGCTCAGCTTGAACGTTAGCCTGTGACCCATTGATCCCAAAAAATATGAAAAAAAATAGAATCAATGAAATTACTGCGCTCGACACAAAATCTGAGCTAATAAAGGTTGCGCGCTACATGCGTCTTCTTGTAAATGGCGCTGGCATATCTTTGCCAATTGTTTTTGCATGGTTAAAGCTTAAAGGTATTGATTTTTCACCATTTATAAACGATATTAACTCAAGCTTTCTTTTCAAAGTCGCAATGGCTTTTTGCTACTTATGCTGGGTGGCTGGACTAATATCAGATACTAGCGACCAAGAGCTTGTTTTTGTTTTTGCTCCTAGTTGGCGCCATGTTGCTATTGGAGGAACTACAGCTGGAGTATTTATAACTACAATGTTTGGGGTGCTTTGTTACGTTGATACAGCAAGAATGTTTGCGGTTTTTTTAGCGGTATTTTTGCTACTAAACGTTGCTACATGGATTTATTTAACAAAAATAGTAATGCTTCCGGCATTTGAAAACTCATCACACTTCTATATTAAGAGTAAAAAATTCGATAAGCTAGAACAGCTGCGTCTTGTTTTTTCGTGGTATCTATGTGGAAAGTGGCAAATTGCAAGATTTTTTGTTGCGACATTAATTATTTCTGCGCTTAATTGGCTGTCTTTTAGTTATCGTTCAGGCGAGACGACTATGCATTTTGGCTCATACATGATAGAGATAGAGTTAATTACATCTGTAGTTATTTTCTTGTACGTACTAATAATGGAAAGCTGGATTTGGTTGATGCGACTTCGGGTTAAAATCGGAATTGGTATACTTGATTCGGTAGCTAAGGAGTATAGATTAACTCCCATTCATGGCTAATGAACGTTGAACTAAACCGCTAACGCGGTGGCTGAGCTTGAGACGACGTTGAACAACCACATGTTCACCTACAACCACCACATCCCACAGCGCTCGCTGGGACATCTCTCACCGGTTGATGTGCTCAAGTCTTGGCGTGAGAAAAAGCCAGAACTCTTCAATAAACGTGTTTATAAACGGGCGGAACTTGACAGCTAGGCTTGTAGAGCCGAAGGCTAAAGCCTCAAACCCGCCAAATGCGCGGCGGGGTGTTGTGCAAACCCCATGCTGCGGGGCGCAGGTCGGCCCAGACTTGTTGAAACAGGGCCATCAGGGGTTCGACCAGTGGGGCGACGGCGCGCAGCACCAGCATGTTTGGGTTGGGGCAGGTAGCACCGGCTTGCAGGCGGGTGGGGGACTGGGCCAGGGTGCGGTCTAGAGTGTGGCGCACGGTTTCCAGCAGGTGTTCGCGGCGTTCGCGGCTCAGGGCGCTGCCGCAGGCCAGCCACATCGTGCCCAGGCAGCGCTGGCCGTCTAGGCCCAGCGGTGAATTCAGCAGGCGGGTGTCTTGCGCGTCGATGTGGGCTTGTTCCAGCCACAGTTTGGGGATGCTCAGGCGCTGGCTGAAGCGGCCCTGCGCAAATGTCTGAGCGGCTGTGGGCAGGCCCAGGGCGGTCACGTCCCAGCCCAGCCATTCGGCCCCTTCGGCCAGCGTGGCCTGCACATGGTTGTGAGCCCAGCAGCCGGGGTAGGCAATGGCTTCGAGTGGCAGCCATTCCAGCCTTGAACCTGCGCCCAGCGCAATGTGGACTTGCTGGGTGGTGGGTTTGTCGTCGCTGGCATAAAACCGGGTGGCACCGGGGGTGCTGATGAGGGCGTGGGTGCCGGGGTCGAGGTGGACGGACACGTCCAGCACATCGCCGCCCACCAGCCCGCCGGGTGGGTGGATGATGACGTTGTGGCAGATGCCATCGCCCTCGGGGTACAGGCTTTTCAGGATGCGCAGCGGCCCGTTGTGCTGGTGGTGCAGCACGGTGCGCTGGTTTTCTAGCTGGTAGTGCAGCTGGAGTTGGGCGTGCCAAGGCATGAGATCGCTTCGCTTCAGCGCGATGCCCAGAAACCTTGGTGCGGGGCCAGCAGCTCGACTTGCAGTTCGGGCACCGGCCCCAGCACCTCAATGGTTTTTTGGCCGCGTGCCAACACCTCGCGGCAGGGCAGCGACAGGGTGGGGTTTTCGGGGTGGCTGCCGGTCAGGGCCAGCAGGGCTTCTTCGCTGGCACCGTACACGATGCGCCCAATGTTGGCCCAGTAAAGGGTGCCGGTACACATGGCGCAGGGCTCGAAGGTGGTGACCAAGGTGCAGCGGGCCAGGTATTCGCCGGGCCAGTTGCCAGCTGCCGTGCGCGCCAGGGTGGATTCGGCATGGTTCACCGTGTCGATGTTGCCTTGCTCGGCCAACACCGTTTCGCCGTCAGGGGCCACCAGCAACGCGCCAAACGGGTGGCGACCCATTTGCGCGGCACGCTGGGCCACCGCGTTGGCATGCCGCAGGTGGCGCTTGATTTGGTCGGGGTTCATTCGGCTCTGCGGTGCGCCCAGCCGGTGGTGTGTTTTTCAACGAAGCTGAACAGCTCGTACATGGCCATGGCCATGATGCCAACCACCAGCAGGCCGCTGAAGGCCAAGCCCATTTGCATGGAGCTGCCCGCCGAGATGAGCAGGTAGCCAATGCCTTCGTTGGATGCTGTCATTTCAGACACGGTGGTGCCTACAAAGGCCAGGGTGATGGCGACTTTGAGCGAGCCGAAGAAGTAGGGCATGGAGCGCGGCAGGCCCACTTTGGTCAGCACGTCCCAGCGTTTGGCACCCAGCACGCGCAACACGTCTTCCAGCTCGGGCTCCAGCGTGGCCAAGCCGGTGGCAATGTTGACCATGATGGGGAAAAAGCTGATCAGAAAGGCCGTCAGCACGGCAGGGCCAACCCCAATGCCGAACCACACCACGAGAATCGGCACAAAAGCGGCTTTGGGCAGGGCGTTGAAGGCGGTCATCAGCGGGTACACGGCGGCATAGGCCAGGCGCGAACTGCCAATTAAAAAACCCAGCAGCACGCCCACCACAATGGCAATGCCAAAGCCCGCCATGGTGACCCAGAAGGTGCGCCAGGCATGGCCGAGGATGGTGGTCTGGTGCTCCATCGTTTGTTCCCAGATGCGCGAGGGGCTGGGGAAGATGAATTCGGATACGCCGAAGCCGCGGGTGATGAGTTCCCAAATCAGCACGATGACGACCAGCAACACCAGCGGTGACCAGCGTTCCATCTGTTTTTTGTTCATGGCTTGTTCCTTGTGGGGTGACGGGCTGTCACTGGTTGATGGGCGCACCGGCCTTGCGCATGGCACCAATGTGCCCGCGCAGTTCGTGCACGATGTCGGTGAAGTGTGGCGTGTAGGTCACTTCCAGGTCGCGGGTGCGGGGGATGTCAATTTCGCGCTTGACCACAAAACGCCCAGGGCTGCGGCTCATGCAATACACCGTGTCGGCCAGAAACACGCTCTCGCGCAGGTCGTGCGTGACCAAGATGACGTTGAATTTCTGTGCTTCCCACAGGTCGCGCAGGGTGCACCAGAGTTCTTCGCGGGTAAAGGCATCGAGCGCGCCAAAGGGCTCGTCGAGCAACAGCATTTTGGGTTCGTGGATGAGGGCGCGGCAGATGCTGGCACGCTGCTGCATGCCGCCTGAAAGCTCCCACGGGAATTTCTTTTCCATGCCGCCCAGGCCCACGCTGGCCAGCAGCTTTTTGGCGCGCTCTTCAAATTCGGGCCGACGGTCTTTGAACTGGCTGCGAAACGGCTCCACGATTTCTAGGGGTAGCAGCACGTTGTCCAGCGTGGTGCGCCACGGCAGCAAAGACGGAGCCTGAAACGCCATGCCCGAAATTTTTAAGGGGCCGGTGACGGGCTGGCCGTCAATCGTGATCTTGCCCCGGCTGGGCATGCGCAGGCCGGTGGTGAGCTTCATGAAGGTGGACTTGCCACAGCCCGACGGCCCCACGATGGCAATGAATTCGCCCTGCCGGACTTTGAGGTTGATGTCTTCGACCGCAAAGGTGTTTTTGGCCAGCAAAGCGTCGTTGTAAGCCAGCCAGACGTTGTCAAACTCAACAAAGGGCTTGTCAAGCTTGGACGGGGTATCAGAGGGGGGCATGGGGATCGTCCTGAAAAAAGGCCAGCCACCGCACGCGGGGCAACTGGCCTGGGCTGCAAAAAGTGCGCGAAGTCAGCCGGGCTTACTTTTTGGCCGGGGGCAGCACGTTGAGTGCGGCAGCGGGGGGCAGCATGGAGCCGTCCCAGACCACGGTGGGGTTGATGCGGGTCTTGGTGCCGTAGGCATCCGAGACCTGCGAGGCCATCAGCGCCAAACGACCGGGGTTGATTTGGCCAAAGCCTTCGCGGCGCGCATCGGGGCTGGCCACCACCGAATCAATGGCCAGTTGCAGGCGGCGGGTTTCCAGGGCCACGTTGATGATGCCGTCGCGGGCCTTCACGGTTTCAATGCCAGCCGCAGGGTTGGCCATGACTTCTTTGGCCCCTTTGGCAAACGCGGCCAAGAAGGCTTTAACGGCTGCCGGGTTTTCTTTGATGAGTTTGGGGCTGGCAATGATGGCGTTGCCGTAGAGCTTCACGCCATAGTCGGCATAGGGCATGACCACCACGTCTTCGACCTTCACGCCACGGGCTTCGAGGTTCAGCAGCGAGGTGAACGAGAAGCCGGTGATGGCATCAATGTCGCCCCGCACCAGCATGGTTTCGCGCAGCGGTGGGTCCATGGAAGTCCAGGCGACGTTGCTCACGCCGTTGGCTTTTTCAAAGATGGGGAAGGCTTTGCGACCGGCATCAAACACGGGCGCACCCAGCTTTTTGCCGCTGAGGTCGGCGGGCTTGGTAATGCCGCTTTTCTTCAGGGCCAGCACGGCGGCGGGGGTGTTGTTGTAAACCATCATGACGGCCACGGGTTTGTTGGGCGCGTCGGGGTTGTTGGCATGGAATTCCATCAGGGCGGCCATGTCGGCAAAGCCCAGGTCGTAGGTGCCCGAGGCCACGCGGGTGACGGTGCCGCCGGAGCCGTTGCCGGAGTCGATGGTCACGTCCAAGCCCGCGGCTTTGAAATAGCCCTTGGCAGCGGGTTGCAGGAACAGGGCGGCGGGGCCTTCAAAACGCCAGTCGAGCTGAAACTTCAGCGCGGTTTGTGCGTGGGCCACACCCAGGGCTGCGGTAGCGACCAAGGCTGCGGTGGTTTTCAAGAAGATGCGCTTGTTCATGAGGTCTCCAGGGCTGAAAAAAAGTGGGGAGAAACGAGGAAGAACGGGGAAATCACGCTGTACTGCCCAGCGGGGCTGGTGGCAGGCAACTCACAGCAATAAGGGTGCCAGCTTGGCGGGCTGGAACCGTTGCGGGCGGTTTTTGTAGGTTTGAACACAATATCTGTATACAAATTAGCCAACCATTGTTCTGTCTTGTTCTCCGGTCGTCATCATGGCTAACCCTAGTTGGCACGTTTGTGGTGCGGCTGAATGGCGGATTTGCGCTGTTTTGGTGCCCCAGAGATTGAACGCATGCAGAAGCAGCCGCCACAAAAAAAACCCAGCCCTGCTGACCCGTGTGGGTCAGCAGGGCTGGGGTGGGTGGCTCAGGCGCGGGCCGGGGTCAGGCCTTGTAGGGCACTTGGGCGTTGGCTACCGCCAGAGCGGTCATGTTCAGCACCCGGCGCACGGTGGCCGCTGGGGTCAAGATGTAGGCCGTACCTGCCGCACCCATCAGCACCGGCCCAACGGTCACGCCGCCGCTGGTGGTGGTTTTGAGCACGTTGTACAAGATGTTGGCGGCATCCAAGTTGGGGCAGATCAGCAGGTTGGCCGAGCCGCTGAGCGTGCTGTCGGGCAGGTAGCTGGTGCGGATTTCTTCTTGCAGCGCGGCATCGCCGTGCAGCTCGCCGTCGCATTCCAGCTCGGGGTGGCGTGCTGTGAAGATGTCGCGGGCGGCGCGCATTTTTTTGGCCGACGCGCGTTTGCTCGATCCGTAGCTGGAGTGCGACAGAAAAGCCACTTTGGGCGGCAGGCCAAAGCGCTGCACCTCTTGCGCGGCCATCCAGGCAATTTCGGCCAGTTGTTCGGCACTCGGGTCTTCATTGACATAGGTGTCGGCAATGAACAGCGGGCCCCGGTCGGTCATCAGCGCGTTGACGGCAGCGTAATTGCTCACACCGGCTTGCTTGCCCACGATGCTGTCAATGCGCTCCAGGTGCGTCATGTAGCTGCCCACCAAGCCGCAGATGAGGGCATCGGCATGGCCTAGCGACAGCATGAGCGAGCCAATGATGGTGTTGGAGCGGCGCACGGCGGCCTTGGCCACCTCGGGCGTGGCCCCGTTGCGACGCATCAGATGGTGGTAGTGCTCCCAGTACTGGCGGAAACGGGGGTCGTCTTCGGGGTTGACGTTTTCCACATCGATGCCTAAGCGCATGCGCAGACCGGCTTTTTCAATGCGGGCGGCAATGACCGACGGGCGGCCAATGAGAATGGGCCGGGCTACCTGTTCGTCAATCGCCATTTGCGCGGCACGCAGGGCGCGTTCGTCCTCGCCGTCGGCATAGGCCACGCGCTTGGACTGCGGCGGCACGGCCTTGGCCGCGTTGAAGATGGGCTGCATCAAGATGCCGGTTTGGTAGACAAAGCGCGACAACGACTGGACATAAGCGTCCATGTCGGTGATGGGCCGGGTGGCCACGCCCGATTCGGCGGCGGCTTGGGCCACAGCGGGGGCAATGCGCAAAATCAGACGCGAGTCGAAAGGCTTAGGAATCAAATACTCGGGGCCAAACACCAGGTCTTGCCCGGCATAGGCGCTGGCCACTTCGTCGCTGGTTTCGCTCTTGGCCAGGTCGGCAATCTGGCGCACGCAGGCCAGCTTCATGGCTTCGGTGATCTTGGTGGCCCCGCAGTCCAGCGCACCCCGGAAGATGTACGGGAAGCACAGCACGTTGTTGACTTGGTTCGGGTAGTCGCTGCGCCCGGTGGCAATGATGCAGTCGGGCCGCACCGCCTTGGCCAGCTCGGGCCGGATCTCGGGTTCGGGGTTGGCCAGGGCCAAGATGATGGGGCGCGGTGCCATGGTTTTCACCATCTCGGCGGTCATCACGCCGGGGGCCGAGCAGCCCAAGAACACATCAGCACCGTTGACGGCATCGGCCAGCGTGCGTTTGTCGGTGGCTTGCGCGTAGCGGGCTTTGGATTCGTCGTAACCACCGGGGCGGCCTTGGTAAATCACGCCCTTAGAGTCGCACACAAAAATATGGGCTGGGTTCACGCCCAGGCCCACCATCACATCCAAGCAGGCCAGCGCGGCAGCACCCGCGCCGGACACGGCCAGCTTCACCTCGCCAATCGGCTTGTTCACCAGTTCCAGCCCGTTGAGCAGCGCAGCAGCAGAAATGATGGCTGTGCCGTGCTGGTCGTCATGGAACACCGGAATGCCCATGCGCTCGCGCAGCTTCTTCTCAATGTAGAAGCATTCCGGGGCCTTGATGTCTTCGAGGTTGATGCCGCCCAGCGTGGGCTCTAGGGCGGCAATGATCTCCACCAGCTTGTCGGGGTCGCGTTCGCTCAGTTCGATGTCAAACACATCAATACCGGCAAATTTTTTGAACAGACAACCCTTGCCTTCCATCACCGGCTTGCCCGCCAGTGGGCCAATGTCGCCCAAGCCCAGCACGGCGGTGCCGTTCGTCACCACACCCACCAAGTTGCCCCGGCTGGTGTACTCCGCCGCCAGCGACGGATCGGCCTGAATCGCCAGGCAAGGGTAAGCCACACCGGGCGAGTAGGCCAGCGACAAATCGCGCTGGTTGGACAGTGGCTTGCTGGGGTTGACAGAAATTTTGCCTTTGTGGGGTGTGCGGTGGTAGTCGAGCGCGGCATCGCGCAGCGCAGTTTCGGCGGGTGTCATGGTGTTCTCCTTCGGGGCCGTGATTCTGACACGCTGAAAATCGCGGTCTGGCCGGTTGTGGGGCTGACGCTCTGGCTTGGTGCGGGTATCTGGGCAAAAAAATCAGTGCAGCAATGATTTTGTTATTTTTCAAAATCATCAAGCAAATCAAAGGCTTGGCAAATGCAACGGCAACGGGTGCAGGGCTTAGATACATCAAAAGGACTCATTGGGGGCTTTGATGACCTTAGAATGAACTGCGGCTGTTTTTAGGCAACCGCTGCTGAGAAGCCAGAACCCCATCAACCTTGCAACCTCGAAGCCCACATCATGGATATCAATATTGACAAGCTTGAAGCCGTCATTCAAGAACTGCGGTCCACTTTGAAAGATGGCTTACTGGCCTCTGACATTTGGGACAGCTCGATTGGTCTGTCTCTTGCGGGTTACAACCCCCAGCCTGCGGCGGTGGCGTTGTTCACCGAAATGACCAACATGCTCAGAACGGCTTTGTCGGATTCGGGTTTTCCCGGATTGAATCGTTACTTCTTTCTTGATCTAGAAGGCGATCATATTGTCATGATCATTCGCCATGGCAATGGTCTGCTGCAAGGCATCTTGATGAATTCGAAGAAGGTCAATCTGGGTTTGCTGCTGTCGGTGGTGCTGCCCAAGATGATTACCAGCGTTGAAAAAGCCCGTTTTTGATGGGCAGCGGTTGTTGCCATGAGCAAAAAAACCTTCACGCTGTGGTCGCCGCAGCGTGAAGAAAGCAGCGTGCTTTCTTTCAAAGCTTTGCTGAGCCTGCGCCCTACCGAGCTTTGGCTTTGGAGTAACGATGCGCGGTCGGCTTCGCTGTGGGTGGTCGATGCCCAATGCGCTGCCTTGTCCGAACTGACGCAGGCTTTGCACGAACGCAAAGCGCAGGGCCACGCTTTTGCGGCCCTGCTGGCGCAGGACTGGTCGATGGTGAAAGACCCGATCTGGACGTTTTTCAAGATTCCCCTGCGGGTCAGCCATGTGTATCCGTGGGTGGACAGTGCGCTGCCATGGCTGCCTTGTCTGGATTCGGTGCATGCCTTGGCGGGTCAGCGGCTGCGTCTGAAACGCTGGCCCAACATGACGCGCTACAGCGCTTTGGCCAGCATGGCCGACAGCATGGAGCTAACCCTGGCCTGTTCCAGCCTGCTCAAGGACTGGCTGACTTATGAAGAGGCGCAGGCCATGGTCAGCAACAAAGGCTTGCTCGATGTGATGCTGTCGCATGCGCAGGATGACGGTATTTTGGACAACAGCCCAGTGCCCACGGAGACCCCCGTCGTTCAGTCCCCGATGGCGGCAAAGTCGGAGCAGTCGGGTGCTTGGTCGCTGGTCAAACGGCTGATTCAGAAATTCAGGTAAAGCCTATGCAAATTGTTCTGGGGCATGCGGTTTCTCATCAGGTGGTATTTGCTGGCCCTTTTGGGGTGGGTAAAACCACGGCCTTGCGTGCCGTGTCGGATATTGCGGTGGTCAATACCGATGTGGCTACTTTGGAGACTTCGTCGCAGTCGTTGGCCGAGGGCAAATCCACCACCACCACCGGTCTGGATTACGGCGAATGGCAGTTTCCGGATGGCACCCGCGTTTCCTTGATTGGCGTGCCCGGTCAAGACCGTTTTGAAGCCATGTGGGATGTGTTGATTCCACGCAGTTCGGCCATTGTGCTGTGGTTATATGGTGATTCGCCTAACCGGCTGCGCGATGCCAGTCACTGGTTGCAAGCGCTGGCGCAACGCAAGGCGCTGGCCCGTTTGGCGGTGGCTGTGACGCGGGTGCCCGATGACAGGGCCGAAGCGGTATTGCAGCCCTTTCGGGAGGTGGTGGGACGTTTTCATCCGCTGGCCCCTGTCATCACCGCCGACCCGCGTCGGCCTGCTGACGTGATGCAGGCCATCATGATTGCGTTGACCTCTCCTTATGCCGCCATTGAGCGGCAATAAGACGGAGCCCAATTGTGGCGCGCCCGAAATCGTCCCTGTTCATTCATTACCAGCAGTGCCAAATGGATTCTCTTGCCCTTGGACAACTTTTTTTGCCTGCCATGCAGAAACTCAGCGCCCGCATTCCGCAATTGCAATGCGCTGTTTTGTGTACGCCAGATGGTTTCAACATTTGCTCACTCGGCCTGAATGAGCAACAGGTGGGCAAAATGGCCGCATTGAGCAGCTCGCTCTTTTCGGTGGGTGATGCCACGGTGTCGAGCGTGTCCGGCCAGCAAACTGGCAGCTTGGATGTGATTACCCTAGAAGCCGATGGCCTGCAAATTGTCAGCATGCGCATTGCGCGCAACAACAGTTACATGGTGCTGCTCGCGGGTGCCCGTGCGCCCTTGGGCGTGATGCTGCTGGGTGTCAGGACAACAGCCGCTGAAGTGCAAAAAATTCTCTGATTCCAGCCGAATCAGCCGAATCAGCCGCGAGGGCTCCGCGCTCACGACAGGGCAATGGAAATATCGCTGGTGGGTATTTTGCGGTCGAAGGTCAAGCTGGCTTCGACGTGCTGCAAATGGTCGTTCATCAGTTGTACGGCACGCTCTTCGTCCCGTGCTGCCAGCGCTTGCACGATGTTGGCGTGTTCTTCGTGCGAATGTTCAGCAGCGTGCGTGCTCTGGTACATCAAGGTAATCAAGGAACAGCGCGAAATCAAATCGCGCAACATGTCGGCCAGTACACGGTTGCCCATGAGTTCGGCCATGCGCACATGAAAGTCTCCCAGCAGTTCGGTGCGTGCGGGTACGTTTTGCCGACTGACCGCCAGCGCCTCCAGGGCAACGTGTTCGCGCAGCGCAGTCATGTGGGTGGGTGTGATGATGGGGACAAAAGCCCGCATCATGGCGGTTTCCAGCATACGGCGCACGGCAAACACCTGCCGCGCTTCTTCGACGGAAGGGGTGGCGACAAAGGCACCGCGGGCGGGTTCGAGCCGGATCAGGCGGTTTTGCGAGAGTTGAAACAGTGCCTGCCGAACCAGTGTGCGCGACACCCCAAAATGATCGGCCAGTTTTTGTTCAGCCAGTTTAGTACCAGGGTGCAGGCGGTGCTCGACGATGGCCCGCGTGAGCGACTCGACGATGTGATCGGTGCTGGACAGACTGCCTGATGGGCCGGACGTGCTGTCGGTATCGGGGGTGTTGCTGGTGGTTTCCATGAGTTCATCATATTCAGAAAAACAGAAAGTGCATACACTTTCGGTGATGGCATGTGCCACGGTTTGCCACTGACACCGCAAAGGATCACCATGGGATTGAGCACACACGTTTTGGACACCATGCACGGCTGCCCGGCAGCAGGCATGGTGGTTGACCTCTACACCACCGACGGTGAACAAGCGACTTTTGTGAAGCGTTTCACGCTCAACAGCGACGGACGCAACCCCGATGGGCCGCTGTACGACAACGCCAGCCTTCAGCGGGGCACTTACCGGCTGGTGTTTGATGTCCGGGCGTATTTCGCGCAGCGCGGGGTAGCGTTGCCCGAGCCCAACTTCCTCAACCGCGTGGCCCTGGACTTTGGGGTGGCTGACACCACGCAGCACTACCATGTGCCGCTGCTGGTGAGCCCATGGAGTTACGCCACGTACCGGGGTAGTTGAGCGGGGCAGCTGAGGTTCAGTTCTGCAACTGGCCCTCGGTCAGGGTGTCGAGCTGAAAGCGACCACTTTTGTCCCACAGCCAAACATCGGTGTATTTCACGGCACCCATGCGCACTGCCGCCGGAAAGGGTGCCGCCGCCAGCACCGTGCGCTCAATTTCTTTCATCACCTCGGGGACGTGGTCGGGTGGGCGCATCCAGTTGAGCTTGCGTACTTGGCCGCCAGCGTCCAGCTCAATTTCCAGCACACCCACCGCCTGCATCAGTGGCGGCATGGGGCCTTTGTAGATGCGGTGGCTGTTGAGCTGGTAGATGTGTCTGGCACCGTCTTTGCGATACTCTTTCGGGTTGGTGGCTTGCGAGACCAAGGTTTTTGCAGAACCGGCGGCTGGGGGCTTCAGGCTGGGCTGGGGCTGGGTGATGACGCTGCGTGCGGGTGGCAAGTTGGCTGGCCCAGGGTCTATTTTGGGTGTGTTCGGTAGCAGGTAGGGGCGCAGCAAAGCTTGCATATCGTCTTCTGAATACGGCGCTTCGGGGGGGAGCGAGGTGGCACAGCCGACCAGCCAGCCGACCGAGCCCAGGGCGAACAGGTGCATCCAGCCCCTCAATCGGTGTTCAGACACCAAGGAGTCTGACAAGGCTTGGGCGGGGCGGGGGCATGGCTGTGTTGTCGTCTTTGTTGTCATCGTTGTTCTCAGGGGTCTAACCCAGGATGCAAGGTGATCGCGGCAAATATTGTGAAGCCTCTCAGGCGAGTTTGAACCGATTTTCATGGCCCAAGTTTTAGATATTTTCTGTGAAGGTTTGCAAACCCAGCACGCGGTGTTGGTTTGGGTGCAAGGTGCGCGGGGTTCGGTGCCGCGTGAGGTGGGGGCCTGGATGGCGGTGTTTGCAGACCGGGTGCTGGGCACCATTGGCGGCGGGCACTTGGAGTGGGATGCAATCGCGCAAGCGCGTCAATGCTTGGAGGCGCACCGCCAAGCTGTGCCGAATGCCCCGTTGGTGCCGTGGACGCAGCGCAAGGTTTTGGGGCCGCAGCTGGGCCAGTGTTGCGGTGGGGCGGTGGATTTGCGGTTTGAGCCCGTCAGCGCGGCTGAGATACCCCATTTACAACGCCGCTTGATGCTCCAGTTGACACCGCTGGCCCTGTTTGGCGGCGGGCATGTGGGGCAGGCGATTGTGCAGGCGCTGGCCCCTTTGCCATTTGCCGTTTGCTGGGTGGACAGCCGCGAGGCGGTGCTGACCGCTGCGGCTCCAGTGCCCCGTGCAGGCTTGCAGCTGGAGCATTCTGACCCGGTGCAGGCGGCGGTGCGTGATCTGGCCCCGCAGTCGCGGGTGCTGATCATGAGCTTTTCGCATGCTGAAGATTTGGACGTGGTGGCCGCCTGTTTGCAGCGCCAGCGTGTACGGGGCGACCTGCCCTTTGTCGGCTTGATTGGTAGCCACACCAAATGGGCGAGCTTTCGCCAGCGGCTGCAAGCGCGTGGGTTTGATGCGGCAGAACTGGCGCACATCACTTGCCCGATTGGGTTGCCCGGCATCCGTGGCAAGCAACCGGCTGTGATTGCCGCTTCGGTGGTGGCGCAGTTGTTGCTATTTGACGGGGCGCGTGCGGTGGATGAGGCAGCCGGGCCGCTGCCTGACGCATCCATGCAGACGAGCCGTGTTCGGGGTGATTGAAAAACTGCATACACTTTGCGCATCATGGTCGCAGCGGAGCAAGTGTGAAGCGTATTCGCACTCAATCGCGGCCCTCTGCCAGCTCACAGCGCCCGCAGTGGTGAGCTGACAACCCGTGCGGACTCCTTTCCGTTCTGTCGAGGTGCCATGGAAGCGTATTTTTTGGACTGGGCCAACCTGTTGTTGCGTTGGCTGCATGTGATTGTGGCGATTGCCTGGATTGGCTCGTCGTTTTATTTTGTTTTTCTGGACAGCAGTCTCACGCCGCCACAAGACGAGCAGCTGAAAAAGGACGGGGTCAGTGGCGAGCTGTGGGCGCTGCACGGCGGGGGTTTTTACCACCCGGTCAAGTTTGCAGGCGCACCGCCGCAGCTGCCCAGCCATTTGCACTGGTTTTACTGGGAGAGCTATTCGACTTGGCTCTCCGGTTTTGCGCTGTTTTTGGTGTCTTACCTCTGGAGCCCCAGCGTTTACCTGATTGACCCCCAAGTCATGGCCTGGAGCCCGGCGGCGGCCATTGCGGCTGCGCTGGCTTTTTTGGTGGTGTTCTGGGTGCTCTACGACATCATCTGCCGCACCTTGGGGCAGACTGAACACGGCGATGCCAAAGTTGGTCTGCTGGTGTTGCTGCTGGTGTGCGTCGCTGCTTATGCCGCCACGCACCTGTTTGCCGGGCGTGCAGCCTTTTTGCTGGTGGGGGCCATGCTGGCCACGACCATGAGTGCGAACGTGTTCTTTTGGATCATTCCTGGACAGCGCACCATGGTGGCCGACATGCAGGCCGGTCGCCCGGTGGATCCCATCCACGGCAAGCGGGGCAAGCAGCGCAGTGTGCACAACACCTACTTCACGCTGCCGGTGCTGTTTGCCATGCTCAGCAACCACTACAGCTTCACCTACAGCCACCCTAACAACTGGGTTATCTTGATCGGCATGATGTTTGCCGGCGCAGCCATTCGGCAGTTTTTTGTGCTGCGCCACGGCTACAAGCTGGGCCGCAACGCCCATCCATGGCCCTATGCAGCGGTGGGTGTGTTGGTGCTGCTGGCACTCATTGTCTGGCTCAAACCCGCAGCCGTACCCGCCCAGGCGCAGGCGCAGTTGCCCGCAACCGTCGGGTATGCCGAGCTCAAGCCTGTGCTGGAGCAACGCTGTGTGTTGTGCCATGGCGCGGCGCTGGCCTCTAAGGGGGTGCGGCTGGATTCGGCGGATGGCCTCAAGCAGCATGCCCAGACGGTGTACCAGCAGGTGGTGGTGAGCCGAGCCATGCCCATGAACAACGCCACCGGCATCACCGAGGCCGAGCGTGCCCTGTTTGCGCACTGGTTTAAAACCGGTGCCTCTACCCAATAACGAACTCCATGACGAGTTGACCAGCCCCTATGCGCCCACGCCAGTTTGACCTGATTGCCTTCGACTGGGATGGCACCCTGTTCGATTCCACCGCCCTCATCACCCGAGCCATTCAGGCGGCTGTTGCCGATGTGGGCGGCACGGTGCCCAGCGACGAAGCCGCCCGCTACGTCATCGGCATGGGTTTGATGCAGGCGCTGGCCCACGCAGCCCCTGACGTACCCACAGAACGCTACCCCCTGCTGGGGCAGCGTTACCGCCACCACTACATGGCCCGCCAGCACGACTTGAGCCTGTTCGACGGGGTGCTGCCCTTGTTGGAGGCGCTCAAGCAACGCCAGCACTGGCTGGCGGTGGCCACGGGCAAGAGCCGCACTGGCCTGAACGAGGTTTTGCGCACGGTGGCGCTGCAAGGGGTGTTTGATGCCTCCAGAACCGCTGATGAAACCGCGGGCAAACCCAGCCCTTTGATGTTGAACGAGCTGATGGCCGAGCTGGGCGTTCCGCCAGAGCGCACGCTGATGGTTGGTGACACCACCCACGACCTGCAAATGGCCCTGAACGCGGGTTGTGCCAGTGTCGGCGTGAGTTACGGTGCCCACGAACCGGGCGACTTTCACCGCCTCAAGCCCCGCTATGTGGCGCACTCGGTCGCCGAACTGCACCGCTGGTTGGCCGACCATGCTTGACAACACCCATTTCCTCTGCCACAGCCACGAACTGATTCAGGGTGGCCCTGCCGTGTCGTTTGACGTGATCTATGCAGGCCAAACCTGCCGAGCGTTTGCGATTCGTTTTGAGGGGCAGGTGTATGCCTACCTGAACCGTTGCACCCACGTGCCCATGGAAATGGACTGGCAAATCAACCAATTTTTTGATCCCGATGGTCGCTGGCTGCTGTGTGCCACGCACGGCGCGCACTACGACCCCACCACGGGGGCTTGTCAGAGTGGCCCTTGTCGGGGTGGCTTGATCAAGGTTTCTGTGCACGAACGGGAGGGTGCTGTCTGCTGGCAGTCACAATACCCGCTCCAGCCACTGGCACTTTGAACAACCCCTGCTATGAACGACGACTTTCCCGGTCAACCCCTGAACGCACCGAGCCCCCCCAGTTGGGAGCGTGCCACCCTCGAAAAAATCCTGTTGGCTCAGTTGAAAGAGCAGCAGTCAGCCCAGCGTTGGCGCTGGTTCATGCGTTTGCTCTGGCTGGGTTTTCTGGTGTATTTGGCTTCGCACCTGTTCAACCTGCACACCCCAGCAACCGTGACCACGCCACACACGGCGGTGATTGAAATCCGGGGCGAGATTGCCGCAGGGGCCGAGGCCAGTGCAACCAACGTGCTCAGCTCCATGGTGACCGCCTTTGAAGACCCCGGTGCCCAGGCGGTGGTCTTGCTGATTGATTCGCCCGGTGGCAGCCCGGTGCAGGCGGGCATCATCAACGACGAAATCGTCCGGCTCAAGGCCTTGCACAACAAGAAGGTGTATGTCGTTGTCGAAGAGACATGTGCCTCGGCGGCCTACTACATTGCCGCCGCTGCCGATGCCATTTACGTGGACAAGGCCAGCTTGGTAGGCAGCATTGGGGTGTTGATGGACGGCTTTGGCTTCACAGGTCTCATGGACAAACTGGGCATCGAACGCCGACTCATGACCGCTGGTGAAAACAAGGCCATGCTCGACCCTTTCAGCCCACAAGACAGCAAGCAACGCGCCTACATGCAGGCCATGCTGGACGAAATTCACCAGCAATTTGTGAATGTCGTCAGGCAAGGGCGCGGTGACCGCTTGAAAGAAACCCCCGAGATGTTCAGCGGACTGGTTTGGAGTGGCGAACAGGCCGTTAAGCTGGGGCTGGCCGATGGCCTGGGTAATATTGATTTCGTGGCCCGCGAAATTGTCAACAGCCCCAGCATCGTGGACTACACCCAGCGCGAAAACCTAGGCATGCGCTTGGCCAAGCGCATTGGTGTCAGCATGGGTGAAGGCCTTTTTACCGCTTCGCGGGCAGCGGGTTTGCGTTTGCAATAAGAGTGCGACTGCGCTCAAGGCTGTTTAGGTGCTGCTGCGGGGGCGGGCACCTTGATGCGAACTTTCAAGCGTTCTTTCAGCACCTCGTTGTACGCTTGGCTTTCCGCCGCAGCCCACCACTGACCATACTGCTGCACTTCCTGGGCTTGGGTGCTGGCTTCACGGGCTTGGGGTGGCATGACTTTGTCCACTTTCACCACGGCATAGCCTTGATCACCCAAATCCACGCCCACCCAGGCGGGCAGAGCTTTGGGGTCTGCACTCAGGGCTGCTTTCAAGACTTTGGGGTTGAGGCTACCCGGCTTGTCGCGTGATACCACTTGGGCGGGTGACAGGCCCGTGGCTTCGGCACCACCCTTCCAAGCTTGCAGTTGTTCGCTGCCTTGGCGGCGGGCCAGTTCGGCAGCGCGTTCAGCGGTCAAACGCTGGCGCACGGTGTCTGTGACTTCAGTCAGCGGCTGGGTACGGGCTGGGGTGTGTTGCACGATGCGGGCCGATACCAACTGGCCCGATGCGGTTTCAACGGCTTCGGTGTTGCGTTTTTTCTCCACCGATTCGGGGGTAAACAGGGCATTGAGCAGCCGCTCGTTGCCCAGCACGCCCGCATCGGCGGCAGGTTTGCGGGTCAGACCTTTGCGGATTTGGGGTTTGAGCTTGAAACGCTCCGCAGCGGCACTGAAGCTGTCCGATTGTTCGTACACCAAGTTGCTAAAGGCCTCAGCCGATTCGGCAAACAATTTTTGCGCCTGCTGTTTCTTCAGGGTGGCTTCGATTTCGGGTCGCATGGCTTCAAAACTGCGCTGGGGCGGGGTTTTGATGTCGGTCAGTTGAATGATGTGGAAACCGAATTCCGTTTCAACCAATTCAGAAATGCCTCCTTTTTGCAGCGAGAAGACGGCATCTTCAAAGGGTTTGACCATGGCACCGCGGGCGAAGAAGTCGAGGTCGCCGCCTTTGGCTGCTGAGCCGGGGTCTTGCGACTGGGTTTTGGCCACTTGAGCAAAGGTTTGCGGTGCGGCCTTGACTTGGGCCAGCAGCGCCGCGGCTTTCTCACGGGTGGCAGCTTTCTCGGCAGCGCTGGCGTTGGCGGCGACGGTCAACAGAATGTGGCTGGCACGGCGCTCTTCGGCACCCGACAGGCGGGCTGCGTTTTGTTCGTAATAAGCGCGTACGTCGGCTTCGGGCAGGTTGACGCTGTGTTCAAGAGACGGTGCATCCAGGACGATGTACTCCACATCGGCTTGTTCAGGCGACTGGAACAGGGCTGCGTTACGGGTATAAAAGGCCTCAAGGTCCTGCGGACTCAGTTGTACTTGGGCCGCAAAAGCCGGTGCTGCGAACAGCGAGAAGCGGATTTCACGCTGTTCAAAAAACGCATTCAGCGATGGGGCCGCCAAGCTCGGCGTGGCAAAACCCGATGCCTCAATACCTTGCAACAGTTGGCGCTGCGACAGGTCGGTACGGACTTTGGCTTCAAACATCTCGGGGCTCATGCCTTGGCGGCCCAGCAGTTGCCGATAGGCTTCCATGTCCAAGCTGCCGTCGGGGCGGCGCAGGCTGGCGATGACTTGGTTTTGTTGCAGCTCGCGGGCCAGACGTTGGTCGCTGGTGTAGAGCCTGGCTTTTTCAGTGGCTACTGCCAGCACACGCTGCTGCACCAGCTGTTCTAGGGTGCTGTAGCGGGCTTCTGGGGTGTCAAGCAACTTGGTATCCAAGTTGGGCATGCGCTCTTGCAGCCGCCGGGATTCGGTCTGGTGGGCCTGATCCCAGTCGCGTTGGGAAATATCCTGTCCGTTGACCACCGCCACAACTGCCCCCCCGCGATCACGGTCTTTGAAGCCTTGAACGCCAACCAGCACAAACGAGGGAATGATCAAAATCAGCAAAAAGCCCATAAGGTACTTTTTGTGGTCGCGAATGGTGTCAAACATGAAGTGATCCAGAAAAAACAGCGCCGGATTCTAACCCTCCCCCCCTGGGAGGGGCAGCGCTCAAAAGCGGATGCGTGCCGGGTTGGTCGGCGGGGGTGTTACGGGTGGGTTGGGTGCCGCAGGCGGGGGTTTGGTTTCGCTATCGGCGGGTGTGGGTGAGCTCGTTTGTACCGGTGGTGCAACTGGGGCCAGCGGACTGGCTGTCGGGCGCGGGTAGTTGGCGGGCAGCAGTGATTGCACCGGGTAACCCGCAGCGTCGAGGTATTGCGTCCATTCCACCACCGAAAAGCCTTTGACGGTCTGCGCGCCAATCGTCAAGAAGGGTAGCGAGGTCTCACCGCTGAGTTTGAGCAGGGCCTCGGCATCTTCCGGGGTATTGACGGTTTTTTCGGTGAACGGAATCCCCCGGCGGCTCAGCAGATCGCGCCCGTTGTTGCAAGGGACACAGCGGCTGCTGGTGTACAGCGTGACGGGGTAACGGCTGACCACTGGGCGCAGCGCAAAGGGCAGGGCTGCTGCTGGGTTGTTACTGGATTTGGCAGGCGCACTCAGGGTGGCCGTGGCGGCGCCATTGACGGGGGGTGTGTCGGAAAACGTGACGCTGCCATCTGGCGCGATGATGCGGTAAACGGTTTGTGCCCAGGTCATCTGCGTCAGACTGGGTGCCGAGAGAGCCAGCAGCAGTGCGACCAACCGGTGTGGACGACCGCGTCGTACGGGGGGGGTGTTCATACCGTGTTTGCCCTGATGCTGCTTGTGCCTGACGTGTTAGGCCATGCCTTGGTGGCGCAGCAGGGCTTCAATGCCGGGCTCCCTGCCCCGGAAGGCCTTGAAGGAGTCCATGGCCGGGCGGCTGCCACCCACTTCCAGAATGTGCTGGCGGAAGCGGCGGCCTGTGTTCACATCCAGCGTGCTGTGTCCGCTGGCCTGAGCGGCTTCTTCAAAGGCGGCGTAGGCATCGGCAGACAAGACTTCAGCCCACTTGTAGCTGTAGTAACCCGCCGAATAGCCACCCGCAAAAATATGGCTGAAGGTGTTGGGGGTGCGGCTGTACGCGGGCGGGTGCAACACGGCCACTTCGTCGCGTACCGCTTGCAGCAGTGCCAAGATGGTGGCACCGTTTTCGGGCGGCTTGGGCTGGCTGTGCAGCAGCATGTCAAACAGGGCAAATTCCACCTGACGCAGGGTTTGCAGACCACTTTGGTAGTTTTTCGCTGCCAGCATCTTGTCAAACAGGGCGCGGGGCAGGGGCTCGCCGGTATCGACATGCGCCGTCATGTGTTTGAGCACGTCCCATTCCCAGCAAAAGTTCTCCATGAACTGGCTGGGCAGTTCCACCGCGTCCCACTCGACACCGCTGATGCCCGCCACGTCACGCTCCTGAACCTGCGTGAGCAGGTGGTGCAAACCGTGCCCGAATTCGTGGAACAGGGTGATGACATCGTCGTGCGTGAGCAGGGGCGGTTTGCCGTTCACACCTTCGGCAAAGTTGCAGACCAGATGGGCCACCGGCGTTTGCAACTGGCCGTTGTCGGGGCGCAGCCAGCGGGTGCGCACATCGTCCATCCAAGCACCGCCGCGTTTGCCGGTGCGCGCTGACGGGTCTAGGTAGAACTGCCCGACCAACACGGGGCCACGGTCGGTCTGGCGTTCGATGCGGTAGAACGCAACGCTGGGGTGCCAAGTGGGTGCCGTGTCTGGGCGAATGGCGACTTCAAACAGGGTTTCAATGATTTGAAACAGGCCCGAGAGCACCTTGGGGGCGGTGAAGTAGGGTTTGACTTCTTGTTCGCTGAAGGCGTAGCGGGCTTCTTTCAGCTTTTCGCCGATGTAGGGCCAGTCCCAGGCTTGGGGATCGTGCAGGCCGAGTTCTTCAGACGCAAACTGGCGCAGGTCGGCCAAGTCTTGTTCAGCATGCGGGCGGGCTTGGCGGGCCAAATCGCGCAGGAAAGCCACCACCTGTTCGGGGCTTTGGGCCATTTTGGGCACCAGCGACACGTCGGCAAAGTGGCGGTAGCCCAGCAGCTGTGCCTCTTCATGGCGCAGGGCCAGTTGTTCGACCATGATGGCGGTGTTGTCAAATTGCTGTGCGTTGTCAGCGGCTTGCTCACTGGCGCGGGTGACGTAGGCGCGGTAGAGCTTTTCACGCAGGGCGCTGCTGTGGGCAAACTGCATCACGGGCAGGTAGCAGGGCATTTTCAGGGTCAGCTTGTGGCCGCTCTGACCATCGGCCTGTGCGGCGGCAGCGGTGGCTTGTTGCACATCGTCGGGCACACCCGCCAGCTCGTCGGTGGACACGAGCAGCGAGAACGCATCGGTGGCATCCAGTGCGTTTTCACTGAATTTCTGGCTCAGTTCGGCTTGGCGTTCTTGCAGGGCTGCAAAACGGGCCTTGGCTTCGCCCTGCAAGTCCGCCCCCCCCAGCACAAAGCCGCGCAGGGCGTTCTGGTGCGCCTGTTGTTGTTCGGGAGTGAGTTGCGTCCTGTCCATGGCCTTGTAGCGGGCATACAGGCGTTCGTCGGCACCCAGCCGAGTCCAAAACTCGGTCACGCGGGGCAGTATGTCGTTGTAAGCAGCGCGCAGGGCGGGGGTATCGGCCACGCTGTTGAGGTGGTTGACGGCACCCCAAGCCCTAGAGAGGCGCTCGACGGCGACATCCAGCACCCGCGACAGACCAACCCAACTGGCGGCAAAGTCCGGTGTCGTGACGGTTTCCAGGGCTGAGTTGGCCTCGTCCAGCAATTGCGTCATGGCGGGAGCCACCGATTGCGGGGTGATGGCATCAAAGCGGGGCAGATCGGCAAAGTCAAGCAGGGGCAGGGCTGGGGCTGTGTGGTCGTTCATGACAGGGCGGCATGCAGTGGCGGATCGAGGCTGAGCAAGGTGCCTCAGGACGATTTCAGGACGATTGGGCGTTTTTCTTCACGCTTTTTTGCAGGGTTTTGGCGCGTTTGACCTGACCACCGGGTGTCAGGCGCTGGTTGCCCAGCACACGCACCACCTTCACCTCGGGCCGCTGTCCGCCCCGGCTGCTGAACTTCAAGACCTTCACATCGCGGGGGCCGGGCTTGCGGTCTTCATCTTGGCCTTTGGCTTTGTCGGGCATGGGCCGCCACAGCACCAGCAATTTGCCAATGTGTTGAATGGGCGCAGCATCCAGTGCGTCGGCCAGGGTTTGCAGCATGGTCTCACGGGCGACGCGGTCGTCGTTGAGCACGCGAATTTTGATCAGACCATGCGCTTGCAGGGCGAGATCGGTTTCTTTTTGGACCGCCGGTGTGAGGCCATCGTTGCCAATGTGAACCACCGGGTTCAGGTGGTGGGCTTGTGCGCGGTGAACCTTGCGCTGGGCGGGAGTGAGTGTGATCTGGGGCATGGGACAATTATCGTTTAACGTTTGCAGGCAAGCGGCCACGGGTTCAGGATGAAAGTTAAGACCAAAAGCAAGAAAGTCAACAAGGCCTGGCTCAACCAGCACGTCAATGACACCTACGTGCTGCTGGCGCAGAAGGACGGTTACCGGGCGCGTGCAGCCTACAAGCTCAAGGAGCTGGATGAAACGCTGGGGTTGATTCGCCCCGGTCAGTGTGTGGTGGACTTAGGCTCTACCCCCGGTGCCTGGAGCCAGTACTTGCGCCGTCGCATGAGCCCGCAGGGCGCGGCAGCGGGCAGTCTGCAAGGCAAACTGGTGGCACTGGACTTGTTGCCCATGGAGCCGATTGAAGATGTGCATTTCATTCAGGGCGATTTCCGGGAGGCAGCGGTGCTGGCGCAGCTGGAGCAGGCCTTGCGTGACCAAGGTATCACGGCAGTCGATGTGGTCGTGTCGGATATGGCCCCCAACCTTTCTGGCATTGCTGCGACCGATGCAGCCCGCGTGACCGATCTGATCGAACTGGCGGTGGACTTTGCGTTGCACCACCTCAAACCCGAGGGCGCTTTGGTCGTGAAAATTTTTCATGGCGGTGCTTACGACCCAATGGTGGCCCTGTTTCGGCAGACTTTTCGCGTGGTCAAGGCCATCAAGCCCAAGGCTTCACGCGAAAAATCCTCCGAAACCTTTCTGGTCGGCATGGGTCTGAAGAAAACCGTTTAAGGTGCAATGTCAAGGTTTTTGTCAAGGTCTGCGCAGCTTGAAAGTCCTAAAATGGGCGTTACATTGCTAAAACAATTTCTTTTGTCAGCTAGGAGCTTCACTTGAACAACCAATGGTTTTCGAAAATTGCCGTCTGGATGGTGATCGCCATGGTGCTTTTCACCGTCTTCAAGCAGTTCGATGCCCAGCCCGGCGCGAGCAGCGGTGCGGTGGGTTATTCCGAATTTCTGGACATGGTGAAGTCCCGCAACATCAAGTCGGCCACCATTCAGGAAGGGCCAGGCGGTACTGAAATCCTCGCCATCACCACCGACGACCGCCGTGTCAAGACCACAGCCACTTACTTGGACCGTGGACTGGTGGGCGACCTGATCAACAACAACGTCAAGTTCGACGTGCGCCCCCGTGAAGAGGGTTCGCTGCTGATGACGCTGCTGGTCAGCTGGGGGCCGATGCTCTTGTTGATCGGTGTCTGGATCTACTTCATGCGCCAGATGCAGGGTGGCGGCAAAGGCGGTGCCTTCAGCTTTGGCAAGAGCAAGGCCCGCATGCTGGACGAAAACAACAACACCGTGACCTTTGCCGATGTGGCCGGTTGCGACGAGGCCAAGGAAGAAGTGAAGGAAGTGGTGGACTTCCTGAAAGACCCGCAAAAATTCCAGAAGCTTGGTGGCCGTATTCCGCGTGGTTTGCTGCTGGTGGGGCCTCCTGGCACGGGCAAAACCCTGCTGGCCAAGGGCATTGCCGGTGAAGCCAAGGTGCCGTTTTTCAGCATTTCGGGTTCCGACTTTGTGGAAATGTTTGTGGGCGTGGGTGCTGCCCGCGTGCGCGACATGTTTGAAAACGCCAAGAAGAACGCACCTTGCATCATCTTCATTGACGAAATTGATGCCGTTGGTCGTCAGCGCGGCGCAGGTCTGGGCGGCGGTAACGATGAGCGCGAACAGACGCTGAACCAGATGCTGGTCGAAATGGACGGCTTTGAGACCAACCTCGGCGTGATCGTGGTGGCTGCCACCAACCGCCCCGACATTCTGGATGCCGCTTTGCTGCGCCCCGGTCGTTTTGACCGGCAGGTCTATGTCACGCTGCCCGACATTCGGGGCCGTGAGCAGATTCTGAACGTACACATGCGCAAGGTGCCGCTGGGCGGCGATGTGAACGCCAGCGTCATTGCCCGTGGTACCCCCGGCATGAGTGGTGCCGACTTGGCCAACCTGTGCAACGAAGCTGCCCTGATGGCTGCCCGCCGCAACGCCCGCGTGGTGGAGATGCAGGATTTTGAAAAGGCCAAAGACAAAATCTTCATGGGCCCCGAGCGCAAGACCATGGTCATGCCCGAGGAAGAGCGCCGCAACACCGCCTACCACGAAGCAGGCCATGCCCTGATTGGCAAGCTGCTGCCCAAGTGCGACCCGGTGCACAAAGTCACCATCATTCCGCGTGGCCGTGCGCTGGGTGTGACCATGAGCCTGCCCGCGCAAGACCGCTACAGCTACGACAAGGACTACATGCTCAACCAGATCAGCATGTTGTTTGGTGGCCGCATTGCTGAAGAGGTGTTCATGAACCAGATGACCACCGGGGCCAGCAACGACTTTGAGCGGGCCACCTCCATCGCCCGCGACATGGTGATGCGCTACGGTATGACCGATGCCCTGGGCCCCATGGTGTATGCCGAGAACGAGGGTGAAGTCTTCTTGGGCCGCTCTGTCACCAAGACCACCAACATGAGCGAGCAGACCATGCAAAAGGTGGATGCCGAGGTGCGCCGCATCATCGACCAGCAGTACAAGCTGGCGCGTGACCTGATTGAAGAGCACAGCGACAAGATGCACGCCATGGCCAAAGCCCTGCTGGAGTGGGAAACCATTGATGCCGATCAGATTGACGACATCATGGCAGGCAAGCCCCCACGCCCACCCAAGGACTGGACACCGCGCAACCCCTCAGTGGGGGGTGGCAGCAATGGTTCACCCGGCGTGAAACCCGACCCGGCCCCTACCGCCGCCTGATTGCCTGCTCAAGCACCACCGTAACGGGGCCGCTGGCCCCGTTACGGTTTTTTTGGGTTTTGCTTCTTTGGATTTTGCCGATCATGCGCTGGTCAACGTCCCGTTTTGAGTTGGATCTTTGCACCCCGAAAGTGATGGGTATTGTCAACATCACGCCCGACTCGTTTTCGGATGGTGGACAGCATGCCACCACGGCCACCGCCCTGGCCCATGCCGAGCACTTGCTGAAAGAAGGGGCCGACATCCTCGACCTAGGGGGGGAATCGACCCGCCCAGGCAGTGCTGCGCTGGGTTTGCAAGACGAGCTCGACCGCGTGCTGCCTGTGTTGAAGGTGGTGGTGCGCTGGGGCGTGCCGGTGTCGGTCGATACCTACAAACCCGAAGTCATGCGGGTGGTGCTGGATGCCGGGGCTGACATCATCAACGACATTTGGGCCTTGCGCCAGGGCGATGCCCTGTCGGTGGTGGCACAGCACCCGAGCTGCGGTGTTTGCCTGATGCACATGCACCGCGACCCGCAGACCATGCAGACCGCGCCCATGGCCGACCCGGTGCTACCGGCTGTTTCGGCCTTTTTGGCCGAGCGGGCCGATGCCCTGCGTGCCGCTGGCGTGGCCGCTGCGCGTGTGGTGCTGGACCCTGGCATTGGCTTTGGCAAGACCGTGGCGCAAAACTTCAGCCTGCTGGCGCAACAGCGCGAGCTGCTGGCGCTGGGCTATCCGGTGTTGGCGGGCTGGTCGCGCAAATCCTCGCTGGGCCAAGTCACCGGCCACGACAAGCCCGCTGACCGCCAGACGGCCAGCGTGGCCGCTGCCTTGCTGGCGCTGGAGCGTGGTGCCAGCGTGCTGCGGGTGCATGATGTGCGCCCCACCGTCGATGCCCTGCGGGTCTGGCAAGCCTGCCAGCCCTGAGACACCCGCAACCCCTCAAAAAAAACATACCCACAAGGAAACCATGACCCGTCAATACTTTGGCACCGATGGCATTCGTGGCACGGTCGGCCAGCCCCCCATCACGCCCGACTTTGTGCTGCGCTTGGCCCATGCCGTGGGCCGCGTGCTCAAGCGCACCGAAAACCGGCCCTTGGTTCTCATTGGCAAGGACACCCGCATTTCGGGCTACATGCTGGAGAGTGCGTTAGAGAGCGGCTTCAACTCGGCGGGGGTGGATGTGCTGCTGCTCGGCCCCGTGCCCACCCCGGCGGTGGCCTACCTCACCCGCGCCCAGCGGGCCAGCCTGGGGGTGGTGATTTCGGCCAGCCACAACCCGTTTGCCGACAACGGCATCAAGTTCTTCAGCGCCACTGGCACCAAGCTGCCCGACGACTGGGAGCTGGCGGTTGAAGCTGCGCTGGCACAAGACCCGGTGTGGGTGGATTCGGCCAACTTGGGCAAGGCCCGTCGCATGGACGATGCCGCCGGGCGCTACATTGAGTTTTGCAAGAGCACCTGCTCGTTCCAGTTTTCGCTCAAGGGTTTGAAGATCGTGGTCGATGCGGCCCACGGTGCGGCCTACCACATTGCCCCGCATGTGTTCCATGAACTGGGTGCCGAGGTGGTGAAGATGGGTTGTGCGCCCGATGGCCTCAACATCAACCGAGGCGTGGGCGCTACCCATCCGCAGGCCTTGGTGGATGCCGTCAAAACCCACGGTGCCCACTATGGTGTGGCCCTGGACGGCGATGCCGACCGCCTGCAAATGGTGGATGCCCAGGGCAGGCTGTTCAATGGCGATGAGCTGCTGTATTTGCTGGCCGCTGACCGGCTGGCGCGCGACATTGACGTGCCCGGCGTGGTGGGCACCCTGATGACCAACAAGGCGGTGGAGGTGGCGCTCAAGCGCAAGGGCATTCGCTTTGTGCGCGCCAAAGTGGGCGACCGCTATGTGCTCGAAGAGCTGGAGCGCCATGCTTGGACGCTGGGCGGCGAGGGATCGGGCCACTTGCTGGTGCTGGACTGCCACACCACGGGCGATGGTTTGGTGTCGGCCCTGCAAGTCTTGCAGGCCTGTGTGGACAGTGGCCAAACCATGGCCGAACTGCTGGCCGATGTGCAGCTGTTCCCGCAGGTGTTGCTGAATGTGCGGCTGCAAGCCGGGCAAGACTGGCAGGACAACCCGCAGCTCAAAGCCGAGACCCAGGCCGTAGAAGCTGAACTGGGCGATGACGGGCGGGTGCTGATCCGCGCCAGCGGCACCGAACCTTTGTTGCGGGTGATGGTAGAAGCCCGCGATGCGCAGCAGGCGCAAGCCTGTGCCCAGCGCTTGGTTGCGGCGGTGCAGGCAGGAGTCCGCGCATGAACCCAGATACCTTGCGGGTGGAACAGGCCGACTATGCCAACCCGGTGCATGCGCAGGCCTTGGTGATGCTGCTCGATGCCTACGCCAGCGACCCCGCCGGGGGTGGTGAAGGCTTGTCGGCCTATGCCAAAGCGCATTTGGTGCCCGCACTGGCGGCGCGTCCGCAAGCGTTCAGCATCTTGGCTTGGGACGCTGAGGCGGCGGTCGGGCTGGTGAACTGCATTGAAGGCTTTTCCACCTTTGCCTGCAAACCCCTGGTCAATGTGCACGATGTGGCCGTGCTGGCCAGCCACCGGGGCCGGGGCGTTGCCGCCCGCATGCTGGCGCTGGCCGAAGCACTGGCCCGCCAACGCGGTGCCGTCAAACTCACCCTCGAAGTGCTCTCGGGCAACCACAGCGCCTGTCGGCTCTACCAGCGCATCGGGTTTGTGGGCTACCAGCTGGACCCGGCCATGGGCACGGCGCAGTTCATGCAGAAAATCCTGCCCCCAGGCCCAGCGGCTTGACGGTGGTCTGCCCTAGTACAGCAGATAAGGCTGGCGCGTGGCAGCCCAGGCGGCTTCGTCGGCTTGGGCAATGGCATCGAGGTCGGCGGGGGTGGCGCTGTGGTCATCCACCCACTGCCGCAGGGCGGGCCCGCCGTTGATCAGGTCAATGGCCAAACGGTCGTGTTCGTATTCGTAGGCAAAGTCGCGCCACAGGCGGTAGTCGGGTGCTTGCTGCCGCAGTGCCTTAAAAGCCAAGGCCACCAGCCGCCAGGGTTTGAAATCGGCATGGTGGTAGTGGCTGGGGTCTTCCACATGAATCTGGATGCCGTGGCACAGCTGGCCTTGGTGCTTGTGGAAGGTGGGTTCAAAAAAGCAGGGGCGCAGCACACAGCCCTGCACCCACGGCGGGGCCAGCTGCTGCATGTCATCCATCCAGCGTCGGGCATCCAGGTCGGGTGCGCCCATCAGTTCTAGGGGGCGTGTGGTGCCCCGGCCTTCGCTCAGGTGGGTGCCTTCCAGCATCACCGTGCCAGCATAGGCGCGGGCCATGCTCAGGTTGGCGGCATTGGGGCTGGGGTTGACCCAGCTGCGCTCGGTGGGCCAGCCCCAGCCGGGGGCCGCATCGGGCTGCCAGCCTTCTAGGGTGATGACGCGGTAGTCCAGCGCCAGTTTCAGCGTGTCGATGAACCACAGGCCCAGCTCGCCCAGCGTCATGCCGTGGCGCATGGGCATGGGGCCTGCGCCCACAAAGCTCTCCCAGCCCGCTTGCAGCAGCGTGCCTTCAATCGGGCGGCCCACCGGGTTGGGTCTGTCCAATACCCACACGGTTTTGCCGTGGGCAGCGGCGGCTTCCAGCACATAGCGCAGGGTGGTGACGAAGGTGTAGATGCGACAGCCCAGGTCTTGCAAGTCCACCAGCAGCACATCAAAGCTGTCCATCATGGCGGCGGTGGGGCGGCGCACCGTGCCATACAGGCTGAATACCGGTATGCCCCAGCGCGGGTCCAGGTAGTCGGGGGATTCGACCATGTTGTCTTGCTTGTCCCCGCGCAGGCCGTGCTGCGGGCCGAAGGCGGCTGTCAGTTGCAGTTCGGGCAGGGCCGCCAGGGCATCTAGGCTGTGTTTCAGGTTTCGAGTGACCGAGGCTGGGTGGGCCAGCAGGGCCACGCGGTGCCCCATCAGCGGTGCGCGCAGGGCAGGGTCTTCCAGCAGGCGTTCAATACCGAATTTCATGGGGATGCGGTGTCTGTTCAGGGTACAGGGGCGTGCAGCACTTTAGCCAGCCAGCAGGTGCTGCGTCCAGCCGCTGCGGTGGTGAAAGTCGGGTTGGGGTTTGGGGTGGTGCAAAGCCCAGTAGCTCAAGCGGCCGTCGTGGTCTTGCAGCACGGCGCTCAGGCCCAGCTGCCACCCACGCGGGTTCAGCGGGGGCAGGGCGCTCAGCGGTAGCCAGACTTGCAGTTGCAAGGCCTGCGCGGTGTGCGCTACTGTGATGCGGGGGCATGCGGCAGGTGCGGTGGCTTCTGCGGCAGGGTTGCGCACGCGCTCACGCTCGAAGCGGTAGGCCGCCCAGTCGCCCGAGGGCGAGAAGTTGAATTCTTGGTAAGCCGCTTGATCGGGTTCAGCCACAAACCACTCGAAACAGGTCTGCTGCCACAGACCATCGGCAGCACCGGGTGTGGCTACGGGTGGCGGAATGCGGAGCTGAGCGATGGGGCCTTGCAGGCAGTAGATCAGCCGCAGGCCCGCAACCGGTTCGTGATCCGTCAAGCTCAGCTGCACCGACAGGCTCAGCAGCCCTGGCGCAGCGTGTGCCGGATGGGGGAGCAGAGGCCAAGCCAGCCGGTCTGACGACACGTTCAGGGATCAAGCGTTGGCTTTGAGCAGGTGGCTGGCAGCATGCCAGCGCAGCCAGCGGCGGTGCGAGGACTTCACGCCGTCAATGCGCAGGGGCCGACCGGCTTCGCGCATGCGACTCTCCAGCATCAACCACAGGCCGACGAAGTACACATCAAAATAGGTCACGCCCGACAGGTTCAGCGTGAGTGGGCCACCACGATCCCAGGCTTCCGTCAGGGCTTGGCGCACGGTACCCAGCCGCTCGCCCGCACACACGCCTTCCAGGGCCAGCACCGATGCTGATTGCCAAGTCGCCTTGGCCGCAGGGCCTTGGCGCTGTCCTTTGCGCAGACGGTATTGCAGCGCCAGTGGCAGCACTTGGGTCAGCAGCAAGCGCAGGAAAGCCTTGCCATCGTTCCAGTAACGCCGCCACAGCAAAGGCTCTTCTTTGATGCGCCAAGCCCATTCAAAACCGATGCGCTGCACCCACACCGGTGCCCGTTGGACGGTGCCTGCTGCAAAGTTGACCACGGCACCCAGGTGGCTGATGACGGGCGCGTTCAGGCGCGATTTGTTTTCCATGATCCAGGTTTGGCCCTTGGCTGCACCCAGCGACACCAACAGGAAATCGGTTTCGGCATCGTTGATGCAGTCCATGATGTCCTGCCTCGACATATCGTCCATGCCACCAAAACCCGGAAAAATCAGGCCAACCGGCTGCATGTTGCTGACATCGTTGCCCAAAGCCAGCACGGCTTCTTGCGAAGCCCCCTGTGGGCCACCCAAAAAGAAGACCCGCCACGGCGGGTTGTCAATGGCGTGCAACTGCTCGAACAGTGATGCGCCCGAGACCCGCTCACGCAGGCCAGCACCGACCCATTTGCCGATCCAGACCAATGGCATACCATCGGCGGTGGACAAGTCGCTGCGGCAGATCGAATCGCGAAACGCCTTGTCATGCTGGCTCTGGATAGCGAAATTCAAGTTCGGTGTCGAGAGAAAACAGCGTTTGCGCTCGCGCCGTGACACCTCCATCAAGGCCACGGCCTGCGCCATATCCACCACATCAATCGGCAAACCCAGCAAGGCCACCAGCGGACGGTTGAAGTCGGGTGCCGGGGTCGGCAGCAGGGGTAGTTCGGAAACCCCGAACCCGAGTTGAGAAAATTCTGAATCAGACATCGTGATCGGTTTGTCCGGTTGACGGGCATCTGCTGCGCCGGTACGCACAACCGGTTCGCATCAGAGTAATGAATACATTAGAAGTAAGTATGGCACGAGCCACATGGGGCATTCTGTGAAGATTGGGCATTATTTCACGGCGGTGTTTCGTCTCTGGGCGCTGTATGGCAGGCGTAACGGTTGTGCACAAGCCGGGCGACAGGCGTAAACCGGGCTGAATCGTAAAATCAAGGGTTTTTCATCAGATCAAAGCCGAATCAGGCAAAAGGAATTTTTCGTGGCCGGACACAGCAAATGGGCGAACATTCAACACCGCAAAGGTCGCCAGGACGAAAAACGGGGCAAGATTTGGACGCGGGTGATCCGTGAGATCACGGTCGCTGCCCGTCAGGGCGGCGGCGACCCCGCCATGAACCCCCGGCTGCGCTTGGCCATTGAAAAAGCCAAAGCAGCGAACATGCCCGCCGACCGCGTCAAGTACAACGTGGACAAGGCCTCGGGCAATCTGGAAGGGCAAGCCCTGGAAGAAATCCGCTACGAAGGCTACGGCATTGGTGGCGCTGCCGTCATTGTGGACACCATGACCGACAACCGGGTGCGGACCGTGGCCGAGGTGCGGCATGCCTTCAGCAAATACGGCGGTAACCTGGGTACCGAGGGTTCGGTGGCCTTCCAGTTCAAGCACTGCGGACAGATCATTTTTGCCCCTGGCACCTCAGAAGACCACGTGATGGAGTTGGCCCTGGAGGCCGGTGCCGAAGATGTCATTGCCGATGAAGACGGCGCGATTGAAGTGCTGACCGCCTACCCCGACTTTGAGGCCGTCAAAAACGCCCTGGAGGCCGCCGGTCTGAAACCCGAGCTGGCCGAAGTCACGATGCGGGCCGAAAACACCATCGAGCTCAGCGGTGAAGATGCCGCCCGCATGCAGAAACTGCTGGATGTGTTGGAAGACTTGGACGATGTCCAGGCTGTCTTTCACAACGCGAGTATTTAACGCTTTACCCCCGCGCCGCGCTCTGCGCGTCACCCCCTTCAGGCGGCGCTGCTGGCCGCCCGGCCCAGCCGGTTCTGCGGCAGCCCTGACGGCGGTCATGCGCCCTGAAGCCGTTGTTTTTTGAGATGTGGAGAACACTTTGAACATTTTGGTTATTGGCGGCGGAGGCCGTGAACACGCGCTGGCTTGGAAGCTGGCGCAGTCGGCGGGTGTGGGTCAGGTGTTTGTGGCCCCCGGCAATGCCGGCACGGCGCGGGATGCGCGCTTGACCAACCTGCCCATCACCGACAAGGTGGCGCTGCGCGAATGGGCGCAGGCCAAGGGCATCGGCCTGACCGTGGTGGGCCCCGAAGCGCCGCTGGCCGCTGGCGTGGTGGACGAGTTCCGCGCCCACGGCCTGCCCATTTTTGGCCCCACCCAGCAGGCGGCCCAGCTGGAGAGCTCCAAGGCCTTCAGCAAAGCCTTCATGCAGCGCCACGGCATCCCCACAGCGGCCTACCAAACCTTTACCGACCCCGCCCAAGCCCATGCCTATGTGGATGCGCAGGGTGCGCCCATCGTCATCAAGGCCGATGGCCTAGCCGCTGGCAAGGGTGTGGTGGTGGCCCTGTCGCTGGCCGAGGCGCACGAGGCGATTGACTTCATGCTGATCGACAACACCCTGGGCGTGGTGCACAACGCCGGGGGTGCGCGGGTGGTGATTGAAGAATTTCTGCAAGGCGAAGAAGCCAGCTTCATTGTGCTGTGCGATGGTGAACACGCCCTGCCGCTGGCCACCAGCCAAGACCACAAACGCCTGCTGGATGCCGACCAAGGCCCCAACACCGGCGGCATGGGGGCGTATTCACCCGCGCCGGTGGTCACGCCAGCCGTTCACCAGCGGGCCATGGACGAAGTCATTCTGCCCACCCTGCGCGGCATGGCGGCTGATGGAATTCCGTACACCGGTTTTCTGTATGCCGGGCTCATGATCACGCCCGATGGCGCGGTGAAAACCCTGGAATTCAACTGCCGCATGGGTGACCCGGAAACCCAGCCCATCCTGATGCGGCTGCAAAGCGACTTGGCGCAGGTGCTGCTGGCCGCTACCCGCACCGAGCTCGACCGCATCAGCCTGCAATGGGATGCGCGTGTGGCCCTGGGTGTGGTGCTGGCCGCAGCGGGCTACCCACTGAACCCGCGCAAGGGCGATGCCATCAGCGGCCTGCCCGCTGACGAGGCCAGCCGCATGGTCTTTCACGCTGGCACCACCGAGGTGAACGGTGCGGTGTGTACCGCCGGTGGCCGGGTGCTGTGCGTCACGGCGCTGGCCGACAGCGTGGCCGCTGCCCAGCAAAGCGCCTACGGACTGATCGACGGCATCCATTTCGACGGCATGCAATACCGCCGCGACATTGGTTACCGTGCGCTCTGACCGCTATTCAACCCCCACTGAGCGAGCACGCCCATGAACGAGACGACGCAGAACGTCCACGACTACCTCATCGACCTGCAACAGCGCATTACCTCGACGGTGGCGCAGGTGGATGGAGGCAAATTCTTGGTGGACAAATGGCGCAAACCCACGGGTGAGGCGCTGCAAGGGCGGGGCATTACCCAAATTCTGGAAGACGGCCTGGTGTTCGAGCGCGCAGGTTGCGGTTTCTCGCACGTCACTGGGCCGCGCCTGCCGCCCTCGGCCACCCAGCACCGGCCTGAACTCTCGGGCGCGCCCTTTGAGGCCATGGGCGTGTCGCTGGTGTTTCACCCGCGCAACCCCTATGTGCCCACGGTACACATGAACGTGCGCATGATTGCCGCCCAGCCCGCCGACGGGCCTGCGGTGTGCTGGTTTGGCGGTGGCATGGACTTGACCCCGTATTACGGCTTTGAGGAAGACGCGGTGCACTTCCACACCGTGTGCAAAAACGCCCTAGACCCGTTTGGAGCCGACAAATACCCGCGCTTCAAAACCTGGTGCGACGAATACTTCTTTTTAAAACACCGCAACGAGCAGCGCGGCATTGGCGGCATCTTCTTTGACGACTTTTCTGAACTGGGCCTAGACGGCAGCTTTGCCATGATGGCCTCGGTGGGCGATGCCTTTTTAGATGCCTACATGCCCATCGTGGACCGGCGCAAGAACATGGCCTATGGCGAGCGCGAACGCAGCTTCCAGCTCTACCGCCGGGGTCGCTATGTCGAATTCAACCTGGTCTGGGACCGGGGCACGCATTTTGGCTTGCAGTCGGGCGGGCGCAGCGAATCCATTTTGCTGTCCATGCCACCGCTGGTGAGCTGGGCCTACAACCGCCAGAGCCGGGCAGGCACCCCCGAAGACCGTCTGTACAAGGAATTTCTGGTGCGCAAGGACTGGGTTTGATGCCACAGCCACTGCCCCCTGCTGCCCAGCCCTTGCGCGTGGGCGTGTTTGGTGGTGCTTTTGACCCACCGCACCTGGCCCACCGCGCACTGGCCGAAGCCGCGCTGAAGCAGTTGCAGCTGGATGTGCTGCACCTGCTGCCCACCGGCTTTGCTTGGCACAAGACCCGAACCCTGACACCCGCGCCACACCGCCTAGCCCTGTGCCAGCTGGCGTTTGACGACCTGCCGGGCGTGCGTGTCGATGCCCGCGAACTGCACCGTGCAGGCCCGAGCTACACCCTGGACACCTTGCGCGAACTGGCTGACGAATACCGCACGCACCCCGGAACCCGGTTTTTTTTGGTGCTGGGGGCTGATCAATTCAGAGCCTTCAAAACGTGGCAGCGCTGGCCCACCATTCTGGAGAAGGCCACCCTGGCCGTGGCGGAGCGCTTGGACGCAGGTGACCCGCCCTTGCCCGATCAGCCCGATGCAACGCTGCCCTTTGTGCGTCTGCGCATGCCGCTGCACGCCGTCAGTGCCACCGCGGTGCGTGCTCAGCTAGAAGACCCCACCACGGCAAGTACCTTCACCGCGACACTGGCCCCTGCTGTCGCGGGCTACATTTCTCAACACCATCTTTACCAGCCCACTTCATGACCAGCGAAACCACCGCCAAAAAAGACATCCAAAAACTCCAGCGTGCCATCGTCGATGGGCTGGAAGATGTCAAGGCCCAGGACATTGCCGTGTTCAACACCGAACAACTCTCGCCGCTCTTTGAGCGCGTGATTGTGGCCAGCGGCACCTCCAACCGCCAAACCAAAGCGCTGGCCGCCAGCGTGGTCGATGCCGTGCGCGAAGCAGGCTTTGACAAACCCCGCGTTGAAGGCGAAGACAACGGCGAATGGATCATCGTGGACTGCGGCCCTGCCGTGGTGCATGTCATGCAGCCCGTCATTCGCCAGTACTACCGCCTAGAAGACATCTGGGGCACCACCAAGGTGCGCATGAAACTGGGGGCCGCCAAAGTCGCTGCCGCCAAAGCGGCTGCCGCTGATGCCACCGCCCCCAAAAAACCCCGCCGCACAGCCACCCGCGCCGACGATGCCGCCCCCGTGCCCGCCAAAGCCGTGGTGCGCGCCGTGAAAAAGTCTGCCGCACGCAGTGCCGAGCCTGCCGTCAAGCCCGCTGTCCGAAAAACCGCCAAACCGCGCACCGCCAGCGGCACCAGCACAGCGGTGCAGCGGGTGGTGGTGGTCAAGCCCCGTGCGACGACCGCAGCGCCTCGGGCGGCCAGGCCGAAAAAGGCATGAAGCTGCTGATCGTCGCGGTCGGGCAGCGCGTGCCCGACTGGGCACAGACGGCCTATGACGATTACGCCAAACGCTTTCCGCCCGAGTTGCGGGTCGAACTGCGCACGGTCAAAACCGAACCCCGCGGCTCCAAAACCCGCGACACCCTGCTGGCTGCTGAGCGCGAACGCATTCAGGCCGTGCTGCCCCGTGGCTGCCGCGTGGTCGTGCTGGACGAGCGCGGCACCCCCTTGACCACCCAAGCGCTGGCCCAGCAGTTGCAGCAGTGGCAAATGGGTGGCGACGATGTGGCCCTCATCATCGGCGGCCCCGACGGCCTGGAACCCGCCTTCCGCGAAGCCGCCCACCAGCGCATCCGCCTGTCTGACCTGACCCTGCCGCACGCCATGGTGCGCGTGCTGCTCATTGAGCAGCTCTACCGCGCTTGGTCGGTCAATGCCAACCATCCCTACCACCGCGAGTGAACCCCACGGCGCTGGCCCCTGCGCCGGATGGCTGTTTCAACATCGCCCATCTTTGCCCCCAACGCCATGACCGACTGGATCTACCTCGCCTCGCAAAGCCCGCGCCGCCTGCAACTCTTGCAGCAATGGGGCCTGCGCGTCGAACTGCTGCTGCCCGATGCCGACGAAGACGCTGAAGCCCTAGAAGCCGTGCGGCCCGGCGAGTCGCCAGCCGCCTATGTGCAGCGCGTCACCGCCCTCAAACTGCACGCCGCCTTGCAGCGCCTGCAACGCCGGGGCCTCCAGCCCGCGCCCGTGCTGTGCGCCGACACCACGGTTGCCCTGGGGCGGCACATTCTGGGCAAACCCACCGATGCCGCGCATGCCGCCCAAATGCTCGCCAGTCTGGCCGGTCGTCGTCACCGGGTGCTCACCGCCGTGGCCGTAGGCCTACAGCGTGCAACAGCGCCCATCTGCCAAACCGCGCTGTCCACCTCTTGGGTGCAATTTGCCCCCCTGAGCGCCAGCGAAATTCAGCGCTATGTCGATTCCGGCGAGCCCATGGGCAAAGCCGGTGCCTATGCCATTCAAGGCCACGCCGCCCTCTGGACACAACACATCAGCGGCAGCTATTCCGGCATCATGGGCCTGCCCGCCTTTGAAACCGCACAACTGCTGCAAGCCGCTGGCGTGCGCATGATCTGAGCTTGGCCTTGCGCCACACAACCAACCCGCAAAACAACATGCCCATGCAAGACATTCTCATCAACTGGTCCCCCCAGGAAACCCGCGTGGCCGTGGTGGAGCAGGGGGCTGTCCAAGAAGTCCACCTAGAGCGCACCCTAGAGCGCGGCTTGGTGGGCAACATTTACCTGGGCAAAGTCTCGCGCGTGCTGCCCGGCATGCAATCCGCCTTTATTGACATTGGCCTAGACCGCGCCGCCTTCTTGCATGTGGCCGACCTGATGCCCAACATCACCGCCAAACACGCCCCCCCGCGTGAGCGGCAGGTCAGCGCCCCTGTCACGGAGGCAAGCGACAGCAACAACCCCGCACCCGTGGGCAACCCCCGCGTGCTCACACCCGACCCCGTGCTGCCCATTGAGCGGCAAATTTTTGAAGGCCGCGCCCTCATGGTGCAGGTGCTCAAAGACCCGATTGGCAGCAAAGGAGCCCGCCTGACCGCGCAAATCAGCATTGCCGGGCGCTTGCTCGTGTTCTTGCCGCAAGACAACCATGTCGGCGTATCGCAAAAAATTCCGTCTGCCCAGCGCGAAGCCCTGCGCCAGCGCCTGCTGCGCCTGACCACCAGTGCCGACGGGGCCAGCACCGGCGGCTTCATCCTGCGCACCAATGCCGAAGATGCCAGCGACGAAGAACTGGCCGAAGACATTGCCTACCTGCGCAAAACCTGGCAGCGCATCAAAGACGCTGCCGCCCGCCAGCCCGCAGCCAGCCTGCTGCACGAAGACCTGAACCTCATGCAGCGCGTGCTGCGCGATCTGGTGGGCACACAAACCCAGTCCATCCGCATCGACTCCCGCGAACAGCACGGCCTGCTGCAAGCCTTTGCCACCGAATTCATGCCCGACACAGTCAAAAAAGTGCAGCACTACAGCGGCGAGCGGCCCATTTTTGACCTCTACAACATCGACGAAGACATTGCCCGCGCCCTCAGCCGCCGGGTCGATTTGAAATCCGGCGGCTATCTCGTCATTGACCAAACCGAAGCCCTGACCACGGTCGATGTGAACACCGGCGGTTTTGTCGGTGCGCGCAATTTTGACGACACCGTATTCCGCACCAACCTAGAAGCCGCCCAAACCATTGCCCGCCAATTGCGCCTGCGCAATTTGGGCGGCATCGTCATCGTGGACTTTATTGACATGGTGCGTGAAGACCACCGCACGGCGGTATTGACTGAATTCCGCAAACAACTCGCCCGCGACCGCGTCAAAACCATGATTGGCGGCTTCTCGCAATTGGGCCTGGTAGAAATGACCCGCAAACGCACCCGCGAATCCTTGGCCCAAATGCTCAGCGAACCCTGCCCCGCATGCAATGGCCGGGGCGTTGTCAAAACCGCCCGCAGCGTGTGCTATGACGTGCTGCGCGAAATCCTGCGCGAAGCCCGCGCCTTCAACCCCCGCGAATTCCGCGTCGTCGCATCCCCCAAAGTGATTGAACTGTTTCTGGACGAAGAAAGCCAACACCTAGCGGGCCTGAGCGATTTCATCGGCAAACCCATTTCATTGCAAGCCGAAGCCTCCATGACGCAAGAGCAATACGACATCGTGCTGGTCTGATCCAGCGCACGAGGCTATTCAACCCCCTCTCCCGCCCACGGGAGAGGGCAGGGGTGAGGGTATCTTGCCCCTTCCCCCTCTGGGGGAAGGTTGGGATGGGGGCAAACGCCAGCCAGCGTGTGAGCATGGGCAAAACACCCGCGCACAGCTCAGACAGCACGACCCGAACAAAAGGAGCGGCTTCGCCTTGGGGTGGCTGGTCTAGGCGTTGCCTTCACACGAACTTGTCGGGCTTGTCAGGTTCCAAGGTTTGGCTTTTCAAGACAATTTCAGCATAAGCTGCTCAAGAAAATTCCTAGTTGGCAACAGAGAATCGGCTAACACTGGTATTTTTGCAATATGAACACAAATTTTATTGTGCTCAAAATTTGCAGAAAAAGTTCTTAAAAAACCAACTTCACCTGTGTCTGCCGTCACATCAGGATAAAGTAGAACAACGTTGGAACAGTTGAATCTAGAGGCATATACCAATATTTGATAGACATCGTTCCTTGAAATACCAAAATTTCTTTTATTCATCTCAAGGAACTTCCATTTTGTATCAACGATCAGTTTGGTCTGACCCTTTTTATTCGTTAGTCGTACATCTGGAATTAGTTCAAAAGAATCTTTTCCATCATCTCTTTGACAAGCAAAAAAACCACGGTTTTGGATATTGGCATATAAATCTTTTAATGGAGCTAACCAAGTAAATTCTTTTGCTACGAATTGCTCAAATAGCCGTGAGGTAAAAACTATTTCAGCAGTTGCTAGCCGATCG
The DNA here is from genome assembly GCA_041192045.1 of Pseudomonadota bacterium. Classification (GTDB taxonomy): domain Bacteria; phylum Pseudomonadota; class Gammaproteobacteria; order Burkholderiales; family Burkholderiaceae_C; genus Hydrogenophaga. The sequence continues at coordinate 26,221 of JBEENR010000015.1, read as the reverse complement.
CCAGCAAAAACTCCAACCCCCTCTTCATTCAAGAGTATTCGACTTTGTTTTAATAGAGAATGGTAAATCTGTGGAAGGCGATCTGCTCTAACTTTAGCCCACTCAAGTCGATGATCCCCCGTTACATCAACGGCATCTAACTCTGACAAGCATAGGTCAATTCTTCCCCTAATCCGCGAGGAACACCGAGAACGATAGCGCAGCAACACTTTCTTAAAAATACGATATTCGGGAACATCCTCAGTCAGTGAAACCCATTCAGAGGCAAATTGTCCGGGCCTTCTGATACTTTCATAGCACTGACTAGGGAACGATATCCGCCCTCTTGGTGAGGGCAAGGTATCAACTTCAGAGATATATCTCCGAATAATTTGACGACGACGAGCAAGATGCAGGTCGTTACAAAAAACCTCTAGCAGCGCTTCATATCGCCCACCATCAGAACTTAACAACGCCTGTCCTGCCACTACTGACTGTGACGACATCGCACTTGCCAACATCATAGAAAGATTAATATCCAATCGCCGTTTTAGATTGTTGTCAATACGACTTGATCCGATTGGTGAAACCTCCAGTATTAGCTGTTTAGTTTCTAGGATGCCACTCCAAAATTTTGGGACAATCGCGTTTGGGAGAACATCGAAATAACCATCCGCTGCCTCCCATGTTTTAGATTTCCAAGCAGCAAGAATAGACCCAAGCTCATCATAGGTTGATAGCTCCAGTCCATCTCCTACTCTTAGTTTTCCCCACTCTTCACACTTGAGCAGGCGCTTCGCTTGTACCGTCATTGTTTGTGCCAGCTTCTTTTGTAGCGACAGTCTCCGAACCCGAAATTTTCAGAAGACATTTGACTGCATAACTCTCATCATCTGGCCCTGGAATAATCCGCACAGGATTCCAAAATCTTGAATCCAACTCAAGACTTTTAGGAACAACATGAGGGCGATATCCATATGAAGACGCAATATCTTGATTGATGCCGAAAATATTTTCAAACTTCTTTTCAGGCGGATCGATTTTGAAAAAATTAGCCGATTGCAAGGCCGAGTCACTTAGTACAAGCAGTATCAATCCTTCATTCCCGTAAAAATACTCACGCAATAAAGGAATGATTTTGCTAGCTAAACGATCAATTACTTTCGAGTTCTTGTTGCACCCAACAAAATATCCATGACCTATGCAGTGATCGGCATCTAACAAATACTCAATTCTTGAATTGATTGTCTTTAGAAGTCGGGCACAATCAATAGATGGAGTATCTTCTGTTTCACGCAAAAGCGCTGGTTCAGGTGGTATTTGTATAAAATCAAATCTACGACGTAAAGCATGATCCACAAGGGCGATATTCCGATCCGATGAATTCATCGTTCCGATCAAGTGAAGATTTGATGGCATGAAAAGGCGAGACTCCAACTCTTCCGCTCGTGGATATTGCAGTTCAATCCCAATAGGAAATTCAGCTCCAACCCGTTTATCTGAGTCAAGGGTTGAGATCAATGGGCCGAGAATCCTACTAACATCGCCTCGATTAATTTCATCAATAACGATAACGAATTCTTTGCTTGGAGCCTCCAAAGCCCTACGAATCATCCGTAACAACAATCCCTCATGGATACGATATCGTAGCTGTCCGTCAGCGGAAGTGACAGCTTGTCCCGCTTTCTCAGTCGAATCGCTTGCATTTTTGTCAATGACGATAGGACGAATTGATTCAACTAAATCTTCGTATTGAAGGGAAGGATGAAAGGTAATAAATACGCATTGATTGCGGTAATCATTGAATTTCTCAAATGATATTGTAGTGTTACCTTTATCATCAAAGCCGGGTTCGACCAACTTTACCGCTTCCCTAACCGCAGTCAGTGTCTTTCCAGTTCCCGGAGGACCATAGTAGATACGTACGATTGATCTAGTTGAACTTTTCTTTCTCAATAATAGTCTTGTACCTGCCGCAGCCAAGTCTTGCAACGCCAAGGCACGCAGTGCTTCAAACTCCTCAAGCCCACCAAAGGGATATACCTTCGCAGAAAGGAAATGTGCAATCGATGCAGACGCTTGAAGTTCTTGATGTAAATCAGCTTGATTAATTGATCTCGGCAAAACTTTTATAGCGATAAAAGATGCGAGAATTTTCTTCAGTGTTGTAGTTCTGATATCTTTCAAGAATACCGTATCCGGTGCAATTGAAACGCCTGCCACCGCAGTTAAGGGAGCAGGAAACAGGCCGTTTTGATCCCAGTCTACGCTAGAGATTTTTCGACCATACATCGGTCCCATCTCCTCGCTTTCTAATGCATCCGAAGCAATATCGTAGAGAAGATTAGAGACTTCGCCGAGTTTATTGTGATTCTGAGCATTCTGATAATGAGACGTAAAACCGATCAAAATTACATCTGCGCGTGGGATCGACATAAGCGCGATCCGCCATCCAGCATTACTTCTGTAGCGCTCAAAAAAGCTTTTTCTGTAAATTCCGATATTCAAGAAATGAACGTCACCCAACCACGAGCCATATTGGGATTCAGTTATACCTGATGCATCAAGTTTATTTTTTATACCACGACGAAGTTCGTTTTTCCACAAGTTGTCAATATTGGCAGAGGTGTAGTAATTAATATCGGCATCTAAACCCCATTCAGAATCAGGAAATAATCCTACAAGTTCAGCAAGAGCCCCTACCTTTTGAGATTCGGAAGTTGCTTTATTATTTGATAGAAGAAGATCTAAAAGCGCCATAAATTTCTCAAAAGACAGAGCTTGTGTGTAAATATTGCTTATTCAGCCACAGCGTCAGCGTATTGCCGACTTGAAACAGCAGGGACATTTTTCTTGTCACAGTTAGACACAGGCATTTTCTCAACATCGGCATCAATTATTTGCATAAGATCGCGCAACGCCAAGCCCACACCTTCTGCCATCAGTGGGGGAACTGCATTTCCTACCTGTGAACATCTAGCAACATCTAGTTTCCTACGCGGCCCGTTAATGGTATAACGCCCGTAGAAGTTGAAGTCATCGGGGAAAGACTGAAATCTTGCCATTTCACGAACTGTGATATTTCGATGTTCCCTATAATGAATAAATTCGTCAGGATGTGTCGTAATGGTCGAAACTACCGATGCAGGATCGATAAGCACCTTTTTATCTTTTTTAGTTCCGTTTTTTAGCAAGAACTCCTTCGACAGTCTTCCTGGGGGCTGGGTATCGTGAGCTAGCTTGTAGAGAGTCTGAATACGCTCCCCATGCTTGGAGAAGCGATGAGAGTTTGGAATAGCTCCGGCCTTCTTTCCTTTTCGCATAGCTTTTGAATATGCAGATACTGCCTTTTTATAAAACGCAGACTCAAATTCAAAAGAATCCGGGCAAGGCACTCTTTCCCCACCCGTAAGATCATCAATTGCATCTTTCGCCGTAATAATCTTTGTGGAGTGAAGCCCCCAGTTTTCGCGCACCTTTAAAGCAGCCTTACTGATAGCATTAGTAAATTCTAGCTTTAATTTATCGGGGTTTAGTGTGCAATTAAGAACTCCAACAATTACTACTCGACGCCTCGACTGTGGAACTCCAAAACGAGTTGCATCCAGTACATCATACGTGCTGGTATATCCGAGTTCTGATAATTTCTCCTTAACTGCATCAGTAACTGACGTACTTGCCGCACCAGGTCTGGCTACGAATTTTCTGGCTATACCCTCTACGTTCTCAATCAATACGACCCGTGGCTGGACAAGCTCAACCATATCCAACATCTGATAAACAAGGTTATTTCGCTCATCAGCACCGTCACGCCGCCCTCCGACACTAAAACCCTGACAAGGTGGCCCGCCTGCCATCAGCGCTATAGTTCCACGAAGGGATTCCAAATGTTTTCTATTATTCTGATCCTTTAATAAGGAAATAATATCGTGGTTTTTTTTCGGTAGCCATTCTGGCCACTCTGAAAATCCCGCATATGGAGCACCACTCTCCAAGAAGTTTTTGGAAAGCGTTTCAAACGCCATCGGATCTCTTTCTATTGCAAAAAAACCTTGCCAGCCAGATGCTTTTAAGCCAAGTGAAAGGCCACCACAACCAGCAAACAAATCAATGCAACGATAATCAGACTTAATTAGTTTTTTCACATTTTTCCTGTTTTATCGAGGCTTAGGACTTTGCACCTTATTTTCCCTTGAAAGAGTCAATAGCGATCCTTGAAACGGATATTGCTCCCTGTCTAAATGCTCTTTTATTAAGCGAACAATAAGCGTAGATTTTTTATATCCACGCTCTGTACAAAACGCCTCAAATCGGCGTGCCTCGTCATCGGGAACAAGAACAGAAATTTTCGTTGGCGCAGTCACAGTCGCTTCCTTAGTATGCTCAACAGTATTACATCATTAAAAATAGCATAAAGCAACACTAATACCCACAAATGCGCACTTTTACACACATGGAACCGTATCTCCATGAGAGACTCCTCGTCTGGAGCGCCTACCGCACCCCTACTTGCTTTTTTCACCATGTCCAAGGTGGCACGTAACTATTCAGACCCCCACAAGGGCACATAGCCGTTGAACTAAACCGCTAATACGGTGGCCGGACTTCGCGCACCAGCCATCGCGTTAGCGGTTGAGTTCAACGAGCAAGCATAGATCGGATCGCGCGAAGCCGAAGTGGTCGTTTTTTCTCCTGTAGATTGATCCGTGAGATCAAGGGCGGCGCAGGCAGACGGTGGTGGTCTGCCAAGGCGAACCTAGCGGCTGAGCGCAGCGGCACTAACCGGCTTCATGGGCATTGGGTGCAAACCGTTTCAGTGCTTGGATGCCTCCACCGGGTCAGCCTTGTCGGGGCGCTCGGTCTTCGGTGCGGCGCACGGCGGCGTTGGCTGCTCTTGTTGTTACGGTAGCGGAAAGCGCCCCACTTGTCTTGGCAGTGCCAGATGCTGCGCTCCGAGATCACGCCCCGGTACAGGTAGTGGCCTAGGTAAATGTGTCCATCCTAAACATCAGTTGCAAAGCTACCCAAGCGCTCACGGTTTTACCTGTCCTTCAAGGGAAAATATAACTACGGACTGCTGGTTACGCCTTGTTCTTCGCACTATTGGTGGCGCTAACTTCGCCGCCGGTCAGGCCGTCAACCCGCCTCAGGGCTTAAATGCTGGGCGTGCAGCCGGGCGTACAGCCCGTCGGCTTGCAGCAGTTGCTGGTGGGTGCCCTGTTCGGTGATGCAGCCATCGGCCAGCACCACCACCCGGTCGGCGTGTTCGATGGTGGACAGGCGGTGGGCAATCACCAGTGTGGTGCGGCCTTTCATCAGGCGTGACAGGGCTTCTTGCACCAGGCGCTCGGATTCGTTGTCCAGGGCTGAGGTGGCTTCATCCAGAATCAGAATAGGTGCGTCTTTGTAAATGGCGCGGGCAATGGCCAGCCGCTGCCGCTGCCCGCCCGAGAGTTCGGCGGCGTTGTGGCCCACATGGCTGTGGATGCCCTGCGGCAGGCGGTGCAGCAGCTCGCCCAAGTTGGCCGATACCAGCGCGGCTTGCACCCGTGCTTCGTCCAGGGTGTCGGTGTCAGCGCCCAGGGCCACGTTGGCGGCCAGGGTGTCGTTGAGCATGACCACGTCTTGACTGACCATGGCGAATTGCTGGCGCAGGCTGGCAAGATCCCACTCGGGCAGGGCCACGCCGTCCAGCTGGACGCTGCCGTGCTCCAGCTCCACAAAGCGTGGCAGCAGATTGACCAGGGTGGTTTTTCCAGAGCCGGACGGCCCCACCAGGGCCAGCACTTCGCCCGGTGCAATGCGCAGGTCAATGCCGCGCAGGGCAGGGCGGCTGTCGTCTGGCAATCGCTCGTCTCTGGCGGGATAGCGCACCCACACGTTTGTCAGTTCAATCGCCCCCTGAACCCGGTTGGTGCGGTGCTGCCCCCCCAGCTGCACGGGGGTGTTCTCGATCAGCTCCAGTCCACGCTCCAGCGCGGTCAGCCCGCGTGTGATGGGGCCGGCAATTTCGGCCAAGTGCCGAATGGGTGAAATCAGCATCAGCATGGCGGTGACGAAGGCGACAAAGTTGCCCACGGTCACGCCGGTGCTCTGGCTTTGCCACAGGGCGACCGAAATCACGGCGGACAGTGCGACCGCCGCCAGCAATTGCGACAGCGGGGCCATGGCGGCCATGGCCACGGTGGATTTGAGGGCCAAGCGGCGCAAGGCCATGCTCAGGCTGTCAAAGCGCCGTGCCTGTTGCGCTTGTGCGCCGTGCAGCCGCACCATGCGGTGAGCCAGGGCATTTTCTTCGACCACGTAGGCCAGTTCGTCGGTGGCTTGCTGGCTGCTGCGCGTTAGGGTGTAGAGGCGGCGCGACAACACCCGCATGATGAAAACCAGCCCCGGAAACAGCAACAGCACAATCAGCGTCAGTTTCCAGTTCAGGTACAGCAGGTAGCCCACCAGGGCCAGCAGGGTGAGGCTGTCGCGGGTCAGGGTCAGCAAAGCGCCGACCAGCATGTTGGAGCCGCCTTGCACCTCATAGACCAAGGTGTTGGACAGTTTGCTGGCACTTTGTTGCGCAAACAGCGTCATCTGCGCTTCATTGAGCTTTTGGAACATGGCGCGGCGCAGGTTGAGCATGCCCATGCTGGCGGTGTAGGACAAGCCGTATTGGGCCAAGAAACCCGCCATGCCGCGCACGGCAAACAGGCTGAGCAGGGCCACGGGCACCATCCAGAGCGGGATGTTGCGCTGGGCAAAGCCTTGGTCAAGCAAGGCCTTGAGCAGGGCCGGAATCAGCGGCTCGGTGAGGGCACCCACCACGGTGCTGAGGGCCGCCAAAATGATGCTGGCGCGTGCGGTGCTGAAATAGGGCCACAACCGTTTCATGCGTTGCAAGACGGTGTCGGTAGGGCGCGACGCGGGTGTTTGGGGTGCAGAAGTCAACGCAGAGACCGGATAAGGTGGAACACAAAATGACCTGATGGCGGGAACATCCATTCCGGCTGTGGGATCAGGCAGCAGCACCCGGCAAAAAGTCGGTGCTTGGGGGTTCAGTGACTGCCGCACATGCCAAGGAATGCCGGTGGGCCTCCGTTATTATCGACTGCTCAGCCCATGGCTTAGCCCGTGCGTGTGCAGGCGCTTTGCCAAGTGGGCTGTTTTGCTTGGACAATCGCCCCCTGACATTTCAGATTTCCAAGTCTTTCAAGGTATCCGGTTTGAACCCATTTCCCTTCCAGCACATGATTGCGCGTCGTCGTGTTTTGCATTTGATGGCAGCCCCCCTGCTGACTGCGCCTGTGCAGCAGGCAGCAGCCCAGTTTCGCGTTGAAGTGGCCGGTGTCGGCCTGACGCAGTACCCGTTTTCGGTGGTGCGTTTCCGTGGCAATGACACCCTGAGCGAAGACTTGGCCAGCATCGTGCGTGCCGATTTGGAGCGCAGCGGTCAGTTCCAGTTTGTGCCACCGGTTTACGCCAACCTAGACGAAGCCACCCGCCCCGAACTGAGCACCTGGCGCGAAACCGGGGCCGATTCGCTGCTGACGGGCAGCATCCGGCGGCTGCCCGATGGTCGGTTTGATGTGCGTTTTCGGCTCTGGGATGTGGTGCGCGGTCAGGAGCTGGGTGGCTTGAGCTATCCGGTGCGTCCGCAAGATTTGCGGCTGGTGGCCCATCACATTGCCGACTATGTGTATGAAAAAATCACCGGCGACAAGGGCGTGTTCGCCACCCGCATCGCCTACGTGACCCGAACCGGCCAGCGCCACACCCTGTGGGTGGCCGATGCCGATGGTTTCAATGCCCGCGCCGCCCTCAGCAGTGCAGAACCCATCATTTCACCGAGTTGGGCACCTGACGGTTTGCAACTGGCTTATGTGTCTTTCGAGGCCCGCAAGCCGGTGATTTACGCGCATGAGGTGGCCACGGGCCGCCGCCGCCTGCTGGCCAACTACAGAGGGTCGAACAGCGCACCGGCTTGGTCGCCCGATGGGCGGCAGTTGCTGGCATCGCTGACCTTGTCGGGCAACACCCAGATTTACAGCCTAGACCTCAACGGTGCGCAGCCGCGCCGCCTCACCCAGTCGGGCAGTATTGACACCGAACCCGTGTTCAGCCCCGATGGACGGCAGATTTACTTTGTGAGTGACCGGGGCGGTTCACCCCAGATTTACCGCATGGATGCGCAAGGCGGTCAGGTCGAGCGCCTGAGCTTTGTGTCTGACTACAGCGTCTCGCCCGCGCCCAGTCCCGATGGTCGCTGGCTGGCTTTTGTGGCCCGTGTCAACGGCGCATTCCGCTTGCACCTCATGGACTTGCGCAATGCCAGTGTGACGGAGCTGACCGACACAACAGCCGACGAAAATCCCAGCTTTGCGCCCAACAGCCGCATGATTTTGTACGCCACCCGTGTGCAGGGGATGGAGGCTTTGATGTGTGTCAGTCTGGACGGACGTATCAAGAGCCGACTGGCCGGGCAGCAGGGTGACATCCGGGAACCCGACTGGGGGCCGTGGCTGACTTGAATGGCCTGCACAACGCCTTGGCATACTGACATTCGTATTCACTGACCTTCACACTCGCCGGAATCCTGTCCATGTTGTACTTCACTGCACGCCCTGTTGACTTCAGGCGGTTCATTCACACGGTGTTGATCGCCCCTGTGCGCTGGCTGTTGCTGCTGGGGGTGTGTGGCGCTCTGGCGGCTTGCGGCACGCCGCTTTCGAGTGATGGAGCCACGGGTATGCGGATCGTCCCGTCTTCTAAAACCGCGGCTGCGGCAACCTCACAAAAGGCTGCGGTGCCGTCCACGGTGGTTAAAGACTGGTCGTGCAACGAGGTCAGCGAATTGCCCGAGGCACCCCAGGCACAGCGCATGGCGAGTTCCGTCGCGCCGGTGTTGGCACCCTCGGCGCAGGCCAAACCGGCTGCCGATGCCTTGTCCATCGTCTATTTCGACTTTGACCAGTCGGTCATCCGTGAAGAGTTCGTCCCCGTGCTTGAAGCACATGCCCGGCACCTGCTGGCCGATAGCAGCCGTCAGGTCGTTCTGGAGGGACATTGCGATGAACGCGGCAGCACGGAGTACAACATCGCCCTGGGCCAGCGTCGCAGCGAGGCGGTGCGGCGTGCCTTGCTACAGCTGGGCGTGAAAGACGCTCAAATGGAAACCATCAGCTTTGGCGAGGAAAAACCGGCGGTCTCTGAACAGAACGAAGAGGCCTACGCCAAAAACCGCCGGGTGGAGTTTTCTTACCGCTGAAGGGGCGCATGGGGCTTGTTCCAGCGTGCGACCTCCGGGTCTTTTGTTTTTTGCTTTTTTATTTCTGTTTTTGTTGTTTCTCTTCAATCCTTTTCAACCACTCTGTAACTTGCGAGTAATGCCCATGTTTTCATTGAACGCTTTCATGACCCAAACCAGACAAGTCTTTCGCGTCACCGCTGCCCGGACGGGCGGTAACAAGCCCGTTGGGCGCGCGCTGCTGGTGCTGGGCTTGAGCGCCATCCTTGCCGCTTGCGGCTCTAACGTCAAGCTGGATGAATCAGCCGCAGCCGCTCAGGGCAAGGCCGCTGCGGCCGTGCCGAGCGGTCAGGCAGCCGCCGCTGCCGCACCCGTCCAAGATCGCAGTGTGGCTTCGGGTGTTGAAACGCCGCAGGCTCCCAAGCCCACGGCAGCCCCCGAAGCCCGTCCGGTGTCGGGCATTGAGGTGCGTTCTGCCCAAGCTGCGCAACCCGGTGACATGGCCCGGGTGGTGTATTTCGACTTTGACAGCACGTTGGTGCGTGAGGAATTCCGGCCCGTACTCGAAGCCCATGCGCAATACCTGCGGGCTGACAGCCGCCGCCAAGTGGGCCTGGAAGGGCATGCCGACGAGCGGGGCAGCCGCGAATACAACCTGGCACTGGGTCAGCGCCGTAGCGAGTCGGTGCGTCGCTCCTTGTCGCTGTTGGGTGTGGCCGATTCGCAAATGGAGGCGGTGAGTTTTGGTGAAGAGAAGCCTGCGATGGCCGGTCAGGATGAAGCGGCTTACGCCAAAAACCGCCGGGTTGAATTCACTTACCGCTGAACGAGCGCTGAAACACCATGTGGCCTGCTTTCTCAAGATCCTCCAGGGCTTCGCTGACGGCTTCGGCCTGGGTGCTGGCCGCATCCGCCCTGTGGCCCGTCTCGGGCTGGGCGTTTTTTGGCGATGACGAAGCCCGCAAAGCCATCATCGACCTGCGCCAGCGCGTCGAGGTCATTCGCCAGTCGCTGGAGGCCACGCGGCAGGCGCTGGAGGTCAACCGGCAAGCCACCGAGACCGTGGCTGCTGAAGCCCGCGATGCTCAGGCAGTCACCCGGCGCAGTCAGTTGGATTTGGCCTTGCAACTCGATCAGTTGCGCGAAGAGGTGGCCCGGCTGCGGGGTCAGCAGGAGCAGTTGCTGCGCGAGGTGTCGGAGCAGCAGCGCTTGCAGAAACTGGCGCAAGAGGGCATAGAGCAGCGCCTGCGCCAGCTGGAGCCTGCTGTGGTGAGTTACGAAGGGGTGAACTTCACGGCCAAACCCGGTGAGGTGCGGGAGTTTGAATCGGCCATGGAGGTCTTGCGACGCGCCGAATTTGAACCGGCTGTCAGTGCCTTTACGGGCTTTTTGCGCCGCTATCCTGAAAGCGGTTACGTGCCATCAGCTTGGTATTGGCTGGGCAATGCGCAATATGCCACACGGGCATACAAGGATTCGATGGAGAGCCACAAGCGTCTGATCACAGCGTTCCCGAACCACCAGCGCACCCCCGAAGCCATGCTGGCGGTGGCCAATTCGCACATTGAACTCAAGGAAACCGCCGCAGCGCGCAGCATGCTTGAAGCCTTGATCAAGCTGCACCCCAGCACAGAAGCGGCGGTGGCGGCCCGCGAACGTCTGGCGCGTCTGCGCTGAAAATGATCCATCATGGAAATTGCTGATTTCAATCAACTTCGGGTGTCTGTCCTGTGGGCCGCTTTTGCGCTGGCGCTGGTGTTTGGCTTCATCACCCAACGCACCCACTTTTGCACCATGGGTGCCATCAGCGACATCGTCAACATGGGTGACTGGACGCGCATGCGGGTCTGGGCCATGGCCGTGGGTGTGGCGATGATGGGCTTTCACGTCATGGCTTGGCTGGGCTGGGTCGATCCTGCACAGCACAACTACGCATCGGGTCGCATCATCTGGCTCTCGGCGTTGGTGGGTGGGGGCTTGTTTGGTTTTGGCATGGTGCTGGCTTCGGGTTGCGGCAGCAAGACGCTGGTGCGCATTGGGGCCGGTAGCTTGAAGTCGCTGGTGGTTTTTTTCGTCATGGGGTTTGCTGCCTTTGCCACCTTGCGCGGCGTGTTGGCGGTGTTGCGTGTCAACACGCTGGACCGTGTGGCTTTTGAAATCCCCTCAGCGGCCATGCCTGTTTGGGTGGCCTCCACCTTGGGGCTGGATGTGTTGACAGTGGGCCTGGCGCTGGCGCTGCTGGTGGGCGGTGCGCTGGTGGTCTGGGCCTTGATGGACAAGGGGTTTTGCACGCTCAACAACCTGTTGGCTGGTGCTGGCCTGGGCCTGTTGGTGGCGGGTATGTGGTGGATCAGCGGCCATATGGGTTTTGTGCCCGAGCACCCCGAGACGCTGGAGGCGGTTTATCTGGCCACCAACACGGGGCGCATGGAGTCACTCACTTTTACTGCGCCAATGGCCTATACCCTGGACTGGGTGATTTTTTTCAGTGATACCTCCAAGGTCCTGACCCTGGGTGTCGTCACTGTGGTGGGCGTGGTGCTGGGTGCCTGGGTGCAGGCGCTCATCAGCCGCAGTTTTCGCTGGGAAGGTTTCCGCAGCACCCAGGACACGGCCTTGCATCTGGTGGGCGCTGTGTGCATGGGGGTGGGGGGTGTCACCGCCATGGGCTGTACGGTGGGGCAGGGTTTGTCCGGCCTGTCCACCCTGAGCCTGACCAGCGTGATCGCGGTGGCGGGCATTGTGTTGGGCGCACGACTGGGTTTTCGCTTCCAGTTGTGGCTGCTGGATCGCGCATGACCGAACTGGCCGAGCCCAGCGCAGCCGACAGCCTGTTTGAGCGCCGTTTTGGTGGCCTGCGCCGTCTCTACGGGGTGGCCGGTGCGCAGCGCATTTTCAGGGCACATGTGGTCGTTGTGGGTATTGGAGGTGTGGGTTCTTGGGCGGTAGAGGCCCTGGCGCGCAGTGGTGTGCGCCAGCTGACGCTGATCGATCTGGATCATGTGGCCGAGTCCAACATCAACCGGCAGATTCATGCGCTGGAGCCCACCCTGGGTCAGGCCAAGGCAGAGGCCATGCGTGAGCGCATTGCGCAGTTTCACCCCGCTTGTCAGGTGGACGTGATTGATGACTTTGTCACCCCAGACAACTGGCCCCAGCTGCTGACAGCACGCCCCGGTGGCGACGTGTTGCCCGATGCCTTGATTGACGCTTGCGACCAAGTGCGTGCCAAAACCGCGTTGGCGGCTTGGGCGGGCGATCAAGGCATTCCGGTGGTGACGGTGGGTGCAGCAGGGGGCAAGCGTCGGCCTCAAGCGGTGGAGGTGGACGATCTGGCTGCCGTCACGCATGACCCGCTGCTGGCGCAGTTGCGCTACCGCTTGCGCAAACACCATGGGGCCGCACGTTCGGGGCGCATGCAACTGGCTTGCGTGTTCAGCCGCGAACCGGTTGCGCCACCCGATCCCTCGTGTGGCATCGGTGCGGCAGATGGTTCCTTGAACTGCCACGGCTATGGCTCGTCGGTCAGCGTCACGGCCACCTTTGGTTTTTGTGCAGCGGGGTGGGTGCTGAACCAGCTGGCAGCAACAGAAAAAAGCCCACTGGGTTTTTAGGAGTCCTGAAAATCGAAGCTATAATCTGAGGCTTCGCAAATCGCGCTGTCAGTGAATGGCAGTTGTTCTTGGCGAAATCCCCAGCGTGGGACGTTAGCTCAGTTGGTAGAGCAGCGGACTTTTAATCCGTTTGTCGTGGGTTCGACCCCCGCACGTCCCACCAATTTCTTTTTGTAAATCCTGAACACAGGGTTTACGCCCCCGGTTTTCAAGCGTGGCCTGCAACGGGCTGCTGGTTGAAAAAGTTGGGACGTTAGCTCAGTTGGTAGAGCAGCGGACTTTTAATCCGTTTGTCGTGGGTTCGACCCCCGCACGTCCCACCACATACCGCCTGCTCCACATCCCCCTGCAATCTTCCATTTCGGAGTGACCCCGTGTCCCTCTTCAAATCTGCCTCGCTCGTTTCCTTGCTGACGCTGGTTTCCCGCATCACCGGGCTGGTGCGCGAATTGTTGATGGCCGCCATGTTTGGGGCCAATGCCATGACCGATGCCTTCAATGTGGCATTTCGCATCCCCAACCTGTTGCGGCGCTTGTTTGCTGAAGGGGCGTTCAGCCAAGCTTTTGTGCCGGTGCTGGCTGCCGTTCGCGAAAAAGAGGGCGATGTCGCCACCCGGCACATGGTCAACCAGATTGCCACCGTGCTGGCCTGGGCTTTGACCGCTACCTGCGTGCTGGGTGTGCTGGCTGCACCCGTGTTGGTCTGGGCCATGGCCAGTGGCTTGCAACAAAACCCGCACAGTTTTGATGCGGCTGTCTTCATGACCCGCTGGATGTTCCCCTACATCGCCTTCATGTCGCTGGTGGCCTTGTCGGCAGGCATTTTGAACACCTGGAAGCGTTTTGCCGTGCCCGCTGCCACCCCGGTGTTGCTCAATGTGGCCATGATTTCGGCGGCTTATTGGGGTGCGCCCTGGCTGGGGCGTTTGGGTATGGAGCCGATTTATGCCATGGCTGGCGGGGTCTTGTTGGGTGGCGCGCTGCAACTGGCGGTACAGATACCCGCCTTGCACCGCCTGGGCATGCTGCCGCGCATAGGCTGGCGCTGGTCGTCTGTGCGGGCTGCCTGGGCGCACCCCGGCACCCGGCGCGTGACCCGTTTGATGTTGCCCGCTTTGCTGGGCGTGAGCGTGGCGCAGATCTCGCTGCTCATCAACACCCAGATCGCTTCGCGGTTGGCGGCGGGCAGTGTCAGTTGGCTGACCTATGCCGATCGGTTGATGGAATTCCCGACGGCCTTGCTGGGCGTGGCCCTGGGGGTGGTGCTGTTGCCCCAGCTGGCTGCTGCACAAGCTGGGGGCGACACCCCGCGTTACAGCGGTTTGCTCGACTGGGGTTTGCGTCTGGTGGTGTTGCTGGCGGTACCCTCGGCAGTGGCTTTGCTGGTGTTTGCCCAGCCGCTGGTGGTGGTGCTGTACCACTACGGCGCTTTCACGGTGGCCGATGTGGGCCAGACGGCCATGGCCCTGCGGGGTTATGGCGCTGGCTTGCTCGGTCTGGTTGCCATCAAGGTGCTGGCCCCTGGGTTTTATGCCCGGCAGGACATTCGCACCCCGGTGCGCATTGCCATCGTTGTGCTGGTGCTGACCCAGTGCCTCAACCTGTTGCTGGTGCCGCACCTGGCCCATGCCGGTCTGGCGCTGGCGATTGGACTGGGTGCCATGGTCAATGCCACGTGGCTGCTGATCGGGCTGATTCGTCGCGGGGCTTACCAGCCCTTGCCCGGCTGGTGGCGTTTTGGTGCACAGGTGGCCAGCGCCAGCGCGGTGCTGGGTGCCTTCCTGTTGTGGGCCGCTGACCATTTTGTGTGGCTGGCTCTGCATGGGCTGCTGCGTGTGGGCTTGCTGGCGGGGTGCGTGCTGGGGGCTGCCCTGCTGTATTTCCTGGTTTTGCGGCTGCTGGGTTTGAATCTGTTGCAGTTCGCCCGAAAATAAAGCCATCGCGGTTTTATGGCGCCTGTGGGCGTTGCACCCATGAACTCTCTCGATTTTCGTGCCCCCACCCCACTGGCCTACTTTGCCGCCCTGGTGCGTGACGATGCCAGCCTGCCTTTGTTAGAGGCCGCTGCCTCGCTGGCCCAAGACGAATACCCCGAGATCGACATTCAGCAGGTGCTGGGCGATGTCGATCAATTGCTCGCACGCCTGCGTCGCCGTTGTGCCGACATGAGCGATCCGCTGCAACGCCTGCGCGGGCTGAACCAGTTTTTCTTTCGGGACATGGGGTTTGGTGGCAACGTCAACCACTACTACGACCCCGACAACAGCTACCTGAATGTGGTGCTGCGCACCCGCCGGGGCATTCCCATTTCGTTGGCCGTGCTCTGGCTGGAGCTGGCGCAGGGGCTGGGTCTCAATGCTCGGGGGGTGAATTTTCCGGGGCACTTCATGGTCAAGGTCAATCTGCCCCAGGGGCAGGCCGTGATAGACCCCTTCACCGGCCAGTCGCTCAGCCGCGAAGACTTGGCCGACCGGCTGGAGCCCTACAAACGCCGTCATGGTTTGGTCGATGACTTTGATGTGCCTGTGGGGCTGTACCTGCAAGCGGCCACCCCGCGCGACATTCTGGCGCGCATGCTGCGCAACTTGAAAGAGGTACACCGTACCCAAGAAGACTGGTGGCGGCTCATCATGGTGCTGGACCGTCTGCTGATCTTGCTGCCCGATGCCTGGAGCGAATACCGCGACCGGGGTCTGGCCTGGGCCGAAATGGGCGACAAGCGGCAGGCCGTGGCCGACTTGGAGCGCTATGTGGCGCACACCGACGATGCCCTAGACCGCGAGGCGATCTTGCAGCGCCTGCAAGAGCTGAGGGCCGCCCTGAACGGCTGAACACGTCAGCTCGGCATGGTCATCGCCATGCCACGGTTGCCGCCCACTACAATGCGCGACTTCACCGGGGGTGCCCGGCTGGCCCTAGGGCTGGTCTGGGCTGAGAAATACCCCTCTCACCTGATCTGGGTTGTGCCAGCGTAGGGAGCGTGATGGGTCGGTCCGCTGGGTGCAGGGGTCCGTTCTTTTCAGGCGCCCGAGGCGGCGTTTTTGACAAGGCGGCATTCCATGCAACGGCGGATTTTTTCTGGTCTTTTGGTTTCTCTCACCCTCGTAGGCAGCGCCACGCTGGCCCTGGCCGAGACCCCTGTAGCCCTGCGGGTACTCACCCACAGCTCGTTCGATTTGCACAAAGACCTGCTGGCGCAATTTGAAAAAGATGCCCAAGTCAAGCTGAGCCTCATCAAAGCGGGCGATGCGGGTGAGATGGTCAACAAACTCATCCTCACCCGTGCCCAGCCGGTGGCCGACGTGGTGTTTGGCCTTGACAACAGCTTGCTGCCGCGTGTGCAGGCCGCAGGTGTGTTGGACGTGTACAGCGGCCCCGCCGCATCCCGCCCCGCCGCCGCGGCCATGGGCGAGGGCGCTGGGCCCAGTGGCGTGGTAGCGGGGGTGGTGCCGGTCGATCACGGCTATGTGACCCTGAATATCGACAAGGCTTGGTTTGCTGCGAACAAGTTGGCGCTGCCCACGTCGCTCGACGATCTGACCAAGCCGGCCTACCGCAAATTGCTGGTGGTGCAAAACCCCGCCACCTCCAGCCCCGGCCAGGCTTTTTTGTGGGCCACGATAGCCGGACTGGGCGAGCAGGCCGCTTTTGACTGGTGGGCGCGCATGCGGGCCAACGAGGTCAAAGTGGCCAAAGGCTGGACCGAAGCCTATTACACCGACTTCACCCGCAACGGCGGTACCCGCCCCATCGTGGTCAGCTACGCCAGCAGCCCCGCAGCCGAGGTGTTTTATGCCAAGGAGAAGCTGACCGAATCGCCCACGGCCAACCTGTTCCTCAAAGGCGGCGTGTTCCGGCAGGTGGAAGGGGTGGCCCTGGTCAAGGGCGGCAACCCGGCGGCGCGCGAGGCCGCTGGCCGGTTCATTGAATTCCTGCGTTCAGCGCCGGTACAGCAGGCCTTGCAGACCAGCATGTGGATGCTGCCTGCCGAGCTTGGCACCCCGCTGGCGGATGTGATGAAGCAGCACACCAGCGAACCCGCCCGGTTTGACAACCCCGGCACCGTCCCCGTGGCGCAAGGCAAAGCCTGGTTGCAGCGCTGGACGAAGGTGGTTCTGAAGTAAGGCCCACGGGTGCGAGCGCCCTGGTTGATGCCTGCGCTGCCGCTGGCCTTTCTGGCGCTGGTGCTGGTCGCACCGGTGCTGCGTCTGCTGGCCGAGGGGCTGGGTGCGGGGGCTGAGGCCGATGCAGCGCTGTCGGGCTGGGCGCTGTGGCAAGACCCGTATTTGCGCTGGCGGCTCTTCTGGTCGCTGGCACAGGCAGCCATCACCTGCGTGCTGGCTTTGCTGCTGGGCCTGCCGCTGGCTTGGGTGCTGGCGCGACTGGAATTTGTGGGGCGTAGCACCGTGCTGCGCTTGCTGATGCTGCCTTTTGTGGTGCCCACGCTGGTTGCCGCCATGGGTGTGCTGGCGCTTTGGGGGCCGCGTGGCTGGTTGGGCCAGCCCCTGGCGCAAGCGGGCCTGGACTTGGAAAACAGCCCCCTGCTGCTGCTGTATGGCAACCTGTTTTTCAACCTGTGCCTGGTGGTGCGCGCTGGGGTCGATGCCTTGGAGCAAGTCAGTGCCACCCGCCTAGCCGCTGCGCGCAGCTTGGGGGCCACGCCGTGGCGGGCTTTTTGGCGGGTGGAATGGCCCGCCATGATGCCCTGGCTGGCCTCGGCGCTGTGCTTGGTGTTGTTGTACTGCCTGTCGGGCTTTGGTCTGGCCCTGCTGCTGGGTGGGCAGCGCTATGCCACCGTGGAGGTGGAGATTTACACCCTGGTGGCGCACGAACTGGCGCTGGGGCAGGCCAGTGTGCTGGCGTTGTGGATGCTGGTGCTCACGGGTGCTGTGGCCCTGGCCTATGCCGTGCTGGAAAAACGGCTGGCGGCACCGGGCCGGGTCACCCCGGTGCCGCGCCAGCGTCCGCGTGGCTTGCGTCAGTGGTTGGCGGTGCTGGCGGCGCTGGCGGTGCTGGGGCTGGTGTGTGCCGCGCCCTTGCTGGCCATTGCTGGGCAGGCCCTGCGGGCGCTGCTGTGGGGGCAGGGCGCGGCGGTGCTGCTGGAGCCTGACACCCTGCAAGCCCTGTGGAACACCCTGCGTTTCTCCGCGATGGCGCTCCTGTGGGCCACGCTGCTGGGTTTGTGTCATGCGCTGGCGGTGCGCTGGCTCGATGGTGCAGCCAGCCAGCGCGGTGCCCACCGCTGGCTGGCTGGTCTGGCCCTGACTTGGCGGGCGGCCGTGTTTTTGCCTTTGATCGTCTCACCCGTCACGGTGGCATTTGGCTTGCTGCTCTTGTACCCGCAGTGGACGGCCAGTCTCAGCCTGCTGCTGGCGGCTTATGCGCTGCTGGCCTACCCCTTTGTGGCGCAGTCGCTTGGTGCGGCGCTGGATGGGCTGCCCGCCAGTTATGCCCAAGCTGCCGCCACACTGGGGGCCAGTCCGTGGCACGTGTGGGTTCGCGTCACGCTGCCGCTGGTGGCGGGGGCCTTGCGCCGGGGCATGGCCTTTGCAGCGGCCACGGCGCTGGGCGAATTTGCCGTGTCGCTGTTTCTCTCGCGCCCGGAATGGACCACCCTCAGCACTTTGATCTACCAGCGCTTAGGCCGCCCCGGTGCGGGCAATCTGGATGCCGCCTTGGTGCTGGCCTGCCTGCTCATGGCGCTGGCCCTGCTGGCTTTTGCGGGCCTTGAAGGAAGGAAGGACAACCGCCATGCTTGAACTGCGCGACCTCGTCAAACACTGGGACAGTCGCCCACTGCTCAACGGCATTGACTTGTCTGTGCCCCGTGGTCAGACGGTGGCACTGCTCGGCCCCTCGGGCAGTGGCAAAAGCACCTTGCTCAAGATCGTGGCCGGTCTGGAAGCGCCCGAGCGCGGCAGTGTTTGGTTTAATGGGCAGGACATCACCCCGCTGCCCCCCGAGCGGCGCGGCTTTGCCTTGATGTTTCAGGACTTTGCCCTGTTTCCGCACCTCGATGTGCAGGACAACGTGGCCTTTGGCCTGCGCGAGCAGGGCCTGGGCAAAACAGCCGCCCGTGAGCAGGCCCGCCATTTGCTGGATCGCTTCGGTCTGAGCGGGCACGCACGGGCACGGGTTTGGACGCTATCGGGTGGCGAACAGCAGCGCGTGGCCCTGGCCCGAGCGCTCATCACCCAGCCCCGCGTGCTGCTGTTGGACGAGCCGTTTTCGGCACTCGATGCCCGTCTGCGCGAGCAACTGCGTGCCGAATTCCGGGCGCGCATCCAGGCAGCAGGCATGGCCGCTGTGCTGGTGACGCACGACGAACACGAAGCCCGTGCCATGGCGCAACAGGCTTGGGGTGTGCAGGCGGGACGGCTGGTGGCGCTGTGGTAGCGGTGTGGTAGCGCTGGCACAATGAACCCGCCTCAACAGCCAACCAGCCCCCGATTCATGGACGCATACATCATCATTGGCAACCGCAACACCCGCAAAGCTTCGCTGGTACGCAGTCTGACCGGTTGCGTCAGCCGCAGCGTGCGCGACATCCAGTTACAAACCGCCAAAAAGCCGCAACGGTTTTACGTGCGCGTGGGCACGCTGCAAGACACCCGCGTCACCGTCGAGCAATTCATCGCCGAGGTGAGTCGCAGCCGAGCCGAAGCGGTGCTGTTTTGCCTCTCGCCCGACCCGTACAAAACCGACACCACCGAGTTTCCTGGTGCTCAAGCCTACTTAACGGCCCTGCGTGAACGCGGCTGGCGCATTCAGGCTGTGGCTGTGCTGGGGCAAAACACCGGCGGTATTTCGGCCAGCAACCTGCGCCAGTACATCACCGCGCCGACTGCGCCGGTCAACGTAACAGCACGCGATGTGCGTGTCCAGTTCGGCTGGGTCTGAGGCCGCTAGCCGCGTGCGCTGAAACAAAACGAAAAAAACCGCAACCGCGCCGACACCCAGCGCGCTCCGTGTGGGGGCACCATGACGGTCATGTTCAACACGTCTTGGAAAGGACACCCACCATGAAACATTGGATCAAACGCAGCCTGCTGGGCCTGACCGCAGCCACCATCGCCCTGGGCAGCTTGACTGCCTGCGGCACCCGCGGCGAGCACGGCAGTGGCTGGAGCGATGAGCGCGTGACGGAAATGCGCGGCAAAGTGATTGAGAAAGTCAGCAGCAAACTCGATTTGAATGCCGAGCAAAAACAAAAGCTGGGCGTGCTGGCCGATGAAATGATCGCCTCGCGCAAAGCCTTTCGGGGCAATACCGACCCGCGCACCGAGCTGACCGCGCTGGTCGCGGGCGACAAGTTTGACCGCAGCAAGGCGCAGGCGCTGCTCGACCAAAAAATGCAGGCCATGCAAGGCAGCAGCCCGAAAATGCTGAACGCCTTTGCCGACTTTTACGACAGCCTGAACCCCGAGCAGCAAAAGCAGGTGCGCGAACGCCTAGAAAAACGCGGCCACGGCTGGTGGGGCCGGGGCTGAAAGTGGCCCAGCGGGGCTGAATAAGGCTGAAGGGCTGGGGCTGTGGGCTGTCAGAATCTGCCGATGAACCGCATCTTGCTGATTGACGACGACGAGCAACTCGGCCCCCCGCTGGCCACCTATTTCCAGCGCTTTGAGCTGCACCTGACCCACGCCACCCGCCCCAGCGAAGGTCTGGCCCTGCTGCGCAGCCAGCCGTTTGATGCCGCCATTTTGGACGTGATGCTGCCCGAAATGGACGGCTTTGAACTCTGTCGCACCATCCGCAAAGACAACGACATTCCCCTGGTCATGCTCACCGCCAGGGGTGATGTGATGGATCGCGTGGTGGGTTTAGAGCTGGGTGCCGACGACTATTTGCCCAAACCTTTTGAGCCGCGTGAGCTGGTCGCCCGCCTGCAAACCGTGCTGCGCCGACGCAAACCCAGCACGCCAGCCAACAAACCCGGCAGCCCCGGCCATGCCGCCCTGCTGCGCTTTGACGGGCTGGACATTGACACCGCGCGCCGCAGCGTCATCCGCCAAGGCCAAGAAATCGAACTGACCGGCACCGAATACGAGCTGCTGCTGTTGCTGGCCCGCGAACCGGGCAAGGTGTTCAGCCGTGACGACATCCTGAACCGCTTGCGCGGCCACGAGGCCGAGCTCTACACCCGCGCGGTGGACATTGTGGTGAGCCGCTTGCGCAAAAAGCTGGAGCCGCTGGACTGCATCAAAACCCTGCGCAATGCGGGCTATTCGCTGGCCCTGCCACCCAGCCCGTGACCGCCATGCCAACAACGCCGCCCCAAGGCCCAGCCACCCGCAGCACCTGGCACCGCCGCGCGCGCCGGGCGCTGGCGCACTCCATCAAATTGCGGCTGGTGGTGGTGTTTTTGCTGCTGGCTGCGGCCATGACCCTGGTGTTCATCAGTGGCGCACAAAAAGCCTTCTCATTGGGCTGGCGCGAAGCCGCCCGGCCCTTGCTCATGGACTATGTGGATCACCTAGCCGCCGATATTGCCCCCACCGGCACGCCCCGTGTGGACAAGGCCCAGGCCCTCATCCAGCGTTTGCCACTGACCGTGCGCATCAGCGGCCCGCAAGTCAACTGGGCCTCGCACCCCGAACAAGACCGGCCCGACGAGCTGCGTGAGCGCGGCAACGGCAAAGACTGGCCCCGCCTGTTGCAGCGCAGCACGGCAGACGGCCACCGCCTGGAATTCGGCATCAACCAAGACGTGCTAGAGCGCCGCCCGCGCCTCATCGGCTACGCCTTGGCCGCCATGCTGGTGCTCACGCTGCTGGCGTTTGTGTATGTGCGCCACCTGCTGCGCCCGCTGGATGCCATCCAAGCCGGTGCGCAACGCTTTGGCACCGGCAATTTCAGCCAACCCATTGCCGTGCGGCACCCCGACAAGCCCGACGAACTCGGCCAACTCGCCACCACCATCAACACCATGGGCCAAGACATTCGGCACATGCTCGATGCCAAACGCGCCTTGCTGCTCGCCATCAGCCACGAACTGCGCAGCCCGCTCACCCGTGCCCGCCTGAACACCGAACTGCTGCCCGAAACCCCCGACGTGAACCCGCAGCGCCAAGCCCTGCTGCGCGACCTGCAAGACATGGCTCGCCTGATTGGCGACCTGCTGGAGAGCGAACGCCTCAGCGGCCACCACGCCGTCTTGCAGCGCGAGCCCGTGAACCTGACCCGGCTGGCCCAAGACGTGATCGCCGACCTGCTGGCCCGCCAGCCGCTGCGAGCGGGCACCCCCCCAAATATTCACCTGCTGGCCGACCCCGACCTGCCCGATCTGCCGCTAGACCCCACCCGCATGCGCTTGCTGCTGCGCAACCTGCTGGACAACGCCCTGCGCTACAGCGCCAACGCCCCACAGCCGCCCGAGCTGCACCTGTGCAGCGTGGGCCAAGGCATTCAACTAGAAGTACGCGACCACGGCCCCGGCGTGCCCGAAGACCAACTGCCGCACCTGGCCGAACCGTTTTTCAGGCCCGACAGCGCCCGCACCCGCACCCAAGGCGGTGTGGGGCTGGGCCTGTACTTGTGCAAGCTGGTGGCACAAGCCCACGGCGGCACCTGGGCTGTGCGCAATGCCCAGCCAGGGCTGGCCGTGACGGTGACGCTGCCGGGTAACATGCCCACATGACCCTAACGCCCCGCCTGACCCTAACGCCCCGCCTGACCCGCCTGCAAACCCAGCACCAACGTCTGTACCAACCCCCCGCCACCGAAGGCCCGGCCAGCGCCGACTCCAGCGCCGCTACCCACGGCCTCATCAGCGCGACAGGCCAAGTCCGTGCCCTGGTGCTGGCCTTGCGCCACCCTGCCGACTGGGCCACCCTGTCGCCTGTGTGGCGCGGTGTACAAACCGACTTGAACCTGACCGCCCCCGCCATTGCGGTCAACGGTGTTGATGCGTTTGAACTCTGGTTCTCGCTGGCCCAAGCTGTGCCCGTGGCCGAAGCGGCGGCCTTTCTTGAGGGCCTGCAACAGCGCTACCTGCCCGACCTGAAAGCTGGCCGCCTGAAACACTGGCCCACCGCAGATGCCATGCCCTGGGCCGCGCCCCGCATCCCGGCACAGCACGCCCCCGAGCGCTGGTCCGCCTTCGTCGCTCCCGATCTCGCCGCCGTCTTTGGCGACGACGACCCCTCGCTGGACCTGCCTCCCGGCGAAGATGCCCAAGCCGAACTGCTCAGCCGCCTGCACATCATCGCGCCCAGCGACTGGCAGGCAGCGCTGACCCAGTTGCAACCCGCTGCCGCATCGCTTGCGCCTGAGCCTGTGTCTGCGGCGGCTACACCGGCAACACCCACCACCGCACAAACCCCCGCTGCGCCCCACCACGCCGCACTGACCGGCCCCTACGAAGATCCACGCCAGTTTTTGCGCGACGTGATGAACGACAGCAGCGTGCCGCTGGCGCTGCGGCTGGAGGCGGCGAAGGCGTTGTTGGGGTGATTCAGTCCCGCCCCAGCGCGCCCAACACCATTCGCGCCGTTGCGACGTTCGTCGCGCACGGCACGTTGTGCACATCGCAGGCTCGCACCAGGGCGTTGATGTCGGGTTCGTGGGGTTGGGCGGTCATGGGGTCGCGCAGGAAGATCACCGCGTCCACTTCGCCCACCGACAGGCGTGCGCCAATTTGCAAATCGCCACCCAGCGGGCCGCTGAGCAGGCGCTCCACCGTCAGCCCGACTTCGGTTTGCAAGCGCCCGCCAGTGGTGCCGGTGCCCATGAGGGTGTGTTGGCGCAGCAGCGGCGCGAATTCCGTGGCTAAGGCCACCATGTCGTCTTTTTTACGGTCGTGGGCGATGAGGGCGATGCGCATAGGGTTTATTGTTTCTCCATTGCCTTCGCCATCGTTTTGCCCAATTCCACGCCCCATTGGTCGTAGGCGTTGATGCCCCAGATGGCGGCTTGCACAAACACTTTGTGTTCGTACAGGGCAATCAAGGCACCCAGGCGGTGTGGGGTGAGGGTATCCAGCCACAGGATGCTGCTGGGCACGTCGCCCGCAAAGCTGCGCTGGCTCACGAACACTTCGGCTTGTTCGGCGCTCTGGCCCTCGGCGATGAGGGCTTGCAGGGTGTCGGCTTCGTTGCGGCCCACGGCCAGGGCTTGGGCTTGGGCGCGCAGGTTCAGGTTGACCACGCGGTGGTGTTCGGCGGCCAGTGGCAGGGGCGTGTCTTCGGTTTCTACGCCAATGAATTCGACCGGCACGCGGTGGGTGCCTTGGTGCAGCAGCTGAAAGTAGGCGTGTTGGCCGTCAATGCCTAAGCCGCCCCAGATGATGGGGCCGGTGTCGGTGTCCACCGGCTGGCCGTCTTTGCGCATGCGTTTGCCGTTGCTTTCCATGTCCATTTGTTGCACGAAGGGCGCAAAGCGCACCAAGCGGCTGGGGTAGGTGGAGAGCAATTGCGTGGGGCAGTGCAGAAAGTTGCGGTTCCAAATGCCGCTCAGGGCCAGGATGACGGGCAGGTTCTGCGCCAGCGGGGTGTGCCGGAAGTGCGCGTCCATGGCTTGCCCCCCGGCCAGCAGTTCGCGGAAGGCTTTTGCGCCAATGGCCAGGGCCAGCGGCAGGCCCAGGGCCGACCAGATGGAGTAGCGACCGCCCACCCAGTCCCAAAAGGTGAAGGTGTGTTCTGCCGGGTAGCCCGCTGCGCTGGACTTGCCCGGCGCGGCGGTGATGGCAACCAGGTGCGGGCTTTGCGCGGCACCTTCAATGCCCGCATCAGCCAGCCAGCGGCGGGCGCTGGCGGCATTGGTCATGGTTTCTTGGGTGGTGAAGGTTTTGCTGGCCACGATGATGAGGGTGGTGGCCGGGTTCAGGCCGCGCAGGATGCTGTGCAGCGCCCAAGCATCGGGGTTGCTGACGAAGTGCACCCGCAGGCCGTTGCACCACGGGGCCAGCGCGTCGGCAGCCATGCGCGGCCCCAAGTCGGAGCCGCCAATGCCAATGTTCACCACGTCGGTGAAGGCGGCACCGGTGCTGCTGGTGGCTTGGCCGCTGCGCACCCGTTCGGCAAAGTCGCACACGCGGTTCAGCTCGGTTTGTACCTGTTGCTGGATGGCATCGCCCCAAGGGGCCTCGTTGCCGCTGGCACCGGGCGTGCCGCGCAGGGCCACATGCAGCACGGCGCGCTGTTCGCTGGTGTTGATGGTGTCGCCCCAGAACATGGCTTCGCGCTGCTGCGGCACGCCAGCGGCCTCGGCCAGCTCGATCAAGGTCTGCCAGACGGCACCGTCCAGCGCCTGGCGGCTGAAGTCCAGCCGCATGCCCGTTTCGGGCGCGTGGGCTTGCAGGGTCTGGGCGCGTTCGGGCTCGGTCAGGCGCTGGCGCAAATGGGGCTGGGGCAGGGCGGCCAGGGCTTGCAGGTGTTGCCAGGCGGGCAGTTGGGTGGGTGCGGTCATGGTGGGTGAGAAAGGTAGCGGTGGTGACGCGGATTTTGCCTTCAGGCGCTGGCCGCTTCTTGACAAGCTTGCCGCGCCAGCGCGGTGATTTGCGCCCAGTCCCCTGCTTGGATGGTTTGTGCGGGGGTCAACCAAGACCCACCGGCCATGGCCACGTTGGGCAGCCGCAGGAAGTCTTTCAGGTTGTCCGGACTCACGCCGCCCGTGGGGCAGAACTGCACATCCGGAATGGGTGCGCCCAGGGCTTTGAGCATGGCGATGCCACCGGCTTGCTGCGCCGGAAAGAGTTTCATCAACCGAAAGCCTTGCTCGCGCCGCTGCATGACTTCGCCGGGTGTCATCACGCCGGGGATGAAGGGCAGGCGCGCAGCCTGCACGGCCTCGACGAGGGCATCGGTGCAGCCGGGTGACAGGGCGAATGTGGCCCCGGCATCCATGACGCGCTGCACCTCGGCCACGCGGGTGACGGTGCCTGCGCCCACATGCATCTGCGGTACAGCACGGGCCACGGCTTCTATGCTGGCCAGCGCGGCATCGGAGCGCAGGGTGATTTCCATCACGTCAATGCCGCCATCCAGCAGCGCATGGGCCAGCGGCACGGCATGGGCCGGGTTGGTGAGCACGATGACGGGCACGACGCGGGCAGTGAAGGCGGGGCGGGTGAAGCAGGTGGTGGTCATGGGCTTGGGTTCTTTGAATAAGGTGGTGGGTGCGCGGTGCCCCCATCCCAGCCTTCCCCCAGCGGGAGAGGGAGTGAAGACACCTGGGGCTGGGGGTGGTTTTGAAGGAAGAGGGCGGGTTGTTTGGATGAGGGGTGGGTGTGCGGTGCCCCCATCCCAGCCATCCCCCACCGGGGGTAGGAGCGGGAGCGGGGGGGGGGTTGGTGGAGGGTCGTTCGGTGGTGCAAGGGGAACCAGCCCTTCCCCTGCTGCTGCTGCTGCTGCTGCTACTGTTGCTGCTGCTGCTGCTGGTGGTGGTGGTGGTACAG
>JBEENR010000014.1:0-80044 GCA_041192045.1 Pseudomonadota bacterium | reverse complement strand
GATGGTGTTATTGGCTGCGTTGCCATACACCGTGTCGTCGCCGTGTCCCGCGTCAATCACGATGTTGCTGCCCTTGAAGCTGGTGTTGCGGTAGTCAAAGGTTTCTGCCGCACCGTCACCCAACAGGCGCACCGTGCCGCTGGCGGTGCTCGCATCAATCACCTCAACACCCGTGTTGACCCAGCCTTTCAGACCCACGTCCACATCGCCACTGCCCAGCGCTTGCAAGGTGTCGGTGCCGCTGCTGCCTGTGTCCGCGTAGCTGTCATAGCCTTGGAAGCTGCTCCAGCCTCCGGCCACGTTGCCCGTGACGCGGTAGGTGTCGCCTGCGTTACCACCGTCGAGTTTGTCGTTGCCCGCACCGCCTGCGATCACGTTGGCCGCTGCGTTGCCCGTGATCGTGTCGTCGCCGTAGCCGCCGTCAACAATGATGTTGCCTTGCAAGCTGATGCCGCGCAAATCAAAGGTCTCGGCTGCGTTGTCGCCCAGCAGACGCACCGTGCCGGTCGCTGCACTCGCATCAATCACTTCAATGCCGCTGCTGGCCGCGTTAATGCCCCCGCGCATCCCAATGTCCACGTTCTCGCCCACCGCCACGATGGTGTCGGTGCCGCTGCTGCCCGTGTCGGCATAGGTGTCATAGCCTTGGAAGCTGCTCCAGCCCTCGGCTTGGTTGCCCGTGATGTGGTAGGTATCAGACCCGTTGCCGCCGTCGAGTTGGTCATCACCGCCTTGACCAAAAATCAAATCCTTGCCCGCACCGCCTTGAACGCTGTCGTTTCCCCAGCCCGCTTCAATCAGATCATCACCCGCACCCGCATCAATCGTGTCGTCTTTGAATTGACCCCTAACCTGATCTTGACCCTCGGTGCCCGTCAGGACTGAAGCCTCGTTACCGCCGACCACCAAGGTAGAACCTTTGAGAAAGTAATTCAGCCAGGCCGCCACATCGGACACAGCCGCATTGGCATCACCGTCTTCGTTCACAAAACGGCCATTTTCGATGCTAAAGCCAAAGTGATAAATGCTGTCAGCCGGGCCATTGATCAGGTTTTGACCAAAGTACTGTGTGTTGGCACCGTCGTTTTGCACCAGGTGATAACCTGTTTCTTCGCCGTTTTCATCATCGCCGTGCAGCTCCAGAAAACGGGCGTAGCGCACCGGATCGGCACGCAACCAGTCGTTCATGGCTTGCAGATCGGCACTGGTCAGCCAGCCATCGGCCATGGCATTGGTGGCTTGGACAGCTTCAATCAGCAACTTGTTCAATTCGTTGGCGGCATGAGCCCCCGCATCAATGTCGGCAGCACGGGTGTTGCGAGCCAGTCCGGTGTCGGCCTTGATGGTGTCCACAATGCGATCTAGCCCCGTACCGGTATCCGACACATCGGCCAGAAAATAGGTGAGCCAATCGGCTACATCGCTCACTTTGGCATTCGCATTGCCATCTTCATTCAGGAATCGGTCATCCTTGATTTCAAAGCCAATGTGGTAGAGCCCATCAGCCACCGTGTTGACCAGATTTTTGCCAAAGTAAGCCGTGTTGGCTCCGTCGTTCTGAACCAGGTGGTAGCCCGTTTCTTCACCGTTTTCGTCGTCACCATGCAGCTGGAGGAAGTCAGCGAAACGGCCTGCATCAGCGCGAATCCAGGCGTTCAGCGCCACCACATCGGCCACGCTGACAGGCTTGCCCTCCGTCCAGCCGCTGCTGGCTTTCAAACCATCCATGATCAGCTGATTCAGCAAATTGGCTTGATCTGCGCCTTCGGCGATGTCGCTGTCTGAAATGTTGGCCGCCAATCCCGCATCCGCCATGATGGCATTGGTGATGCGATCCAGCCCGGTGCCGGTGGTGGAGTGGTCGGTATAAAACTGGGTGAGCCAAGCAGCTACCTGGGCCACGGTGGCATTGGCATCGCCGTCTTCATTCACAAACCGACCGTCTTGAACCTCAAAACCCATGTGGTAAATGCCATCGGCAACGGTGTTCACCAGATTGTTGCCGCGGTATTGGGACTGAGCACCGTCGTTCTGCACCAGATGGAAGCCAGTCTCCACATCGCCTTCGTCGTCACCGTGCAGGGCCAGCCACTCAGGGAGCTTGTTGGAACGGATCCAACGGTTCATGGCTAAAACTTCGGCCTCCGTGAACTGACCATCTGCACCGGCACCGGTTGCGCTGGCCGCTTGCAAAATGATCTGGTTCATGCCGTCTGCCGCCGCCGCTCCCGCCAGCAGATTGGGCGCTGCGTTGGAACCAGCCAAGCTGGTATCGGAAAAAACAACATCAACCAACTGATCCAGCCCAGTACCTGTGGTACCCGACATGGGTTGCTTAACCATGGAAAATGAGCCCGCGCGGTTGTTAGACATAGTAAAAAAGTTCCTATTTTGAGTGTCAGGACATTTTACGTCCGCCCGCCTAGACAACCCCAGGGGGTTTAGGATTCAAATTTTCTATCGGTTAAGCGCCCTGTCACGTAAGCCGTCAATGACGGCGCGAGGGCTTGGGGTCGGTCTTGCCACTGACACGGCAAGCCAAGCAAAAAAAACGCGGGCACATGGCCCGCGTTTGAAAGGTCTGCTGGATTCGATGATTGGGGTGCAGCAGCTCAGCGCCCCAGGTTGCTACTGCGCATGCCCTTGAAAAATTCGGACGAGGGGTCAACCACCACCACATCTGACTTGCCTGCAAAACTGGCTTTGTAGGCTTCTAAGCTGCGGTAGAACTGGGCAAACGCGGGGTCACGCCCAAAGGCATCCGAAAACGCCGCCGCTGCCTTGGCATCGCCTTCACCCTTGATGAGCTGGGCGGCGCGGTAGGCCTCGGAGACGATCACTTCGCGCTGGCGGTCAGCGTCGGCACGGATTTTTTCGCCCTCGGCAAAACCGGTCGAGCGCAATTCGTTGGCCACCCGCTTGCGCTCGGCTTCCATGCGCTGATAGACCGATGCGGTGATGCTCTCGGCATAGTCCACGCGGGTGATGCGCACGTCCACCACATCCATGCCCCAGGGTTTTTCGGCACTGCTGACGGCATTGAGCACTTCGCGCTTGACATCGGCCATCAGCTCTTCGCGGCGGCTGGACAGCAATTCGCTGAGGGTGCGCTTGTTCACCTCGACCTGAAACGAGTTGCGCACCACGCGGTTGAGTTGCAGGGCACCTGCTGCTTCATTCACACCGACGTTGCGGATGTAAGCCTGTGGGTCGCTGATGCGCCAGCGCACATACCAGTCAATCACCACGCGCTGCTTCTCAGCGGTCAGTGAAGGTTCGGTGTCGGTGCTCTCTAGGCTCAGCAGCCGTTTGTCGATGTAGGACACGTTCTGAAACGGCGGCGGCAGCTTGAAATTCAGCCCCGGCTCGGTCACGACTTGCTTGATCTGTCCGAGCTGAAAAACAACGCCGTACTGACGCTGATCGACAACGAACAACGTGGAACTGGCCAGAGCGAACACCGCCAACAAGGAAGAGAGAAGAAAACCCAATTTGTTCATGTGCTTAAACGTGTGGTTAGAACGCGGGGTTGCCAGAGGGTTGAGGACTCAGCGGCTTTCACGCTCGCGCAGGCGAGCGCTGTTTTGCGTGCTGCTGGTGCTGGGGGCCGGTGCCGTCGTGGTCGGTGCCTGTGGGGGTACAACAGCCGTCGAGTTAGCGGTTTGGGCCGTCATTTGCATCAGCTTGTCCAGCGGCAGGTACAGCAGGTTGGAACCCGCCTTGCTGTCCACCATGACTTTGGTGACGTTGCTGTACACCTCTTGCATGGCATCAATGTACAAACGCTCGCGGGTCACTTGAGGCGCTTTTTGGTATTCAGCCAATACCGAACGGAAACGTTGTGCATCACCTTGCGCCTGGGCCACGATGCGGGCACGGTAGCCTTCTGCTTCTTCGGTCAGACGCGACGCGGCACCGCGTGCTCGGGGCACCACGTCATTGGCATAGGCCTGTGCTTCGTTTTTGGCGCGTTCGCGTTCTTGACCGGCTTTAAGCACATCATCAAACGAGGCCTGCACCTGCTCGGGCGGGCGAACACCGCCCTGTTGCAGGTTGATGCCGACCACTTCGATGCCCACGTTGTAGCGGTCCAAAATGGTCTGCATCAAGACACGCACACGCGGTGCAATCTGGTCACGCTCTTCGGCCAGCGCGGCATCCATCTTCATCTTGCCAATGACTTCGCGCACAGCCGTTTCAGCGGCTTTGACCACGGCGGCATCGGGATTGCGGCTCTCGAAGAGGTAGGCCCTGGCATCGTTGAGGCGGTATTGCACCGCGAACTTGATTTCGACAATGTTCTGATCGAGCGTGAGCATGGCGGAATCGCGCAGCCCGGTGGCGGGCAGCACCGTGTCGCGGCCCACATCCACCGAGCGAATCTGGGTCACAAACACCGACTCGTGGCGTTGGATCGGATACGGCAGCCGCCAGTTGATGCCCGCGCCCACCGAACTGTGGTACTTGCCAAACTGGGTAATCACCGCCTGCTGACCTTCTTGGACGATGAAGAAGCCTGTGCCCAGCCAGATCAGTGTGGCAACACCCGCCACCAGCCCAACACCAATGCCCGCGCTTTTGGGACTGGGGTTGAAGGCGGGGCCACTGCCCTGCCCTCCAGCACCCCCACTGCCGCCGCCCTGACCGCGCCCGCCCAGCATGCCGCCGAGCTTGCGGTTGAAGTCGCGCCAGAGTTCATCCAGATCAGGTGGCCCTTGGTTGGGGCCTTGACCTCGGGGGCGTTGATCGCGTGGCGGTGGATTGACCGGGTCTTCACGTCCGGATTCGGGCTCTTTGGGGGGGTTGTTGTCTGCGTCACCCCGACCCCAGCGGGGATCGTTCAAATTGAACATGCCCCAAGCACTGCGTACACGATGCTGCCCGGTTTTCAGCCAGCGACGAATCGGTGTGTTGGCACCCGAGGTTTGGTTGAGGTTCACATCCATGTGGGATCAATAGTGATGAGTGGTAGACAAATAGACAAACAGACACATCCGGTCAATCGCCATTGTGCCGAATCACAGGTCAGGACTTTCGGTATCGTGCAACGCCCTTGGGTCTTGAGGGTGCATGGGCGCAGCAGCCGGGTTGTGTGCCGCCAGATGCTGGGCCAGCAGGGTACGCAACGCGGGCAAACCCTCGCCAGTATGGGCACTGACGAAGATACGAGACACCGACTGCCCATCGAGTTCCATGGTGTCGAGCAAAGCCGCAGGCACCGTGGCAGCGTCCATGGCATCGAGCTTGTTGAACACCACAATTTGCGGAATCTGATCCGCCCCAATGTCTTGCAGAACGCCCATGACCGATGCCATCTGTTCCGGATAGGTGGGGTTGGAGGCATCGACCACGTGCAGCAGCAAGTCGGCATCGACGGCCTCTTGCAAGGTGGCGGCAAAGGCATCGACCAGCCCGTGCGGCAGATCGCGGATAAAGCCGACCGTGTCCGACAACGAGGCCAAACGGCCCGCTTCACCCAAATAGAGCTGCCGGGTGGTGGTATCCAGGGTGGCAAACAACTGGTCAGCCGCGTAGCTGCGGGCCTTGACCAAGGCATTGAACAAAGATGATTTGCCCGCGTTGGTGTAGCCCACCAACGAGATGTTGAAGGCATCTCGGCGCTCGCGCTGCCGTCTTTGGGTGCTGCGCTGTTTTTTGACTTTGCTCAGGCGCTCTTTGGTGCGCTTGATGGCCTCGCTGATGAGCCGTCGATCCAGCTCGATCTGCTTTTCGCCGGGGCCACCACGCAGACCAATGCCGCCGGTTTGCCGCTCCAAGTGCGACCAACGCCGCACCAGACGGGTGGAGAGGTATTGCAGACGTGCCAGCTCAACTTGCAACTTGCCCTCGTGGCTGCGGGCACGCTGGGCAAAAATTTCCAAAATCAAGAGCGTGCGGTCATTGACCGGCAAGCCCATGTGGTGCTCCAGGTTGCGCTGCTGCGCAGGGCTCAGGGACTGGTCAAACAGGATTTCTGCTGCACCCGTCATCTGTGCCAGTTGCTTGATTTCTTCGGCCTTGCCCGAGCCGACAAACAGCGCCGGGTCAGGGGCGCGGCGTTTGCAACTGACGCGACCCGCCACCCGGTAACCCGCTGTCTGCGCCAGCAGACCCAGCTCTTCGAGTTCACCATCAAAGTGGGGCAAGCCAAAATCAACGCCCACCAAAACGACCGAGGGCACGGGTGGAATGAGAGATTCAGAGGAATTCAAATCGTGAAAAAGAATGACCGGTGTGGCCTGAGCCAACACCGGTTTTCAAGGGGGAACCTTGCTCAGGAGCAAGGTGGAAGCACGGCAGGCTCAGTGCGCAGGGTCACTGGGCGAGACGGGCGTGAATTGCACCGGGCGACCGGGGACAATGGTGGAAATGGCGTGCTTGTAAACCATCTGGGTGACGGTATTGCGCAGCAACACCACGTACTGATCGAAGGATTCGATCTGCCCTTGCAGCTTGATGCCGTTGACCAGATAAATCGAGACGGGAATGTGTTCCCGGCGCAGCTGGTTCAGGAAAGGGTCTTGCAGGAGTTGGCCTTTGTTATTGCTCACGATATGTTCCGTGTTCAAAATGAAGTTGAAGGGACGCGAACCATACCACACCGCGAAAGCCTGGGCACCGGACGGGTTGCCCAGCGGCGGTCAATTCATTCCTTGAACGGATTGACCGAGGTCTTGAACTCGATGCGCAGCGGCGTGCCCACGAGGTCAAAGGCCTTGCGAAAACGGCTCTCCAAGAAGCGCTTGTAGGCATCGGGCACATGTTCCAGCGAGTTGCCGTGGATCACGATGACGGGCGGGTTCATGCCGCCTTGGTGGGCGTAGCGCATCTTGGGCCGGAACATGCCCACGCGCTGCGGTGCCTGAAAGGCGACCGCCTCCAACAACAAGCGGGTGAGCACTGGCGTGGACATTTTGCGCATGGCCGACGCGTGGGCCAGGCCAATCGACTTCCAGACCGGGGCCAGTCCCTGCCGTTTTTGGGCTGAGATGAGGTGCAATGACGCAAATTTGAGGAAGGCCAGCCGGTTTTCAATCTGCCGCTCAATCTGTTCGCGCTGGTAGGCATCGACCGCGTCCCATTTGTTGATGGCAATCACCACCGCCCGACCGCTCTCCAGGACGAAGCCGGCGATGTGCGCATCTTGATCGGTCACACCCTGGGTGGCATCCAGCAGCAGCAGCACGACGTGGGCGTTCTCAATGGCTTGCAGGGTTTTGACGACTGAAAATTTTTCAATCGCTTCAAAAACTTTGCCTTTGCGGCGAATACCGGCGGTGTCGATGAGTTCGAATTTCTGACCATTGCGCTCAAAAGGCACCGAAATCGCATCCCGCGTGGTGCCCGGCATGTCAAAGGCCACCAAGCGCTCTTCACCCAACCAAGCATTGATGAGGGTAGATTTGCCCACATTGGGCCGCCCTGCCACCGCCAGCCGAATGACGGTCGGGTCAGCTTGTTCGGGCTGCTCGTCTTCCAGCGGTGGCACCGGCAGGCTGTCGAGCACCTTGTCCAGCATGGAACGCACGCCCTGCCCGTGAGCGCCGGAAACCGGGATGACTTCACCCAATCCCAGCTCAAAAAATTCCACCAGTTGCAGGCCCTGCGTCATGCCTTCGGCCTTGTTGGCCACCAGCACCGTGGGTTTGTGCAGGCGGCGCAGGTACTGGGCAATCTCATGGTCTTGCGCGCTGATGCCCGCACGGGCATCGACCACGAACACCACCACGTCCGATTCGGCCACGGCTTGGCGCGTTTGTTTGGCCATTTCTCGGTAAATGCTGCCCTCGCCCGCGTCGGGCTCGAAACCACCGGTGTCAATGACGATGTATTCACGCGAGCCCAGGCGGCCATTGCCGTAGTGGCGATCACGGGTCAGACCAGCGAAGTCGGCCACGATGGCATCGCGCGATTTCGTCAGGCGGTTGAACAGGGTGGACTTGCCGACATTAGGACGGCCCACCAGAGCGATGACGGGTTTCACAGCAACAACTTTCGTTCAGACCGGTGCGGCTTGCTGCCGCACACGGTTCAGGTTAGGTCAAACAGACGGTCAGGGCAGTTGCCAAGCGTGAACATGCCCTTGGCCGGTTTGCACCAGCACCCGACCGGCCTCAACCAAGGGGGCCGCAACCGGGGTCGCCCCGTTGGGCAGCGAGGTTCTGGCCTGTTCGGTGCCGTCGCTGGCAGACAGCCAGTGCAGCAAACCCTGCGCATCGCCGACCACCAGCACCGGGCCCAGGGCCAGTGGGGCAGTCAGGTTGCGGTATTTCAGACGGTCTTGTGTCCAAGCCACATCGCCATTGCTGCGCTGCCAAGCCAACAAACGCCCGTCCGACTCGGTGCCATAGACCCAGCGTGCATCGCCGTGCACACCAGTGGCCCCTTGGGCCGGGCGCGTCCATTTCAGGCTACCGGTGGCGGCATCTACACAGCCGACCGCTGCCGAATAGGCCCGCACACACACGCTGTTGCCCACGCGGCTAACAGGTGCCACCAGATCGACCAGACGCTCGACCTCGTTGGCCCCCCGGGACGTGGCCACCGGCACCTCCCAACGAACAGCGCCATTGATGGGGTTGAGCCCCAGCAGCCGCCCAGCCATGCCCACCAGCAGCGTGTCGCCCACCGCCAGCAAGACACCGGGCTGGCTCAACACCAGCGGCTCCGCCGTGCGTGACTGTGCCCACAAACGGGCACCGGTGCGGCCGTCGAAAGCGCGCACGGTGCGGTCGGCGCTGAGCACGAACACCCGCTCACCCGCCACCAGCGGTGCCGTGAACGAGCGGGCGGGCAGGCGCACACGCCAGCGCTCTTGGCCGTCACGCAGCGAGACCAAATCATGGCTTTGGGTGATGACAGCAGCGGTCTGACCGTCAGCACCCACGCCTGCATCGAGCGGCTGCCCAAGGTTAACCCGCCACACATCCTGACCGGTGGCCGCATCCAGCGCCACCACGGTGCCCGCCGTGCTGGCGGCAAACACCCGCCCTGCCACCGCACGCGGGGCCAGTTGGGCATGTGCTGGCCCCACCTGCGCTGACCAAACCAGTTCCACTTGGAGCTGGCTGGCCGCAGCAGGCAGCGGCGCAGGTTCAGGCTTTTCTGGGGCCGAAGAACAAGCGGTCAGGCCCACAGACACCGCCAGCGCAGCAGCCAAGCAGGCCCTTGCGCACGGCAGGAGTGCTTTGTTTGGAATGCTCACCGTGCCACCTCCGTGCTGGTGGATGCACCACCCACCACCACCCCCAGCGCGGCGAGCTTGACCTCGACCAGACGGCGGTAGTCGGCCTGTTCAGCCAGCCCTTGCCACGCTTGTTGGTACTGTGCTTTGGCTTCGTCAGGCTTGCCTTGGGCCATGAAAATGTCGCCACGGCGATCCGCCACCAAAGGAGCAAAGGCTTTGTGCACGGGCGAGTCCAACGTTTTCAGCGCTTGGTCGTAAGCTTTGGCTTCCATGTCCAGCCCCACCAGACGCAACCGGGCAATGGCTTGGTAAGCATCGTCCGACGATTGATCCATCACCCAGGTCAGGGCGGCGCGGGCGGCATCGGGCTTGCCTGCCTCGAACAGGGTTTTGCCCGCGATCAGGCCACTTTGCGCCGCCAGCGTGGTGCTGGCAAAGCGGCTTTTCATCTCGGCCAGTGCGCGCTCCATGCGCTCGGCATCTTTGGCCGAGGCGGCGCGCTCGATCTCGTCAAACAGGGCTGCTGCGGCAACGGCTTGGGTGCGCTGCCAGTAGTTCCAGCCGTTCCAGGCGGCCACAGCGCCCAGCACGACGACCAGCACCCAAGTGATGAGGTTGCCGTAGCGCGCCCAAAAGTGCCTGACCTGATCGAGTTGCTCTTGTTCTTCAAGGTTAAGTTGGTTGGCCATGAATGCGCGTCCGTGGATGTCAGAAAAAAAGATTCAGATAGAAAACAGCCCCAACAGGGCTGGGTTAGGCGTTGCGCAGGCGCTGCGCCCACTGCGCCACATCGGCCAGTGGCTGCAAGGTCTGGGCCACGGGCGAGCCGTCGGCTTGCTGGGCGCGCAACGGTTTGACGGCCACCATGCCCTGCGCCCATTCGTCAGCCCCAAAAATCAGGGCGTATGCCGCGCCACTGGCATCGGCTTTCTTGAACTGCGACTTCATGCTGCCCAGCCCTTCGGGTGCCGCCGTGTGCATCTGTACCGCCACGCCGTGTTGGCGCAGCGCCCGCAGCACCGGCATGACCTGTGGCACCAAGGCGGCATCGGGCACCACGGCGTAGGCATCGGGCACGGGCTGTGCGGGCAGACGGCCCTGCTCTTTGAGCAGCTCCAGAATGCGCTCCATGCCCAGCGCCCAGCCCACAGCAGGCGCGGGTTTGCCGCCAATTTGCTCGATCAAGCCGTCATAACGCCCGCCCGCACACACCGTGCCCTGGGCACCGAGCTGGGTGGTGACGAACTCGAACACCGTGAGGTTGTAGTAGTCCATGCCCCGCACCAGGCGCGGGTTGATGCGGTAGGCAATGCCATGGGCATCCAGCAAGGTGCGCAGGCGGCAGAAGTGGGCCAGCGAAGCCTCGCCCAAATGATCCATGAGGCGCGGTGCCGCATTCACCAGCGCCTGCATGGCGGGGTTTTTGGTATCCAGAATGCGCAGCGGGTTGCTGTGCAGGCGGCGGCGGGCATCTTCGTCCAGCTGGTCGGCGTGGGCTTCTAGGTAAGCAATCAAAGCTTGGCGGTGGGCCAGCCGCTCAGCGGGCTGGCCCAGGCTGTTGATTTCGAGCTCAATGCCACTCAAGCCCAGCTCGGCCCACAGGTCGCACGCCATGACGATGAGCTCAGCATCCACATCTGGCCCAGCAAAGCCCAGCGCTTCGGCACCGAACTGGTGAAACTGGCGGTAGCGGCCCCGCTGCGGGCGCTCATGGCGGAACATCGGCCCCATGTAGTACAGGCGCTTGCCGCCGTCGTAGAGCAGGGAAGACTCCACCACCGCCCGCACCACACCGGCGGTGTTTTCGGGCCGCAGGGTGAGCTGTTCGCCATTGAGGCGGTCTTCGAAGGAATACATCTCCTTCTCAACAATGTCGGTCACTTCGCCCAGGCCGCGCACAAACAAAGCGGTGGGCTCCACGATGGGCGTGCGCAGGTTGCGGTAGCCGTAGCGCCGCATGAGGGCGCGCAGTTGCTCTTCAAGCCACTCCCAGTGCGCGGACACGGGGGGTGCAATGTCGTTCATGCCTTTGACGGCGCTCAGTTTTTCTGCCATGGAAGATTCAGGTTGTTGGCACAGTACCCGTGCCAGCACAGGCACCGGGGGCGATTAAGCCGGTGTGCCAAAGCGCTTTTCAATGTAGTTTTCAACGATTTGCTGGAATTCTTGGGCAATGTGCTCGCCGCGCAGGGTCATGGCCTTCTCACCGTCGATATAGACCGGTGCTGCCGGGGCCTCGCCGGTGCCGGGCAGGCTGATGCCAATGTCGGCATGCTTGCTCTCGCCGGGGCCGTTGACGATGCAACCCATGACCGCCAGCTTGAGGTTCTCCACCCCAGGGTAGCGGGCACGCCACAACGGCATGGAGCTGCGCAGGAAGTCATCAATCTGCTTGGCCAGTTCTTGGAAGGTGGTACTGGTGGTGCGGCCACAGCCGGGGCAGGCGGTGACGCTGGGCACAAAGGCCCGCATGCCCAGGGCTTGCAGAATTTCCAGGGCCACCACCACCTCTTGGGTACGGGCTTCGCCGGGCTGCGGCGTGAGCGAAACCCGGATGGTGTCGCCAATACCTTGCTGCAACAGCACCGACAAGGCCGCTGCCGAAGCCACCGCGCCCTTGGTGCCCATGCCTGCCTCGGTCAGCCCCAGGTGCAGCACATAGTCGCAGCGGCGGGCCAGCTCTTGGTACACCGCAATCAGGTCTTGCACGCCACTGACCTTGCAAGACAGGGTGATGTTGTTGCCCTTCATGCCCAGCGCTTCGGCCTTGCGGGCCGAATCCAAGGCCGAGGTGATGAGCGCCTCGTACATGACTTGGCGGGCATCCCAGGGTTGCGGGCGATGGGCGTTTTCATCCATCAGCCGGGCCAGCAGGTCTTGGTCTAGGCTGCCCCAGTTCACACCGATGCGAATGGCTTTGTCGTAGCGCGCTGCGATCTCGACCATCTGGGCAAACTGGCGGTCGCCTTTGTCACCCCGCCCCACATTGCCGGGGTTGATGCGGTATTTGGACAGGGCTTGCGCACAAGCCGGGTGGTCGGTCAGCAGGCGGTGGCCGTTGTAATGAAAGTCGCCGATCAAAGGCACGGCAATGCCCATGCGGTCCAACTGCTCGCGGATGTAGGGCACAGCCTGCGCGGCTTCGTCGTTGTTGACCGTGATGCGCACCAGCTCAGAACCCGCCAGCGCCAGTTCCTTGACCTGGATGGCGGTGCCAATGGCATCGGCAGTGTCGGTGTTGGTCATGGATTGCACGCGCACGGGGGCATCACCCCCCACCGTCACCTGATTCGATCCCCAGGACACCACGCCCTGGCGGGTTTTGCGCTCGCGGACACGGCTCAAAGGAATGGGCTGCGCTGCGTCTGATGCGGATACGGGGAACGGCACGAAAACCTGTCCAGGGTTGTCACGATCCATGTTCATTTCACCTCGAAACGGGCCACGCTGTTGCGGGCAAAGGCCTGAGTATCAAAAGCTTGGCCACGCACCCAAACTTCCATGCTCTCAGCACGGCCCAGCACCACCTTGTAGGGCGGCAGAGCGGCAAAATCGGCCACGTCACCGGGCTTGAACACACGCTCCACCACCACGCTACCAGAACCATCTATCACCTGTACCCAGGTTTCACCCACGGCACGCAAGGCCAGCACCTTGGTTTTATTGGGGCCTTCAGCCGCTGGGGCCGCAGTGGCTACAGCCGGTGTGGTCTGGGTTGGCGGTACCGCGACTGGCACTGGAGCCGGGGCTGGCACTGGCACCGGGGCTGCAACTGCCGCTGTCGGTGCCGTTGTGCTGACAGGTGTGGCTGGCGCTGGGCTCGCTGTTGAAGATTCAGCCGCAGGCAATGTGGACGATGGCGCAGGTGACGATGGGGCAGGAGCAGGCGTTGGCACGGTCTGCGAAGCAGGCGGCTGGGCGCTGACGGATGCGGGTGGCTTCTGGGGGGGCTGTTCGGGCCACAGCAACACCAACAAAGCGGCCAGCAACAGCACAGCGGCCAGCCACACGGCCGGGGGTGGCCTGACCGAAGCCAGCTGCACCACAGGGGGGGATGTTGATGACTTGAAAGGCGCATTCAAGGCCGATTCAGGCACGCCCAGTACCGGGGTGTTGCCCATAGGAATCTGCTGCAAGATGGGTGCCGGATCAATCCTGAGGTGCCGACAGGCGCTGGCTGCCAAGGCACGGGTAAACACCAGTCCCGGCAGTTCGTCAAAGCGTCCGGCTTCCAGCGCCTGCAATTTGCTGACCGATACCTTGAGCGCTGCGGCCAAGGATTCAATCGGCAGACCAGCGGTTTCTCTGGCCTGGGTCAGCAGACTGGTTGAGCCAGCCGCTGTCGTGGTCGCCGACGAAGTCTTGTCAGAAGGTGAATGCTCATTCATAGAAAGCCCCACGCTGATAGAGATCCCATTCGCGGGACTGCGGGTAGCGACGGCCCAGTTGCTGTGCCAGCTGCTGAACCACCTCATGATTGCCCAATTGGCGCTCCAGCCGGATACCCAGCCACAGCGTCTCGGCGTTGGACAGCTCTGAATTGTTCAAGCGCCGGATGTAGAACTGGGCCTTGACGTGTTCGCCTCGACGAAACAGCAAGGCCGCCAAGTTGTAACCCGCCACCGGGTTGGACGGGTCGAGTTCATAGGTACGGGCAAAGCTGGTTTCAGCCTGCGCCAGTTGCCCCATGCGCAGCTGGCAAATGCCCTGCGTCATGTAGGTCTTGGCTTGCCCGCCATAGGTCGGGTTGCTCAGGGCACGGCCAAACAGCTCCAGCGCTTCGGTGTGCCGCCCCTGCTGGCAAGCAAACCAGCCGTAGTTGTGCAAGGCATCGGTATCGCGTGGGTTGATTTGCAAAGCGCGCTGAAAGCTGTCTTCAGCCTGCCGGTTGTCGTTCATGCGCATGTACACCAAACCGCGCAGCACATACGCTGGGCCATAGCGGGGGTCAGCCGCTAAGGACTGTTTGATTTCGTCCAGCGCGACCTCGGTCTGACCTTGCTCAAAGTAACCCCCAGCGAGCTCTAGGCGCAGACGCGCACGCTTGCGTGCATCGGGCTCGTCCGACTCGGTCAGCAGGTCGGAAGACCGGGTGGCCGTGGTCTGGCCCGCACAACCCGAGAGCGAAAACTGAGCGAACAGACTCAGCAAAGTCAGTATGAACAGCGCCAACCAACGGCACCAGCCCGCACGCCGGGGTGCATGGCTGAATGACATCAAACCTTGGTTGTTCATGCAGAACGCTCCGGCACGGCAGGGTGAAACCGGATGGGCTGCGCCAGCACCGACTGATCTTGCTGGCGGCGCAGGGCCATGCGCTGCGCGGCATTGGTGCGGTCTAGCACGTCACCGGCCAGCTGGCCACAAGCGGCATCAATGTCGTCACCACGGGTCTTGCGAACCGTGACCACCAAGCCAGCCTCGCTGAGCAGTTGCGCAAACTGCTGCACCGCAGCACGGGGCGAGCAGGTCAGCCCCGAGTCTGGAAAGGGGTTGAATGGAATCAGGTTGATTTTGCAAGGCACGCCACGCGCACCGTGGTGCTTGAGCAAGGCGAGTAACTGCCGGGCATGCTCGGGCTGGTCGTTCACACCGTCGAGCATGCAGTATTCAAAGGTGATGAAGTCGCGTGGGGCGGCTGGCAGGTAGCGCAGGCAGGCATCCAGCAACTCGGTCAGGGGGTATTTGCGGTTCAAAGGGACCAAGCTGTCGCGCAAGGCATCGTTGGGGGCATGCAGCGACACGGCCAGCGCCACCGGGCAATCTTGTGCTAAGCGATCCATCATGGGAACCACGCCCGAGGTGGACACGGTAACACGGCGACGCGACAAGCCATAGCCGTGGTCGTCGAGCATGATGCGCAGGGCAGGCACCAAGGCGTTGTAGTTTTGCAGCGGCTCACCCATGCCCATCATCACCACATTGGTGATGACGCGGTCAGCGCGGCCCAAGTGCTGACGCAAAAAATGCTCGGCGTACCACAGTTGGGCGACGATTTCTGCGGTGGTGAGGTTGCGCGAAAAGCCCTGATGGCCCGTCGAGCAGAAGCGGCAGCCCACCGCACAACCGGCTTGCGACGAAATGCACAAAGTGCCCCGGTCGTCTTCCGGGATGAAAACGGTTTCGACGGCATTGCCGCCGCCCACATCAAACAACCACTTGATGGTGCCATCGGCAGAATCTTGGCGCGACAGCACCGGCAGTGCGGCGATGTGGCAAACCGAGGGCAGCTTCTGGCGCAAGCTGCGCGCCAGATCGGTCATGTCGTCAAACTGCGCTGCCCCTTTCTGGTGAATCCAGCGAAACAGCTGAACCGCCCGAAAGCGCTTTTCGCCCAGTTGCTCGCAAAAAGCAGCCAAGCCTTCCAGATCGAAGTCAAGCAAAGAGACCGACATGGGGGGATGCAGCATGGGCCAGCTCACCCCACCACTGCCTTCTGCGGCGCAGCGAATGGCAGTTTGTGCGGGATGAAACAGACGAGATTAACGGGAATAAACGTTCATGCCGGCGAAGAAGAAGCCCACTTCAACGGCAGCCGTTTCAGGGGCATCGGAGCCATGCACAGCGTTGGCATCAATGCTGTCGGCAAAGTCGGCGCGGATGGTGCCTGCTGCGGCTTTCTTCGGGTCGGTAGCGCCCATCAGTTCACGGTTTTTGGCAATCGCGCCTTCGCCTTCGAGCACTTGGATCATGACCGGGCCGGAGATCATGAAGTCCACCAGGTCTTTGAAGAAAGGACGTGCTTTGTGCACGGCATAAAACGCTTCGGCTTCACCGCGCGACAGGTGGGCCATGCGGGCAGCAACCACTTTCAGGCCAGCGGCTTCAAAACGGGCGTAGATCTGACCAATGACGTTTTTGGCCACTGCGTCGGGTTTGATGATGGAGAGGGTGCGTTCGATTGCCATGGGATTCCTTAGATGAACAAGGGTGAAGAAGTCGGTCAGAACCGGCTCAAGATGCGTTTTGCGGCTTGCGCAAAGCCCGCGATTCTACATGGGCCGTTTTTCAGCAGCCCGCTGGGCGACGGCCGGGCACAGGACGCTTTTTGCCTGTCTGTTCACGGCGGCGCTGCAAGGCATCTTGCCCAATATAGCCCTGTGAGGTCTTCATCGGGTCAGGCTGGCGCTGCGCAGCTGCGGACTGCGGGCGACGGCCTAGGGGTCGACTGGTTGCCCTCTCATCGGGACTGGGTACTGCTGCACTTTTGGGTGCAAACATGCTGCTGCGCCGCACCGCAGGGGCTTCGCCCCGGCTGCCTGCCGGGTTGCCATAGTTGCGTCCACCGGTTTGCGGAGTCTGTTTGCCGCGCATGGCAGTGCTTCGGTTCGCGGGGCGCACGGGGGACGCAGCGCGCTCAGGCATGCCAGCAGCCTGGCTCAGTCGCTCAATGTCTTGTTGATCCAGCTCCACCCAAACCCCGCGCTTGAGGCCACGCGGCAGCATCATGGCTCCGTAGCGGATGCGGATGAGGCGGCTGACGGCATGGCCGACGGCTTCGAACATGCGCCGCACCTCGCGGTTGCGACCCTCACCAATCGTCACCCGGTACCAGCAGTTGGCTCCTTCGCC
The DNA here is from genome assembly GCA_041192045.1 of Pseudomonadota bacterium. GTDB lineage: Bacteria > Pseudomonadota > Gammaproteobacteria > Burkholderiales > Burkholderiaceae_C > Hydrogenophaga. The sequence goes on along the minus strand of JBEENR010000014.1, from coordinate 63,285 downwards.
ACCGCCGTCTTCAATGCTGGCGAACTGCGCCATGCCATCGTCCAGGCGCACACCGTCGAGCAGGCGCTGCTTCTCTTCGTTGGACAAAGCGCCCAGCACGCGCACCGCGTATTCGCGCTGCAAGCCAAACCGGGGGTGCATGAGCCGGTTGGCTAACTCGCCCGAGTCGGTCAGCAAGAGCAAACCCTCGGTGTTCAAGTCCAGCCGTCCCACCGACTGCCATTTGCCTTGGTACAGACGCGGCAGACGGCGAAAGACCGACGGGCGGTTTTGCGGGTCGTCGTGCGAGACCACTTCGCCCGCGGGCTTGTGGTAGGCCAGCACACGGGCGGGCGGCGGGGTCATGCGCACACGCACCGGCTTGCCGTTGACACGGATCACATCGCCCAGCTGGATGCGCTGGCCCACATGGGCCGGTTCGCCGTTGACCGAAATGCGGCCCTGCAAAATGAGTTGTTCCATCTCCAAGCGCGAACCAATACCCGCCTGCGCCAGCACCTTGTGCAGCTTGGGCGACTCGGCCTGAGGAGCCAGCACACGCTTCAAGGGCGGTGTCTCTGCCTCCTGTGCAGAGTCGTAAGCCCCACTGACCACGTCGTCAAACTGCAAGGCATCGTCTGCCTGGGTGGGTTGGGGTTCTGGGGCGGGGCCAATTGGCAAACGCGGCAGGCGCGGCAGACGTGGCGGGCGCGGAGGTCTGGATGGGCGGGCAGGCCGTGCAGTGGCATCGGCGGCTTGGGGGCGAGCATGCGGCAAGTGGTGGGACATGGTGGCAGGGGTCATCGGTCAGGGTTGTGGATGAGCCCCCTAGCGGATGGCCCACATGAATTTCAAAGGCACTCAGGGTGCTAGGAGGTCGCCAATGGCTCGGCCAGTGCCGACATCATGGCGGCCTGTGCGTCGGTATCTGGCGACGTGGGCAACTGATCGAGCGAGGCCAACCCCAAATCGTCCAGAAACCGGCGGGTGGTGGCCAATAAAGCGGGTCGGCCCACGGTTTCACGGTGCCCCACCACTTCGATCCAACCCCGTTCTTCCAGCTGCTTGATGGCGGAAGCGTTGATGCTCACACCGCGAATCGCTTCAATATCGCCCCGCGTCACCGGCTGCTGGTAGGCAATGATGGCCAGGGTTTCCAAAGTAGCCCGTGTGTAGCGGGGTGGTTTTTCTGGGTGCAGGCGATCTAGGTAAGGGCGCATGTCCGGGCGGCTTTGAAACCGCCAGCCAGTGGCCACCTGCACCAGTTCAACACCCCGCCCCTGCCAGTCTTGCTGCAAATGAGACAACAGCATGTTGATACTGTCTGCTGTCAATGCCCCGTCAAACAAGGTCAACAACGACCGCATGTTCAGCGGTTGCTCAGCACAAATCAGGGCGGTTTCAAGGATGCGCCGGGCATCCGTCGTGTTCATTGTGGGGAGTGGTTAAAGGCTAGAGGCTGACACCAGCGCCATCACGGCAGTGGGGGCGGATTGTACTGGAGCCCACACAAAGACAGGGCTTGCAGGAAGTCAGCAGGTGGCGGGCGCTGAAACGACAGGTCTTGCCCCGTGATCGGGTGCTTGAGCTGCAAGCGGGTGGCGTGCAGGGCCTGGCGGTTCATGCCCCACTGCACGCGGCCACCGTACAAGGTATCGCCCACCAGCGCATGTCCCAGCCAAGCCATGTGAACCCGAATCTGGTGGGTGCGCCCGGTGTGCAACTGGCAAGCCACCAGCGAGACTTGGTAGGTGCCGTGCAAGCAGCGCACCGTGGTTTGCGCAGGTTTGCCCGCCTCGCCTGCCGTCACCACCGCCATGCGCAAGCGGTTGCGGCTGTCCCGGCCTACCGGTTGATCAACCCTGCGCTCAGCAGGCCCGTCCCAGCGGCCATGAGCCAAGGCCAGGTATTGCCGTTTGACCTCACGCGCCGCAATGGCGCGCACCAGCGCATCGACCGCCGCACGGCTTTTGCCCACCAGCATCAGCCCCGACGTGTCTTTGTCCAGCCGGTGCACGATGCCTGCCCGTGGCAAATGCGCGGCCCCCGCGTGGTAGGCCAGCAAGCCGTTGAGCAAGGTACCGCTCCAGTTACCCGCGGCCGGATGCACCACCAGCCCCGCCGGTTTGTCAATCACCAGCAAATCGGCATCTTCATACACCACCGCCAAGGGCATCGGTTGCGGCACAAAAGCCATGGCCTGCTGGGTGGGCCGTACATTCACCTGCAAACAATCGCCTGCCAACACGCGGGCCGACGGTTTCTGCACCACCCGCCCGCCACAGCAAGCCGCGCCGTCTGCCACCAACTGCTGAAGGTAGGAGCGCGAAAACTCGGGCATCAATTGGGCCAAGGCACGGTCCAAGCGCCAACCGTGCATGGCTGGGGGCACCTCGCACACACGCTGTGTTGGCTGGGGACTGTCTTCGTCAGGCGAGAGGGCTTCGTCGAGTTCTTCAGCGAGATCGGCTGTACCCAGCTGGTGGGCATCCAAGGCAGGCGACACCGTCGGTTCAGGGGCATCAGACCCCGTCGATATAATTTCGGATTCCAAACCTAGAGTTCCGTTGTTAAGGGTATGCGAGTGATGCGTCTGTTCAGATTATCGGTTGTGTCACTTGGTCTGCTCAGCGCGACCCTGATGCTTGCTGCGTGCGCCAACACCAAACCAGTGGATGAAACGGCCTCTTGGAGCCTGACCCGCCTCAGCGAAGAGGCGCGCAACGAACGCAACGCGGGCAATTTTGACAAGTCTGTGCTCTTGCTCGAAAAACTGGAGGCCCGTGCGGCGGGCACTGAGCTCGCAGAACAAGCCCAACTGGACAAGGCCTACACCCTCTACAAATCCGGCGAACCTGCACAAGCCTTGAACGCGCTGGAGCGCTTCATCCGTCTGCATCCCAGCAGCCCCGCCCTGGATTACGCGCTCTACCTCAAAGGCTTGAGCAGCTTCAACGACAACCTGGGACTGTTTGGCTCACTGTCCCGGCAAGACCTGTCAGAGCGCGACCAGAAGGCAGCGAAACAATCGTTTGAATCGTTCCGCGACCTGATCAACCGATTCCCCGATTCCGCCTACAGCGCCGATGCCCGTGCGCGCATGACCCACATCGTCAACTCGCTGGCCCGCTATGAGGTGCATGTGGCCCGCTACTACCACCAGCGGGGTGCGCACTTGGCTGCCATTGCGCGGGCACAAACCGCCCTAGAAGACTACCCGCAAACCCCCGCCCAAGAAGAAGCGCTGTTCATCCTGATGCGTGCCTATGACGCGCTGGGCATGGCACAACTGCGGGACGACACCCGCCGCATTCTGGTGACCACTTACCCGTCCAGCACGTATCTGCGGGGTTTCGAGTCTGCTGGCGAGTCGTTCTGGAAACTCTGGTAACGGCTGACCATTGTCCATGTCCAAAGGCTACCGTATCCAGGCATCCACTGGCATTCACCGTGGAGACCGGGACTACCAGCAAGACCAAGTGTGCCTGTTGCGCCACCTGCACCATCCCGGTTGTTTGCTGGCCGTGGTGGCCGACGGCATGGGCGGGCGCAGCGGCGGGCGCAAAGCCTCGGATCAAGTGATGCTGACCGCCGGTCAGCTGTTTGAGCGCTACGACCCCGACACCGACGACTCCCCCGGTTTGCTGCGGCGCATTGTGGAAGAGTCGCATCTGGTGATCCGGCTCACCGCCGTGTCAGCCGAGCAGGAACCACACAGCACCATTGCGGCTTTTGTCATCAACCCGAATGGCGAAAGTTACTGGGCACACGCGGGCGATTCGCGCATTTACCACTTTCGCAACGGGAAAATGGTCTTCCGCACGCTGGATCATTCCTATGTTCAGGCCTTGGTGGACAAGGGCGAAATCACCGAAGAGGAAGCCCAGTACCACCCCAACTCCAACATCTTGCTGGGTTGTTTGGGCACCGAAAACGATCCGCCGGTTGATGTTCACGTCATTCCCCGCCTGCGCGCGGGCGATGCCATCATGTCGTGCAGCGACGGTGTCTGGCACTACTTCACCCCCGAAGAACTGGCCAGCACCGTGGACAAACTCCCGCCCCGCGAAGCCTGCGAGTTCCTGATTCAAAAAGCCCGCCGACGCGCACAAGGCACGGGCGACAACCTCTCGCTGGCCATCGTCAAGCTCGAACCCCTGGACTGAAGACTGAACCCAGAAGGGTCGGCCCCGGTTCAGGTCAGCCCCGTATCGACCGTGCGGTGTTCTAGGGCCAAAAATTCTGCCGACTGCATCTCGCCCAGCCGCGAGACGGTGCGCGGAAACTCGTGCGACATGGGGCCTTCTAGGTAGAGCAACTCGGGGGCCACCGCCGCCGACATCACCAGCTTGACGCGCCGGTCGTAGAGCACATCAATCAGCCAAGTGAAGCGCCGCGCCTCTGAAGCCTGCCGCACCTGCATCTGCGGCACATTGGACAGCAGCAAGGTGTGAAACTGCGAGGCAATTTCTAAATAGTCGTTTTGCGAACGTGGCCCACCGCACAGGGTACGGAAGTCAAACCAAATGACCCCACCCGCACGGCGCAAAGCGCGGATCTGCCGGGCCTCAATGTGCATCACCGGGTCTTGGTCAGCCACCTCGGCCAACTGCGAAAAACTGCTCTCCATCGCGGCATCCGCCTGCGGCCCGAGCGGGCAGTGGTACAGATTCATCCGCGTCAGCGTGCGCTGCCGGTAGTCGGTGCCGTTGTCCACATTGAGCACCTCCAGCTTTTCCTTGAGCAACTCAATGGCTGGCAGGATTCGATCCCGGTGCAAACCGTTGGGATACAAACCGTCCGGGTGAAAGTTGGAGGTCGTCACAAAACCCACGCCCGCTTTGAACAGCGCCGCCAACAAGCGGTGCAGGATCATGGCATCGGTCACATCAGCCACATGGAATTCATCAAAACAAATCAGCTTGTAGCGCTTGGCCATGCGCAAGGCCAGCTGATCCAGCGGGTTGACCGTGCCCTGCAATTCGCGCAGTTCGCGGTGAACTTCGCGCATGAATTCATGGAAATGCAACCGGGTTTTGCGCTTGATGGGCACCGCATTGAAAAAGCAGTCCATCAGAAAACTTTTTCCGCGCCCCACGCCGCCAAACATGTAAACGCCCCGTGGAATCTCGGGTTTCACAAACATTTTCTTCAGCGTGTTCGATCGCCGCTGTTTGTAATGCGTCCAGTCGGTTGCACACCGCTCCAGGGCTTCAATGGCGCGCTGCTGCGCGGGGTCTGTGGTGTAGCCACGCTCCAGCAACAGCGCTTCGTAAGCTGCTCTAACCGACATGATGGGCTCTTCTCAAAATCCGCTTAAAAAACAACAGCCCGCCACCCGGTTGCTCAGGCGGCAGGCTGTTCTAGGCACAGTCCATGCGCTCTTGATGAGCGCCCAGGGCCACTTAGAAGTTCAGCGTGCGCTTGTCCACCGCCAAAGCCGCTTCCTTGGTGGCTTCAGACAGCGAGGGGTGGGCATGGCAAATGCGGGCAATGTCTTCGGCGCTGGCCTTGAACTCCATGGCGACCACGGCTTCGGCAATCAGCTCCGAGGCCATCGGCCCGACGATGTGAACGCCCAGAATTTCATCGGTTGTGGCATCAGCCAGAAACTTCACCATGCCGGTGGTATCGCCCAGTGCACGGGCGCGACCGTTGGCCAGGAACGGGAAAGTGCCTGCCTTGTAAGCCACGCCGTCGGCCTTGAGCTGCTGCTCGGTACGGCCCACCCAGGCAATCTCGGGGCTGGTGTAAATGACCCAGGGAATGGTGTTGAAGTTGACATGCCCGTGCTGACCGGCAATGCGCTCGGCCACGGCCACACCCTCTTCTTCGGCTTTGTGGGCCAGCATGGGGCCACGCACCACGTCACCCACCGCCCACACGCCGGACAGGTTGGTCTTGCAGTCGCCGTCCACCACAATCGCGCCGCGCTCGTCCAGTTGCAGGCCAACCGCCTCGGTGTTGAGACCCACGGTGTTGGGCACACGGCCAATCGAAACGATGAGTTTGTCGGCATCGAGCTTGACCTCTTCGCCTTTGGCGCTGGTGTAAGCGACAGAAACACCTTTCTTGGTCGTTTTGATGTCGCCGACTTTGACACCCAGCTGAATCTTCAGACCTTGTTTTTCAAAGGCTTTTTTAGCTTCTTTGGCAATCTGCTCATCCACCGCGCCCAAGAAAGTCGGCATGCCTTCCAGAATGGTGACATCGGCACCCAGACGGCGCCACACCGAACCCATTTCCAAGCCAATCACGCCCGAACCAATCAGCACCAGCTTTTTCGGCACCGCCCCCATGCGCAGTGCGCCGTCGTTGGACAGCACGGTCTGCTCATCAAACGGCACGCCCGGCAGGGCACGGGCGTTGGAGCCGGTAGCCACAATGATGTTTTTGCCGGTCAGCAGGTCTTCTTTGGCACCACTGACCTGAATCTCATAGCCACCTTCAGCGGCCTTGACAAACGAGCCCCTGCCGTGAAAGAAGCTGACTTTGTTTTTCTTGAACAGGTACTGAACGCCGTCGTTGTTCTGCTTCACCACGGCATCTTTGCGCGCCACCATCTTGGCCACGTCCATCTTCACCGTGCCGGTGCTGATGCCGTGGTCGGCAAAGTGGTGGTTGGCATGTTCAAAGTGCTCGCTGGATTGCAGCAGCGCCTTGGACGGAATGCAGCCCACGTTGGTGCAGGTGCCACCCAGTGCAGGGCCGCCTGCGGCGTTCTTCCATTCATCGACACAGGCCACTTTAAAGCCGAGTTGCGCGGCACGAATGGCGGCAATGTAGCCGCCAGGACCGCCACCAATGACGATCACATCAAAAGATTGAGACATGTTGAAACTCTCAGGTTGTGGCACGCCTCACTCGGCGGGCACAAAAATCCAGAGCAGGATGTAGAACAGCAAACCCGTTCCTCCTGCAAAAAAAAGCACCGTCAGCAGCAAACGCCAGATCCAGGCATCAACCCCTGTGGAGACAGCAATGCCACCGCACACGCCAGCGAGCCATTTGTCACTGCGCGAGCGGCGAAAGCGGTTGATGGATTGCGCCAGCGACCCCGGCACAGCTTCGGCACCCGTCCCCAGCAGGCGGGCCTTGGCCCGTTCAAACTGCTCACTGGTCAAACTGCCGCGCTCGCGCAACTGCTCCAGTTTTAACAATTCATCTGCCAGCGACATGGTGCCGATACCTTCGTCACTCAGATGTCAAACAACAGACGGGCTGGGTCTTCCAGCGCTTCTTTCATGGCGACCAAGCCCAGTACGGCTTCGCGACCGTCGATGATGCGGTGGTCGTAAGACATGGCGAAGTAGTTCATGGGGCGCACCACCACTTGGCCGTTTTCCACCATGGCACGGTCTTTCGTGGCGTGAACGCCCAGAATGGCCGACTGGGGCGGGTTGATGATGGGGGTGGACATCATGGAGCCGAAGGTGCCGCCGTTGGAGATGGAGAAGGTGCCGCCGGTCATGTCGTCCATGCTCAGCTTGCCTTCTTTGGCTTTCTGACCAAATTCAGCAATCTTTTTCTCGATGTCGGCAAAGCTCATCTGGTCAGCGTTGCGCAGAATGGGCACCACCAAACCACGGGGCGAACCGACAGCGATACCGATGTCGAAATAGCCGTGGTAAACGATGTCGTTGCCATCCACCGAGGCATTGAGGATCGGGAACTTCTTCAGGGCGTGCACAGCGGCTTTGACGAAGAAGCTCATGAAGCCCAGCTTGACACCGTGTTCTTTCTCGAAGGACTCTTGGAACTTCTTGCGCATGGCCATCACCGGGGCCATGTTGATCTCGTTGAACGTGGTCAGGATGGCGTTGGTCGATTGCGATTGCAGCAGACGCTCAGCCACGCGGGCACGCAGACGGGTCATGGGCACGCGCTCTTCGGGGCGGTCGCCCAGGTCGGGTGCCACCACGGCCACTTGCGGCAGCACCTTGGTGGGCGCGCCGGTGGGAATGGCCACGGGTGCTGGAGCGGGTGCCTTGGGTGCCGCAGCGGCAGCCAGCACATCGCCTTTGGTGACGCGACCGTCTTTACCCGTACCAGCCACCGAGCCCGGTGCCATGCCCGCATCGGCCATCAGTTTGGCCGCGGCAGGCATGGCCACACCAGCCTTGGACTGCGAAGCGGGTGCCGCAGCAGCGGCCACGGGGGCCGGGGCAGCAGCAGGCGCAGGTGCCGCAGCGGGTGCAGGCGCAGCCGCACCGGCCACCGCAGCGGTGTCAATGCGTGCAATGAGCTGCTCAGCCGCCACGGTGGCACCGTCGGCCTGAATGATTTCCACCAGCACGCCGCTGGAAGGTGCGGGACATTCCAGCACCACTTTGTCGGTTTCGATTTCGATCAGCGTTTCATCGACGGTCACGCTGTCGCCGACCTTCTTTTTCCATTGCAGCAAGGTGGCTTCGGCCACGGATTCAGACAGCTGCGGGACCTTGACTTCTACGATTGCCATTGTGAATTCCTGTTCTTGATGGGGTTTTGTTGCACGCTGGAGACTGGGTTTGTCGGACACGAATGTCTGTCGTGGCTACCCAGCCCCAGCGTCACCTGTTGTTATTTCGTGAGGATGAAGCCCTTGAGCTTGCTGAAAGCCGCCTCAATCAGCTGCTTCTGCTGCTCTTGGTGCAGATGGGCATAACCCACAGCCGGCGATGCGGAAGCCGCGCGACCGGCGTAACCCAGCTTCTGACCGTCCAACATGTTCTCGTGGATGTAGTGCTGCACGAAGAACCAAGCGCCCTGGTTTTGCGGTTCGTCCTGGCACCAAACGATGTCGGTGGCGTTCGGGTACTTGCGAATCTCGGCACCAAAGGCCTTGTGCGGGAAGGGATAGAGCTGTTCCACACGAACAATGGCCACATCGTCCGCGCCTTTTTCTTCGCGCTTCTTGACCAAGTCGTAGTACACCTTGCCAGAACAGCAGATGACGCGCTTGACCTTCTCGGCGTTCTTCAGAACGGCCGCATTGGACTCGGCAATCACCGTCTGGAAGCTGCCTTTGGTGAACTCTGACAGCGGCGAGGTGGCATCCTTGTTGCGCAAAAGCGACTTGGGCGTGAAGATGACCAAGGGTTTGCGCAGGTTGCGAATCACCTGACGGCGCAGGATGTGGAAGATCTGGCTGGCCGTGGTGGGCTGTACGATCTGCATATTGGCATCCGCTGCCAGCTGCATGAAACGCTCCAGACGGGCCGAGCTGTGCTCAGGACCTTGGCCTTCATAGCCGTGCGGCAGCATGAGGGTAATGCCATTGACACGGCCCCACTTCACTTCGCCAGAGGCAATGAACTGGTCAATCACCACCTGGGCACCGTTGGCAAAGTCACCAAACTGCGCTTCCCAAATGACCAAGGTGTTCGGGTCGTTGGACGCGTAGCCATACTCAAAACCCAGCACCGCTTCTTCGGACAGGATGGAATCGATGACCACAAACGGAGCCTGGTTGTCGGCCACGTTTTGCAACGGCGTGTAGGTGCCTGTGTCCCATTTTTCACGATTCTGGTCGTGAATGACGGCATGGCGGTGGGTGAAGGTGCCGCGCCCGCAGTCCTCGCCCGACAGACGCACCGGGAAGCCACTGGCCACCAACGAAGCGAACGCCATGTGCTCGCCCATGCCCCAGTCCACCGGCATTTCGCCACGGCCCATGGCCGCACGGTCGGCATACACCTTCTTGACCAGTTGATGGGGTGTGACGCTGTCTGGCAGCGTGGTCAGGCGTTCAGACAAACGCTTCCACTCGGCCATGGGAATGGCGGTGTCACCAGCATCCGTCCACTTTTTGCCCAAGAACGGCGACCAGTCAACCGCGTACTTGTTCTTGAAGTTGGTCAACACAGGGTCAACCGTGTGACGGCCTGCGTCCAGCGCTGCGCGGTAGGACTTGGCCATCTCCTCGCCCAAGGTTTCACCCAAGCCTTGTGCTGCCAGCTTGTCGGCATACAGCTTGCGCGTGCCAGGGTGGGCCGCAATCTTGCGGTACATCAGCGGCTGGGTCAGGCTGGGGGTGTCTTGTTCGTTGTGACCGAGTTTGCGGAAGCAGATGATGTCCACCACCACATCCTTGCGGAAGGTCATGCGGTATTCCAGCGCAAGCTGAGCCGCCAGCACAACGGCTTCGGGGTCGTCACCGTTCACATGCAACACGGGCGACTCGACCCCTTTGACGATGTCGGTGCAGTACAGCGTGGAGCGCAAGTCGCGCGGATCTGAGGTGGTGAAACCGATCTGGTTGTTGATGATGAGGTGAACCGTGCCACCCGTGGAATAGCCACGGGTCTGGGCCAGTGCCAGCGTTTCCTGGTTGACACCCTGACCGGCAAAGGCGGCATCACCGTGCACCAGCACAGGCAGCACTTGTTTGCCCTGGGTGTCACCGCGACGATCCATACGGGCACGCACAGAACCTTCAACCACCGGGTTGACGATTTCCAAGTGCGAAGGGTTGAAGGCCAGCGACAGGTGAACCGGGCCGCCAGGGGTAGCCACGTCCGAACTGAAGCCTTGGTGGTACTTCACGTCACCAGCGGGCAAGTCTTCGGGCGCGGTGTGGTCGAACTCGGCAAACAGGTCTTTGGGCATTTTGCCCAGGGTGTTCACCAGCACGTTGAGGCGGCCACGGTGGGCCATACCAATGACAATTTCCTGCACACCCTGTGCACCGGCACGCTGAATCAATTCATCCATGGCGGCGATGAAGCTTTCGCCCCCTTCGAGCGAGAAACGCTTTTGGCCGACATATTTGGTGTGGAGGAAACGCTCAAGCCCCTCTGCGGCGGTCAGGCGATCAAGGATTTGCTTTTTCTTCTCCGCATTGAAGGCGGGTTTGCTGCGGATGGATTCCAGCTTTTCCTGCCACCAGCGTTTTTGAGCTTGGTCGCTGATGTACATGTACTCAGCGCCGATGGTGCTGCAATAGGTCTCGCGCAGGACATTGAGCAACTCGCGCAAGGACATCACTTCCTTGCCGAAAAAGGTGTTGCTCGTGTTGAACACGGTCTCGAAATCGGCATCGGTAAAACCGTAAAAAGCCGGATCGAGTTCAGGAATGTGTTCACGCTCGGTACGCTTGAGCGGATCGAGGTCGGCCCAGCGTGAGCCGACATTGCGGTAGGCGGCAATCAGCTGCTGAACGGCAACGCGCTTGCGACCCAGGTCGGAATCGGCACCTGCGGCCACCACCACCTTGGTTCCACCTTGCTTGGCGCGTTGGGCAAAAGCGTTGATGACAGGCAGATGCGGCACATCGCGTGCGTCAGTGCCGTCAACGGCGGGCACATTTTGCAACGCATCAAAATAGGCTCGCCACGTTTCGGAAACGCTGCCCGGATTTTCGAGATAGTTCTCGTACATCTCCTCCACGTAGGGGGCATTGCCACCAAACAGGTAAGAGTTGCTGTTGTAGGCAACGTAAATGCTGCCTCTGCTGGCTTGGGAATCGCTCATAAATTCGCTGACCTCCGTTTCCCTTCAGGAAACATTAGCTGGTAAAAAAACCTCCCGCGACACGGCTGAACCGATTGGCGGATGCGACAGTGGCGGTGGAAGGACCTGACTGCAAACCGAGATTGTGCCACGATGGGCTCACCTAGGATAGGGACGGTAACGACTGGTGTCACCGAAAAAATTGAAAAAGACAGACGGTGTTGCTCTATCGTGAACTGACAGCGTGATGTCAGATTTCCGTTAGAGAACGCCGCAGAAAAATGTCTGGTATTGACGAACAGATCAATAGCGTCAAAGAAAAGATTCTGCTCACACAAAGTGGGTCAAGACGCGACGCGTGGCGAGAGACGCTCAGCCGCCGGAACGGCTGTGGGTTCGTCAAGCTCGATGGCAATCTGGGTACATACCGTGCGACACAAGGTGACTGCCTTTTCGCTCTGAACACGGTAGATGACCTGAGTACCTTCTTTGCGCTTGGCCAGCACCCCTGCTCGGTAAAGCAGATTCAAGTGCTGTGACAGGTTAGGCTGGGTCGTGTCAATCTCTTGTAGCAGCTGAGACACCGATTTTTCCTTGTCGCACAACACGCTGAGTATGCGAAGGCGCATCGGAGTAGCCAGCACACCAAACAATTCAGCAGCCAGCTCAAAGACGCGCGCCTTCTCTACCTGCGCATCGGGTTCAATCATCTGTTCCATGGCATACATCGCTTTTGTCAATATAAGCATGGATCATACTGAGAAAACTCAAATACAACCAAGTAAAAAAGTCGGCATTTCAGGTTCGCCTATTCAATGCCAGACACCCCTTACCCAACAACACCGCATCAAGCAACCAAGTCTTTGATTTGCTGTAACGCGGCTGGATCGTCCATGGTGGTGAGGTCACCCGCATCACGCCCTTCACAAACTGCCTGAATCGCACGGCGCAGCAACTTGCCACTGCGGGTTTTGGGCAGCACGTTGACAAAGCGCACACGGGCGGGACGCGCCACAGCACCCAGTTGCTCGTCCACCAGCTTCATCACCTCGGCTTCCAGCTTTTGGCGTGCCGCATCGTCGGTCAGCGAAGCGGCATCTTTGACCACCGCAAACGCCATGGCAACCTGCCCCTTGAGCTGGTCGGCCACACCCACCACGGCCACCTCGGCAATACGGGGGTGGCTGGAGATGCTTTCTTCAATTTCACGGGTGCCCAGACGGTGACCCGCGACGTTGATCACGTCGTCGGTGCGACCGAGGATGAAGTAGTAGCCATCGGCATCACGAATGCCCCAGTCAAAGGTGCTGTACACCATTTTGCCGGGCACGCTAGACCAATAAGTCTTGACGAAACGTGCGTCATCGCCCCAGACGGTTTGCATGCAACCCGGTGGCAGAGGACCTTCAACCGCTACCACACCTTTTTGGTTGCCGCCCTGGAGTTCTTCGCCCGTCTGGTCGTCGAGCAGCTTCACGTCATAGCCGTACACCGCCTTGCCGGGTGAGCCAAACTTGCTGTCGGCTTTTTCGACACCGTTGCAGATAGCCAGAATGGGCCAGCCCGTTTCGGTCTGCCAGTAGTTGTCCACAATGGGCTTACCCAGCTCGTCAGAAATCCACTTGGCCGTCGGTTCATCCAGAGGCTCGCCCGCCAGGAACAAGGCTTTCAAGCTCGACAAGTCGTATTTTTTGATGAAAGACGAGTCGTATTTTTTAAGCACCCGCACCGCCGTGGGGGCGCTGAACATGACGGTGACCTTGTACTTCTCGACCAGCTCCCACCAGATACCGGCATCCGGGCGAATAGGCAGACCTTCATACATGATGGTGGCCATGCCACCAATCAGCGGGCCGTAAATGATGTAGCTGTGCCCTACCACCCAGCCAATGTCGCTGGTTGAAAAGTAGGTTTCGCCGGGGTTACCCATGTAAATGTGCTTCATCGAAGCGGCCAGGGCCACGGTGTAGCCGCCAGTATCACGCTGCACGCCTTTGGGTTTACCGGTGGTGCCGCTCGTGTAGAGGGTGTAACTGGGGTGTGTGGCATCGACCCATTCACAGGGCACAACGGTGTCCATGTGCTGTTGGCGAGATTGCGCGTAGTCCACATCACGGCCTTCGACCACATTGAACGCAGCCAAGCCCCGGTTGACCATGACCACTTTGCCGGGTTTGTGGGCAGACAGTCGAATCGCTTCGTCCAGCAAAGGCTTGTATTCCACCACTTTGCCGCCGCGCGAACCAGCATCGGCACTGACGATGGCCACTGGCGACGCATCTTCAATGCGACTGGCCAAGGAATGGCTGGCAAAACCGCCAAAAACGACCGAGTGAATAGCACCAATGCGCACGCATGCCAGCATGGCAAACGCCGCTTCGGGGATCATGGGCATGTAGATCAGGACACGGTCACCCTTTTTAACCCCTTGATCGATCAAGATGGCGGCCATGCGCTGCACCTCGGTGTGCAGTTCGCGAAAGCTGTAGGCTTTTTCAGTGTTGGTCTCGGTAGAGACAAAAATCAGCGCGTTTTGGTCTGCCCGATCTTTCAGATGACGATCCACGGCGTTGTGACACAGGTTGGTCAAGCCACCCTCAAACCAGCGGGCAAACGGCGGGTTGTCATAGTTACAAACGCGATCAAAGGGCTTGAACCAGTCCACCAGTTCGGCTTGTTCAGCCCAGAATGCATCGCGATCGACGACGGAGCGACGGTGAAAATCGGCGTAACTTTGAGGCTTGCTCATAGAGTCTCCTGCAGGGTGGATTTTTTCGACAACAGACGTGAGGAATCGGCGGTCAACACCACAAATTCAATCTGAATTCATAATTATGAAGTTCAGACTTGCGGGAGTCTGACAAAGCAAAAGACTGTCAAGCAGGGACTGACTGACAGCACCGTCACCAAGCCGGGGTGGCTAACCAGTCCCAAGCGGATTGTGGGTTACTTGATCAAGGCTTGTACATCACGGAACAGCGGGTGTTCTGCGGTACGCAGCCACTCGAACGCCACCATTTCTGTGGTGACCAGTTCGGCGCCGGCACCAGCCAAACGGTCAAAAGCCGCATCCCGGTTGCGCTCGGTGCGCGAACTGCATGCATCCGTGACCACCCAAACATCCAGCTCCTGCTCGATCAAACCCAACGCCGTTTGCAGCAAACAAACGTGGGCTTCACAACCGGCCAGCACAATGCTGTTGCGTTCGGGAGCCCGTGCTGGTGCTTTTTGCAGGTGCTTGGGCAAACTGCGTGCGTTGCCACTGGCTGGACGCACCACAGGGCGCAAACAGTCTGCCAGACCATCAGCCACCGCGCCAAAGTGCATTTTGGGCAAGGTCTTTTGACACAGTTCACGGATTTCTGGCGGATTGGTGCCCAGTTTTGACGGGTTTTGTTCGGTACCCCAAACCGGCACGTCAAGCAAGCTGGCCATACGGGCTAGGCGCACAGCGTTCGCCAACACCTGTGGCCCTTCAAACATGGCCGGCATCAAGCGCACTTGGTAATCGACCAACACCAACTGAGAATCAGCAGCTTCTAGCAACATCACGACGTTCCTTTGCAAGGACAAAGCGCAGGATTTTCGCAGCCTCATGGAGATAGACCGCTTGCATACGTGAACATCTGTTCGCGCATTGCCCGGTCAGAGTCAAGAGCTCCAGCGCAAACGATGACTTTGACACAACAGCCCAGCGGCAGATGGCTAGTGAAGAGGCGCTTCAGAGTAAAATAGAAGAATCTTGCCCGGCTTGACAGGATTCTTCTCCGGCCCGGCTTGCTCCAACGTCACTGGCATGCCGCGCCAGAGCGGCGTTGTCGGAGCAACTCCATCAACCCACACCAGGGATTCCACGCTGTATGGCCGTCGTCGTCAATAAACCCATCCCAGAATTTGAATCTCAAGCCACCGGTGGTGTCAAAGTCAGCAACCAGTCACACCTTGGTCAAACTGTGGTGCTCTACTTTTATCCTAAAGACAACACGCCCGGTTGTACCACCGAAGCGATGCAGTTTCGGGACAAGTACAAAGATTTTGTCAAAGCCGGAGCCCAAGTCTTTGGGGTTTCGCGTGACAACATGAAGTCCCACGACGAGTTCAAAACCAAGCTGGAACTGCCCTTTGAGCTGATTGCCGACACCGAAGAAAAAATGTGCCACATGTTCGGTGTGGTCAAAAACAAGATCATGTACGGCAAGAAAGTCAAAGGCATTGAGCGCAGCACGTTCCTGATCAGTCCCGAAGGCATTCTGGCGCAGGAATGGCGGGGCCTGAAAGTACCCGGTCACGTAGAAGAAGTGCTCAAAGCGGTCAAGTCCTTGAAAAAAACGGGCTGACCCCCAACACGATCTTGTCTGCGAAAGCCGCCTGTTGATTCTGGCGGCTTTTTTTATCTGAATTTGCGCTGAATACCTGAACCGACATGCCACTGCCCCCAGCCCCTACCAAGCGAGCCTCCGTGTTGTCTGCTGACCTGTTCAAGCAGATACCCCATGTCGAAACCAGCCAAGCAAGCAGCCCGCTGATGGGCGCGGAGGACATGTCCGCCAGGGTTGAACCTCAGCCTTTAGGCGCTGAGCCTGACAACTCGACAACCAAGGTTCGCAAAACCCGGCGCACGACACGCAGCCAGCCAAACCCAGCCCAGCCCGCGGCACAACCCCTTGCAACGGTGGTACCAGAGCCGCTGGATACCGAGTCGCAGCAGCCGAACAATTCGCCCGATGTCACCACCTTGCTGAGTGAGACCGTGGCACCTACACCAACCCAGGTGCCGCCCAAGAAAACACATCTCGCACGGCCCGTCTCTGCCAAACGCGCAAGCAGCAAAACGAGCACTGCTCAGCTGACACGGCTGTTTGTACTGGACACCAACGTTCTGCTGCATGACCCGATGAGCTTGTTCCGGTTTGAAGAACACGACATCTTCTTGCCGATGATCGTGCTGGAAGAACTCGACGGACACAAAAAAGGCATGACCGAAGTGGCCCGTAACGGTCGGCAAACCAGTCGCATGCTCGATGCCCTGGTCGCCCAGCAGGGGGGCGACATTTCCAACGGTTTGATGCTCTCAGCCACCGGGCATCAGGCCGCCCGAGGTTTGCTGTTTTTCCAGACTGAAACCCTGGATGCCCAGTTGCCCAGCAGCCTGCCACAGGGCAAAGCAGACAACCAGATTTTGGGTGTTGTGCATGCTTTGCGCAGCAAATACCCAGAACGTGAGGTTATTTTGGTCTCGAAGGACATCAACATGCGCGTCAAAGCGCGTGCTTTGGGTCTGCTGGCCGAAGACTACGAGAGCGACAAAACACTGGACGATGGTGAGCTGTTGTACGCCGGTGCGCTGGCATTACCGCCAGATTTCTGGTCGCGGCAAAGCAAGACCATTGAAAGCTGGGCCCAGGGTGGACACACGTTTTACCGAGTCAGCGGGCCTGTGGTGGGGCAGTTCTACATCAACCAGTTTGTGTATTACGAAGCCCCCGGCGAGCCACCGCTGTACGCCAGCGTGGTTGAAATTCGGGACAAAACCGCCGTCCTGAAAACCCTGAAAGACTACAGCCACCTCAAGCATGCGGTCTGGGGAGTCACCAGCCGCAACCGCGAACAAAATTTCGCCCTCAATTTGCTGATGAACCCGGAGATTGACTTTGTCACGCTGGCTGGTACGGCAGGAACCGGAAAAACACTCATGGCACTGGCCAGTGGTCTGACACAGGTTCTGGACGACCGGCGCTACACCGAGATCATCATGACGCGCGCCACGGTGAGTGTGGGTGAAGACATTGGCTTTCTGCCCGGCACAGAAGAAGAAAAAATGGGTCCCTGGATGGGTGCGCTGGACGATAACTTGGAATTTCTGGCCAAGGGCAATGGTGGCAACGCCAGCGAGTGGGGACGCGCCGCCACCAACGAGCTCGTGCGCAGCCGCATCAAGATCAAGAGCATGAATTTCATGCGTGGCCGCACCTTCATGAACAAATACGTCATCATTGACGAAGCGCAAAACCTCACACCCAAGCAGATGAAAACGCTGATTACCCGCGCAGGGCCGGGCAGCAAAATCATCTGCATGGGCAATCTGGCGCAGATCGATACGCCCTACCTGACGGAAGGTTCGTCTGGGTTAACCTACGCGGTGGATCGTTTCAAGGGCTGGCCCCATGGGGGACACATCACACTGGCACGGGGTGAACGCTCCAGACTGGCCGACTTCGCCAGTGAGGTTTTGTAAAAAACTGCACTGTGAAGTGAATCAATAGTTGCCAGGATTGGCCAAACTCTCGAAGCGCGTGAGCATGTTCAGGAAGGCCAGTTTCACTGTGCCTGTCGGGCCGTTGCGCTGCTTGCCGATGATGATTTCAGCCACGCCGGGCTCTTTGCAAGCATCTTTGGTGTAGTACTCGTCGCGGTAGATGAACATGATGATGTCCGCATCTTGCTCAATCGCACCCGATTCGCGCAGATCACTCATCATCGGGCGTTTATCGGTACGGCTTTCCACCGACCGGTTCAACTGAGACAGGGCAATCACCGGACATTGCAGCTCTTTGGCCAGCATTTTCAGGCCACGCGATATTTCACCCAACTCAGCGGCCCGGTTATCGCCATCAGAGCCACTGCCGCTCATAAGCTGCAAATAGTCCACCACAATCAAACCGAGCTTGCCGCACTGCCGTGACAGCCGCCGTGCGTTGGCACGCAACACGCCAGGACTCAGTCCGGGTGTTTCATCAATGTGCAAGGATACATTGCGCAATTTCTCGATCGCTTCGGTCAAACGCGGCCACTCGTCATCAGTCAAGCGGCCACTGCGCAAATGGCTTTGGTTGATGCGACCAATCGAACCCACAATCCGCACCGCCAGCTGGGACGCGCCCATTTCCATGGAAAACACCGCAACGGGAAGCCCCTCGTTCAAGGCCACGTGCTCGGCAATGTTGATCGCAAACGCGGTTTTGCCCATGGAGGGACGCGCTGCCAGCACAATCAAGTCGCCAGCCTGCAGGCCTGAGGTCATGCGATCCAGGTCAATAAAGCCCGTGGGCACGCCGGTCACATCGTTCGGGTTGTCGGCCATTTCCTGCACCCGATCCAGCAGGCTCACCACCAAGGTGTCCATGCTCTGGAAGCCCTCTTTCATGCGCGAACCTTCTTCGCCAATATGAAAGATTTTCTGCTCGGCTTCGTCCAGGATCTTGTCAACCGCACGCCCCTGTGTATTGAACGCTGAGGTGGCGATTTCGTCGCTGGCGGTGATCAGTTTGCGCAAAATGGCACGCTCACGCACGATTTCGGCATAACGGCGAATATTGGCCGCACTCGGCACATATTGCGCCAGCGAATTCAGATAAGCCAGCCCACCCGCTTCTTCCGCCTTGCCCAGGTTTTGCAGGTGTTCATAAACCGTCACCACATCGGCCGGTTTGTTGGCGTTAACCAGGGTAGCCAGTGCGGCATAAATCAGGCCGTGTTCGTGGCGGTAAAAATCTGACAGATGAATCAGATCTGCGACACGATCCCAGGCTGAGTTATCCAGCAGCAAACCGCCCAACACACTGGATTCCGATTCGATCGAATGCGGTGGCACGCGCAGTTGCGTCACCTGACGGTCGGTGCTGGTGGCAAGGGCTTGGGCATCAGCGGTGTCCAGCACCGGAAAAGGTTCGTTGAATACAGATGTCATCAATGCCTCATTCAATCATCCACAAGAGTCAGTGTGCCGTGTGGCATGTCGTGACACAACAGGCGCACACAAAAAAACCGCCGACCCAGACGGGTACGGCGGTTTGCTGGGTGCAGCGCTAAGCGCCGCACCAAAGGGGAATTAGGCGGTTTCGCCCAGGACGGACACGTTAACAGCCACGTCCACATCGGTGTGCAGGTGCACGTTGACGGTGTAATCACCCACCATTTTCAGGGGGCCGTTGGGCATACGCACTTGCGATTTGCTGACGGCAAAACCTTGTTTGTTCAGTTCTTCCGACACGTCGTGGTTGGTGACCGAACCGAAGAGGCGGCCATCCACACCTGCTTTTTGCGACAGCTTGAGCGTGACGGCAGCCAGCTTCTCACCCAGCGCAACGGCTTCGGCCAGCTTGGCAGCGGCGACTTTTTCAAGTTCGGCACGGCGGGCTTCAAACTCTGCCACCGCCGAAGCAGTCGCACGGCGGGCACGGCCCGTGGGAATCAGGAAGTTGCGAGCGAAACCGTCTTTCACGGTCACCACGTCGCCGAGGGAGCCCAGGTTGGCAACTTTGTCGAGCAAAATGATCTGCATGTCAGGCTCTCTTTCAGACGCGATGCTGGTCGCTGTAGGGCAACATGGCCAAGAAGCGAGCGCGCTTGATGGCGGTATTGACTTGGCGCTGGTAGAAGGCGCGGGTACCCGTCAGGCGAGCGGGAATGATCTTGCCGTTTTCGGCGATGAAGTCACGCAGGACATCAATGTCCTTGTAGTCCACTTCTTCGACATTGGCCACGGTAAAGCGGCAGAAGCGCTTGCGCTTGAACAGCAGCGACTGTGTGTTGCGCTTGGGACGCTTGTCTTTGTTGAAACGTTTGGCTGTAGCCATGATGGGCTTTCCTATTGTTTGCTGAATTCTTGAATGTGGAACACGATGCCTTTGTGGTTACGGGCACTGCTCAGAAAACCTTGAAATTCCAGTTTGGCATTCAGTCCTTGTCGAGACAGGGTCTCGGCGTGAACACCAAAAGCGACTGCTTTTAACTGCAACTTCACTTGTCTGAGCACATCCACTTCGGTTTGCCCTGACTCGTGCTCCAGCACAAGATTGAGAGCAGGTACGCCTGCTGGCGTGTAGCGCAAGGTCTGTACCTGCACCACCACCGCAGACAGCCGAAGCTGGTTAAGCCCCTCCACCGACATCAGACCCGACCATCAGGCCACGGCGGCTTCTTGGCTGGGCGGCTGGGACTTGCGGGCTTCTTCGCGCTCGACGGTCTTCATCATGGAAGAGGGGCCGGTTTCGGCTTTTTTCTTCACCACGGTGAGGTGACGCAGTACCGCGTCGTTGAACTTGAAGGCGTGTTCAAGTTCAGCCATCACAGCTTGGTCAGCTTCGATGTTGACGCACAGGTAGTGGGCTTTGGACAGTTTGTTGATTTGGTAAGCCAGTTGACGGCGGCCCCAGTCTTCAACACGATGAACCTTGCCGTTACCGGCCGTGATCATGCCCTTGTAGCGCTCCAGCATGGCCGGAACCTGTTCGCTTTGATCCGGATGGATCAGCAAAACGATTTCGTAATGACGCATAGACTCTCCTTGTGGATCAGAAAAGCTGCCCCCAGCGTCTGGTTTGGGGTGCAGCAAGGCAAGCCTTCGATTCTAGCAAGGATTCAAGCGCCTACAGCCTGGGGTAACGCACGTAGTCCACCAGCTGCTGCGTCTTCATGGGCGGCGGCGGTGTCAGCCAGCTGACGAGCAAGATGACCAGAAAGCCCACCGGAACACCAAACACACCCGCTGAAATGGGCAAGATGCCCCACCAAAGTTCGATGGGCCCGGTGACACCGAACACCTCGCGCAGCCAGGGCTGCGTGGTGACCATGTAGTAAAAGGTCACACCCAAACCAGCCAGCATGCCCAGAGAAGCCGCCATGCCGGTGGTGCGCTTCCAGAAAATACCCATGACCAAGGCTGGAAAGAAAGCCGATGCGGCAAACGAAAATGCAGCAGAAACCAGAAAGAGGATATCTGCTGGTTTTTGCGCTGCCACATAAGCGGCCATCAACGCCACGATCAGCAATAACACCTTTGAAATCGTGACGCGCCGTGCAGTCGATGCACTGGGATCCACCATTTTGTAATACAGATCGTGCGATAGGGCGTTGGCTATCGTCAACAGCAAACCATCTGCCGTCGAGAGGGCGGCAGCCAGTCCACCTGCGGCGACCAAACCCGAAACGACATAAGGCAAACCGGCAATTTCTGCGGTGGCCAAGACAATGATGTCGCCGCCAATGCTCATTTCATTGAGTTGCAAGATGCCATCTTTGTTGATGTCATGAATCGACATCAGACTGGGATCGACCTTGTTCCAAGAAGCCACCCAGGCTGGCAACTGGTCAATCGGTATGCCGATCAGGTGGTGAAATACCTCGAATTTCACCATCACAGCCAATGCCGGTGCAGTGAAATACAACAGAAAAATGAAGACCAACGACCACGTGACCGATTGACGTGCTTCTTTAACCGTTGGCACGGTGTAATAACGCATCAGAATATGAGGCAAAGCAGCGGTGCCCACCGTCAGGCAAAAAACCAACGCCAAAAAATTGAGCCGCGACTGCTCAAACGTCGTCCGCTCTGCCGCGTCGCCCTCTGGGTCGCCAGCGAACTGAGCGGCATGGGGGGGCATGCCATTGAGTGGTTTGGACTTGGTTTCAGCGATAGCGAGTTCACTGGCCCAGATTTCTTGTGCAGAAATCACGTCTTTGGGCAGGGCAGACACGGCACGTTCGGCTGTCGAAATCGCCAGCGAAGAGGCACCGCTGGAACGCAACTTGGCCAGATGCCATTCGGCCCTGGCTTTGTCAGCCTTCAGTGCAGCGGCAGGGTCTTTCAACTTTTGACGCAACGCAACGGCGCGCTGCTGGTAGATGGCCATGACCTCTTGCTCTTTGGGGTCTTGGGTCAACAATTTTTCTTTGGCGGTGACTTTTTCAAGTTGATAGCCATAAATGAGTTGTGGCACGGGCACTTGGTTCTGCTTGACCGACAACCAGATGACCGGAATCAAATAAGCCACAATCAGGACAATGTATTGGGCTACCTGTGTCCAAGTCACTGCACGCATGCCACCAAGAAACGAACAAACCAGAATACCACCCAGCCCCAGAAAAACACCCAATTCAAAAGCAACACCCGTCAGCCGCGATGTAATCAGACCTACCCCGTAAATCTGTGCCACCACATAGGTAAAAGAACACAGAATAGCCGCGAAAATACCAATCAGGCGTGGGCCATGTCCACCATAACGTTCACCCAGAAAATCTGGGATGGTGTATTGGCCAAATTTGCGCAGATAGGGGGCCAGATACAGGGCAACCAAGCAGTAGCCGCCCGTCCAGCCCATCACGAAAGCCAATCCGTTGTAGCCGGTCAGGTACAAAGTGCCCGCCATGCCAATGAAGGAGGCGGCAGACATCCAGTCGGCCCCGGTGGCCATGCCGTTGTACATGGCAGGCACGCGCCGCCCAGCGACGTAATACTCAGCGGCATCGGTGGTGCGGCTCATGATGCCAATGCCCGCGTACAACGCCAGGGTGGCCAGCATGAAAATCAGACCAATCCATTCCCGCGACAAGCCGAGCTGCTCCAGCAAGGCCAGCACCAAAAGAAAAACAAAAAACCCAGCGGTGTACCAAGCGTACACCTTGTTGAGTTGCTGACGAAACCCGCGTCTGGATGCTGCGTTGTCTTGGCTGGAAAACTTGTCAGGATAAGCCACGCTGTCAGTCCTCGGGCTCTTCGACACCGCAGGCCGCATCGAGTCGCTCCATATAGGCTGCGTAAAAACCGATGATCAAGCCATAGACCAGCAAACTGCCCTGCGCGCCCATCCAAAAACTGAAGGGCCAGCCGAAAAAGCTGAAATTCAGATCGCGCGCAAAGTAACTGACAGCAAACGTCACCAGAAACCACAGCGCCAGCAGCACGTTGGTCACCCTCAGGTTTTGCCTCCAGTAACGCTGATGCCGCTCACCCAAGGGCACGGTAGGCCTCCGAGGTCAACCAGACGGCTTGGGCTAGGCAGCTCGTCATCACATCAGCCCTGGGTTGCATCGGGTTCAAGCACACACAACCACGCCCGCTTGCAAACAATGCTGAATTTTGGCCAGCGTCAGCGCCAGCCAAGCAAAACCCAACAGGAGACAGGCGGCCAGTGAAATGTGTTGATCCAGCACCACCGCTGGACTGATCCAGCGAATCAGGCGCAAAAAGGGCTGGCCCACCCTGTCCAGCAGTTGGTAGATGACGTTCACCTGCCTGTGCCGCCCCAATATGAAACCCAGCACCGCCCGCCCCAGCAAGGCCAGCAAGGCAATTTCACTCACCAACTTCAAGGCTGTGATCAGAAAAAACGGGATCGTCTGGGTCATGGGAGCCGTTATTCTGAACCCAAGGCTTACCGCGTTCTTACGAAAACACGCCTGCTGCTGCTGATTTAGGTCAAACCCTGTCGGGGTTTACCCCCAATAAAGCCGCGTCAGACCTTGTAGCATGCTCATTTGTTTTTTTAATGAGTCCGCCGATCATGAACCCATCCAGCAGCGAATCCTTGTCATTGGGCCAACGCATGTCCACCCATCGCGTGTGGGGGCTTCTCGGTGCTGACACGCAGACCCGGCTGGCCGAGGCGTTCTCGATCCAATCGTATGCCGCTGGTGTGATGCTGGCCGAGGGCAGCGAATGGCAGCATGGCCTGTACTGGGTCATCAGTGGTCAAGTGGATTTGCTGGATGCCCAACACCAGCGGCTGCTGAGCTTACAAACCGACGAACTGTTTGGCTTGCTGGCCGAGGGCACGGCGGGTGTGGAGAGCTGCCGTGCCGCCAGCGCTTGTACGGTCGCCAGCCTAGACAGCACTTGGCTTCCCCGGTTGCTGGAGGAGCGCCCTGCCCTGACCCTGCTGTTACCGGGCATGGCATCACACAGCGTCGCGACGCGTCGGGGCAGCGTCAGTGGCAGTGCAGACCCGGCCCTGAACCTGATGACCACGCCGGTGCGTTCACTCATCAAGCGCGCCCCCATCACCCTACCGCCGCAGGCCAGCATCCGGGAGGCCGCGCAATTGATGAGCACGCTGCGGGTGTCATCGGTGCTGATCGTGGAACAGGAGCATCTGTTTGGTGTCGTCACCGACCGCGATCTGCGCAACCGCGTGATTGCAGCGGGCCTGGATACGGCACGCCCCATCATGGACATTGCCACGCTGGCCCCCATGAGCATTGATGTGCAGAACCCGGCCTTTGATGCCTTGCTGATGATGGCGCGGCACAACATTCACCACGTACCTGTGCTGGATGGTCAGCGCATCGTGGGCATGATCACCGCCACCGACCTGACCGAGCAGCACAGCACGTCCGCGGTTTATCTGGCCGGTGACATTTACAAGCAAAGCACCTTAGAAGGGCTGCAACGCGCCAGCGCGAAAATCCAGCACCTGCAAAAAAGTCTGGCCGCTGCCGATGCCACGGCTTACAGCACAGGCCACATCATCACCGCCATCACCGATGCCATCACCACCCGGCTGCTGCAACTCGGTGAAGCCCAACTCGGCCCAGCACCGGTTGACTATGTGTGGGTGGCTGCGGGTTCTCAGGCACGCAGCGAGCAAACCGCCAAATCCGACCAAGACAACTGCATGGTGCTGGACGACCGCTACGACGAAGCGCAGCATGGTGCCTACTTCAAGGCGCTGGCGCAGTTTGTCTGTGATGGACTGCATGCCTGTGGTTACGTCTATTGCCCTGGCGAGATGATGGCCATGACCGACAGCTGGCGGCAGCCGCGCCAGCGCTGGTCGGAGTTGTTTGCGCACTGGACCAGCCAGCCCGACCCCACATCGCTGATGCTGACCTGTGTGTTTTTTGACATGCGGGCAATCCATGGCAACACCGCCCTGCTGGATGATTTGCGCGGCGAGGTGCTGCGGCGCACACGGGGCAACAGCCTGTTTCTGGCGCACATGGTGGGCAACGCGCTCAAGCACACGCCACCACTGGGACTGTTCAAAGGCATTGCCACCATCCGCAGTGGCGAGCACAAAGGCACCGTCGATCTGAAACACACCGGTGTGGTGCCGATTGTCGATCTGGCGCGGGTGTATGCCCTGGCCTGCGGGGATGCTGCCGTCAACACCCACGACCGTCTGCTGAGTGCCGCCCAGGGGGGTGCCATCAGCGAACAAAGCGCGCACGATTTGCGTGACGCGCTGGAATTCTTGGCCTTCACCCGCATCCAGCACCAAACCCGGCAGATTGCCAGTGGCCAAGCACCCAACAACTACCTGAACCCCAACGACCTGTCCAACTTTGAACGCACCCAGCTCAAGGACGCGTTCCATGTGGTGCAGTCGCTGCAAACCGTGCTAGGCCAGCGCTACCGCATGTAAGCCGGTCAAGGGTTCAGTACTTCAAGCGGGCGTAGTAGGTTTTCTGGGCAGCGGCACGGGCCTGCCCCAGGGTGTGAATGCCTTTTTCCGCCAGCAGCGGAATCAACCGGACAAACACCTCTGCCGTCACCATGGCATCGCCCAGCGCGGTATGCCGCCCGACGATGGTGATGTTGAAGCGCTCGGCAATCGCCTCTAAGCGGTGCGAATCCTGGTTCGGGTGCACCACGGCGGACAGCAGCAGGGTGTCGAGCACGGGGTGGTCAAACACGCGCCCGGTCTGCTTTTCTTTGAGTTGCAGAAAGCGCATGTCAAAAGCCGCGTTGTGCGCCACCAGCACCGTGTCCTGTGCAAAGTCGTGAAAGGCGGGCAACACCTGGTCAATGGTGGGTTGACCCACCACCATCTCGGGCTGTATGCCGTGAATGGGCACCGATGCCGCCGGAATGGGGCGTTGCGGGTCCACCAATTGCTCGAACGACTCTTGCCGCAGCAGCTTGTTGTTCACCACCCGCGCTGCACCAATTTGGATGATTTCATCACCTTCTGACGGGTTGAGCCCTGTGGTTTCGGTGTCGAACACGGTGTAGGTCAAGTCGGTCAGCAGGCGGTCGTCTAGGTTGCGGGTCTGCGCCGTGGTTTTGAACAGGTCAAAGTCGTAATACTCAGGCCGGCTTTCCGTCTTGACAAAAGTGGTGGCATCCAGCTGTTCCTGTGGGCTGGCCAGCGGCAGCAAAAAACGGAAAAATGCTTGGTGCCGTGTGCGCTCCCGCTCAAACCAGAAGGCCCCGGCATGGCGCTCCACCACGTCGCGGACGGTCAAGCGTGTGGTATCGCTGCCGACCTTCATGGGATCCATCTCCCAGCTCATCACGGTTTCGGTGCTCATGACTTGGCCCGACCAGACCAGATCGAGCTGCGCCTTGTCCGCGCTGGCGCTGGCCTGTGACAGGCGCAACTGCACAAAACGCACCTCGAACTCGTCGGCCAAGCGGCCCGCCAAGTACACCAGCGCCTGCAAGAGCGAAAAGCTCTCCACCTTCAACCAAACCGCAGCATCCACCTCGGCTGCCGAGGCGGGCAACTGCGTCACGGTCTCAATGCGGCGCAGCGCGGCATTGACCAAATCAGCCCCCAGCATGTCTTCCAGCGGCCAACGGGTTTTCAGGTGGTTGGCCGAACCCGACTCCAAGTTGGCCACACGCTGGCTGAGCGAGCGGGTTTCGTCGCGGATGACGGCCAGAAAGCGCTCGCGCATGGCGGGCTCCAGGTCTGGGTAGTCCAGCATGTCCAGCGCCGCCTGCATATTGGCCAGGGCCGAACGGCTGCCTTCGGTTAGGCTGTGCAGCACTTGGTCTTTGGCCGATTCGGCCTCAAAGTCGCGGGTGATGTTGTCCAGCATCAGCACAAAACCGGTCAACTCCAGGTTGTCTGACAAGGCCTCGGCCCCAGCCGCTTGGGGGGCACGCACCGGTGCCATCTGTACCCGCAACAACTGGCCCGCTGCCGTGGTCGTGACAAACTGAGCAGACGGCTGCGCAGCTCCACGCAGCATGCGCTGCTGGATGTTTTCCAGGGCGTGCGTCACGAGTTTGCGGTCAAACACGCTGTAAATGGAGCGCCCCAGCCCCATCAGCTCCGCCCCACCGGCCACGCCCGGTGCTTGGGACAGTGCCTTGAACTGCATGCGCGCGCGGTTGTTGTACAGCAGCACTCGGCCATCAAGGTTGCACACCACCACGCTCTGCGTGAGTTCCGACATCAGGGCGGCCAGACGGCTTTTTTCCTGTTCAATGCCCTGGGCCGCCGCCTGCACCTTGCTGTCCATTTCCTGGCGCAAGGCTTCGCGCTGGGCCACCAGCTGGTTGAACAGGCCCACCAGCACACGGGTTTCCACATTGCCCTTGGGCTTGAGCTCGCGCACCACGTCGGTTCGCAGCAGCACCTGCGCCTCCTCGGCCAGCTGCACCGAGGGCGTGACCCAATGGTCAAACCAGCGCTTGAGCCCCCAGGCAATGGCGGCCATGCCCGCGCCCCAGGTCAAAGAGATGAGCACCAAGCGGTCACCCAACACCGCCCAAACGGTGGCACGTTCGTCGGCAGCCAGGGTCGATGCCAACAAACCCAGCGTGGCCAGCAGCCAAACCACCGACAGAAAGGCGGCCACACCCAGCAGCCACCAAAGTCGGCGATCGGTCTTTTTCTGTTTGCTCACGCAGGCACCTCCAGCAATTCCTTGACTTTCTGCACCAGTTCACGGGTCGAAAACGGTTTGATCATGTAGGCATTGGCCCCCAGCGCCAGACCTTTCGCGACATCGGTGTCGCGCCCTTTGGCGGTGAGCATGAGGATGCGGGTCTCGCGCAGGGATTCGTTGGCACGCACCTCGTGGCAGACATCAAAACCGGTCTTGATGGGCATCATCACATCCAGCAGCACCAAGGCGGGGCGCTCTTGCACGATTCGCTCCACCGCCTCCTGACCATCGCGGGCGACCACCACGTCGTAGCCTTCACGCCGCATCAAAAATTCCAAGGAAATCAAGATGTTCGGCTCGTCGTCGGCAATCAATACTTTATGGCCCATGGCCTTGCTCCTCGTTGTTGTCAAACGCTCCCAGCTGTGCCGGGAACTCAGGGTTTTCAAGAATTTTCAGAGGCTTTGCTGCGGTAGGGCAGAAAAAAACCAAAGGTGGCTCCGTCTCCGGGGCGCGAATGCAGCCACAGGCGACCACCCAGACGCTCGATGATCTGGCGGCTGATGGGCAAACCCAGGCCAGTGCCGCCGGGGCGGTAGTGATCATCGCCCGAAATCTGACGGAATTTCTCGAACACCATGGCCTGTTGATCTGGCGCAATGCCAGGGCCGTTGTCCTGCACTTCCACCGTGATGCCCTCGTCTTGCTGCTGCAAGCGCAATCGTACCCAACCCGTACCCCGTGGGGCATATTTGGCGGCGTTCGACAGCAGGTTCAGCACCACCTGGGTGATGCGGTCGGCATCGGCCCACAGCGTGCGGGTGACGGGTGGCGCGTCCACCAGCAGGGCCACCCCGCGCTCGCGGCAGGTCTCACTCATGGTGGCGGTGGCTTGTTCCACCAGCTCGTTCATGTGGACTTCGCTGTTGTGCCAGTCGGCATGGCCAGCCTCGATCTTGGCCATGTCAAGCACCTGGTTGACCAGCCGGCTGAGCCGCTCGGCCTCGGCCACAATGATGCCCAGAAACTGCGCACGCTGAGCGGCATCCATGCTGTCGTCATCGCGCATCAACTCCGACAAGGCGCGGATAGAGGTCAGCGGCGTGCGCAGTTCGTGGGTGACGGAGGACATGAAATCGTCCTTGAGCCGGTCTAGGCTCTTGAGCTTGTCGTTGGCCTCGCGCAGCTCGGCAGTGGCCCGCTCCAGCGACTGCGACTTTTCCTCCAGCGCATGCGAATAGGCGCGCAACTGCGAGGCTTCGTCCAAGATGCGCATCACATCGTCCAAGTCCAGCGGCTCCTCTTCAACCACCGAGGCCACCATGACCCGTGCCGAAGCACTGCCAATGGCCCCTGTCAGTTCGGTTTCCACAAAATGCACCAAACGCGCATCCGCCGGAATCTGGTCGATGCTGGCCACACCCACGCGACGTGCATAGTCTTTGAACAAACGCTGCGCCTGCTCAGTGCCCAGAAAACGCCCCGCCAGCGGCAACAGGGCCGACACCTGCGCCTGCCCCTGCCAGAACACCGGTCGCGCACCGGGTT
Source organism: Pseudomonadota bacterium (assembly GCA_041192045.1). GTDB lineage: Bacteria > Pseudomonadota > Gammaproteobacteria > Burkholderiales > Burkholderiaceae_C > Hydrogenophaga. The sequence continues at coordinate 33,987 of JBEENR010000014.1, read as the reverse complement.
TGCGCTTGAACACATCGACAAACAGCAGCGCCTGACTCGTCTCACTGGCCGATGGAGCCCGCCAGAGCGATACCGCCACATAAGCCGCCACATTGATCAGCAAGCTCCAGAACAGCGAATGGGTGAGGTTGTCCAGCCCCTTGAGCCCCAACAGCGCCTCGGGCTTGAGCGCAGCCAGCCCCCACAAGCCGTGGTGCAAAAAGTCATCAGCCAGCCAGCCCGACTTGGCCAGCGACGGCAGCATCAAGGTATAGGCCCACAGCGCAAAACCCAGCAGCAAACCCGCAAACGCCCCGTGCCGCGTGCCGCCCTTCCAGTACATACCGCCCAGCATGGCCGGGGCAAACTGTGCCACCGCTGCAAAACTGATCAGGCCAATGCTGACCAGCGCATACGCCTCGCCCGCCAAGTGAAAGTACAAATAACCCAGCAGCAAAATGAGCACAATCGCCAAGCGGCGAATGCCCAGCAGCACGCCCGTCAGATCGGTGCTGGCACGAGCACCAAAGCGCCGCATGCGCAGCAGCAAAGGCATCACCAAGTCGTTGCAGACCATGGTGGACACCGCAATGGCTTCCACAATCACCATGCCGGTAGCGGCTGATAACCCACCCACAAACGCAAACAGCGCCAGAACGTACTGCCCCTGCGACAGCGGCAGCGACAAGACGAAGGTTTCCGGGTCTATCGGGCCTGGGCCGAAATGCAGCAAGCCCCCGATGGCAATGGGCAGAACGAACAGGTTGATGAGCAACAGATACAGCGGAAAGGCCCATGCGGCACGGCGCAGATGCTGCTCATCCACGTTTTCCACCACCATGACCTGAAACTGCCGGGGCAAAAAAATCACCGACAACATGGCCAGCACGGTCAACCCCAGCCACTGGGCATAGGCAAAGGGCTGACCTTGATCAAACTGCAACAGCTTGCGCAGCGATTCGGTAGCCCAAGCCTGCCCGAACAAGTCCGCCGGGTGCGCAAACAGCCCAAACGTCACAAACAAGCCCACCGCCACAAAGGCCACCAGCTTGATCACCGATTCCAGCGCAATGGCCGCCACCATGCCTTCGTGGCGCTCGGTGCTGTCCAAGTGGCGCGCGCCAAACACCATGGTGAACCCCGCCAGCGCCAGCGCCACATACAAGGTGCTGTCACGCCACCAATCTGGGCTTTGCAGCGCAGGCTGGCCCAGCGGCGAGGTCAGCACGGCGTAACCACTGGCAATCGCCTTGAGCTGCAAGGCGATGTACGGCACGATGCCCACCACCGTGATGAGCGTAACCAACCCGGCCAAGGTGGGGCTTTTGCCATAACGGCTGGCAATGAAGTCGGCAATCGACGTGATGCGGTAGGTGCGGGCAATGCGGATCATTTTGCGCACCACCAGCCAAGCCAGCATCATCGCCAGCGTGGGGCCGAGGTAAATGGGTAAAAACCAAACGCCCGAACCAGCGGCACGGCCCACGCTGCCGAAATACGTCCAAGCAGTGCAATACACGCCCATGGACAAGGTGTACACCCACGGGCTGTTGATGACGGAGCGCCCCTGCAAGGCCCGCCGGTCGCCCACATGCGCCACCACAAACAGCAGCAGCAAGTAGGCAAACGAAACACCCACAACCAAGGCAGCTGGCAACATGCGTGCGCCCTACCCGCTCAGTCCAGGTGCTCAACCGGGTGCTGACGGCGCGACGCGCCACCGTACTCCAGCACCAGCGCCAGCAGCGCAATCAACAACGCCCACAAGCCAAACAAACCCAGGGCAAACAACGGCAGCCCCCAGAGCAAGACAGCGTGATCCCACAGCGCCAGCAGCGGAAAATTCAGCAGCAGCAAACCTGCCACAAACAGGGCCAGCAAACGCTGTGCCTCTAAAGCTTGGAACATGCGCGTCTCCTCGTTCTGCGGCACCCACACGGTCTGGGCACCTTTTAGGCGCATTTTGCGCCCGCCACAAACGATTGACGGACCCTGCGCGCATAAAAAAAGCGGCAAGGCGCACGCCCTGCCGCTGATGTCCACCGGGCAGGCGTACCGCCTGCACGGGCTTTACACGGACTTTAGGCAGCCGAATCGGCCAGCAGCTGCCAGGTGTCCACCACCGAATCGGGGTTGAGCGAGATAGAGCTGATGCCCTCATCACGCAACCACTGGGCAAAGTCGGGGTGGTCGCTGGGGCCTTGGCCGCAAATGCCCACGTACTTGCCCTCGGCCCGGCAGGCCCCAATGGCCAGCCGCAGCAGGGCTTTGACGGCCGGGTCGCGCTCGTCAAAGTCGTGCGCCAACAACTCCAGGCCCGAGTCACGATCCAGCCCCAGCGTGAGCTGCGTCAGGTCGTTCGATCCGATGGAGAAGCCGTCAAAGTACTGCAAGAACTCGTGCGCCAGCACCGCGTTGCTGGGAATCTCGCACATCATGATGACCTTCAGCTCGTTCTCGCCGCGCTTGAGTCCTCGCTCGGCCAGCAACTCGGTCACGCGCTGCGCTTGGCCCAGGGTGCGCACAAAGGGCACCATCACCTGCACATTGGTCAGGCCCATGTCTTCGCGCACCCGCTTCAAAGCCTCGCACTCCATGGCGAAGGCTTCGCGGAAGTCTTCGCTCACATAGCGTGCTGCGCCCCGGAAGCCCAGCATCGGGTTTTCTTCGTCGGGCTCGTAGCGACTGCCGCCCACCAGCTTGCGGTATTCGTTGCTCTTGAAGTCCGACAAGCGCACGATGACCGGCTTGGGCCAGTAGGCTGCGGCAATGGTGGCCACACCTTCGGCCACCTTGTCCACGTAAAAGGCGCGGGGCGATGCATGGCCGCGTGCCACCGACTCCACTGCCTTTTTCAGGTCGGCATCAATGTTCGGGTAGTCCAGAATGGCCTTGGGGTGAACGCCGATGTTGTTGTTGATGATGAACTCCAGCCGTGCCAGCCCCACACCGCTGTTGGGAATTTGGCAGAAGTCGAAGGCCAGCTGCGGGTTGCCCACGTTCATCATGATCTTCACATCCACCTCGGGCATGGTGCCGCGCTGCACCTCGGTGACTTCGGTTTCCAGCAAACCGTCGTAAATGTTGCCGGTGTCGCCCTCGGCACAACTGACCGTCACCAGCATGCCGTCTTTCAACTGCTCGGTAGCATGACCGCAGCCCACCACCGCCGGAATGCCCAGCTCGCGGGCAATGATGGCGGCGTGGCAGGTGCGCCCGCCCCGGTTGGTGACGATGGCGCTGGCCCGCTTCATCACCGGCTCCCAGTTCGGGTCGGTCATGTCCGTCACCAGCACATCACCGGGCTGCACCTTGTCCATCTCGCTGATGCTGTGCACCAGACGCACCGGGCCGGTGCCCACTTTTTGACCAATAGCACGGCCCGAGGCCAGCACCGCGCCCTTGCCTTTGAGTTTGTAGCGCACTTCGGTCTTGCCCGCTGCCTGGCTTTTCACGGTTTCGGGGCGGGCTTGCAAGATGTAGAGCTGGCCATCGGTACCGTCCTTGCCCCATTCAATGTCCATGGGGCGGCCATAGTGCTGCTCAATCACCAGCGCGTAGTGCGCCAGCTGCTCCACATCGGCATCGGTCAGGCTGTAGCGGTTGCGCAGGGCCACGGGCACATCCACTGTCTTGACCAGCTTGCCCTTGAGCGGGCCGTCACCGCCCTTTTCTTCGGCGGTGGTGAAGGTCATTTGAATCAGCTTGCTGCCCAGGTTGCGGCGAATCAGTGCCCGCTTACCTGCCCGCAGCATGGGTTTGTGCACATAAAACTCGTCGGGGTTGACCGCACCTTGCACCACCGTCTCGCCCAAGCCGTAGCTGCTGGTGATGAACACCACATCCTCAAAACCGCTCTCGGTGTCGATGGTGAACATCACACCCGCCGCACCCGTGTCAGAACGCACCATGCGCTGCACACCCGCTGACAGCGCCACATCGGCATGGGCAAAGCCCTTGTGCACGCGGTAGCTGATGGCGCGGTCGTTGTACAGCGAAGCGAACACCTCTTTCATCTTGTGCAGCACTTCGTCAATGCCATGCACGTTCAGAAAAGTTTCCTGCTGACCGGCAAACGAGGCATCGGGCAGGTCTTCGGCAGTGGCCGACGAGCGCACGGCAAAGGTGGCTTTGTCGTTGTCGCCCACCAGGGTGGCAAAGGCTTCGCGAATCGCTTGTTCCAAGTCGGCAGGGAAAGGCTGGTTTTCCACCATGGCCCGGATTTCGGCACCAGCCAGCGCCAGCGCGCGCACGTCTTCGGTGTCCAAGGCATCTAGGCGGGCATTGATGCGGTCTGACAGGCCGTCAAACTTCAAAAATTCGCGGAAAGCGTGCGCCGTGGTGGCAAAGCCGGTGGGCACTTTCACGCCGCTGGGCAGTTGCGAAATCATCTCGCCGAGGCTGGCATTTTTGCCCCCCACGGCATCGACATCGCTCATGCGCAGTTGCTCGAAGGGCACGACCAGCGCCGTCGCAGAAAACAGTTGAGACATGAAAAAACTCCTCAAGGTTAAAAAATGGGGGGCACTGCACACCCTGCCTGGGGTGAAAACGGTGAAAGGGTTGTTGTTGGTGGCCGGACACCACAGCACGGGGTTTGGGCAGGCGCAAGCAAAACGATTGTAGGTTGCACAAACGTTTTGCAACATGGATAAAACGCCGCTGTGTGTGAAAGCCTTGGCTGCGGGGTTTGAATTTTTTGCAAGTGCCATCGGCACCGCCAGCGCATGCAAATGGCCCGCTTTCTGCTACCTTTAGCCGAACTCAACCCCCCGCGCCACAACCCCCATCACACCATGCCCAGCAGAACCGTTTTTTTTGTCTCCGACGGCACCGGCATCACCGCCGAAACCTTTGGCAATGCCATCCTGGCACAGTTTGAAGCCCCGATGCGGCGGGTTCGTCTGCCGTTTGTGGACAGCGTGGACAAAGCGCATCAGGCGGTGCGGCAGATCAACCACACCGCCGAAGTCGAAGGCAGAAAACCCCTGGTGTTCACCACGGTGGCCAACCTGGACGTGCTCAGCGTCATCAGAGAACAATCAGGCGGCTTGCTGCTGGACATGTTTGCCACGTTTGTGGAGCCCATTGAAAAAGAACTGGGCATCAAATCCAACCACCGGGTAGGCCGTTTTTCGGATGTGTCCAAAAGCAAGGAATACAACGACCGGATCGAGGCCATCAACTTCTCGCTGATGCACGACGACGGGCAAAGCCACAGCGACCTGCAAAGCTCTGACGTGATCCTGATTGGGGTCAGCCGCAGTGGCAAGACCCCCACCTCGCTGTACTTGGCGATGCAGCACGGGCTGAAGGCTTCTAACTACCCTTTGATTCCCGAAGACTTTGACCGACGCAAGCTGCCACCGGCCCTGGTGCCACACCGCAAGAAAATTTTTGGCCTGACGATTGCCCCGGAGCGGCTGAGCGAAATCCGCAACGAACGCCGCCCCAATTCGCGCTATGCCAGCCTAGAAAACTGCCGCATGGAAATCAGCGAGGCCGAGAGCATGATGCGCCGCGAGGGCATCCGCTGGCTGTCCACCACCACCAAGTCGATTGAAGAAATTGCCACCACCATCCTGCAAGAGGTGCGGCCAGAGCGCTTGGTGTACTGAGGCAAAACGGTTACCAGCATGGTTTTACTGACGTGGCGGCTTGGTCTTAGGGCCTAGCCCATGCGCTTGGCGGCTGAGGGCGAACGAGGCAAACAGTTTGATCCAGAGCGTGGAGCCTGCAATCGCAATCCAGTCATCCTGCTCCAAAGCCTGAAACACCAGCACGGCCAGCAGCACGCCCACCATCACCACCCCACCAACCAGGTTGATGACCATTTCATAAGGGGCGTAGCGCTCTGGGTTGGGAGGTGGAAGCCCTTTTTTCAGACCAACCTCGGAAAAATCCCGCCGGAAAAAAATGCGCCAAGCCCTGCGCAACCAAAAAAATGCGACTGGAAACAAGGCCAGCAAGAAAAACCAGTTGAGAATGAGGATGCTCATGTTGAAAAACCCTGGTGCCTGAGTCAGGCCCGTTGTACGACGGTGGTGCGTCATGGTAACAACCCGACGCTTCAATAAAAAACCCCGCCAGTTACCCAGCGGGGTTGATCACACAGTTACCTTGTAGCGACTGCCAAGGCAGTCGCTAGCGGGTTATCAGTGACCGGCAACAGCGGCACCAGCACCTTTGGGAATGCGAACCGATTCAACCAGCTCTTGCACATGCTGGGGCACGGTGCCAGACACTTTGCTGACCAAGAAGGCCACCACAAAGTTCACGATCGCGCCCACGGTACCAAAGGCACCAGGGGTCAGACCGAAGAAGCTGTTGGGGCCACCGATCAGGTCGGTGTACTCCGTACCCTTGATGAAGAAGATACCGTGGTGGGCGAACACGTAGAACGACGTGATGAACATACCTGCCAACATACCGGCGATGGCACCCTTGTCGGTGATGGTCTTGGTGAAGATACCCATCATGATGGCGGGGAACAGCGACGAGGCAGCCAAACCGAAGGCCAGGGCCACGGTCGCAGCGGCAAAGCCGGGCGGGTTCAGACCCAGGTAACCCGCCAAGATGATGGCGAACACCATGGAGATCTTGCCAGCCATCAGTTCGTTCTTCTCGCTCAGGTCAGGCATGAAGGTGCGCTTGAGCAAGTCGTGCGAGAAGGCTGAGGAAATGGCCAGCAACAGACCGGCAGCGGTGGACAGAGCGGCAGCCATGGCACCGGCGGCAACCAAAGCGATCACCCAGTTAGGCAGCTGCGCGATTTCGGGGTTGGCCAGCACGATGATGTCAGCGTTCACCGTCAGTTCGTTGCCCTTCCAGCCAGCGGCATCGGCCTTGGCTTTCACGGCTTCGTTTTTGGTCTTGTCGTTGTAGTACTGGATACGGCCGTCGCCGTTCTTGTCTTCAAACTTCAGCAGACCGGTTTTTTCCCAGCGCTTGACCCATTCCGGACGGTCTTCGTACTTCAGGCTGGCTTCAGGTGCGAACAGGTCCTTGTTGGCTGCCACCACTGCCGGGTCGATACCCATGCCGCCATCAGCCTTCTGAACGATACCCACGTTGGTATTGAAAGTGCCATGCAGGTTCAGGCGAGCCATGGAGCCAACCGAAGGTGCCACGGTGTACAGCAGGGCAATGAAGATCAGCGTCCAGCCAGCGGAATAGCGAGCATCGGCCACCTTGGGCACGGTGAAGAAGCGGATGATCACGTGCGGCAGACCAGCGGTACCGATCATCAGCGAGATGGTGAAGAACGCCATGTTCAGGGTAGAGCCAGCAGCCTGGGTGGTGTACTGGGCAAAACCGAGGTCAGTGACCACTTGATCGAGCTTGGTCAGCAATGCCACGTCGGTACCAGCCAGATCAGAACCCATACCCAGTTGTGGGATGAAGTTGCCCGTCAGGTTCAGGGAGATGAACAGCGCCGGAATGGTGTAGGCCACGATCAGCACCACGTACTGAGCCACCTGCGTGTAGGTGATGCCCTTCATGCCACCGAACACGGCGTAAGCGAACACGATACCCATGCCGATGTAGATACCCATCTCACTGGAAACGCCCAAGAAGCGTGCGAAGGTGATGCCCACCCCCGTCATCTGACCCACGATGTAAACCACGCAGATGATCAGCAAGCAGACCACGGCCACGGTACGCGCAGTGGACGAGTAGTAACGGTCACCGATGAACTCGGGTACGGTGAACTTGCCGAACTTGCGCAGGTACGGTGCCAGCAGCATGGCCAGCAGCACGTAGCCGCCGGTCCAGCCCATCAGGAACACGGCACCGCCGTAGCCCATGTTAGAGATCAGACCTGCCATGGAGATGAAGGAGGCAGCCGACATCCAGTCAGCTGCCGTGGCAGTTCCATTGGTGATGGGGCCAACGCCACCACCAGCCACATAGAACTCGGACGTGCTGCCAGCACGTGCCCAGAAAGCGATGCCGAGGTACAGCGCAAAACTGCCGCCGACGATCAGGTAGGTTAGGGTTTGCAGATCCATGATGTGTCGTCCTGTTGGTTCTTTACTCTTCCATGCCGAACTGGCGGTCGATCTGGCCCATCCTCACGGCGTAATAAAAAATCAGCGCAATGAAAATGTAGATGGAGCCTTGCTGGGCGAACCAGAAGCCCAGCGGGTAGCCACCGAGCTGGATGCCGTTGAGCATGGGTGCAAACAGAATGCCTGCGCCATAAGAACAGAGGGCCCAGATGATCAGCACCTTGGTCAGCAGACCCAGGGTGGCAGACCAGTAGGCCTTTGCGTTGTTGTCACTTGCCATAAAAGTCATCTCCTTCAGTAATGCCTGTGCGATTCGACGGTTTGCACCGCCCCGTTTTTGCGTGCCTCAGCAGTCAGATCTGAAACAGCACGGGTGGACTTTGTCGTTCATTCCTTACATAAAAATTGCTACGAACAAGGAAGGTTTAAAACCTAGGGTAAGTACCAATAAATTCAATAAAATCAATGTACTTAGCCTACGCCTAAGGAGACAAAAAAGCCCTCGTATACGCGGGTTTTCCCTGATTTTTAACCTTACGCCAAGTTTAAATTTAAAAAAAATATCCTTAATTTTTGGGTCAGAGGAACGTAAGAGCGGCTCTCTACGATGCAGTCGTCTTCAAGTACATCTAAAGGAGCAACATGCAAGACGATCTGGTTCAGCGGATTTTGAAAAATCCGCAATATCACGAGCTCAAGACGAAGCGTTCAAGCTTCGGCTGGTGGCTCACCCTGGCGATGATGGTCGTGTACTACGGCTTCATCGTGCTGGTGGCCTTCAACAAGGCCTTTTTGGCGCAAAAACTCGGGGATGGTGTCCTGACGGTCGGTATACCCCTAGGCTTTGGCGTGATTGTGTTCACCATCATCATCACGACCATTTACGTCAAGCGTGCCAACACGGAGTTCGATGAACTCTCCAACGCCATCACCAAAGCGGCACTGAAAAAATGAACCACCAAAACAACACCCTGCGGCGCGTTCTGACGCTGCTGGCCCTGATGGGCGTTTCATTCACGGTCTGGGCTGCTGGCGCAGACTTGGGTCAGGCCGAAAAACAGGCCACCAACTGGACAGCGATCACCATGTTCGCCCTGTTCGTGGTGGGCACACTGTTCATCACCAAGTGGGCCGCTGCCAAAACCAAGAGCGCTGCCGACTTCTACACCGGCGGTGGCGGTATCACCGGCTTCCAAAACGGTCTGGCGATTGCGGGCGACTACATGTCGGCCGCCTCCTTCCTGGGTATTTCGGCTGCCGTGATGGCCAGTGGCTTTGACGGTCTGATCTACTCCATCGGCTTCTTGGTCGGCTGGCCTGTCATCACCTTCTTGATGGCCGAGCGTCTGCGCAACCTGGGCAAGTTCACGTTTGCTGACGTGGCCGCCTTCCGGTTTGACCAAACACCCGTCCGCGTGTTTGCCGCCAGCGGCACGCTGGTGGTGGTGGCCTTCTACCTGATTGCTCAGATGGTGGGTGCCGGTCAGCTGATCAAGCTGCTGTTTGGTCTGGAGTACTACATCGCCGTGATCATCGTGGGCGCGCTGATGATGGTTTACGTGCTCTTCGGTGGCATGACCGCTACCACCTGGGTGCAGATCATCAAAGCCTGCCTGTTGCTGGGTGGCGCTTCGTTCATGGCCCTGTCGGTGCTGTGGCACTTTGGTTTCAGCCCCGAAGCCATGTTCGCCAAGGCGGTGGAAATCAAGGCGGGTCTGGCAACGACCGCTGGCAAAACCCCTGAAGAAGCGGCCGCAGCGGGTCAGTCCATCATGGGCCCAGGCAACTTCGTGAAAGACCCGATCTCGGCCATCAGCTTCGGTATGGCACTCATGTTCGGTACCGCCGGTCTGCCCCACATCCTGATGCGCTTCTTCACCGTGCCTAACGCCAAAGAAGCTCGCAAGAGCGTGATGTGGGCCACCGGCTGGATTGGCTACTTCTACCTGCTGACCTTCATCATCGGTTTCGGTGCCATCAGCTTTGTGCTGACCAACCCCGAATTCCTGGATGCCAAAGGCGCTCTGCTGGGTGGCAACAACATGGCAGCCGTTCACTTGGCCAAAGCCGTGGGTGGCAACGTGTTCTTGGGCTTCATCTCGGCGGTGGCTTTTGCAACCATTCTGGCGGTGGTGGCTGGTCTGACGCTCTCGGGCGCATCGGCGGTGTCGCACGACATTTACGCCACCGTGCTGAAAAAAGGCAAGGTTGACAGCGCCTCTGAACTGCGTGTGTCCAAGATGACGACCATCACCCTGGGCATCATTGCTGTGGCACTGGGCATTGCTTTTGAGAAGCAAAACATTGCCTTCATGGTGTCGCTGGCGTTCGCCATTGCCGCATCGGCCAACTTCCCCGTGCTGTTCATGAGCGTGCTGTGGAAAGACTGCACCACCAAGGGTGCTGTGATCGGTGGCTTCTTGGGCCTGATCTCGTCGGTGGTGTTGACCGTGCTGTCGCCCTCGGTGTGGGAAGCCACGCTGGGCAACCCCAAAGGTTCGGCTTGGTTCCCCTACACCTCGCCTGCCCTGTTCTCCATGACCATTGGTTTCGTGGGCATCTGGCTGTTCTCCATCTTGGACAAGAGCCAACGCGCTCAGACTGACCGTGCTGGCTTCTTGGCTCAGCAAGTTCGCTCGGAAACCGGTATTGGTGCCGATGGCGCTTCGGGTCACTGAGTCACAAGGTACTCGACCCCCGGTCTGTTGGCTGTTCTGCCGCTGACAGACCCCCGCGTCAAGCCTTCCGACAAAAAAGCCGCCAGCTTTGCTTGGCGGCTTTTTTTTCGTTGGTTGGCTTTCATCGGTTACATCAGTGCAGCGCTTTTTCTTTGCGCCTCTTTTTTTGATGCGGCTTTTTTTGATGCGGCTTTACTTGGGCTCAAACTGCGCATCAGAATGCGGGCGTTGCCCCCTTTTTGTCACCCGATGAATCACGATGAGTCACGAAACTGATGCCGCACTCCTTGCCCCGCCCGTCGAGCTGCGCGTGCACAACAGCAACTTGCGTTTTGTCAGCGGCACCTTGCTGGTGGGGCACTACAGCGCGTCTCGCCTCTCGGGCAGTGAGGCGGTGGTCGATCGCTACACCGGGGGCAACATGGCCGCCTCGCTGGCGCTGGGGCTGTATCCCGATGCGCCGGGCAGCCACCAGTGCTTTGGCAATACCCGGCCCGACCGTTGCCAGCCGCACAGCTCACCCAGCCCGGCGCAGGTTCTGGTCGTCGGTCTGGGGCCTGAAGGGCAGTTGCGCGGTGCCGATTTGGTTTTAACGGTACGTCAGGCCGTCATGGCCTGGGCGCAGCGCGTGGCTGAAGACACCGCGTTGCGCCAGCCGACATTTGAAATCAGCATTGCCCTGATGGGCAGTGGCGGGGTGGGCATGAGTGCTGGTGGCTCCGCCCAAGCGCTGGCCCAAGCCGTGTACGAAGCCAACGAGCGCCTGCGCGGCAGGGCCTGGCCCACGGTGAGCCGCCTAAACTTTGTCGAGCTGTATCTGGATCGCGCCACCGAAGCTTGGCGTGCCCTGCAAGACATGGCACAAGGCGAACCCACCCGCTACGCCTTGCACCCACGCATTGAAGCCGGTTGTGGCGCGCTGCCACGGCCCTTGGAGGGGGGTTACCGGGGAGCGGGTTACGACTTCATCAGCGCCCTGGTCGATAAGCTTGATGCCACGCAGGCCGGTATCGCCTACACGCTGGACACCCGGCGTGCCCGCTCCGAGGCCAGTGTGCAAACCACCCAGATGCGGCTGGTGAGCGAACTGGTGCGCCGCGCCTCCAACGAAGCCACCCGCGACGCGACTGTCGGGCGTACCTTGTTCCAATTGCTGATTCCACAAGCCTTGGAAGCCCCGTTGCGCAGCAGCCGGTCGCTGCTGATGGAGCTGGACCGAGGCACAGCAGGTATTCCATGGGAATTGCTGAAAGAACCCAGCGAGAGCGGCAACCCCAGCACCGACGAGCGTGAGCCCTGGGTGTTGCGCAACCGGCTGTTGCGCAAGCTGCGCACCGAACCCCTGCGACCCTTGGTGCGTGACGCACGGGCCGACGATGCGGTGCTGGTGGTGGGCGAGCCCGCTTGCGAGCCGCGCCTGTACCCACCGCTGCCCGCAGCCCGGCGCGAAGCGCTGGCGGTAGCCAACACCTTTCGTGGCCCCAACGGCCTGAGCGAAGACCGGGTGTGCTGCCTCGTCGGCCCAGAACATGGGCCGGGTGCTGATGCCATCAGCGTGCTCAACACCCTGCTGGCCCGGCCTTACCGGGTGGTACACATTGCCGGTCATGGCGAGCCCGATGTGATCGAAAAAGGCCAACCCATCCAGCCCCGTGGTGTGGTGCTGAGCGATTCCACTTACCTGGGGCCCGCCGAAATCCAGGCCATGCGCACGGTGCCCGAGCTGGTGTTTTTGAACTGCTGCCACCTCGCAGCCGACATGGGCAACCTGCTCAAACCCTACGACCGTGCAGCGTTTGCGGGCAATTTGGCACAACAGCTCATCCGCTTGGGCGTGCGCTGTGTGATTGCCGCGGGTTGGGCGGTCGAAGACGATGCCGCCGAGCAATTTGCCCGCACCTTTTACACCCGCTTGCTGCAAGGCCAGCGCTTCATGGATGCGGTACACGATGCCCGCCGCGCCGCCTGGACAATCAGCCCACAGGGCAACACCTGGGCGGCCTTCCAGTGCTATGGCGACCCGGACTGGGTGTGGCAAGCACAGGCTTGCGACCCCAACCAGACCGCCAACGCCACCGGCGATGAATACGCCGGAATTGCCTCAGCCGCCGCGCTGGTGCTGGCCTTGCAAACCCTGGTGGTCGAGACCAACACCCAAGATGCCCCCGTAGCCCTGCAATCCGAAAAGATTCATCACCTGCAAACCCGCTTTGAAGCTGACTGGGGACATCTAGGCCAAGTGGCCGAAGCCTTTGCTCAGGCCTGGGCAGCTGTGGGCAACACCCAGCAAGCCATTGACAGCTACCGTCGCGCCTTGGCTGCCGAAGATGCCAGCGCCAGCTTGGCCACACCGCAACAACTGGCCCGCTTACAAGCCCTGCTACAAACCTTGCCACCCACGTGACTGGGCACACCCCCCATCCATTGATCTGACCCGCTAAACCGCTAAACAGGAAACTGCCATGCCCCATTTGCACCATATCTGCACAGAACGCATCCTGCCGACACAGTTATCGAAACCCCAGGCCACCCTCAGCAACGGCCCGCGCTTGCGTGCCATTGCGATGGTGGGCAAGCTGTGGATCAACGGCAGCGAGCTGCGGGTACGTTTCATGGGTGGCACAGCCGCCCAGCAAGCCCTGGTGAAAGAACAGGCCAACTGGTGGACAGTTCACGCCAACCTGAGCTTTGTTTTTAACGACGCACCCGATGCCGAAATCCGCATCAGCTTCAACCCCAATGACGGGGCATGGTCTTACTGCGGCACCGACTGCCGCAACATTCCGCTGGATCAGCCCACCATGAACCTGGGTTTTCTGACCGGGGGCACTGCCGCGCACGAATTTGGTCATGCCATTGGCCTCAACCATGAACACCAAAACCCCGCCGGTGGCTTGCAATGGAATGAAGAGGTGGTGCTGCGCGAGATGAGTGGCGCACCCAACTTTTGGAACGAGGAACAAATTCGGCACAACGTACTGAACAAATACCAAGCCGATCAGATCAACGGCACCGCGTTTGACCCGCAATCCATCATGCTCTACGCCTTCCCAGGCACTTGGGTGAAGAACGGCCAAGGCACCCAAGCCAATGACATGCTGTCACCCACCGACAAAGCCTTTATCGCCAGCGCACGGGCCTACCCCAAGACAGCGGCGACGGCCAGTGGCGCGGTGGAGCTGCAAGTGAATGCACCACACGGCACGTCCGCCAGCATTGGCCAGCCGGGCGAGGAAGACTTGTTCAAATTCGAGGTCAGCAACGCGGGCGTGCACATCATCGACACCCTAGGCCCGACCGATGTGGTCATGAAAATTTACGGCCCCAACAGCCCAACCACCTTGATTGCCGAGGACGACGACAGTGGCATGGAGACCAACGCGTCGCTGAGCCTCAACTTGGTGCCGGGCTTGTACTACGTGCAGATCCGCCACAGCAACCCCGACAACGGCACCGGCGAATACAGCGTGCAGGTGCGCCGTCGCTGATGCAAAAAACCCGCTGAGCCTGTTCAGGTTCAGCGGGTTTTTTGTGATGCTGCAACAGCGCGGTCAGGCGGGCACGGCCTCAGCCACGGCGGGCGCTGGCTGGCGAATCAGGTGGTCAAAGGCGCTCAGCGCGGCTTTGGCCCCTTCACCCGCGGCAATCACGATTTGCTTGTAAGGCACCGTGGTGCAGTCGCCAGCGGCAAACACGCCGGGCACATTGGTGTGGCCTTTGGCATCGACGACGATCTCACCAAAGCGGCTCAGCTCCACCGTGCCTTTCAGGAATTCGGTGTTGGGCACCAAGCCAATCTGCACAAACACGCCTTCCAAGGGCACCAAGTGCTCTTGCTGGGTGGCGCGGTCTTTGTACTTCAGTCCGTTCACTTTGCCGTCTGCACCGGTGATTTCGGTCGTTTGCGCATTCACATGAATGCTCACATTCGGCAGGCTCTTGAGCTTGTTGACCAGCACCGCGTCGGCCTTGAGCTGGTCGGCAAATTCAATCAGGGTCACATGCTGCACGATGCCGGCCAAATCAATGGCCGCTTCCACGCCCGAATTGCCGCCACCAATGACTGCCGTGCGCTTGCCCTTGAACAGCGGGCCGTCGCAGTGTGGGCAGTAGGCCACGCCCTTGTTTTTGTATTCCTGCTCGCCGGGCACATTCACATTGCGCCAGCGCGCACCCGTCGAAAGAATGACGCTGCGCGCCTGGAGCATGCCGCCATTGGCCATGTGAACCGTGATCAGGCCACCGGGCTCGCTGGCGGGCACGATTTTGTCGGCCCGTTGCAGGTTCATGATGTCCACCCCGTAGTGGCGCACCTGCGCTTCTAAGGCGGCAGAGAATTTGGGGCCATCGGTCTCTAACACCGAGATGTAGTTCTCAATGCCCATGGTGTCGTTGGTCTGGCCGCCAAAACGCTCGGCAGCCACGCCCACCCGAATGCCTTTGCGGGCCGCATACACCGCAGCAGCGGCACCGGCAGGGCCACCACCCACCACCAACATGTCAAACGGCGCTTTGGCGCTGAGCTTGGCGGCTTCGCGCTGGTCGGCATTCACATCCAGCTTGGCCACGATTTCTTCCACCGTCATGCGGCCCGAGGCAAACACCTGCCCGTCTTTGAACACCATGGGCACGGCCATGATGTCGCGTGCAGTCACTTCCTGCTGGAATGCGCCACCCTCAATCACCACGGTCTGAATCTTGGGATTGACGATGCTCATGAGGGAGAGCGCCTGCACCACGTCCGGGCAGTTGTGGCAGCTTAAAGACATGTACACCTCAAAGCGGTGCTCGCCGTCCAGTGCCTTGATGGCATCCATCACGTCTTGCGCCACCTTGGGTGGGTGGCCGCCCGTCCAGAGCAGGGCCAGCACCAGCGAGGTGAATTCGTGGCCCAGCGGCAAACCGGCAAAGCGCACG
Organism: Pseudomonadota bacterium; assembly: GCA_041192045.1. Taxonomy (GTDB): domain Bacteria; phylum Pseudomonadota; class Gammaproteobacteria; order Burkholderiales; family Burkholderiaceae_C; genus Hydrogenophaga. Next base: position 18,401 of record JBEENR010000014.1, on the reverse strand, counting down.
CCCTGGGTTTGGCCAGCGCGGGCCACCACGAACGAGGGCTTGCGGGCATCCGTACCCGTCGTGTCCAGCGTCACCTTGTCAGACAGGCTGGCAATGGTTTGCAGCAGCTCGCGCATCTCAGCGCTGGTGGCGCTGTCATCCAGCGAAGCCAGCAAATGAATGGGCTGGCGCAGCATGCCCAGGTATTGCTGCAACTGGGCTTTGAGGGTGGCATCAAGCATGTTGGACTCCTGAAATCAATGAAAAGAGAGGCGTTTCAATGCCGCTGTGGCATGGGCCTGTTGCCAGGCCCATCGGGCAGCGGAACTGCCGCGACACCCCACGCCACGGGGCGCGGGGATGGGTCAGCAAGTTCAGATCTTGCCGACCAAGTCCAGCGAAGGAGCCAGGGTCTTGGCACCTTCTTGCCACTTGGCGGGGCACACCTGGCCGGGGTTGGCGGCGGTGTACTGGGCGGCTTTGAGCTTGCGCAGGGTTTCTTTCACGTCGCGGGCAATCTCGTTGGAGTGCACTTCGGCGGTTTTGATGATGCCTTCGGGGTTGATCACGAAAGTACCGCGCAGGGCCAAGCCTTCTTCAGGGATGTGCACGCCAAAGGCATTGGTCAGGGTGTGGGTGGGGTCGCCCACCAGCGGGAACTTGGCCTTGCCCACGGCGGGGCTGGTTTCGTGCCAGACCTTGTGCGAGAAGTGGGTGTCGGTGGTCACGATGTACACCTCGGTGCCCGTTTTCTGGAACTCGGCGTAGTTGTCAGCGGCATCTTCAATTTCGGTGGGGCAGTTGAAGGTGAAGGCTGCGGGCATGAAGATCAGCACAGACCACTTGCCATGCAGGCTTTTTTCGGTGACTTCAATGAACTCGCCTTTTTCGCCACGGTTGACGAACGCAGTGGTTTTGAACGGCTGAACAGCGGTGTTGATCAGGGACATGGTTTTCCTAGGGGGGTTACAGGGGTTGAAGAAACATCGTCGGCAACAGCGTTTGCGGTGTGGCTTAGCTGTGCTGCGATGGGATGAATCATAGACAAGAACTATTGATTTTTCACATTGATAGTGACTATGCAGTTCATAGTTTTTTACCGCAGTGCAATAAAAAAACACCCTGGCGACAAAGTTCCCTCACGTCAGATCGCGACTGTTTTTGAGAACGATTCGCATTTGTAGTATTATCCGCAACCAAGTAAGCTTGCAAGCCGTGCCGCACCCCCCTTTTGTTTTGTTCCCACCATGTCTCAAACCAAGCCGCAACACCCCACCACCCCCCGCACCGCACCACAAGCTGCCAGCACAGCCACCCTGCTGCCGCTGGGTGCGCTGCTGCTGGCAGGCAGTGCCCTGGCACAAACCGCCAGCCCCCCAGAAGCCAGCCTGCAAACCGTGACGGTGCGCGAGCAAGCCATGGCCCCCGAGGGCAGAGACAGCGTGCGCGCCACCGAAACCGGTATTGGCAAAGGCCAACAAAAGCTGCGCGACATTCCGCAGTCGGTCACGGTGGTTACCGAGCGGCTGATGGATGACCGCAACCTGGACACGGTGAAAGAAGCCCTGAAAAACACCGCTGGCATCACCTTTTTGGCCGCTGAAGGGGGCGAAGAAGACATTCGCCTGCGCGGCTTTGCGCTGCAAGCCACGGGCGATTTGTTCATTGACGGCATGCGCGACCCCGCCATTTACGACCGCGACACCTTCAACATGGACCGCATGGAACTGCTGCGCGGCTCCGCCTCCATGCTGTTTGGCCGGGGCTCTACCGGTGGCGCGGTCAACCAAGTCAGCAAGATACCGCGCCTGATGGACGAGCACCAAGTGGACATCACCCTGGGCAGCCATGCCTACCGGCGCGTCACCGGTGACTTCAACATCCAGACCAGCGACAACGCCGCCTTGCGCCTGAATGCCATGGTCACCCAAGCCGACAACGACGGCACGGGCCGCAGCCTAGACAAGCAAGGCGTGGCCGCGGCCTACCGCTGGGGCATTGGCGAGCGCGACGAATTCCAGATCAGCCTCTTCCATTTAGAAAACGACAACGGCATCAACTACGGCATGCCGTTCATTGCACCCAGCGCGGGCAGTACCGACCGGGTGCTGCTCCCGCTAGACCCCAAGGCCTATTACGGCCTGGCCAGTGACTACAACCAGAGCGGCGGCAGCATCGCCAGCTTCAGCCATACCCACCGCTTCAGCCACCACAGCGAACTGAAAACCCAGGCTCGCGTAGGCACTTTCGACCGCGACCAGCGCTCAGGTGCCATCCGCTTGGGCAATGCCAGCCTGCAACCCGGCGGTGTGGCCGCCAACCTGAGCAACTTCGGGCCCAACACCGTGCTCACACGGGGCAACCACCTGAAGATTCAGGACATGTACATCGCCCAAGTGCAGAGCGACCTCAGCAACAAGTTCGAAGCACTGGGCTTCAAGCACGATGTGATGGCTGGCGTGGACATCACGCGGGAAAAGAAAACCGTCTATGCCGCCCGCAGCGCAGCAGAAGGGGGCGTGGACATCACCAAACCGACCACCACCGTGGGCACGCCCAACGACGGCGCGTCGGTGAACGAAGCCTCGCGCGTGCTGCGGGTGAACAACGACTATGTGGCCACCGGCTGGGGCGCTTATGTGCAAGACGTGGTTCAAGTGGCCCCGCACTGGAAGCTGGTGGGCGGCCTGCGCTACGACAGCCTGAAAGGCGACTACAGCACCTACCAAATCAACTCGGCCAACCCCACCGGCCCGGTGCTGCCCAACGAGCAGTGGCAAATGAAGGTTTCCGAAATCAGCCAGCGGGTCGGTGTGCTGTTCCAGCCGAACGCGCTGCATTCGTACCATGCCTCGGCAGGCACCTCGTTCAACTCGTCGGGCGATGCCTATTCGCTGGGCGCAGGTAACGTGGACACACCGCCTGAGCAAAGCGTCAACCTTGAACTGGGTGCCAAGCTGGACTCGGCCAACAAGCAGTGGACGACCCGCCTGGCGCTGTTCCGATCGACCAAGCTCAACGAACGCAACACCGACCCCGACCGCACCGTGCCCGCCCCCACGGCCAGCAACCCCAATGCCACCACCGCCCTCATCAGCACCGCAGGCAAGCGCCATGTGGCCGGGTTTGAGCTGGACGTGACCGGCCGCCTGACCCCGCAATGGGACATTTACGGCTCGTACATGTGGCTACCCGTGGCCAAGGTGGACAAGGCCGCCGCCTGCCCCAGCACCGGTGCATGCGCGCAGTCGGCCCCTGGCGAACGCGAGGGCGACCGACCCGCGCTGACACCGGTTCACAGCGGCACGGTATGGTCCACCTACCAGTTCACCCCCCAACTGCGCCTGGGTGCGGGCCTGAACTTCCGGGGCAAGCAAAGCCCCACGCGGGCCGAATTCATGGTGCCCAGCTATGTAACCGCTGATCTGATGGCTGAATACAAATTCAACGCGGATAAGCTGGTGCTCAAGGCCAACCTGAGCAACGTCACCAACAAGCTGTATGCCGACCAGCTCTACCCGGCGCACTATGTGCCCGGCGCAGGCCGCATGCTGCAAGTGACGGCCAGCCTGAAATACTGAACCGCAGGGCTTGGAAACCCCATGTTGCTGACCCTGCCCAACCTGTTGTCTGCCGCCGACTTGGCGCAGGTGCGACAACGTTTAACAGATGCGCCCTGGCAAGACGGGCGAGACAGCGCGGGCCCGCAAGCCCGCACGGTGAAAAACAACCAACAACTGCCGCACGACTGCGCAACGGCCACGGCCATCCGGCAGTGGGTGCTGCAAAGTTTGAACCGGTCGGCGCTGTTCTTCAGTGCGGCGCTGCCGCTGCGCATCTTCACCCCGCGCGTGAACCGCTATGGCTTTGAAACCAACGCCTACGGCCCACACATTGACAACGCCATCCGCCTGAAAACCAGCGACACAGGGACGGAATATGTGCGCACCGATGTGTCGTGTACCGTGTTCCTGAACGAGCCCGACGAGTACGACGGCGGCGAACTCATGGTTCACGACACCTACGGCACACGCGGGGTCAAACTGCCCGCCGGGCATGCGGTGCTCTACCCCGGCACCAGCCTGCACCAAGTCACCCCCGTGACCCGTGGCCAACGCCTGGCCTGCTTTTTCTGGGTGCAAAGCATGGTGCGCAGCGACGAGCAGCGCCGCCTGCTGTTTGACCTGGACATGAACCTGCTGGCCCTGCGCCAGCGCTACGGCGAAACCCCGGAGACCACCGCGCTGACCGGCACTTACCACAACCTGCTGCGCCTGTGGGCCGACACATGAACGAAGGCACGAACGAGTGGGTGCGCCAGCCATCACACACCGCCACCACCTTGGCGGAGCATGCCGAACGCGCCCGGAAAACGCTGGACCCCAGGCTCATGGCCTATTTTGATGGTGGTGCGGCTGATGAAATCACCCTGCTTGACAACGAGCAAGCCTGGCAGCACCTGCGCCTGTGCAGCCGGGTGCTGCGCCCGCTGGCCGGGGGCCACACACGGGTGTCTCTGCTGGGGCGCACGCTGGCCCACCCGCTGCTGGTGGCGCCCATAGCCTACCAGTGCATGGCCCACCCGCACGGCGAACAAGCCACCGCGCTGGCCTGCGCCGCCCAACAAACCGGGCTGGTGCTGAGCATGCAGGCCACCACCCGGCTGGAAGACGTGGCCCGCCTCATGCACAGCGAAACGCCCGCCGCACCGCTGTGGCTTCAGCTCTACATGCTACCCGACCGCGCTTTTCTGCGCGAACTCATCCACCGTGCTGAAGCCGCGGGCTGCGAAGCCCTGGTGCTGACGGTGGATGCCCCCGTGCAAGGCCCACGCGACCGGGAGCGGCGCAGCGGCTACCGCCGCCCCAGCCAATACCAAGCGGTCAACTTGGCTGGCCGCCGGGCACCCACGCCCAAACCCCTGCAAGCCGGGCAAAGCCGCCTGTTTGACGACCTGATGACGCAAGCCCCCACTTGGGACGATGTGAGTTGGCTGTGTTCCACCACGCGCCTGCCGCTGTTGATCAAGGGCATCACCCACCCCGCTGATGCGCTGCTGGCACAAGAACGGGGCGCTGCCGGGGTCATTGTGTCCAACCACGGGGGCCGAACCTTGGACACCCTGCCCGCCACCGCCGAACTGCTACCTGCCGTGGTGCAGGCCGTGGGCCAGCGCCTGCCGGTGCTGGTGGATGGCGGCATTCGGCGCGGCACCGACATCCTCAAGGCCATGGCCCTGGGGGCTTCGGCGGTGCTGGTGGGTCGCCCGGTTATTCACGGGCTGGCCCATGCCGGGGCGCAGGGCGTGGCCCATGTGCTGCGCTTGCTGCGCGATGAACTGGAAATCGCCATGGCCCTCACAGGCTGCCGACAATTGAGCGAAGCCGCTCAAACCTTGCAACAGCCCATCCGGTAAATCTTGAAATCCCAGCCCATGCCAACGTCTGCCACCCTGCATCCGATGCGCCGTGTTCCCCTGGATAATCCGCGCCTCAGCCACGCCACTGCGCACCGGTTCGCCCACCACTTTGCCCCGCTCACCCACCTCCTCGCTGCCATGGATCGACGTTATGCCATCGTGATTGCGGTTGTCGCCCTGCACGTGTTAGGTCTGTGGGCACTGCAAGCGGGCTTGCTGCAACGTGCGGTGGAACTGGTGGTACCGGTGCAGATCTTGGCCGATTGGGTGGAAGCCCCTCAACCTCCAGTTGAACCCACCCCACCAGCGCCGCAGCAGCCACGTCCAGCACCACCAACCCGCGCCGAACCCACGCCAGCAGTCGCTGCGCCTGCTCCACCTGTACCGCTGCTGGCCACACCGGCAGACATTACGCCACCAGAACCCAAAGCACCTATCGGGACGGTGGAACCCCCTGCCGCACCCGCTGTCGTGGCTGCACCGGTCTCAAAACCCACTGAAGTTAAAACGCCATCACCGGCTGTCAGCCAGTCTGCCCCTACACCGCCCAAGGTAGAACTGCCCTCCAGCCAAGCCGACTACTTGAACAACCCACCGCCGGCCTATCCAGCCCTGTCTAAGCGCCTGGGTGAGCAAGGCAAAGTGGTATTGCGGGTCTTCATTGAAGCGGATGGGCGGGCCACCCAAGCAGAAATTCGGAGTTCAAGTGGCTACGACCGCCTGGATCAGACGGCCATGCAGACGGTGTTGCGTTGGCGTTATGTACCCGGCAAACGCAACGGCGTGGCCGAAGCCATGTGGTACGTGGTACCCATTCAATTCGTGCTGGACTGAAAAACGCCAAAGCCATCAATGCAGGTGGCGGGGCTTGCGCGGCCCGCCATGACCACCCGTGCCACGCGGGGGGCGGCCAAGCTGCATAGAATTGACCAGTGCATCAAAACGTTCGGTGAACAACTGGTCAATCGCCTCGACCACGGTGCCCAGCTCAGCCGCGTCAAAATGGCGCTCCATCACATGCACCACGTCTTGCACCAGCAAATCACGCTGCACCTGCATGATGGCAGCCGGTGTCGGCCCCACAAAACACATCATGAAATCATCACGGGCTTCCTCAGAGTCGCCCTCTTCATCGTCGTATTCGGTGTCGTAAAAACTGACTTCTAGGGGGGCACCAGTGGCTGCGATGTCATTGAGACCCATGCAAGTCTCTTCGATCACCTGCCGGAAGTCCTCATCACCGGGCACCGTCCAACACATCTGGAGCACATGGGCCTGGGCATCAAAACGGATACCGGGTTCATCTTCATAGGCACTGGCTGCCGCTGCGGCCAAAGAACGGGCACCGGCATACTGCCACAGCGGCTTGAGCGCGTCCTGAATCTGACTGAACACCACGTCGTCGCGCAAAAGCACATCGCCATGCACATGGATCTCGAAAGGTGCGTTGTATCGTGGCATAGGAAACTCGCTGTACCGGCGCTACCGGGCGTAAAGGTGAATAACGGGGAAATTATCTCACCGCTGGTTTGCTAAAAACCGGGTGACTAACTGACCCGCAGAGGGGTCTGGTGTGGTGCGCAGCGTCTGGTGCCTCGAACCGGACTCGAACCGGTACAGCCTTTTCAAGCCGGCGGATTTTAAGTCCGCTGTGTCTACCTATTCCACCACCGAGGCGTGTTGCGATTGTGGCAGCGTGTACCGACCGAAATTTGGAGCGGGATAAGAGGCTCGAACTCTCGACCTATACCTTGGCAAGGTATCGCTCTACCAACTGAGCTAATCCCGCAGACATGCCAGAACTGGAGGCGCGACCCGGAATCGAACCGGGCTAGACGGATTTGCAATCCGTTGCATAACCGATTTGCTATCGCGCCCTGTGCAAACAACGTCATTCAAGACTGGAGCGGGATAAGAGGCTCGAACTCTCGACCTATACCTTGGCAAGGTATCGCTCTACCAACTGAGCTAATCCCGCGTTGTTTACTTGGCAAGCCCGCTATTCTATATGAAAAATCTTGTCTCGCACTAGGCGTACTGGCCCATTTCTAGAGCCCCTTTTTCACGCTATAATTTCGGGCTTGCGGTGGCTGTAGCTCAGTTGGTAGAGTCCAGGATTGTGATTCCTGTCGTCGTGGGTTCGAGTCCCATCAGCCACCCCACAAAACATCAGAGCCCAACCTTTACAGGTTGGGCTTTTTTCTTGGTTCTTTGTCTGGCACCTGAATCTCTACGCTCTTTGGAGCGTTTCAGAAGCACTCTGACTTAAAACTTTAAAATTTGTTCAAGTCAGCCCAAAAATCGTCGTTTGACGGGCTATAATTTGAGGCTTGTCGGCGTGTAGCGCAGCCTGGTAGCGCACTTGCATGGGGTGCAAGGGGTCGCGAGTTCGAATCCCGCCACGCCGACCATTTTTCAAAAAAATCAACGGGTTACAAACTTCGGTTTGTAACCCGTTTTTCGTTTTGGGTCTTCGGTGCGTCCATCTGCCCACCCCCACCTCACCATCAAAAATGGTGTGCTTACGTTCTTTTTGGATGCGGCATCATAAATACGAAGCATTCTCATTTATGATGCCGCATGCTGTGCTGCGCCGATGTTCGGTATCTTTGTATGCGTCGGTGCGGGGTGTGGTGGTTTTTTCGTGAAGTCTGGAGTAGTGATGGACAACGGTTTTGCGGCATCGGGCATTGCCCATGTTTGGACACAAGGTGACGCGGTCACGCGTACTGTGGCGCTGGTTTTGTTGGGCATGTCGCTGGTTACTTGGGTGATCATCTTGCTCAAGGCCCTGGATCAGCGCGGATACAGGCGGCAGGCACGGGCCTGTGAGGCTTTCTGGCACAGCGGCAGTTTTGAAGAAGGTATGCAGGTGCTGGGCGATGAGCGGGGCAACCCGTTCCGTACCCTGGCCCAAGATGGACTGGAGGCCACCCGCCATGTACAACAGCCCAGCGGTGCGCCAGCGCGCCAGTTGCACGACAGCCTGGATTTGAACGACTGGGTGGAGCGTGCGCTGCGCAACAGCTTGGATCATTTTGTGGCGCAGGCGCAAAGTGGTTTGACGGTACTGGCCTCTATCGCTTCGACAGCGCCATTTGTGGGCTTGTTTGGTACTGTCTGGGGGATTTACCACGCGCTGCTAGGCATTGGTGCAGCGGGTCAGGTGAGCATTGACCAAGTAGCGGGGCCGATTGGTGAGGCACTCATCATGACGGCGCTGGGATTGCTGGTGGCCATTCCGGCGGTGCTGGGCTATAACGCGCTGGTGCGCGGCAACAAGCTGATTGCGCACCAATTAACCCGGTTCGGGCACGATCTGCACGCCTTTTTCGTGACAGGTGCGCGTGTCTCAGCCCCAAAGACCCAGGCCGCCAACGCGGCAGGAGTGTGATGCCATGGCTTTGAGCACCCAAGACGACAGCGATGCCATGCTGAGCGAGATCAACATGATTCCGTTCATTGACGTGATGCTGGTGCTGCTGATCATTTTCATCATCACGGTGCCTGTCATCAAACACGCAGTGCATGTGGATCTACCAAAGGCCAGCCAAGAAAAGCTGCAAGACAAACCTGCCCACGTACGGCTGACGGTTGATGCGCAAGGCCAGTACTACTGGAACGACCAGCCGCTGGACGATGCCCGGCTACAACAGCAGTTGCAGGCTGCGGCGGCACAGTCGCCCCAGCCAGAACTGCACATTCGTGGCGACAAGGCGGTACGTTATGAGCGGGTGGCGGTGGCGATGGCCAGCGCCCAGCGGGCGGGGCTGCGCAAAATCGGCTTTGTGACCGAGCCTGAACTGGCCCGGCCTTGAAAAAGTACCCCCAGCCCTGAACAGCACGCCGGGGGTTGCGGCTTACAAGCCGAGTGCAGCGATGCCCGCACGGGCAATTTGTGCGTCTTCAGTGGACTTGACCCCACTGACCCCCACAGCGCCAAGGCATTGCCCCTGGTGCAGGATAGGCACCCCGCCCTCCAACATGCCCGCGACAGCAGGTGCGCTCAAGAACGACACGCGGCCCTGGTTGATCACGTCTTCGTAAACTTTGCTCTCGCGCCGCCCCAGGGCAGCGGTATGGGCTTTGGCGGGTGCGATGTGGGCCGAAATCGCGGGTGCGCCGTCAAGTCGCTGCAACCACAGCAGGTGACCACCGTCGTCCACGATGGCGATGGTGACGGCCCACTGGTGGGCCAGGGCTTCGGCTTCAGCCGCAGCGGCGATTTGTTTGATGTCGGCGAGTTCGAGAACCGCTTTGTTTTTCATGAACTTTGCTCCGGTGAAATGGATCAGAGGGGACATTGGCAAACCGGCTGACTGGCGCGGTTTTCAGGTGTTGACGATAAGGCATGTATTGCATGGCTTGCAGTCACAAGTGATCTGACTTCAACAGGTTTTCTGCCAGAGTCTGTGAGGTTGTGAGACGCTCCCTACAATTCAGCCCGCTGATACTGAGAGCATGCGTCTGGTTGTGTACGGTGCCTTCAAGTTGTTTGTTTTTCACCCAAAGGAGATCTCATCATGATTGATCGTATTGACACCAACGGCCCGTTTGGTGGTGCCGTATCCAGCGCAGCAGAGCGCAACAAGGTCATGCGCAACACCTACTGGCTGCTTGCGCTGTCCATGCTGCCCACGGTGCTGGGTGCATGGATTGGGGTGGCCACTGGCATCACAGCCAGCCTGACGGGGGGCCTGGGGCTGATTGTGTTTCTGGGTGGTGCCTTTGGCTTCATGTTTGCCATCGAGAAAACCAAAAACTCAGCAGCGGGCGTGCCGGTGCTGCTGGCCTTCACCTTCTTCATGGGGCTGATGCTGTCGCGCCTGCTGGCGGGCGTACTGGGTTTCAGCAACGGTGCCAGTCTGGTGATGACGGCGTTTGGTGGCACGGCGGGGGTGTTCTTCGTCATGGCGAACCTGTCCACCGTCATCAAGCGCGATTTGTCGAGCATGGGCAAGTGGCTGTTTGTGGGCGCACTGGCCATCATGCTGGGCGGCATCATCAACGTGTTTGTGGGCAGTACGGCAGGCATGGCTGCGCTGGCCAGTCTGACCATCGTCGTGTTCAGCCTGTTTTTGCTCTACGACCTCAAGCGCATTGTGGACGGCGGTGAAACCAACTACATCACGGCCACACTGGGTCTGTACCTGAGTCTGTTCAACATCTTCCAGAGCCTGCTGGCCTTGCTGGGCATTTTTGGTGGCGAACGCGATTGAGTCATCGACCCTGCGCGAGCGACTCAAAAAAAGAACCTTCGGGTTCTTTTTTTGTGCGCGCTCGTAGCGCTGGTTTCAGCAGCGACGGATGACGAGCACAGTCAGATCATCTGCCTGAGCCTGACCCCCGATGAAATAACCAATCGCCTCGGTCATGGCCTTGATGATTTGGGCACTGGTGCCGTGGCTGTGTGCCCGAATAACGGCCTTGAGCCTGTCATGCCCAAACTGCTGTCCCTGGGCGTTGGTGCATTCTAAAAAACCGTCGGTCACCAGCACCATCAGATCGCCAGGCTCCATGGGCCAAGTACTGGGCGGATCGTATGGAAAATCCAGCAAGATACCCGCAGGCACGCCGCTGGCGGGCAGCTCCAGCAGTTGCCCGGTGCAGGCGTGGTACTGAAACAGCGGAGCCTGCCCGGCACTGATCCAGGTCAGGGTGTGTTCCTCAGGGTTGAGCACCCCAAAAAAGCCCGTGACGAACTTACCGTCGGCCAAGTCGTTGGCCAGCATGTTGTTGACCCGGTGCACTGCATCGGCCAGGTCGGGGGTGACGGAGATCAGGGCGTGAAACAGGGCTCGGCACTCGGTCATGATGAGGGCCGCGCCAATGCCGTGCCCGGTGGCATCGGCCAAAATCAGGGCAAAACGACCATCGGGCAAGGCCAGGTGGTCAAAGCAATCACCCCCGGTTTCGTCGGCAGGTCGGTTCCAGCCGGTGATGTCATAACCAGGCACCGCCGCCGGGGCTTTGGGCAGCAAATCTTGCTGAATCTGGCGAGCGAGGTTCATGTCACGCTGCAAGCGCAATTTGTCGGCATGGGCATCGATCAGCATCTGCCGCTGCACGGCCACGCCCACTTGGGCACCCATGGCCTGCACCACTTCGCAATCCCAATCGGTGAAGGCACCGCCGCGCTTGTTGAGCACTTGCAACACGCCCACCGGATGGTTGTTGACCGACAGCAGCGGAAATGTCAGCAGGTTGCGGGTGCGGAAACCGGTGTTATGGTCAATCGCAGGGTTGAAACGTGAGTCAGCGTAAGCATCGGTGACGTTGATGATTTTGCCGGTGCGAACCACTTCGCCCGCAATCCCGCTTCTAGCCGGGAAACGGATGGTGCCGGTGCCCGTGGCTTGCTGACTCACCAGTTCGTCAGTGGTTTCGTCGTACAGGAAAACGGTAGAGCGCTCGCAGTCCAGCACACGCCGTGCGGCTTGCTCAACGCAGGTCAACAGCGGGCGCAGCTCGGTATTGGCAGCCAACTCGCGGGTGATCTGGAGCAGCGCCTGCAAATCCCGAATTTGTCGGGCGTAGTCAGGTGTTGTCATGGGCCGGGCGCGCTACGAGGTCTTAGGCTGGCTGGCTCGACGGCTGACCAGGCTCCAGATCGAACACGGCCATGCTCTCGACATGGGCGGTGTGCGGAAACATGTTCACCACCCCAGCAGCGCTGCACCGGTAGCCCGCTTGGTGTACCAACAAACCGGCATCGCGGGCCAGGGTGGCAGGGTTGCAACTCACATACACAATGCGCCGGGGTGGCTGCCAGCTGCCGCGTTGTTCGGGCTGCTGGTGCAGGTCGGCCAGGGCCTTGACCAGAGCGAACGCACCTTCACGCGGTGGATCCACCAGCCATTTGTCAGCATGGCCGTCAGCCACCAGTTGCTCGGGTGTCATTTCAAACAGGTTGCGCGCCACAAAACGGGTGGGGGCCAGACCAGCGGCTTGGTTGTGCTGGGCGTTTTGGCGGGAGCGGCTGACCAAGGCTTCGCTGCCCTCAATACCGAGCACGGAAGCGGCTTGGGTGGCGATGGGCAGGGTGAAGTTGCCCAGGCCACAGAACCAGTCAATGACGTGCTCGTGCCGCTGAGCATTCAGCAGGCGCAATGCCCGCCCCACCAGCACGCGGTTGATGTGCGGGTTGACTTGGGTGAAGTCGGTGGGTTTGAACGGCATGGTGATGCCGAATTCGGGCAGGCTGTAGCTGAGTGTGGGGCCGTCTTCATCCAGAGGCTTGACCGTGTCCGGCCCCTTGGCTTGCAGCCACCACTGCACGCCGTGGGTTTGGGCAAAGGCCCGCAGGCGGGCCAGATCAGCCACCGACAGGGGTTCTAGGTGGCGCAACACCAGCGCGGTCACGTCGTCACCACAGGCCAGCTCGATTTGCGGGCAGGTTTCGCGGGCATCCATGGCAAAAATCAGCGCCCGCAGCGGCAGCAGCAGGGCGCTGACATGGGGCGGCAGCACCGGGCAGACCTTCATATCGGCCACATAGCGGCTCTTGCGCTCGTGAAAACCGATCAGCACCTCGCCCTTTTTATGCACATGGCGCACCGAGAGCCGGGCGCGGTAGCGGTAACCCCAAGCCGGGCCTTCAATGGGGCGCAGCAGGTGATCAGCCCGCACCTTGCCCAAGTGCCAAAGGTTGTCTTCTAGGACGCGCTGTTTGACAGCCACCTGGGCAGACTCGTGCAGATGCTGCATCTTGCAGCCGCCACAGGCACCCGCGTGCAGCCCAAAATGTGGGCAACCAGGGCGCACACGCTGCGAAGATTCGCGGTGAATCGCGGTGACAGTGCCCGCCTCCCAGTTGTTTTTCTGGCGGTGTACCTGCGCACTGACCCACTCAAAGGGCAGTGCGCCTTCAATGAACACCACTTTGCCATCAGGCCGACGGGCAATGCCCTGCGCCTCCATGTCCAAGGCATCGACCGCCAGCCAACCGGGCGGCAGGTCTGGGTTTTTGGGTGTCGTGCTATCGGTCGGGGTACAAGCGGGAACCGTGGCTGGGCTATCGGCGGTGGTGTGGTCGGGTAAGAGCTGTGCAGTCATGCGCCGATTGTCTCCAAGGTCATGTCGTTCAGCGTTTGGGCAGGTGGATGAGCGGATCGACGGGTTTACCCTGGCGACGTACCTCGAAATGCAGCTTGACGCGGTCTGTGTCACTGCTGCCCATTTCAGCGATCTTCTGGCCCTGTTTGACAAACTGGTCTTCACGTACCAGCAGAGACTGGTTGTGGGCATAGGCCGTGAGGTAGGTGTTGTTGTGCTTGAGGATGATGAGATTGCCGTAGCCCCGCAAACCGGCCCCCGCGTACACCACACGGCCATCTGCTGCGGCCAGCACAGGATCACCCATGCGGCCCGCAATGGCAACGCCCTTGTAAGTGGCTTCGTCAAAGTGGGAGACCACCGAACCCTGTGCAGGCCAGGCCCAGTTCACCGCGTCTGCTGCTGGTACTGGGGGGGATGAAGCAGCGGTGGGTGACACCGGTGCCAGCGGCCGGGCAACCAGTGCTGGGTTGGTGGTTGGGGCGACGGGTGCTGCTGCGGCCACAGCCACTGCGCTACTGGTCGCTGGCGCTGTGCTGCCCACTGTCGGTGCAGATGCGGTGGGCGATACCGGCGATGGCTGAGCTGTTGACGATGTGGCTGCGCTGGGGCTTGTGCTGGACGTTGTACCAGGGGTTGAAGCCGGTTTTGCCACAGGCGTTGGGTTGGGTGTTGCGGTGGGTGTGGGCACAACCGCCACTGGCGCAGCAGAGATGCCGTGAGTACCAGAGGCCTCAGCCCCTGCGCCCGCAGGCGGCACCACGCGCAACACCTGACCAACTTCCAGCAAATTCGGGTTGCTCAGGTTGTTCCAAGCTTGCAGTTCGCGCCAAGTCTGGCCGTTGTCTAGAGCAATGCGAAACAGCGTATCGCCCTGGCGCACGGTGTAGTAACCCGGTTTACCGGCGTTTTCTGCCCCAGGGGGCAAGCGGGGTGGCACCCTTACCTCGACCCGGTCTTCAACGGGGGCGGGCTGCTCTAGGCGCTGGGTGGAGCATGCGCTCAACACCATCACAGCCGCCAGCAGCAGCCAACGCCAGCCACGCACAGCCGACAACTGCACCACGGCCAGAGAAGAAGGCACGCAAGAAATGGTCAAGGAATTCATAAAGCTTTCAGCCCGAGGGGTTCGCGGTCGGCTCAGCAGGCCCAACACGTCATGCATGCGTCGGCATCGTCATTCGATGCCCGATTTTAGGGGGACAAAAAGCACAGGCTCCAGCACCGAACGAACACAACCCGCAGGGGTTTTGTCCACAACCACCAAGTGCTGCCGCCCTGGCTCCAAGCTGGCTGGGGCCACCAGCCGCCCCCCGACCGCCAGTTGATCGAGCCACGCAGCCGGAATGTCGTGCCCACCTGCCGCCGCAACGATACCCGCATAAGGCGCACCCGCCGCATAACCCTGCATGCCATCACCGAGCAACAGGTGCAGATTGGGTACGCGGAAGGCGCGCAGGTTGTCACGGGCACGCTGGTGCATGCCGCGCAAGCGTTCAATGCTGTACACCTCGCGTGCCAGCTGGCTGAGCAACGCCGCTTGGTAGCCGCAACCGGTGCCCACCTCCAGCACGCGCCCGAGCGGGCAGGGACGATCCTGACACAGCAGCTCCAGCATACGGGCCACCACATTGGGTTTAGAAATGGTTTGTCCCAGACCAATGGGCAGGCTGGTGTCTTCGTAAGCTTGGCTCGCCAGGGCCGAATCGACGAAACGGTGTCGATGCACGGTATTCAAAGCAGACACCACCGCCGGATGAGACAAACCCTGCGCCTGCAACTGGCGCACCATGGCGCTGCGTGCGGCTTGTCTGTCGGTGGGGGTGATTTGTGTGGCGTGCGGCGCGGGTCGCAGCGCGTCCGGGTCAGTCGGTTGCGCCACAGACACGGCACCAAAGCGGGCCGGAAAGGCGGGCCGGGTGACCTGTGCGGGTGTGACCGCTGGTGCCGCAGCCACCGGCGGCCAGCGCTTCATGCAGGCGCTCCGGCGACCACCCCGGCGAACATGACCGACAACTGCGCAGCCGTGGGAGCCCAGTAAGGCAGCCGTTCATGGTCGGTCAAATCCACCTTCAGCGGTGTGATGCTGGCATAGCCGAGTGTGGTGGCATGAAAGTCGGTGCCCTCGGCATCGTCTTTGGCTGGGCCAGCCCCTCCAATCCAGTACATGGTTTCACCACGGGGGTTGACTTGCGCAATCACCTGCTCAGCCGCATGCCGCCGCCCCAGCCGCGCCACCTTGAAACCTTTGATATCTGCCAGTGGCCGGTTGGGTATGTTCACATTGAGCAGCCAGGGCGACTGGCGGGCCGCCGCCTCGGGCAAAGCGGGCAGGAGCTGCATGACCAGCCGCGCCGCCATCTGGGCAGCAGCGTCTAGGTGCCCCCAACCGCGCTCCACCTGAGAAAACGCAATGGCCGGAATGCCAAATAAATAACCTTCCATGGCTGCACCCACGGTACCTGAATAAATGGTGTCATCCCCCATATTGGCCCCGTTGTTGATACCCGACACCACCAGATCAGGCCGGTAGCCCAGCAAACCCGTCAGGGCAATGTGCACACAGTCAGCGGGGGTGCCATTGACATACCGAAAACCATTGGCCGCCCGGTGCACATACAGCGGCGAGTGCAGCGTCAGCGCGTTGGACTTGGCACTGTTGTTTTGCTCAGGAGCCACCACCTCTACCTGCACACCCGGCAGCGCTTTCATGGCCTCATAAAGCGCCACGATGCCCGGAGCCTGATAACCGTCGTCGTTCGAGATGAGTATGTTCATGGCGACCCATTTTAGGTGCAGCGCCCTGCCCACAGACCTGCTTGCGCGGGTCGCGTTGTACACATACAGACAGACACCCAGAACAAATGTTGGAAACCAGCAGCACGCTGGCTTAAACGCGGATTATCCAAACATTCAAACAGCCACTGAAACCACTGTGCTCAGGCTGAGCTGGGTTAAACTCGCCCGGCATTTTTTTGTATCCATTGGCAATCCCGCCACTACAGAGGAGCTCACCCGTGAACCAGACTCGTAACATTTCAAAAACAGCGATTGCACTGGCAATCAGCGCCATGTTTGCCGGCTATGTGGCAACCGCTGCCGCTGCACCCAGCGGTGCTGCTGGTCAAAACGTACCCCCCGCAATGGGTGGCGCGGGTGGTACTGGTGGTACAGACAGCTCATCCCTTGGCGGTGTTGGCGGTAACGGCGGTAACGCATCCAGTGTCGGCACGGCCTATGCGGGCGGTGGCGCTGGCGGCAACGGCGGCAGCGGTGCAGCCAACGGCGCAATGGGCTTATCTGGTTTGGGTGGCTCAAACGGTGTAGGTAACACACCAGGTGCAGCGGGCAATGTGGTTGGCCCTGGTTACATAGCGGGCTCTGCTGGCTCATTTGGCCTTGGTGGCAGCGCAGGCACAGCTGGTCTAGCAGGCCAAGGCGGAGCGGCTGGTACTGCCGGTGTGGGTGGCGCAGGCGGTAACGGTTCGAACGCTGTTTGCAACAACATTGGTGCCGATATTTGCGTTCAGGGTCTCCCTGGCGGTACTGGTGGCAATGGCGGTGCTGGTGGCAGCGGTGGTAATGGTGGTAATGGTGGTAATGCTGGCAACGGCGGCGCTGGCGGTAATGGCGGCGATATCGTTTCTTTGACACCGACCTCGGTGGCCATCGGTATTGCTGGCAGCGGCACCAACGGCACCAACGGCACCAACGGCACCAACGGCACCAACGGCACTGACGGCACCAACGGTGGTAACGGCACAGCAGGTGGCAATGCACTGCCTGCTGTCGTTGATGTCAATAATTTCCAACTCCCAGTTGCTGGCACCAACGGCACCAACGGCACCAACGGCACCAACGGCACCAACGGCACCAACGGCACCAACGGCACCAACGGTACCGCTGGCGCAGCCGGTGGCTCTGTGGTGTCGTCTGGGGCGGGCTCTATTGCTTTGGGTAGCGCAGACGGTACGGTCAACGGCGCTTATGCAACAGCCAATAGTGCAATTGCGATCGGCTCTGCGTATGCACCCCTTGGACTCTCAGGCGCAAACGCTTCAAATGAAGGAAGTGTTGCGGTTGGTACGGGTACCGTGTCTTCAGGTAACACCAGCACTGCGGTTGGTACAGTCTCTACGGCCTCGGCTGATGGCAGTAGCGCGTTCGGTAGTCAAGCAAAAGCCAGTGGCATCAGAAGTACTGCCATTGGTGCTTTTTCTACCGCTTCGGGCTGGGGCG
Organism: Pseudomonadota bacterium; assembly: GCA_041192045.1. Classification (GTDB taxonomy): domain Bacteria; phylum Pseudomonadota; class Gammaproteobacteria; order Burkholderiales; family Burkholderiaceae_C; genus Hydrogenophaga. The sequence goes on along the minus strand of JBEENR010000014.1, from coordinate 709 downwards.
GTATTGCAAGTGGTGACGGTTCGGTTGCTGCGGGTGACAACAGCATTGCCCTTGGCTCTCAAGCAAACGCTAGCTTCAACAACTCTGTAGCCATTGGTACGGGTGCAGCCACTACCGCAGCCAACCAGATTGCGATTGGTAGCGCCACCCAAAACGTGGTGATTGCGGGTAGTACCAGCACCAACGGCCTCAACAACACGGGCAACCTTGCCACCGGCTCACTGGGTGTCAACGGCAACGCTACCGTTGCAGGCAACAGCAGTGTGGGTCTTGCACTGACCGTCGGTGGTAATACCAACACCAACGGGATCAGCAACACGGGTGACATCACCAACTCGGGCAACGTCGCTACGGCTACCTTGGGTGTAGCAGGTAACGCCAATGTCGGTGCCCTGAATGTAAGTAACAATGCAGTGGTATGGGGCTCTCTGGGTGTGGCTGGTGACTCCATTGTGCTCGGTGACTCCGATGTCGTCGGTAGCGTGGGTGTAGGTAACTCCTTGGCTGTTAATAACAACGCCACTGTCGGCGGCACGCTGGGCGTGACGGGTAACACCACCGTGGGCGGTACCCTGGGTGTGACCGGTCTGAGCACCACCAACGGCATCAGCAACACCGGTAACATCACCAACTCGGGCAACGTAGGTACCGACAGCCTGTCGGTCACCAACAACGCCACTGTCGGCGGCACGCTGGGCGTGACGGGTAA